>CAVQSG010000033.1:47500-106336 GCA_963715415.1 uncultured Chloroflexia bacterium | reverse complement strand
CGGTACCGAGTGGTCGCTCGGCGTCTGAGAGCGGACTATCGCCTGCTCCTATGTCAAGCCGGGGGCTGAAGTTGCTGTCTGGCGGTGTGTTCGGCGTCGGCGAGGAGGTCGCGATAGACGACGTCGGACAGTCGTCGCTTGAAGGCGTGTATGGCTTCCATTCGCGTGTTGCCGAGCTTCATCCGACGCTCGAGGAACTCCTTCGCGGTGGGTGACATCGACCCTGAGTCACGGCGATGCGGTGGATCGCGGAGTTCAGCTGGCGGTTGCCTGCGCGTGACAGGCGGAACCGTTCACGGTTGCCGGACCACACCGGCAACGGAGCGGTCCCGTTGTGTCGAGCGAACGCATCCTTGCTCTTGAACCGGGTGACGTCTGCGGTCTCACCGACGATCTTCGCGGCGCTCAACACGCCACAACCGGGCAGCGCCAACAGCGTCGGCGCGAGCGTGGTGACGAGCTCCTTGATCTCACGCTCGAGGTCATTCACTCGGCGAATCAGGTCGCGAACGGCGTGGGCGTGTTCGAGTGCGAGACGCGCAACGAGGCCGTCGAACTCGCCGAGGCGGGCGATGACTTCGTCGATGCGCTTGTAGCGGTTCAACGTCTTCAACGGCGGGTCCCAGGCCGGGTCGAGCTCGTGAAGATGCCACCGCAATCTGCACGTCAACCTGGTGCGTTCCGACACCAAGTTGTCGCGATGATCCACCAACAACCGCACCTCACGCGCCGGACTGTCGAGACGCTGCTGCTGGCAGATCTGGTTCCTGCAACGCAGCGCGAGCGACCGCCAACGCGTCAATGGGATCGGACTTGCCATAGGTGCGAGCACGCTTGCGCGTGCCCGCCATCATCTTCGGCGGCACCCGCACGATCGCCTCACCCGCAGCAAGCAGATCGCGTTCCAACCGGCGCGACAGATGCCGGCAGTCCTCGACCGCCCAACGCCGCTCAGGCCCGAACTGCTCCGCCCAACGCAACATGTCGAGATGATCAGCCGTGGTCGTCGCCGTGGTGATCTTCTCGCCCAGCTTGCGGCCCGTCGAGTCGATCGCCACGACAGTGTGGGTGCGCTTGTGCGCATCAATCCCAAGTACCAACATGGTCTCGTTACCTTTCACTCGGTGACAAGGACCGGTCGGTGGGCACACCTCAGTGGGGGCGATGCCACGCTCCTATCAAGCCACACCGGCCGGTCCGACTGAGTCCCGGGGACGGCACAGGCAGAACTGGCCACGAACGGTCAGCGGGATTATGAGCCAATCCCCGAGACCCCACCAGCCTGACACTGAAGCGGCGTTATCGAGCGTTGACCCACAGCGCGTTCGGCTGGCCGGTCCGCAGCACGCGGACCGGCCAGACAGACGTCCGGTCATCTGAGCGCGGTGATGACGGCGCTCAGTGCTTGTCGCTGGGTGGTGGACATGGTGTTCCAGTCGACCGGCTCGTCATCGACGTCGGGGTTGGCGCTCACGACGACGACCGCGCCGGCCGCAACACCGTGGGCTGAGCAGACGGCGAGCAGTGAGGCGATCTCGCTTTCCACGATGGTGACGCCCTCGCCAACGTAGTGATCGTGTTCGGCTTGGGTCTGACGGAACACTGCCGGGTTCGTCCAGCTGACATGCCGTCGCACGGTTGGGTCGAGTGACCTCACGGCGGCAAGCAGCGATTCGGTCAGGGCCTCGTCGGCGTCCACAACGTCGCCAGGGGCGAGGTAGTGGTCCGAGATCCCTTCGTCACGAACCGCCGCCTCGACGACCGCGACGTCACCAGCGGCGACGTCGGGCCCGAGCCCGCCGGCAAGGTTCAAGATCGCGAATCGTGATGCACCGCCGAGCGCGAGCTGGTTCTCGACTTGACCGACATACGCCGACCCTGGGCTCATGCAACTGACCGCAACCGCTGGATCGTCGACGGTGATGAAGTAGCGGCCATTGCCGACTGCCATCTCCGGTTGCTCCACGAAGTCGTCGGACTCCGCGAGGTAGGCGGCGATGGTGGGCTGAAACGCGAACACCATCGCCGTGGGGAGCCGGCCCGGAGACCAACCGTTTCGACGCGCCGCATCGAGGAACGTGCGCGGACTGAACGTTGTCGGCTCCAGGTGACGTCGTCCACGTTCAGCGAGACGAACGCTTCCGCCAGGAGCGATCGACGCTTTCAGTCGCGGCCAAGACGCAAACCCGTACTCGCGTGCGATAACGAACTGAGCATCAGCCAGACGGATTGTTGATCGGCCTCCCAGGCGCTGGACCGCTGTGCTGTCACCGCCTTGCGCTGCGTGTAGTAGCTCTTTGGCCTGCCGTTTGAGCTGATCGAGGTCAGGTCGCTCCGGGAGCGAACGGGTCGGGTGAGTAGTGGAATCCATGGCTGTCTCCTCCATCGCCTGCGACCCGCCACCAGGCAGAGGGACTGCCGTTGGCATCAATGCGATGGGCTGGACTCAGTCCTCTCCGCGGGTCCGGAAGCGCACCCGAGCGCTCATCGCAACCATACACCCAGCCCTGTCTCGGTCAGGCCGAAGATGGCACCCCACCTCTTCACAGCGTCCCCCGCCGTCGGATCTGCAACGCGATTACCGAGCACTGCAATGGGGCCGCAGTGCGGCGCGACGCTCGGCTTCGCACGGGTGAATATGCGTGGCGAAGTGTGTGGCCGGATCCGGCTTCAGTCGAGACGGCGGGTGGCGGGGGCCACGGTCAATGGCGGCGATCGGGTGGTCCGGGATCGGCTCGTGCGAGCAGCACGGCGGTTTCGCGTTCCGGATCGATGTTGTGCTCGTCGAGATCGTGGCGGAGCGCTTGTGCGGCGCTTCTGGCGGCGAGCGCAGATCCCAGCGCCAGGTGGCAACGGATCTCTGCTCGCCGGGCGCGTTCGGAGTATGGATCGATGCTGATCGCGTCGAGGACGACCCGTAGCGCCTCTTCGGGTTCGCCCTTGGCCAGCAGCAGCTCACCGACCCGGCAGCCCGAGTTGTACGCCAGTGTCTGCAGACGCAGACGTTCGTGGTCGATGTCGCCGTCGATGACGCCGGGCAGGAATTCGCCACGGTACAGCGCGAATGCATCACGATGGTGTGCCAGGGCGACGGTGAGACGTCCGGCTCGTTCGGCGTCTCGTGCCGCCGTGACGTGTGTGTTGAAGCGGCGTAGGTCGACGTCGATTCCGTTGGGTGTGAGCGAGAGCCGTCCGTCGTCGGAGCGCACGAACCATGACGTACCGGACCGGCGGTCCGGCTCGATGGCGTCGAGCAGCGTGTTGAGCGTCACTCGAAGGTTCGCACCCGCCTGCTTGTCGTCGAGGTCGGGCCACAGGTGCGCGGCGATCGTCGTGCGCGACAGGGAGCGGTCGAGCAGCAGCCGCGCGAGGAGTTGATGAACACGGCCGCCACGGACGCGGTCCGATACCGAGGCGCCGTCACTGCGGCGGATCGTGAACTGGCCGAACGTCTCGATCGACAAGGTGTAGGCAGGTGGCTCAGCGACACCGAGCGTCATCCGTCGTGCGGTGGCCGCGATCGCAGGGTGCGTGTGGTTGACGAGCCCGCGGATCCAGCGCATGGAGCCGGGGATGTGTTCGAGGCACACCGCTGCAGCAGGTTGCGCGTCGACTGCTGCGAGCGCCAGCTCGCAGAGCATCGATGGTGGGACGTGCACGCGCAGCAGCTCGACAGAGCGCCACGGCAGCGTTGCCGCCGGTCCGGCATCGAGCTGGTTGCGCAACGCCCCCACGGCGCGTCCGGCGGCGACGGCGGTGCGGATCGCCGGGCCGAATCCGACGTCATCGAGCCACGCCGTGTTGGGCAAGAGCGCCCGCATTGCGCACAACGACCCCATGTAGGCCCAGGAGGGCCACGGGTCGAGCGGGATGTCGGCCACCATGGCCGCGAATCGGTCGTGCGCGGCCTCGTCACCGTCGACGCCGAGCGTCACCAGTGCGTCGGCGACCTGCGCGAAGAGCTTCGGTCGGGGGAAGAGGTTGCGACCGAGTTCGCATGCCTCGTCCGCCGTCCGTCGAGCCCCGTCCAGATCGCCGGCGGCGAGCGCGACCGTCGTCAGGACTCCGAGCAGTGGCACCTGCACGTTCGGCAGGTTGCGTCGGGCGTAGGCCGCGGGAAGGTCGGCGACGATCGGCCAGGCATCGCTGGGGTCGATGTCGCCACGCAGCCAGACCGCCTGGGCGCGGACGGGCTCGCTCACCCCCTCGGCGAGCACCTCGTCCAGGGTCACGAGAACGCGCTCGGGATGTCCGAGCGCGAGGAAGCGCGAGGTGACCGACGACTGCACGATGGCTGGATCGAGACCCTCGAACATGTCGACAGCGGCGAGCGCAGCGGTGACGTCGCGCTGCTGCTCGGCACCGTGGGAGACGATGAGCGCAAGTGCGCACCGAGCCATCGGCGATCCGTCGTCGGCGTAGCGGCGGACGGCGCTCACCAGGTCGGCGACATCGGGACCCGAGAGTCTCGCAGGGTCGATATCGCCGACGAGTTGGGTCCTACGCCAGAGCGCGAGCGCCGCCAGCTCCCGATCGCCCTCTCGGTCTGCCAGACAGAAGATGTCGCGCAGCTCGGAGAGGACGTGATCGGATTGGTACGACCACGAGGTGATCACGCGGCAGGTACCGGCCCAGTGCCCCGGCGCGAGCATCGAGGGGAAGGCACTCGATCAAGGCGTCGGCCACCGTGGCGCTGAGCCCGGCACTGACCGGTGCCGCACCGAACTCGCGAGCGAGCCGGACGAGACGTTCATCGGCGCCTGCCGCCTTGAGACACCGCGCCGCTCGCACCAGTTCACCGCGTTCGGCGAGGCGCTCGGCTCCGGTTGCCAACGCCTCGCGCAGCTCGGCAGGGGGGATCGAGCCCGCCAGCGCCGCCCGCCACAGGTCGTGGAAGCGGTGGCCGCGATCGTTCGTCTCGATGAGTGGCAGCCCGTCGAGCAAGGCGTCGGCAGTCCACGCGGATCCGACCACGACGCGCACGAGATCATCGTCGATGCTCCCGAACTCGACGAGCAAGCCCAGCGCATGTCGCCGATTCGGCTCCAACGAGCCGAGCACCGCATCCCACAAGAACTCAATCGACGCCACCCGGCCGACACTCGACATGAGGACAGCCAGTGCGGGCCACGACGGCAGAGTGTCGTCATCGTTCACCGCGACGTGGTGGATCCGCACGAAGTCGGACCGTTCGGGGGCGGTGAACGCGAGGTCGGACTCATCGATCACGACGGCCTGTCCGCGAGCCTGGAGCAGGCGGATCGGCAATGCGGGGAGCGTTCGTGTTCCGATCACCAGGTGGGCGTTGGCCGGGAGGTGGTCGCACAACTCGGCGAGGAGCTCCATGGATGCTGACCCGTCGAGTACGTGGACGTCGTCGAGCACGAGTGCGATCGGGCGGGGTGCTGCCGCCCAGACCCAGTCGATCACCTCATCAAGGGTTGGTTCTGCCGATGGGTCGAGCGACGCCAGGTCGGCGCTCGCGAGCGAGTTGGCCAGGCCGACCACGAAGTGATCGGGTCGGCGGTCCTGCTCGAACAACTGCATCCACACGTCCGTGCCGACGGGATCAAGTGTGTTCTCGACGATGGCATGGGCCAGCAGCGTCGTCTTGCCGAAGCCGGGACCTGCCCTCACCACGGTCAGGCGGCGATCGAAACGCTCACGGAGTTGGTCGAGGAGGCGATCGCGGACGACGAGCCCATCGGGCAGCTCGGGGGGCCGGGCCCGGAACGGAGCACGGGTGGTCACCACCACACAGCGCACCCTACTCCCCGGGCCTCACGGCGCGACCTGGTCGAACCGGACCTCGGGCGGTCGGGCGTCCTCGTTCGCCGTCGCGCCGTTGGGGGCGAGGACGAGATAGCCCTGCAGGACCAGGATCGCGACGATGGCAGCCCACTTCCCCGGCGGAATTTCGACCTCGTAGCGCACCCGTTCGACGACAAGCACTGCGACCTGGAGCCCGACGATCCAACCGAACGTGACCGTGGACAGCTCGGCATACCGCAGGCCGACGGCGTACACCGCGAACAACACCACGAACGACATCACCCCGGCGACGAGAAACCACGACGATCGCCCCAGCGTCCATTCCTTCGCAACGATCGCCCC
Source organism: uncultured Chloroflexia bacterium (assembly GCA_963715415.1). Classification (GTDB taxonomy): domain Bacteria; phylum Chloroflexota; class Anaerolineae; order Caldilineales; family Caldilineaceae; genus JAWKOK01. The sequence continues at coordinate 100,222 of CAVQSG010000033.1, read as the reverse complement.
AACCAGATCCAGCCCGGCAAGCAGCAGCATGATCACGATCAGCGTCACTGGCGAGACCTGAGACTGGTCTCCGTCGATAAGCATCAAGCACCTCCTTGTTGTCGACTCGGACATCGACTCTGCCACCGGCGCGTCAGCACCCGCGTTAGCCATCGAGACGACGATGTCGAGCAAAGCGGACAGGGCGCTTCGCGTTGCCGATCGGGTCGAGGATTCGAATTCGTTGTCAATCGGCGAACCCGACCGATGGGGACGCCCAGATCCACGGCCAGCCACCCCGAGCCGTGCGGGCCCCATCCGTGATTTCCGGGCGCTCGGCTTGGGCCGGTATGCGGCGCCAAGGTGCGGACGTGGCAGGTGGTTACGGGCGCACGTGATGCGTCGGTGCGCCATACAGATTGCCTACTACGGTCCGTACCCATGAGCTTCTACGAGCGAATCTCAGATCAGTACGACGCCGGATAGGGCTCCGCGACAGACGATATTGAGTTCTATGTGGGTCTTGCGTGCGAATCTGACGGACCGCTCGTCGAGCTCGCGGTCGGCACCGGGCGAATAGCGATAACGGTGGCACAGGCCACCTGAGGGGGACCCGTTTGGTGGCCAGTCGCTCTGCGGCTTGGGGTTGTTGGGTCTGGTTCCAGCGTAGGGCGACTCGGTTGGGGTGAGGTCGCCGTGGGCGGTGTAGGGGCGTTGGGCGTTGTAGTCGAGGCGCCAGTCCTCGATGATCACGCGGGCCTCGAGCAGGCTGTCGAAAGCGCCACGAGTTGAGCAGTTCGTCGCGGAGGCGGCCATTGAAGGACTCGATCCAGGCGTTCGCCACGGGGAGCCGGGGTCGATGAACATGGCCCCGGTGCCGTTGAACCGGCACCAATCATCGAGCGCATGGGCGACGAACTCGGGCCCGTTGTCGAATCGGTGAAGCACATCGGATCGGAACGCATCACGCGCGCAGCACGGTTCGCCTGGGTTTGATGGTTCGCCTTCCCGATTCGTCAACGCTGATCTGTGGACGCTTGCGGAGGCAACGCCAAACGACGCAGGCACCACACAGCGACGACCGCGAAGCCAGCCGCCCAGAGCAGGTCCCAGCCGGTGACTTCGCCGCCGATCGCTCGCCAGATGACCACGACGACGACAGCCGCCGCAAGAGCAACCACGAGTCCCAGGCCGACGGACCCGAACCCGAACCGCCGTCCGCCCAGCCCACTCGCAGCCGCAGCGATCGAGAGGCCAGCAAGAGGCAGGCCCACGAGCCCGGCGAAGACCGCAATGATCACGGCATGAAGTCCCGAATCGCTTGCGTCCATTACCAGTGTGACCTTCTGCGCCGTGAAGTCCGACTCGTCTCCACGGTGCGATCCTTCCACAGTCGCCGCAGCGCGAGGCGCCTACAGGCCTGGCGGAGCGATCAGCAGCGGCGACCAACGCGATGACGATGCACGCGGCGCGACGGTCGAAGTTCTGTCGCCGTGGCTCGTCAATCGTGGTGACGCGAGCGTTCGTATCCGGCCGTCCCCGACAACACTTCGCCGCCGACACGGGGAATGAGGCCCCGCTCATGCCCCCAAGTGATTGTTACGCCAGCCGTCAGGAATTCGGGTGGTGTACGGAGTGCTACGGTTTGGCCGTCACGTCCCACGGCCGAAGGGAAGCGCCATGCCGTTCTCGCGATCAGTCGTCGTCTTGGGGATGACTCTCTTGCTACTCCCGCTCGTCGTAGTCAATGGAGTGTCCTCCGTCGCCGTCGCGCAAACCGATGGTGCCGTCGTCAGCGTCGACGAGTGCATGCAGCACGAACTCAACCGAAACGATGACAACTCGACCGCCGAAGTGTCACCAGGATTTCGCATGGAACTCGGCGGCGCAACGTACGACTCGCTGTACATCAACAACAACGGCAACGTGAGTTTCGGCCAGAGCCTTTCGGCGTACACGCCGACGGAGCTGTCGAACGTCGACGTGCCGCTGATCGCGCCGTTCTGGGGGGACGTAGACACCCGGCCCGACGGCTCAGACGTCGTCCGGTACGGATGGGGCCTCACGGTGTTCGAGGGTCGCCCGGCGCTGTGCGTGAACTGGATCGGCGTCGGCTACTACAGCTACGGCGTCGACAAGCTCAACTCGTTCCAGCTGCTCTTGGTGAGCCGCGAGGACGAGCGCGGTACCGGCGCGTTCGATGCCGTCTTCAACTACGACCAGGTTCAATGGGAGTCCGGTTCCGCAAGCGGTGGCACCAATGGCCTCGGAGGTCAATCTGCCCGCGCCGGATTCGCATCGTTCGTCGACGGCAACGTCGCCCAGTGGTGGGAGGCGGCCGGCTCCGGTGTTCCCGGTTCGTTCCTCGATTCCTCGGTCGGCGCTCCCAACCCGCTCGCCCTCGTCGACCGTTCGATGAATACCGACGTGGCCGGGCGGCTCGTGATCCCGTTCACTGGCGGCCTGGCAAGGAACCTCAACGAAGGCATCGATCTCGGCGAACCGTGGCTCCGTCACAAATGGGTTGGCCAACTCGCCTACATCGAAATCCAAGGCGATTTGCCTGCTGTGGCGAGCGACGAGCGTCTGCGTGTCGAGATCGTGAGCGGGCCCCACGCAGGCAACGAGGGGTTCCGGTGCCTCGATACCGGACCGTGGTTCTCGATCAGCTTGTGCGATCTGCTCGACACTGGTACGTCCACTCGCCGCTTCTGGTACTTCGGCACCGCGACGGGCACCGACATCGCTCGGGTCTGGATCGAGGACGCAGCCGGGAACGTTCGCACCCAGGGGTTTGCCGGGATCACTTGGCACAACGATCTCGACTACTCGGCGCTCGGCGACTCGTACTCGTCCGGGGAGGGGCTGGAGGACAACGACGACGACAAGTACCTGCCGGGCTACGGCGACTTCCCCAAGTGCCACCGCGCTGATCGCGCATATCCCGCGTTGCTGCGTGCCACCGGAGGTTCGGCCGCGCTGACGTCGTCGAACATCGACTTCGAGTTCCTGGCCTGCACCGGCGCTCGCACGTACAACGTCGTGCGCAACGTTGACACACTGCGAGATCTGTCACCCGGCGAACGGCGTGACGCCGGGGGACCGGCCCCCGGTGTCGTCAGCGCCGACCGCCGACAAAGCAACATGTTGGGTGAGATCCAGTCCATCGGCGACGTCGACCTGATCACGATGACGATCGGCGGCAACGATGCCCAGTGGACGGAGGTGGTCAGTGAGTGCTTCTTCGAGGCCAGCGAAGAGTCGGCCCACGACTGCTTCGACGGCATCAACAGGTTCCCCGGCACCGACATCCCGCTCGACGCGTGGGTGGCCGAACGCCTCGGCATCGTCGCCAGCCGTGTGCGAACGACCGTGCAGGACCTCCGCGCAGTCGCGCCTCGAGCCACCATCGTGCTCGTCGGATACCCGCAGCTGATGCCCGAGTCTGCCGAGGAGCAGGAGTGCGGCAAGCTCGATCCGTCTTTCGCCGGCAGGAAGCTGCTGTCGAAGACCGAGCAGGACGATATCCGCGCCTATGTCGCCGAACTCGACGACGAGCTGTCGGACGTCGCTGCCGACATAGGGATCCACTACGTCTCGGTCATCGATGAGTTCGCTGGCCATGAGATCTGCGGCAACGACGGCGAGTGGCTCAACGCCCTCTCGCTGGACTGGGATGGCTTCTGGTGGGAGGACGCGAAGGACATTGCAACTCCCGACCCCGGAAGCTTCCACCCGAACTCGAAGGGCCACGAAGGGTACGCGCGGGCCATCGAAGACCATTTGGATGCGGCTCGGCGGTCCGGCGTTCCGATCACTGCTGCCGGGATTCCTGCGAACCCTGCGCCCCGTGGAATGACGGTGTTCGGATTGACCTCGCCGCACTTCGTCACGCAGGCGACTGCGACCGGCGTCGAGGTCGGACACCTCGGTGTCAGTACCGGGACCGAGTGCTCCGGTCGGCCCACGGCGGTGGCCGCACCCGGCGGCGAACTGGCATTGGTACTGGACGACCTTGCGCCGGGATCGACGGCGGCCATCACGGGCGAGCAGTTGCGCGACGACGACACCGTCTACCCGTTGGGCCAGTTGGTCGCCGACGCCGACGGCCAAGCGACCGGAACCGTCACCGTGCCGGCGGCAATTCCATCCGGTGACGCCCTGTCGTTGGTCGCGATCGGAACGACGGTCAACGGCGCCGTGCTGACCGCTCGTTCCACCCTGATCACGATCGCCACGGCACCCGTGCCGTGCCTGGCACCCGACGTGGCCACCACCACGCTCGATACACCGGTGAGCGTGTCGGTGCTCGACAACGATGTACCCGGCGCAGGCGACTGGGTGGCGGGTTCGCTGTCCGTCGCCGCCGACGCATCGCACGGATTGGCGTCGGCGGTCAACGACACGATGCGCTATCAGCCCCGCTCCGGATGGTATGGAACCGACCGTTTCGCGTACCGCGTGTGCCGCGACGACCAGGTTTGTGGTCGCGCCACCGTCGAGATCACGGTCGACCCAGGCTGCACGATCTCCGGAACGGACGGCGACGACGAAATCACCGGCACTGACGGCGACGACGTGATCTGCGCCGGCGACGGCAACGACGTCGTCGTCGGCGGCGACGGTGATGATGTGATCCTCGGCGGACCGGGCGACGACCTGATCGCCGGCGGTCCGGGCGCCGACCGGCTGATCGGCGGCGACGGTCAGGATGCATTCAGTTCTGATTCGAGCGACATCGTCGAGGAGGAACCCGGTGAACCCGTCGACGGCTCCACCGACAACGTGCCTCCGACGGTGACTATCGAGCGTCCCACGGGCGGAGAACAGGTGATCCTCGGTTCCGACACGACCGTGCTCTACAGCTGCGACGACAACGTCGAACTGGTTTCCTGCGCCGGCCCAGTCGAGTCCGGCACGGCGCTTTCGACCTTCGAACCTGGCCCGCAGGACTTCACCGTGACCGCCGTCGACCGAGCGGGCAATACCACCGTCTCGACGGTCACCTACCGGGTCGTCTACGTTGCATCCGAGCTGCTTCCACCCCTCAAGCGGGCGCCGGAAGTCACTGGCGCCACGGCGGGCCGGACGATCCCACTGAAATGGAACCTCTCGTCGGTCAACGGCCCAGTCGGCGACCCGACGAGCTTCGTCAGGGTCACCACGTCGCAGGTCCCCTGCGACCAGCCGGTCTCAGGCGAAGTCGCATGGGAGGACAGCGTCGCTCGCGGCGGACTGCAGTACGAGGGCGACGGCGACTGGCAGTACAACCTCGTCACCCGGTCAGCGTGGGCGGGTCAGTGCCGTGTCGTCAACGTCGAACTGAACGACCGAACCTCACTCTTGGCGACGATCTCGTTCCGATGAGCGAGCGCCGCTCCGCGGCCCGTATCGCCGCACTGGTCGTCGCTGCGATGGTTGCAGTCGGCGCTGTGATCGCGTTCGTGATCGTCACCGGCGGCTCGGAGGACGATGACTCGCGGCTCGAGGAACTGGCCAACGATCCACTCCTCGTCGACACGCCAGTCACCGCCGAGGTGATCGAACGGGCGACGGTCGATCCTGCCCGCAACGAGGCGTTCGGAGTCCGCGAGGAGTTCCACAACGCCGGCGCCCGATGGTTGGTCCCACTTGGGCTGGACGCCACCGCCGCTGCATGGGCGAGCCACGCACCATAAACGTTGAAAACAGCAGACCGCACAGCAACCAGAAAGCTGACTCCGGATATGAAGAGCTGAAGATGCAGTTATGTGCAGAATTACGCTGCAAATCGCCCCATTATATGATCCCAGCATTCATCGAAGTACTGGACGATATGCCGACGCTCCCAAGTGGCAAAGACGGACCGCAAAAGGCTGAGCAAGCCCTTATCAAGACGGCTGTCTTCAATTTGCTCCAGAATCACCTTTTATAGCTCCTGATACTCCTTTAGAACATCAGATATCTGACGTTTGGTGTTCTGTATTTGATACAGATGAGATTTCTGTTGTCAGCAACTTCTTCACAGAACTGGGCGGTCACTCAATGGCAGCTGCACAGGTTGTTTCGAGGTTTCGTCAAGCACCCCGAAGGGTCATCTTTGCAGCGGTTATCGATCTCCGACATATATGCTTATCCAGCATTCGAGCTCTTTCCCAATACTTGCAGCCCGTTGATGCTGAGGCTGATTTGCAGCCAGATCACGATGGTGGTACGGGCGAACAAATGAAAGAGGACGAAACGCGTCATTTATAGCAGCAAACGAGTATGGCTGTGCGGTATTGCTCAGTTTGCAGTCTCGGTGCCAATGCGTCAGCCTTCATGCTTACCATCCCTTTTGCGAAGCTACTGCGAAAAGGCATGCATCCCATATTCGCCCGACCCAGGATCTTGGCGTTGAATTCCTCGGTCGAGTCATGCTCGATCCCCAGGTGCGTATTGGCGGCGACAGTGGCAAACCCATCGTCGTCGAAGCGCCCGAAAGCGAGGCGGCACAATCTCTGCGCGCACGCTGGCCCGCAAGATCGCTGCACGGATCAGCATTATGTCCATGGCACCTGATCCCGAGTTGCGGATCATTTAACGCTTTGCTGGCGTTGAACACGCCAACAGGCGTGTTCAACGCCAGCAATTCTCATTCTGAAATTGCTGGGGCATGACGACTGCGACGAGATTATGCTGCTGCCTTCACCCGCATGCCCTGACGGATTTCCATCCGCGCCCAACGATAATGAGTGTAGGTTGCTGCGATCAGATAGGTTGCTAGGTCGTTTTGATGCGTCCACTGACAATGACCCGGTGTAAATAGATCTTCTTCGGATAGTGACAGGATTAGCGCCATGATTTCAGTGTAGGAGGAGCGGAAGTCGGCCAGCACGGCGTCCAATGATCGATGCTGATGCTTTTCATAGATCTTTCGGTTTAGGGCTGCTGTCTCGTTCCATTGATAGCCAGGTGCGGGTAGGCTGGGCATTTCGCCGCGTTGTCCGGCTCGATACCAACCCAGAGCCATCTGCTCCCAGGTGGTCAGATGTGCCAGCACATCCTTAACGGACCAATCGCCAACGGCACCCGGCTGGATGATCTCCTCTCTGCAAAGGGAGCATATGAGGTTCTCGAGTGCATCGTGTTGGGCGCGGCTCTGCGTAAGGATTTCTTCTTTGGTTGTCGGTCTTGTCATTACTGACTCCTAGTACAGTCCTGTGTAGATACCACGGCGGTAAAAAGGGCCAATCTATCCGACTAGCAGCGGCACGATAACTGTGGCCCTATTTACGGCGGAACCTACTTGTTCAGTTCGGCGTGAATGCCACGACAGAAACCTGGCTATGCTGCCTCTGGCAGAAACTGACCAAGGATATCTACCGGGATCTACGTCGATCGTTCACTTTTAGTTTGAGAAAAGCTTCACATATGCATGTTGTGTACTTGTTCGCCATATGTCGCGGGACGCTTCCGCGACGGTCCCAGAGTCCGGAGAAGGCCCCCTAATCTCTGGATTGCGTCGTATCGTCCGAGGAATTGCTGGGTGGTCTCGCTTTTGCGCTACTTGGGCTACGATTCGAACGTTGCCGCCATACCATCCATGTGGAGAATCTTACATGACAACGAGACCCTTACGAACGGCGCTTCTCGGCTGTGGTAGTTTTGCCGCCAAGCACGCGGCGCGCCTTGTAACGCTGCCGGACAACTTTCAGCTCATTGCCTTCTGCGATCGCCATCACGAACGGGCAGCGCGTCTGGCCGGTCAATTCACCCAGGGCAAGGCGCAGCTCTTTACGGACCACAATACGCTTCTGGAGCAGACTGACCTCGACGCTCTTCTGATTTGTCTGCCTCCATACGGACATCTTGACGAGGTTGAACAGGCCGCCGCGCGTGGCGTGCACATATTCATGGAAAAGCCGATCGCGCTGACGTCGCAACAAGCATGGCGTATGGTCGACGCGGCCGAGGCGACCGGCATCGTGACCCAGGTCGGCTTCATGTTTCGATTTGGTGCTGCGGTGCAGAAGTTGCGGCAGATGATCGAAGACGGTGTAGCAGGTCAGGCGGGGCTGATGAGCGCGCGTTACTTCTGTAACTCGTTGCACGCTGACTGGTGGCGACGAAAGGAAAAATCAGGGGGCCAATTGGTCGAACAGGTGATCCATATGTTCGACCTGATGCGCTTCCTCATGGGCGAGGCACGCAGCGTCTACAGTCTGCAACGCAATCTCTTTCATCAAGATGTGCCGGGTTACAGCGTTGAGGATGTCTCGAGCACCGTGATCGACTTCGCATCCGGGGCTATCGGGGTGCTCTACGCCACCAATAATGCCATTCCGGGGCGATGGGTCAACGACTATCGTGTGGTAGCAGGCAATGTCACCGTTGAGTTCGCCAACGCCAACGAAGCCGAGTTTACCTTCACCAGCGAAGCCAGTCTCCACAGTGAGCGCGTGGCGTCGGATGCCGACCCTTACATCCGCGAACTGCTCGACTTCCACGATGCAATTCGAACCGGCCGCCCGGCGCAAATACCGCTCCGGGAAGGTGCGCTCTCACTGGAGTTGGCGTTAGCGGCCAGTCGATCGGCCGAAAGTGGTGCGCCGGTGATTGTTTGACCGATCAGCCTCGAGCTTGTTCGACAAAGGCCGCTGCACGTCGTGTGAGTTCGCCGCTGTCATTGTGATCCAGCAGGGTCTGGTTGACCAAGCTGCTGCCCAGACCGACGGCTGTGGCTCCTTTGGCGAGGAAGTCGGCGATGTTGCCCAGATCGACGCCGCCGACCGCGACCAGTTCCAGTTGGGGTAGCGGCGCCAGAATTGCTTTCAGATATGCCGGTCCGCCGGCGTCCGCGGGGAAGAGCTTGACCATATCGGCGCCCGCTTCGTAAGCCGTCAGGCACTCGGTCGGTGTATAGCAGCCGGGCATGACTGGGATACCGTAGCGGTTGCAGAGCGCGATGGTCTTCAGGTTGAGCGTCGGGGCGACGATGAAGCCGGCGCCGGCCAGGATGGCCGCGCGCGCGGTCTCCGCGTCCAGCACGCTGCCGGCGCCAAAGAGCACGTCATCGTCGAAACGCGCCGTCGCCTGCGCGATTACATCCAACGCTCCCGGTGTCGTCATGGTGACTTCGATAACGTTGACGCCGCCGGCATGGATGGCCTCGGCCGCTGCAATCAACTGTGTCGAACTCTGCGCGCGCATGATGGCGATAATACGAGTGTCACGAATGCGCGCCAATTTTTCAGTTCTCGAAAGTGCCATGCCGTCTCCTCGCAGATAGGGTCGTAGATCCCGGCGTAAAAAGGGCCATGGTTGTTTCGCGCTCCCATGCAAGTACACTGGTCTATTTACCGCCGTGGAATCTACGCTGCAATGGGTTGTCATGAGTGCCCTGTTTCTATCAGAATTGACGAGGGTATCATACTTCAGAAACGTGCCTCACGCACACCGGATTGTGTGAGTTGAAGAACCATCCCGGCTTGAAACAGAGAACCTGTTTTGAGCGCTTTCTCCGATCCTGCTATACTGCACTTTATGGACATTCAGGTGCAGCAGACACCCAATCCAAATCCGCGCAAGTTTGTCCTGCCCAGCGCGAGTTTGCCAAGCCGTTGAGTTTTCCCGGGCCGGAGGCTGCCACAAAGCATCCCCTCGCTGACCGGCTCTTTGCCTGTGGAGCCATTTATAATGTCTTTATGGCGCAGGATTTCATCACTGTCAACAAGTATACGGAAGCGGATTGGGCAAGTGTGGAAACCGAGTTGCGTGCAGTTATCAGCGACTATTTTGAGGCCCGGAAATCTGGCAGAGTTGCGCGCACATGAATCTGGGTTTGCGCATCTTCATTACAGGCGGCACCTTTGACAAGCGTTACGATGAAATCCAGGGCAAGCTGACTTTGTGGAATGATGTACGCAAAATTCGTGATCTCGGCCGTTCCGACACCGGTTCCTGCGCAGAGTCTGTTGCCTTTCACACTGATCGCACCACATCCTTCAGCTAGATTGTCGGTAGAGCATCCGGCAACTTATATGCGATTCGAACAGCCATGTCCATAATGCCAACCATAGTCACCAGCGAAAACGGCCGCTATGGCGCCGTGGCCGCCATGAATCTTATGCGCGCAACGGCGGCAGCGCACTGGACGCCGTCGAACTGGCCTGTCGCATCGTCGAAGATGACCCGGAAGAACACAGCGTCGGCTACAGCGGCCTGCCCAATGTGCTCGGCGAGGTCGAGCTGGACGCCAGCATCATGGACGGGCGCACGCTGCAGACCGGTGCCGTGGCCGCCCTGCGCGGCTACGGCAACCCCATCACGCTGGCGCGACGGGTCATGGAAGAGTTGCCCCATGTGCTGGTGGTCGGTCGCGGGGCCGAGCGGTTTGCCGCCGAGATGAGACAGCAGCCGGCCAATCAGTTGACCGAGGAAGCGCTGCGCCGCTGGCGCCAGCGCTTTGACGAACACGGTCTGGATCCAACGGCGCCTGGCGAACTGCGATTCGCCGCCGGTCGACTGACGCGGCCGGTCAACCTGCGCGACATCGGTAACTGCAGAACCAAGGACGACACGCTGGGCACGGTCAATTTCCTGGCGCTGGATAGCCACGGCGACCTGGCGTCGGCGGTCAGCACCAGCGGCCTGGCCTGGAAGTATCCCGGCCGGGTGGGTGACAGCCCGCTCATCGGCGCCGGCAACTACTGCGACAACCGCTACGGTGCGGTCGGCCTGCACCGGCATGGGCGAACTGGCCATCCGCGTCTCCACGGCACGCAGTCTCGTCCTCTATGTAAAACATGGGCATGTCGCTGGACGAGGCGGGTCTGGAAGCGCTGCGCGATCTGAGCGATCTGAACGCAGGGCCGGGTCAGTACATGAACATCGTCACGCTCGCCCGACGGCGAACACGCGGCTTCACCACCGTGCCGGGCAAGCAGTATCTCTACATGACCGGCGACATGGAGGAACCGGCGCCTACGCGGCGTCGGATGCTTGGCGATGGATAGCTGAGGAGAGAATCGATGGCGACTGCAGTCATGATGCCCCAATTGGGCGAGAGTGTAGTCGAGGGGACCGTGACCCGCTGGCTGAAGATGCCGGGCGAGTCCAGTCGACAAGCTGGAACCGCTGCTGGAGATCGCCACCGACAAGATCGACACCGAGGTGCCGGCGCCGGCGAGCGGCGTTGTCCTGCAGCCAATTGGTGGGTGAAGGCGACGACAGTGGCCGCCGGCGACGGTGTTGGCCTACATCGGCGAGCCGGGCGAAGACAATCGGCGGGGAGCCGGAGACGAAGACCAATGACCTGTCCGTGGCGCAGGATCTTCGTCGCGACACTGTCACGAGTCGGAGCGATGTCCCGGCGCCATCGCCGGCCACTTTGAGCCGCGAGTCCAGGGCCGCGCATCGCCAGCCGGGCGGCCGCGATTTCATCAGCCCGGTGGTCGCACGGATGGCTGCCGAACAGAATGTGGATCTCGACCGCGTCGCCGGTACGGGTCTGGGTGGGCGCATTACCAAGAGGGACCTGCTGGCCTATCTGGGTCAGGCGGATCGATCGTCGACACCGCCATTGTCTCCATCGCCGGATTCGCTCGTGGAGGTCGACGCCGACGAACGATCATCCGGCTCGCATCCGCAAGCGTATCCGCAAGAGATCCTGCATCCGCTCACCACCATGCGCCGCGCGATCGCCGAGCATATGGTCCAGAGCAAACGCACCAGCCCCCATGTGACCACCATCTGTCGAGGTCGGACATGACGGCGGTCGTGCGCCATCGGGAAGCCAACAAGCGAACTTTGATGGCGAAGGGCGCGCCGCTGACGTTCTGCCCTCTTACTTCGTGGCGGCGACGGCTGTGGCGCTCAAGGTGTTCCCATGCTGAACAGTCGCTTCACCGACGACGGGATTGTGGAACATAGACGCATTCACATCGGCATGGCCGTGCGCGATTCGCAACGGATTGGTCGTGCCGGTGATCCGCGATGCGGACGAGAAGAACCTGCAGGGGCTGGCGCGGGCGGTCACCGATCTGGCGAACGGGCGCGGACCAACCAGTTGTCGCCCGACGAGGTGGTAGGCGGCACCTTTACCGTCACCAATCACGGTACGGGCGGCAGCCTGATTGCAACGCCCATCATCAACCAGCCACAGGCCGGCATTCTGGGCGATCGGCGCCATCGTCAAACGGCCGGTCGTGCGCAGCGCGACGCCGTTCCCTGCTGCCCAGCGCAGACGACGCCATCGTCATCCGGCCCATGTGCTATCTGAGCTTCACCTTCGACCACCGCGTCACTGACGGCGCGCAGGCCGATGCATTTTTGCGCGTGTGCAAGGATCGTTGGAGAATTGGGCAACGAGCAATAGACCGGGAACGCGGATTCTGCAGATTTTCGCGGATCGAACCCAAGAATGATTGACCTGGCGATCCGCGCATCATGTCCAAGATCGACCGCCATACGGAGAGATCATGAGTAATCACAGTTATGACTACGATGTCGTGGTCGTCGGCAGCGGACCGGGCGGCTATGTGGCCGCGATTCGGGCGGCGCAGTTGGGTCTGAAGACCGCGATCGTCGAACGCGAGAATCTGGGCGGCGTCTGCCTCAACTGGGGCTGCATTCCCACCAAGGCGCTGATCCACAACGCCGAGGTCGTGGAGACCTTCCACGACGCCGGCCACCTACGGCATCAGCTTTGACAATCTGCAGGTCGACTTCGGCGCCGCGGTCAAGCGCAGCCGCGACATCGTGGGCCGGCAGACCAAGGGCGTCGGCTTCCTGATGAAGAAGAACAAGATCGACGTCATCGAAGGGCACGGCACGTTTGTCGACGCCCACACGCTGCACGTCGCGCCGTCAGAATTCACGCCGATGCGGCGGCGCGGGACGTGACCGCAGCCAACTTCATCATCGCCGTCGGCGCGCGGGCGCGCAGCCTGCCCGGCGTCGAGATCGACGGCGACAAGATCATCCAGTATCGCGATGCCCTGGTGCTGGACGACGTGCCGGAGAAGATGATCGTGGTCGGTTCGGGCGCGATCGGCATGGAGTTCAGCTATGTCTACAACGCCTACGGCACCGAGGTCACCGTCATCGAGATGCTCGACCAACTGCTGCCGCTGGAAGACAGCGACGTGGCCGCCGAAGTGCAGCAAGGCCTTCAACACGAGCCGGCATCAAGACGCTGATCAGCACCCGCACCGAGAAGGTCGAGGTGACCGACGACGGCGTGAACGTCACGGTCAAGAACCTGAAGGACGATACCGAAGCAGACGCTGACCGCCGACAAGGTGCTCATGGCCATCGGCATCCAGCCCAACACCGACAAGGTCGCGCTGGACGCGGCCGGCGTGGCCGTGGACCAGCACGGCTTCATCGACGTGGACGAGAACATGCGCACCAACGTGCCCCACATCTATGCCATCGGCGACTGCACCGGCAAGCTGGCCTTGGCCCACGTGGCCAGCGCCATGGGCATGGTGGCCGCCGAGACCATCGCCGGCGCGGAGACGCTGCCCATCCCGGCCGAACGCTACCAGTTCATGCCGCGCTGCACCTACTGTCACCCGCAGGTTGCCAGCCTGGGCATGACCGAGGCACAGGCCAAGGCCGCGGGCTACGAGATCAAGGTGGGCAAGTTCCCGTTCATGCCCAACGGCAAGGCCCAGGCGCTCAACGAGCGCATCGGCTTCGTCAAGATCATCGCCGACGCCAGCTACGGCGAAATCCTGGGCGCCCACCTGGTCGGCCCGGATGTCACCGAACTGCTGCCCGAGTTGAGCCTGGCCCAGTTCATGGAGATCACGCCGGCCGAGATCGCCCGCAACGTCCATGCCCACCCGACGCTGAGCGAAGTGCTCATGGAAGCGGCCCATGCGCTGGTCGGCCATCCGATTCACATGTGATGGTGACTACCCAGAAGCAACGACAAGCGACGGGCGGCCGTCACCGTCGATATTCCGGTCCGTTTCGCCGAAACCGATGCCATGGGTGTCGTCCACCACGCCAACTATGTGATCTGGTTTGAGCTGGGGCGGATCGCCTGGATGGACGCGGTCGGGCGTGCCCTATGCCGAGGTGGCCGCCGGCGGGAATCACTTCGCGGTGACCGGTGTGACCGTCGAGTACCGGCAATCGGTCCGCTTTGGCGACACGATCACGTTGGTCACCGGCATCGAGCAGCTGCGTAGGCGTAAGGTGACCTTCGGCTACGAAGTCACGCGATAGAGCGAGCACTGTGCTGGTTGCCCTCGGACGCACCGAGCACATCTGCGTCGATCTGGAGGGACAGATGGCCAAAATTCCCACAGAGGTTTTGGTGCGCTTGCAAAACGGTATGGCGGCGCGATTGGCGGAGACGCAACCCCATGATTCAGGTCGATCAATACGGTCCCGTCACGATCATTCGCATGGCGCGGGGCTTTTTGCGCCGGCCGCTGGAGTGGACCGCGGCCTACTTTGTCGACGGTCTACTGATCGATGCCGGCCCGCGCCGCACGGAACACGAACTGGTCCGGGCGCTTGATCACGTCGACGTGAAGCAGATCGTCATTACGCACGGCCATGAAGACAAGATCGGCGGTCTCCTTGCTGTACGTACGCGTTTCCCGGCGGCCGAGATCTATGCCTCTGCGTGCGGACTGTGCCCGTACTCCAGGAGCCGTCGCTGCTGAAATTGCAGACATACCGGAGGATTGTGTGGGGGTCTCCCCGTCCAGTGGAGCACATCATCCAGTTGGACGAAGTCAGCGATCGTGTGGTCACCGGGGACTACGAATTCCGTGCGATCGAAACTCCGGGCCACTGTCGCGGGCATATCGCGCTGTTTGAACCGACCTATCGATGGCTTTTCACTGGCGACACCTATGTCGGTGGTCGTGAGCGTGCCTGGACAAAAGAAGCTGATATGTTCGCTCTACTCGGTAGCCTGCGCACGTTGGCCGGGCTGCGGCCGGAGCGGCTTTTTCCCGGCAGCGGCAATGTACGGCGCACACCTCAGCCTGATCTATATGAAAAGATCAACTACTATACAAAACTCTGTGAGCAGGTCGGTCGCCTAACCTCGGCCGGCTTCGACTTCGACGCGATCAAAGATCGGCTGGTGGTACATGAACCGCCGATCCACCGTTGGACCTTTGGTCATCATTCGGCAGCGAACCTAATTCGCTCGTGCATCGAGTACAACTTGCTCGTGCAACCCTCGTTTCACGCCACGCCCGACGGAACACCGACCGATGATCGGTCCATCTCCGATTCAATGAAGAAGTGATATCTTCGTCTGAAGAATTCGATCGAACGCACTGGACATTCTCATGCAGGTCTTAATTACCGGCGGGGCCGGTTTTCTGGGCAGTCATCTCGCAAACGAACTGGAGCGCAAGGGTCACTATGTGCGCGTCATCGATAACCTGAGCAGCGGCGACCCGGAATCCTGATCCCCGTCGATCAACTTCAACCGAGGCGATGTCAACGACATGCCCAAGCTCTGGTCGTTGCTCCAGGGCATCGACGTGGTCTTTCACCTGGCCGCCCGGGTGAGCGTTCCCGCTTCGGTTCTATATCCGCGAGAGTACAACGACGCCAATGTGGGTGGCACCGTCGCCTTGCTGGAAGCATGCCGCGATGTGGGCGTCAGACGGGTCGTCTTCGGCAGCAGCGCAACGGTCTACGGGAACCAGGAAACCCAGCCGGTTACCGAAAGCATGTGGCCGCGACCGGCAGTGCCCTATGCCGTCAGCAAGCTTGCGGCAGAGCAATACTTGTTCACCATCGGGCGCAACAGTGGTTTCGAAACAGTTGCCTTGCGCATCTTCAATGCCTACGGACCAGGTCAACATATGCCGCCTGCCCATCCGCCGGTCGTGCCCCAATTCATGCACCAGACCATCGGTCGAGGCTCACTGATCGTCTTTGGCGACGGCGAACAGACTCGCGATTTCGTCTATGTCGACGATGTGGTCGCTGCCCTGATCAGCGCAGCAATTGTGTCTGATATCGATCACAAGATCATCAATGTCGGGAGCGGCAAAGAGACGTCGATCAATGACCTCATCCGGCAGATCGGCGAAACAGTCGGGGCCCAACCGAACGTACTCTACAATCGCGAAAGTAGCGGTGGCCTGCCGCGACTGGTGGCGGACATTTCACAGGCGCGCCGGTGGCTGAAATGGCAACCACAGACCGACCTGGCGACCGGGCTGCTGCGCCTCTATGCTGAGGATCGGGCGATCCAACTCTACCGCTCCGCGCGGCGTCATGCCAGATCAACCGGCACGAGCGTCGGTTGATGCCGAAGATTCGCATCCCGTATCGTTCCGGTCGACAGGTTGGAATCGGCGTGCTGCTCTTATGTGCTTTTCTCGTGAGTGCATGTGGCGGAAATCGGGCGCTGACCGTCTATTTGCGTGCCAATGAGGGAAGACTCGAACGGCCGGCAAGCGTCGATGACCGGCCCGTTCAGGTGACTATCGATCCCGGCACACCGGCGCGGGAGATCGGTCGGCAATTGCAGGCGGCCGGCCTGATCACCGACGCATTGCTCTTCGAAGCGTACGTCAGTGTCAACGGTCTGGCCAATCGTCTGGAAGCGGGCACGTTTCTTCTGGCACCGTCCATGACCATTCCCCAGATCGCGGCCGATCTTCAGAATGCCCGCGCTGCCAGCATTCGCATCGCCATTCCGGAAGGCTGGCGCGTCGAGCAGATCGCTGACCATCTGAAGGTCCGGAATGCGTTCCTGGATACCGACAACGGTGTGTCGCCGGAAGCACATCGATATGGCCAAAAGTCATCCACCGGAGATCTGACCGGTCTCGATCCGAGCCGGTATCCTTTTCTTCAGGAGCGCCCTGCTGGCGGCGGTCTGGAAGGCTATCTCTTTCCGGCCACCTACGAAATCGCCGCGGCCAATGCAACCGCCGAAGCATTGTTGGAGCGTCAGTTGGACGCATTTGCCGCGCAGGTCTATCCGCGCTATCAAGAAGCGGTTGACCTGGGCGCCACGATGATGACTCTTTACGAGATGCTGACCCTGGCCAGCATCGTCGAACGCGAGGCCGTGGTCCCGGCCGAGCGGCCGACCATCGCCGGCGTCTATCTCAACCGACTGAAGACCGGCATGAAACTGGACGCCGATCCGACCGTCCAGTATGCCATGGGCTATCAGCCCGACAGCGAGCAGTGGTGGAAGACGCCGGTCTTTCTGGAAGAGTATGCCGGCGTCGACAGCCCCTACAACACCTATCTCTACGACGGGCTGCCGCCCGGCCCCATCGCCGGCCCCGGGCTGGACAGCATCGATGCCGTCCTCTTTCCGGACGAGCACGACTATCTCTACTTTGTGGCGCTGCCCGACGGCAGCGGCGCCATGTCTTTGCCCGCAGCTATGAAGAACACCAGGAAAATGTACGGACGTACCTGGGGGAGCAATAACGATGCATCTTCTTACGTACCCGATTTTCGGACGTTCAGTCAATTTGAGCAGTATGACAGTTCCTGCACCCGGCCGGCGATCCCGGCGAAACGAAAGGGCGATTCGGCACCTTTGCCGGCGTCTTCACCCCCAATGTATTGACGATCCTCGGCCTGATCCTCTTCCTGCGAACCGGCTGGGTGGTCGGGCAGGCAGGCCTCGTCGGCGCAATCGTCATCGTCCTGTCTCCAATCTCATCACGCTGCTGACCGGTCTCTCGCTGTCGGCCATTGCCACCAGCATGCGTGTTCGCACCGGCGGCAACTACTATCTGATCTCACGCTCGCTGGGCCTGGAGATCGGCGGCGCCATCGGCATTCCGCTCTATCTTTCCCAGGCCATTTCGGTCGCCTTCTACCTGATCGGTTTTACCGAAGCGCTGCATCTCCTTGCCCTACTTCGCCACATTGATGCGCGGCTGATCACCACTGCCGTTGTCCTGATCTTCGGGATCATCGCCTATATCGGTGCAGACTTTGCCCTGCGCATCCAGTATGTCGTGTTGGCGGCGCTGGGCGCGGCGCTGGTCTCCTTCTTTGCTGGCGGCTGGGATTGCGTTGTGACGCCGACGCTGACCGCCAACTTCACCGAGGGCAGTTGCTTCTGGACCGTCTTCGCCGTCTTCTTCCCGGCGGTGACCGGCATCACCGTCGGCGCCAGCATGTCGGGCGATCTCAAAGATCCGGGCAAGAGTATTCCCCGTGGCACACTGGCGTCGATCGTGGTTACGGCTGTGATCTACCTTGCCACCGTCGATCTGGCTCGTCTGCACGGCACGCCGCAGAACTGATCGCCAACAACCTGATCATGACGCGCATTGCCTCTGGCCGGTTCTGATGCTGATCGGCGTCTGGGCAGCGACGCTTTCTTCCGCGTTGGGCAGCGTGATCGCCGCGCCACGCGTCTTGCAGGCGCTGGCGTTTGACGGAGTGATGCCGCGCCGACTGGGCGCGACCCTGGGCAGTGCAACCGAACCGCGTATGGCCGTGCTGCTGACGACAGCGATCGCGCTCGTTGTGGTCTGGCTGGGCGATCTCAACTTCGTGGCGCCGGTCATCAGCATGTTCTTTCTCAACACCTACGGCATGACCAACCTGGTGGCAGGGCATCGAGAAATGGGTCGGCAACCCCAGCTATCGGCCTCGCTTCAACATCCACTGGGGCGTGTCCATCCTGGGCGCGATCGGCTGTTACGGGGCCATGTTTCTGATCAACCCGATTGCAACCGTGATCGCGATCGTCATCAGCTACGGCATCTTTTTCTACTTGGAGCGGCGTTCGCTGCAGCGCACGTGGGGCGATGTGCGCAACGGCATCTGGTTTACGCTGGCGCGATACGCGCTGCTCAACCTGGAGGGGAAGCGCTTCCACATCAAGAACTGGCGGCCCAACATCCTGGTCTTCACGGGCCAACCCCACAACCGCGAACAGTTGGTCTCGTTGGCTGATTGGCTTACCCGTGGACAAGGCATTGTCACATTCACGCAACTGCTGATCGGAGCCGTGGATCAATTCGCAAGCAACAATCTGCGCGAGGCGGCAAGACGACGTATTCGCACCTACATTCAGGAGCGACGGATGATGGCCTTTGCCGAAGTGGATATCGTGCCGGACTTCTACAACGGCGTCATGACGGTCGCCCAATCGCACGGTGTGGGCGGGCTGGAGCCCAACACCGTTCTACTGGGTTGGAGCCGGTCTGCCGAAGGACGCCCCAAACAGGTCGAACTGATGCATGGTCTATCCAGCCTGGGCAAGTCGGTGCTCTTTCTGCGCTACGACGCCGAACGAGGTTTCGGCGAGCGTAACGTGATCGATGTGTGGTGGGGCGGCCGGGGCGGCAATGCCGATCTCATGTTGCTGTTGGCCCACATCATCAGCCAACATCGCACCTGGTCTCAAGCCGGCATTCGGTTGTTACGGGTCATCGACAGCGAAGAGGGACGCCAACAGACGTCTACTCATATGGAAGAAACGCTGGACAACGTGCGCGTGCAGGCCGAACCGGTTGTCATCGTACGTGAGGATGGGCAGTCGGTGCAGTCGATCCTCACCGAGTGGAGCAAGGAGAGCGACTTGACGTTGCTGGGCATGAATATTCCCGAATATCTGCAGGACGAAGAGTACAGTCGTCGCATCGACCACCTCATGTCGCAGATGGGCTCAGTGCTCTTGGTGCGCAGTGCACAGTATGAGGATATTCTGGATGTTGACGCCTAACTTGGGGCGTCCACTAAGTGGCTGTCGCTCGTTCACCAAACGCACGAACGAGTGACAGCAGGCCGGATCACTCCATTGGATACCGCATGCCCCATTGGGCACGGATGGCATCCATGGTCTCCATGAGCGCCAATGTCTCATTCAGCGGCATGACATCGCTTTCCAGCAGCCCGCTTCGTAGACAACGATGGACCTCGTCGGCTTCGTAGTTGTAGCCGTTGCCCTCGAACGGAATCTTGACGGCGCGTGCATCCTGTCCGGGTTTGTGGATGGTCATGGCCGTAGGCACCCACCAAGGGGTATGGATACGAATCCAACCGTCGGTTCCCATGATGATCGCTTCGTGAGGTGATGTTGTGCGCACGGCAGTGTGAAGCACAGCCAGTTGTCCGCCTGGATAGCCCAGTATCATGGCCGACTGTTCGTCCACGCCGGTCTGCCCAAGTTCGGCCAATGAAGCGATGCGATCCTCCTTGCCCAGCAACATGGAGGCCAACGACAGCGGATAGATGCCTACATCCAGCAGCGCGCCGCCGCCCAAGGCCGGGTTGAAGGTGCGTCGTTCGGCGTCGAAGCCGGCCCGGTAGCCGAAGTCGGCCGTGATCATGCGGATGTCGCCGATCACGCCGGCATCGACCAGACGCTTCAGCTCGACGATCAGCGGGATATAGCGAGTCCACATGGCTTCCATGAGGAAGACGCCCGCGTGACCGTGCAAGATCGATGACCTCGCGTGCTCTCGGCGGCGTTGATGGTGAAGGGCTTCTCGCAGAGCACCGCCTTGCCCTCCCCCAGACAGAGCAGCACGTTTTCCTTGTGGAGGGAATGGGGCGTGCCGATATAGATGGCGTCAAGCTGTGGATCGGCGGCCAGTGCTTCGTAGCTGTCATAGCGACGCGGAATATCGAATTTGTCGCCGAATCGTTCCGCGCTTTCCCTACTGCGCGACCCGACGGCTGCGATCTCGGCGTCGTCCAATGCAGTCAGCCCGGTCGCAAACTTGTTGGCAATGGTGCCCGTTGCCAGAATTCCCCAACGAGTTTTTTCAGTCATGATTTGTCACTCTCTTGATGCCGTAGATGTGGGTATTCTTGCGTGATATCCGGCGCGTGCTTGCAGTCGCCACCGGATTTCGTACAACTGTCCATTCATGGCCTAATTCGTGAATCTGTTTGAATCGCTCTTAGTTGAGCGACCCGACTCACTACGTGCCCACGTAGATGTCTGCGCGCTGTTCGTCAACCAACATGACCAACGCACGTTCATCGGTGGTGAGGTTCTGGAATTCGTTGCGGTACCGGCGCATGCTGTCGAGGTCGTGGCGAGCAATACCGTGGACAGTGCGCACATAGATGATACTGAACGGATCTTGGGTGGGCAGCAGGGCGAGATTAAATTCGCCGTTGACCGCGCGTGCCATATCACTGTCCAGCGCGCCGGACGCGGCGATGAAGTCGATGGTGATCGCGTAGACGGCCAGCCGGTCCGATACATCGTAGTTGGCGGCCGGTTTTGCCCGGTTCCATGTCGCGTCGACATAGCGACGAAGCTCGCGCAGTTCGGCCTTGGTGGAGGCGGTGACTATCATACCACTAGCCATGGCCTGGAGCTGCTGTTCGACAGCCTGCTGATCGGTGATGTTGCGCCAAAGTTGGTGTTCGATACTGAACCGCTGCGCCAGTTCGCGCACCAGGTCGGCGCGGGCAGGGCTATGGCGTTCCAGGCTGGCCGGTGCGACCGATGCGCGCACGGTCTTGCGGATATACTCAGCAATCGAGCGGGCCTGGCGTGCATTGACCGAACGTGTCTGGCTGAGCGAACCGTGCAGTATATCGCGCATGTCCGACCGCCATTCGGTCTGCCCCCACAGAACGTCTAACCGGTCCTCTGTGCGACGGCCGTGTTGATCCTGCCGGTTGCGCAGATGGGTTGAGCAATAATCGACGAACGACTCGCTGGGATGATCGGCGTAGAGATTTTGGAATGCATGCTCGGGAATGTTGAGCGGGTCAGCCGGCGGCGTCGAGAGCGCGTGCAGTTCGTGCCGGGCGTCGGCGAGCATCTCGGACCACGCCCTCAGCCGACGCAGAACGCTGTCGTACGCGGTCAGCAGCGCGCCGCCGGCGTCGGCCTGGACCTGGGCAGTCAGGCGTGCCTGAGTCAGGTCGATTCGTTGCTGCTGAAGGCGTTTGGTGCGGCTCAAGCGTGTACGAAAGACGAGAACCGCAGCAACCAACGCGCCGACACAGAAGCCCGCCAAGGTCAGCCCATCGCTTTCCCAAGACCAGGTACGGCCGGCCATGAAGAGGTAGAGATAGGCAACCAACGCCACCAAACCGGTTGCAGCCAGGGCGCGTAGAAGTGCCAGATGGAGAGCTGGTGTTTTTCCTGTGGCCTGATGATAGGCCAGTTGCCAGTTGCGTAGTGCGGCGCCTTGCTGCAGAATTTCCAATCTTTGCACCGACTCCGAACTGAACGGCTCCAGACGACGCCGTACACGTTCCCCCTCAACGATCCACTGTTGCACCTGGCGCTGTGCATTGTTGAGACCGGCCGGCGATGCGACGATCAGATCGACCAGTTTGCGTTGCATCTTGTGCAGAGCGCTGGGCAGCAGCCGATCGTCCACGGCTTCTTCATAGATTGCGCTATGCGCGGCGGCTGAAAGTCCCCATACTTCATCCAATGCCGCTGCCCCTGCGGTCAGACGCGCCCGTTCTGTCAAGCTCCGCTCATGTTCTGCAAACGCGGCCGGCCATGCCGCGGGAACGGCCCGAAAGGGCGCTCCGGCCAGCGACGCCGGCCAAATGTAGTCGCGCCGCACGGTAAGATCGGCAATCGACTCAGGTGGCTCTGTTGAGAACAAGTTGGGTGCACGCCCGCTCGCCTGTGTCAGCGCCGTGGTTGGCTCAAGTCCAAGCTCCGCCAACGAAACCAGTTGGGGCGGAGCGGCGCCACGGATCAATGGATGGGTTGGATTCGGTGTACTCCGCAACACCCACTCGCGTACCAATCGACTCTCTTCCTGCCGGTTGATGGCGTGGAGGATGCGGCTGACAGGCACGGTGTCCGCCGCAGCACCGAGGAGGCTATAGGAACGCCCATCTCCGGCGCGCAGACCGATGCCCAGCTGTTCCTGGATAAAGAGATTGCCTCCGCCAACGATCATGGCTTCCAATGCATTGCCGGCCAATACAGCCAGCTCGTGGCTATCATGCACCAGGCTCTGGTTACTCTTTTCACGATCCAGCAGGTAGATGAAATCGAACAACGGTTCGCCGACGTGTTCGGCCAATACCGGCTCAAGCTGGTCTACGTAGCGGCGCCAGTGGTCGCGGTCCGCCGTGCCGGTTCCACGCAGTCCAGTCAGGATTTCCAGTTCGCCGAGCGCAGCGTAGGCTGCACCGTCCTCAACCGAGCGGGTGAGATCGCCGGCGTAGCTGCCTGTCGCCAACAGTGCCACAACCTGTGAGATGTGACGTCGGCCGATCCGCGCCATCAAGCGGCTGACGATGGGCCAGATCAGGGCCGATGTACCCGGTTCGAAGAGAGGCGCGATGACATAGAGCGTCGTTTGGACGAACGGATCGTTGGGGTCGAGAACGTCGGTGCGAATAGGGTCGATAATATGGGATTCGAGCAGGCGCACGACCTGTTCGCTCTCGCGTAGGGCTGCCGCAAAGTGATCGCGACGCATCGCGCGGGACGCATCGCGCGAAAAGAGCAGGCGCGGCGTCAAGTCCACCATATAGGCGGCCAGAGCCTCGCGTAAACTTTCAGCGCGCCGTTCTGCATTGGTGAGCGGAGCGAATTCGTCTTCGACTGTCAAGTTGTCGAGGAGGTGTTCGATCAGTTTTGGCGGGAGTTCAGCATCGTTGGGCAATGCGTGAATGCTGAAATGCGCCCTGCCGTCGGCGTCCAGTTGCCAATCGGGAAAGAGCACGCCGATGCGCGTCACCGCGCCGAGATTCGGCCCGACAGCACCCAATGCCGCGCGCTGTTCCTGCGCGGCCTGCAGACGCGGCAACAGGTGGAAGGCGGTCTGTAGACCCCAACCTCCGAAACAGAGTATTGCCGCGCGGGTGTGGCTGTAGGTCGCAAGCATGATCGGTCAGCGCATCATACGACCGGGACTCGGGAAGAAGCGAGCGTCAGGTTCCTCGTCGTCCGCCGGCTGTGTGACGCGATCGGGGTGGCTGCTGTCGTCCATGGTAACTTCAGGCAAATTGACCCACTCAGGATTCAGATGGAACTCCTCCGGATGGGGAAGTCCAGACTGTTTTCGTACTGGGCACGGAATTCGTCCATACGCTCCAGCAACGTGACAGGCAGACCGTGGACGATCCAAACCGCGTCCATGCGCGTGTGGTCGCCAGTCGGCACCCACTTGATGTCTTCCTGGCCGACGGTTGCGGCCAGCAGATCAGGGTCGTCCACACGATTGGTGGGCACGGCAGCCAGCTTGATGTGTTCCAGATTGGATTCGTGGAAGCTATAGCGGTCGGCATCCCAACGGATATACGGATTGAGACGGTCGAGC
This sequence comes from uncultured Chloroflexia bacterium, assembly GCA_963715415.1. Lineage (GTDB taxonomy): Bacteria > Chloroflexota > Anaerolineae > Caldilineales > Caldilineaceae > JAWKOK01. The sequence continues at coordinate 76,040 of CAVQSG010000033.1, read as the reverse complement.
CACTGGTGGACGCGGTTGTCCGGACGCTGCCGTGCACGGCGCACCTCCTGCTGATGCTGGACCGTGATGATGTGGTTGATGTCGACGCATTTGCGCACCCGCTCGGACAGGTCGAGATTGGCGGCGACGCCGCGTGTTCAATTGGCCGTAAATGTGTTCGGCCTCCACGGGGCGTAGCGTCCGAACCAATTGGGAAAAGAGCGGGTCCAGCGCCGCCTGCCAGTCTGCGCCGGTGACGGTTCCGCCGGCGTTGGCGTAGAAATGGCGCAGAGTAGTCGCGACCGACCGCGCCTGTCTCTAACTCGTAGTAGGTGCTGGTGCTGGCATTGCCGTCCTGCACACGTGGGTCGATGCGATCGGCGAGTCGGGCTGCGTCTTGATTGGCCCGTGCCAGCGCCAGTGCACAGGCATCCACCTGGCCGTTAAGCGCGTCGCGCAGGATGGCAGCCTGTTTGCCGATCTGCTCGACTAGTGCGCGCTCCACCATATCGCGCTGCTGGTAGAGACGGGCGCGAGCCTTGCGCGTCGCCAGGTCGCGGGCGCGTTCACGGGCCTGGCGCGGGATTGAAGGCCATCATCACCAGATCGGTCATGCCGTTGCCGACCTGGCGCATCTGTTCTCCGAAGCCACCCTCCTGGGCCAGCAACTTGCGCCAGCGCAGACCGATCGTCTTCGGTGACCGGTGCGCCGTTGACCAGGAAGAGACGTTGGCGCGGCAGCGATTCCGCGCTGGCCGATGCCGGATTGACCGGGCCGAGCAGATCACAGAGCAACTGTGCGCCACGGATGCCGGTATCGACCAGCGTCTGGCGCACGGTCTGCTGGATGGGCTGCCAGAAGCCGAGCCAGGTCCCGCGCTGTTCCTCGATCTCGGCCTGGATGTCGGCCAGTCGCTCGTTGTTCGAGCGCTGCATAGCGGCTGACCAGTTGGGTCAGCAAACCGTTCCAGAGATTCATCACCCGTTGGCGGTCGGCCGGTGACAGTTCGGCGCGCGGATCGCTGAGTGACGGCCCGGCAGCGAAGCGCCGTATGAGATCGCTGACAAAGGCGCGTTGCCAGAAGATCGACCAGTGCCTCCTGCGGTGCGACCAGAGCCGAAGTGGCGAAGCCCTGTAGACGAGAAAATGGCCGCGCCGGTTGGGAGCCTCTTCACGCCGGCGGTCCATCGCCGACGGAGAGGTCCCGGTCACTTGGCCGGCGGCAGCGCCGCCGCACCGCCACCGCTTAAGTCATACATGCGTTCGCGCACGACGTTGACTTCCAGCCCGAGGATTTCGCTGCTCAGGTGGCTGATGGCCGTCATCTGGATCAGATGGGCGGCCATCTGTTCTGCATCTGACTTGCGCGCCAGGCTGCGCCCGTCGCGGTTGGTGCGACCGACCAGGAAGATGAAGTCGAAGGGAGCGTAGGGCGTATCGGGCAGTTCACGCTGCTCGCTGGGATAGAGGGTGCGGAATTGCTGGGTCTCCTGGAAGTAGTTAAGCTCCTTGAGTGCTGCATAGGCATTGGCGCGCATGCGCCGGCGCTGGAGATCGCTGCTGATCTCGTTCTCCAGCACGTCCGGCAAGAAGAAGATGCCGACGATGCGCGCATTGTTGCGCACCCGGGCGCGGATGCTGTGGACCGTGTCCATGAACATGCCCGGCGCCGGTCCCGCCGCAGAGGCTGCTGACCACATAGATGAGCTGGTAGTTGCCGACGACCGGGAAAGCCGCGATTCTGGGCCGTCTCCATGTCACGAATCTTGTCCAGGTTGGTCAGCTTGGTCTCCAGCAGCTGTTTGAAGGTGACATAGTTGCGGAAGAACGAAAGCCGGCCGATGGGTCGTAACTGCTTGGCGCCGTTGTGGATATAGCCCAGTGGAATCGACGGATAGTTCCACCACCGCTGCAATCTCCGGGTGTTGATCCAGATTGGCAACCAGGCGCGTGGCGTCAAACTTGCCCATATAGGCAAACTCATCGGCAAAGAGCGGCTCCTGGTCCAGACGGTTGACCAGGGGTTCGGTGTCGAGCGCCAGCAACTGGATCATGCCCGGCAACTGGTCGCCGCCCCACACGTTGCGGAAGCGGCGTTTGACCGCGCGCACGGTATTGGTGCCCATGCCGCCGACGCCGACCACCATGGTCGGATAGATGGTCGGTTTGTCGAATCGAAGCAGATTGTTCGGGTGTCGTACCATTCACAGGCAATTTTCCAAGACTGAGCGGGGCAAGAATACGCTTGCAGCCGCAGTTTACCAGGTTGTCGTCCACGGATCGCTCTCCGGTTCGCCATTAGACGCTGTAGCGCCGGTCGTGGCGCGGCCGCTGGGTTCTCCACCCCACGGAGCACCCCATTCGGACAGTCCCCACACGGCGTCCGGTGAAGTCGGAGCGGCTGCCACAAAACTTTGTCCCGCAGCGGGCTGTGCTGCAGAATGTGCCTCTGTCCGGGCAGGATCGCCCATTTGCGTCTGCATAACCGCTGCCGCTGCTGCTTCCTCCAATTCGCCCTCATCGAGACTCCGTCCGCGCACGCGGGCGATCATCACCAACAGGAGCAACAGTGTCAGCGGAACAGTGCAGAGTGCCTGGGGCAGACCGTAAATCGGATTGACCACAGGCAACACATAGCGCTGAACGATGCTTGGGCTGCGGAAGCTAATACCGGCACTCTGTGTCTCCTCAAGACCGGCTACACCAAGCCCCAGCCGGCCGGCGTAGAAACTACCGCGGAGCTGATCCCCCGCGATCTCGCTGCGTGCAACCAGTGTGACAGGTACTTCATAGATCCCAGCTTCATTTGGCGCCCAGGTCACCTCGACAGGAGGTATCTCCAGTTGTTCGCCGTTCAGAACCGTGATCCCATCAGGCGTCGTCGCTTCCGCAGACACATCAATCTGTTGCACGACAAAGGGCGTCGGGCCGTTGAAGCGCAGCAAGACGACACCTTCGCCGCGGCTGCCTGCATCCTGCAGATCGCCGAAGTTGAGATCGCCGCCAATCAGGGCCCATTCAACGGCGTCGACCCGTATTTGCCACTCCATTGCCGCTGGCGTCACAGCGTAATCGCCGTCCGGGCCGCTGAGCACAATCTTACCACGACATGTGCCCGGTTGCACCGGCACGACGCTGGAGAGCATCAAGGGCAGGAAGAACTGGCTGCCGCGACGTTGCACCTCGCCCGCAGCAACTGTGACATCTGCACAGCTGCTGTTCTCCAGCGTCGCCGTAATGGGAAACGGTTCGCCGGAGAAAGAGACCGGCGCCAGCACATCCTGCCGAAGGCGGAAGTTGGGTGATGTATTGAACTGTACTGCGCCAAAATCAGCCAACTGGCTGTCAACACGTGCGAGCGGACGCGGTACGACCATCGTCACCGGTAAGGCAGCTCCTGGGCGGATATCGACGTCCAGGGGCAATCCGGCCGGACTGGTTGCGGTCAACACGATCTCCCCGCTGTACTCACCAGGACGCAGCGTCTCCAGACCGTCGACGCGGAGCAATGTTGACAGTGAGCCGTCTTCAGGTACCTCTGCGGCGAAGTCAAGCGTAACGGAGGAGATCGGCTTGTCGTCGCCGACCGGATGCAACGTTACTTTGGCCGTCAATTCGCCTATGTCCTCAAGCGTGCCCGAGGAGAGCTCGAGCGGCCAACCTTCGACCGGCATCTGTGCCAGGTCGATCTGGGCGGGCAGACCGCGTAGGTAGACTGCAGGCGCCAGTTCAAGATCGATCTGCGTCCAGTCGCCGAAGCGAACGCCGTCGGCATCGCCCTCAGCGACCAGCGTCACGCGGTAGGCGCGACCATCCTCGGGAGCGAAGGTGTCGTCGATACAGACCCGCTCGGCGCATCGCATGTCATTTTGATAGACCAGACGTCCCTGGCCTCGCTCGTCCCCGGATTCGTCGGTTACATAGACTGTCGCAGCCAAGTCGGCGACGGCTCCGCTTCCAAATCCGGCTTGCAACACCAACCGACCGTCTTCCGCCAGACCGGTTTCTCCTGTACGAGGCGAAAAGATTTCCAATCTGGGCAAATCTGCGCGAGCCTCCAGTTGATAGGAACGAATCAGTTTCAGAGGCTGGCTGTCGTTGCCGAGTTGAAGAAGAACCGTGTCCGGGGCGTCGGCCGGCACAAGCGCACGCAAATCATCGCGCCCGAAGGCAGCCATTTCAGTCTGCCCATTGTAGATGATCGGTTCTGTCGCGCCGGGACCGACACCCCGCGCCAAGATGAGAGGGAGCGAACCGGCCGGGTAGTAGCGGACTGATCCGGGACTATCTGCGATGCTTGGCGGTGGGTTCAGCAGATAGGGATAGCTCGCTGCCTGGACGACAGTAAAACCGCTTCGGTCCGTGGTGTTGGCTGTCCAGATCCCTTGGCCAAGTTGTTCCAGCGTAATCAGGTTGACATCCACATTTGGATCATCAAACTGTCTCGCCGGCAATACAGGTGCACCGTCCCGTTTGACGCTGAGCAATCCTCCACGCGGCGTCACGTAGGTTAGCTGTTCCGCACCATGGCCCGTCCGTGTGTTCAGCTGCAATGCGCCTTCGTCATTGCGTTCCACGTCGATGGAACGGTCCGGCTTCATGTCTGCCAACAGTTCGCTAAAGACCAGAACGAGTTCCGGCGCGGTGGCCGCATTCTGGACCCGACCGTCTTCAAATTGTGTACTTAGAAAGTCATCCGCACATCCTGCTGTGGGATTGCAGAGCACCACCGGGGCTACCAGAACGTTGTCCATTTCCAGTTGGTTTAGTTGTTCCGTTATACGTTGGCGTTGATTCGGTGTATTGCCCGGTTGGCTTGGTTCACCGTCCGTCAACAGGAGTACATATTGGCTGCGGCCCGGCTCACGGTTCTGGGTCAGTAGATCGATCGCCTGGTCCAGCCCAAGGTCGATGCGCGTGTAACCTCGTGAAAAGTAGTCATCCGGCGGCTGCAACGAGTCGATCAGTTGCCGGCGATTTTCGTCTGAACCGACCGGTTGGAGTACACCGAGATTGCCGATGCCGGATGCGTCGCTGTCAAAGCGAACGACAGCGACGCGATCCTGAGCGTCGGCCAACTGCAGCAATAGCCGCGCCGCGCTATACCGTAGTTCGTCGGGATCACTGGGAAGATTGGCGCTGGCGCCGCCGCACGGCGGTGCATATGGGGGGCGATCCTGGGCCAAGGCCAGCATGTTGCCATGCTGCCGGAGTCGTCAAGTAGGACTACGACGTCCATAGGGCGGGCCAAACTGTCTGCCGGCGCTACGGTCTCCACTGTCTGCTGAAGTGGCCCGGCATAGGTTGTCGACGTGCCACGGATCAGCAACTGTGCCAGGAGTGTCAATAATATTCCGGAAAAGAGCAGCGTCTGTCTCAATGCGTGATTCCTACACCGCCCGGGTTCGTCCTGGGCGCCATCGTTCAACGTTTGACTTCCTGGGGATGTTCCGGTCGATCTAGGTGCCGGATCCGAGTAAATGTTGGCATCGCGATCGATGAAATCGGACTGCCGATCGACGCCGGGAGAAAGCAGGTTTGGTTGGGATTGCCAATTCTCTCGCATAGCTACGAAGAACCGGGTTTCGATCTGAAACCCGGCTGTGACGCAACATGATGATTTCTCGACAACACAATACCACAAACAGCGCAGTTGATGGTGGAGAAATCTGCCGTTCTATTCCCGCGCTCGATGGAGTCGTTGCGCTGAAGAACTCTTCGGAACACGTTTCAGTTTGATAATCCCGTAATTGTCTCGGCAAATGCGATGTACGGAACGTTTCCCTCAATGATTTGTCCGTTTAGGTCGAAACTTGGCCGCAGTCGAATGCCTGCATCGCGCCGTGTCTGATCCATCCGTGTAACCTTGTCGTTGACGGCGGGATCAGCCAGACAAGAAGCCAGTGCATTCTGATCGAGACCGATTTCGCCGGCAAGCTCGATTACTTTGGCTTCATCGACACCCCAGAGTTCGCCCTGTCGTGCAAAGAACAGGTTATGTAGATCCCAAAATGCCATCGGCGACTGTGAACCGGCACATTCGACCGCACGATGCGTTAGGTTTGATGCCTTCCCGTGGTCGAGAACATGGTGGAAAGCAAGGCTCAATGCGCCGTCAGCCACAAAGCTGGCGATCAATTCCGGCTCAACTCGCAGCACGTGCGAGCGACAGGAACCTCACATGAAGTCCGAGTAGTCGATTAACCTGAGCGGTGCGGCAGGGTTGCCGAGGACATAATAATCGCCGTCTTTCGATGCCGTGTGCGTCCAGTCAGCCAAATCTTCTACTGCTGCAGGCGGCGCCTCCGTTGCTTCCTGGGTCGGGATTCAGGATCGGATCCTGGCTGCCCCCCGTATTGGAGATATCTGGTGCTGAACCGGCAGACTTCGTATCTTCCGTGACCGGCGTATCTACCTCAACGTCGTGGTCGATTGTGCGTTCGGCTGTTGACGATGACTCGGCCGACGACATAGCTGGTGCATCGATTGACGAGGCGGGTGCCGGCGAACTACAGGCTGTCACGAATAGAACCAACAGAGCGATGGAAAACCGAACCGCTATCGGCGTAGATCTGTGCATGGTTTGACTGTACCTCCGGCAATGTAGCCGTTACACTGCGTTGCTCTGGTTCAGTTGGGCGTGAATACTACGGCAGAAATCCGGCGATTCTACCTCTGGTAGGAACTGTCCAAGGGTTTCTGCCGAGGGAGTGAGGCAGCCACCCCAGGGTAGGATCTGAAATGCCAACAAGACCTAGTTGCCACCAGTGTTCTCGTCGACCACCTGCTGCAATACTTCGGTGAAACGTTCGACGGGCAACGCTCCTGGAATGATGCGGCCTTCGCCGTTGTAGAGTACGATAAAGGTCGGTGTGCCGCGCACAAATGGCGAGCCGTCAGCCAAATCACTGTCTACGGCAGCCAGAGCCGCCTCGTCATTGATGCAGGCCTCAAATGCATCCATATCGACATCCAGGTTCGAATTTGCCACGACGTCGATCAATTCCGGAATCGGATCGCGCACGCCCCACTTGTTGACGCTGTCGAAGATCAGCCCTTTGGCCTCCCAGAACAAGTTTTGCTCGGCCAAACATTCTGCGGCAGCGCCTGCCTGCGGCGCTTGAGGATGGATCGAAAGCGGGAAGTGCTTGAAGACCCACATTACCTCATCGGTGTCGACGAACTGTTCGTCTAGCGCTGGTTGTGTCGTCTCAGCGTGTTGCTTGCAGTATGGGCACTGAAAGTCGGAGTACTCGACTATGACAACCGACGCCTCCGGGTTGCCTTGGTAAAAGTCACCGGCCAACGTGAAGCCTGGTCGCTCCGGATCAGGCGCCAGCCCTTCCTTTGTAGCCCAGAAGGGAATCTCTGCATTCTCGCCACTGTCGGCCGTCGCTCCGTCAGAGGGCGGCGTCTCTCCGACAGCAATGGACTCGATCCACTCTGCGAAGCTCCCGTATGGCTGCGCACCAATCAAGTTATATGATTCGCCACTGTCGGCGTTGACGAACTGGAAGCTTGGCGTACCGTTGAAGCCCTTCTGACTTGCCTCCTCGACACCTGCCTGTACGTCGGCCTGCTTTGCTCCACTTTCCATGCAGCGACTGTATTGCTCCAAATCAACGCCGATCTCCTCCGCGAGTCCAGCGAAAAAAGTCAGCGACTCAGGGTCTTGTGCCCACTCTTGCTGTGTCTTAAACACTTGATTGTGCATCTCCCAATAGAGAGCTGCTCCTTGTTCTGCAACACAGAGAGTCGCCTCATGCGCACCGGGCGCATTCGGGTGGAGCTGTTCCAGGGGAAAGTCACGGAAGACCACCCGCAGTGTCCCGTCGCGAACATAAGCCTCATTGAGCGCCGGCTCGGTTTCGACAAAGTAACGCATACAGAAGGGACACTGGTAGTCGCTAAATTCGTACATGACCACGGGCGCGTCGAGGTGACCGCGATAGGGATATCCATCTTCGGTGAATCCTACGGGAACGCCGTTATACTCTTCCTGATCAGGATCGACGAACGCTTCTTGGGCGCTGTTTGTCGATGAGTCGGCGTCTTCGGCCTGGGCCTGATCTGCTTCAGCAGACGAGCCGGAATCAGTGGCGGGGCTTTCTGCTGCGCCGCCGCGGTCTGCGGCAGGCGTCAGGGGGATCGCACACGCGGCGAGTACAAACACAACGACAGTCAACGTAGTGAGTGCGCCGATGCGTGCCCAGAGCATATGCCGGTTTCCGGCAGGAAGGATTTGCATGTGAATTCTCCGAACATCTCTAAAAAGGTAGACTTGGGCTAGGGGAAGTGGTTTCATTTCAACTGGAAACCATACCATGATTGACATCAAAACATTGTAACCTACGGGACATTAGGCAAGGATGAGAGTACAGTGAGAATGTTCTTGAAGGCGAGACACCCTGTGAGGGCAGAGCCAAAGGAACCGGCTAGGGAACAGGATGCCTCGGGCCGATCGGTCGGGTAGAAAGTTCGGCCGAGCAAAAGACGTTTGTACACGACTGATAGAAGTGGTCGCCCTGTCTCGACATGCACGCCGGTCTACGTTTGCCGAGATCACGATAGCGCCACGTGGGACATGACTTCACTACAATTGGAAGTTACGCCCGTTATCACGGACCACTTTCTGACTGTAATTCGTTACGTAGGTCAAGAGTTTCTTGTGTAACTTATCCCAGCCGGAGCTCTGCATGATATTGCTCAGTTTTTCAGTGCTTTCGACCGCGCCGATAGCCAACATTTGCGGGCCCTCACCGTACATGGTATATAGGACCTCGCTCGGCTCGACGCCAAGCTGCATAAGTTTTGGGGCGAATTCACGGACGACGAACTCTGAAAATTCCTGTTCGCGACCCATTCTGATGTCCCATTGCATCAACAGCTTGATCATTAGAGAGCAAATTGGCCTTTCCGGCTACGGCTGAATGTCCGATGCGTGACTGTCGAATTTCCACCGTCTGAACGTGTTTCGCAACTGTATGTCACGATACCAAAAGCACACCATTCCTGCAACTTTGCAGGTCAAAAACGCGCTACGGACTTGTGCCGTCATCGTCTGTGCGATGGCGGTTTTTCTCTGGGCCGATGGTGACAGCTATGCGACGACGTTGCGACAACAGGTGCCCGAGGGCCACTTTCCGATTCTGTACGTGACACCCCTTGATTCAGTCGGGGTAGAATTGCCAACCCACTCGGTCGACCTCCAACTTGACAGCGGACAAGGTGAGGGCGGGCAGGATGGGGTATCAGCAACCATGGTCGCGCGATATCGTCTGCGCAATCCATCCAGAGAAGCGGTTACCCTACGTCTTCGAATCGGATCCGGTCACCAGGCGATCGCCAGCGGAAGCCCAGTGCCGCAATTGACAATCCGAGACCAACCGCTGGCGCTGGAAGCACTTGACGACGGCAACTTCGATACACAAGTCACCCTGGGCGCTGATGAACAAGCCGAGTTGAAGCTCTCCTACTCAGCGTCGCTCGACGGATCGAGGCTGCCGACACTCATCTATGACACGAGCAATCTGTTTGGCTGGCCGGGGCGTTTGAGCTTACGCATATCGATTCGCATGCCCAACGACTTCGATTCGGAAAGTTGGGTCGAACTTAGTCCCCGCGAATGGGACTACTCCCCAACATCCAGCGCACAACAGACGATTGTCAAATGGCTGTACGAGGCGGACTGGCCGTCCGCACCGATCGTTTTTCGCTTCGTGCATCCGACCACATGGCAGAATGTGCAAAGCCTCGAGGCTGCGGCAAGACCCGACGCCGGACCGGCTGCCTACGGTGCCGTGGGCGAACTGTATCTCGATCTCTACACAGAATCCACAGTGGTCTACGATCCTGTGGATTCCAACAGCGGTTCGCCTAGCCGTGCGGCGCAAAGATTCTACGCTCAGGCGCTGGCTACCTATACCGATGGGATCGAGGTCGGCCGTGACACCAGTGCGACGCCGCCCGAACTGGCGTCGCTCTATGCGGGACTGGCACGACTCTACCGTAGCCGTATCACCGATCGCGCTGGTGTGACTGACGAGCAATATGCCAGGTTGATGATAGGGGCGGTTACGGAGGCTCTGGCCGGTCTAAATCCGGATTCACCACAAACCAACGAACTCGCACAATGGTATGCCGAGGGTTTGCACCAGTTGCTGGCGGTAGCGAGGGCACGGGGTGATCGGCCACAGGTCATGCAATTACTGGAAAAGATGGCTCAGACGCCGTCGATCCAGGTCGATCCGGTTGAGATCGCTGAAGAGAAACGTATCGCCTCTGTTCAACAGGCACTTCAACTGTTGCAGCGGGGGAATCAAGAAGCCGCAACTGCAATTGCCGGGCCGGAAATCGTGGCCGCTGCGCTCGCTCCACAAACGTCTCTGCCTCTCGTGTCCGGCTGGCAAGTGACGGTCACGATTACGCCGGAAAGCACAGTCGCCATCTTTGTCGCTGCTGTGGCGTCCGATGGCGCCGAACGGGCGCGGACTGCATTTCAAACACGCATGCGGCCATGGCAAGACAGCGCAGATGGAAATGTTGACGTCGAAGAAGAGAGTGCGGCGAATGGACGCTCGTTCTGGCATATTGAGTTCGTATTGCCCACCCGCGATGACGCGCTGGCCCTTGCGGCAACTCTTCCGCCTAGCCCCGATTGGGCCCTGATGCCGCGCTGTTCTACAACAGGTGGCTCCTCAGCGAGTCGACCGCTCCGGCTTACTCAGCGCGCGACGTGCAGATTGCCCAGAGCTACGATTTGTCTGCGGTGGCAGCGGTATGGCAGGCTGAAGCAGATCGGCTTGTGCAACAGGCTGTCGGGTTCGACTCACAGAGTGGCATAAGAGATCTGGATGACGTTGCAGCGGTAGAGAAGGCTTTACAGTCCACTGTACAGGCGGTAAACTATCGTACTGCAGCGCGTCAATGGCAGAACTTACTTGACAGTAGTACCTTAACGACCCAGATCGTGTTGCCGGATGGCTTTGGAGATGCCGAGAGAAGCTGGCTGATAACACCAATGTCTCCATCAAGGCCCTACATGTTTCAGATCGTGGGGATCAATCCGGGCAGTGTGTTGATCATTGCGGTGATGGTCGTGGTTGCTCTTCTTCTGTTGAGCGGAATGATGTGGCGGCTACTCGCCTGACCAGAATTCGCTCTCTGGTAAGTGCGCCCTGCAGCGGATACGTCGAACTTGCCGACAGAGACCGGACCCGGGCTGCAAAATGCCGGCACAACGGAAATCCCGGCGAAAATGACTGTAGGAATGTTTACGCGTCAAAGCGTAGTATCGGCATAGAATATCAAATATGGCATCTGTTGCTTCTTCTCCACCCGGTGTATCCCTAAGAAAATCTACTGAACCGGCGCCACACCGGCGTTTCCATTACCGTGACAACGTCTATTTCCAGGATGGGCACGTGGTGATCGGTATCTTGTCGGCGCTGCTCTATTTGCTCGTTGCGATATCACTCGATGCGGCCGGCTATGTCGAAAGTATGACCCTGCTCACGCCGGTGACAGCAGGCGCTCTCGTACTGGGTCTTCTGATGTCATTCAGCCGCTTCGACGCGTTGTTTGCGTTGTCACACAGCCTGTTCACTGGATTGGCCTGGATTCTCTTCATGATGACGTCGCTGGTCGGTGCCAACGAACTCGAGCGCATTCCCGATCAGGGCATCACGATCTTTCAGGCCAAGGCCTATACGGTGTTGATTGAGTGGGTCAATTGGGTCGAGGCAGCTGTCAATAACGCCGCCCATGAAGACAACTATGTCTTTGTCTTCGAGATTGCATTTCTGATCTGGTGGTTGACCTTTCTCGGCATCTGGGCGATATTTCGCTATGGGTATACGTGGCGGGCGATCATTCCTGCCGGCATTGTCCTGGTCATCAATACCTACTATGCTCCGGAAAATGTTCTCGGTTTTCTGGTTGTATTCTCATTGCTCGCGCTAGTCCTATTGGTGCGCACGAATCTGGCCGAACAACAGTTGCGATGGCGCGAACATCAAGTCTATTTTAGCCCGGATATCCCCCTGGATTTCATGCGCAATGCACTCTTCTACAGTGCAGTCGTATTGGCGATTGCCTGGATCGCGCCGGGACTGGGACGTAGTTCACCTGTGCGCCAGGCATTGGCACCTGTGAGCGACCGATGGGAATCGGCAATGCTGGACTGGAATCGACTCTACGAAGGTCTCAATCGACAGTCCAGTCAAGCCGCGGCAACCTTTGGCAACCGGCTGGAGTTGGGCGGCGCGCGTAGTGTAAATGACAGCCCGGTCTTCCAAGTGACAGCGCCGGTTGGTCGCTATTGGCGCGCGGTTACCTACGACGTTTGGGACGGTCGCGGATGGCAAAATTCCGTCGACGAACAAGAATCGTATGACGCCGCGACAGCTTTTCCTGTCGCCGGATGGACGTCGCGCCAGGTGCTGACTCAAACGATCAGGTTGATGAGTCCAACGGGCTATGTGATGTTTGGCGCGCCGGACATACGGCAGGCTGATGTGGCCGTCACAGGGGTCGTACAGCCGATTCCCAGCGAGAACGCGTTATCAATCGATGACAATGTAGCGCAGGAATTTATCAGTGTCTACAGTCGCCACCGTTTGGAGGTCGGTGACAGTTACACGGTGGTAAGCAACTATGCCGCGATCACACAGCGCGCGTTGCTCGAGTCGGAAACATTCTATCCCGCGCAGATCACCGAACAATACCTGCAACTTCCAGAGGACTTTTCTCCACGTGTGGTTGAACTTGCCGAGGATTTGACACAGGATGAAGAGACTGTTTATGAGAAGGCCAAGGCGATCGAAAGCTATCTGCGCACCTTTCCCTACAACGACGCCATCGATGCGCCGTTGGCGGGTGTAGATCCGGTTGAGTACTTCCTGTTCGACATTCAGGAAGGCTATTGCGACTACTATACGACGGCCATGATCACGATGCTGCGCAGCATCGGAATACCGGCGCGTGCTGCGGCTGGGTATGCCGAAGGAACCTATGATGACGACAGCGGCTTCTTCATCATTACAGACCGCGACGCCCATAGCTGGGTCGAAATCTACTTCCCTGAATTTGGCTGGATCGAGTTCGAGCCGACGGCGGGAGAGAGCGAACTCAATCGACCACTTGGCGAGGAGTTGGAAGATTCGGGCGTGGTCCCGGGTCAACCGGAGGACTTTTCCGAGGGAAACCCGTTTGAGGAGCAATTTTCTGAGCAAGACCCAAATCTGTCTCCGGGAGACTTTCCGGATGACGAATTCTTGCCTGACGGCGGCGTGGCGACTGCCGGACGTTCGTCATGGGTCTGGGCAATTCTGACGCCACTGCTGCTGCTGCTCGGTAGTGTACTCTTGCTGTTTCGAACACGCTTCTTTGGTCCGACTAGCTTCACGCCTGATTTACCGCCGATTCTCTTTGAACGCGTGCAGTCCTGGGCAGAGCGTCTAGGGATCAATATGGGGGCACAATTCACACCCTACGAGCAGGCTGGACGCCTTTCACAAGCGGTGCCGGAAACCAGACAATATGTGGAGACGATCACGGATTCTTATGTACGATACCGCTTCAGCCCACAGTCAACGAATGGACGGTACAGTACGGAGGAGGAGCAGAAGAAGTTAACCTCTGCCTGGGATCTGCTTCGTCCCCTATTGCGCAACGCATGGCTACGCAAAACCTTTGCCGTGCAAGTGCGACGGAAACAAAACCCCTACCAGCTGACCAAGCGGCAGTAGTGCCTGCAAAGAATTGCCGCCGACCCTAGTTCGAAAGAGTGAGGAGAACGACCTGAGTCTCTTCCGGCAATGAACTCTTGCTTAGCTTGAGAATCGCAACCGGCTCGGGAACAACGGCGCCGAGTTCCTTGAGGAACTTATCTACTTCCTCCAACTGATCGCCAATCGAGTTGTTCAGGCCTTCGTGCCGATAGTGCATGGGAATCACCAGACGCGGCTCCAGCATCCCAATGACCTCAACGGCCCGGGTTGGGTCCAGTGTATCGCCACCACCGACCGGTATCATGAGCACATCAAGCTCACCCATGTTTAACTCCTCGATTTCTCTCTGGCTAGGAACTTCTCCTAAATCGCCGAGATGGCCGAGTGTGAAGTCACCGATTTCAAAAAAGAAGGCGATATTTCGTTCTGGTGAACCATTGTTGGCATGGCGGTGGTAGGTTGTGAGGCCCGTGATGAAGATATTCTTGACTTCGTATTCTCCAGGACCTTCCAATACTTTGAAGTCGCCTGTCACGCGATCGACGGCATTGTGACCGGAACGGTTATGGCTAATTGTCACAATATCAGCCTTCGCGCTGGCATGGTCATGCCGACAACTTTATCATATGGGTCACAGACAATGGTCGTGCCGCCTTCGCGAATCCGAAAGGACGACAGTCCATACCAAGTAATGTCCATTGGGCAGAGTTCTCAGAAGACTAGTTCAGCTTGGCGTGAATACGACGACAGAAATCCGGCTATACTACCTACTGGTATCAACTGTAAAAGGATTTCTGCCGGGATTCAATAGTTGAATTCGGAACAAATGTTTCTAATCAACTATAACGCAGTTGGTGGTCAAGACCAAATATTTCGCCGGATGAACGATGCTCATCCCCACCCTGCTTAGCCCGACTCGTGACACAAGAAACCTGGCCTGGTGGTTAATATATCGGCAGCCTATGAACTCAAGTAGATTGGCCCTATTTATCGCCATGGTATCTACGCCACAATGTACTTGGGTGGGTTCGCGCGGCAAAATCGTCGGTGATCCGTCACGCTTGGCACGTAGGTAGTATAATGGTGTCGATGGTCATTTGGGCAGTCCGGCGCCGGACGACCCGCATAGAGCAATCCAGTAGCTCCGGGCATTCGAAGAGATGCTGTTGTTCTGCGGCTTCCACCGGGGAGGGGGCTATTTTATGCTGAAGTATTTGCGCCAGCCTGTACGGGTAGGAGGAGACATGAACCAAGAGCAATTCCGCAAAGCAATGACGACACAATTCTATCATTCGCTGGCAGATTCCGGTGTAGAGATATCAGCCGTGCCGCTGCAGCAGCTACAAGCCATTGTCAATGCCTTGGCAGACGGTGCATTCGCAGCCTTGACCGAGTTGCTTGATGAGGATGGCGATACGGTACTGCCTTCCGCTGCAACCTTCAATAGACCTGCATCAGCAGTAGCACCTGACGAGGTCGAGGAAACCATCCTTTGGCAGGGACGTCCATATCTTACGATCGGTACCCGTTACGAACTGACCACCCAGCGACTCCGAATTTTTCACGGTGTGTTGGGCAAACGATTGGAGGAGATCGAGTTGGTGCGTGTACGCGATTCCAAGGTGGTCCAAAATCCGGCTGAACGCGCCCTGAATATCGGTGACATCACTATCCTGAGCAACGATCCGTCGACGCCGGAATCGGTGCTCAGAAACGTCAACGATCCATTGCTAGTCCGTGAACATATCCGTAACGCAATGCTCGCTGAAAAGGATCGGCGAGGCCTGCATTATCGAGAGGAAATGTGACATTTGGCTACGGTGACAACGCAAGTTCAGGGCAAAGAAAACGAAGGACGTGCAACCGTTGAGGAAATCATTAAGATTGCCTGCCGCGCCGGCGATCTTGTATTGAAAATGCAACGGGAGGGTTACGGCAGAGTAGTGGGCAAATCTAATGATATTGACATCGTTACCGAGGCAGATCTTGCGAGCGAGGCACTAATCTGTGACGCGTTGGAAAACCTGACCCCCGGAGTTCCGGTATGGGGTGAAGAGAGTAACGAGACGCCTGACAGAGCAGACTACTGGATCGTGGATCCCATCGATGGGACGGTCAACTACGCAAATCACATACCTTACTTCGCCGTCAATATTGCGCTGAACCGAGGGCCGGGTGTTGTGCTGGCGGTGACGTTGGAACTACCGGCCGGTCGCATCTACTGGGCGCAGAAGGGCGATGGCACCTACTTGCGGTTGTTTGGCGGTGTCGAATCACGACTGCATGTCAACAAGATCGATACGCTACGCCGGGCGATCCTATCCACCGGTTTTCCTTACAAGCGTGCGGAAACACAGGACAACAATACCGCTGAGTTTGATTACTTCATGCCCAAGTGTTCCGGTGTTCGGCGTATGGGATCGTGTGCTATCGATCTGGCCATGGTTGCTGCGGGCGTGTTTGCGGTGCATTGGGAGTAAGACTTGAATCCATGGGATATTGGACCGGGTGCGCTGTTGGTCCACGAGGCGGGCGGCCAAGTGACAGATTATGACGGCCTCCCTTGGACATCGCGCCAAAGGAATTTTGTGGCCAGCAACGGTCAGCCCGCCCTTCACCAAGCCATGCTTGAGGGTATTCGCATAGCCCGTAGCACTTTGCCCCGATCGACCGGCTAGCCGTGATGCGCCATCCCAGGGCTTCTTGACATATGACTGATATTTATATAAAAAGCAGCCGTCCACTGTAGGACGAGAAAGCTTCTCGTCCTACAGTGGACGGAGGAGTTCACATGAGCGATTCTGAGATGTTTCAAGCTCTACACCCCGATCCCGCAAAACAGGGAACACGCGTCACCAAGGCGACCCATGACGTCTACCGGGAAGCCCTGTTGAAGTTGATTCCTCGGACAGAAGATGGCATCGAGTTCGGCGCACTACGAGAGGCTGTCAAACCGTATGTTCCCAAAGAGGTGCTGGAGAATACATCCGCTCCTCGCCCGACGCCCCCGACACCTCCCTTTCCTGTCCTTACCGAGACCCACAACGACCTCTGGGCTATTCCCGGCGCACCGGTCTCTCACTGCCTGACGGCAGCCTCCGTCTTGCCCGTGACTTCAAGCTCGATTCCCCTTCCTGGTCCTTACGCCTCGGCCGACAGAGCTACGCCGAGAGCCGTAACGCCAACCAGAGCCGCCGTCACCTCAAGCGTTCCCCCTGGTTCGGTCTCCACAACAGTGCCAAAGCCAACTACTTGGGCGATATTCTCACCAATGCCCTCAATCTTGCTCGCTTCGTTCGCCAGGCCACCGCTGCCACCGGCGCCTGACCACGGCAGCCACTGCCAATGACGTCCGTAGCTGCCTCCCTGACTCTGCCTCACTCTTGCTCCTGAACACCAGGTGCCCTCTTCGACGCGCCTCTTGCCCTTTGCTATCCCGATTTCCACCCGCTTCTGACCGCCATTTCGCACTCTCAAGCTCTTTCCTATTCGAGCAGCCATTCGCAGCCTCCGACTTATTGCGCAAATTCTCTACCTTTCCCTCCCACCTTCTCCCAATAATCCATTCAACCCCCGATACTGGCTCTTCTGCCACTTCCACCTCTCATGACTTATTGCCAACTCCCTCGGTCTCGCGCCATTGACAGCCGTCGTACATGAGCGTAGACTTGCGTCTACCGTATCGATTCTGGAGACCAATATGACCATTCCCTACAACTACCCGAGCTTTGTTCCCGCATACTTCGAACCGTGGATGCGTTTCGATCAAAGCCCTCCGTTGGGGCAGCGCAGTCCCGATTGCCCACTGTGGATGTTGGACGGTTCGGAGACATCACTCCATGCCGTTGTCCACCAGCGGAGCTGGACCGTTGTCGAGTTCGGCAGCTTCACCTGACCATACTGCGGGATGGCGGCGCCATCCATGAACGCCATTGCTGATCGCTATCTTGATCAGGACGTCGGCTCGATCTTCCTCTATACCAACGAAGCGCATCCGGGTGAACACTATCCGCACCACACCTCTGTGGAGCAGAAATTTCGTCACGCCCATGCACTACGCGATGTTTACGGCGTAACGCGCCCGATTCTTGTCGACAATTTGGAGGGCGACTGTCATCGCGCCTACGGCTCCATGCCCAACATGACCTGGATCTTCAACAAAGCCGGCGTGCCCGTCTACAAGTCGGATTGGACCGACGCCAACAGTGTCGAAAACGCCGTGATCTACCTGCTGGGTGTGCTCGAACGCCGGCGAAATGGAGAACGCATGGCGCCTTTTCATGTGGATCGCATCGACTATCGGGTCCAGGATCAGGAGCGCTTCTACGCCGGACTGGCGCGCAGCGGCGAGAAGGCGGTGACGGAGTTCCGCGAGGCATTCTAGTGCAGTTCGGCATTTTGGTTGAGAAGGCATATCCCGGCTGTGTGATAGAGGCGGGCAGCAGATTGGTTGCTGTCGCGTTTGAGGAGGGGAGCACCTTATGCGTGTATGGTTGATCGGAGCTGATCAGGCGGCAATTGATGCTGTGGAGCAGCTACGTAAGAATCCGGATATCGAGCTTTACGTGAGTGCCCAAAGTGCAACGCCGCGCGCCGTCGTAACCGGAACCATTGAGCGGGTGAACTATATTGAACACGTTACGCACATCAACGTGAATTCTCTGGCACGCAGAATCCGGCCGGACCTAATCTTGATCGATCCGACTGCGGATGAAAAGGTATATGGGCGGGTATCGGGCGGTATGGCATTTTCAGAAGCCTTGACCTACGAGATCGCCCAAGCGAGTGAATATCCTTGCCTGGTCATTTGATAGCGACCCTATCACTACAACGAGACTTCGCGAACGGTCCGATATGCTACCTCTGGTACAGCCATGCGATTGCTGCTCATTTCGGACCCACCATATCGGCTGTACCAGAGAGAGGATTTCAAAGTCTCGTTGTAATACTATGAGCGACTCGCGAATCCCGGCAGGAATAATCAGACAGATAGATAGTTGTTGTAACCGACGGAAACGGCTGATTATTGCTGTCGTGGTATTCACGCCCAATTGAACTAGACATCGATCGGTATGAGACCACATTCAGATTCTGGCGCGACTCCCAATAATATAGATGTATATCGATTAGAGGGATTCAGCGGCTGTCGGAACGAGCTCTTGCAGTTACATGAGTGGTTAACCGGCAGCGATGATTTGCCGGCCATTGCCATAAGCGGGGAACAAGGGAACGGTAAGAGTACCATTGCGACTGCGGTTGCCTGGAATCACTTCCATCACTTTACCGACGGCATCATCCGTGTCTCAGCGGCGGGCACGAATCAGTTTCGTCTCTACGATATCGTACGTACATTCGATACCGTGTTTGGTACGCGTCTGACTCGTGTCAGCGAGGAGCGGTGGGGCATCAGCATTCTCGAACAGCTGTATCGCAGGAAGCGTTTGTTGATACTTGACAAACTGGCCGGTGCAACCGAGCGTGAGCTCAAAACACTCGTAGACATCATTGGGCATCTTCATGAGGCCGGCGGACAGTCACGCATCTTGCTCATCGACCGCAATTTCAGCGCCGGTATCGCCGAGCTTGTACAACATCAGCATCTGCATCTTGATGGTCTCGACCCCAAAGACATCGGGATCTTTGTTGAACGTAGAAAACCGGAACGGCTCGCAGCGCTAACTCCGGACCAAATTGAACTTCTCTATCGCTTGACCCACGGACGCCCCTTGTTGATGCGTCTGATACTGGGCCTATTGCTGGATTACGATTGGCGAGAACTTTCCATGCTACTCCAGCAAGCACGACAGAGCGATGGAGCGGTTCGTATCCAGGACGTCGTCGCGTTTGCGGTTGAAAGCTATGCGATGAATCAACCCGAGGTCGGTCCATTGCTCAACCGACTGGTCAGTGCAGCCGGCGGCGCGTCGCTGCCCGCCATACGCGATCTTTTCTGGGGTGGCCTGGGCCAAGCATCCGAACACGGTCAGGTGATCGTCGGACTGGCTGATCGGGCACTGTTGGAGTTTGATCGCTACAAACATCGAGTTGTGTTGCACCCAGTTGTGAGACGGTATCTCGAGCAGAATGTCGTGATGCTTGGCGAAGAATGGGATCGAACCCACGCTCATTATTATCTGGCCTTTGTGCAGCGTTACCAGCGATTGCCCCTCGAACGCTGGTCCGAAGTAGATACCGAATGGGGCAACATCTACCAGGCGGCTGACTGGTGTATCGCACGCGTACAGCGTCTTTGGGGAATGGAGCCGCTTGAGATTATTGATGACGAGACTGTCGATCTGTCATCGTTTCCGTTGCCGAATGCAGCGCTCGAATATACAGAAGATCTGCGTCTGGCATGTCACTACGCATTGGCGCTTGCCTATTACGGTTTCTGGCGCCACCCTTTGGGCATCTTGCGGTGGTTGGCTGCCGGTGCGGTTGCAGCACTAGCACTGAGAGATCTCAGCGATTACGGCTGGTTGCAGACAAATATCGGCCGACAGCTCTTCTTCACAGGGCAGGTTGAGGAAGCGATTCGCTGGCTGGAGCGTGCTCGTCATGTATTCGAGCGTCAGGATATGATGCCAGAACTCGCCTATGTCCATACTGATCTCGGCACATCTCTGCGTATTCTGGATCAACCTCGGCAGGCGTTGAATCATTTTCATGCTGCGCTCGATTGTGTCGTACAGACCAACGACCTGAATGCATTGACCACGGCATATATGAATCTAGGCAGCGCATACTACAGCATCGAGAATTTTGAGCGTGCATTGCGCGAGCATCGCAAGGCCTTGCGCATCGCGTCCGTCGCAACGATCAGCACAATACAGCCAGTGCATTCAATAATATGGGGCTGGCGCTGGAGGGGATCAACCGTCTGGATGATGCCAAGCTTGCCTATGAGCAGGCGCTAAAAGTGTTCGCAAGAATGGCCGATGTCACAGGTATCAGCACCTGTTACAATAATCTCGGATCGGCTTGTTACGCAAATGGCGAATACGGTGAGGCGCTTCAATGGTATGAGCTGGATCTATTTTTGTCGGAACAACAAGGCAAATGGACTGATATGGCGGCAACGTTACATAATCTTGGGCATGTCGCGCTGGAGCAAGGTAGTTTGGATCAGGCAAAGGCGTATTTTATGAATAGCCGGGACCTATACAGCGCCTTTGATCTCGTCGACTATGTGGAGGAAGAGAAAGAAATGATTCAATATATCGATGGCCAGCCGGAGATAGAATCGCGGACCGGGCGTTAACGAATTTCTAACAGAACGTTAGCGGTCCGCTTGCGCAATTCGGTGGAATTCGGCTTGATATCGGTGGGTCGAAAACTTGCCTATCAAACAAACCTCCGCTATTATGTCTTCGTTAGCACTCGTGGGCATAGAGTGCTAATCGTTCTGTATAGATGTATTGATGCAGTATTGCCACATCGACATGATTCTAACTAGCTTGCCTCAAGGAGGACAAACCATGAATCTGAAGCCACTTGGCGACCGTCTCGTCGTAGAGCCGGTCGAGCAGGAGGAAGCACACCGCGTCCGGTATCTTCCTGCCTGAGACTGCCAAAGAGAAGCCTCAGCAGGGTAAGGTGCTTGCCGCAGGTCCGGGCGGTCGTAAGGATAGCGGTGAACGAATTGAGCTTGACGTCACCGTTGGTGACATTGTTCTGTATGCGAAGTATGCCGGCACCAACATTAAGTTGGACGGCACCGAATATCTGATTCTCAAGGAAAGCGACATTCTCGCAATCGTCGAGAAGTAAGAAGACGACAAATTCCGCTATCCGTTTGCGCGTTTAGCTGGGTTCTGTTTCTAGGAGAGAAATAAAAATGGCAAAGCAGATTGTCTTTGAAGAGCAGGCACGCAAGAGCCTGAAGTCCGGTGTCGATGCACTGGCCAACGCAGTGAAAACCACCCTTGGCCCGAAGGGCCGCAATGTCGCTCTCGACAAGAAGTGGGGTAGTCCGACCGTAACCCATGATGGCGTCACCGTTGCCAAGGAGATCGAGCTTGAGGATCCCTTCGAAAATATGGGTGCGCAGCTTTTGAAGGAAGCGGCCACCAAGACCAACGACGTTGCCGGTGACGGTACCACCACCGCAACTGTCTTGGCGCAGGCCATTGTGACTGAAGGTCTGAAAAACGTGACTGCAGGCGCCAATCCGATGCTCTTGAAGCGTGGGGTTGAGGCTGCTCGCGACGCCATCGTAGCTGCGATCCGCGAAATGGCGACGCCCGTTTCCGGAAAAGAGGGTATTGCGCAGGTCGCCAGCATTTCGGCTGCTGAGACCGCGATCGGTGAGTTGATCGCTGAGGTGATGGACAAAGTCGGTAAAGACGGCGTCATCACGGTGGAAGAGAGCAAAGGTCTTGAGTTTGAGACCGAATATGTCGAAGGTATGCAGATCGATCGCGGTTATCTGAGCCCCTATTTTCGTCACGAACTCAGAGCGCATGGAGGCGATTATCGAGAGCCCCTATGTACTGATTACGGACAAGAAGATCAGCAGTGCACAAGACATTGTTCCTGCGCTTGAGAAGCTGGTTCAGATCGGCAAGCGCGAGCTGGTGATCATTGCTGAGGATGTCGACGGCGAAGCGCTGGCGACGCTGGTCCTCAACAAATTGCGGGGCATGGTGAATGTCTTGGCTGTCAAGGCTCCTGGTTTTGGCGATCGCCGCAAGGCCATGTTGCGCGACATTGCCACTCTGACCGGTGGTCAGGTCATCACTGAGGAAGGGCGCAAGCTGGACAGCGTCATGCTTGAGGACCTGGGACAGGCCGACAAGATCGTCAGCAGCAAGGACAACACCACCTTCGTCGGTGGCGCCGGATCCTGTGACGAGATCAAGGGCCGCATCAATCAGATCCGCGCTGAGATCGAGGGCAGTACCAGTGACTACGACCGTGAGAAGCTGCAGGAGCGTCTGGCCAAATTGGCGGGCGGCGTCGCTATCATCCGTGTTGGTGCTGCGACAGAGACTGAGCTGAAAGAGAAGAAGCATCGCGTAGAAGATGCACTGAGCGCCACGCGTGCAGCCGTTGAAGAAGGTATCGTTCCTGGCGGTGGTGTTGCGCTGATCAATGCAATTCCTGCCTTGGATGGCGTTAGCCTTCAGGGCGACGCTGCCACCGGCTTGAACATTCTGCGTCGCGTTTGGAGGAACCTATGCGTATGATTGCAGCCAACGCTGGTTTAGAAGGTGCCGTGGTGATTGAGAAGGTGCGCCGTCTGCATGGCGATGGCAAGACCACGACAGGTTATGACGTCATTGCCAATGACTATGTAGACATGTTGGAAGCCGGAATCATCGACCCGGCCAAGGTTACACGAAGCGCGGTCGAGAACGCTTGTTCGATCGCAGCCATGATTCTGACCACGTCGGCACTGGTGACCGATATCCCGGAGCCTGAGGCTCCGATGCCGGGCGGCGGAGACATGGGCGGTATGGGCGGTATGATGTAAACTGGATTGACAAGTAGACTGCTTGTTTTAGTTTGACAGAGGAAGCGAATCGCTTCCTCTGCTTTTTTATTTCCGCAGGGCGTGGACCGATCTTCCTTGCGTCCCCACTCTCTATCGTGTAGAATAATGCGCACTTATTGGACCAACACTAGACCTATTTTCCCCTCAATTCAGCGGACAAAGTTCACTGTTCAACCGACACGATCTGACCCAATTTGACCACCGTGTGGACGGCGATGAAATACTCGGTCCATCGCTGCCGATCATACTTCTCAGCGCAGCAGGTGGCATTGCTGGGGGTGTTTTGGGGCTATATGTAGCGTACATTGCGCTGGATTTGAGTGTACAGATCAGCGCCGCAATTGCAACGCTCAGCCTTTGTCTTGTCTTGGGCCTGACCGGAGCCGGGTTGTCGGCTCTGACGGAGTCCGCGCTCAGCGATCGGCAACATTGTGCTGAGTTGCGGTTTGGTTGTAGTTGCCGTCTTTTTTTTCGCTATCTGTACTTTGGTCGGTGCACTAACTGCAACATTGGTCCTGACTCGGGGAGGCTAGTGGATCACGGCAGGAATCCTCGTACAGTTCCTACCAGAGGCAGCATCGCCGGATTTATGTCGTGGCATTCACGCCGAACTGAAGTATGAAGATGTCTAGGACCAGACAGAACTTTGGGAAAATATTGAACGAAGAATCCAGGACGTTGTGAGCGCAGCGTTAGGATTCACTATTCACTCTCTACGCAAGAAGGACGAAAATCCCTTGAGTGAGCAATCGACGGACCCACGCATTGCGGATCTGAATGCACGCAAAGCTGCTGTCAAACTGGGGGGCGGTGAGGAACGGATCGCGCGCCAGCACGCACGTGGCAGGATGACTGCACGTGAGCGTTTGGAATTGTTGTTGGACAAGAATAGCTTCCGGGAACTTGATGTATTTGTCACCCATGATTCAACAGATTTTGGTCTGGCCGAACGCAAGATTCCCGGCGACGGTGTCGTAACTGGTTATGGGACAATTGATGGTAGGCTTGTCTATGTCTATTCCCAAGACTTTTCCGTTTTTGGTGGTAGCGTGAGCAATGCACATGCCATGAAGATCTGTAAAGTAATGGATGCAGCGATGAAAAACGGCGCACCGATGATCGGTTTAAATGACTCCGGGGGTGCGCGTATTCAGGAGGGTGTGTTTAGCCTGGCCGGCTACGCCGAGATCTTCTACCGTAATGTCATTGCCTCTGGTGTGGTACCGCAGATTAGCGTAATCATGGGCCCGTGTGCCGGCGGCGCTGTATATAGCCCTGCAATTACTGATTTTGTGGTGATGGTCAAGGATACAAGCCATATGTTTGTGACCGGTCCGGACGTGATCAAGACGGTCACCCATGAGGATGTATCATTTGAGGAGTTGGGCGGCGCGTTTGTCCATGCCAGTAAGTCCGGTGTGGCCCATTTTGCCGCCGAAAATGAAGAGGACGCGCTCTTTGTGGTCCAGCGCCTCGTCAACCACATGCCGTCCAACAACATGGAGGATGCGCCGCCTGCTCCACAGCCCGATGATCCGCTGCGACAAGCGAATGAGCTGGATTCAATCGTGCCAGACAATCCAAATAGACCCTATGATATGAAGGAAATCATAGAATTGATTGTCGATAACGGCCAGTTTCTCGAAGTCCACGAGCACTGGGCACAGAACATACTCGTGGGATTTTCGCACCTCGGTGGACGCTCCGTGGGCATCGTTGCACAGCAACCCACAGTACTTGCCGGCGTGCTGGATGTTGAGGCCAGTCAGAAGGGCGCTCGATTCGTGCGCTTCTGCGATGCGTTCAATATACCGCTAATTGTTCTGGAGGATGTGCCCGGATTTATGCCCGGTGTTACCCAGGAGCATGGGGGTATTATTCGTCACGGAGCGAAGTTGCTCTACGCATTTTCTGAAGCTACCGTGCCAAAATTGACTGTGATCGTACGTAAGGCCTATGGTGGTGCTTATTGCGTTATGAATCCGCGCCATATTGGCGCTGACCTCGTGCTTGCGTGGCCGAGCGTGGAAATAGCGGTCATGGGGCCGGAGGGCGCTGTCAATGTAATATTTCGCCGTGAGCTGGCTGATGTGGAAGACCCCGACTTGCGTAGAGCTGAACTGGTGGCGGATTACCGTGAACGGTTCGCAAATCCGTATATTGCAGCCGGTGCAGGCTTCATCGATGATGTCATCGAACCGCATGAAACGCGACCTCGATCGATCAATGCATTGGAGATGTTACAGAACAAACGGGAGAGTCTTCCGCCAAAGAAGCATGGCAACATCCCACTTTGAAAGATGGTATATCACGAATCGTGTAAAAGTGGCTTACTCTCTGGTAGATTGCGAATTTACACACAATTCGGGATACTATCCTTTGAAATGCCCCCTGCCAACAGCTGCTGAAGGGACTCAGCAATGTCATTGCCCGCAATTGAGTTCGAATTGTCCGCCGAGCAATTTGCCATGATGGGATATCCACTGCTTCGCCAAGGCGAGCCACTGGATGTCATTCTTGATTGTGGCATTCTGCTCCCGGATACTGTGTCAGCCGGCTGGTATGCCGTCCAAAGAGAAGAGCTACCGACGGCACTGGTACGCACAGGGCGTGCAGGCTACGCGTTTTCCGGTCAGATTAATGTAGCTGATATCACCAACGAAGATGATATCGAAACAGCGACCGTTACCGTAGACTGCAACGGTGTGAGCCTGCGTGCTACATGTGCACCGCAGGATGACGGACGGCTGCCGTACGGACTGTGGGAAACCCGATACTTAACTGGGCTTTGCCGGTTGCAGGGAATCGTTCATGATGCATTTGCCGTACCAGTTGGTGAGACGATCGGAGTTACGATCTGGAGTTTTAAGAGGTTGATCCTTACACCTGGAGATCCCAATTTCGGTGTATGGCATGAAAGCGAGGAATTGCTGCCGACGCCATTTTCATACGATAAGGTACTGTTAGATGCGCGAATTCATCGCTCGAATCTGTAGGTGGCGATCCAAGCCATTGGCGGGCTGATTCAGAGCAGATACAATCCGCGCAATGTTTCGCGCGTAGGGCTGAGAACGCCGCATGGCGATCTGACCTTTGTACATATAGATGGGTAAGAATCATCGCCCACGACGAATTTCGCCGACCGTAAGCCAGCCAGAGTACAGGACGTTGCCATGTTTCGAAAAGTACTTGTTGCCAATCGAGGAGAGATAGCTGTTCGAGTCTTGCGTGCCTGTGAAGAGCGCGGCATCTCGACGGTAGCCGTTTTTTCCGATGCTGATCGAAGCGCACTTCATGTACGATACGCGGATGAGGCGTATCATATTGGTCCACCGCCAAGTATCGATAGCTATCTCCGTATAGATCGGATCATTGATGTCGCACGCAGAGCAGGTGTGGACGCTATCCATCCAGGGTACGGATTTCTAGCAGAAAATGCTGAGTTTGCAGCTGCCTGTGGTGATGCTGAGATCACCTTTATTGGCCCAAGCCCAGACGCAATCGACAAGATGGGCGACAAAATTACGGCGCGTGAAACTGTACAGCGCCGCAATGTTCCGTTGGTTCCTGGCTCACCTCGTGGTCTCCACGACGACGACCTGAAGGCAATCGCCAAGGATATCGGGTTCCCGTTGATGGTGAAAGCAAGCGCTGGAGGGGGCGGCAAAGGCATGAGGGCCGTCTATGAGCCGGAAGATCTTGAGAACGCCTTGGCCGTGGCGCGGCGCGAGGCGGCCGGTGCCTTTGGCAACGATGAGGTCTATTTGGAGAAATTAATCGAGAATTCGCGACATATCGAATTCCAGATTCTCGCCGACAGCCATGGCAATACAATTCATCTAGGAGAGCGCGAGTGTAGTATTCAGCGACGTCACCAAAAGCTGATCGAGGAGGCACCCAGCGTCGCAATCAACGAGGCGCTCCGTCAGGAAATGGGCCGTGTCGCGATTGCAGCCGCTGAAGCCGTGAACTACGTGAATGCCGGGACAATCGAGTTCTTGTTCGATCCGAAAACAAACGGATACTATTTCCTGGAGATGAACACGCGCCTGCAGGTTGAACATCCTGTAACGGAGATGGTGACCGGTGTCGATATTGTCAAGGAACAAATCGCAATCGCCAGCGGTCGCCGCATGCGATACACCCAGGATGATATCAAGGCGAAGGGTTGGGCAATTGAATGCCGGATCACTGCCGAGGATCCGTTCAATAATTTTCTGCCCAATGGGGGGATTGTCACGTCACTTAAGGAGCCAACCGGACCCGGTGTGCGTGTTGAAAGCTCACTCTATCGAGGGGCAGAAATCAGCCTGTTCTACGATCCGATGATTGCAAAGCTCGTCGTCATGGGTGACAACCGAGCCGAGGCAATTTTGCGTATGCGTCGATCACTGAACGAGTATCGTATCGGTGGCGTGAAGACTTCCGTACCTTTTCATCAGGAGATCATGGATAGTACCGAATTCATCTGGGGCACATTTGACACGAGCTTCTTATCTCGTCGCACTGTAAACCAGAAGCCGGCGCCTCCGGAAGAACACGAGCGAATCGCAGCTGTAGTCGCTGCTCTGATTGCGCATGAAGAAGGCCGCAACGCCGTACATATCGGCCGCCAAGATCAGAATCGAATTGATGGTAACCCTTGGAAACAGGCGGGCCGTGTGCAAGCTGTGGGAGGCCGCTGGTGAGATATTTTGTGCGTATTGATGAGTGTGAATACGAAATCGAAATATTGGATGAGCAGATCTTGATTGACGGTGAACCGATTGCGGTAGATCTGCAACAGATCGGTGAACCGGAACTGTATAGCCTTATCTATGGTGGCCACAGCTATGAAATCATGATCGAGGCTGAGCGCTTCAACTATTCGGTTACACTTCGTGGTGAGCAGTTCAACGTCCAGGTCGAGGACGAACGAACGCGCAAGTTGAATGCTGGTCGAAAAGCACAGTCATTGCCCGACGGTGAATTGGCCGTTCGTGCCCCTATCCCAGGGCTGGTGGTGAATATATTGGTCGGCGCTGGTGATCATGTTGAGGAGTCACAGCCGCTTCTGGTGTTGGAGGCCATGAAGATGGAGAATGAAATTCGTGCACCACGCATCGGGACGGTCAACAAGATCGAGGTATCTCCTGGAGAACGAGTGGAGCAGAATGCTGCGTTAATCATATTGGAGTAAACTCCGATCGTCCTATGTCTGATTTTCAGCCCTATGGGGATTTGATCTTTACGGAAAGTCACCGTATAGTTCCTCTTCGTGCCCAAAGTTGCAGGACGATGGGCGAGCACGTTGAGAAATCATTGTCGAGGCAAGAACTGGTTGGAAAACAGCGG
>CAVQSG010000033.1:0-42500 GCA_963715415.1 uncultured Chloroflexia bacterium | reverse complement strand
CGTGCCAACGGCATCGCTGGGTAGCTAAGTCTGGAATGGATAACCGCTGAAAGCATCTAAGTGGGAAGCCAGCTTTGAGATAAGTTCCCTCACAGGGTTAACCTGGTAAGTGCGCTGAGAGACTATCAGCTTGATAGGCGGCACGTGTACGGGCAGAGATGTCTTTAGCGAAGCCGTACTAATGCACGAGGGCTTAATCTATCATATTCAATCACAACATTGTCCTGATTGTCCTAATCCTTTCTAGTTTTTAGTGTATCAGAACGTACCTGAATATGAAATAAAGAGTTTTGTTGGTGATATAGGCGACGGGGGTACACCCGGCTCCATCTCGAACCCGGAAGTTAAGCCTGTCAGCGCCGATGGTAGTGTGCGGGCAACTGCATGCGAGAGTAGGTCATCGCCAACGAAACTCTTTTTCTATTGGGGAGAACCGAGATCGCATGGGCGCGACTCAGTTTCCTTTCCTCCTTGTCGCTCCCATCCTACTACACCCCCTACAATCCTGCCCTCAATCTGATACCGCTGGCTAATTATGTTCTGCATGATAGAGGATGTGCGGCAACGAAAGATGCGAGTCTGAGGAAACGAGGGGAGGCAGTAATAATAGGAGAAAGGAGAAGAGGCAAGAGAGGGAGCAGGAGAAAACGAATGAGCCTTCAACCGCAAGAGATTCCAGCATTCTCCCTATGATCCGGATGCAAAGTATGCCGGCAAACGGACCACAACCTGGCTGGGGTACAAGGCGCACCTCACCGAAAGTTGCGATGGCGACAAACCCCATTTGGTAACCCACGTCATCACAACACCGGCTACGACACCAGATTTTGACATCCCAGCAAGATTGCATGGCGAGTTGGCGGCCAAGGAATTATTGCCGGCCGAACATCTTCTGGATGCAGGCTACGTTGACAGCGAGCTGTTGGTTACGAGCGAAACGGAGTACAAAGTCGATATAGTCGGACCGGTTGAACCAGATCATTCATGGCAGGCATTGGCCCTGGACGGGTTTGACGTGTTGGCCTTTGTCATCGATCGGGATGCCCGTCGCATTACCTGCCCCCAAGGAAAGCAAAGTCAGAAATGGTCTCAGACCCATGACCGTCTCGGCAACCCCATCATCAACATTCGATTTTCACCTGCTGCTTGCGCGTCCTGTCCAGTTCGCCAACAGTGTACTCGCTCCGCCTCTGGTCCCCGCAATATGGCTGTGCGTCCTAGACGCCGGCACGAAGCCCTTCAGCGAAGGCGTCAGGAGTAAAAAGGCTCTGAATTCCAGAGTAGGTATGCCGCCAGATCTGGCATTGAGGGGACCATTTCACTTGCTGTACGCACGACACCGTTACGCCGTTCTCGCTATGTCGGCCTTCCTAAAACCCACCTGCAGAACATCTTTTCGGCTGCTGCACTCAATCTCTCTGCCGAATTGTTGACTGGCTATCTGGACGAACTAGAGCATCGGCTCGTACTTCGACCTTTGCTAGACTGGCTCTCGCTTGACACTCAGAATCCCGACGCCTGATTCTGTCCCAACAATTAGCCAGCGGTATCAAATCTGGGACGCACCCATATGTAAGAACCCGATCGAGGCAGCTCAGTCCGTTATGCTATAATCTTTGCCATGTCAAACAAGATCATCTCAACGTTCCAACAGCGGCGACAGCTGGCGCAAGATATCGATGCCATGGGCGAGACGCGGACTGAAGCCGAGCTGACCGCTGCGGCGCGAAAGATTACGCGGGAATACCCCCACGATCTCGTGCTTACCGAGCTACTTAAGCGGTTGGGTACGCCGAAGAGCCAACTGCGCGGCGGATCGGGTCACTTGGCAGCGCTGTTGCCGTCGGATAGCGTGGCACCGGCTCTTCGCAACGTGGTCGCGAACCGGCAGAACGCTCCCCAAGTGCGGATTACCGCATCTCTGCTACTCGAACGCTTTCTCGGCGAGTCGATGCCCCAGGCGCTCATCAGCGACTTGGAAGCATCAAATGAGGTGGCCTTTCAAAGTTTGCGCGAAGCAGTTGAGGAGGGCGCCGAGAACCGCCACATCTTGCTCGAATATGTCCTGCAGATGAGACAGACAGAGGCGTCGGTAGCGTTCATGGTCATGGAGATGCTCCAGCGCCTGGAACCTCACGACCGGGTCGAGCTGTTGCGGCTGATTGCACAAGATGACCGTGAGGCTGTTGCACGCCGGGCTATTGGCTATCTGGAGGAACTCGGCGCCACCGACGCCGCAGTCGCGGCCGCCCGCGCTCTACATATACTCCATTTGGCTCTGCCGCCGGCTCTTGCAGAGTTGGCCGAACGTTCTCTACGCAAACTTCAGTTCGGCGGCGCGATCTACCGTCCGCCACGATCGGACGGCTGGAGAGCGTTGCTCTCGCCCACCGAGGCCGGCGGCAATCAGACCGTCTGGCTCATCAACATGCCGGAAGGGCGCAAGCGCCTCGGCTCCATCATTGGGGCGGTCGTGAACCTGCGTGCGGGCATCCTACACCTATTTGCCAGCGATACAGCAGCCGCCCACCAGGCGCCACCACCACATCGACTGGGCGAACTCGTGCCGGTGAATACGGGCGAGGCCGTGCCGTCGGCCATGTTGGAGGCGCCATTCGACTACGGACGTTGGCTGCTCTATCAGGCACAGACAGCCCACTGGAATGGCACGGCCGTGGCATCGTTTCCACACGAGCTAAAACTCTACAACGACCTGATCTGGCAATTTGCACCTCCCGACATCGATCCGGAGATCCGTGGTATCCTCGACGGTGGCCAACTGGACGCGTGGCAAGAGACTTCCATGCAGGATCTGCTGGACAGCGCAGAAGCGCTCATGGCACATCCTGCCATGGAGGGTTGGCTACGCCGCAACCCCGTCATGCTGAACATGCTCGAGCTGGCGGAAGCACAGCCGCCGTCACTGCCGATCGAGGCAGTCATTCATCACCTGCTCAAGATATTGGCGTCGTGGCCCGGCCATACACAGATGCTCGACGCCTTGATGGCCGGTCTACGCGGCCAGGCAGTCTGGCTACACCTGAACGGCGACGAGAGCGCATCAGGGCAGGCACAGTTACAGGCGGGCGCTGTCACCCAATTGCCGGTCGAGCGAAATCCCCTTCTGATCGTCATGCTCCTTGCTGCTATCGACGATCCTGCCAAGAGCTAGGCGATTTCGGAAAAACGAATGCACCATTGAGCCGTTTCTACATGTGACCCGTAATTGTGGCACGGTGCGATGTAGCTCATTTTGATCTGCATCTCGCATGCACAATCTTGAAGAGGAGAATCCATGTCCACCTTCTTGAACGTTCTTGTCGCTCCTACCCGAGGGGACTTGACCCAATTTACCGCCGTGTTATCTACGCCACGATGTACTGGAAGAGAGCCGGCAACACAGTCAGTTGCCGGCTCTCTTTTGTGTTTGGTGACAAGCATAGAAAGTGAAGCAGGGACATTGTCCAATATTTGAACAATGTGTCCATCGGGCGAGTCGATACGCCGCCCGCCGGCGCGGGGATGTCCCACGTTGAGGCAAGCGTTCCTGACGGCGGAACGCTTGCTTCAAAACTGATGATCAGAGAGCATCCCATCTGCGAGAGGTTGGCTAAAAACGGTCTCGCGCACTACAATAGGCCTAGTGAATCCCGACAGAAATCCTTGGCCAGTTCCTACCAGAGGTAGCACTGCAGGATTTCGGTTGTGGTATTCACGTTGAAATGAACTAGCCGTATCCGACTTCCTTCCCGACCACACTCGACTCTCCATGCAGCCGTTCGAATTGTCTGTGGCCATTAAACAAGAAGCCCAACGTCTCGGTTTCGATTGGGCGCTCGTGACGCCGGTGGCAGCCGCGCCACATGCCGATTTCTATGATGCCTGGATTCAGATCGGGCGCGCAGACGAGATGCACTATCTCGAACGTAACCTTGATCGACGCCGATATCCGGCATTGTTGGCCGAAGGAGAGACTCTGCGTTCGATCATCGTGTTGGCTACGAACTACCGGCAGTTTGCATTGCCGGACCACATCCGCCACGATCCAAGCCGCGGCATCGTGGCGTCTTATGCCTGGGGCGACGACTATCATGAGATCATCAAGCCCCTGCTTTTCGAGATCGACGCCTTCGTGGCGCGCCACAGTGGACGCACCAGCCGCGGCAAGTGTCTGGTCGACACCGGTCCAGTGCTGGAACGCGATTGGGCCGCGCGCGCCGGACTCGGCTTTTTCGGCAAGAACTGCTGCACGATTCGACCGGGTGCCGGCAGCTGGCTGTTTCTGGCCACGGTAATTGTTCCAGAAATTCTGGCCTACGATTCTGCACCGAGCTTTGACGGACCTGAGCTCACCCTCGATGATGTCCTGGTTGGCCTTCCACCCGCTGCCGACTATGGCCACTGGCGCCTCTCAGGTGAACGTAGCGCCATCGCTAACCCTGAGGCCGCAAATGTAGAGACCCGGATCCCGATTCCCATCGGCGCTGATTTCGAAGCGACGGATTCCCTCATCGGCACTTGTGGTCGCTGCACGCGCTGCCTCGACGCCTGCCCAACCGGTGCCTTTGTCGGGCCGTTTCATCTGGACCCCGAACGTTGCATCTCCTATTGGACCATCGAGTCGCGTAGTCCGATTCCGCGCGGCCTGCGTGGAAAAATCGGGAATCGAATCTTTGGATGTGACATCTGCCAAGAGGTCTGCCCATGGAACGCGCGCATGGCGCCGTGTACGCCACTCCTTGCAGGACTGAAGGCGCAACAGGAACGCGTAGCGCCATTTCTCCTGGATGGCTTTGCGCCGGATTTTCCCGATCGGCTCAAGCAAGAAGCCTTCAACCGGCGTTTCCGGCGCTCACCGATTCGGCGAGCGAAACGGCGAGGCATGTTACGCAATGTCTGTGTAGCGTTGGGAAATTGGGGCGAGCCGGTGGTTGTCGATGCGCTCAGCCTGGCATTGGCCGATCCGGAACCCTTGGTCCGAATCCATGCTGCCTCGGCGCTGGGCGAAGTGCTTCGACGACACGGCCATGAGCAGGCAAAGAGAGTGCTGAGTACGACCAATGACCGGGAACCGGTGGAGAATGTACGTATCGAAATCAGACAGGCGCTGAACGGGGAGCGCTGAAACTTTGGCCTTCGCCCTGCGTAATGGACTTCGAAGCCGATCAGTGCACACCGTCAGCCGAGGAGTCAGCCGGGTCAATGTTTCTTGGCACTCTGTGGGCATCGAATTGACTCTGCTTGGGGTTGAACTCGGGTGCGAAACCACCATCAATAACACCAGAGTAGATTGTGACGCGATCGGGCCTGTGCTAGACTGGATTCGTCACCATCATGTGAGGAGGGATACATGGATATTGCGAGAGCTTTCACCTTCATCACCGAAGATGAAGATTACATGCAAAAGCTGGCCGTCGGCGTGGGCGTCATCATCATCAGCTCGGTGCTGAGCATCGTGTTGATCGGCATACTGGGCTTCATCATCTTGGCCGGCTACGGGCTACGGCTGCTTGAAAATGTCCGTGACGACGTTGAGAAGCCACTGCCGGCGTGGGACGACTGGGGCGGCGATCTGAGCCGTGGCTTCAAATACATGGTCGTTACCTTCGTTTGGGGAATCCCGATCATGCTCTTCACCATTCCCATGGTGCTCGGCGGCATCCTTGCGGACAGCGGTGGCGCCGGCGAGTTTTTCGGTACGTCGATCCTTCTGTGCGGAGGCTGCCTGGTCTTCCTTTACGGCGTCTTTTTGGCCGTCGCACAGCCGGCGTTTGCCATCTCGTTCGCACGTGACGAGCGAATTGGCAGTGGTCTCATGCTGACCGAAATTTGGACCTGGGTGCAACAGAATCTGGGCCAGGTGGTCATCGCCGGTCTGGTAGTGATCGGCGTCGGCATCATTGTGAGTTCACTGGCCATGGTGCTGGGCGCGTTGATCTGCGGCATCGGTTTGCTGGTGACCATCCCGCTTGGAACGTTGTTGGTGACCATCTTCCAGCACCATCTCTACGGGCAACTGGCTCGATCCTATCCCATGTATCCGGCTCCGCGAGCCGGCGCAACGGTAGCGACCATGCCGGCGGCGCCGCTGGGTGCGCCTGACAGTGCACCGATCGTCGTGAGCACCGAGAGCACAGAGGTGTTGCCGGCAGATGAGGTTTCTTCCGATATCGAACCGTCCACGGACGAGAATGCATCGGATACGGATCCGCAGATTTGACCGTTCCACGTAGCAAAGGACATCGTCTGTTACCCTTGCCGGTCTTGCACAGAAAGACCGCTGTGGGGTACTCAGAATGACAGACGGCGAGCTACTGGCTATGTAGGCCGTCGTGTGAACTGTCAATTCGCGGTAGTAACTCAATATGAGAGGGGTGAGGCCACAACGGCCTCACCCCTTTTGTTTGGGGTGATCCACGATGTCAGGCGCCTGGTAGAATCTGTTCGGCCGGCATGGTGCGCCAGTGGGTGCAGCGCCTGCAGGAGTCGGGTATCTTGCAGATCGTAGCGGTTACCAACCCGAAGAAGATCGGATACCACACGATGGCGCTGATCGGGGTCAAGGCCGAGGGGAAACGTCTGCCCGAGATCGCGGAGGAGATCGCCGCCTACGAAGAGGTGATCGGAGCGCTCATCCAGCGCGGTGTGATGCCCGACGATGATTCTCGTGAGCCGTGGTTTCTCTGCTACGCCCACAGCGGTCAGGATATTGCCGAAACGCTCACCGTGTTCGAAGGCGCCTTGACTGAGATTCAGCAAGGTCATCAGCAGGCGGCGATTTGGGATATGGCTGCATAATCAATCCGGAAAGCGATTGGATCTATGCTATAATCGTCCAATGTCTCGCACACCAACGTCCAATCATACCCGAGCCATTTGGCTCGGGCTTCTTCTTGTCCTCTTCGTGGCTGCTGGGCTGCGCTTGTGGCAGATCAACAGCCTCCCCCCCGGCTTCCACTACGACGAGTCGTTTGAGGGGCTGGAGGCCTGGCGGATTCTGGTCGATCCCTCCTATCGCCCAATCTTTTTGACCGGCAACTTCGGCGTGCCTCCACTCAACGTGTACGCCAATGCCGCCATGTTCCGGCTCTTCGCATTTTTGGGCGCTGAAGCCGGCCCAACAGCCATGCGCACGACCGTGGCCCTATTCGGCGTGGCAGGGGTATTGAGCGTTTTCGCGTTGGCCGACGAATTACGAAGGCTGGACGGGCGTCTTTCTCATGCATTTCCGATTTGGGCTGCGGCCGCGCTGGCCGTCATGCGTTGGCATGTCCATTTCAGCCGAATGGGCATCGAACCGGTCATCGTGCCGCTGATCTGGGCGATGTCTACCTGGCTGCTGTTGCGTGGCTGGCGGACGGGTAGCTGGCTCAGCTTTGCCGGCGCCGGTGTCTTCCTCGCGGCGGGCATGTATGCCTACCAAGCTGCCTGGGTGATCCCATTTCTGATGATTGTCGTCGGCGTTATTTTGGCTGTCCAATGTTTTCGGACAGAAAATCGAAGGCCCAACATAAGTGGCCAGCCTTCCCACACCGGTCTGCAATCCTTCCGTATCCGCCTGCTCGGCCTCACCGTTACGGCAGTATCGGCATTTGTTCTCTTTCTCCCCCTGGGCCTCTTCTTTTTGAACCACATCGATCTCGTCTTTTTGCGCCCAACACAACTGGCGGTGGTGGGCGCGACAGGCAGCCCGGCCGATACATCAGTCTGGCGTAGCATGCTCGCGACACTTGGGATGTTCTGGCCGATCGGCAACACAGGCGACCTGGATCCGCGGCGCAATCTGCCGGGCGCACCGGCCCTGGACCCCTGGCTTGCGTTGCCGTTCTTCCTCGGCCTGGGTCTGACATTTTGGCGCAGCCGGTACACGGCATACGCTATTATGCTGGTGGGCTGGTTTGGACTGCTGTTGCCGGGCATGTTTAGCGAATATGCACCCCACTTCCACCGCGTACTGGGCGCTGCGACGCCGACAGCGTTGCTTGTCGGCGTGGGGTTGGATACCGTCTGGCAGTGGCCGCCATTGCGGCGCCGGCATCTTCAATGGGCGACCGTGCTGCTGCTGGTCGCCGGCCTGTTGACAACCGGGCGGGATTACTTTGTGCGCTGGGCCGCACTGCCCGACCTCTACTATGCATTCGACACGGGTCTCTGGGACATTGGCAACTGGATATCCGGTCAGGAGACGGGCAATACTGTCTACATCTCGCCACGTGGCCTGGACCATACAACGCTGGCCTTTGCGATGCGTCCTCAACTTGTTGACCATCCAACGACCGCGCCGGCGCCGGTCTTCTCGTATGACGGACGTTACATCTTTCCGTTGACGGCGGCAGTGATCGACCGGGCCGAGCACTATGTTGCGATTGAGCACGAGGATTTCCGTACGCCGTTGTTGCTGCCGGATCTCTTTCCTGACGCGAAGATCGAACAGAAGTTCGTCGACGGCCAGGGCGCCACCTACGCCGCCGTCTATACCCGGCCAAGTGGTGCTGAACCGCAGCGGCTTCCTCGCATAGAGCTCGCACGAGCACTTGGAGACGGGATCTCGTTGGCTGGCTACGATGTTCTGCCCGAACGGCCGGTACCGGATGGGGTACTCTATCTGCAGTTGCACTGGTTGGTGGACCAGCAACCGGTCCACAACTGGACGATCTTCACCCACCTAGTCGATCCGGCGACAGGCGACGTTGTGGCAGGCAAGGACGCTCTGCCCGGCAACGGTAGTCTCCCCACGACGCACTGGCAGCCCGGCTGGCGCGTGCTGGACGAATACCAGATCGCGCTGCCCGCTGACCTGCATGCCGGCGAATACGGCCTCAGGATCGGCCTCTACGACCAGGATGGTAGACGCCTGCCGGCAGACGACACGGGCATCAATATCGGGGCCGTTCGGATCGAATGACGTGCATAGCGCCGGATGCATTCCTACTGCCCTATCTCTATGCCACTGAGCAGACTGACGGCTGGAGTGTCGGCATGCGGCGCGTTACGCGCTCATTGTTGCAGCGGACCGCACTTCCGGACGGGCCACTGGTCGACCTGGGCTGTGGCGGCGGCATCCTGGTCACCGAACTTCGTGAGCAGGACCACCAGGCCTGGGGCGTGGATCTGCACCCCTGCGCTCTGGCGCGCGGAGCTGCGAGGGGCAATCCACCGCCCTTTGTGCGGGCAGACATCATGCAACTGCCCTGGCCGGAGGCAAGCGTCGGTATCCTCCTCGCGTTGGATACCTTTGACCAGAGCAACGTCCATGTTGGGCGTGCGCTCCAGGAAGCGCAGCGTGTTCTCTATTCCGGTGGTCTGCTTGTCGTACGTGTCAGTGCCCATCCGCGACTCCAGGGTCCGCACGACGCGGCTTTCAACACGGGACGTCGGCATACGAAACGCGCTTTCCATGGCCACATCCGCAGCGCCGGTTTTGAGATTGTGGAGATGACCTACGCCAATTCAGTGACGGGCATACCGGCGGCGCTTTTACGGCTGCTCCAACGCCACCAACCGGCCACGTTTTCACCCGGCTTATATAGAAACCGTGCCATCAACCTGCTGTTACGTAGATGCATCAGTCTTGAAGCCGGCTGGTTGGCGCGATTCAACCTGCCCGCCGGACTGAGTTTGTATGTGATCGCCCGGAAGAACGACGACTGACCCACGACTGACCCACGACCATTGACCGACACAATGATCCACAGGTTTGAGGACGATCCACCATGACCGTTTCCCGTCCGTTTGTTGTCACTGTATTGCCGACGTACAACGAGCGCGAGAATATCCGACCGTTGATCGAGCGTACACTGGAGAGCGCAACGACACCGCATATGGTGCTCGTCGTGGACGATGACTCACCCGACGGTACGTGGCAGGAGGTGGAAGAGATCGCAGCCGAACGCAATCTCGACGACATACTCAGGGTTGCTCTGATTCGGCGTACGCAGGAAAAGGGGTTGACCTCGGCCATCCAGCTTGGAATTGACGAGGCACTCCATACCTACGACGCCGACGTCGTGACCTGGATGGATTGCGATCTCTCTATGCCGCCTGAGGACATTTCCAAGCTCGTGGACGCCGTCACCGAGGGCGCTGACCTGGCTGTCGGTTCGCGATGGATTCCCGGCGGCGCCGACATTGCCCATGGCTTCATGGCGCGCACCTTGAGTCGGGTGATCAACACCTATGCGATCGCCCTGCTCGGCAGCAACATCCATGACTACACCAGCGGTTTTATTGCCGGGCGTCCGGAAGTGTTCGCACAGATCCGCCTCACCGGGGACTACGGCGAGTACTGCATCGATCTGCTCGGCCGCGCGCAGCAGAGCGGCTTCAGGGTAGTCGAAGTGCCCTACACCTGCGTCCCGCGCCAGGCAGGCGACAGCAAAACCGGAGCAACCCTCTGGGATTATTTGGTCAAAGGACGAAAGTATGTGGCTACAGTATGGAAGGTGTCGAAGAATAACGGATCGTAAATATCTGATGTAGAATTGTCCTCCAATTGGTTCACTCAATGCCATCTCGTCAGGAATGTATTCATGCTAAAACCCGCCGAACTGTCGCTGGACGATATGGGCGAACTGGCCCAGTTTATCCCTGCGCCCGATCCGGAAGTGAAGGTGCGCTATCGCCCCATTGCGGACTTCGAGACGGCAACCAGCCAGGCCACGCGACGCTCGATCATTCCGGTCTGTGAACCGACGTTGACCGGCAACGAGTTGAAGTACGTCACCCAGGCTGTCGAGACCAACTGGATCTCGTCCGCCGGCAACTTCATACGCGAGTTCGAGATGCGTTTTGCCGAAGCCTGCACCACGCGATACGGCATTGCCTGCGCCAACGGAACCGTGGCCATGCATCTGGCCATGGCCACGCTAGGGCTGGAGCCGGGTGACGAGGTCATCATCCCGACATTTACCATGATCGCAACAGCAAATGCGGTCAGCTATTGCGGCGCAAATCCGGTGCTCGTCGACCAAGAACCCGACTATTGGCAGATGGACCTGAACCAAATCGAAGACAAAATTTCGCCGCGGACAAAAGCCATCGTGCCGGTGCACATCTACGGCCATCCGGTCGACATGGACCCCCTCATGGAACTGGCCGACAGCCACGGCATTGCGGTCATCGAGGACGCAGCCGAGGCGCACGGCGCAGAGTACAAAGGACGACGCGCCGGCGGACTGGGGCATGCGGCCGGGTTCAGCTTTTACGGCAACAAGATCATCACCACCGGCGAAGGCGGCATGATCACGACCAATGACCGCGAGCTTGCCCGTTTGGCCTGGAATCTGCGCGATCACGCCTTCAGCACCGAACGGCACTTCTGGCACAAATACATCGGCTTCAACTACCGCATGACGAATCTACAGGCTGCCGTCGGATTGGCCCAAGTCGAGCAGCTGAACAACTTTACCGCTGCGCGGCGACGCAATGCCGGTGAATACTCATGCCGGCTGTGGGGCATTCCCGGCATCACCACCCCGCCTGAAGCCCAGTGGGCCAAGAATGTCTTCTGGATGTACGGTATCCTGGTCGACAGCGATGAATTTGGCATGAGCCGAGACGAACTCCGTGGCGTGCTAGCCGAAAACGGCATCGAAACACGCACATTCTTCATCCCTATGCACTGTCAGCCGGTTTACTGGGATACATTCAAAGGCGAGCGCTATCCTGTCGCCGAACGTCTTTGTCGCGATGGACTCTATCTGCCATCTGCCTCTTCGTTGACGGTGTCGGAGATCGAGTATGTGGCTGCGGTCATTCGCAATGCCTGCCCGAACCTCCAGTGAATCCCGGCAGAAAGCCCTGTACGGTTGCTGCCGGAGGCACGTCCGTGGATCTATCTACATCGAAAACAACAGCTATCGCCCAACTCAGTATCCATTTCAGCAAGGAGTCCGGAACTCATGTCGAAACCGCAAGTCAAGAAGTGCGTGCTCGCCTATTCAGGCGGGCTGGACACCAGCGTCATCGTGCCGTGGCTGAAGAACAACTACGGACTGCGAGGTCATCTGCTTCTGCGCCAACCTGGGCCAGGAAGATGAGTTGGCCGGCCTGGAGGAAAAGGCCATCGCCTCGGGCGCCAGCAAGTGTTACGTGGAAGACCTGCGCGCCGAATTCCTGACCGACTTTGTCTTCCCCACCATGCAGGCCGGGCGCCATCTACGAGCGCGACTATCTGCTCGGCACCTCCTTTGCCCGTCCGCTCATCGCCAAGCGCATGGTCGAGATCGCCGAATTGGAAGGGCGCGGATGCCGTCGCCCACGGCGCCACCGGCAAGGGCAACGATCAGGTGCGCTTTGAGCTGACCGTCATGGCGCTCAACCCGCGGCTGCACATCATCGCCCCGTGGCGCGAGTGGAACATCCGCGGCCGCAAGGATGCGCTCGACTACGCCGCCGAGTACAATGTGCCGGTCAAGGCCACCGAGGATCGCATCTACAGCCAGGATCGCAACCTCTGGCACCTGAGCAACGAAGGCGGCCCGCTGGAAGACCCGTGGAACGAGCCGCCCAAGGACATGTTCGAGTGGACCGTCGATCCGGTCGACGCGCCGGACGAGCCCGAATATGTCGAGACTCTACTTCCGCAACGGCGTCCCGAGCGCGTCAACGGCGTGGCGCATGGCCCGGTCGGCCTGCTGCAGGAGCTGAACGAGCTGGGCGTCAAGCACGGCATCGGCCGCGTCGACATCGTCGAGAATCGGCTGGTCGGCATGAAGAGCCACGGCGTCTACGAGACGCCCGGCGGCACCATCCTCTACAAGGCCCATGCCGCGCTGGAGCAGCTCTGCCTCGACAAGCAGACGCTGCACTACAAGCAGGAGGTCGGTCTGCAGCTACGCCGAACTGGTCTACAACGGCCAGTGGTTCACGCCGCTGCGCGAGGCGCTGGACGCCTTCGTGCAGACCACCGAGCAGAACATCACCGGCACGGTGCGCCTCAAGCTCTACAAGGGCAACGTCATCCTGGCCGGCCGCAAGAGCCCCTACAGCCTCTACCGCGAGGACTACGTCACCTTCGACGAGGACGATGTCTACAACCAGGCCGACGCCGAAGGCTTCATCCGCCTCTTCGGTCTGCCCCTGAAGGTCGAAGCCATGCTCAAGATCCAGGGCCTGGGCGTCACCGACTACGACTCGCCGGACTTCGATGATTTCAA
Source organism: uncultured Chloroflexia bacterium (assembly GCA_963715415.1). GTDB lineage: Bacteria > Chloroflexota > Anaerolineae > Caldilineales > Caldilineaceae > JAWKOK01. The sequence continues at coordinate 29,343 of CAVQSG010000033.1, read as the reverse complement.
GCGTGATTAGGTCGGAAGGCGCGACTGGAGCAAGGGAAGATCATGAGATCGAGCGATATGACCTGTCTCTGTCGCCTTATCTCCATGTCACGCAGCCGCCACATCTCTGACCTTCTGCGAAGGATGACACGCATGCCATCACACCGTACCCGGCTTTGACGCGCGGGATTGCCGCCGGCATCAAGAAGAACGGCGCCTGGATCTGGCGCTGGTCGACCAGCCCGTGCCGTGCCGGGCAGTCGCGTCTTTACGCAGAACGCTTTTCCCGGCCGCGCCCGTGCAATATGATCGCCAGCTGCTGGCGTTCAATCCCGGAGGGCATCCACGGCGTCGTCATCAACGCGGCAACGCCAATGCCTGCACCGGCGCGCAAGGGGATGGCCAATCACGCGCTTCACGGCTGAGGCAGTCGAGACGGTGCCTGGGCGCGGGCGACATCTCCATCTTCGTCATGAGCACCGGCGTGATCGGCGTGCAATTGCCGATGGACAAGCTGCTGGACGGCATCCCGCACGGCCCAGGATCTGGCGGCCGGACGGCTGGGCGGCAGCCGCCAGGCCATCATGACCACCGACACCCGGCCCAAGCTGGTCAGCCGCACGGTGGCACGTCGGCGACGTCGACATCACCATCGCCGGCATGGCCAAGGGCGCGGGCATGATCCACCCCGACATGGCGACCATGCTGTCGCGTCATCGCCACCGACGCGCTATCGCGCAGCCGCTGCTCCAGCAGGCGCTGGCGCAGCCGTCGAACCGAGCTTCAATCGCATCAGCATCGACGGCGACACCAGCACCAACGACACCGTGCTGCTGCTGGCCAATGGCGTGGCCGGCAACGACGAAATTGTCGATCGACGCCGGCAATGCCTACGGTGCGTTCGCCGCATCGCTGACCGACCTCTGCACGGAACTGGCGCAGGCCATCGTGCGCGACGGCGAAGGCGCGACCAAGTTTGTCACCATCCGCGTCGACGGGCGCCGCAGCGACGCAGGATGCGCACCAGGCGGCCAACGCCATCGCCACCAGCCCGCTGGTCAAGACCGCGTTCTTCGGCAGCGACGCCAACTGGGGGCGCATCCTGGCCGCCATTGGGTCGCGCCGGCATCGCGAGATCGATCCCGGCACGCTGCGCCTCTGTTCTGGATGGCGGCCCGAACCGACGAGCGCTGGGCCCCTGCAACTGGTGGACGGCGGCACGCCGACCGACTACGCCGAAGCCGATGCCGCCGCCGATCTTCGCCCAGCCCGAATTGGACGTGCGCGTGGACCTTGGGCCTGGGTCAGCGGCAGCGCCACCGTCTGGACCTCCGACCTCAGCCATGACTACGTCAGCATCAACGCCGACTACCGCACCTGAGTGGGTATGCATCGATTGTCATCGTTTCAGCGCGCGTGCGGTTATGGTAGAATGGCGCGGAATTTCGTATCTAATTTCCATCCCCGCACTCGAAACGACCGCATCGCATGACTTGGCAAGGTCAGGGGAAATTCTCCGACGACGTGGAGACTATGGTCAATTCCGCGATTGCGCGCGGCGTAGCTGCACCCATGCTACTGTTTGTCGCCGCTCACCGGCCTTTGGCCTTTGCTGTCGGACAACTTCTGCATTTGGCTGCACCGACAGCTTCTCTATTGGGCCTGTCAGGGTGTTCGGATTGGGCGGCGTTGCTCAGTCACCCCGATGGTGCATTGATTCTCGAACAGGCGCTCGGTGATGTTGCTGAACCAGACCACGATTGATCAGATCGACCTGTGGCAGACACAGATCGATCTGGCCCTGGAAGCCGGCCAGAATCCGACACTCGCGATCGTTGCGGCAGAGAGCGGGTTGGACGGTCTCGCCGCGTTGCTGGCCTACGAGAGCTTAATCGCCAACCGCCCGGATATGTTTGCGCCGCTGGTGATCTTCGGTGGAGCGAGTCCCCTCTGGCTGATGCCGCTACTCGATGTGCAGTACGCAGAGCACCCTTTTGCGGCTCCGCTGATCGTGCATGCGGGGGTTGACGATGCCAGTGAGGTGGCCGCAACCACGATCTTCGACGTGACCTCGACGCGGCCGGCGCTGCGCCGGCTGTTGCCGGCTGTTGCCGACTTGGAGCTGGGCTTCCACCCGCACATCGTCCCAACTGCTCTGCCGGTCCGGCCAGTTCGCTGGTCTGCATTGCCGTTTGCTGTGAATGGATATGAAGCGACCGTCACGCCGTTTTCGGATGGGGCTGAGGGGGAGTTCTCAGCGATCAATTGGGGCTGGCGTGGCTGCATTGTTCTTGGCCATCTGTCTTGTGCTCTTTACCCTGATTCTGTGAGTCTCATGAAGTCCGCACCCTCCGCAACGATTTCCGCTTTGCTGGTCACACTCAGTGCTGCTGTCTCCCTCATCCTCATTGTCGTCGATCGCGCCGGCATTTTCCCCGTATTGCAGCAAGTGACCACGGCGTTCTATCGCTGGATTGCTCTGTTTGGGGTGGCGGCACTGCTCCTGGGCGCACTCAACCTGATTCGGGTGCACGTGCGCAGGATCCAACAGGGTGCAGCCAGCTGGATACACAGTTTGGCCCTAGTAACGATGATGGGAATCGTCATCGGCGGCGGATTGGCCAATCCTGAGGGTGTGCGTAGTGCGCTGGTGGTATGGATCTTGGATCATGTGATCTTTCCGGGGCAGGCTACGCTGTTTGCCCTGCTGGTCTTCTTTATGGCCGCGGCGGGATACCGGCTGTTACGGATTGGCCGGCCGGGTGGTGCGTGGATGCTGGCCGGTACAGTGCTGGTCCTGCTGACACAGGCGCCATTTGCGGACGAATTGTGGCCCTCGCTGTTGCGCACCTTCACGCTGTGGCTCGTCGACGAACCGGTCATGGCAGCAGCACGCGGCGCGCTCCTGGGCGCCAGCGTTGCGTTGCTTGTCGCCGGCCTCCACTATGCGTTTGGGCGGAGGTGACATAGGTGGCCACAACTATCTGTCCACATTGCGGCACAGCGAACCGATCCGGTTCCAATTTCTGCAACAGGTGCGGAACGGACTTGAGCGATCAACGTCCGGAAACCCCGCCTCCTGCCGAGACACCGCCGTCCATCAGTCGTGCGGCACGACGGGCGGCGGAGCAACTTGCAGCCGGACAACCCAACCCTGAACAGGTACCGGGCGAACAACCGGAAATTGAGCAAGGGACTCCATTGGCGTCCGACTCCTCGGAGCATGCCGCACCGGTCATTGAGCCTGCGGATATTGAAGACGACGACGGCAGAGCGTCCGCTGACCTCCCGCTGTTTGACCTCGGGTTGGCGTCACCGGACGCGCAGCAGCGCAGCCAAACGCAGTCCGGCAAGACCCACCAGCCTTCCGCCGGAGCAGATGACCATCCCAGGCCACTAGTGGCCGGGGTGCGCGGCCTGCTTGAGCCGGCCACATTGGGCAGCGGCGCGCCGGTCGCAACGGATGTACGCGATGCCCGGCTTCCCATCGACGCGGACTCACAGCGTTGGATGCAACAGCTCATGCGTGGTGAACCACTGGTCGCTGCGGACTCTCTCCGCCACGACTCAAGACGTTTGCTGTTGCCGGCCATACCGTCTGTACGCGTCCCATGGATCTTTGGCTTGCTGTTCCTGTCTGTGCTGTTGCCTATCGCATTCGCCTGGCGCGGACCCACCGGCCGGCCGCAATTGTGGACCGGCGTGCGTGGTGCATATGATGCCGTCGAGCGCCTGTCCGCTGACGCCGATGTCATGATTTTCTGGGCCTATGATCCGGCAACTGCGGGCGAAATGGACTTGGTCGCCGAACCGGTGCTCCAACATCTGATAGTGCGCCAGACCGATCTCGCCTTTGTAAGCCAGCGACCGCTGGGGCCCGCCACGGCTCACCGATTGGTCGCCGACACGTTGGAAAAAGCCAAGCTCACTGGCGATCCGGTCCGTGCGGCGCGACGTATCACCGCGTTCAACGTCTATCTGCCCGGTGGGTCGGCGGTACTTCCGTTGCTGGCGCAGGACTCGGTGACACCCCTTGACGGCGGTCGATCCGGCGCGGCACTTCGGAGTGAGATGGCCCGTCCCCGCTTCCAAAGACCGGATTTGGCCGTCGTGATCGCGGCTGATGCTGAAGATGTCCAACGTTGGCTGGAGATGGTCCAGGCCATCAACGGCGTCGAGACGATTGCCCTCACCGGGGCCGGTGCGGATCCCATTGTTCGTCCTTATTTGGACAGCCGGCAGCTGCGTGGCTTGGTCAGTGGATTCGATGGTGCCTACCATTACCGGCAGTTGATGGATAGGCCGCTGACCGGCGCCGAAGAAGTGCAGCAGCAGACCCAGATCGTGGCTCAAAACTGGGGGCAACTCGCATTCTTGGCCGTTTTGCTCATTGGGAATCTGATCGGTCTGTTCTTCCGCGAGGGAGAGAACAACCCATGAACGTTTTGTTCTCGCCCGTCTGGCTGCACCAAGCGGGTCTCTGGGGCGGCATTCTTCTCGCGATCTTCCTGCTCAGCACCCTTGTGAAGGAGAACGTACTGTCACGGCTGGCACAGCACATCTTGGTTGGCGCTGCCGTCGGCTATGCCGTGGTTCTAGTCTTGCGTGATGTGCTTTGGCACCAATACCTGATCCCACTACAACGCGCACCTCTGGACGCGCAGACAGAGTGGATACAGCTGGCATTGTTTGGGCTGGTGTTGCTGGCCGGAACGCTGCGGATTTTTGAGATGCGACCGCGTGTCCTTACGCGTGCTTTCTCGATTGCTGCGCTCACACCGATCGCATTGGCTACCGGCTTTGGAATCGCTGCCGTCGCTATTGGGTCTGTGCAGGGTACTTTGGCGCCCCAATTCCTGCGCGCCGCGGCCATCGGGTTCCGCCGCGGCGAGGCGCCGATCCAATTGTTGACCGGCGCCATCACATTGGTCGTGACGTCTGGCGTCCTGATCCATCTGCGCAACAACCCGAAGCGCGATTTCGGAGAGATGCCGGTTTGGCTGCGTTCGATCTTCGGCAATTGGGCGGCAATCGGTGCGCGCGCGATCTGGCTCGTCGCGGGCGTAGTCTTTGCCCGCCTCATCGCGTCACGGTTGAGCTTGCTGATCGGTCAGATGCAGTGGCTGGTTAGATCGATCGAGGAAACCAGCATCTGGCAGTGGTTAGTGACATTTTTCTAATGGATGACATTCGGACAGCTGTACCCCATGCGAGCGGGATTCTCGCCTTCTCCGTAGAGGAAGAACGGCTGCGCGCCTGTCTCTTGGATGTAGTCGATGCCGACCACCGGTTGGTCGGGTGGATCAACGTGGAGCGCAGCCGCCAGGCGCCACTCACGGGTCAACTGGCTGCCGTCGTGCATAGGCTCGGCAGCCGGTTGGGACGTCCGCTTTGGAATCGATTCGTGCAGACGCCGTATTTGACCAGCCCTGACCCAATTCGTGAGCCGCCGCTAGCCTATGTGACTGGCGCGATTGCGCCCGGTGCTGCCCTGCGCGTCTGGATCGCAGGCCTGACTCCACGTGTGAGCGTAGACGCCGCCAGGCGCGTGCTCGCTTCGGCGCCTGTCCAGGTGGTGGGAACTACAGCGTACGCCGATACCCAAACCGGAACACTTGACGTAGCCAAATTGACCGATCTGCTGACGCGTCGGCATCCTGATACGTTGATCGTTGTTGGCGGCTACGACAGCGACAATACGGCGGCTCGGGAATCCATGGTCGAACTGTGCAGGATTTTTGCCAATGCCCTCAAGCGGTTGCCGCCGGCGCAGATGCCCTTGGTGATCTATGCCGGAAACCGGGAAGCGGTCAACAGCGCACATGGACTATTGCGCGATATCGGTTCCGCCGTGAGAATCGAAGTTGTGGCCAATATTCAGCCCGCGCCCGGCGTCGATGATCGGTCGGCGTTGGTGCGTGAACTTCACTATCATCTTTGGCAGCGGACCCGGCGTGAGCCCGGTATTCTGCGCCTGGAACGTTGGATCAGCGAGCCGGCCCAATTGACCAGCTTGGATTGGAGCTTCGCCCAGTTGGTCCAAGTTTGGTGTCGGTGGCAGGGACAAAGAGAGTTGCATGCGGCCTACCAATCGGCGGTCTGGCGTTTACACGTTTGGTGCGCCGAGGGCCAAGAGTCCGTGCACTTCGCCTATCGACCTGCCCATTCGCCTCAGCTGGATCTGCCGGGATGGCCGCCACTGACTATCTATAGCGGCGAGTTGCCGGATAAAGGCGCACCGCCGCCAGGGCTGCGGCTGTGGGACCGGAGCGGGATGGCTCCTCTCATTGCCACAACCGGCCAGATTGACGCGACGGCAATGTTACAGACACTTCACCTGGATCTCTTTAAGCATGTGGATCAGGTAAGCTAAACAGACAACGTCAGATATTCCAGGCGCTGGAACCGGCCCGGCGAACGGTTTGGCCTGGCCGCAAGTTTGTCCACAGAAAGGCAGAGACGAAAGAGCGTATGACGAAAAGCAAGGAAGACACGAACATGAGGAAGAGCGCGCAAGCCGAGTACCCGATCCATGAGCTACTGGCCCAACGTTGGAGCCCGCGTGCCTATGCGCCGGATCGGGTCGAGCCGGCAAAGTTGCGCCGGTTGTTGGAAGCCGCGCGTTGGTCGGCCTCATCAGGCAACGGCCAGCCGTGGTCGTTTATACTCGCCACAAATGAAGAGACCGAACCCTTTGCGCGGATGGTCGCCTGTCTCAAGGAAGGGAACGTGCCCTGGGCGTCTAAAGCCCCTGTGCTGGGCATCGTGGTCGCGAAGCTGATTCGGGCAAACGGCAGCCCTAACCGGCATGCCTTCTACGATTCGGGCATGGCCATGCAAAATCTAATCGTGCAGGCAACAGCGCTCGATCTCTTTCTACGCCAAATGGGTGGCTTTGATCCCGAAACAGCCAGGCGTCTCTTCGATATTCCTCTGGAATATGAAGCGGCTACCATGTTTGCACTCGGCTATCCGGGTGATCCCGACAGTCTGACGGACAGCCAACGCGAGCAGGAGCTGGCACTACGCGTGCGCCGTCCTCTCTCTGAGTTTGTCTTTGGCGACCGCTGGGGCGCGCCCGCGTCGTTCATCGATGTATGAGTTGCGGAACATCCACATGACTTCACCGGTTAGCTCCACGAAATCGCCATGGTGAAATTCTCTGCCTGGACTAAGCGTTCGTCCGAAACCGGTCTGCGGATGGGCACGAAGCGGATCGATGCGTATCTGCTGCTACTGTTGGCGTTGAGCCTGCTGGCGCTCACTCCGTTAACAGCATCGGGTTATTTCTTTGATGCTCATGACGGACGCCATAGCGTCTTTTACCTGGAAATGTTCGACGCATCGATTCGGGACGGCGCGCTGTGGCCGCGTTGGGCCATGCATCACATTCAGGGCTATGGCTACCCCACCTTTATCATTCAAGCGCCGCTCGGTTTCTATCTCGGCGAACTGTTCGTATTGCTGGGAGCAGGCTATACGACGGCTGCCAAGCTGGTCTGGGCCGTTGGATTCCTGGCGGCAGCGTGGGGCATGTATGCGCTGGTCGTCGATCTGGTTTGGCAAAGAGGCCGGCCGCGAGACGTGGACCTACGATCGAGCCCGCTTGGCCGGACTGGTGGCCGGTTTGCTGTATGTGTTTATCCCCTATCATTTGGTCGGCATCTACGTGCGAGCGGCGCTCAACGACACGTTGCTCTTTGCGTGGTATCCATGGGTTTTGCTGGCCTTCGATCGCCTGGTAGAACAGGGTCGTGAACCGGGTTGGCAGCGACGGTTGGCGTTGGCGGCCCTGTTGCTGGCCGGTACGCTCTTGACGCACACATTTGCCCTCATCTCATTCATGCCGTTGTTGGTACTCTTTGTGCTCTTCCGGCTTGGTTTGGCATGGTGGGTATGCACCCCGCATCGATTTGTGCCGCTCGCCGGCCGTGCGCTGCTATCCCTTGCCGGCGGTGTTACTGCACTTCTACTCACCTCGTCATTTCTCTTGCCTCTGCTGGTGGAAGGCCGCTTTCTGCAACAGCAAGTCTACAGCACGGGCAGCTACAGCTACGCCAATCACTTCGTCTATATCGGCCAGTTTTTTAGCCCGATCTGGGGCTTCGGTTTTTCCGATGACCCGTTTGGAGCTGGTGACGGCATGAGTTTTCAAGTCGGAGTGATGGCACTCGTCTTGATGATTGTCTCCATCTACCTGCTCTGGAGCGGAGAGGTGCGCAATCGCGCTCAGATGTTGTTTCTGCTGGTGACGACACTGGCACTGTTGCTCTTGATGACGCCGCCGGCCGCGCCGATCTGGGATGGGTTCCCCGTACTGGGTATCATCCAGTTTCCATGGCGGCTGTTGTCGTTGGTAGCGGTGGTTGTCTCGGCGCTGGGCGGGTTGGCGGTGGGCAATCTACTCGAACGCGAAGCGCAACCGACGACTGAACTCGGCGGTGCGCTGGTTCTGGGAATCCTGGTTGTCTTTGCGAGTAGCAGCTATGTGGGCGCCGACTTGCAGACGATTGATCCGTGGCGTGAAGACGGTCGTGCGGTCTTCCGATTCGAACAAGAACATCCCGACATGATCGCCTATACCACATGGGTGCAAGAGCCGTTTACATCGTCGCCCATGACGGAGGAGTACGCTGCGGACGACTATACCGAAGAGCGCGGAGAGACGAGGTCGCTAACCCGGTTGGCCGTGATGGACGCCGCCGGCGAGGTGATAGACAACTTCAGCCGCGGTTCCAGCGGCGGCGGAGTCGTGCGCATGGAAAGCCCAGGTGTCGTGCGTGTGCATCTCCTGCAATTTCCAGGCTGGCAGGCCTATATTGACGGCGAACCCGTTCCGTCACGCCTCTCCGCTCCGTTTGGACTGATCGAGCTGGATGTGCCGGCCGGCGAACATGAGATCGAAGTCCGCATGGAGTCCACTGCGTCACGACGCGCAGGTGCGCTGATTTCGTGGACCACGCTCGTTGGTCTTGTCCTGCTCTTCTTTTGGCCGTCAATCGCGGCGCGCAGATCAAAATTGAGAAGTCGCGAAGGATTGCCAGGGGTGTAGGCGATAGATAGGTTGAATCATGCAACATGAGTCGAGTGCGAATTGACTCCAGCCATCATCTCCCTCCATTTCCTTGTTGTGAACGGACCCGGCAACGACGCCGGGTCCGTTCGCGTCCCCAGATCGTTACTTCTCCAGACCCGAACCGGACTGTGTCGGCAAGCGCATGGCGGCCGGAATCGCCAACCATGCCAGCAAGCCGCTCCAGAGAAAGGCGCTGGTCAAGCCGGCGCGGTCGGCCAGCAGGCCGACAGCCCAGATACCCACCGCGCGCACAAGAAAGTTGATAAACATGAATGTTCCATTGGCAACGGCGCGATGGTCGGGAAAGTGATCCTGGACAATTGCCAGCATGACCGGCGTCGGCGAAATGGCCGTCAGACCCAGCCCGATGAGAGCAGGGACAGTCATCCAAATCGGACCATAGAGGAAGATGAGCAGGAGCAACGGTGCAAGCGCAAGCACGATCAGGAGCATGGTCCGGCGGCCGATTCGATCGCTGACTGTGCCGGTCAGCAGCGCACCCAAGACCCCGGCCGCCTCCAGGATTGTCAGAGCCATAGCAGCCAACCAGAGACTCGATTGTTTGATGTCGCTCATAAAGAGGGGCAAATAGGTCGTGAGCGCAACGGCGAGAAAGACCTTGGGCAACATGATTCCAGCCAGGAGCGGAAAGACGCGTCGGGCCTGAGGCACCATCGTCGCTAGTGAGGCATGGCGCGGCGGACTCAGGCCGGGCAGCGACCCGGTGCAGCCGCCAGTAGAGAACGGCCGACGTCAGCCAGCCGATAGCTGCCAGCCGCCAGATGCCCTCCAGCCCCCACCAGGTGACGCCGGCCACCGCCACCAGTGGACCGATGGTGCGGCCGAGTTCTCCACTGGCCATAAAGAAGCTCATGCCCGTTCCGACGCGCTTGCCCGACACCCGCGCGATCATGGCCGGCGCCGGGGCGTGAAACGCCGCGACGCTCACCCCGACGGCCAGCAGGAGTAACGCCAATGCAAAGTAACTGGGTGCAAAGCCGATCAGACTCATCAGCGTGGCGGTAACGGCAGGCGCAAGGATCACGAAATAGCGTAGGCTGATCCGATCGGCCAGATAGCCGATGAACGGATTCAGCAAACTGGGCAATTGGGTAAAAATGACGAGCCCGCCGGTCAAGGCATAACCCGTACCGAGCTTCACCTGCAGCATCGGCAATAGCGGCGCCAGAAAGGCCGAGAAGGTATCGTGCATGAAATGTCCGCCGGCCACGGTGAGAACCTGGTCGGTGTGAAAACTGGACGACAAAACGCCATCGTCTGCGTCGGTTGAATCTGTGTTGCCGGCAGCAGGTCCATCCGAGTCGATCGAGTCGATAGTATTCGGACGTGTTACGTCTTGTGCAGGATGCGTCATGGGAATATCCTCGTTCCATGGCGAGCAAGGTTCGGTGAGTGTTTATCGTACGGTAGACGTGATTCTACGTTGCGTCAAACTGTGGTGCGCCCTGGGGCCATCAGGCGGTGGGGTAGTGTCCCGGTTTCGAACGATCCGCGGCAAGACCTCACCAAATCAAAAAGACGCTCGGTCCTGGAGGCAGACTTGAAGGATGGAAGCCCATTGAAGTATAGTTGTCGCCATGTGGTTACCCTTTCGTCGGTACTCTCTGGCCGAACAGTACGGGCTGTTGCGCTCCGTCCTCATCTATCACGGCGTACCGGGTCGCCATCGCCAGTTGGTCCGATTCTATCGCCAGTTCATCGGGCCGGGTGACCTCTGTTTCGACGTCGGCGCGCACGTCGGCAATCGTATCCGAGCCTGGGTGGCGCTGGGCGCCCGGGTGGTGGCGGTGGAGCCGCAGCCAATCTGCCTGGATTTTCTGCAGCGCTGGTACGGCAACAACCCCGCGGTCACTCTGGTCGAGCAGGCAGTGGGCGCGCAAGCAGGTCAGACCCAATTGTTCGTCAGCGCCAAGACCCCCACTGTCACGACCATGTCGACTGACTGGATCCAGGCTGTGCAGGCGACCGATTCATTTGCGTCCGTGGCTTGGGAATCGACTGTAGACATTGCGGTGACTACGCTGGATGCGCTGATCGACCTATATGGTCTGCCGGACTTCTGCAAGATCGACATCGAAGGCTTCGAACACAAGGCGTTGCTGGGGTTGAATACCCCGATCCCGGCCCTGTCCATCGAATATATCCCGGCAGCCCCCATCGTGACCCTGGCCTGCCTGGAGCGGCTCGCGACATTGGGCGTCTACGAATTCAACTGGACCGTGGGAGAACGCCATATATGGCACAACGATCTCTGGCAGGATCGACAAGCCGTCGTCAACTTTATCGCAAGGCTCGATCCGAATCGCAATTCAGGTGACATCTATGCGCGGCTGTGCCGGTTAGAGTAACGCATACTTTATCGCTCAGGCTTTCCAGGAATCTCAGGGCGTATGGCAACGCCCCCGGCACCGGTTGTCGGCAAATTTGCACTCGAGGCTTCTCGTAACCAGTGCCGGGGATGTGAATCCCCCACGAGATCCGGTTAAGCCGTCAATCACAATGCAGAAAGGTCCCCCGATGACTGCAGCATATGTAGATGCCGCCACGCGCCGCCGATCGGTGCTGGTGGCGATCATGAACAATCCCGATGATCTGTGTCGAGCGACGTCCGAAGGCTGGTACCGGATACCCCAACGCCGCGCACCCCGGCGGATCGGCGCTGATTTCTTGGCCTTCTACCAAACCGGCAAGTTCAAGGGCGCGCCGGAAGCACAGACAGTTACCTTTTATGCGCCGACGCGCCGGTATCGTCTCTTGACCCGGCGTGAGTTGATGCCGGCAGAGGCCGACCATCCACGTGCCGATGATTTTTACTTTCGGATCGATATCGGTCCATTGCAACGACTGGAACGACCGGTGCCGGCAACAACGCTGAAGCGGATTGCATTTATTCATACGACGTTTGAGCGGCTACTGACTGCCGATGATGTGCGCGATCTCTTTCCTGTTCACGATCCGTTCGAGCAACTGTGGTTGGCCCTGCGCGAGCATCGATTGCGCCCGCTGCCCAATCGCATCGTGGGCGAACGCCCGGTAGATATTGCGCTACGCGCGCGGAGCGGTGCGCTCGGCATCCGCTGTACCGACAACAGTCACGCACAAGAAACGGGAGTGGAGTTTGGCCGGACACGGTGGGAAATGCTGAATCTATCGACCCTCGAATTGGAAGAAGATCTGGCCGGCTGCCTGCGTCGAATCGGCGCTGCGCTGCTGGCATTGGGCGGTTCTACATTATGAGACCCATGAGTTCCACCTCCACTTCTTCGCCATCAAATCCGTTCACGGCACTCAATCGTACGCGTCTTGTACGTCTGCGCCTCCACTGGCTTCTCATTGCCGTCAGCTATGTATTGATCACGGCAGCCGGCTTTACAGCTCTGGTTGTTGCGTGGTCACCTGTGTATGCGCTACGCTGGCTTCTGATCACCTCGCTGATTCTGATACGCGAACTGTGGCTGCTTTGGAGCGGTCTACCGAGGAATCACCGTGCCGGCGAAGACGAGTTACTGTCGACCTTGGGGTGGGGAAACGCGCTGACCGTCGGGCGCGGCCTGTTGGTTGCTCTTCTGGCAGGGTTCATTCTCTCACCGCCACCGACCGGGGTGTTGGGCTGGGCGCCGGCCCTGCTCTATATGGCGGCCGGCATTCTGGACAATCTGGACGGTTACGTTGCCCGCATCACCAACCACTCGACCGAGCTCGGTGAGATGTTGGACATGGAGTACGATGTCATCGGTATTTTCGCCGCGGTGGTGCTCGGAATCAGCTACGGGCAACTGCCGCTTTGGTACCTGGTGGTCGGATTCGCACGTGAGCTGTTTCTGCTTGGGCATTGGGTGTTGCGCAGATTGGGCAAGCAGGTTTACGACTTGCCGCCAAGCCCCGATCGCCGCCTGATTGCCGGCATGCAGATGGGCTTCCTCGGCGTCGCACTGTGGCCGGTGATCACGCCTCCGGTGACGACTGTAGCCGCCGTCCTCTTTGCTCTGCCCATGATTGTCAGCTTCGGCCGCGATCGGATGGTGACCAGCGGTGGGTGGGATGTCACGACGGTTCTCTATCAGCGACGGCGGCTGGCTACAAAACGGTGGCTTGAAGGACGCCTGCCGATCTTGGCCCGTGCGGTAGGCGCGTTGGGCGGCGCCGCTCTTCTCCGGCGTGAAGCCCCTGATTTTGTCGCTTGGCAGCAGGTCCTCTCTTCGAGTGGCGCACTGTGGCTGCTCGCCGCCTTCACAGGTCTATTGCTCTTGCTCTTTGCCCTCGGTATTTTGGGGCGTATGGCAGGCCTGGTGTTGACGGCGGTAGCATGCTTTGATGCCTATGTCTACGGTTTCGACTGGATGACCAATGGCGTCCTTCTGGTCGGAGCGCTCTATGTACTCCAGTTCGGCAGCGGTAACTACTCGGTATGGCAGCCGGAAGATCGCAGACTGCGCCGGCGCGCCGGCGATCCACGCGTCAAACCCGTATGACTCAATTCCTGAGGCGCAATTGGCTCCGCCTGCTGTTGGTGTGCATCGGCATCGGTCTGCTGGTGGTGGCATTACGCGCAGCTGGCATTGCGCAAATTGTCGACACACTCATGGAGTTGAGCCCACTGGATATTGCCTTGCTCCTGCTCGTGAATGGTGTCGCGATCGGGCTATTCACCGGGCGCTGGTGGCTATTCTTGCTCGCCCAGGGCTATCGCCTCCCCTTTCCTCGCTTGGTCGGCTATCGGCTGGCTGCGTTCGGAGTCAGCTACTTCACACCCGGTCCGCATTTTGGCGGCGAGCCGCTACAGGTTTATCTTGTCACCCGGCGACACGCTGTGCCGGTTGAGGCGTCGATTGCAGCGGTTACCATGGACAAACTGTTTGAACTGCTGACAAACTTTACGTTCTTGACGGTCGGGTTGGCCTTCGCACTTCAGCAGCAGATTTTGCCGTCGAGTTTGGGTGTTCAGGCGGTGCGCTACGCGCTGCTTCTCCTGTTGGCGCCGCTGGCTTTGCTGGTCGCGCTCTGGTTTGGGAAGCACCCACTTTCGTCGCTGTTGCGCCTCGTGATGGGCGTATGGTCCAATGCGATGATCGTTCGCTGGCATGCCGCGCTCCGGCGTAGTGAGACGTTGGTCAGTGGGCTATGCCGGCGCCGGCCGCGGGTGTTGCTGGTGGCCCTGGCCGTTTCGGTGCTCAGTTGGGTCGCGATCATCGGCGAGTATTGGCTTATGACACACTTGCTCGGTCTCAACCTTACGCTTGACCAGGCGATTCTGGCGTTGATCGCGGCACGCATCGCCATTCTGCTGCCCGTGCCCGCGGGGCTCGGCACACTGGAAGCCAGCCAGATAATCGCGATGGAATTTCTTGGCTTGCCTGGTGCAGTCGGCGCCGGTATCGGCCTTCTCATCCGTCTTCGGGACATACTCTTTGGCCTTTTTGGACTATGGATCGGCGGCGCCGGCATCTGGTCGCTTGCAGTCGATCCTGAAGGAGAACCAATTCATGCCGCCACAATCAGCGACAGCCAAACCAAGCCGTCGGCGCACGCTGCAAGTTGAGGAAGAAAAACGTCCGCTCCTGTTTGTTGCTCTCTTTGTCGTGATCGCCGGATTGGCGGTGTTCATGCCCAAGGCCGTGCGATCGGCTGCGTCGGGAGCGGCGCCGGGCGAAACCGTGCCCGAGCACCGCGTCTTTTTGCCCCACATCGAACACAGTGGGGACATTGAACCGCCTCCAACGTACGATTCAATCCCTGTGCTTGGTCCGGCGGTGGATCGTCCGGCTGAGATCAACGGCGATCTGAACCTGGCGTTGCGCGGCTATGTCACGACCACGACCGATCTCGAACTGATCAACATCAACGGCCCGACAGATACGGACGCGCCCCAACTGGCCGGCATTTTTGATCACCAACGCATGCCCAGCTTTGAAGCAGCATACCAAGTGCGGGATTGGGACTGGTCCTGTGACGACAACGGCTGCCCGGCCGATCCGATCACTGATCCCCCTGTGACGTTGCTGGCGCTTGGGGCGACGCCGGGCGAGGCGCTTTACATCCCGACCCGCAACGCAGAGATTCACGGCGGTGGCTACAAGGCCATGGTGCTCTACGCAACATCGGAACGACTTACGCTCACCTATACCCGGGAAGACACACCGGCTATCGGCTACGTCGTCCATTTGGAGGGCATTGCCGTGGAGAGCACGCTGGTGGAACGATACAATGAGCAAAATGAGGCAGGGCGAGAAGAGCTTCCGGCACTGCGCAGTTCGGAACGAGTGGGGCGTGCGTCCGGGGCAACGGTCAAGGTTGTGATTCGCGACACAGGATCCTTTATGGACACTCGCTCGCGTAAGGACTGGTGGCGTGGATATTTGCATTCGCGGTAGCCAATCGATCAGGTAAGAGGGTTTCGGCCGCAACGGTCGTCTGCAAAGAGCCTCCGGGAGGCGGCCGGACCCTGCCCAATCGGCAGGCCATGAGAGGCCACCCCCTAGAAGCTATTTGCCGCCAACTTGGTTATGGGCAGAAACTCACTGCTCCACGCCTGCCACGCCCAACTCCGCCGAAACCAGCTGCATGGACGCTAGTACGCGCTGCACGTGATCGTCAAACGGTTCGCCTAGGGCCTCGATAAACGCCATGTTTTCCTGTCGATCGATGGCCGCGGTAAAGGCTTTGTCTTTCCACTTCTTCTTGACCGATTTGAGTTTGACATTGCGCAGGTCACGATCCGGTCGCACATAGGCACATGCGAGGATCAACCCGGTCAACTCGTCACAGGCCAGTAACGTCTTGTCCAGACGGTTCTCACATGGAACACCCAGAAACGTTGCATGGGCTTCGACGGCGTGGATCATTTCAGCAGGATAGTCCTGGTCGCGGAAGTAGCGCAATTCCGTACGCGGATGGCCATTTTCGAGATCGTCCATGTCGGGAAAGCGTTCGTAGTCCAGGTCATGGAGCAGACCGGTGATGCCCCATAGCTCTTCGTCTTCCGCGTAGTAACGGGCATAACCGCGCATGGCGGCCTCCACGGCCAGCATATGACGGCGCAAGCTCTCAGATTCAACCCATTCGCAGAGCAGGGCATAGGCTTGGTCGCGCGATGGCAGTGACATGTGCAGATCCCTTTCTTGTCTTGATCGATTGGCTAGTTTGACCGACAAAATTCTGTCGGGTACTCTTGCATTATGGATAGACCACAAGATGACCACCGCTTCGATATCGACGCCATTACGACACAATTGTCGGGTTCGGCTGTTGGCCATACGGTTCGGTACGTCGACAGTGTTCCGAGCACCATGCCGATCGCGCGCGAGGAAGCGGAGAGGCCAACCTGTCGCTCCGGGTACGTTGTCGTGGCCGAGGAACAGACCTACGGACGCGGCCGTTACGACCGGCGATGGGATGCACCCCACGGGCAGGCTCTGCTGATGACAGTTGTTCTCAAACCGCCGTATGTTGCCCAGCCGTTGTCGCGTATGGCAATGTTGGCCGGCGTGGCTGTGGTCGAAGCAATTGCGGAACAAACGCCGGCATTGTCCGATCGCATACGACTAAAATGGCCCAACGACGTCTTGATCAAAGACGGAGCGGACGCCGGCAAAGTCGCCGGCATCCTGGTCGAGACATCTCTGATCGGCACCGACATAGCATACGCGCTTCTGGGTATTGGTGTCAACGTAAACCAGAGCGCGTCACAGTTGGCCGCGGTTTCCGCTCCAGGTATCCGACCCGTCAGCCTT
This sequence comes from uncultured Chloroflexia bacterium, assembly GCA_963715415.1. Lineage (GTDB taxonomy): Bacteria > Chloroflexota > Anaerolineae > Caldilineales > Caldilineaceae > JAWKOK01. Next base: position 12,537 of record CAVQSG010000033.1, on the reverse strand, counting down.
GCTGCGGCGATCGGTAAGCCATTGGATCGCCAGACGCTATTGATCGCGGTCTGTCGGTGGATGTCGGCGTATCTGGCCGGCGGCTCAACCGTCTATTCTGACGGAATCTTCGGACGCTGGCGCGAGCTGCTGGACACCATCGGCCGCCTGGTCACCGTCGCAACGGCTGCCGGGCACGAAACGTTGGGCGGATTACAGTGGCGCGGTAAAGCAATCGATGTCGATCCTGATGGCAACTTGATCGTGCGTCTGCCCGACGGTGAAGAGCGCACATTCAGCGCCGGTGACGTCACGCTTCACGAGTGACACGACTGAGAATATGGGATCTTTTGTGAATCGGCGAGACAACGCTACTACGGTATTCCGCACCATACTTCTCGGGCTATGTGTTGCAACGATTGCGCTTGCATTCGGACTGGGAAACGGCGCCCCTTTGCATCGATCCGCACTTGTCGCTGCGCAAGTCTCTCCTCCCGTGTCCCCTTTGCCTGCTGCCGAACCCGCTGCCGATGTGAGTCCTGCATTGTCTTTTCGGCTTCCGATCTTTGGTGATCCCGACAACCCTGTCGGTCTCTGGCGAATAGCGCTGGTGATGACGGTAATCGTTGCCGTTGTCGGTCTGGCGATCTGGCGAGAACGAGAATGAAACCTACCCGGCTTCGGCACAAACAGATATTGGTGGGTCTGGCACTGTTGTTACTGGCACAGATCATGCTGCTTGCCGTCGAAGTGCCGGGCCGCGCTGCACCACTTCACCAGGGGATCCTGGAACCGCGCCAACAGCCGTACGACCTGTTTTCCTTTGAAGAGGCGATTCGGAGCCAGTGGCAACCACAGGTCGGGGATTGGCTGTTCAACAGCGAACTCTACGAGCAGTCCGACGCTTCGGCAGCCGGCGCCTTCTCGCTGTTTGCCCAACCCATCAGCGGCGACTATCAATTTTCAGTCGAGTTGCTCAAGGACAGCAATACCATCACGGGCGGTCTCATCTTCAATGCGCCGAACCCCAATTCGCTGGCAGATGCGTACGTCGTTCGTTACGCGGACAACGGCACGGCAATCGAATGGGGTTTCTTTGATGGGGGCAGTGTCTTTCTTCGTCAGGGAAAGGTCACGTTAACCAATGGCAACGGTGGAGACGGTTCCTTTCACGAGATGAGTGTAACGGTGATCGGAGATCGGTTCACGGTCGGTTTTGGAGAGAGCTATCCGCACTCAAACATTCAATTTGACTTAATCTCTTCGGCATATGTTGGGCTGTATACAGATGCATCACGCATCGTTTTTTCAAAGGCCCAACTACAGCTGCGAACCGTCCAATTGCCCACGGTGACGCCGGCTCCCACCGCTACACCTACATTGACACAGCCGCCGACCGCGACCGCTACGCCCACTGAGACCGCAACCGGTACGCCGCCGACAGCTGAAACGACCGACAGCCCTACCCCTGGTACAACCAACACGGTGACCGCAACTTTGACGGTGGCAACAACCGCCCTACCCGATATCCTAGTGTCGGGGCCTGAATATACACTACCCTTTACCAATACGAACGTGGCGGCTCCGGATTGGATCGAAAAAGCCGGATCGTGGGAATTCCTGGTCGACGAAGGAGACATCAATAAGAATGCGGACTTGAGTCAGAACGACACAACAGTAGCAGGCGCCACCATATTTCAGAAGCGAACTATCGAGGGAGACTACATTCTTCGGGCGAACATGCGCATTTCAGGCCGCGGAACTGATCCGCATGTTGGTTTAGTTTTCAATGCGTTCAACACCGCCGGGCGAAACGGCGCATATTTCGTTCGGTTTGACGGCCAAGATCGTCTTCAGTGGGGACGGTTCTTGAACGAAACTCCGTCGCTGGACGACGTCGACGAGACTGCGCTGGACCTAAGTAAGTATCGGCTTGTCGACGACGACTATGTCACGATTCAGGTCCGTGTCGCACTCGACCACTACACTGTTTCGGTCAATAATGAAATCGTAGAACCGGCGAAGGAAATTCAGTTTTCAGCGACACAGGCTCGCCAGGCAAGGCCGTTTTTTGGTCTGATTGCGGATCAGGCCGTCGCACTATTTGAACGAAATTCGGTGAAGGTCAACGTATCCAATCGCACAGATCCACCGGCAACGCCACTGCCCACCCAGACACCTACCTGGACGCCAACTGTCCCCACCAATACGCCGCAAACACCCACCGCGACGCCAACGTGGACGCCACGACCGGTTACCAGTACACCGACACTGACGCCGACATGGACGTGGACGCCGGTTGTCTATTCGCCCCCGGAGGTTCCAACCTGGACGCCGACGCTCGGGCTGAGCGATATTCAAATCTCTTCGCCGACGCCATCGCCGACCGACACCCTCGATCCGTCTACGATTGCGACGCTCAGTGCGCTCGACGCGTCGCAGCAAGCCGTTCAGTCTGCGGATTTTGCGCAGACTGCCACGGCCCAGGCGTTGACAATCTCTCCGCTGGAGACGCCGACGTGGACACCGACCGTGCCGGTGATTCCGCCTACTCCGGCACAGGTGGTTGCCATCCTGCCCACACCGGCAGGCAATCAAGGCGCAGCCGAGGCAACACCAATACCCGTCCAAGACGTGATCGTCGTCACCGCAACACCCACGTCGGCCCAACGTGCGATCATCACCCCGACGCCCACGCCGACGCCGGATCTGCTGATGACCATGGCGCGAATCATCGATTCTACCGTGGCCACTGCGGGTTGGATCTGGTTCATGTTGGGGTCGCTGCTCTTCTTCACTGTCGCCGGTGTTCTGGCCGGTCTCGGTTTCCGCCAGCAGGAGGAGCATCGCTTCGATCTAACGGAGCCGCCTGGAGATGATGTCGATGTTGAACTTGAGCGCCTGGCCCGGATGGCGGGATTGCCGCCGTCCGAAGGCTCGACCACCTCACCACGTCTGCCGGATGATACGGCGGACGGCCAATCACATCTCGATGATTGGCCGCCCTCATTGCAATAACACGAACTCCTTGTGTGCTGATGGGAAAGACTGACTACGTCGGCAAGCCGCCATGCATTGTGCGTGTCGTGCTGCTTCTTCTGATTCTTGCCGCCTTTGCCACACGGCTGCATCGATTGGGTTCGCAAAGCCTATGGCGCGATGAGATCGATGCCGTCTACTTTGCTGTGCGTCATCTCCCGAACACCTTGTCGATGTTCGTGCAGGCCGGACAGAACGGCGCACTCTATTTTCTCAGCCTCCGGCCCTGGTTTCGCCTCGTGGGAACATCCGAATTCGCCCTCAGATATCCCTCAGTATGGTTCGCCGTATTGGCGACGCCGCTGCTCTGGCAGGTGGCGCGTCGACTTGCGCCCACCAGCAATCCTGCGGCGACCTCTGCGCGTGTTGTGAGTTGGACCGGCGTATCGATATCGGAGGGAGAGGCGCCGGCCGCCGATCCGGGTCTTCTCGCTGCACCGACATCCGCCCCCAGCTCACCCCTAATCGGATTCTGGGATTCGACGATCGGCAACGCGCCACTTCTGGCAGCCCTGTTTTTTGTCGCCAACCCCTATCTGCTCTGGTACGGGCAGGAAGGCAAGATGTACACGGTCGCGATCGCGCTGACTCTGCTGGCAACCTGGTTCTGGCTGCGGGGAATTGAGTTTGGTGGCTGTAGGCCGTGGCTCGGCTATTTTCTCACTGTTACGCTGGCCATCTATTCACATCTCTTGATGGTCGTCATCATCCCCTTACATATGGTCTGGTTTCTACTGGCGTGGCCACAGAGCAAGAGCCAGTGGCGTGGTTATGGTTTAGCCCTTGCCGGCTTGACCCTGCCATATCTGCCGATGCTTGTCTGGCAGTGGGAGCTACTGACGGATGGTGTGAAGCGTACGGGTTTCAATTTTACACCTTTGCCGGAGATGTTGGAGACACTGCTTCTCGACTACACACGCGGATTCATGCCGCCGGACGAGATCGTCTGGCTGGCGCCTATCTTCTTTTTGGGGCTTGCGGGTCTCACGCTAGGGTTTTTGGAGATTCATGTACCGGCGCATGATTCGCTTCCAAAGCTGAGTGTGTGGCGACGGCACCTGCTGATCGCCAGCTGGATCGCCGCGCCGGTTCTCGTCGTCTACGCCATGAGTCTACGCCAGCCGATTTTTACGCCCCGCTATCTGATCTGGATCTCATCGGCCGGTTTCATCTTTCTTGGCTTGGGTCTTCAGTTGGTGTGGCGAAACTCCGGGCCGCTCGCCAAACCGCTCAGCGTGCTGCTAATGATCTACGTGGTCGGGCTGTGGGCGTATGTCGGTTGGGAGCAGCAGACCGAGACAGTCAAATACGATCTGCGTGGCGGCGTCACCTACATTGCGACGCGACGCAGCCCCGAGGAGTTGCTGATCCTGCAGATTCCGCACATGGAGTATGCCTACCGGTACTATAGTTCCGAGCTGGGTCCCGATCCGATGGCAGGCAGCGATGAACGTCTGGCGCGCTGGGCGGGAGGGCTGTGGACCAATAACGGCTGGGCAGACGAGCAAGCGCGTGCTGACGTCGATCGCCGGATGCGGGAACTAACTGCGAACGTCGAAACAGTGTGGATCCTGCGTAGCGAAGTAGAGATGTGGGATCAGCGCTACTTGATGGACGAATGGCTCAATGAACATGGCGACGTCGTCGATGCAGCCGACTTCCATGGTGCACAGGTTAGACGGTACCTACTGTATTGAGTGCGCATTCCGTATTCTGGCGATCCGCCCGATGATGAGTCCCCGATGTTATTTTGTTGGCCTCCACCTTCTTTGTGAACGGCCATTCAGACGGGATTGAACTATGAACAGGACAGAAGAGCTGACGCACCGAGGACAAATTCGCTCAATCAGTGGCGTCAGACCATGCCTCTTCGATGATTTCTCCCTGCACGGTCGGGCTGGCCGCGCGGCCGACCAGCCGGCCGGCCACGACCATGGGATCGTGCTGGAAGACCAACAGAGTGTTTCTCTCCAACGCTTCATGGCGCAGCCGCCGTTTGGTCTCGATGCTCGTCATAGGATCCAAGTCAAATGATGGTACCCAGGCCAGCCGCTCCAGATGGACCGCCCAACTGCACGCATCGCTCAAAAAACAGAGACTTTCTCCGCCGTCCTCCACCCACACCGTCTGTATCGATCGCGTATGTCCTGGCGCGATATCCGTACGCACACCGGTAGCTATCCGTTGAGGACCCTGGACCAATTCCAACAATCCGCGATCGAGAAGGGGTTGCCAGTTGTCGGCGTCGTAGGTCGCCCGTGTGCGCTCGTTGGGGAAACTCGCTTCGGCCAACTCCATGCGTTGGGCCAGATAGCGGGCATTGGGAAAGACAGGTACGGCCGGACCCGGCCCCCCATCGTCGCTGTCCCAACGGGTGGCGCCGCCGATATGATCGCCGTGGAAGTGGGTCATGACCACGATGTCGATTTCTTCCGGTCCGTACCCGGCCTTGCGAATGTCGCTGATCAGGCGCTCATTGCGTGGCGGCAGGTTGATGTGCTTGCGTGCCTTGGCCGTTATCTTGTCGCCGTTGCCTGCGTCGACTAAGATGAGACCGGCATCACTCTCGATCAGCAGACAACGTGAGTCACATGGCACCCGATTCTGCGCATCCGGCGCCATGACACGTTCCCAAAGCACGCGCGGCACCAGCCCAAACCAGCCACCGCCGTCGGATGCGTGCAAGCCGTCGCTGAGGATATGACAGCGAATCGAACCGACCTTCGCCGGGTATGCCATGACAGCCATCGTCCTTTCGTAGAATTCGGCACTGTGAGGTGTAAACCTAGTTTTGTTCGTCCGACCCGGTCTACCGTATATTCCGCGTTGCGTGCAAAGTAGTGTTGCTCCGGCTTCGCTATGACAGATTAGCCACGTTGTTGCAGGATGTTGGGCCGGTTCGGACGCGGATGTGGCGGGGGAGGAACAGGGAAGCTTGTGCGCTCGTTTTTCGCACACAGCGCCTCTGTCGCAGCCGACTCAAACGCGATTGTACACATGATATCGTACTATACGCGAACCGTCTCCACAGTCGCAAGTCGCGTCATCACGGCGGGTGCACATCCCATCACGGCTCTCAAAGTTTGCAGGGGGTACACCAACGTCCCCGGCGCCGGTTTCTGATCGATTCACAATCGAGATTCTTCCTAACCAGTGCCGAGGACGTGAATCCCTACGAGATCCGGTTGAACCATCATTATTTCGAAACGAGGTACCGATCGTGATGTCCAACAAAGCCCTTCAAACTATCCAGCTGCCTGCACCGCTACCGCTGGTCGGCGCGCTGGTGGCATCGTCAGCCATCAGCGTGGCGCTGCTGGCCGTACGCATAGCCTATTCCGGCTCGATGTTTTATCAGTTTTTGACCTGGAATCTGGCTCTGGCGTGGACGCCGTTTCTCTTTGCTCTCGCATTGTGGTGGACGTCAGAACGCGCGGGTTATCGAGTCGTGAGCATGGGCTTGCTGGCCACGTGGCTGCTCTTCTTTCCCAACGCACCCTACATCGTGACGGACCTGATCCACCTACGGATCCGGACCGGCGTACCCATCTGGTATGACGCAGCCCTGCTCTTTTCCTTTGCTTGGAACGGCTTGATCTTGGGCTTTGCGTCGCTGTGGCTCGTGCAGATCCTGGTCGCACGCCGGTACGGGCCGGTTTTCGGCTGGCTGCTGGTGCTCGTGACGCTGGCGGCGGGCGGTTTCGGCATCTATCTCGGTCGCTTTCTGCGCTGGAACAGTTGGGATGTGTTTGCCGACCCATGGCACCTGCTCAACGATGTGACGCACCGCCTGATCAACCCGCTCGATCATCCCCTCACATTGGCGGTTACCGTACTCTTTGCCGGGTTGTTGACAATCATGTATGTAACGCTGACCGCGCTGATCACCACCCGTTGGGTAGAGGCACCGTGGCGTGAAAATCAGCGCATCTGAAGATACCGGATGCCATTTGTCACCGTTCGTGACGGCGTAGGCTCACCCTGGCTCCGTCGCCTGAACCGTTACCAGTTGTCGCCCACGGTCGACAACCTCGCCTGCCCGGCAATGCACACCTGTCACCCTGCCGTCGACGGGTGAAGAGATACGCAATTCCATCTTCATGGCCTCCAGCAGGACCAACGTCTCTCCTTTTTTGACGGACACGCCGGTCTCCACCAACACATCCAGTACAAGCCCCGGCATGGCCGCGCTGAGCAGACCGCCAGTGCCGGCCGATGTCGCGCGCTGGGCCGGACGTGACACCTGCTTGCGGACCGTCCACATCTCGCCGTTGACGGCAACCAAGCGAGAATCTTCTGTTTGCGCCACATAGGTGCGTGTGCGTTTCCCGTTTTCATTGAGGTCGAGTCTGCTCTCCGGGCCGCGCTTCGCCGTCACGCGGTATTCTCTTTCGTTCACGGTCACGAGAAAGACCCCCTCGCTCGACTCGACGCTGATGGTAAACGGATGGTCGTTGACAATGTATGAAAGCATTTGGGGCATGAAAGTCTCCTCTAGCGCGTGTCAGGCGCAACGCCGAGACGAAAGCCGCTGCGCGACCACCATGGGCTATGTTGATCGCTCTGGCCGGTCGTCAAGTCCGTATTGAAACCCGGTGCAGGTGACTGCACCAGCAGTTCATCCAGTGCGGCGGCGATGAGGACTTCGTCCGGCGGCACGTCGTGGGCAGCGCACCAATTGACAAACTCCCTGTCCACGAAATCGGTGGTCGCACTGCCGGAAACAAAGACAGGATGGTCCAACAGGTCGCACAAAAATGGGATATTCGTGGTCAGGTCACCCAATATTACGGTATGGCGCAACGCCCATCGCATGCGCGCCGACTGCATCGGCGCGATTTTCGGCACGCACGATCAGCTTGGCAATCATGGGATCGTAGTGGATGGTGATTTCGTCGCCGGTGGTAATTCCGGCATCGATGCGGATACCTGGGCCTGACGGCTCAACGACCTGCAAGACGGTGCCGACCGACGGTAGGAAGTCGTTGGCCGGATCTTCCGCATAGATGCGGCATTCAATCGCGTGGCCGCGCTGGATCAGATCGCCCTGGGCAAAGGGGAGCGGCTCACCTGCTGCAACGCGAATTTGCAGCTTGACCAAGTCTATGCCGGTCACCTCCTCGGTAACGGGATGTTCGACCTGTAGACGTGTGTTCATTTCCAGGAAGTAGAAATTGCGCTGGCCGTCCACCAGGAACTCGAGCGTGCCGGCGTTGACGTAGTCAACTGCCCGCGCCGCGGCCACGGCTGCGGCGCCCATTTGGTCACGAAGTTCATCGTCCAGTAACGGCGACGGCGTCTCTTCGATGATCTTCTGATGGCGACGCTGGATCGAGCATTCGCGTTCGAAGAGATGCATCATATTGCCGTGACTGTCGCCGATGACCTGAAACTCGAGATGACGCGGCTGCTCGATCAGCTTCTCCAGGTAGATATTGTCGTCACCGAACGCGTGCAATGCTTCGCGCCGAGCCGACTCCAGTGCATGCGGCAGGTCGTTCTGTGTATGTACAATACGCATTCCCTTGCCGCCGCCGCCGGCCGTGGCCTTGACCAGCACCGGATACCCCATGTGGACGGCGGCAGCGACGAGATCCGCGTCCTCCTGGCTCTCCTGGTAGCCGGGGACGACCGGCACGCCGGCCGCGCGCATGATCCGGCGCGCAGAAGTCTCTGGATCCCATCGCACGCATGGCCGCGGATCGGGGCCGACAAATGTCAGTCCTGACGCCGTTACCGCCTCTGCAAAATCGGCGTTTTCAGACAGAAAACCATAGCCCGGGTGGACTGCATCACAAGCCACCTGTCGCGCAACCTCAATAATTGTATCACCGCGCAGGTACGAGTCCGCCGGAGCAGGCGATCCAACGTGGAAAGCCTCATCCGCCAATGAAACGTGCAGGGCGCCGGCGTCGGCGTCGGAATAGATAGCCACAGTGGCGATACCCATTTCCTGGCAGGCGCGGATGATGCGTACGGCAATTTCGCTACGGTTTGCGATGAGGATTTTACTGAACATGGGCGAATGACTAATCCACTAAATCTGCCACGGACTGACGACAGTCAAGCGTTCGGTGCCTGTAAAGTCATGCGTGTTACGTGCTGCAAGCAGTAGACCGTTTGCCAACGCGGATGAAGCGATTCGAGCAGCCCCGACCGCGATCGGACGCCCGGAACGAATTCGATTTAGCTCTGTATTAATGCTATCATTGACAGCGTCGCTGTCAATGATAGCAACTTGGTCGGGGACGGGCAAAGGTTCTTCGTCTGCTTCTTGGTCATATTCGCTCCCTCTCGCTTACCGTTGTCGACCTATTTGGAGAATCCATGAACCTGTACGATCAATCGGCGCTTGCCAACCTCAGCCAAGGTGCCTCTGACTGGCGCAACACCACCCGCCAACAGGCCGTCGACCGCTTTCCAGAGCGGTACGATGACTTCAGCACCATATCGGGCGTGCCGATTGGAGGTGTCTATACGCCGACCGACATCGCCGAGACGGACTACGAGCGCGAACATCGGCTTCCCCGGCGAGTTTCCCTTCACACGTGGTATCCATGCTACAGGCCATCGTGGCAAGTTGTGGACCATGCGTATGTTCGCCGGATTCGGCACGGCGGAGGAGACCAATCCGCGATTCAATATCTTCTCGGTGAAGGCCAGACGGGTCTCTCTGTCGCCTTGACATGCCGACCCTCTACGGCTACGACACAGATGCGCCTGAAGCGGAAGGCGAGTTCGGTTCTGTGGTGTGGCCTGCGCCTCGCTGGCCGATATGGAGGTGTTGCTCGCCGGCTTGCCGCTGGATCGATAACCACGTCGATGACCATCAACAGCCCTGCTGCCGTCATTGGGCGATGTAGATTGTTGCGGCCGAGAAACAAGGGATTGCGCGCACGGAGCTGGGCGGAACGTTGCAGAACGACATCCTCAAGGAGTACACAGCCCAAAAGGAGTTCATCTTTCCGCCGGCCGTCCATGCGCCTGGTGACCGATACCATCGAGTTCGGGCCCAGGAACTGCCGCGCTGGAACCCGATTTCGGTCTCCGGCTATCACATCCGCGAGGCCGGCTCAACGGCAGCCCAGGAATTGGCTTTTACATTGGCTGACGGATTCGAGTATGTGCGTTGGGCCATGGACCGTGGCCTGGATGTAGACGATTTTGCACCGCGTATTTCGTTTTTCTTCAACGGGCACAACGATATCTTCGAGGAGATTGCCAAGTACCGGGCAGCACGACGTATTTGGGCGCGCGAGATGCGCGATACCTTTGGCGCGAAGAATCCGAGATCCTGGCTCATGCGTTTTCACACGCAAACGGCCGGCGTCAGCCTGACAGCGCAGCAACCCCTGAACAACGTGGCGCGCGTGGCGATCCAGGCACTGGCTGCGGTGCTGGGCGGCGCACAGTCGTTGCACACCAACTCCATGGACGAAGCGCTGGCCCTGCCCAGTGAAGACGCCGTGACCGTGGCCCTGCGCACGCAACAGATCATCGCCCACGAAAGTGGGGCAACCAACACGGTGGATCCGTTGGGCGGCAGTTACTTTGTGGAAGCGCTGACCGACGAACTGGAACAGCAGGCACACGTCTACTTTGACCAGATCGCGGAACGAGGCGGCCTGTTGCCGGCGCTGGAAGACGGCTTCTTCCGCGCGAGATTGCCGAGGCTGCCGTGCGTACGCAACGTGAGATCGACGCTACACGACGCGTCATCGTCGGTGTCAATGACTATGTCGGCGGCGAGCGAAGCAAAGTGCCTCTTTTGGAGATGGACGCCCAAGGCTACCGCACGCAGGTGAATCGGTTGAACGAGGTCAGACGTACGCGCGATGGCCGGGCCGTCATGCAGAAGCTGGGCGATCTCAAGCGCGCCGCAAGCGATGAAAAGCGCAACTTGATGCCCCTGCTGTTGGACGCAGTATCCGAGTACCGCGACTTTGCAGGAAATGATGGATGTATTCCGCGACGTGTGGGGTGAGTATGAAGAGCCGGTGATTTTGTAAGGTCTGCTTGACAGTTCCTCCTGTCTCGCGTTACAATTGGGTAGAATTGACCTTGTACCAGGCCTCTTATACGAGACCTGGTACTTTTATACCGTTGCGTGCTCGGAGCTGTCCCGTATGAAGGTCTTGGAAACATTGGTCATTCTGTTTGAATGCGAAGATGCCTGCACCGGACGTCTTGTCGACCGTGGCATGTACGACTTTCACACTTATCTGCAGGATACCTACGGTTTGACGCTGGCAGAAGCACTGCCTGCAGCCATTCTGCGTGCGCACGGAGCGACCGCCGATGAACGTTCACTCTCTCGGGTATCGCACTGACCTCATCTTCAGCCGGTTTGGCGGCGAGGTATTCGACCGCGGCGACTACTTGGTTGTGCGCACTCCAAGCAACCCACCTTTCATTGGGGCAACTTCCTCCTTTTTGACCGGCCTCCCGGCGACGGCGACTACGCACGATGGCGAGAGATCTTTGCGAAGGAGATAGGCCCGTATCCCGAGGTTCGCCATCTTTCGTTTGGCATCGATTCGACCGACGGAGATGCAGGCGCAGTTGAGCAGTTCCAGAAAGCGGGTTTCTATCTCGATCGCGACCTGATTCTGACGGCATCCGCCGTCAGGCAACCTGCAAAGGTGAACAGCGATGTGACGGTGCGTCCACTTGTCACCGATATGGAGTGGCAGGAGGCGCTGAAGCTGTATACTCTCTGTTTTCAAGGTGAGCATTCGGAACCGGGCTATTCAATATTCGCCCGTCGCCTACAGAATCAATACAGAGCCATGGTCGATGCCGGTCTGGGTCAGTGGTTTGGCGCCTTCCAGAGCGGCCAGCTGGCGGGTGCGCTCGGGCTCTTTACGAACGACGGAATCGGACGCTTTCAGTCGGTCTGTACGGCGCCTGCGTTCCGGCGCCGCGGCATCTGTAGCCGTATGGTCTACGAAGCTGCGTCCTTCGGGTTGACGGAGATGGGCGCTGATCGGTTGGTGATGGCGGCCGACCCCGAGTACCATGCCGCTCGCATCTATGAATCGCTTGGCTTCCGCGTCACCGAAAAGCAGGTCGCCCTTGGGTGGTGGGAGCAGGATGAACACGAGGGGGAATAACCATGCTACGCGGTGAAAAGGTGACTCTGCGCGCCGTCGAGCGCGAAGACTTGGCACGATTGTGCGACTTCAACAACGACTTGGCGGTCGAACTGGCCGGCGGCGGCGATCCGCCCATGCCCCAGTCCCTGGCGCGGCTCGAGGCCGAATTCAGCAATGCCGCCGGCAGTGGTGGTCGGGATGACGCCGGATTCGGCATTGAAGCGGACGGCCAGCTGATCGGCCAATGCGCGCTGTTTAGCTTCGATCCGGTTGCCGGCACATGCGAACTGGGAATTACCGTCGGTGATCGGGATTACTGGGGGCGCAGATACGGCAGCGAGGCGATTGCGCTGCTGGTCCACTATGCCTTCCACTACCGCAATCAGCATAAGCAATTCGCAGGTCACGTCGCGTGCCGCTCCGC
>CAVQSG010000032.1:0-72935 GCA_963715415.1 uncultured Chloroflexia bacterium | reverse complement strand
CCGATTTTGTGCTGCGCGACCGGATGATACGGCTGACGGTCGATGGTATGACGCTCTACACGCCGGCAGGTACCCAGAGTTGGCAGCACCGTGAGCCGTTCCATTTGGGGGTGACCCGTGCCTTTGTGGATGCCGTCAAGCGCGAACGATATGTCTGGCATTATAACGCCGATCCGTTCGGGGCTTCGCTCCACCGCGGCGGTGTTGGCCGCCAATCGGTCGGCCGCTGACGGTCTGCCTGTGAATTTGGATGCGTTTGTAGAGTCTGCCCGATGAACGTCGCGATGCTGAATGATCTCCTGACCGTGGAAGCAGTCTATTGTGGGTTCTACGCCGGGTTGTACAAGAAAGAAAAGTATCGTGAGAGAAACAGCTTTGCGTGTCGCACTGATCTCTATTGCTCGCCCAACCTTTGATGTGCCGTTGGCCCAGTCGGTGGCCGACACTGTTCTGGCTCGGTTGACCGGTGCGGGGTTCACGGTCATGGGCAGTAGCGTCGTTTATTGATGGACAACGCCGCCGCTGCCGCAGCAATCGAGGAACTGAACCATGCTGAGTTTGACCTACTCCTCCTCTTGCAAGCTAGCTTTGCCGACAGCTCAGTTGCCGTGGGGATGGTCGAGTCGATGGGGGATCGACGGGTGCCGGTCCTGCTGTGGGCGGTGCCAGACGCACGGAGTGGGGGCCGGCTGCGGCTCAACAGCCTTTGCGGCATCAACCTGGCCGGCCACGCGCTGACCCGGCGCGGGCTGACCTATGACTACGTCCATCAGCCCGCCGCCAGCGAGCGGCCGTGGCAAAGGTGACGAGCCTGGCCCGGGCCGGCCGGGCGTTGCGCAGCCTCGGGATGCACAGATCGGGCTGGTGGGCGAGCACCCGGCGGGATTCGACACCTGCCGCTACGACCCGGGCGAGCTCGCTGAGCTGTTCGGCGTGGAGGTCACTCGCTTTGCGCTGCGAACCTCCTGGTGATGGTCGCGCGCCTGTATCCCGAACCGCAGCAGGCGTTCATCGACAAGCGCCCGTTCACGCCCGATCTGGACGCACTGGACGCCCACGCGGTGCGCGGCACGGCCGGTCCGTCTATGCGGTGTTGCGCGACGCGGCCGAAGCGATAATCTTAAGGGGGTCGCGGTCCGCTGCTGGCCCGAGTTCTTCACCGAACTGGGCTGTGCAGCCTGCGGCGCCATGAGTATGCTCAACGAAGAAGGCTGTCCTGCCTCTTGCGAGGCCGACGTCAACGGGACGGTGACCTCGGTGCTGCTCCAGAACATCAGCGGGGAACAGGCCTTCATCACCGACCTCGTCTCCATCGACGACAGGGGACGACACGGGCGTGCTCTGGCACTGCGGGCTGGCGCCGGTGAGCATGGCCGACCCGGAGGCGGAAATTGCGGGTGCCTTGCACAGCAACCGTCAACTGCCGCTGCTCTTCGAGTTCCCGCTCAAACCAGGGCGGGTGACGCTGGCCCGGCTCCACCACACCGGCCAGGGCATAGGGCGGGCGGCATACCGGCTGGTCATCGGCGGCGGCACCATGCAGCGGGCGCCCAAGAGCTTCAGCGGCACCAGCGGCGTCATCCGCTTCGATGCCCCGGCTGCGATAGTGCTGGACAGGGTCATGGGACACGGACTGGAACACCATCTCACCATCACCTACGGCGACTGGCTGCCGGAGTTGCGGGCAGTCGCCCGGCAGCTCGGTCTGGACGTCATCGAGCTGACCGGAGCAGCGTAACGCATGGGCCGATTACCGCTGGGGCCGCTTGCCAGCCGCGACGCAAGCGGCGGGCTTGTGGACAGCGAAGGTTGCTTCTGGCCCACGGTGGAGGCAGCGGCCGGTCAGCTCAATTTGATCGGCGCGGCGGTCGCGGAAATGCGGTCCCAGTAGATTCACATTTTTCTTGTTGCCTCATTTGCTTGTCGTTTCGCTCAAGTTGTCTCTACACAACCGATTGAAGGAGGTCACAATGACAGTTCCAACCAAGCGAGAATATCTGTCCCGGCGCTCGTTCCTCAAGATCATGGGCATCGGTGCGGGCACCCTGGCGCTGGCAGCGTGTGCCGCGCCAGCTGCCGCGCCGGCGGCTGAGGGCGGGGGTGAAGCAGCCCCGGCCATGGCAAGCGGCACGGTCGAGTTCCTGGCCTGGGGTGATGTGGCCGACAATCCGCGCATGGGAGGTATTGGCCCAGAGCTTCAGGATGCAGAACCCGGGTATGGACGTGGCGGTGACCGCGGTGCCGGATCCCAACAACAACTTCTACACCAAGCTGCAGACCATGATGGCCGGCGGCACACCGCCCCATGTCGCTTCGTTCCAGGGCTGGGAATGGCAGACCTACGCCGACCGCGATCTGCTGGCGCCGATCGACGACCTATGTGGCGGATGCCGGGTTGGAAGGGCATGTACATCGACGTACCAACCGTGGACATCAGCACGGTGCGCAACGGCAGCCGCTATCTGATTCCGCTCCAGGTCGCGACCATGGTCATGTTCTACGCCAAGAAACCGTTCGACGATGCGGGCATCGCCTACCCGACCGACGATTGGACCATGGAGGATATGCTCTCCATCGCCGAGCAATTGACCGACACCAGCGGTGACAGCAAGATGTTCGGTCTGCAGGCCAACGGCAGTTGGTTCCGCGACATCGCCTACATCCGTGCGACGGGTGAGCAGGAATTCGACGAGCTGGTCGATCCCAAGACAGCCCAGTTCAACCAGCCCGGCATCGTCGACATGCTGCAGCTGGTGGCCCAGGATGTCTACTACAAGCTCGGTATTGCGCCGACGCCGGCCGACATGGAGGGCGGCGCCAACACCATCGATACCGGCAACGCAGCCATGAAGTACGAAGGCGCCTGGTACTTCGGCCGCCTCAACAGCCCGGAACTGCGCGACCAGGGCACCCAGGTCGAGTTTGACGTGGTGATGATGCCCCAGGGCGCTGACGCCAGCCGGCCACATCGTGGCTGGGCCGAAGGCGTTGCCCTGCCCAAGTCCGACAATGAAGCAGGCGGCTGGGCTTTTGCCGTCGTACATGGGCGGCGCCGAGGGCGACAAGATCTACTCCGAGATGACGGGCCGCATCCCCAACAGCCTGGATCTGATCGAGAACTTCTGGATCCCGAACATCAAGGAGCAGTTCGGGGTCGAGAATGGCGCGGCCTTCCTCGAAGGGTTCCAGCGCCTCAGAGGTCGACGTGATCAGCGGCATCCCGCGCAGCAAGATGTGGGCCGAGGTCGTCAAGCCGACCGGCTACGATCCGCTCATGAACAACAGCGCGACCGCGGCCGAGGTTCTGCCCGCGGTGGACGAAGCACTCCAGGCACTGCTGGACGAGTACTGGGCCTCACAGGGTTAGGTCAATTTGGCGCATATCAGCGTCTAACTGCACATGGGTAGTGGGCGCATTCGACACTGATCTCACTACCGCGTCTGACTGCTACGTATCCCGATGCCAGTTCCGGACAAGGAGACGACCTGTGACGGCTGCTACCCCAACCAAACGACCGAAACGCGGCGTATTGACGCGGCAGCGAATGGATCGCGGGTTACCTCTTCGCATCGCCGTTCATTATCGGCTTTTTGGTCTTTTTTGCGTTCCCAATGGCCTATTCGGCGTGGCTCTCCTTTCACAAGTGGGATCTCCTCTCACCGCCGAAATTCGTTGGGTTCGACAACTTCATCCGGATGTTCCAGGACCCGTTGGCCAATCTCAGCCTCTACAACAGCGCGTTCTACACGATCTTTCGCCGTGCCCATCCAGTTGGTGATCTCGTTTACGCTGGCCATGATCTTGGTGCAGAAGATCCGGGCGCGCGACTTCTACCGGGCCGGTTTCTATCTGCCGATCATCGTGCCGCTGGTGGCCTGGTCGGTGGTCTGGCAGCGCATGTTTCACATCCAGTACGGCATCTTCAACATCATCCTGGGCTGGTTCGGCATTGCCGGGCAAGCCGTGGCTGACCGATCCAGCGTCTGGCCAAGCCGGCCTGATCATCATGTCGTTCTGGATGATCGGCCGCCAGATGGTCATCTTCATTGCCGGGTTGACCAGCATCCCCCAACCGCTGCTGGAGGCAGCCAGCATCGACGGGGCCAACGCATTCCGGCGTATCGGTCTCAGTGATCGTTCCGCTGATGACGCCGTTCATCTTCTACAACATGGTGATCGCGATCATCAACTCGTTTCAGTCCTTTATTCCTGCCGCCATCATGACCGACGGCGGGCCGGAAAATGCCACCCTCTTCGCCGTGCTCAACATCTACCGGCAGGGCTTCCAGTTCTTCAACATGGGCTATGCATCGGCCCTGGCCTGGGAGTTCTTCGTCATCATCGTCGGCTTCACCATCGCTGCAGTTCTACATTTCCCGCCGCTGGGTCTACTACGAGTCATAGACCTGATGTGATCACCGCCCTTGGGCAAAGCCGGCAGCCAGCAACGATGAGCGAGCGCACATGGCACAGAATCCAATACCGTCACGAGTCTTTACGGGGCATCGACACGCGCGATCCGAATCGCCGCAAGACGGCGGGAAATCCTCCGGTTGGTCTCGCTGCAAATCCTGATCACGCTGATCTTGCTCTTTTTCTCGATCCCGTTTCTGTGGATGATCTCTTCGTCACTCAAGGCGCCGACCGAGATCTTCCGCGTGCCCGTCGTCTGGATTCCGGCGACCCCGCGCTGGGAAAACTATGTCAACGTCTTCACCACCGTGCCGTTTGCGCGCTTTCTGATGAACAGCTTCATCGTCGTCATCTTTGCGGTGCTGGGAACGATCGTGTCGTCGGCCATGGTGGCCTACAGCTTCGCGCGGCTGCGCTGGCCGGGACGGGACGTGTGGTTTGGTCTCCTGATCGCCACGATGATGCTGCCGGAAGTCATCACGTTGATTCCCGCGTTTCGTCATCTTTCGCGAGCTGAAATGGATCGACACGCTCCTGCCGTCTGATCGTGCCCTACTGGTTTGCGGCGACGCCGCTCTACGTCTTCCTCATGCGCCAGTTTTTCCGCGGGCTGCCGCTCGAACTGGACGAGGCCGCCTTTATCGACGGCGCCAGTCGCCTGCAGATTCTCTTCCGCGTGCTGCTGCCGCTCTCCAAGCCGGTCATCGCCACCGTGGCCGTCTTTGCCATGCTGCAGCACTACCAGGACTTTCTGAATCCGCTCATCTTTCTCAACTCCATCGACAAATATACGGTGCCGCTGGGCGTCGCCTATTTCAACGATGCCGACGCCGCGCGGTGGGAGCTGATCTTCGCCTCGGCAACCGTCATGGTGGCGCCGATGTTGCTCATCTTCCTCGTCGCCCAGCGCTACTTCGTGCAAGGCATCGCCATGACCGGCTTCGGTGGGCGCTAATAAAGTCCGGCAGGAAATTTGTCAAGCGACATCTATGCAACAGAGCTGACCTAGATTTCCGGCATTGACATTCCTGGTTTCTATGCTAGACTAGAATCCATCGCTTTGGAACGTTCCAACCCCCTTCCTTTGATCGTCAACTGCAGGCCGGTGCTCCTCAGCAATCATGGCGCATGTAACCGTTATTGATGTCGCAAAGCGTGCGGGCGTTTCAAAATCGACCGTTTCGCTCGTCCTCAACCACAGCAGCCGTGTCCAACCGGAAACCGTGGATAAGGTGCGCGCCGCCATCGATGAGCTGAACTATGTGCCCAGCCGGGCCGCGGATGTTGCAGTCTGGGCGCAGCAGACAGCTCGGCATCATCGTGTCTGATATCACCAACCCCTATTTTGCCGAGTTGGTGCGCAGTGTCACCAACGCCGCTTCCGTGCACGACCTCGACGTGATGACGCTGGACACCGACTACAGTCCTGCACTGTTGCTTGCCCATCTGGAGCGCCTTTACCAGTATCGCTGTGATGGCCTGTTGGTGCTGACCACCGACGCGATCCGGCCGCCATGGCAACATTGCGCAACGGCGGGGTTCCCGCCATTGTACTCAACTGGGGCGAACAGGACGACAAGGTAAGTCAAATCTCGGTCGACTATCGCCCGGGTCTTAACGCGTTGGTCAGCAAGCTGGCAGCGGACGGCCATCGACGGCTGGCTTTCGTCTGCGGGTCGACTGCCTACCACACTGCGAATCTCAAAAAGGAGGCCTTTTGCGCGGCCTGCCTGGACCAAGGTGAGCAGTTGGGCGCACCGCTCTACTTGGCCGGCGATACACGCCTAAATCTGGAGACAGGTCAACGGCTGGCTGACGAACTGTTGGCCACGGATGTGCACGAGCGGCCGACTGCAGTGGTCGTCAACAACGATGTGACGGCATTGGGTCTGCTCAGAGCACTGCAGTCGCCGTCAAGTCAAGGTGCCGGGAGATATTTCCATCGCCGGGATTGATGACATCGATGCTGCCGCCTTTGTCACGCCGTCGCTGACCAGCATTCGCCAGCCGCGTCGCTACATGGGACAGCTGGCCGTCGCCGTGCTGTGCGCCCAAATTGACGCCGGCATAATGCGCGGCGTAGACGAGAATGTGCCTTCGCGCTTGGTCCTCCGGGAATCGACAGGAGCAGCGGCGGTCTCTTCAAAACTACCACCTGCGGTGATCTGGGTGACCGCACATACTCAATAGCTTCCCAAGTAGTTTTTGCAGATAGTCATCAGCTTTAACAGACGATTTCTAAACGAGGCTTGCGCCAATGTCCCGTCCGAATATCCTCTTCATTTCCACCGACCAACAACACTACACCGCGCTTGGTGCGACGAATCCGAACATCAAGACGCCGAACCTGGATCGTTTGGCGGCCGAAGGCACGCGCTTCGACCGCGCCTACTGTCCCAACCCCACTTGCTCGCCCACACGCGCTTCGCTGATCACCGGGCTCTATCCCTCCCAACACGGCTGTTGGGCCATCGGTGTCAAACTGCCGGAGGACGTACCGACGGTGGGCTGCACTTTCCAGGAGAACGGCTACGAGTCCATTCTGGTGGGCAAGGCCCACTTCCAGCCGCTCAAGTCGGAACCGGGCAGCGAGTCCATCGAATGCCAGCCGCTACTGCGCGATCTCGACTTCTGGCGTGACTTTCACGGTCCCTGGTACGGCTTTAACCACGTCGAAACGGCACGCATGCATGCCAATGAGTCTCATGCCGGCCAACATTACGGCATCTGGATGGAGGAGAAAGGGCTGGCCAACTGGCGCGACTATTTTCAGGAATGGCCACCCAACCCCAACGATAAGTACAAGGGACCCTACTATGTCAGAGGCGCGCTCCACTGGGATCTGCCTGAGGAGTACCATCACACTCACTGGATCGGCGAACGAACGGTTGCCAATATAGAGCGCTGTGTCGAGGAAGACAAACCCTTCTTCCTCTGGGCCAGCTTCTTCGATCCCCACCCACCCTATGTCGTGCCGGAACCGTGGGCCGGCATGTACGATCCGGCAGAGATGGAGCCTGGCCGATTTACCCCCGGCGAGTTTGACGACATGCCGCCACAACACGCGCGGACGCGTGAGGAAAACCCGGACTGGTCCGACTACCAGGAGCCGGGTGGACAGGGTCTGCACGGCTTTCAGTCCCATCTGCATTCGGAAGAGGAGATGCGCCGCAGCATGGCCTCCTATTACGGCATGATGAGTCTCATCGACGCCGAAATCGGCCGCATCCTCGACTATCTCGACGAGGCCGGGTTGGCCGAGAACACCCTGATCGTATTCACGTCGGATCACGGCCACTTTTTGGGGCAGCACGGACTCATCGCAAAAGGCGCCTTTCACTATGAAGATCTGTTGCGCGTGCCCATGATCGTACGTTGGCCCGGCCACGTGCCGGCAGGTGAGGTCTCCAACTCGTTGCAGAGCCTGGTCGACTTTCCACAGACTTGGCTGGCCGCCTGCGGCATCGAGGCCCCCGGTATTATGCAAGGCGTCGACGAGCTTGACGTCTGGATCGGCGAGCGTGAGTCCGCCCGCAGCCATGTCCTGGTCGAGAATCGCCACAATCCGACCACCGTCCACCTGCGCACGCTGATCACGGAGCGCTATAAGCTCACCGTCTATCGCAACGCTGCTTACGGCGAGCTATTCGATTTGGAGGCGGACCCGAGTGAGTTGACCAACCAGTGGGACAACCCGGCATATCGGACTGTCAAGTCGGATCTGCTCCACGAATTTGTACAGGCCGAGATCCAGCGGGAATCGACGCGGATGTCGTGTATTGCCGGCGTGTGACCGGATGGACATGCCGGAGGGTCCGTGGGTTTGAGGTAAATCCACATCAATTCAGATCAGAGGCAATGATCCATGCGCATTCTCTATATCGACATCGACTCGCTGCGGCCTGACCATCTCTCTTGCTACGGCTATCACCGCGAGACATCCCCCAACATCGACAAACTAGCGGCCGAAGGTGTCCGTTTTACCAACTTCTATTGCAGCGATTCACCCTGTCTCCCCAGCCGCACCGCCCTCTTTACCGGTATGTTCGGTATCCGCACCGGCGTGGTCAACCATGGAGGTGACTATGCCGACCTGCCGTTGGAGGGCCCAAACCGCGCCTTTCGACAGCGGGTTGCGCAGGAGAGTTTTGCCTCCATGTTGCGGCGCGCCGGCTATCACACCTGTATGATCAGCCCATTTCCTAACCGCCATACCTCATACCAGGTGACCTTCGGCTTTACCGAAACCTACGACACCGGCAAGGGTGGGCAGGAAAACGCCGATGAGATGTATCCGCCGGCCCAGACTTGGCTCAAGGCCAATGGTGCCAAGGACAATTGGTTCCTCCACGTCAATTTTTGGGACCCCCATACACCCTACGATCATCCGGCCGACTTTGGCAATCCGTTCGAGGATGATCCCATCGAGGCGTGGATCACCCAGGATCTTCTCGACGCGCAGAACGCGAGTTTTGGCCCGCACGGTGCAATGGATGTGCCCGGATACAGCGATCAACTGCCGCCGATCTGGACGCATGGAGTCGGACACATCCGCAATCTGGAAGACGCCAAGGCGCACTTGGACGGTTATGATACGGGCATCCGTTACACCGACAAGTATGTGGGCAAACTGGTGGCCCTGTTAAAGGAAATGGGCATCTACGAGGAGACCGTCATCATCGTCAGCGCGGATCATGGCGAGAACCAGGGCGAACTCAACGTCTGGGGTGACCATCAGACCGCAGACCACATCACCAACCGGGTGCCACTCATCGTACGCTGGCCCGGCGTGACGGACCATCAGGCCGGAGGCGTGCGGCATGGCCTGCACTATCATCTGGATCTGCCGGCGACGATTATGGAGTTGGTTGGCGGCGCACAGCCGGTCGCCTGGGACGGAAAGAGTTTCGGCGCCGATCTCTCCAAGGATGCAGACAGCGGTCGCGACTATTTGGTCATCAGTCAGGGGGCCTGGAGTTGCCAGCGATCTGTGCGCTGGGACGACTGGCTGCTGATCCGCACCTATCACACTGGCATGAAGGACTTTCCCGAGTACATGCTCTTCGACATTGAAAACGATCCCCACGAAACGACCAACCTCGCCGCATCGCGACCGGACGTGCTGGGCCAGGGGCTGCGCAAGTTGGATGAATGGATGGGCGCGCAGATGTACCGGTCGCAACGGGGCGATCCCTTCTGGGGTGTCGTCGCAGAGGGAGGGCCTCTGCACGCCAAGGTCGACAGCAACAGTTGGACGGCCTACATGGAACGGCTGCGCGCCAGTGGGCGCGGCCACCATGCTGATGCGCTGGAAGACCATGCCGGCCGTCCCATGCGCAGTGGCCTGGATTCCTAGATCACGCACACAAAAAGGATTCTGCAATGACAAGGAATTTGACAGACCCCATTCGAGTCGGCATTGCCGGTCTGGGACGGAGCGGTTGGGGAATCCACGCCAATGCGTTGGCGCAAATGGAAGCGAGCTACTCGGTTGTTGCCGTCTGTGATCCCGACAGCAGCCGTCAGGAAGAAGCCATCGAACGCTTCGACTGCCTGGCCTATGCGGGAATCGACGCCTTAATTGCGGACGATGCCGTCGAGTTGCTGGTGGTGGCGACCCCTAGCCAACTCCATGCGGGCGACGCGACCGCGGCCATGCGGGCAGGTAAACATGTGATTGTCGAGAAGCCCATGGCGCCGTCCTTGGCGGGCGTGAACGAGATGATTGCGGTGTCGAAAGAGACCGGCCAGTTGCTGACAATCAACCAAAATTATCGCTACCATCCCGACTTCCTCAAAGTGAAGGAAGTGGTCGACTCCGGGAAGCTGGGACGGATCGTGCAGATTCGAATGACCGGTAACAGCTTTCGGCGCCGCTGGGATTGGCAGACATTGAAGGAGTACGGCGGTGGTGATCTGAACAACAAGGGCGCCCATCCCATCGATCGGGCGATCCACTTCTTCGACGACCCACATCCCGATATCTTCTGTCACATGGAGACGACGCCACTTTTTGCCGGCGACGCCGAGAGCCACGTCAAGCTGATCATCAAGCCCAAAGACGGTCCCCTGATCGACGTCGAACTTTCCAACACCTGCGCCTATCCGCAGGATGCCTGGCTGATCATGGGTACCCAGGGGACTTTGGTGAGCTCCAACCGGCGGGAGATCCGCTGGAAGTACTTCGACCCGGCGGATGCGCCCCCGTTGGTGCTGGATAGCAGACCAACGCCGGATCGGAGCTACAACAGCGAGACGCTGCCCTGGCAGGAATTTACCTTCGAGCCGGACTTCAGTTTTGGGGAAAGTATGCAACCACTCTACGCTGACCTCTATGCGGCCATTCGGCGCGGCGCTCCCCTGGCCATAACACCGGAAAGCGTGCGGCGGCAGGTGGAAATTCTGGAACGCTGCCGTGAGATGAGCCCGGTCTAGTGAATCCCGGAAGAAACCCTTGCACAGTTCCTACCAGAGGTAGCATAGCCGGATTTCTGTCGTGGTATTCATGCCGAACTGAACAAGGATGAACGTTGCGCTAAGCCGGTTAAGAACGATTCGATCGCGGTCGTGACCAGCACCGGCTCTTCGACCGACGAACTGTGTCCGGCGCCCGGGAAGATGACCAACTGCGACCCCTCAATGGCGGCGTGGAGCTGCTCTGATTTGGCAGGTGTCGTGGCTACATCCTGGTCCCCGACGCCAATCAGCGTCGGCACTCGGATCTTGTCCAGATCGTCGACCACTCCCTCCCGATCGACCACACCCACGACCGCGCGCGTGATGCCGGTGCGGTCATTGGCCAGCAACTGTCTTCGCATCTCGGCGCGCTGCTCTGTACGGCTCACGTCGGTGAGAAACTTCCGGCCGAACATGATCGACATGACTGGCTTTGTCACCGGGCGTAGACCGATCCAGCGCGCGACAAAGTTGAGACGGCGGTAGCGACCCACATTTTCGATTGGCTCCGGCTGCGCGGTGGTCTCCAGAAGGATGAGCGAACGTAGGAGGTCCGGCCGGCGAATGGCCAGCCGCATACCGACAAATCCGCCCATGGAGAGACCCACGAAGTGGCAGGGCGCAGCATCCAGCGCTTCGATCAACAGTGCAGCATCTTGGGTCAGAGTGTCCATGTCATAACCACCTTCGGTCACCGCGCTTTGTCCTTGACCGCGATGGTCGAAGGTGATGCATCGATAGCGATCCGAAAGGGCCATGACCTGGGCGTCGAACATGCGTCCACTCCAGAGCAGGCCGTGGGAAAAGAGAATTGCCTCGCCGCCGTTGCCGCTTTCCGTGTAGTGGATGCGGGCTCCGTTTGCTTCGAGAATTGGCATAGGTCTAACTCCGTCGAAAATAGCTGCGTTCGTTCGACATGGGATACACTCCCGTTCCGTAGTTGCTTTCTTTTTCGGTCATTGGCTATGCTATACTGGAAATTGAAAAATCCACTACACCAATGCGCATCCGTAGGAGCCTCGAGTGAGCGAAAAGACAACAGCCGGCATGTTGACGCATGTCTGGCTCGAAGCGCCGTTGTTTCCACAGACTCTGGCGATGGTGCCCACGGACATTGCCGTTATCGACGCAGATCCGGGCGCAGACGACGACTTTGCCGGCGCCGAACCGGCTCAGGTGATCATCGCGTCTTCCCGTCTGCATTATGGCGCAGATGCTTTGGCATGCCTGCCCAACCTGCGCATGATCGCGCGGACCGGCATCGGCGTCGACAACATCGATCTCGACGCGGCCACGGAACACCGAATTGTCGTTACCAATACGCCGGACGGACCGACTGAGTCGACCGCCGAGCACACAGTGGCCATGCTTCTGGCCCTGGCCAAGCGGCTGAAGCAAGGCAATGCCAATCTGAGTGCAGGTAAATGGGGACCGCGGACCGGCGTACTTGTCGGTACTGAGGTCCAGGGCAAGACGCTGGGGCTGGTCGGTCTTGGCCGCATCGGGCGACGAGTGGCTAACATCTGCCGCGCGGCGTTCGACATGACTGTGATCGGCTACGATCCCTACGTGACCACAGCACAGGCAGCCGCCATGGGGGTGACGCTGGCAGAGTTGGATCAGGTGGTTGCGCAGGCGGACTTTTTGAGCCTTCACGTGCCCGCCACTCCGGAAACAATCAACCTGGTCGACGCCGACCGCATCGCGCAGATGAAGGACGGCGCCTACGTTCTCAATATGGCGCGTGGCCCACTAGTCGATCCCCGCGCGCTACTGGATGCTCTGGACAGCGGTAAATTGGCCGGCGCCGGGTTGGATGTCTACGTCAGTGAGCCGCCGGCTGTGGACGATCGGCTGCGTGACCATCCGATGGTGATTGCAACGCCGCACACGGCGTCACTAACGTTTGACGGACGTCTGCGCATGGAACAGATGGCGCTTGCACGCGTCCTTGCCTTCTTTGGCGGCGAGAAGCCGCAAGACGTCGTGAACGCCGCGGTCTTGGACGCGATCGCAGCTGCGTAGGCCATTGAACCCCTGATCGTCTTTGCGCGGTTGCCCTGTCGCCTGAAGATAGGGGAGTGCGTCGACGCCGGAAACACCTAGTTCAGTTCGGCGTGAATACCACGACATAAATCCGGCTACGTCACTTCTGGTAGGAACCGCACAAGGATTTCTGCCGGGATTCACTAGATCGTTAATCGAGGAGGGACAATCCTTCGTGCGCATCCAGCATGTCAGTGTTCCCATCGCTCCGGGGGAGGAGGCTCGAACCAGGGCGCGACGGTTTTATGCGGGCCTGCTCCATCTCGAGGAAATTCGGGCGCCTGACGCCCTCTCTGATTTGCAGGTTGTCTGGTTTCGGCTCGACGACACAGAACTCCATCTTCTGCCGGAGGAGTTGACCGCCCAAGACCATTCCGGCCGGCACTTCTGTCTGGCAGTCGACGATCTGGAAGGCATCCGATTTGCGCTTGAAGAAGCCGGCGTAGCAGTAGTCGGTGCCGTGACAATTCCAGGACGCCCCCGTTATTTCGTCCGCGATCCATTTGGCAACCTGATCGAGCTGACCACAATTGACGGCGATTATCTAGAACTTCAGGCGCGGTCGGATGGTCCGGCATAGTCCTGCTATACACGCCAAATCATTTCGACTTTCATACCGAATTGACCATTTTTTCTCTTCACACTGAATCACACTGAAAGGACCATCTAATGGCACGACCGGTTACCCTCTTCACGGGGCAGTGGGCGGACCTTCCGTTAGAGACCCTGGCGCAAAAGGTCAGCGAATGGGGTTTCGACGGGTTGGAGTTGGCCTGTTGGGGCGATCATTTTGAGGTGGACAAGGCGCTCTCGTCGGATCGTTACGTACGCGAGAAGCGCGACCTATTGGAGAAGTATAACCTCGGCTGTTGGTCGATCAGCACACATCTCGTGGGCCAATGTGTCTGCGATCCGATCGACACGCGCCACAAGGCAATCCTGCCCGATTATGTTTGGGGCGACGGCGAACCTGAGGGTGTGCGCCGGCGTGCCGCGCAAGAGGTGATCAATACGGCCAAGGCTGCCAGGCTGTTTGGCGTTGATGTCGTCAACGGTTTCACCGGCAGCAGTGTGTGGGCCAAACTCTACTTCTTTCCGCCCACGAGCCAGGCGGACATCGACGAAGGATATGTGGACTTTGCCAACCGCTGGACGCCGATTTTCGACGCATTTCAGGCCGAAGGCGTGCGTTTCGGTCTGGAAGTGCATCCAACTGAGATTGCCTACGACATCTATACCTTTGGCCGTGCATTGGATGCGGTCGACGGGCATGTGGCCTTCGGCATCAATTTTGATCCCAGCCACCTGATTCACCAATTTATCGAGCCGGTGGAACTGATCAACGCCTTCCCGGAGCGCATCTACCATGTCCACATCAAGGATTCGCGCGTGCAACTGAATGGGCGCAACAGCATCCTCTCGTCCCATATGGACTTCGGCGACTCCCGGCGCGGTTGGGACTTCGTTTCGCCCGGCCACGGCGATGTCGAATTGGATCCGATCGTCCGAGCACTCAACCGTATCGGCTACGATGGTCCGCTTTCCATCGAGTGGGAAGATAGCGGCATGGATCGTGACTTTGGCGCGCCGGAGGCGTTGGACGTTGTTCGCAGCGCCGACTTTTCACCGTCGTCAGTGGCGTTTGACGCCGCGTTCAGCAACGAATAGTGTCCTTGGAGGAGAAACTGAGATGTCTGAAGGTACTGGATTCACAGCGATGGCCGGGGTCGCTGCCCAAGACGATGCGCCCGAGATCGGTATCGGTATGCTTGGTTACGCCTTTATGGGCAAGGCACACAGCAACGCATTCAAAACGATTCCCTATATGATGTACCCACCGGTCGCGGTGCCGCGACTGGTGGGCATTGCCGGTCGCAACCAGGCGGCGGTGACCGAAGCTGCGCGCCGCTACGGTTATGAAAATGCCTATACGGACTGGCGGGCAATGCTGGAGAACGACGACGTTCAACTCTTCGACAACGGCGGTCCCAATAACTTCCATGCCGAACCGTGTATTGCAGCCGCGGAGGCCGGGAAACACATTCTCTGTGAAAAACCGCTGGCCCGCAATCCGGAAGAATCCAGACAGATGTTGGATGCGGTGACCAAAGCCGGCGTCAAGAACATGGTGGCATTCAACTATCGCTTTGTACCGGCCGTACGCCTAATCCGCAACATCATCGACAGCGGCGCGTTGGGTCGCATTTACCATTTCCGTGCGATCTATCTGCAGGAATGGATCATGCCGCACTACAACATGCCCATGATCTGGCGTTTGACCAAAGAGACGGCAGGTAGCGGTGCATTGGGTGATTTGGGCACACACATCATCGATTTGGCCCATTACCTGGTCGGTGACATTGCCAGCGTGGGCGCACTGACGAAGACCTTTATTCCAGAACGACCATGGCATGACGGCTCCATGGGCACAGTCGATGTGGACGACGCCTTTGTCTCGACCGTGGAGTTTGTCAACGGCGCCATCGGCACCATCGAGGCAACCCGTTTTGCCGCCGGGCGCAAGAACGGCAATAATTTCGAGATCAACGGCGAGAAGGGCAGCATCCGCTTCAACCTGGAGCGCATGAACGAGATGGAGGTCTTCTGGATCGACGATGAACCGCGCGAGACACGCGGCTGGCACAATGTGCTGGTTTCCGAGTCGTATCACCCCTGGTGGGAGAACTGGTGGCCCCAGGGACATATAATCGGCTGGGAACACACCTTTGTCCACGAGATCGCGCACCTGCTGGACTGCATTGTCAATAATCGTGACGTCGGTCCACACGGGGCGACGTTCGAGGATGGATACAAGGCAGATGTCATCGTCGGCGCGATTCTCGAATCGGCCGCTTCCCGGCGTCAGGTCGACGTAACGTATTAATATGCAGACGAAATCGACTCTTACTCATCTCGAATGTGGTTATTGCGGCACAATCTACGAATCCGAGCAGTTGATCAATCTTTGCTCGGCCTGTTCCAAACCCCTCTTGGTTCGTTATGATCTGGCTAAGGCTGCGCAGACGCTGACCAGAGAAGCATTGGCCGGTCGCGAGTCCAGCCTCTGGCGATATGAAGAGGTGCTTCCGGTCCGCAATGACTGGGCCATGCTGCGGCTCGGCGAGGGCTGGACGCCGCTGCACCATGCCGAACGATTGGGTGAAACCATCGGCTGTACCGGTACCTATGTCAAGGATGAAGGCGTCAACGTCACCGCTAGCTTCAAGGCACGCGGGTTGAGCATGGCCGTCAGCCGGGCCTATGAGCTTGGCGCCAAGGAAATTGCCATCCCCAGTGCAGGCAACGCAGCCGGCGCCATGAGCGCCTACGCTGCTGCTGCCGGTCTGCCCGCACATGTCTTCATGCCGGCCGACGTCCCCAGCCTCTTCCGCGTCGAATGTACCCAGTTGGGTGCATCGGTCACGCTGGTGGATGGGCTGATCAATGACTGTGGCGTCAAGGTACGCGAAGGGGTGGAGCAGTACGGCTGGTTCGACGTCAGCACACTCAAGGAACCCTATCGTATCGAAGGCAAGAAGACCATGGGCTACGAGGTAGCCGAGCAGATGGGCTGGGAACTGCCGGACGTCATCATCTATCCTACCGGCGGCGGCACGGGTCTGGTCGGCATGTGGAAGGCCTTCGACGAGATGGAGCAGCTGGGTTTGATCGGCGCCAAACGACCGCGCATGGTCAGTGTCCAGAGCACTGGATGCGCACCGATAGTGCGCGCCTATGAACAGGGCGCCGAATTTGCCGAACTCTGGCAGGGCGCCAAGACGGTTGCCGACGGTTTGCGTGTGCCTGTCGCTGTCGGTGACTTTCTGATCCTGCGTGCAATTCGCGCCAGCGGCGGGACGGCGTTGGCAGTTGCCGACGAGGAGATGCTGGCCTATGCACAGATCATGGGCAAATGTACCGGGGTCTTCCCGGCGCCTGAGGGTGCAGCCGTTCTTGCCGCGCAGGTGAAGTTGCTGGAGCAAGGTTGGATCAAGCCGGATGAGCGCGTCGTCCTCTTCAATACAGGATCAGGGCTGAAATACGCGCACTTGTGGGCCTGACTCGGCCACGCAACATCCAGGAGGAGAGCATGAATGACGGCTGGGCACCCGGTTGGGAACCGCCGGCAGATGAACTGAATGCCAAGATCGGCGTCTTGACCCGTCGCGAGGTGGAAGCACGCATATTGCTTCCATTTGTGGAGGCATTGGTCGAAGAATTCGGTCGTGAGCGCGTCCTGCCGGTTTTGCGCGATACGATCATAGGCATTGCGCGTGAGCAGGGTGCAGAGCTGGGCTCCACCATGGGTGGAACGGATCTGAACGCTTTTGCCGGTTCCCTGCAATATTGGACAAAGGACGGCGCGTTGGAGATCGACGTGCTGGAACACTCCGAAGAGGAATTCTCCTTCAACGTGACCCGGTGCCGTTATGCGGAACTCTACAGGGCATTGGGCATCCCTGAACTGGGGGCAATCCTTTCCTGCAACCGCGACTATGCCCTGATCGAAGGCTTCAACAACGATATCGACCTGACTCGAACTCAGACGATCATGGAAGGAGGAGATCACTGCGACTTCCGCTACCGGGTTCGAAATCGACCAATCGTGTTCGTCGATGATGAATAACGCAAACCCGGACGCAGTTCACTATTCGATCATGCTTCTGCTGCCGGGCGATGTCGACCGGCGATTGATGAAGTGGTCGCGGGGGATGCCTGGAGCGAGTTGGCCGAGCTGGGGTGGGCACGTTACGCTGGTGCCCTCGTTTACCGTCGAGTCCGAAGCCGAGTTGACCGACCGCATATCCACGGTGTGTCAGCATCACCGCACCTTCCAGCTCAATTTGGACAACCCTGTTGCTGAGCAAGATTGGACGCGGCCCGATTATCGCGCTGTCATGCTAACCATACGTAATCCGGACAGCCCGGGCGCAGAGCAGGTTCAGTCTCTACAGCAAGAGTTGATCGCGTCGACAGCTGACCTACGTACCGACTCACGAACAGAGGTCAGTGAGAAAGATTTTCTACCGCATGTGACCCTGGCGATAGGAATCGCAGAGGTCGAAGCAAATGAGATGACGAGCAAAATACGGGCTGACGGGCTGCGGGTTAGTCTCTCTGTGGAGCGAGTCTGGCTGATTCGCTTCAATCCCTCGGGCGAAGCCAAACGTGTGACGCGCACGTCATTTGTGCTGCCCGGAGCCGTCAATATATTCGCCGACTGACCTAGTGAATCCCGGCAGGAATAATCAGACAGACAGATGGTCACTGTACTCGACTGAAACGGCTGATTATTGTTGTCGTGGTATTCACGCCCAAATGAACTAGGAATTCGGCGCGATTTACGCAGAATGCGCGCAGGTTCTACCTGTCGCACTGCCGCCGCCGATGCGAGTATTCGGCGTAGGGATTCGAGCGCAACAGATCGGTCTTGTGTTGCGTATACAGTTGACGGGCCGATCCGGATTTCGAATCGAACGGTTGAACATTCGTTGATGTGAGGAATGATGAAGAAAGTAGCACATATGTACGCAAGAGTCGCCATTGTCGCCATTGTCGCAGCATTCGTATTCACTGCAATCTTGATGACGTCGATGCCCGGCGAAGCAATGGCGCAGATCATACCCGAAGTCGACGATGCCCAATCAGATCTCGTCATCAACGAGTATATGGCCTCCAATAGTTCGACGTTGGAAGACCCGGACGCGCCCGGCAGATTTCCGGACTGGATCGAACTTCACAATCCGACCGGCAGCGCGATTTCTCTTGACGGTCTCTCACTGGTCAAGGGCGAAGCGCCGAACAGCGTCACCTTTGCCATCACCGATGGTCTCTCCATTCCCGCGCAGGGCTACCTGCTGTTCTATGCAGACAACGACCCGCAGCAGGGGGCCTTCCATACGAATTTTCGGCTCAGCAAGGAGGCAGACAGCATTGGCCTTTACAGCGGTGCTGGTGGGTCGGTCGAGGTTGACAGGCGTTCTTTCACCAATCAGATCACCGACTATTCCGAGGGGCGCGATCCGGACGGCGGACCCAACTGGCGGCTTTACAACCGTCCGACGCCGGGACGGAGCAACAGCGCGCGTCCGCCGGTCATCCGCAATGTGACCCATGTGCCCGAATTGCCGCCCGCTGGCGTTGAGATTGACGTAACAGCCGTGATCAGCGATGAGGGGAGCATTGTCGCCGCATCCATTGTCTACAGCACGACGGCTATGGGCACAGCGACCGTGCCAATGGAACTGCGTCAGGGAGGAAATCTCTTCGGCGGCACGATTCCGGCCCAGGTCGACGGCACGTTTGTCACCTACTATGTGATAGCAGAAGACAATGACGGCGAAGTAACGCCCGACCTGAGCCTGATCAGCCCGCAGACGGTCCGATTTCCCATCGGCTATACACGGCCGAGTATCGTCATCAATGAAGTGATGTCGGACAATGTCGCCACGTACGAGGATCCGAACGATCCCGGAGATTTCCCTGACTGGATTGAACTGCACAACGACGGCGCGGGAACGATATCGCTCGATGGCCTCTACTTGAGCGACAATCCGGACAACACGACTAAGTTTGCCATCACTGACGGGCTGACCATTGCTGCCGGCGGGTACATACTCTTTCTAGCCGATGAGGATCCCGAGCAGGGGCAGGTGCATACGAATTTCAAGCTCAACAAGGACGGCGAACGCATAGCGCTTTACGGTGCTGAGGGCACAGTGATCATTGACGAGCTTGACTTTAACGACATGCCGTCCGGCGCCTCCGTCGGTCGCTTTCCGGACGGAAAAGGTAGCCTGGAAACTGTGATGTACTGTCCCACGCCCGACGCGACCAATATCGACTGTCCTAATCAAACCTATCTTCCGGTAATTCTGGCGCGATAGGTTGTGCGCTGTCTGACGGGGCGCCGTGGTGCGGGTGTTCGGCAGGGCGAGTGATCTGCCATCTTGGCCCGGGACAAGCTGGCTCTTCAGGACTTTCAGGCGGTAGGGCAACGTCTCCGGCACTGGTTACGAAAAATCTCGATAGTGAATGTGCCGGTAACCAATGCCGGGGACGTGAAACCCCACAATATCCGATTGAGCCGGCATACTCACTTCTTTCTACACCTACTCTTGGTCGAGCCAAACCAGCACCAGGCGGCTACGCTTCTCTCCGTCTAGAGATGTGAAGAGAACCGTCTCATCCTCAATTACCACGATGTCGGCATGGCCCAGGCCGACGTTGCCCGGCAAGTCGACGAGAACTGGGTTGTGTGGGTGAAGTTCCCACGGACCGTCGATTTCACTTGACCGGCTGCGCGCCAGCCCGAGCGCAAACTGGGTATCTCCACTATCGCCCGGTCCTGGGCCTCTTACGCCTTCATAAAACATATAGTAGTGTTGACCTACTTTCAGCACGTCTGCCGAACTGACGGTGCGGAAGTCGAAATAGGTGTTGGCATCATTTCCAGACCGGTCGAGTGGACCGTAGGTCTGGGCGCCTGTGAAGAGTGGGTTATTTCTGCACTTGCGTAACCCTACGGTAGGGCCATCGGCATCCCCACGGTAACATCCCATGCTGCCTGGGTTTTGTCCTAAACCGACAAATACATAGAGTTCGGGCCGATTTGGCTGCTCTTGGTCCAGGAAGATGCCTGGAGGTGCACCGACGAGACAATCGAATCTATGTTCTGAAAAAGGATGCTCGCCGATGGATTCTTCCTGCCGGCAGGGCATCAACCAGCGATTCCAGATGCCCGTCAACGGGATTTCCTCGCTGTCGCCCCAGTTGAAGCCGTCTACAGACCGGCGCAGAAACGTATTCGCGCGGTATTCATAGACCATCCACCAACGACCGGCGCCGTTGTCCTCGTCCAAGTAGGCCACGCGTGGATATTGTTGCTGATCGATATGGTCGCGTTTGGAATCACATGGACATTGGGTACACGGGATCAGACACTGCCGATCACCGCCCGCTACTTGCCCAAATGTGCGGCCCCGGTCCAGACTGCCCATGACCACGGCGCAACCGGGAAAGGGAACCGCCGAGCCACACTGATCTTGAACGCCGGCCGACTGATCGCTGGCGTGGAGATAGGAGAGCAGCACGCCGTCCGGCATGACTACCGTGTCGGACTCGCCTAAGGGTAATCCGGTGTCGTTCACGTCGACCACAAATTCGGCGCGGCCCTGCCAAAAATCCTCCAGCGTAGGGAAATCGGCATGTGAACGTCTGTCCGGTAGAACAGGGTTGATGTTCGTACAAGCAGCAAGAACAAAGATCGACCACAAGAATACGAGGCCAAAGCAAGACGTTTTAGTCAACAGCATAGAAGTTGTTCATCGGTGCAACTGATACAGTAGACACTCAAATATTAGACAATGTGCTCCATATTCTGTCGGGGAATATTGTCCAATACTTGAATAATGTATTCATGAGTTTGGATTCATCAAGACTACGTCGAATGCCATACTCTACAGATGAACCGTTCTGATGGCAATTGCTGTGTCCTGACAAGTCTCCAGACAGAATCTGGTTCATGTCCGTGCCGGGCGACTGCAAGCCTGCGCTCCGATGCTTGAGAGGATAAGATCCTGGTGCGGTTGACGACGCGCATATACGGATCCTCAAAAAGAGGGAACCCACCGCCACATGAATGACGGTGGGTTCTACAAAGGAGGAACCAAAGGAGGTGCTGGTTCTGAAATTGTGAAGTAAGCTCCCCTCAAACTTCACAACTCCGACTAAAGGTTGAAGCTGTCCAAACCCGCCTCAGCCTCTAGGCGGAATGACCAGCCATCCCAGATTCACTTGTGGTAAGCCTAGCGCAACTTCCGTCGGAACCTGGTGTTACATGTTGCAGGTGGTCGAAAAGGTGCGCCTGTCGAAATATCCGCGGTTCGATTGAAAGTCACTATCGCAAACTTGACCACAGCATAGCGCCCACGTGTTGCAAAGATGTTGTGTCAATGTGGTGTACTCGATGTTGACATGGGTCGAGGCTCTCGTTACAATGGCCTGTGCGTTCAGACAGAGGGCATAAATCTCAGCCGTCACTTCTCTGTGAAGATGGAAATTGCGGAACCGGATGACAGTTTTCGTCTCCAGTTCAATAGGGATGACGAATTGCCTCGGCGTTACCGTATTAGGGGATGTTCGGCTATCTATTTCAGGCGCGTTCATTCTGCCGGCGGCTGACGTCTAATCGAAAATTCGACTACACCATCTCAATTCAGTACTATCGAAATGAAGGAGAAATTATTCATGGCACAGGATACGTTTGAGCGAGTGCGCAGCATCATCGTGGATCAACTCGGCGTTGAGCCCAGCGATGTTACGGCCACCGCTAATTTTCGCGACGACCTCGAGGCCGACAGCCTGGATTTGGTCGAACTGATTATGGCCTTCGAAGAAGAATTCGGCGGTGAAATCAGCGATGATCAAGCACAGAAAATGGCGTCCGTTGGGGATGTTGTTGAATTTCTGGATAGCCAATAGCTCTATCGGTCCGTTTATGTTGTGGGCTTGTTGTCGCCTTGTCAACTACGGTGGCGAAGATGCGAAATCGGAGCGAGACACAGAACGTTTGGTGGCTCGCTCTTTTTGATCGATGAGGCGTTGCGAGGCTGAAATGGGGCATACTGTCCGACAACTCAAAACAGTTTGTCGATTTTCATTGGTCGTCAACGCCGGTGGCTCAAGTCGGCGCATGGGTTGCAGTAAAGCGCTGCTTTCGACACCACCGGATGATTTGCCGTTGGCCGTCGCTATTGCCGAACGCATGCGCGTCTTGCAGCCGCAGGAAATCATTGTTGTTGCGAATGATCCGGCAGTTGAGGCTCTATTTCGGGGAAGGGCAGAGGTTACCGTTCTGCCCGATTTGATTCCAAATGGCGGACCGCTGGGCGGTCTTCTGACTGTTCTGGAATGGTCGGCGAGTCGTGTGCAGTCGACATGGTTGGCTGTCGTTGCTTGTGATCTGCCCCTGATCGATCCGAATGTCTGGCATTATATGCTGGGACAGGCCACCGATGACTGGGACGCGGTCGTGCCCCGGGTCGACGGTCGTTTTCAACCAATGCATGCGCTTTACCATTCCCGCTGTCTCTCTGCGGTACATAGTACTTTCCACGCCGAAACCACCAACCAAAGGCGTTTACGTATGACGTCGCTTTTCGAGCAGATTCGTGTACGCATCATCGACGAAATCGAATATCTGCGACTCGATCCGGAACGGCATTCGATAGTCAATGTCAATACGCCGGAGGAATGGGTGCTGGCCCGTTCAGTGCTGCGGCAACGTGCGACGGATTCAGCATAGCCGCACAATCTCTGATGACAGCAAAAGGAGGAGCCGAATTCCCGGCTCCTCCTTTTGGATCACAGATTATTTTTTCGCACCGGACAAAGGTGCTCGGCGGCTGAAGCGCGTCCTATGCTACGGCCATCAAGGCGTTCAGTAGTAACGTATCACAGAGACGACGCTGACCGACAACGCGTACCTTGTCGGCACTGTATATCATGGGTTTGAATGTGGGATTGTCCGGCACCAACTCCACATTCTTGCCTTTGGCATGCCAATATTTTAGTGTTGTTTCATCTTCGCCATCGATCCAAGCTGCAACCATCTGGCCGTTGTCAGCCTGTTGCTGATGACGAAGAATGATAATATCGCCGTCCTTGATGCTGGCGTCAATCATCGAATCGCCCTGGACTTTCAGTGCATAGAGTCCATCCAACTGTCCGAGTTTGTCGGGCGCCAGCATCGATTCGCTGATATCCACCCAGTCAATCGGATTGGATGTGTCACTCGGGTCCACCTGAATGGGCTCACCGGCAGCAATCGTGCCCAATAGTGGTACACGTGGGAGGACGAACTCACCGTCGGCATGAGTGCCGTTGCCGTTACGTGCCGTTCGCGCTCTGGCTTCCATATGTCCAGCCATGATCGGCGGTATGTCGCTCTCGTCGACAAGATTGAGTTCAACCAGCTTGGCCCAGTTGAGTGCCAGACCGCGGCTCACCTTTTGGTGCCTGATCAGCAATTCCGCTTCTTCCAACCGGGTCAGGTTGTAGTTCACGACCGATGTGCTGGAAATACCCACTTCTTCACCAATTTCGCGTATGGTCGGCGGAAACTCAGCTTCCAGGCAAAACTTGACAATAAACTCGAGCATCTTCTGTTGGCGATCTGAGAGCGATGCCATTGACAACTCCTTGCACTTGGTTCTCGAATCGAGACAGATCAATATCCCAATCCGAACGTTTGTTTCCCAAATTTTCCCAAGTATACACGAACATCTGTGCGATGTCAATGACCAAACGCACGTTTGTTCTGATCTGTATTGGATTCTGCCGAATTCGTGAACAGCTGGCGTTTGATGGTTCGGAGGGTGACGGGAGGGCGTCTGCGCTATTCGTCGTCTAATCGGTGTTCAGCAACGTATTTACGAAAACGGCGCCAATAGGCGTCTCGCTCTTCGGGGCCGTCCTCGGGGTCAGGGAAACGGCTGTCGGCCTTCTGCATGCCTCTCTGCATCGCTTCTTCCATATCGATGCCACAGAGATAGGCTATCTTGAAGATCATAACCTGGAGATCGCTCAACTCCAGCGACAGCTCTGCGCGCAATGTATGCGGGTCGGAATCGGGGCGATAGCCTTCAATTTCCTGCAGCAGTCTGCTGATCTCACCCATCTCTTCCACCGCGTGCAAAAACGTATGGCTGGCCAGGACTCGATCCCAGGTACGCGCCTTGTCCCATGCCTGAAGCCACTCCTGGTACTCTCGAATATGCATCTGGATTCTTCCTCTAGCGTCGACTGTGGTCGAGTCGACGAATAAAGTCGGTGGACTTCAGTTGGCGCTCCAGGATCACGAGCAAGTAGCGATTGAGTATGCTCTGAACTTGGCGCATAAGCGGCCGGCGAATCGCGACCTGGCTTACCGTATCCCACGGCCGACTCTGGAGAAAGCGCAACACCCTAAGAACGTCTGGTTCGAGTTCTTCCCCCTCGTTCCTACGTGCTCGACATGCGGAGCAAAGGACGCCGCCCTCATGCAAGACGAGATAGTTAAGAACCGGCTCCAATTCCCGATCGCAGTCCACACAGCGAAAAAACTGGGGCTGGAAACCGCTCACCGACAACAGATGCAGCTCGAACCAGCGCAACATGACATCCGCTTGCGCCCGCGCTGTGGAGTCGTGGCTTGTGCTCAACTCATTCAGCCGGCGCAACGCCAGCAACAAGAGGTCCCATATGAGCCGATTGTCGTCATCCTCTTCGCTAAAACAATCGACCAATTCACATACATAGCAGGCAAAACCGATGCCGTCCAGGTCCGTGCGCAGGTGACGAAACGACTCGACTGTCGCTGCCTCGGTTACGATGTCCCAGGTGCGCGCTTGTGCGACTTGAAGATTGGCGTGGGTGAACAACTCGACATGACCGGCTTTGCGGCTGGAGGGTTTGCGAACCCCCTTGGCGATCAACACGCGTTTTCCCAGATCCGGCGTATAAATGGTCAGAATTCTATCGGCGTCCGCATAATCGCGTCGTCGCAAAATGATGGCGTGCGTAGCGTAACTGCGATGACGCCTAACGGTTGAGTGTGACATTGTGACCTCTTGACACAGTGCGCTGTGCGCCAATCAGGCATCGTGGGCGGCGCTTGATGCGAACGGATGTGCGAAAACTGATTTTATCACGAAGTGAGGACAAAAGGGGAAAAGAAAAAGAGCGCTCTAAAGCGCCCTCTTTCTTGGTGCCCCTAAGGGGATTCGAACCCCTGTTACAGGCTTGAAAGGCCTGGGTCCTTGTCCACTAGACGATAGGGGCGAACCAGTTCAGGACCGTGGAGGAGTATAGCAGCGTCGGGCAGATGGGTCAAATTGACCGGACGAAAACTTCTTTCGGAACATGGACCATGCTGAGGAACAGAACATGCACGGCACCGTTCCTCATTGGCCGCAAACAAGCGATACTCTTTCTACGGAATTGGCGGCTGTGGTAGACTAAATCTTGGTGTGCGCACCACAAAAGGTGTAAACGAACCTGGATACAGGAGTCGGGTTCGTTCGTTTACACACCTTGGGACACATACTCGAATTTAATCCGACGTTCTGCACAACATCGATCGAATGGGTCGTTGCGAGAGACGGATTCGTGTCTTGCACGGCCGGAATCGTGCGTTGCGAGGAAATTATGGTGGAAAATCTGCTCGTTGCTTGCGTACAACAGAGATTGCGTCTGCCGCAAACAATCGACGACCACCGCGATGATCTACAGCGCTTTATGCGTGTGGCCCAAAATAAGGGTGTTCGGTTGGTCATCTTCCCCGAATTGGCGGGGTTGATGCCAATGGTGCCCCTCTTGGTTGACTATCGATCCCAGCTGCTCAAACGTGCCGACCGCGGCCGCCGACGCAATGCATCGTTATGGACGCGTGTCAACGGCGCAATGTCGGGCCGAGTCGCGGCGCTACTGCGCGCCGATCTACGCCTCAGTATCGGCGGCTTGCTCGACGTTGCCGCCGATACACTGTGGGAGGTTTATACGACGACCTATGGCGAATTGGCACGCAGCTTTGGTGTAACTGTCGTGGCTCCATCCGCCTATCTGCCCGATCCATTTGACGGCGTCATCCGCAATTTGGCCGGCGTCTTTGGTCCTGACGGCAATCTTCTCGGCACGCAAGCGAAGGTTGTCCTCCACCACGAAGATGAAGACCTGGCGCAAGCGGGCAGCGGATGGGATGTAATTCAGACGGAGATCGGCAGCCTCGGAATCATGTTGGGCAGCGATGTTCTCTTCCCGGAAGTCGGCCGCATACTTGCCTTTCAGGGGGCTGAGATTCTCGTCGGCATGGCGGCATGTCCAGACCCGGCGCTCTATCACAAGATACGCTCGGGCATGCTTGCTCGTATGCAGGATAATCAACTCTTCGGATTGATCAGCTTCCTGGTCGGGCCGAATCAGATCAGCCGCCGTCGTGAAGCCTACGTCGGTAAATCGGCAATCTTTGCGCCACAGGAATTGACGCCTCGTTTCAGTGGCGTATTGGTCGAAATGGGCAACCAGCGCACGGAAGGAGTTTTGAGTGCCGAGTGGGATTTCAACGCACTGCGTAAATTGTGGGAATCGTCTGACACACCGGTCCGCAAGCAGCTACCGTCTTCTCAGGTCAACCAGTTGATGGCCGCCCTCTACCTGCGGTTGCAAGGCGGTGGCCATCGGCAACTCGATGCGGACGATGGGGAGGATAGCGAGGCTGATCCACTGCCGGTTCGCTCGTTGGATGACTTGGCTGTCCACGGATCGGTGACCAGCCGCTGGCCTTTGACTTCATATGAAGACGATTCGCTGGCCGAAGATTGGGCGGAAGAGTGGGGGATGGACAGCCAATCGTCGTCTTCCAGCGTCTCAGCTACACCCCAAACGGTGCGCTATGACGACGAAACCGACGAGATGGATGCGCTCCCACAGCCACCCGAAAAGAGTTGATGTGTCGGATCGTGCGCTCACGCGTCTTGCTCACGAACACATTACACAACTGTTGGGCTACATTCCTCGTCAGAGCATGGAGCACATTGTCCAAATACTCGAGCGTCATCCCTATCGGCCGGCAACCGGTACTCGTTGAATCTACTGTGGCGACCAGGCCGCAAAAAGACCGCGACTGACCCTAGCCGGCTCTTCTGTATCCAGTTTCTGCACCCAAATTCCACTCTGCCCCATTCGCACTCCGGGATAGACGAAAGCGTCGCTCGTCGGCGACCAAAGACTCATGCTTTGTGCATATTGGTCGAAAAAGACCAGGTATCGCTCAAGAAAGGTGCGCGAGGGGAAGAAACGGCCAAAATCTCGCGTGGTGTCACCGTCCCAAACATACCAGTGAAGACGGAGCGTTGCACCCGAATTATCGACCGTCATATAGGCAAGCTTGTCGCCGTCCGGACTCCAGAAGAAGGCAATGACCGGTTCTGTCGAGATTTCGCGTGTTGCCAAGGTAGTCATATCCATGACATAGAGCGGGCCAATGGTGGCCAGACCGACATTGGCATCGGTGACAACGTAGGCAAGCCGATCGCTTTCAGAATTAAGTGTGAAGCTGATCCGGTTTTGGAAATCCGTGATCTCATTCAAGATTGTCCCGTCCAATTCCGTCAGGACAAGTTGCTGTAGGCCGTCGTCGTTAACCGCGTAGATCAGCTGCTCTCCGTTGGACGCCCATTGTGGGGTGGGGAAATCACCTGATGAT
Source organism: uncultured Chloroflexia bacterium (assembly GCA_963715415.1). GTDB lineage: Bacteria > Chloroflexota > Anaerolineae > Caldilineales > Caldilineaceae > JAWKOK01. The sequence continues at coordinate 44,775 of CAVQSG010000032.1, read as the reverse complement.
GAAGCCAAGGACGATTGATCACCGTCCACACTCTGGAGCTCAAGGCGTTCATTGCCGATATGGGTCACCATGCGACGGCCATCCGGTCCCCAAGAAAAGTAGAACGGCTGGCCTTCAGCCAGCGTCTTGACGCTCATCTCGCCGGCCCCTTCCTCTAATTCCGCAACCCGCAATGCCATCGAAGGAATATTCAGGCGGCTCCAATTGCTCAAGTAGGCCAGCCGACCACCATCGGGCGACCAAAAAAGATAGAACGGTGCGAACGGGACATCGGCGCTTGCTCGTCTAGCGCCGTTGACGCTGGTGGCGACAAGTCTGCTGATTGTCTCATCATCATTATTGGACGAAACCTCGGTCCACGCCACGGTCTGACCATCCGGTGACCAGGTCGGCTGCAGATACTGTTTTTGCGGGGACGCATCGGCCGTCAGGTTAAAGCGATCGGATCCATCCGGGTTCATCGTCGTTACGTTGCCATCCAGCCCGACCACCAACAGACGATTAGAGGAAGATATCGCATTTCCGCCATCCACTTGGACGAGCGGTGACCGCTCAAGCTGAGTAAGTAGAGCATCTGTCGTACACCCCGCAGAGAGCAGCACTGTCGACGCGAACAAGAAGGTCAATAGGTGGCGCAGCCGTAATCGATACATATTGTCCTCCAGGAGAACAGCAGACCAAGGTCGAATCAATAGTGTTGTGAGTGGAAACCGAATCAGGATGTGAAGATCAACTCGTGAGCGCAGGATACTCGATAGGCTCTCAGAGGTATGCAAATCGGCTTACAAACGAGTAAAGGCCGGCGATATTTGACAGTAGATCCAACGCTTGGTATGATGCGCTCGATTTTGTCAGTGCGATCCCCACCTTTCCGAAAGTAGAACCATGTTGTTGTGCGGCAGAGACGTTCGGACGAATGTCAAGAGCAATAAGAAGGCCAAGCCGGACTAACCGTCTGGGTTTCTGTGTTTGCTCCGCGCAGTCTCTGCGACAGCAACCGGCCATCCAGACGGATGCGCCGGTTTTTTGTTGTCCGGTGTAGGTGCACCGTCACTGCCGCGCCGGATGTCCGGTTGTACACTCGCCAATGATGGCCTCCTGCAACGTAGCAGTTGCTTGCTGAACCGATTGACCCGGCAGAATCAAACCGAACAGTTTCTGCCACAGATGGCGCTGCATGGTTGCTGTGGTGGTATCGACACCAGCGTGTATTCGTATCGAGACGCATTGGGAATCGTCCCGCCACATCTCGAGCCAAGGAGGTCATATTCATGAGCCTGGACAATTTTCATATCATCGAATCGACGTTGCGTGAGGGTGAGCAATTTGCCAATGCCTTTTTTGAAAGCGACCAAAAGGTCGAAATCGCGCAATTGCTGGATGCATTCGGCGTCGAGTACATCGAACTTACGTCGCCTGTCGCCAGCCCCAACAGTCGCGCCGACTGCGCGCGAATCGCCGGACTGAAGCTCAATGCCAAGATCCTGACCCACGTACGCTGTCATATGGAAGATGCCAAAATCGCCATCGACACCGGTGTAGCTGGGCTGGATCTGCTCTTCGGCACAAGCAGCTACCTGCGCGAGTTTTCCCACGGCAAAGATATTCCCCAGATCATCGACAGTGCAATCGAAGTGGTCGAGTACGTAAAAAGCCAGGGTGTGGAGGTTCGCTTCAGCAGCGAAGACAGTTTCCGCAGTGATCTAGTCGATCTGCTGACCATCTATCGGGCGGTCGACGGCATCGGCGTCAACCGGGTCGGTATCGCAGACACTGTAGGCGTGGCACATCCCATGCAGGTCCATGACCTGGTGCGGACACTACGCGGGGTGGTCCACTGTGATATCGAATTCCACGGCCACAACGACACCGGCTGTGCAATTGCCAATGCCTACGCCGCACTGGCGGCCGGCGCCACCCATATCGACACGTCGGTCCTCGGCATCGGTGAACGCAACGGTATCACGCCGCTAGGCGGCTTCGTGGCGCGCATGTATGCCAACAACCAGGAGTTGATTCGCCGCAAATACAATTTGCCTTTGCTGCGCGAGATCGAAAACCTCGTTGCCGGTATGGTTGACGTCGATGTGCCGTTTAACAACTACATCACCGGTTATACGGCCTTTACTCACAAGGCCGGTATTCATGCTAAGGCAATTCTGAATAACCCCAGCACCTATGAGATTCTCGACCCAGCCGATTTCGGGTTGACACGCTACGTGCATGTGGCCCATCGACTGACCGGCTGGAACGCCATCAAGTCGCGTGCGGAGCAGCTGCAACTCAACCTCACTGATGAGCAGATCAAACAGATTACGGCTCAGATCAAGGCGCTGGCCGACCAGAAAAAGCTGAGCTTGGATGATGTAGACGTGCTGCTACGCGATATCCATAGTCAGGCGCTTGAACCGAACGCGGAAAGCGTTGCGCTCCATGGCTGAGTTGCCCGATTCGGCTCCGTCGGTTCTTCGACCCGATCCACAGCCGTGGCAGACTCTTGAGAGCCGCGTCGCGTTTGAGAACCGCTGGGCAGGCATTGTGGTCGACAAGGTGCAACTACCCAATGGTGCTCGCTACGAATACACGCGCCTGCGACCGGCCGGAGTCGGTGTAGCGGTTGCAGCATTCACACCGGATGGCCATATTGTGCTGGAACGCGAGTACCGCCATGGCGTCGGTGAGGTCATCTGGCAACTGCCGGGCGGCCTGGTTGACGAGGGTGAAGACGTGTCTGTGGCCGGCCTGCGTGAACTTCTGGAGGAGACCGGTTATGCGCCGTTGTCTGAATCGCCGGCTTCAATCCGTAGATTGGGCTGCGTTTGGGACAACCCGGGGCTTGGGCCGGCGGAAAGCCATGTCATCGGCGTCTGGAATGTGGAGTGTGTCCGGGATGCCAAACCGGATGCGAGTGAGTTCATCTCGGTGCATCTTTGTCGTGGCGACTGGCTTCAACAGGCCGTGCGCACCGGAAAGATACGCGAACGCACTACTGTAGCCGCCGTCACCTTTTTGATGCTGAATCAACTGCTGTAGGCCAACCGATCATGCACCCAAAGAGCGGACAATCATTTGCCCAGAAGGCGCTGGCGCGCGCCGCCGGTCTCGATCATGTAGCGGTTGGCCAGGTGGTCGACGCACGACCGGATATCGTCTTGAGCCACGATAACTCGGCTGCAATCCGCCAGATCTGGCTCCAGTTCGGCCAGGACAAGGTGGCTATTGCGGAACGTATGGCCATCACCATGGATCACGCCGTGCCCGCGCCCACGACACGCCACGCCCTCAACCACGCCGAGATCCGTCGCTTTGCCCGGGAACAGGGTCTACGCCATGTATATGATGTCGGTCGCGGTATCTGTCACCAGGTGTTGAGCGAGGAAGCGTTGGTCTTGCCCGGCCAAACGATACTCGGCTCAGACTCACATACGCCTCACTTCGGATGGCTGGGCGCGTTCGGCGCCGGCATCGGCCGCAGTGAGACGGCCGTCCTCTGGGCCACCGGGGAACTCTGGCTACGGGTGCCGGAGACCATGCGGATCATCCTGGAGGGCCGACTGCCGCCCTGGGTCACGGCAAAGGATCTCGCGCTGCGCATCATTGGTGATCTGGGGGCGGACGGCGGTCTCTATCGTTCGGTAGAGTTTTCGGGGGCCGGTATCGCAGCGTTAAGCGTCGACTCGCGTATGGTGCTGACCAACATGATGGCGGAGTTCGGCGTCAAGAACGCGTACATTCCGCCTGATCAGGCAACGATTGACTACCTGACCGGCGGGCTTGGGCGGCGGCTCAGCCGGAGCGACGTCAAACTGTACGGCCGGAACTTCCAGACCACAAACATGGTGGACGACGTGCGGGACGAGCTCCGCGCCCTGATCGTTGACGGGTGCCTCTTTCCCGATGTAGACGCCGAGCACTTGGCAATCCATCGCTATGTTGCAGACGAGCTCGAGCCCTACATCGCCTGTCCGCACACGGTCGACAATGTCGTCCCGGTGTCACAGGTCGCCGGCGCCGAAGTGCAACAGGCATTCCTGGGTACATGCACCAATGGACGGTTGGAGGACATTGCCGCAGCGGCCGACGTCGTGCGCGGTCGAAAGGTTGCTCCGGGAACACGATTCCTGGTCATTCCTGCCTCCAGCGTGGTGCTCAACGACGCGCTGGCTGCCGGTTATATCCAGACGCTATTGGATGCCGGCGCAGTCATCGGCATACCGGGTTGCGGCCCTTGCATGGGCAATCACATGGGCGTCCCGGCTCCTGGCGAAGTGACGATCTCCAGCGCCAATCGTAATTTTCGCGGCCGCATGGGAACGCCGGAGTCGGAGATCTACCTGGCAAGCCCGGCGGTCGTGGCAGCATCCGCGATCAGGGGAGCGATTGCCGATCCACGCGAGGTAATTGAAAATTGACGATTTCGATGCACATCACAGGAACCGTCTGGAAGTATGGCGACAACGTCAGCACGGATGTGATCTTTCCCGGTAAATACACCTATACTTTGCGTGGCCCAGAGGAAATCGCCCAACATGCGCTGGAAGATCTGGATCCTTCGTTTGCCGCGAAGGTCAAGCCCGGTGACATCATCGTTGCCGGCAGCAACTGGGGGTGCGGTTCCAGCCGGGAACAGGCAGCGACCTGTCTGCTCTACAACGGCGTCGGCGCAGTGATTGCCGAGAGTATCGGCCGCATATTCTATCGCAACGCATTAAACAACGGGTTGCCCGCCATTGTCTGCCCCGCCGCCGCACGGGCGATAGAGCCGGGTGAACAGGTCAGCATTGATCTTGACGCCAACCTGATTCGCTGCGCGGCCGGTGATTTCATCTTTCCGCCCTTCAGTCCCAGCATCTTAGGTATCGTGCAGGCCGGCGGGTTGGTGGCCTACGTGCAGCAGACACTGGCAGCCGGGTGAAACAGTCATTACTGCGCACTGTCTATCGCATGTACACGCTGCGCTGGTGGTTGACCAGACCCGTTGTTCTGGGCGTGCGCATCATGCTGATGGATGACGACGAGGTGCTTCTGGTGCATCCGACCTATAGGCCATATTGGCAATTCCCGGGCGGTTTGGTTGACAGAGGGGAGACGTTGGCGGAGGCAGCTGCCCGCGAGGCATATGAGGAAGCCGGCGTGACGCTGCATGCCGAGCCGGTGTTGTTCGGCGTCTACACCAGCTTCTACGAATATAAGAACGACCATATCGTCCTCTTTGTCAGCAACGATTTTTCAGTCGGCAAGGCGACAGATCGGTGGGAAATCGCACATGCACAATGCTTTTCGATCGACGCCTTGCCGGCCGATGCCTCGCCTGCCACACGTAGGCGCATCGATGAATATCAACTCGGCACCGGTCCATATAGCGGGCGTTGGTAGCTGTGAAGAATTTTTGAACGGATGTACATGGGCATGTTGATGCGCGGGTGGATGATGGGCACCCAACCGATGAGCCGAAACGAATCCGAACCCGTGGGACAGACACGAACATATTGTATCGCGTTGATACCGGGCGACGGTATCGGTCGCGAGGTTGTGCCGGCCGCCGCCGAGGTGCTGGCGGCGGCCGGGCTAGACGCCGAATTTGCCGACTTGGATGCCGGCTGGGACACTTTTCAGCGCACAGGTTCTGCCTTGCCCCAAGCCACCGTGGAGGCACTGCAGGCGTGTGACGGCGCAATCTTCGGCGCGGTCAGCTCGCCGAGCATCCGCGTAAGCGGCTACTCAAGCCCAATCATCGACATGCGTAAGAAGCTGGACCTATACGCAAATCTGCGGCCGATTCGTTCGGCACCAGTTCCAGGAAGCCGTCAGGGCGTCGACCTGTTGATCGTACGTGAAAACACAGAGTGTCTCTACATCAAACAGGAAGAGATGGACGACGATGGGGAGCGTGCCGTCGCCACCCGGCTCATTACCCGCACGGCCTCCATGCGGATCGCAACCAAGGCCTTCGAACTGGCGCGCATCCGCGCAACGGCGCGTGCTGGGCGGCAGGCCATGGTGACGGTCGTCCATAAAGCCAACGTGCTCGCCCTGACCGATGGCCTGTTTCGTTCCTGCGCGCTGGCGGTGGCCGAACGCTATCCGGATATCGATGTGGAGGAACAACTGGTCGACTCCATGGCCTATCGCCTCATCCTCGAACCGGAACGATACGATGTGATCGTCGCACCCAATCTGTATGGCGACATTCTGAGTGATGAAGCAGCTGCCCTGGTCGGTGGCCTCGGCCTGATTCCCAGCGCCAATATGGGTGACGACTTCATTTTGGTCGAGCCGGTCCACGGCAGTGCACCGGACATTGCTGGACGGGGTATCGCCAATCCGGTGGCAGCGGTCCGCGCCGCTGGACTCCTGCTGGAAGCGTTGGGGGAGCACGCATTAGCGGTCAGACTCGATGAAGCGATCATGCGCGTGCTGGCCCATGGTCCCCGAACGCCGGATTTGGGTGGAGCGGCCTCGACAGCTGAAGTGACGGCCGCCCTATGCCACCACGTACGGACAGCGAAAAATCGCGCGTGACCGATCAATGTCCGCGCGTGATTTGGACCCACAAACTCTACTTCAACCAACCGACAAGGAGTCATCCCATGTCCCTAAAGACCGTATCCGGCACCACCGATTGCACCGAATGTTTTGGCGAAATCGAATTGACCGACGTGATGCAGCACGAGATCGTGCAGTGCCCCGACTGTGGCGCCGATCTCGAGGTGCTGGAGATCGATCCGTTGACTCTGGTACTGGCGCCGGAAGAAGAAGAGGACTGGGGAGAGTAGACAGGTATTCATGATGATAAAAGCCGGAATTCTCTATAGTCGTGTGCGCGCTGAAGAGAAGCTACTCTTTGAAGCCTTTCAGAAGCGCCGGATCGACTTCGACCTGATCGACGACCGCAAGATCCTCTTTGAGATTACCAACGGCCGTGCCTATGACGGGATGGTTGCCGATTACGACGTGGTGGTTGAGCGCTGTATCAACCACGGCCGTGCGCTTTACAGCTTGCGAATCTTGAACGATCGCGGCATCGCTACAGTAAATACAGCCTATGTCGCCGATGTCTGTGGCAACAAATTGCAGACCACGAGCGCGCTGACCGCGGCCGGCGTTCCCTCGCCGCGCACTGTCATCGCCTTCACAGCCGAGAGCGCGCTGGAGGCTATTGAAGAACTGGGCTATCCGGTCGTCCTCAAGCCCGCGGTCGGCTCATGGGGACGTCTGCTCTCCAAGCTCAACGATCGCGAGGCAGCGGAGGCCGTGTTGGAGCATAAGGAGGTATTGGGCACCTACCATCACAGCATCTTCTACATCCAGGAGTACGTCGACAAACCCATGCGCGACATCCGCGCCTTTGTGGTCGGAGACGAGACGATCTGCGCTATCTACCGTACCTCTGAACATTGGATCACCAACACCGCGCGCGGCGGGAAGTCCAGCAACTGTCCCGTCACACCCGAACTGAACGATCTCTGCGTACGCTCGGCGCGGGCCGTGGGCGGCGGTATCGTGGCCATCGACGTGTTGGAAGATGTGGACCGTGGGCTGCTGGTCAACGAGGTCAACTACACCATGGAATTCCGCAACAGCATCCTGCCCACAGGCGTCGACATTCCCGACCGCATGGTCGACTTTGCCCTGCGCGTGGCCAAGGATGGTTGGAGCAAAGCAAACGGCTGGCAGAACGGCGCACCGGAGGTTCAGCCGGTGTCGTTGACCGGGTAAGATGAGGCGTCAAAAATGACTGACACCATTCGGGCGTCGATCGTCGGTGCCTCCGGTTATGTGGGCGGCGAGCTTTTACGTCTGTTGCTGGACCATCCGCAGGTTGAGGTGCGGCAGGTAACCAGCGAGCGAAATGCCGGCGCCTTCGTACACTTCACACATCCCAATCTCCGCGGGCGATCCAAGCTCAAGTTCGTGAGCGCGGCTGAATTGGAACCATGCGATCTGCTCTTCCTCGGTCTGCCCCATGGAGGGGCCATGGCCCGCATCGGCGAATTCGCCGGACTGGCCGATCGCGTGGTCGATCTCAGCGCCGACTTCCGCCTGCGCGATCCAGTGGATTACGTGCGCTGGTACGGCAAGGAGCATGCCGACCCCGATTGGCTGGAGAAGTTTGTCTACGGGCTGCCCGAACTCTGTCGCAGTGAGCTGATCGATGCTCATTATGTCAGCGGCGTCGGCTGCAATGCGACTGCAACCAACCTGGCCATTTACCCGTTATTTGTGGCCGGTCTCGTGGAGGTCGGGCGCGGCGTCATCTGTGAAGTGAAGGTTGGCAGCAGTGAGGGCGGCAACAAAGCGAGCGAGGCGACCCACCATCCCGAGCGTGCGCGGACCATGCGCAGCTTTGCGCCGACGGGCCATCGCCACACCGCGGAAATCCTGCAGGCAGTCGCCAGGGTCCAGACTCTGCGCATGGCACCGGAGATGCCTCAGGTCCATCTCAGCGCCACAGCGATCGACAATGTCCGCGGCGTATTGGCGACGGCGCATCTCTTTGCCAGGCCGGGCCTCACCGAGCGCGAACTTTGGAAGGCCTACCGGCAGGTCTATCGGGATGAACCGTTTGTGCGCATCGTCAAGGAACGCACGGGTATCTACCGTTATCCGGAGCCCAAGATTCTGGCCGGCAGCAACTTTGCCGATGTCGGTTTCGATTATGACGGGTCGACCGGCCGCATCGTCGCCATCTGTGCCATCGACAACTTGATGAAAGGCGCGGCCGGCAGCGCCGTTCAATCCATGAATCTGATGTACGGTTGGGAAGAGACAACCGGACTGACATTTCCGGGCCTGCATCCCATCTAAACCCACGGTGCGATGAGAACATACGTTTTGATATGGAACTGACTCTGGAAATGAGCCACCGCACATGAGCGACGGACAACGCAATTTCGACTTTATCGACGATCACATCGAACGCGGTGACGCGCTGGGGTGGTTTGAGCAGATGTACGCCGGTGCGTCCGGTAATGCCGCACGTGTGCCTTGGGCGCGCATGTCGCCAGCGCGGGGAATTCGCCGAATGGCTGAGGGTGCACGAACCGGACGGCGCTGGAAAACGGGCATTGGTCGTGGGCTGCGGTCTCGGCGACGATGCCGAAGCGTTGGCGATGCAAGGCTATGTAGTCACGGCATTTGATGTTTCGCCGTCGGCGATTGGCTGGTGCCTGGAACGCTTTCCCCACACCAGAGTCGACTACCAAGTCGCCGATCTGTTCCATTCACCACCGGAGTGGCGGCTGGCGTTCGACTTTGTGCTGGAAATCTTCACCGTCCAGGCGCTCCCCATCGTCATCCGCGAACGAACCGTCACCACCATCGCCGACTTTGTCGCCCCGGGCGGCAGCTTGCTGGCTGTCTGTATCGGCGCTGATCGCGCAGAGGGGCGCACCGGTCCACCCTGGCCATTGACTCAGGCGGAACTGGCATTGTTCGAAATTGCGGGGTTGACGCAAGTCGAAATGGACATCTGGCCCGCGCAGGAAAGCATGCATGCACGGTATAGGGTCCGGTTTGAGCGGAGTCTCTAATCCGCTGTGGCTAAGGCCGTTCTAAACTGACGGCGCTACGAGATCATGAGTTCGTAGGTCGGCGCATCCCTGCCCGACCGCTCTTCAACCTGACTGATCGTGGTACTCCAACCGTGTCGGGCAAGGATGCCCGACCTACAAAAATCGTGTTTTCATCCAGAATTCGGTTTAGAAAAATGAACATCCCGTTTCTTCGAGGCAGGTTGTGCTCTACGCGAATGGCTATCCATATTCGGGGGTTGGCCCAAATGAGAGATTTGACGGTGATATCCCGGGTTGTGCGTAAATTCGCAGTCTACCAGAGAGAACAAGCCACTTTTACGCTATTCGTAGTATACCCCCACAATTTAGGGAGGACGTACCATGATCGTGGTTAAAGTGGGCGGCGGCAAAGAGCTGAATGTCGCCGCGATCGTTGACGATATCGTCACACTACGTGCGCAGCATGCTGAACTGATGCTGGTCCATGGCGGTGCGGAGACCACCAACGAGGTCGCTGAGGCGCTTGGCCATCCGCCCCAATTTGTCACCAGCGAGAGCGGCTACGTCAGCCGCCGTACCGACCGGCGCACCTTGGAGATTTTTGAGATGGTCTATTGTGGCCAACTCAACAAAATGTGGGTGGAGCAACTACAGAGTCGCGGCGTCAACGCAGTTGGGTTAAGTGGATTGGATGGGCGGATCTTTGAAGGCAAACGCAAGGATACGCTACGGGTGCGGATGGGCGGCAAACGCTTGGTCCTGCGCGACGATTGGACCGGCACGGTCGAGCGCATCAACACGGATTTGCTGTCGTTGTTGTCGCAGGCGGGCTATCTCCCCGTGCTTACACCGCCGGGTGCGTCGGATGCCGGTGAGGCCATCAATGTGGATGGCGATCGCGCTGCGGCCATGGTCGCAGCTGCCTTCAATGCAGAAGCGCTCGTGATCTTGTCGAACGTACCGGGTCTCTTGCGCAGCTTTCCCGACGAATCAAGCCTGATTCCGCACATCCCGCGTGCCAAGGCGGATGACTTTATGCAATTTGCCGAAGGGCGGATGAAGAAAAAGGTCATGGGCGCGATCGAGGCCATCGGCGAAGGCGTGCAGAAGGTCATCTTTGCCGATGGGCGAATCGAGACGCCGATCAGCGCTGCGCTGGCAGGCGGCGGGACGCAGATCGTCTAGGTCAGTTTGGCGTGACTACCACGACAGAAACCCGGCTATTCACGCCGAACTGAACTAGTGAATCCCGGCATAAATCCCTATACAGTTTCTGCCGGAGGTAGAGACCCTGGATTTCTGTCGTGGTATTCACGCCGAACTGAACTAGGTTGCAGGCGTTTACACAACGACATCAAGGAGTCATGCGCATGAGTAACCCTACCCTGTCAACGGACTGGGCGGCAATTGAAGAGGCCATTCTCGGCGGCACGACCGCACGGCGCGGCGACGTGGTCTTGACACGCGGCGAAGGTTGCTGGGTCTGGGACAGCCGCGACAACCGCTATCTGGACATGACCTCGTCCCAAGGCGTCGCCATGCTCGGTCATGCGCATCCGAGTTTGAGCCAGGCCATCGCTGTGCAGGCGCAGAAGATGATCGCCTGTCCGAATTTCTTTTACAATGACGTACGCGCGGAATTCGCTGCCACGGTATGCGATGTGCTGCCCGACCATCTCAATCATCTCTTTCTGTCCAACAGTGGTGCAGAGGCCATCGACGGCGCGCTCAAATTTGCCCGCCTTACCACAGGACGTCCGCGTTTTGTCGCTGCCATGCGCGGCTTTCACGGTCGCACCATCGGTGCGCTGTCGGTGACGTGGGAGCCCAAGTACCGTAAGCCGTTTCTGCCGCTGCTGGATGTAGATTACGTGCCGTACAACAACGTCGAAAAGCTGGATGATGCCGTCACCGACGAAACTGCAGCAGTCGTCCTGGAGACGGTGCAGGGCGAGGGTGGCGTCAACCTCGGCGACAAAGATTTTCTGGAATCGGCGCAACGTCTCTGCCACGAGCGGGGGGCGCTGCTCATTATCGATGAAATCCAGACCGGTTTTGGGCGCACCGGTCGTTGGTTTGGCTTCCAGCACTTCGATCTGCAGCCGGACATCATCTGTCTGGCCAAGGGGCTGGGAGCCGGCTTCCCCATGGGGGCAATCGCCTATGGCCAACGAGTACGTGATGCCCTCCACCCGGGTGCACACGGAACGACCTTTGGTGGCAATCCACTGGCCTGCGCCGCCGGGTTGGCCGCGATCCGTGCCTACCAGGATGAAAACCTGATCGATCGGGCAGCAATGCGCGGCGATCTGTTGCGTGCGCACTTGGTCGAAGCGCTCTCCGGTTGTGCGGTCGTGCGGGAAGTGCGCGGTGTCGGACTGATGGTCGGCATCGAATTGCGTCAAAAGGTTGGCCGGTATCTCAAATCCTTGATGGAAGAGCAGGGCGTATTGGCGTTGCCTGCCGGCTCCAATGTACTGCGGCTGTTGCCGCCCCTGATCGTCAACGAAGAAGAGATAGCGTTTGCGGTTGATGCGATCCGGGCCGTGCTGTCGGATTGAGAAACGGCGAAGAAATATGGTTGGTCCACGACAAGAAATCGAGTCTCCACTGGACGCCGGCTTTTCCAGGGCCGACGCTGTTGACCTATTGGCCGGGTTGGTGGGCATCCCGTCGCTTTCGTATCAGGAAGCCGACGCGGTTCGCTGGCTGGCCGATAGGATGGCCCTCTACGGCTACCAGCGTGCCTTCGTAGACGAGTCCGGGAACGCGGTCGGCGAGCTTGGTCTGCCTTCTGCGTCGCGGACGATTGTACTGTTGGGCCACATCGACACTGTTCCCGGTTCCATCCCGGTGCGTATTGAAAGTCGGGAAAACGGCGATATTCTGCATGGACGCGGAAGCGTCGACGCCAAGGGGCCACTGGCATCCTTTGTGGCTGCTGCTGCCCGGGTGGGGGGCGAATGGGCGATCGAGCATGATGTGCGGATCGTTGTCGTCGGTGCAGTGGAAGAGGAGGCAGCCACGAGCAAGGGTGCGCGGCATATTCGTGCGCGCTTCGACGGCAACGCCGAGCCGATTCCGGATGCCTGTGTTATCGGTGAGCCGAGCAGTGCGCACCGGGTGACATTGGGGTATAAGGGCCGGTTGTTGGTCGAGATGGAGGCTTCCCAACCGATGGCCCATACGGCCGGTCCCGATGCCGGTGTCGCCACGTTGGCTGTCGACTTCTGGAACTGGATTTCCGGCCACGCAGTGACGTTCAATGCGGGACGAAGCAAGTCCTTCGAACAGCTGCTGCCCAGCCTGCGCGAACTGCGCACCGAAACCGATGACGAGATGAATGACCGCGTTGTTGCGCGTGCTGGCGTGCGATTGCCGCTCCGATTTGACGTATGCGAGTACGCGAGTGCGCTGGCAAGATGGGCTGCCGATGCCGTGCAGGCTCCCCAACTGGCGGAACCGGATATACGGATCGGCGAGGGATCTGCGGTGCAGTCGCTCGTCTTTGTGGGCGAGCAGACCACCATCACGTTGCACTTTCGCGGCTATGAGGCGGCGTGGCGCAGTGATCGCAACAATGCCTTGGTACGCAGTTTTCTGTCCGCAGTGCGAACGGTGGACCCTGGCGCACGGCCCGGTTTTGTGGTCAAAACCGGCACCAGCGACATGAATGTGGTCGGTCCGGCATGGCAATGTCCTATTGTTGCCTACGGACCGGGCGACAGTTCGCTGGATCATACGCCTATGGAACATTTGGAATTGGACGAGTATTGGCGAGCGATTCTTGTGCTCGAACAGACTGTGCGCAATCTGTTTCCGTAGAGTGCGCACTATTCGCAAATCCCCGCAAAAAACTCAGCAATTTTTCCTGCAACGTTTCAAAATCTCCGGATTTCGCAAGATTTCCAAACGGCTCTTTTGCACCACCGCCGGGTGAAGCAGCCATTGGCCACGCAACAGCTCACTTACCTGCACCTTTCCTCTCTGGTGTGTTCGCATAGCAAGCGTCGTGTTTTCCGGTTGCCGGCCGCCCCTGTAAACCTCATTCGCATAGACATCGATCAATAATATTTGCTGCAAGATCTGGGTATTGCGCAGCGGAAATTGCCGTGATAGCGTTTTAGTCAGTTCACGCCCGAGCGCAGATGCGCATTTTGCCAGCGAAAAGGGGAGTGCTGCGAGGGTGCAGATGTGGTCGGCGTGAACTTTTTCTTCTTCTATGTGAGGGCTGGGAAGCCGGCGACAAGTGAATGAGACAATGCGGCGTGCCTCCTAAAACGCCGGCTAGGGAAAAGGTCTCAGGGCCGAGTGGTCGGGAGAGAAGCCACTTCTATGTGAATGGATGCGACCGGTGGAAGAGAAGCTGCGGGTCGTGTCGGGAGGATGTGAGAATGCTGAAGATGCGAGGGATTCGGGGGCATCGGTGGATGCGGACCGGGATCACGCTGTTATCACTGCTGTCGATAGTGACAGGGATGGCGTTGGTGGGAGTGCTGCCGATGCCTGCAGGCGCGTCCATGGGAGACGTGGTGCGGAACGGGAGCTTCGAGAGCGGTTTTGGGGAGATACCGGGATGTGGGCTGGTGGGGAATGGCTGGAGCTGTTTCACGAACGGAGGGCTGGCGGGCTACGGGTTCTACGATGACGAATGGGAGCCGGTGGTGGGGGATGGAGAGCACAGCCAGCTGATCGAGGTCAACACCAAGGGATTGGTGCAGGGGGATGCGGACCGCTATGCGGGCATCTACCAGACGGTGAAGGTGGAGCCGAAGGGGAAGTACAAGTTGCATCTGCGGGGGATGATCCGGACGACGAACCATGAAGGGGACCCCTACCGGTACGTGGTGCAGGTGGGGTGGACGTCGGGAAAGGGAGCAGACTGGCAGCGTGTGCAGAACTGGCAGGATGTGGGGTGGTACGAGTACTTTGACCGGGTAGAGCCGGGATATTTCAGCGATTACACGGCCATGATCACGGCACCGGCGGAGCAGATGACGCTCTATGTGCGGGTGTGGAAGAAGTGGGGAGTGCCGTTTGAAGAGATCGATGTGAATCTGGACGCCATCTCGCTGACGGGGGTGAAACCCATGGGCGGGATGATGGAACAGCCGATGGGAGAGGGTGCGATGGGTCTGCGTCCGGGCAAGCCTGGGATGGAGCGACCCATGATGGAACAGCCGGTGATGGAGAGACCGATGGCGCCGATGGAGCCGAAGCAGCAGGTGGTCTGCGGTGGCGAGAGCAGGGTCTACAACGGAGGTTTTGAGCACGGCTTCAACCCGACGGGAATCGGCCATGTGGGGCGAGGCTGGGGCAGCTTCACGAACGGAGGGCTGGCGGCGTACGGATTCTATGATGAGATGTGGGAACCTGTGATTTCGAGCGGGGAGCATGGACAGTTGATCGAGATCAACACCAAGGGAATTCTGCCGGCGGACGGCGACCGCTATGCGGGCATATACCAGAAGATCGGTCATTTGGAGGTTGGGAAGAGCTACGAGTTGGTGGTACGGGGCATGTTGCGGGGAGACGGAGGAGAGGGAGGCGATCCCAACCGGTTTGAGGCGCAGGTGGGCTACAACTGGGGCAACGACGGCGACTGGCGACATGTGGGCAACTGGAGCGGGACGGACCTGGGCGAGATCTACCCGAGGACGGAGCCGGGGAATCTGGGAACCTATCGGGTGAGGTTCAAGGCAGAGGCGCCGAGCATGGTGCTCTTTTTGCGGGGCTGGCTGAAGTGGGGCGAGACGGACCTGGAGTTCGACCTCAACTACGACGACATCAGCATCGTGGGTTGTCACGAGCAGGCCAAGTCCATGGCGATGATGCAACCGGGAATGGGCAAGGATGGGATGTCCAAGTCCATGCCGGAGCAGCGCCCCATGGGTTGGACGGCTGAGCAGAGACCGATGCAGCCGGAGAAGGGTCAGGGGATGAAGTGTGAGCATGTGGTGAAGCCGGGCGACAGTCTGAGTGCGATCTCGGTTCACTACGATGTGAGCATGGCTGAGTTGATGAAGGAGAACCGGCTGGCCGATGCGAACCTGATCTTCATCGGTCAGAAGCTGAGGATTCCGGGTTGTGGTCAAGCGATGGCGGAGAGCGGGCAGAGCATGGTGCCGCCCATGAAGCCGGAAGAGGCCATGGGTATGGAACCGCAGCACCCGAGCATGGGGTTGCGTGGGGCGAAGCCTGGGATGGAGCAACCGATGATGGTCGCAGGCTACACCCACACGGTGCGGGCAGGCGAGACCCTCAGCGGCATCTGTGCCCAGTACGGCGCCGACCCGCAGGCTGTGGTGCGGATGAACGGCATCGCCAATGCCAACTTCATCTATGTGGGGCAGGAGTTGATGTTGCCATAGTTGCCGTAGCCGTCGTAGTAGATGGAGAGAGGTGAGGAGACTGCTGTCTCATGTGCCGGTGGCAGTTGCCGGTCGAGGAGTATGTGCTCAGTGCACTTTGTCCGGACCGGCGGCAGTCACCACGAACCGCACGTTGGTTGCAGAGAGTATTTGGGGAATACGCAGGAGTCGTCTGATGCAGTGAAGCAGGGAAACGGAGCACGATGGTGCAAACATGACAACGAGGTCATGCACCCACCTCGACCTCCGTCCCCTGCTGAATCCGACAACACCTGACATTCACATAGAAGAAGAGGCGTAAGATCATCTTGTCACTGGGGGGTGCTGGATCTTACGTCTCTTCTATTGGGGCAAAGTCACCGTGTTGCCGGCTGGGCGATATCATCGCTTCCGCACCAGTGTAGCATACCGGTGCAACCCCTCGTTGGGCTTCCGGTATCGAAAGCTATCTTCTCATTGCGCGATCGGTTTGGCCGGAACAGGCAAGATAGCATCTTGCTCTACAATGGCTGTGCATCGCGCAGCAGTACGCTTGTTGCACCATCCGCCTGTTGCACGATGCCGGCGCAGAGCAGGAGCGGATGGTTGCGAAGCGTGCTGCGCAGACGCTCGTAAACCTGCGGTTTGACCACCAGATCGACCAACCCACTTTCATCTTCCAGCGAGATGAACAGGATGCCTTTGGCTGTGCCGGGGCGTTGGCGGACAGCGACCATGCCGGCCACCAGCACGCGCATGCCGGGGGTTGCCTCATGTTTGACCTGCCATGTACTCAGCACACCATGCCTGCGTAGCCGGGCACGGTAGTGGGCCATCACTTGACCCGCAGGCGATAGGCCGAGCAACTCGTATTCCCAAACCGTCTCTTCCAATGCACCGAGCCGGGGGAGATCAGCGGCGATGGTGGGCAACGTCAGGTCGAAACCGTCGACCTGCTCGTCCACATCGCCCAACTGCCAGAGAAGTGGTCGCCGTTCGCCAAAACCATCGAAGGCGCCGGCGCGGATCAGGTTGGCCGTCACATCGCGGTCGAGGCGCGCCCGGCGGCTGAAATCATGCAGACCGGTGAATGGTTGCCCGTCTCTGGCCACCGAGATTTGTGTCCAGGCCTGTTCGCCGAGGCCGGAGACCGTGGACAGACCGATGCGTAGGGCCGTTCGCTTTTCCCCTGTGGCCGTCTTTTCCGGTGCCTCGATGGTGTAGCGCCAATCGCTCCGGTTGATGTCGGCCGGCAGGATGTCGACACCGTGCCGCGCGCGCGTCGCCGGCGATGACCTTGGTCGAGTAGAAGCCCATGGGCTGATGGTTGAAGAGTGCACAGTAGAACGCCGCTGCGTAGTAGCGTTTGAGATAGAGCGTCTGGTAGGCGATCAGGGCAAAGCTGGCGGCGTGAGACTTGCAAAACCCATATCCGGCAAAACCGGCCAACTGGTCAAAGATAGCGCCGGCCGTGGTGTAGTCGATGCTACGTCGCTGTGCACCTTCCAGAAAACGCAGACGCATGGCAGCCATGGCCTCTTCCGAGCGGCTGCGCGACATGGCCCGGCGCAACATATCCGCTTCACCGGGAGCAAACCCCGCTGTCTCCACTGCTACCCGAATGGCCTGCTCCTGAAAAAGCAGCACGCCCAGGCTTTCCTCTAAAACAGGCTTCAGACTTTCGTGCAGATAGGTGACAGGCTCCTGCCCGGCGCGGCGGCGCAGATAGGGGTGGACGGCGCCGCCCTGGATCGGACCGGGGCGCACGATGGCGACCTCCACAGCCATATCCTCGAAAGAGGTGGGCTTGAGCCGGGGCAGCATCTGCTGTTGGGCGCGGCTTTCGACCTGAAAGGCACCGATGGTGTCGGCCTTTTGTAGCATCGCGAAGATCTTCGGGTCGTCCAGCGGGATGGCGTCCAGATCCGGCGCCGGATCGCCCTGCTTGCGGATGGAATCGAGGGCATCGCTGATGAGACCCAGCGTGCGCAGCCCCAACAGATCGATCTTGATCAGCCCTGTGTCCTCGATGCTGTCCTTGTCCCACTGACAGACGATGCGACCCGGCATGGTGGCGGGCTCCAGCGGGACCATGCGATCCAGCGGTTGTGGCGTGATGATCATGCCGCCGCTGTGGATAGACAGGTGGCGCGGGCAGCCGTCGATGCGCCGCATCAGATCGGCCAGGAGCAGAAGAGGATGGGATGGGGATGACGGTGCAGGATGAATGGCGAACGAGGAGCCGGCTTTGTCGGATGGTTCTTCATTCTTTTCCTGCACCGTCTGTTCGATTTGGTCGGCGGCTGTTGTGGGCGAGTGGGTGTCGAGGCTCTTCACAAGACGATCGAGAACCGGTTCCGGGAAGGCCAGGGCCTTGCCCAGATCGCGGATGGCGCTACGGGCGCGATAGGTCACCACGTTGCAGACCATGGCGGCGTGCTCGCGTCCATAGCGTTGGTAGACGTACTGGATCACCTCTTCGCGGCGATCGGCGGCGAAGTCGATATCGATGTCCGGTGTTGTGAACTTGTCGCTGCTCAGAAAGCGCTCGAAGAGCAGGTTGTGTTGTAGTGGGTCGATGCTGGTAATGTCGAGCAGATAGGCGACGATGGAATTGGCCGCTGATCCCCGGCCTTGGCAGCGAATCTCCTTGCTTTTCGCGTAGCGAACAATATCCCACACAAGCAAAAAATAGCCGGCCAGACCGGCCTGTTCGATGATATCGAGTTCGTGGGCCAGTTGTTTGAGCACGGCCGGACGTAAATTCGGATAGCGACGTGGCAGATTGGCATGGCAGAGTTGGTAGAGGTAGGCGAACTCGGAGGGCCTTGTTCCTTCGTGTTCGGGAATAAATGCCGGCAGACGCTGTGCTGAGAAATCGAGCGAGACTCGGCAGCGGGCGGCAATTTCCAATGTGTTGCGCAGGGCATCTGGGCAGGCTCGAAAGCGGCGCTCCATTTCCAAAGGCGCAGGCCAAGGCATAGAGGCTGTTGGCCGGCAACCGCCCTGCACGGCGCGCATCTGTCAGCGTTTCGTTCCCGTCGATGGCGATCAGCGCGTCGCGCAGGCGGCTATCGGCACTATTCGCGTAGTGAACATTGTTGGTGGCGACAACCGGCAGACTCAGCCGTTCGGCGAACGCTTGCGCCGCCGTGTTGAGACGGTCGTCATCGACCAGGGTGTGCTGCTGTAGTTCGACAAAAAGGTGGTCGCCGCCAAAGATTTCGTGTAGTTTTTGAATGTTGCGCTCTGCCCTTTGGGCATCGCCGCGGCGTAGCGGCTGCAGAAGTGGACCTTTGCGACAGCCGCTCAAGGCAATAAGGCCATGGCTGTGGACGGCCAGCGTCTCCCATGTCAACTTGGGATCTATCTTACCCGGCCACGGTTTGACCTCCGTCTTCTCCATGCCGTTTGGTGCATCGGCTCTCTCTTCCGTCGCCGGGATCTGTGCCAGGCGGGAACGACTGATCAGCCGGCAGAGATTTGCGTAGCCTTCCTGGGTTTCGGCCAACAGTGTCAAATGTTGGCCGTCTTCCAGCGTCAACTCGGCCCCGAAGATGGCGTGTAACTCTGCTGCGCGTGCCGCTGTCCAGAAACGAACTGCGCCCGCCAAGCTATCGTGATCGGTGAGCGCCAGTGCACTCAACCCCAACTTGCGCGCCCGGTTGACCAGTGCCTCCGGCGACGACGCGCCGTCCAGCAGAGAGAAGTAGCTGTGGCAGTGAAGTTCGGCGTAGTGTGGCGGCATCAATCGTAGAGCTTGGCCAGATACCAGTTCTGGGTCAGCAGATCGAGATAGAGTACGCAGAGCAGTCCGTCTGTGGTGATCACGGCGAGATAGTCGCGCCGGATGTGCCCTTTTTCGTCCCACCAATCGGTGTCGACTTGCCAGCGCTGCTGCATATGACGGAGCCGGTGAGTGCGCTCTTGCCAGACAAAACGCACCGGCCGGCCCTGGCTGTCGGTCGCCACGTTGATGGGCTGGCCGTCGGGCCAGAGGCGCGTCATGGCACGGGTTGAAGCTGCATACGTCGTTCGGCAGCCGGATGGTTGCGTTCGACCACGGCCGGCCGGAAGAAGATCGGACCATACTTTGTGCAAAGTCGTGTCGCGATCCGCTCCGGTGTGACGGATTTTTTGCCGGTGTCGGGAAAGAGTGTCAATTGTCGTGTTTGCAATTCCTGTACTTCTTGGATCTCGACGCGCACAAAACTGGCCTCCGAAGGCCAGTTCAACGCTGCCAACCGTCCGCTGAGCGCTTCGCGCAACCGCAGCTCATCGCTGACCGGCTCGATGAAGACCATATCGACCGGCCGTTCTTCCGCGTCGACAAAGCGTATCCACAGTCGCAGCCGCCGCCATCCCTGGAGTTGGTTGACCGCCGCTTCAAGCGGCGGCCGTAGAGCAGCCATCACTGCCTCTACCAGCGGCGGCAGCAACCCTGTTGGGGGATCGATATCGATATCGATTGCGGATGGCGGCGGCGGCAATCCGTTCCATACCGGGCGCTCATCGCGGCCTTGGGCCCAACGCTGGGCCAGTTTTCCTGCTTGGCCGAACCGCTGCCAGACAGCGGTTGCCGGCAGCGCGGCGAACTGTCCCAATGTGCAGATGCCGAGCCAATGGAGCTGTTGTAATGCGGCCGGCTCCAGGGGTAGCAGCGTGATCGGCAACGGCGACAAAAACGAGATTTCGTGGGCTTTGTCAACCAGGCGAATACGACCCGGATCGGTCCGTACCGCGGCCGCACGTGCGGTAAATTTGCCCGAATCCCACCCGATCGAGGGTTGCAGCGGCTCACCGAGCATCCGGCGCATGGATCGCCCCAATTCGACGGCCAACGGCTTGACATCCGGCGCCGCGCGCGCGATGGACGCCAGATCGACATAGGCCAGCCCCCAACCGAGGGGCTCGACCGGCAATTCCCAACGCGCCAATTTGTTCAACAGCGCGGCCTGTTCGTTCTGACCGGCCTCCAGGTCCGCCGGCTGCAACAACAGGTCGGGACAACGCATCTGGGCCTGGCGTGGTGGCATCCGCACCTGGACACCGCTCTTGCGCGCCGTTTCAGACACTGCCCATATCCGTTCGTCGGGCCCGAGCAGCGCCAACGGTTTGCCGGCCCACTCCGGCCGGCGGCGCAATGTCAGGTTGATGAGAAAGTTTGGAACACGACAGCAAAGAACACTCATGGTCTGTTGTCAACCAGGATAAGGTCGTTTCAGGGAAATAAAGGTTCCGTTCGTAAAGACACATCCGGTCGCCCGCCGTGGCCCGACCGGATGTGGGCGACCACAAGGTCAGCCCGAACGTATCTGGGTATTTATTTGCGCGGAAAGGTATAGGCGCTCATCTCACCAGGTCGTCTGCGCATCGACCGTTCCGTTGAAGCGAATTTCGATGGGCGCCTCCGGCTGATCCTGGCGCCAGCGGCTGCGGATGATGCGGGCTTGCGCCCGGTAGCCGACCAGTTCGCCGGCTTGGCGCAACCAGCGTTCGTGACGAATGTCGATGTGTAAACTGACCTTTTGACGGATGCCGGCATTGCGACCGAGCAAACCCGTTGCGTAGGATAGACGTTGCCAGGGCGGTTGCGGCTCATCGATCAACAGCAGACTGCAACTCGTTGTGCGCAGGGCGTGGGTGAGCGCACCGGCTGCACGGTTGAGCTGCTGTGCAGCTCGCCGGTTGCCGGCCAATTCGCTCAGGCTGTCCAGGAGCACCATGCGCAGGTCACGCGTGCGTACGAGATCGACCAGCAGCGCCGCGACATCCAGATCAGGGTAGTTGTGTATCAACAGTAGTTGGTCCAGATCGATGCCGCAGCGTTCAAGATAGTCAGGATCGCAGTTGTGACTCAAGTCAACAATTGCCGCCATATGCACAGCAGTCCGCCCCCGCGCATTGCGCTGTGCCTGGGCCAATGTTTTGTAGGCCAACGTCAGCTTTCCAGAGGTGCTGCGCCCACTGAGCAGCGTCATCGCGCCCAGGGGCACGCCGCGTACAGCCGGTCACGGCATCCAGTTCGGCAAATCCGGTGACGACATGGGGCACGCGTGGCGTCAAGGATGCCTGTTCGCCGCGCCGCAGCGCCTGCGTTCCGTAGCGTTTCTGGATGGCCGCCACCGTGCTCTCCAATCGGCGTCGTTTGCGATTGGTCATGGTCGGGTTCTGGGGCCGGCACCGCATGCGCACGGCTGATCGATCTGTCTCCCCAGGCAGATCGACACGCAGGCAGGGCACCGGTCTTTGGCTGTTAGTTTGATGCAGACAGGGCAACGATGAGAGCAACGAAGATATCGCAGAGTATACAGAACATATGTTCTGTTGTCAATATGAGGAAAATTCCCGCAATGCCCATAGGGCTGGAATTGCCCAGGCAAGGATGGCGAGGAGAGCAAGGAGAGCGATCAATGGTCCATAGCGTTGTTCGTTTGTGCTTCCAAGCACGTCTCTATCTGCTTCGCTGCTTACGCCACAGGTTTTGTGATATGGTTCTCCACCCCAGTACTGTTCCCACTGGGCTGTGGTCAAGTCGTGATTGATTTGCTCACAGGCAAATTTGACCAGATCATCCAGTCGCGCTGTCCACTGGCGTACTGTTGCGTCTTTGCTCCCGGAGAACAGGGTGCCACCGTCAGGGCTAAAATCAAGCGACCAGACCCAATCTGTGTGACCGTCCAGCCGCACTGGATAGACTGGCACAGACGTGTCCAACTCAAACGTGTCAAACTCCGTCAAATCCCAAAGCAAAATTGAGTTGTCGATGCCGCCTGAGGCGAGTATGTGCTCAGTCGGAGCGAAATCCACAGCGCGGACGCCATCGGTATGCGCGGAGAGTATTTTCGGCTCCGCAGCAAGGTGATTCATCTCCCAGAGCAGGATGTTTCGATCATTGCTCCCTGATGCCAAGAATTGCCCGTCATGGCTGAAGGCCACTGAACTCACCCAGTCCTCGGGATCCGTTTTTTCTGCCACCAGCACTGGGAAAGTGGGATCGGACACATCCCACACTCGGACCGTCTCATCGCTACTGCCTGATGCCATGTGGGTGCCGTTTGGACTAAAGGCGACCGAATTGACGTTGTCGGAGTGGTCCGTCAGCTCACTTAGCAGCGCAGGTGCGAAGATATCTTCGATGTTCCAAAGACGAATGCTGTCATCGGAACCAGCAGTCGCCAGCACTCGATCATCAGCGTTGAAGGCCAGCGTCCGGATGCTATCACTGTGGCCCAATAGTCGAGAGGCCAGAGTTGGTGTAGGAAAGGTAGTTAGATCCCAGAGGAAGACGCCCAGATCCTGGCCGCCGGCGGCCAGTGTATCCCCGGTTTGAGAGATGGCAACCGCCAGCACCGGAGAGACGGGACCGGACTCTAGTTGGGACAGATCCCACCGACCAATCCGCTCATCGTCACTGACCGAAAGCAACGTCCATTTATCCGGCAGAAAGGCTGCAGCGTTGACCCATTCGGTATGCCTGGTCAAATTGGCGATGCCGGTCACATGTTGGGGATCGCCAATGTCCCACAAGCGTATCGACGCATCCCGGCCGGACGTGGCCAATGTATTACCGTCGTCACTGAAGGCGGCATGCCAGACCCATCCTTGATGGCCTTCCAGCGTAGACAATGGGATGGGATTTTTTGGATTGTCGACGTTCCACAAGCGAACTAGATTGTCCCTGCCCGTGGAGGCAAGCAGCTTGCCGTCGGGGCTAAAGGCAACATGATTTACTTCACTGATATGGGCATTTACCCGCTTAAGCAGATCAGGTGATTTGGGATCGGTCACATCGTAGATGATGAAGGCGCCGTTTTTGCTTGCCGAGGCCATAAAGTTGCCATCCGGACTGAACGCGATTGAGTTGATTTCGTCCTTGTGGTCGTCAAGAATTGTAATCACCTTTGGCTCCGTCACATCGTTGAGATCCCACAGCATGACCCCCCCTTCGTTCCCACCCGACGCCATGATCCGGCCTGCAGGATGAAAAGTCACGGCGCCCAGGTTGGTCTTGTGATCTGTCAGTGTGGCGATCTTTTGGGATTCTTGCACATCAGTAACGTTCCAAAGGATGATCGACTCATCCTTACTTGCCGAGGCCAGCAGCTCACCATTAGGGTGGAATGCCACCGAACGCACCCAGTCTGTATGATCTGCGAGAGTGGCCGTGGCTCCCTGCTCAAGGTCGTTTGGATCCCAGAGACGTACTCTGTTTTTATTGTCGCCAGTGGCCAGAATCTCACCATTCGGGCTCAAGGCCATCGTCCAAACTTCTGCGCCGACTTTGGCAAATACGCCAATGTCGGCGGCGAGCGTGATCGAAGTGGCGTTTGAGTCTTCTGCATTCCATACACGCACTGAACCATCATCGGCAGCGGAGGCCACAATAGAGTCAGTAGGACTGTGGGCAACTGACCTGACCCACTGCCCGTGATCGGCGTAGGCAATATAGTCGGGTTTTTCCGCTTCTACGTTCCACACTCGAATCGTCTTGTCAGTGCTTCCTGAGGCCAGTTTAGCGCCGTCAGGACTGAAGGAGATCGACCAGATGGGATCCGAATGCCCTCTCAGAATTTCGATTGGTCGGTTGGGATTGTCGATGTCCCAAAGACGAATAGTTGTATCTGAACTGGCGCTTGCAACAGTTTGCCCGTCGGGGCTGAATGCGACGCTGTTTACCCAGTTTGAATGGCCCGTAAATTGGGCCCGGAATTGCGGATTTTCCGGATCCGAGATGTCCCAGATCCGGCTATTGTGGTCAAAAGACGCGGTCGCCAGCAGATTGCCGTCTGGGCTAAAGGACAGACCGTAGACGGTTGCGCCGTGACTGGGAAGACGACTCAATAATTTGGGCTCGTCTGCTGTCATATCCCAAATGAACACCGTTTTGTCGACAGAGGCGGATGCCAGGATCTCTCCATCAGGGCTAAACGCGAGATACCTGATCTGTGCCGCGTGTGCCGGTGACAATTTTTTGGGTTCTTGATCTGGCTGTTCCAGATCCCAGAGAAAGACATTGGGCTCATCGCCGGCTGAGGCGAGCGTTTCATTGCGAGGGCTGAAGGCTACAGAACGGACGCTTTGTTCGTGTTCGGTGAGTTCCAGCGGGTCGGCGTCAAGGTCGTCTGTTTTCCACAGCAACACCCTACCGTCGTCGGCAGTAGAGGCGAGCTTGCTACCGTCTCTGTTGAAGGCAACCGCCCTAACCGCTGCTGTATGGTCCTCAAGGCTTTTGTCTACGTTCAGGGTCTCCACGTTCCAAAGCAGAATCTTCTTGTCATGGCTTGCAGTGGCCAGGATCTTCCCATCAGGGCTAAAGGCTACTGCACGCACCTCATCCGCATGACCGTTGAGAACCGGTGCCAAACGTCTACGAATGAGCGCGCGCAGAGAACCGTCAATTTGATCTTGCAGGTTGTCACCTGTTTCTTGACTCACATACCATGCTTCAATGGCCAGCAGTGCGCCCAGATCGGGATCACGTCGCGCGTTCAGCGATCAGTGGTGTCTGGGAAGCATAAAATTGGACGAGTGCGGCTTGTCGCTGACGTACGGCTTCTCCGCGTGCGACGATCGCGATGACGGCCGCAACTGCCGCAATAAGACCGGCTACCATGAGCAGGTTGGTGAGTTGCCGCAGGCGGCGAGCGGATTTGGCCTCGGCCTCGATCTCGGCCTGATGACGGCGCCTTTTGGCTGGCTGCCAGAAAGACCTCTTCATACTCCAACAGTTGATTTGCCGGGTCACTTGTCCAATGTTCCGCTGCGCGCAACTCTTCACCCGTGAGCAACAGCTGATCGGTGTGGCTCTGGTCCTCCCATAGCCTAGCCCGCTGCTGCAGGGTGTTGAGGTTGACGCGGCGCCATTCCGTGTTGTCTCGGAGCACCGGCTCGATCAAGCGGTCGTGGGCGAGCTCGAACCAAGTGAGACCACGACGGTTTTCGGCTCGCACCAGGTGGGCATCGACCAGAGGCCATACGGCGCGGTTGTCCAGGTTTTCGTTGTCGGTGGTGTCCAGAAGTACCTGGCCCCGAATGCCCTGGGCGGTGATCAATTGCTCAACCCAGTCCCGGATCGCACGTTCCGGCACACCCGTGGTGTTAGCAATGGCATGGACGCGATCTTGGTAATATGCACCGAGTGCCGCGTTGACGTCGCCGACAGAGTCGACTGCGTCTTCTGCTATGTGGGTTGCGCCTTTGGGTAAGCTTTCCCAGAGCCGATGACAGACAACCTGGAGCTGAACAGGCTCGATGTAGGGACCCGGAGTCTCGACCAACCTGCCGCTGGCATCTTGAATACGTGTCACGCGCAGATCGTTGATTAGTTTGGTCGCAGCGGCATCAGTAAATTCGACGCCGTCGGCCCGTGCTGGTTCCTGAATCGCTCTACGCGGACGTTCGGTCGACAGCAACTCCAGGCGAAACTTGCTGCGGAAGCGGGTGGGAACGGGACGCAGATAGGGGTCGAGGCTGCTCACGAACTCGCTACGCATGGCAAAGAGTGCCCACAGCTGCGGATTGCGCAGCACCGTTCCTACTTGTCTGAAGAAGTCCTCCTTGGCGATCCTGTTCAAGGGATCTACAGTCAGAATTTCTTCAAACTGATCAATGAACCATACTTCATCTCGGTCATCACCCACTTCCATCCCGTCGGCCAGATACTCGGCAAGGGTCATCTGCGCGAGCGCGGCGAGCGGAAGCTGAGTGTCCGTCGGCTTGCCCTTTTCCAGTGACAGCAGTAAGCTCAGAATATGTGGGTTTGTGGAGCTATCTACGGCCTCGATCTGTCCCAATGCCATACTGACGCGTAGTGGCGGCCGCACATAGAACCGTTCGTTCTCCAATGCGGGCGCCAATGCAGCCTCGATCAATGAGGTTTTGCCGGCGCCTGACGTGGAATGGAGCAGAACGATACGTCCGGCGATCAACAGGTCGAGCAGTTCCAAGGTCTCCTGTGAACGGCCGTAGAGGTGCTCCCCGCGTTGAAACGAGCGGGGGCCGACATATGGGTTGGTTGATGTGGGCTCAGTGGTGGACATAGCCTGGCAGACTCTCCGTTTATGCAGCTTGCCAACGTTCAGCCAATTCCCGGACAAAATCGTCGGCGGAGCCCCAATAAATGCTGATATCAGCATCCTGAAAATAGGATTCCAGGTAGCGCCGCGCTCCCTCCGGATCAATGATACTACTCTCTTCCGGGTCTATCTGGACGGCCACATGGGTATAACTGTGGCGGCGTCGGCTTCCTTCTTGATTCATGATGCTGCGAAGGAGCACGCGGAAATCCCATTCGTCCATACGAAAACCGAGAAAGAGCAGCGCGGTATCGGCCAACGCACGGCGCACGACGGAGGGAATGAGATCTTCGTCGAGCTTGACGCCGATCATAAAGTCAAAATAGTCGTCCTCGGTTAGCACCACCGAATCTGGTTCGTCGATGCGGCCAAAAAGGTGGTAGACCAAAGGCCGTTCGACCGACGGGCGGTATTCTTTTTCATTATCGTAGACGGATGGCAGCAGATCGAGACCAGGGAACCAGCGGCAAATTTCCAGTTGGGGATCCTTGTCAGCCGCTTCCAGGGCATCCCCCATCCGTCGGCTCGGTTCGGTCGTGACAAAAATCGGGAGCGGCATTTTTGCCAAGACATCGTGGGGCTCTGTGGCCCCTTGCGTGGCACGACGCTGGTTGATTATGGTCGAGATCAGCTCGTCCAGCGAGGCTTGCTTTGCTCCGTCCGGCAGGTATTCGCCGTATCTTTCTCGAATCTCGCTTGCCAGGTAGTCTGTGAGCGTGCGGCGCGGAAACCTAGAGCCATGATGAACAGCCAGGAACTGCGCCACTTGAGGCAGATCGTTGCGCTCATGGGGAGCCATTGGAAATCGGAAAGTTTCTGACCAGCGTTGGGCAATATGCCGGCGGGAGCCGAGGAGTGATTCGCTTAAACCGGGACCTAATATAGGCGTGCATTTCCCATCCTGGATATTGGGAATGAGTGAATCCCACTGTGTTAGTTCCCGTTCTTGGTCGGCGAAACCAGCCCGATACCATAAGCGTCCGCTCTTCAGGCGCATAAACAGGGTGGGAACCCACCAATCGGATCGCGTGCTGACCTTGGTGCGGGCGACCGCCATGGCATAGTCAATTTCGCCACGTTCCTGCAGGGTTGTAAAGAAAGTCGGCATAAACTCGCTCATGGTTTGCATGGTTATATTGCCCTGCATGGCTACGACTGCAGGTATACCTGCGGCGGCCAGTTGAGGTCCCAACGCGGCTAGGATGCCGCCGTCCGCGCGACTCATTTCTTCTCCGGTTCCGGCGCTTTGGCAAGACGCCAGCACCACCAGCCGGGGATGTCGCCGCAGATCCTTGAGGGCCGTAACGAACTCGCTGCCGGCTATCCGATCGCTCTCTCCTTGCTCGTCTTCCAGCCAGAGCCAAGTCTGGTCACGCGCCAATATACCGTGACAGATCAGGTAAAGGATATCGACGTCATCTTCAAGTTTTGCAGTGATATTGGCCAGCGTTGCGCTGCCTGGTGATGTCAGTTCTACGATTGAGGCTGTTTCGAGGCTGACCTTAGCGGCCTCTAGCTCGCGGTCGGCATCGATAGATGCAAGGCCGAACTCATCAATATTGGTGGGGTTCGCGATCACGATGAGGGCCTTCAACTGCGCCCGTGATTGCAGGCGAACAGGCGTCCAGTCGAGACTGCTTAGGTAGCGCGAAAAGAGCATACGTTTCGTCAGGCTGAGAAACACACCGTCCGATATGATTAGTTTTTCCCAGTGCAAGCTTTGGAGTTCGGGCGCACTGGGTCCAATGAAGAGACGGAACCGGATCGATAATTCCTGGCTAAATGCCGCTGACTGTGCTTCAGCCAATGCAGTGCGCACCGACGGCTCCGCAAAGAGCATGTCGGCTAGCGCCGTTCCGTAGCCGCGATCATCGAGTTTTAGGTCGAGCAACTGCTCGGAATCGAAGCGTGCAAGTGGTCTGCTTTCGCTAATCAGTCGCACTTCGCCTTCGCTATTGGGGAGGCTGAATCGAAGCTCGATGCTATAACTGTCTACTTCATGCTGGTGTAGTCCGAGTTCCAGATCGGCATAGTTATTCATTTTCAGCGATTATCCACCCTAACTTTGACGTGTCTGCACATGCAAATCACTTTGCGTCGTGTTTGCCACGTAGGAGCGCGGCTAGCAACCTATGGCTGTACGGCCACAATCGACGGCAGGTAGAGCCTGTCGTCGGTGATGGGCGCAGCTGTGCGCCAGTTGGCCGGATCGTCGCCGTACGCGGCGTGGTCGACGCGTTGGATGGCGTTGCCCAAAACCGGTTTCGGCCATTGCTCTTGGCCATACTTCACTGCGTCGATTTCGATGTAGGGAACAGTTCCGTCTTCATTGGGCATTTCGGGGCGCACCAACCGCAGACGCTCGCCACCCTGATCCAGCCCGCCTTCATACGGACCAAAGATCTGCATCTCGTCCGGAATGGCATGGTTGAGACGGAATTCAGCCGGATCGATGGAGACCAGCAGCAGTTTGCCGCGCGCCTCCAAGATGACGCCACTGGGGAACGTGTAGTTGCCGACACCGTCCAACCGCCAGGAATTGTCGGGGTTGAGCGGATCGTACAGAGGTGTGGCTGCGCCAGTACGATTGGTCAGCTCTACATATTCAGCTGCATCATCACGCGCTCATGTAGTGGATGGCGCTGATCACGATGGGGCCGACCAGCGGGCCGGCATTGACATCGCCCAATGTCGGGTTTTTCTGGGCGGTAAAGTGTTCTGCGCCGGTACTGGTAATGTAACGTCCAAACGAGACGCCGTTGGTGGATGGGCCGAAGCTGAAACCATGGCTGTAACCGGTGAGGTCGCCGCCGGCGTCGGCTGAAAATAGAAAGGCATCCTCACCCAACTCGTTGAAGGCAAAGCCGAGTTGGTCTTTGGTGAAGTAGAGATAGCCGTACGGCGCGATCAACGTTCCATCCGGAATCTGGTATTGCGCCGGATCGGTGCGATCGTCAGTAATGAACCAGTTGCCGACGTCGGCCGCTCTACCGGAAGGATTATAGAGCTCGACGGCGTCTACCAGCGGCAGGTCTGTATGGGGCAACACTTCGTTGACCAGCACGGCCGGAATCGCGTCCGCACCGTCAGCTGCTCCCGGCGAACCGCCTGCAACGGAACTTGCCTGCCAATTTTCGCCCAAGTCGGGATCGGCGCCCAGATCGTCCGGTGCGTGCAGAACCAGCGAAAATCCGTCTCCGTCCGCTGTCAACGGCCAGGGCACTTCATCATCATAGCGCACCGACACGAGTTCCGTCTCGTCCGACGTTTCGAGGGTTAGACGCTCGCCGTTGTTGGCCAATTGCCCGGCAAAGGCGCCAAAGGGTGCGAAGCCGTATTTCGTGGAGAACGCAGATACATCGGATGCCAACACCAGGTATGTACCGGTCGGCAGGGACGTATCGTTAGGGAAGGTGAAGTCAATGCCGGCGGAAAAACGTACATTGTCCAGGTCAAATTTTTGGGCGCCGGCGTTGTACAGTTCGACAAACTCGTAGACGTTCCCATCCGGGGGATTGTACATGATTTCAGAGATTTGCAGCGTCGACTGGGGCGGTCTGTTCGGCACCGGATCGGGATGGGCGAACGTCCGGCCGGATCCGATTGCGCTGACTCCAATTAGCAGACAGACGAACATAAGCGCGGTGGATTTCTGTGTCCAGCTGTGTCCGTCCATGGCAAAGCGCCGTTTTTGCGGATAGTCGTGACTGAACGGGACAGTTGGCGACAGCTTTCTTTTACTCATCCATCTCCGCCTGTTGTGGATCGTCGTAGTAGATGGTGAGGAGCGCGGTGTCACGCAGAAAATCGAGACTGTTGCACCTGA
Source organism: uncultured Chloroflexia bacterium (assembly GCA_963715415.1). GTDB lineage: Bacteria > Chloroflexota > Anaerolineae > Caldilineales > Caldilineaceae > JAWKOK01. The sequence continues at coordinate 14,006 of CAVQSG010000032.1, read as the reverse complement.
CAGCGTTTGACCGGGCAGCCCGGTGCGCTGGCGCAGATCGGCCAGCAGCAGGTCATAGTTTTCAGGTTTTACCAACTCGATTTTTTCGTAGACGATCTGCTTGTCCCGTTCGTAATTGACGCCCCAGCCTTTCTCGAGCACGCAGATGATGGCGACGATCACGAGGCTGTTGATAACCATCAGCTCGCTGAAGGTGATGCGTGTCGCCATGAAGAGCGTGTTCATGAAGGGGAGTGGTGATGCAGATGAAGAGGTAGGTCATGTCCTTGACCCGGATCTGTTCGGTGCGATAGCGCAGCGTCGAGAAGACGGCCAGCAGCCCGAACCCAAAGCCGATGGTCAACTGCACATCGCGCAGCAAGTCGGAGACAAAGTAGATCAGAATGTTGAAGGTGAAAAAGGTGAAGACGTAATCTTTCTTGCTGCGGTTTTGCGGGTAGTAGATGAAGCCGATGATGATGGTGGCGACCACCAGATTCATGGCAAACCCGGGCAGCAACTCCATCAGGACGTTCACGAATGCTCCTCACGCTGATTCAACCGGTGCGGTCGCTGATGCCGGCGGCTGAGTCGCGTCCAGCATCAAGAATCTGCGTTTGAAGCGATTATATTTCACGTGGGGATAAAGGTCGATAATTCCGGTGCAGTATTTGCTGAAACCGGTCGGTCGGATGTCCTGACTTCGTAGTTGTTGGACGAAGTCGGATGCGACTGTGAATTTGGGCTGCTTTACTTCAGCGATCACGATGCCCGGCAAACTACCGCTCTGATGGCACCAGGAATGACCGTAGCCGATATCGATGGTTAAGCGTTCAGGGCGAGAACGGCTGACAAGCGTGATCCGCCCAAACTCATTCTGAAGACACGGGTACAGATCGGTCGGATCGAAGGGTGAATATGCCCGGACAAAATCGCTTACTTGCCCGCCAAATTGTGGATCATGTAGCTGTGTCACCATGGTCGGTGCCGGCATGCGGCGTTTGACTGTCCGTTTGCGGTTGGTTTTGCATTTGATCTCCATATAGTGGATCCCGCTGTCGACATATTCGCGACAGCGGATCTTATAGCGCGGGTGGAGATCGTTGTGGTGCTGTTGGTAGGTAGCCAGATCGATGGTGTCGAAGTAGAGCGTTTGGTATCGATTGACACGTGTGGGGGTGGCATCGAGAATGCGATAGCGGTCGCCTATCCGGTCGAGAATGCGGAGTAGCTGGCGATCTGTCAGCAAAAACTTCGTGTCGACGCGGTCAAGAAGCCGCACTGCATCCAATTCGGCCAGCGAAATGGGATCCAACTGGGCGATGCAGTCCAACACTTTCGCATCTGTGACGGGCGACGCGGGCAAGCGCCATTTGGGCAGAGTTGGTGCGGACATGATGCGAGGCAGGCTAGCGGGTCAATGCCCCATGCAGGTCGGCACCGGTGAAATCGGCGCCTTGGGTCAGGCTCATGCGGAGATTGGCATTGCGCAGGTCGGCGCGCCGCAGGACTGCGTTGCGCAGGTCGGCGCGGCGTAGATTGGCTTCGATCAGGTCGGCTTCTGTCAGTGTGGTACCGGTAAGTGTTGCCCGGTCCAACTTTGCCTGGTGGAGTGTGGCGCCACGTAGATCCGCGCCGCTGAGGTCGGCGTCGCGCAAGTCGGCGCCGCGCAAGTCGGCGCCGCGCAGATTGGCGCCGCGCAGATTGGCGCCGCGCAGATCGGATAGACTGAGCATGCTCTGCGAGAGGTCTGCGTCCGCAAGATCGGTGTCGCGCAGAATTGCTTCGGTAAGATCTGGAGAAGTAGAGATCGGCTTGGCTCAGGTCCGCATTGCGAAGGTTGGTACGGTAGAAGATGCCGCCGCGCATCGTCGAGCCGTGTAACTGCTGGTTACTCAGGTCGGCAAATGAGCAATCAGGCAGGCATGGTGGTCCCGACGCGGAAGGATAGGTTTGGGCAACGCTGACGAGGATCAACATCAGACCGAGAACGATAAGCACCTTCTTGATCGCCGGTGCATAACGACGACTGCGTTCGGGCCTTGGCGTAGCCGCCGCCTTGTCTGCGCGTCTCTCGGTTGGCAGTGGAATGGCGCCGCTGCTCATCTGGATCTATTCCGTCTAGTTCAGTTCGGCGTGAAACCCACGACAGAAATCGAGCTGCACTACCTCTGGTAGGAACTGGTCAAGGTAGTCTGCCGGGATTCACTCGTTCAGTTCGGCGTAAAACCCACGACAGAAACCGAGCTACACTACCTCTGGTAGGAACTGACCAAGGATTTCTGTCGGGATTCACTAGTGGCGTTCAAAGCCTATCCGCAGATCTGCTGGCAGAACAGCCCAACTTTCCGGTGGGAACGCTCGACGCGGTGATTTTCGGATAGACAATTAATGAAACGTTGATCGTAACCAGATTATAGCACATGGTCGTGTGCTCCATGAACTGCAGCTTCATTCGTGGGTGCATACCACATTTTGGGGCTTCCTCAAGGAGATTCGTTTCGTGCTGTCGACGGGCGCCCCGGAAAATGGGATGCACCCTTCATTCGTCACCCATTATGGCCGTGTGTTAGAATTCTCCATTGTGGATATGTACCCGTGCAGACCTACGACAACCTCAACCGGTACGCCAAGGTGCGCTTCGCAGAGGCCGCGCAGGACTGGCCACCCCTGCTGCAGCCGCCGCCAGAGCCGGAATCGCAGGGCTGAGGCAGCACCGCAGCACCGTAGGATGCGGTGAGGAACGAACCGCATCGTTCGCGTTATGGCAGGCCCCCACCGCGGGGACTGGCCCGAACAGCACCAAGCAACATCACGGCGCGGAGCGTACAAAGCGCCCCAACACGATGCCGAAATCTCCACTTAAACCTTAAAACTTAAAACGTAAAACTTAAAACTTCCCCCTCCCATGCCCAATTTCCTCCGCAAACGCATCCTCGTCACCGGCGGCGCCGGCTTCCTCGGCTCCCACCTCTGCGAGCGCCTGCTCGCCGACGGACACGACGTCATCTGCGTGGACAACTTCTTCACCGGCACCAAGGACAACATCGCGCACCTGCTCGCCAACCCCTACTTCGAGCTCCTGCGCCACGACGTCACCTTCCCCCTCTACGTGGAGGGCGTCGCAAAAGCCCCTCGCCCCAGCGGGGAGAGGGGTTGGGGTGAGGGGAGAACCTCGCAATGCACGGTTTCGCGTAGGTTGTGCGCCCGCCGCCCGCCGCCCGCCGCCCGCAGGCCGCAGGCCGCAAGATGACCGGCAACCTGCCCCGCCTCCCCTATCCACTACCAGTTCGACCCCGTGCAGACTAACCACAGGCTTCGGGTCTCGGCCGACAGCAGGAAGTGCGTCTGGTGCATCGGGGACTCCAGCAGGGGGGCGACGGCTCCCGTCTGCCCCCAACAGTGACTCAGATCATGAGCCCGCGCCTAAGTCGTTGATGTGGCCTCTATGTGCGGCTGCTACTTAATGCCGAAATGATCTCCCACCGCGAAGCCCCTCAGCCGCGTGATCGCCCGCTTGCGCATAGACGGCGCGGCTACCCAAGACAGGAAGCGCCGCCGCCCACAGCGGCCTGCGCGGTCGCGTTCGATCCCAAAAGACCAGGCCGCCGCGTTCTTTGCGCGTTGCGCCTTGCGAGCCTCGACCCCTTCGTCTTCACTTTATTCAGGCCTGATCCAGCCCGTGACATTTCGTGCCGCGATTTCTCTCTGCGTGACCGCACGCCCTGTGCCCAGTTAATTGAGTGTTAACGACTATCCTTGCATTCAGCCGCAGGCCGTTCGTCCGCAATGTGGCAGCGGTAGCCAGTGGCGCAGCGGCAGCGCAGGCCATAGGAATGGCGTTCTCGCCGCTGATTACTCGCCTGTACGGCCCCGAGGCTTACGGAGTGCAAGGCGTCTTCGTATCCATTGTGGGCGTTTTGGGGACGATTGCGGCCATGTCCTATCCGATCGCAATCATTCTGCCGAAAAACGACGCCGACGCCTTGAGCCTCGCCCGACTTTCGCTGTATATCGGCTCATCGATGTCCATGTTGGTCGCAATCCTCTTATTCTTTTTTGGGCAGGAAATTCTCTCAATTCTGAATGCGCAGGCTATCTCATTGTTAATGTACCTCATTCCGACCGCAATGCTCATCTCGGTCTTGAGCAGAGTCGTTAGTCAATGGGCAATCCGGTATAAAGCTTTCTCGCTCACTGCCAAGGTCGCAGTGTGGCAGTCACTGCTGATTAATTCGATCAAAGCCGGACTGGGTTTTGTGCAGCCTACTGCTGCGGTTCTGGTTGTCAGTAACGCGCTTGGAGGACTGTTAACCGCAGCAATGCTCCTGCCGGGCTTAAGCAACAGGCAACACGAGAGAAATGACGCCCCAAGCATCTCCGGACCGCGCCCAAGTTTGCGGGAAGTTGCCACAAAGCACAGAGACTTCGCTCTATTGCGGACCCCCCAGGAATTGCTCTTTGTAATATCCCAGAGCCTCCCGGTCCTAATGCTAGCAACATACTTTGGTACCGCCTCCGTCGGTTTCTATTCGGTCGCATCTGCCGTTCTAGCCATGCCTGCGGGTATCATCGGCGCCTCGGTCATGCAAGTCTTCTATCCTCGAATCAACGACGCCATACGTAGCGGAGAAGATGCGAAAGCTCTAATCATCAAGGCGACCGGGGGATTGGCAGTGACTGGCGCGGTGCCCTTTCTGGCAATTCTTGTTGCAGGTCCCTGGCTATTCGGCTTCATCTTTGGGGAGGAGTGGAAGTCGGCCGGTATCTACGCGCAATGGCTGTCGCTCTACCTCTTTTTTCAGTATATAAACAAGCCGGCTGTTTCAGCCATACCTGCCCTTCGACTTCAGGGGGGATTGTTGCTATATGAAATGTTCAGCACCGGCACCAAAATTCTCGCACTTTATCTCGGCAGCGTCCTCTTCGGGAGCGATGTTATTGCGATAGCGATATTCTCGATCTTCGGTGTCGTCGCCTACGCATGGCTCATCCTCTGGGTCATCTTCCAAAGCGGAAAAATGACTAGCAAACCGAATTCATGAATACAGCATACGAAAAGCAGGTTGATAAATCCATCTATGAGTTCAAACGCTACATGTCAAAGGAACGATGGTGCAGCGTCTGGAACCAACTGGAGGAAATTCGAACACTTCAGCCGAAAAGTGTCCTTGAAATTGGGCCCGGGCCAGGCTTGTTCAAGCTAATCGCAGCTATGATAGGGATCAAAATCGAAACACTCGATTTCGACCCGGCTTTAGTGCCTGATCATGTCGGCTCTGCTACCGACTTACCGTTCGATGACGGTACCTATGACGTCGTTTGCGCATTCCAGATGCTCGAGCACTTACCATATGATGCGTCCCAGCGAGCCTTCACGGAGATGGTTCGCGTTAGTCGGCGCAATATTGTAATCAGTCTGCCCGATGCACGACCGGTGTGGAGGTATCGGATCCAGATCCCCAAGTTTGGCGTCCATGATTTCCTGGTGCCGCGCCCGCAGATCAATCCGCCCCCACATGAATTTGATGGTGAGCATTACTGGGAAATTAACAAGAGGGGCTATCTGCTTTCGAGGGTGATTGCCGACTTCACAAAAAGCGCTCGACTGGTTAATACCTATCGCCCACCGGAGAATCCATCTCAACGATTCTTCATCTTCGAACGGTGACTTCCTTTTCGCCCTCAGTCGCTAGCCGAGGCACCCAGATGAAAGCTGTGTCGGTCATCATTCCGACATTTAATCGGGCCGATAGAATAGGGCCAACCATTGTCTCGGTTCTCAATCAGGACTATCCGGAGATCGAGATCATCGTGGTCGACGATGGTTCGACGGACTCCACAGAATTGGCCATCCGAAATATCGCAGACAAAAATCGCGATAGCGGTAAGCGAATACGATATTTTCGCCAAAAGAACCAAGGCGCATGCGTCGCGAGAAATCGCGGGATGATGCTCGCAACGGGCAGTTACATCATGTTTCTTGATTCAGATGACTTCGTCAAGCAAACATTGTTAAGCACTCAGGTTCGAAAAATTGAGTCAGATAACACCCAGTGCTCAATCTGCGACTTTGAGTGCATCGATGCCGCGGGCAATACTGTGCGATACTGCAATAACGATCGGCATCCACATGCATTCATTCGAGGCCTGGTCAGCCCAAGTATCTCGGCGGTGCTCATGAGGCGGGACAGCATTCCCCCAGGCCTTCAATGGAATGCGCGTTTAAAGAGAATCCAAGACGTGGATTTCATGTATAAGTATTTTGCATCGGTAGAAACCTGGTCCTACGTGAGGCAACCATTGTTCCAGTATTTTCTCCATGATGCGGAGCGGATCTCGGATTCCTATACCAAAGGAATACAGTACTCTGTTCTCCGAAAATCGTTTAAACACTATTTACTTAGCAATAAAGCATTCGTAACGACAGATCCAATGGAACTTATTCGGGAGTACACGCGCAGACTTCTCGAACACCAGTTTCGAAACGCTCTTGTCAGGTTTGCGCCCGTCTTTTTTAGAAATTTTCTAAAGAACTTTCGCAAGGCTTACGCTGAAGGGAATGCCGCTTAATTGGCAGACCAGGCGGAGTTATATCGACTAAATAACGCTTCGAAGCAGATTCTTTTTTCGATGCGCTTTTAGCCAGGAATCCGTCAAACGTGCTGTTGAAACTTAGAAGCATTGCTCTGGATCTTAAACAGTCTCGACCCCGCATCTATTCTGCGTTATTTACTACGTGGTGCAGGCGGCGTTTTCGTCTAAACAGGAAGCGAATTAAGGGAAGAAGGAATCGTATCTCCATACAATATTCGGTCCGAAATGGCGTCATATTCGACATCGTTGGCGATCAGAATTATATCCGCATTGATGCGTTGGCTGTTTTGGATAGGGTTACTTTTCACCTGCGGGGAAATAGTAACAGCGTAACGATCGGGGCGGAGTGTAGAATCGCCAACAGCACCATCTGGATCGAAGACGATAAGTGCGAAGTAACAGTTGGTCGGCAAACAACGGTTGGTGGTATGCATTTGGCCGCCACGGAAAAGTACTCCAAGGTCGTAATCGGTGATGATTGCATGTTGGCATATGACATTGATATCCGTACTGGAGACTCACACGCGATATTTGATGAGTTCGGTAATCGCATTAACAAGGCTCAGGACGTGATCGTGGGTGACCATGTCTGGGTTGCTGCACACTCGATTATCCTAAAGGGGACGACGATCGGTACAGGTTCAATTGTTGCAACGGGCGCAGTCGTGCCGGGGCGCGTCTATCCCGCCAATTGCATTCTGGCCGGCAATCCGGCCACGCCTGTGAAGCCGGGTATTCGGTGGTCGCGGTCGCGGCTGGACGAAAGATTTTGACTTTGAACCTGTTACCGCCGCCGGAAGTCCATTTACGGCATGAGAAACGTCGGGATGGGACAAAGCAGCGCCTGAAGCGCATTTTTCTTGTCAATTCATGCTTCGTGCTATTGCCGTCTTATGTCCTGCATTACTACTTGGGACTTGAGATCAATTCTCTATTCTTGATTATCGGGACAGCATCGCTAATAGTTTGCCTTCATGAAACGCGGGGGCGTTTGCACCGCGGGTTAATGGCATTAGTTTTGGTTCTGTTGATGGTGGGGTCTATTGGATCGTTACTTTCTGGCACATATAGCCAGCTCTTGATGGCAGCTAGCCTTTCGGTGAGTGCGATCGTGGGATTCAATGGATGGCGCTTATTTTCAGACCGCCGAACGTTGAATTACTTGACGCTAGTTGGTTGGGTTTTAGTGGCGGGAGCTGTTATTGCGGTTATTTACGCGTACTCTGGTAACCCACCACTGGCCAAGATTGATCTTTTAGGACGCGACAGCTACCTTTACTTGACGACATTTACCAATGCAATTTCAGGCAACCTGATTCGTTCGGCCGGCATTTTCGATGAGCCTGGAGCGCTGGCGATGTATCTAACGATAATTGTAGCGCTTAACGAAGCATTGGGTGAAAATACCAAATGGACTGCGGCGCTATTGTTCACAGGTCTCGTTACGGGTTCTTTTGCTCTCCTAATTGTGGGGATTGCCTATTTAATTTTTATAGGCCAGCAAAAGAGGCTTTTTCTGGTCGGCATTGTGCTGACCACGGTTTCCATACTTGTTGCTGTTGATGACAGGGTAGCGAACGTGGCCGATCATTTTTTTTTCGAACGAGCCAAAGTGGTAGACGGTCGACTTTCCGGCGACAACCGGACCCATCAAATTAAGTCCTTCTTCGAAACGGTCGACTGGGATATGACCCTCAGCGGCCAGAAGGCCGCGGGCAAGGATTATGGGGAGCGTGATGTGAGCTCAAATCCATTTTCGATCTATTACGGATATGGTGCTGTGATTTGGATTCCGTACCTGGCTCTTGAGCTTTGGTTGCTATATTGCGCGTTCTTCTACCGACCACACCTGCGCTTTCCCGCTTTTGCTTTATTTGTGACCCTTTTGCAGAGGCCATACATATATAGCATGTACTGGGGGATGATGATCGCCGTGTTGGTTGTCGTGATTTATCGCGTCCAGGTAGGTACAAAGACTGTAGGCAGGCGTAATGTTTCAACGAGTTTGGCACGCGTCGCTCTAGGTCATTGATAGTGGAATGCATTAATATCGCAAAGCTGACAGTTGAGAAGAGCGAGTCGCACAGGCGTTATTTATCTTGTCAACTTGCTGTTAGCCCTGCTGCCTACGACGCGCTTTTTCGCAACAAAGAGGCGGCTCTGGGGGGCTTGTGGTGCTGAGATTGGGGACGGGGTGAGTATCAACTCCGGAGCCCGAATCTTCGGCACGGGTTTGGTTGCCATTGGTGCTGACACCTGGGTAGGCGTCGATTGTACGTTCGCCGTGCCCGATAGCGCTAGCGTGCGCATTGGGACGCGGTGCGCCACCGCGTCCCATGTGCTGTTCTGATGCCGCAGCCATGGGAGGGGCGGACGTAAAGCGGCGCGCGGGCGCCGGGTATTCGACCCGCATTTCTTTCGGGGCTGGAAGCTGGATCAAGGCACGCGCGGTCTTGCTTGGCGGGGCTGAAGTTGGCCCCGGCAACCTTCTTGCGGCGGGTTCCGTGGTGCGCGCCGGCGTCTATCCCGTCTCGGCGCTCCTTGCCGGGGTGCCGACGCGTGTTGTCAGACATCGGACGGAGGAAGGGGGCAAGGAAACCTAATGACCTTGCGCAAGCCAAGGATCTTCTACGTCGGCATGGTCTGCACCGACGCCTATGTGAAGGCGATCCGCGAAGATGCGTTTGTCGGCGCCGCGTCGGGCAAGATGTCCTCGGTCGTGTCAGCGCTGCGCCTCGCCGGGCGGCGCTCGGTGCTGGTTTCCTTGCCCTTCGTTGGTAAGGGGCGGAACGGCAGCTGGGCCGCCTGTGCCGGGGTGATGGCTTTCCCGCCCTGTTCCTGCCGGTGCGGCGATCCCCGGCGGCGCGCAAGGCTCTGGGCATTTTTACCTTGGCCTGGTTTGCGATGCGGCGGGTGCGGCCGACCGATACGATCCTCTTCTACAATCATGCCCTCGAATATCTCTTGGCCCTGCTGATCCTGCGCATGCGGGGGTCGCCGTATTTCAGGATGTCGAGGACCTGCCGATCAGCGCAGACCGCGGTATGCGCGGTTTGCCTAATCGCCTCGGTTTCGACCTGATGTTCAAACTTGCGTCAGCCCCGGAAGGTGACCGTCTCGAACCAGGTCGGCAAGACCCTCAATCTGCGCCGACTTCCTGGCAATCCAGGGCGTTGCTGCCAAGACTGCCCCAAGAGATCGGGCTGAGAAGTGGGCGCAGCTCGAGGCGGGGGCGCCTCTGCGCGTGCATTACGGCGGAACGTTGATGGCCTCGACCGGACTTGACCTGTTCTGCGCCGCAGTGGCGCATCTCGGCGCCACGGCGAACCGATCGGCAGAAGGATCGAGCTCATCGTGACTGGGGTTGGCGATCTGAACCGCATCCTCTCTGGCGGCAGCGGTACGGTCGGACTGGCTGCGCATCGAGGTGCACCAGGAGTGTCGCGAGGGACGTATATTTCGACCTACTCGACAGTTGCCACGCCAGCCTTTCGCTCCGAAGAGTCCGGAGTCGACGATTTCCAGCACCACCTTCCCATCCAAGGTCATCGAGATCGCGTCGCGCGGACTTTCCCTGGTCTCGACCCGAGTGAGCGATGTCGGGGACATCTTCACCGATGACGCGGCCTGGCTTCTACCGCAGTTCAGCGATCGGGCCTTGTCCGACATTCTTCGGGACATGGCGCGAAACCCGGCTGAGGTCCGCCGCCGGGCGGACGCCGGTCAGGCCCTGGCGCGGGCGCGATTTGCGCCGTTGGCGGTGGGCCGAGCGCTTTCCGAATTCCTGGGGTGGGGCCGAAATCCCCATGACGAAGCTTCACGATCTGGTTCTGGCAGCGGATGGTCACGCCGCACATGGCCTATCTGGCAGCGGCTCTGGCCCGACGCGGGCACGACGTCGACCTATGTGGCGGAGGAAGAGCTCGCCGCCGAGCGCGCGGCCCTCGGATGGCAGTTGCCGGACGTGCAGGGCGTTGCGCTGCGTTTTGCGACAAACGCGAAAGAGGCGACGGCGTTGGTCGAGGAGGCGTCGGCCGATACGGTTCACCTGACGCAGGGCCTTCGGTCGAATGGGAACGTCTCGTCGGCCCAAGTCGCCATAAGGGCCGCGGGCAGCGACACTTCGTGATCATGGAAACCGTGGATCAGCGCGGGGTGGCGAGTCTGTTCAAGCCGGCGCTCTACTTCTGGCATCTCCACCGTAGGCGCCGCGGTCTGGCCGGCGATCCTGGCGATCGGGGCCGGAACGCCCGCCTGGTTGCGTCGGCTTGCGTCCCGAAGGTTTCCAAATTTTCCCTTCGCCTATTTCCTGCCCGAACATCCCTCCGGCGCCCGCTACAGACGGCTCGCGCTTCCGGTTCCTCTTTCGTCGGCGCGTTCATCCCGCGCAAGCGTCTCGACCTTCTTCTTCAGGCTCTGAGCGGCCTTATCAAATACGAGTTCGAGGTCGAGTTAGTGGGAGACGGGCCGATGCGCGCGCAACTCGAAGTCCTGGCACAACGCTCTTGCCGGGCCGCGTCTCTTTCGCGGCGTACTGCCGAATCCCAAGATATCCGGTCACATGGCCCGTGCCGATTGCCTCGTTTTGCCCAGCAGCCACGATGGTTGGGGGGCGGTGGTTTCCGAGGCGCTGATGGCCGGAACGCCGGTGATCTGCAGTGCGGCTTGCGGATCGCGCGCTGTCGTTCAGGCCAGCGGCGCCGGTGGTGTCTTTGACACCTTCGACATGGCGGATTTTCGGCGTCTGCTGGAATCAGCACTTGCCCGGGGGAAGATCGGACGAGATGACCGACTGGCGTTGCGGTCATGGGCGCGATGCCTTGGCGCGGACGCTGGCGCCGGTTACCTCGAGGCGCTGATCACCGCCGGACCGACGACGGCCCGCGTTCCTCCACCGCCTTGGGAGCGCGCCGCTTGACCACGTTGGCGCAAAATGGCGGCCTCTCCATATCTCTTGAAGCAGCTTCGCAAGTGACACGCATCGCTCATGTGACCTCCGGGCTGGACAGGCATGCCGCCGGTGTCGGGGTCGTGGTCTCGGCGCTGTCTGCCGAACAGCAATCCGAAGGGCCACGAGGTCCGCGTCTTCGGTCTTGAGTCGACCGCCTGGGCGGAAGGCGACAAGGACTGCTGGCGAGGAGCGCCGGCCGAGGCCTTCCAGGTGCGGGGCAGGCCACGGTCTTTCGGCTACGCGCCCGATCTGGTGAGAGCGCTTACGCGTTTCGATCCCGACATTGTTCATCTTCATGGGCTTTGGATGTATCCGGCGCTCGCCGTATGGCGTTGGCACAGGCGGACGGGCAAACCCTATGTCTACTCGGCGCATGGCATGATGTCGCCAGTCGCATTGGCCTTCAGCGCGTGGAAAAAGCGCATCGCGCGCGACCTGTTTCAGGATGCCGCCCTAGCCCGGGCCGCCATCCTGCACGCGACGACCGAGGCAGAGGCCGAAGACTTCCGTCGTTTCGGGCTGCAAAACCGCATCGCGGTCGTACCACTCGGAATCCACGTCACCCCGGTCCCCGTTGTACTGACGGAGCCGTTCCGACGTGTCCTATCCCTGGGTAGATTCCACCCCCAAAAAGGCCTCGACCGGCTTATCGAAGCCTGGTCTCGGCTCGAAGATCAATTCCCTGGCTGGGCGCTCGATCTCGTGGGACCGGACGAGGGCGGGTATATGGCCGAGCTCCAGAATCTGGCCTACAGACTGAACCTGCAACGGGTGACGATCAGGCCTCCGCTTCACGGAACCGAACGCGACGCCTGCATGGCGGCCGCCAAGCTCTTTGTTCTGCCGACGCGAGGCGAAAACTTTGCCCTCACCGTCCCCGAAAGCCTGATGATGGAGACACCGGTGATCGCCACGCATGGAGCGCCTTGGTCCGGTCTCGTGCGGGAAGGCTGCGGCTGGTGGATCGAGCACGGGGTCGAGCCTCTGGTGAACGCGCTTGAAGAAGCAATGCGCCTCACCGACGAGCAGCGCCGCACCCTCGGCCAGCGTGGGCGCGCCTGGATGCTGCGTGACTACGCTTGGGCTTCGGTTGCCGACAAGATGCTAGGTGTCTACCAGGATGCAATCCAGACATCGGCCGAGCCCGGGCGGGCCGGCATGAGCCTGTCCGACAACCGTCCGGCCTGGTTACCGGGCGACATCGCGAAGTGATGTCGCGGCCACATGCAACCCGTTGACATTCAGCAAAAACGCAAGGCCAGAAGTGAGGTCGCCGCAAACAGAGCGGGCGATTGCTGTGGGATCTGGCGTCGCCGCTGTGCCGGTTAAGCCCCCGGCCGTTCGGGGGATGGTGGCGCGGGAAATAAGGGTCCAGGCCCAATTGAACTGCTAGCGTGAACAGCCTCCACCGAGTGCCCGGCGGGCTCGATGTCGAAGCGTGTCGAGCGGAACGTCCGTACACACTTCGCGAGTATCTCGGGCGAGTTCTTTGGGCGATAGCCTCACCGTTGTTCCGATTCAGCCCGCGGCCGTTGTTCGGTTGGCGGCGGTTTCTGTTGCGGGCCTTTGGGGCGCGCATAGGGCGGGAGGTGCACGTCTATCCGAGCGCGCGTGTGTACCTGCCCTGGAACTTGTCTGTCGGGGACCAAGCGAGCATCGGCGAGTGGGCTCTGGTCTATAACCTCGGCCCGGTAACGATCGGTGCGAGGGCGACGGTCTCGCACCGGGCCCATCTGTGCGCCGGAACGCACGACTACCGCGACCGGAGTCTCCCGTTGCTGCGCTTGCCGATCGAGATCGGTCCGCAAGCCTGGGTCTGTGCGGACGCCTTCGTCGGACCCGGATGCAAGGTCGGTGAGGGCACAATCGTTGGGGCCGGATCAGTCGTGGTCAAAGACGTGCCGCCGTGGCAGATAGTGGCCGGTAATCCGGCCCGGGTGATCAAGCCAAGAGAGTTGCGGGGCGTGCAGGAGAACGATGATGGCTGAGGCGTCGCGATTGACGGTTATCGGTATCAGAGCGCAACGCTGAATCACTCCCATGGCGTCCTGCTTCCGGCGCTGCTTCGGTTGCTGGCGGAGCTGGATGGGACCGGAGGCGAGCAGCGGCTGTTCGAGCTTGGCTGCGGCAACAGTGTTGCGAACACGCTCAGCCTGCGCGGCTGGGATGTGACCGGTGTCGATCCCTCGGTTGAGGGGATTCGGCAGGCGCGCGGCGCCTATCCGGCGCTGAAGCTGTTCGAGGGCACGGCCTACGATGATCTGGCCAGCCAGTACGGTCGGTTTCCGGTGGTGGTGAGTCTCGAAGGTTGTCGAGCACGTCTACGCGCCGCGGGACTATGCCCGCACCGTGTTCGATCTCTTGTTGCCGGGAGGCACGGCAATCCTCTCCACGCCCTACCATGGCTATTGGAAGAACCTTGCGCTGGCTGTGACCGGCCGGATGGATCGGCATTTCACGGCGCTCTGGGATCATGGGC
>CAVQSG010000031.1:0-18614 GCA_963715415.1 uncultured Chloroflexia bacterium | reverse complement strand
CATCGCCCGCGGCGTAAATACCACGGCGTAAATAACAGTTCTCTACCTCTGGTGGAAACTCAGGCTTATTTCCGCCGGATTGCACAGGCGGCGGCCAAACGTATAGCGAGCAATGCATGGCATGATACTTCTCCTCCAACTCCGGCAGCGACGCGCACTGTCGTCCGGCGTAACTGTCCATCGACTGCTCGATCAACGCCGGACGGTGCGTAGATGTTCGTGGTTGGTTGATATTCTCACCGAATCTTCAGGATTGCACGGTCGGAACCAACGGTGATACACGGCCGGGCAATCCTCACACGCGGGCTAACGACTCCCGGCGACAAGCGGCAAGAAGATGTCGAACTTCGGATTGCGGACACTGTTACTGCGCATGTCATAGGTGACCCCATCGAAGACCCAGCGCACAATCGCGCCATCATTGGTGATCGCGACACCATCCCCACCCGGTGGCGGCGGCGTGTTGCCGATGCCGCGTAATCACCACCCGATTGCCCTTGAACACGGTGGTATTGTCCGCGCTGACGCTGTAGTCGCTGTTGACGATTGTCCTGGCGGCTCTGACTGCGAACTGGAGCTGGACCGTCGCGTCCGGCGCAATGGACGGCAGCGACCACGTCACAACATCGTTGTCCGGTGGGCCGTCGCCGCCGCTGACATAGGTCGCGCCGGTCGGTATTCGGTCTCGAATGACGACATTGTTGAAGCCAATCGGCAGGTTGTTGGTCACCGTGAGGGTATACGTAATCAACTGGCCGGAGGTTGCGGTGGCCGGCCCTAGCTTGTCGATGGAAAGGGACGGCGGGATCGCGGGTGTAGGCGGCGGCAAGCGGCGGACGCGGTACGAGACGCTGCTGCTGACATCCTTGGCGAGGCCCTCCGTCCAGGTCCACTCGATCGTGCTGCCGGGACCGCCATCGCCGGTCACGGTATAGACGCCGCCTTCGGCGACGGTGATGCTCTCCTCCAACAACGTGACATTTTCGGGGATCATGCCAAAGACGGAGACGGACGCGAAGTCGTCCGAGTTGTTGCCCTGGAGAAGAATGGAATAGGTCACCTCGTCACCCGGGCCCAACCATGTGCCGGGCGCGTTCTCCAGAGTGGTCAAGACGGCCGGCGTAACGGTCGGTGTTGGTGTGGGCGTGGGCGTGGGGGGGACGCTGGAGTGATAGACCTCGCTGTGGGCGTTGCCACTGGGATCCAACCCCGCGATTGTGTAGATGTAATCGGAGCCGAACTTCTGGACGGCGACCGCGGCGAGACGGGTCCGTGGGGCGGGCAGGGCGGGTTCCGGCGACCAACTCCCAATGGTCCCATTGGCATTGATGGGTGCCGAGGAACGGACGCGAAGTCCGACTCGCCGTTGGTGCCGCCCAGGACGACAATGCGGTTGTCATGGATGACAGCGCTGTGATAGTAACGACTTTGGGGCAGTGTGGTTGTCTCGTTCCAGGCACCTAACTGCCCGCTGTTCTGAATCGGCGCATAGAAGACCGTAGCGCGGGCCACCGCCACGTCGTTGATTTCCGTTGCGCCACCCACCACATAGAGATGGCTGCCGGTGGCAACGACCGCATGGCGAAAGCGTGATTCCGGGAGATCGGGGCCAGGCCGCCACACGCCCGATCCTCCGCCCGCCATGGCAGCATCAGTCAGACGCGATCCAAGGGATCGAAGCCATTCCGGCCGCCGACCACGTAGAGGATACCGTTGACCGCCACGGCGTCATGCAGTGTAATCCCCTCGGGGAGGGTCGGATAGTCGGCGACCGTCGCCCAACTCCCGATCGTCCCATCGCCGTTGAATGGGGCACTCAGCACTTCATCACGCGTACTTGTGCCGGTCCAGCCGCCGATGAGGTAGAGATGGGTATCGGATGCCACCAGCGCGTGCAGGTAGATCCCGATGGGCAGCGAAGAAATCGGCTGCCACGGCTCCAAAGAACCGTCAATCCGGATCTTGGCTGAGAAACCACGCGCCTCTGCTTGTCCCAGTTCAGGGCTGCCACCGACCACATAGATCACATCGTCGTGCACCACTGCGCTACGGATCGCGATATCGAGGGGGTACGAGGTAGTCTGGGTCCACCGCTGGATGCTGGCCATCTGCACCGGCTGGCTGCCGATCAGCACGGACAGTGCCACAAAGCAGACGACGGCGAATGCAATCAACGTAAGCTTCAGCGCGCGTTGTCCGCCTTGTTGCAACATACCTTATTCTCCTGATGTCGGTCCACCGCCGGATGATGAGCCGCTGTTCCGTACGTACTGGAATTGCCGTTGCTGGCCCAAGAACTGGATGCGTTGGTAGGGCTCAACTTGCACCAAAAGCAGGCCCGATCGTAATCGCCCGGTTCGAGCAACCCGGACAGGACCTGGTCAACTCTGGTGAGATCGGCCGTCAACCGGTTTGACGTGGTCGGAGCCGCCAGCCCGAAACCACTGGCCATGGGATCCTCGCCTACAGGCCAGAAGACGGAGCTCGAACGCCTGATTGGGGCCCGGCACAATCGTCGTGTTCCACTCAAATGCCTGTTCCCCGCCGCCGGCCGTGCCATCCCCGGGTCGCGTCAACTCCAGCACGGATGCACTCACCGGAATGGTCGTCGGCGTGGCCGTGGATGTAACGGTTGCCGTCGGTGCCCGTGTAGAAGTAGACGTTGGGAACGGCGTGTTGGTCACGGTCGGTGTTGCCGACGGCACCTGTGTGTTGGTGGGCGTCGGCAGAATCACACGCGTGGCAGTGGCGGTCGGTGTGTTCGTGCGCGTATTGGTTGGCCGCGGTGTAGGCGAGGCGGTCCGGGTCGGCGTCAGCGTGGGCCGCGGTGTGTTGGTGCTGGTACGCGGTCGGCAGCTGAAGTGTATTGGTCGCGGTCGGCACGGGTGTATTGGTACGCGGTCGGTACAGGTGTGCTAGTGCGCGGTCGGTACGGGTGTATTGGTACAGCGGTCGGTCGCAGTCGGTACAGGTATTGGTCGCCGTCGGTGCAGGGTGTGCTAGTCGCGGTCGGTACAGGTGTACTGGTCGCAGTCGGTACAGGTGGATTGGTCGCAGTCGGCACCGGCGTACTGGATGCGGCGGCCACCCGGGCACTGGTGCTCGAAGTCGCGGTCGGAATGACCCGGCGCGTTGCTGTATTCGTCGCGGTGGCGCGGGGTGTGCTGGTCGGCGCAGATGTCGGTGTTGCCGTTGCGGTCGCGGTGGCGGTCGCGGTCGTCGCCGTCGGTGCCGGTGTGTTAGTCGACGTGGGTGGCGGCGCTGTCGCCGTGGCCGTCGCCGTGGCTGTCACCGTGGCCGGCGCGGTGGCGGTATCGGTTGGCATCGGAGTGGCGGTCGGGATCAGGATTGCTGCCGCGGCCGTCTGGCCGCCGGTCACTGACGGTCGGCGTAGCCGTGTCGTCGCTGGAACCGGTTGCCGCCGTTCGCGCCGGGCGTAGACGCGCTGGTTGGAATTGCGGTTGGTGCCGGTGGGCAGTTGGCGCCATTGCAGGGATATCGGTTGGCGCCGCTTTGTCTGTTGCGGTGGCCGTAGGCGGTGCAGCCGCAGACGAAGCCGCTGCCGTTGCCGCCGGAGGTGTGGCCGTCGAGGCTCCGCGTCGGCGTCTTCGGCACTCCCCGACGCAGTGGCCGTGGCAGCTCGTGGCACGTGCCAGCGCCGTGGCGGTGATGAAGACCGGATTCTCGAATCCAGCCGGCGTGGGCGTCGCGTCGTCACTGCGGGCGATGACCACGCTGACTCGGGGTGTTGGTTGCGCCGGCGACGGCCAAATCCGGTCGGTGGGAGCATGCCGCCGGAGATGCGGGATGCAAGGTCCGGACGCAAGAAGACGATTCCGGTGCCGATCGCGGCCAGCACGAGCAGCGCAGTAAGGCGCCCAAAGCCATAGATGAGCCCGCGCCGCCGTGTCGCCGTACTGCGCGGCCTGGCGCCGACCCGCGGCACCGGTTGACGGTGCACTGTCCGGCAGGCCGGGCATCCACATCTGGCCTTCGTGTAGCGCCGCCGCGAAGTCGCTGGCCGTGGCGTAGCGCATGTCCGGCTCTTTGGCCAGCACACACTTGAGCACGTACGCCATGCCCGGCGGGATGGCCGGATTGATGGCCTCGGGCGGAATCGGTATCTCGTCGACCACGGCGCGCCGCAAGGTGACAGCATCTTCGCCGGCGAAGGGCAGCGCGCCGGTGAGCAGCGCATAGGTGATCACGCCGAGGCTATAGATGTCGGCCTGCGGACCTACCCTGGCGGCAGAATGCAACTGTTCCGGGGCCAGGAACGCCAGGTCGGCGGTATGCACCGCGGCGCTCGGTTCGTTGCCTGCCGGCGGCGACCGTCACGTCGGCCAGGGCGAAGTCCGAGACCAGGACGCGGCCTTCGTCGGTCAGGAACACATTGTCGGCGTGTAGGCTCTTGTGGAGGACACCATGGCGGTGGGCATAGTCCAGCGCGGCCCCGATCTGTTGGGAGACGGTTCCCGGCATCGGCCGGCGAGATGGTCGTACCGACGCTTCACGCCAACGACGCAGCGTCACGCCGTCTACGTGCTGCATGGCAATGGTAGGGGATGTCGTCGACGATGCCGCTGTCGTAGACGGCGACGATGTTGCGATGGCGCAGCCGGGCGGCACGCTCGCCGGCCTCGACAAATTGGGCGCGCAGATCGGGGCTGGCCGCGATCTGACGACCGGCCGTTTTCAACACAACCAGACGGTTATTGTCCTGATCGAAAGCAAGATAGGTCGTATAAAATGCGCTCTGCCCCAATGTGTCGCGCAGCTTCAAAGGGGCCGATCAGTCTGCGTTTCTGTTCCATGCTGGACGTCGTGAAGGATCCTCAATTTCAGTGGTTCACGATTTGGGACAAACGAGATTCCCTTCGCTGCACTCAGGGCAGGCTTCGCGGGACAATCGACGTCATCGACGTCTTTGGGTCGACCCGTTGCCGCTTTGCGGCCGTTGCACGAACAGAACGACCGCGGGCCGTTCATTTCAGTTCTTGCGCCGGCCTCCGGCGTCGGTTACTCAGAATGGCAACCTGTGAACGACCGCATGTTCGCAGTGCAGGTAGTGATGTGACGTCTCGGCCGGCAAGGCCATGCAAGCTGATCATAGCGGCAGTTGGACAGTGGTCCAAATTGGACCGCATGATGCACACAAGCCTGGCGCATGAGGCCATGAGCGCCGACAGATACCCATGATACGGTTCGTCTCCGCCATTGGTGACGACGAAATCCCCGATTCGGTTACGCCACATCCGCGCATGTCGTCTCCGCGATCCACAACGAAGGATTGAATTGAGGGCACACGATAAACAGGTAGAACAGGGAACAAGACACCCGATATCATCAACCTTTTCATAGACGCAGACATCGACACGACACAAGGAAGAACCGATGAAAGTAGCGATTCTTGCCGGCGGGAAAGGATCGCGCCTGGCCGAAGAGACCATTGTCAAACCAAAACCCATGGTCGAAATCGGCGGTACACCGATCCTGTGGCATATCATGCGCCACTACGCCGCATTACGGTTTCAAGGACTTTGTGATTGCGCTGGGCTACAAGGGCGAGGTGATCAAGAGGTATATGGTTGACTACGCCTCGCTGAACAGCAACCTGCAGCGTCAATCTGAAGACCGGCGAAGTCGCCATGAACGGCGGCTACAAGCCGGACTGGACCGTCGACCTGATCGACACCGGCATGGAGACCATGACCGGCGGGCGCATCAAGCGGCTGGCGCCCTACGTGGGCAACGAGACGTTCATGCTGACCTGGGGCGACGGTGTGTCCGATGTGGACCTGAAGAAGCTGCTGGCCTTTCACCGATCCCACGGCAAACTCTGCCACGTTGACGGCCGTTCGTCCGCCGGCCCGCTACGGCTATATGGACTTCGAAGGCGATCGCGTCGTGGAGTTCAAGGAAAAGCCGCAGATCCACGAAGGCTGGATCAACGGCGCGTTCTTCGTCTGTGAGCCGGAGGTCTTCGACTATATCGAAGGCGATCGAGACGATGTGGGAGCAGGACGCCGCTGGAAGGGCTGGCACGGGACGGCCAACTGATGGCCTATCGCCACGAATCTTTCTGGCAGATGCATGGACACACTGCGCGAAAACACATATTCTGGAACAACTGTGGGCAAATCGGGCCAAGCGCCCTGGAAAATCTGGGAGGACTAAACGCATGCGTATTCTTGTTACCGGCCATAATGGCTATATCGGCACCGTCCTGACCCCCATGCTGCTGGAGGCGGGGTACGAAGTGGCCGGCCTGGACAGCAACCTGTTTGAGCGCGTGCACCTTTGGCGACAGCGTGCCGCGGATTCCCGACCAGTCGCAGAAGGATGTGCGCGATGTCGGACGCATCCGATCTGGAAGGATTTGACGCCATTTTGCACCTGGCCGGCCTGTCCAATGATCCGCTGGGCGATCTGAATCCCGGGCTGACCGACGAGATCAACTGGAAGGCCTCGGTGCGGCTGGCCGAGTTGGCCAAACAGGCCGGCGTCGAGCGCTTTGTCTTCTCCTCGTCCTGCAGCAACTACGGCGCCCAGGGCGACGCGCCTGTCGACGAAACCGCCACGCTGAACCCGGTGACGCCCTACGGCGTCTCCAAGGTGAAGGTCGAGCAGGATGTGGCGCAAGCTGGCCGACGACCACTTCACGCCGGTCTTTCTGCGCAACGCCACCGCCTACGGCGTCTCGCCGCGCCTGCGCTTCGACCTGGTGCTCAACAACCTGGTGGCCTGGGCCTACACCACCGGACTGGTCTATCTCAAGAGCGACGGCACGCCCTGGCGTCCCATCGTCCACATCGAAGACATCTCCCGCGCCTTCATCGCCGTGCTGGAAGCCCCGCGCGACGTCGTCCACAACCAGGCCATCAACGTCGGCCGCACCGGCGAGAACTACCGCATCCGCGAACTGGCCGAGATCGTGGTCGACACCGTGCCCAACAGCCGGCTGGAATTTGCCCCGGATGCCGGTCCCGGACAAACGCAACTACCGGGTCGATTGCAGCAAGATCGAGCGCCTCCTGCCCGACTTCAAGCCCCAATGGAATGCGCGCAAGGGCGCCGAGCAACTGTTTGAGGCCTACAAGCATAATGGGCCTCAGGCTCGACGAATTTGAGGGTCGAGCGCTACCGCCGTATTCATCACATCAAGAAACTGATGGCCGAAGGGCGGGTGGGCCACGACCTGCGCTGGCAGACGGAACTGGAACCGACGGTCTGATGCCGTCGGCAGGTGAACTTCGTACTTGATTCATATCATGTACGAAACCAAGTGCCGTTCGTGCGGCTCTGCGGTTCGACAGCTTGGAAACCATTATCGAGTTTGGCGAAACGCCGCTGGCCGATCGCCTGCTCACCGCCGAGCAGCTGGACGAGCCTGAATACAGGGTGCCGCTCACGCCTGGCCTTCTGCACCGAGTGCGGCCTGGCCCAGATCCTGGAGACGGTCAAGCCGGAGATTCTCTTCTACGCCGAGTATCCCTACTTCTCGTCGGTCTCGCCGTCGCTGCTGCGCCACTTTCCGCCAGAGCGCGCTCTACATCATGGCGACAAGGCGCTGGACGAGCACAGCCTGGTGATGGAGGCCGCCAGCAACGACGGCTACATGCTGCGCAACTTTGTGGCAGCGCGGCATTCCCGTGTCTGGGCATCGATCCGGCCAAGGCGCCGGCCACAGCGGCCCAGGAAGCCGGGCATTCCGACCCTGAATCCCGTTCTTTGGCCACGACACTGGCCCGCGCACTGGCCGACGAAGGCCAGCAGGCCGATGTCTTTCTGGCCAACAATGTGCTGGCCCACGTGCCTGATCTCAACGGTTTTGTTGCCGGCATCAAGACGCGTCCTCAAGGATGACGGCGTGGCCGTCATCGAAGCGCCCTATGTGGTCGACCTGGTCGATCACGGCGAGTTTGACACCATCTACCACCAGCATCTCTGCTACTTCTCGGTCACCGCGCTGGACCGGCTCTTCCGCCGGCATGGGCTCTACTTCAACGATGTCAAGCATGTCGCCATCCATGGCGGCTCGCTGCGCATGTTCGTCGGAGCCGGTAGAGCACGTCCAGGATTCGGTCAAGGAACTGCTGGCCGAAGAGAAGCGCCGCCAAGTCGACGGCATTGGCTTCTACCTCAACTTCGCCGACCGCGTGCGCAGCATCAAAGAGGGGCTGATGGAGATCCTGACCGAGCTGAAGACCGAGGGCATTCCATCGCCGGCTACGGCGCGGCCGCCAAGGCGACGACGCTCATGAGCTATTGCGGCATCGACAAGCTGTTCCTCGACTATGTCGTCGATCTCAACAAGTACAAGCATGGCCGCTACATGGGCGGCAACCAGTCTGGAGATCTTCCCGCCGGACAAGCTGGTGGCCAGGACAATCCGGACTATGCGCTGATCCTGGCCTGGAATTTCGCCCGCGAGATCATGAAGCAGCAGGCGGCCTATCGCGAACAGGGCGGCAAATTTATCGTGCCGATTCCCCAACCGCAGGTGGTCGAAGCCGATAGTCGACGTTGAATCGGGAGTACGCGGAACCTCGCGGACGTCAGACTTCAGCACGAAGTCTGGCGTCTCCGTGTGCCGCGTAGCTTCGCCACCATAGGAACGGAGCGGGACATGCCCGTAGCTCAACCAAATCCGCGCATCGCCGTGCCGGCCACATCATTGCCTACCTGCCCCAACTGTGGCGGGAGGATGGAGACCTTCTACGCGGTGGAGGGAACGCCGGTCCACAGCGTGCTGCTCATGGAGACGCGAAGACGAGGCGCTGGCTATCCCACCGGGGAGATCCAGCTGGCGCTCTGTCCGCACTGCGGTTTTGTCAGCAACGTGGCCTTCAAGCCGGAACTGCACGAATACTCGCAGAAGTACGAATCGACCCAGAGCTATTCGCCCACCTTCAACGCGCTTTCAACCGCAATCTGGCGCCGGCGCTGATCGAACGCTACGATCTGCGCGGCAAGACGGTGGTCGAGATCGGCTGCGGCCAGGGCGAGTTCCTGGTGCTGCTCAACGAACTGGGCGACATCGCGGCATCGGCTTTGACCCGGCCTACGACGGACGGGTGCCTGAAGCCGCGGGCAACCCGAATCTCACCTTCATCACCGATTTCTATTCGGAGAAGTAGACCGAGCTACACCGGCGACTTCGTCTGCTGCAAGATGACGCTGGAGCACATTCCGGCACACGGCCGAGTTCGTGCGTACCGTGCGCCGGGCCGATCGGCGAGCAACTGGAGACGACCGTCTTCTTCCAGATTCCCAACGGCGGCTATGTGCTGGACGATCGTCGCCTTCTGGGATATCTACTACGAGCACTGTTCCTACTTCACGCCGGTTTCGCTGCGCTATCTCTTCGAGAACAACGGCTTCGAAGTCCTGGACCTGGCCACCGAATACGACGATCAGTATCTGATGATCGAAGCCCGGCCGATTGCGCCGCGGCCGAAGCGGTCGATGCCCAGCCGGACCCTGCCCTCTGGCCCAGACCGTCAGACGCGGTCGACTATTTCGTCGACAATGTGCGCGTGAAGCTGGACTATTGGCGACACAGACTGCGGTAGCCCATGCAGAGGGCCAACGTGCGGTCATCTGGGGTTCCGGTTCCAAGGGCGTCGCCTTTCTGACGACACTCAAGCTGATCGATGAGATCGGCTATGCAGTCGATATCAATCCCAACAAACATGGCACGTTCATGGCCGGGACAGGCCACGAGATCGTCGGTCCGGAGTTTCTGGTCGACTACCGGCCCGATCTGGTGATTGTCATGAACCCGATCTATTGCCGGAGATCGAGCGCGATCTGGCGCGGTTGGGGCTGGCGACAGACGTTGTATCAGTGTAGGATTGGTGGGAATCATCGGAATGTGTGGCATCCGCGATCCAACGGGGTTTCTCTCCGATTACGTTTGTCACCGGGCTGGATATCTAGTATATGTATGAAGCTGTGATGTAGTCTTAACCCAAATGGGACAAAATGAAGAATTGCTGACAAAGCCGCCCCGCATCATTGTGCCCTCCCCTTACGTCGCTGACCATTGCGGACTGCTGTTCCTTACCCGAAAAGGAGTTGCACATGTCATATCGTCACACACGCAACAGTCAACGATCGGCTGTCACTGCTCTCAGTGGGCAGCCGCTGGCCACAGTTACTACCCCGAGTGTCACGCTGGTTAGGCCGCTGACCGCCGAAATCGCTGAGAAATACGCCTCTAACCCACTGCATGTGGTGGATTCGCTGCATGAATTCAGCGCGCTGCGCGTCGGCATTGTCGGTTCGGGATATATTGCGCGGGGGCTTGCGCTCTCACTGAGTGCGGTGTCAGACATCGTGGTCACGAAGGTGTTGACCCGTAGTGACGTCAATTTACGCGGCGAGTCTGTCTGGCACGACATCCTGACCAATTCTGTCGACGAGTTGATCGACAATGCCGAACTGATTGTGGAGTGTACCGGTGATCCGCTCTATGGGACGGATGTTTTGGCGCGGGTCATGGCCGCGGGGTTGCCCATTGTGACCATGAATACCGAACTCCAAGTGACAACGGGATCATATTTTGCACGGCGCGGTTTGATTTCGGAGGCAGAGGGCGATCAGCCCGGATCACTGGCAGCGCTACACGAGGACGTAGTGCAGATGGGCTTTCAGCCGTTGGTTTACGGGAACATGAAGGGCTTCTCAACCTGAACCCGACGCGTGCAGGATATGGCATACTGGGCAGAACGGCAAGGGATCTCATTGCCCCTGGTGACTGCCTTCACAGACGGCACCAAAGTTCAGTATGAACAGGCGCTTGTGGCCAATGGATCGGGAGCCGATATCTACCAGCCGGGCTTGCTCGGGCCGGTGGTGGCGTCGGTCGAGGATGGTGGCAATCAACTCGCGCAAAAGAGCGGAAGAACTGGGCCGACCAATCAGCGACTACATCCTTACATCGACCACGTCGGGACTGAAGCTGCCCGCGGGCGTATTCATCACCGCCACGCATGCGGCCGCGCAGCAGGAATTTCTGCGCTACTACAAGCTGGGCTCAGGTCCATACTACACCATCTCGCGCGACTTTCACCTGCCCCATCTCGAAATCGTCAAGACCATTCGCCGTGTCATGGATGGGCGAGGGGTGCTGCTCAACAACGGGCTACAGCCTGTCTGTGGCATCGCCGCGATCGCCAAACACGCCCTGCCGGCTGGTATGCTGATCGAGCGCAGTATCGGCAGCTTCGACCTGCGCGGCAGCGCGGTGCGCATTCAGGACGAACCCGATCACGTGCCGCTCGGGCTGCTCTCCGGCGCGATCTTGAAACAGGGGGTTGATCCCGGCCAGCAGATCCGATTTCGCGATGTCGATATTCCGGAGAGCTTGGCACTGACCGCGTGGCGCGAAACCCTGGCGCTTAGCCTTGTGGACGCAGCATCGTCGTAGACCACAGCAGGGGAGCCGACGTGGCCATCCCCGCACAAGTCACAGGATATCCGGATTGACGCCCCACAACCCTAGCCAACCTTCCGGCGCGACCGGTGTTCCATTGGAACTGACGTTTGCCCATGCCGACGCGTGGGCAAATCCCTATCTTCAAGTCAGCGCATCGGTTGAGGTCCGGGCACCCGATGAGACCGTTACCCGGACCCCGATTTTTTGGGACGGCGACCATCTCTTCCGCGCCCGTGTCTGTCCACACCTGCCCGGGGAATACCGGTTCGCACTCATTGACGGCGACGGCCAGGAAGGTCAGTGGATCGGTCCCACGTTCGGTGCGTTCCACGTACAGCCCTACACCGGTGACAATCCTCTCTTCCACTACGGTGCGATTGCGGCGGCGCCCGGCGCGCGCGCATTTTACCCATGGCGACGGCACCCCGTTTCTGTGGCTGGCCGATACGTGGTGGTACGGCGCTACGGGGCGCTGCGGCTGGCCACAGCCGTTCCAGGATCTGGTGGACCAGCGCGCGCGGCAAGGCTTCAACGTCGTTCAGCTTGTTATCGGGATTCCGCCGGAAGTTGGCGCTGACGACGTGTCGATTCCCAACGAGGGGGGCGTTCCTTTCGCCGCCAATGGGACCTGATCAACCCGCACTATTTCCAGGCCGTTGACCGGCGCATTGCCTGCTTGGTCGAGGCCGGTATCGTCCCCTGTATCCTGGGCGGCTGGGGTTATCAGATCGATCTGGATGGGCGTCGAACTGATGCAGCGTTACTGGCACTATTTGGTGGCCCGGTACGCGGCTATCCGGTCGTCTGGTGTCTCAGTGGCGAGAGCGACATGTTGACCCTGCCTCAGCCGGCCGGGGCGCGGCAGCGGTTCCTCGCCCCGGAGGTTGGCGGCACGGGCTGTCCGTCGCCTGCCGGCACGCGTTCAAAGCCCAGTTGCGTCAGTTGCAGGGACGGCTTGCGCGCCCGGATCGGGACCACCAAGGTCGCGTGGCTGTACGCCGGCAGCAGTGGACGACGGTCGGCGCGACTGTCGCCAAGCTCGATCCTGAATCGCACCCGATCACGACCCATCCCGTGCCGGGGGTATTTGGCTCACGAAAGCTAAACCACGCCCCCTGGGTCGGCATGACCGGTATCCAGTCCGGACATGCCGAAGGCAGCCGCTATCCCATGGTGGCTACCATACTCCGGGCGGGCGCGGCAACGCCCGCTCTCCCAATCATCAACCTGGAACCGTGGTATGAGGGGATCCTGGGGCAATTTGGCAGCGCGACCAGCGCTACGCCTTCTGGATGTGCATGCTGGCCGGTGCGGCCGGCCATTCCTATGGCGCGCACGGCCTCTGGCAGATGGCCCAGGGTGACGGGTTCATGGCGCACTGGGGCGATTCCCAATGGACCGCAGCGGCCCGCGCACCAGGTGCATCCCAACTCGGCTTGGGCGCCGAATTCTTGCGCACGCTGCCATGGTGGCGACTCACGCCACGTCCGGATGCGCTGCGGCCGGGCTGGCAGGCCGGTCAGGAGTGGATGCCGCTGCTGGCCGGCGTCGATGAAGGTATCTTCCTCGTCTATTTTCCCGCGTGGCGCGGCCTGTCCTGCGACCACGTGGCGCCACCCGCCGGTCGGGGTGAACTTCGCGGGGATATGGTGGAACCCCCGCACGGGGGAGCAGTTCCCCGCAGCACCGTTCCCGCGTACCCATGGCGGCGGACTACTGCTCTCATGCCCCGACGAAGAGGACTGGTTGCTGTTGTTGCAGCCGGCCGAGCAGAGCTGATGGCAATGAAAGGATATTCGTAACTATTCAGCCACCTCAAGCGAGGTGCCAGGGATAAAGGGTTGATGTCTGAGCGCATGGGAGATGGCGTCAATGACATTAGCGCCCTGTTTGCGTACGGTCGAGATGTAGGAACGGATGTGACAGAAGGTGTCTGCACCATCTTGGGTGCGAAAAGCGCCGGATATCTTCTGTTTGAGTTTGATCATGCGGACATCCCTTTCGGCTTGGTTGTTGTCGAAGGGGATACGGAAGTCATACATGAAGGCAAGGACTTCCGGTTTGTGTGTTTGTAGCCGGTCAAGCAGGTTCTTGGGTGGCGATTGTTTGGTCCGCCCTCGTTTAGTGGGTGGTTTGTCGGGTGAGGGATTCATGGCCAAGCCCTGGTCGATCAGCTGGTCATGACGCGCCTCAAAGAAGCGGAGTCGTTCTGGCGGCAGCGAATTGGTCATGACCAGGTGTGCTTCCACCTCAGCTTTGATGTCACGCAGAAGTTGGGCCATCTGGTCGGCCCAAGGCTGGTCATACTGCTCGTGGATGAAGTTCAGTTCCGCGCAGGTGATGAGCATTGCAATAGGCATGGGTGCACTGGTCAAACGATTGATAGGATTTCCAGTGGTCATGAACGACGACGCCTTGCCTGTGGGGAAGGATATCAATCTCAGACATGGCTTCCCGCCCACGCTTGCTATGAATGCCATAGTGGGTGAGCGTATCGGTCGAGGAGACATGCAGCCACTGATGCTTGCCAGCAATGCGCAGACCGCTTTCATCATGATGGGTGACATCGGCGGCGATCAGTTGTGCTCGGATGGCATCCAGGGCCGGTGCGGTGCCACTCTGTACGGCACGATTGGCTTCAATCACCAACGCCGGCGCTGGCGCATGGTCGTAGAAGTCGCCCAGCAGTTCGCTGGTTCGGGCCATGGGTAGCAGTTGGTAGACGGTAACTATTCAGCCATGGGAGCTGAAACGAAAAAGAAACGAAGCGCTAACGGAAAGCTACTCAACAGGCGATAGAATCGGACCATCATGAAATCGATGGAAGATAATGTGTTATCGCAACTGAATGAACTGAATCACCAGGAGTTGGTTGCACTGGTCAAGCAACAGGCCGACCGTCTGTCCCAGTTGGAGCAACAGGTGCTGGAGCAGGCGGCGACGATTCGGGCCTTGCAGGATCAGTTGGCCAAGAACAGCAGTAACAGCCATAAGCCACCCAGCAGCGATGGTCCGAAAAAGGCGAAAACCCAGAGTCTGCGTCGGGAAAGTGGCCGCAAGCCAGGTGGTCAGAAAGGGCATGAAGGCCGTCGTCTGGAGATGAGTGCGACGCCAAACCATGTGGTCCGCCATCGTCTGGACCTTTGTCCCAACTGCACCAAGGATCTGTCGAAGATTGAGCCGGCCCATATCCGCAAACGCCAAGTCTATGACGTGCCTCCCGTCACCATCGAGATTACTGAACACCAGGTCGAATGCAAAGCCTGTCCCCACTGTGAGCAACTGGTGGAAGCTGCATTTCCCAACGGCGTGACTCAGGAGACGCAGTATGGCGAGCGGATCAAGGCGCAAGCCAGTTATCTGAACGTCTACCAACTGCTACCCATGGCCCGAACCAGCGAACTGCTGGGCGACTTCTACGACCATGCGCCAGCGCCGGCGTTGGTGATTGAAGCCGATCGTGCCGTACAGAGTGGCACCGCACCGGCCCTGGATGCCATCCGAGCACAACTGATCGCCGCCGATGTCACCCATCATGATGAAAGCGGTCTGCGCATTGCTGGCAAGCATCAGTGGCTGCATGTCTCCTCGACCGATACGCTCACCCACTATGGCATTCATAGCAAGCGCGGGCGGGAAGCCATGTCTGAGATTGATATCCTTCCCCACAGGCAAGGCGTCGTCGTTCATGACCACTGGAAATCCTATCAATCGTTTGACCAGTGCACCCATGCCTATTGCAATGCTCATCACCTGCCGCGAAACTGAACTTCATCCACGAGCAGTATGACCAGCCTTGGGCCCACCAGATGGCCCAACTTCTGCGTGACATCAAAGCTGGAGTGGAAGCACACCTGGTCATGACCAATTCGCTGCCGCCAGAACGACTCCGCTTCTTTGAGGGCGCGCTATGACCAGCTGATCGACCAGGGCTTGGCCATGAATCCCTCACCCGACAAACCACCCACTAAACGAGGGTGGAGCCAACAATCGCCACCCAAGAACCTGCTGACCGGCTACAAACACACAAACCGGAAGTCCTTGCCTTCATGTATGACTTCCGTATCCCCTTCGACAACAACCAAGCCGAAAGGGATGTCCGCATGATCAAACTCAAACAGAAGATATCCGGCGCTTTTCGCACCCAAGATGGTGCAGACACCTTCTGTCACATCCGTTCCTACATCTCGACCGTACGCAAACAGGGCGCTAATGTCATTGACGCCATCTCCCATGCGCTCAGACATCAACCCTTTATCCCTGGCACCTCGCCTGAGGTGGCTGAATAGTTACTCACCAAGGATGAAAAAACCCGTCTGTGGGAAGACCAGTTGAAACCCACAACTTGGTAGTAAGGGGCTTGGACACTCGGAGCCGCTTAGAGACACCCGCCAAGACTACGCTGCAACGAGCAGTGGCAAGGTGATGAATGGACGACCTAAGTCGACCTATGACGTTTCTCTCGACCGGAACATGGGAAGGCCTACGTGGCGAGAGCCATAGGGTCTCGGAATGCCCATAGTAGTCGGAGATGGAGAGAGTCCACACATCCAAACTCACTCACTGTGGAGAAGTGAATGACTGGCGAAGGGGCATAGGAGAGTTCAATCTCAAGGCGACAGAGGAAAGCGAAAGGCTTATGACCCTGAAGACACTTGAGATAGCAAAATCGTGGGGTGAAAAACGCCAGCCACTCAAACGAGTGTATCGTAAAATCTGCGACAAAGAACTCTTCTTGGCAGCGTATGGGAAGCTCTACGCAAACCGAGGTGCCATGACAGCGGGAATCGATCCGGTAGACACGGTCGACGCCATGTCCCTGAAACGAATTGAAAAGATCATCGATCGGCTCAAGGCGGGCGAGTATCAGTGGAAACCGGTGCGAAGAACGTATCTCGCGAAGAAGAACGGTGGTCGAAGGCCGCTGGGGTTGCCTGGCTGGAGCGACAAGCTAGTCCAAGAAGTAATTCGTACAGTACTCGAAGCGTATTACGAACCAAGGTTCTCACCACGGTCGCATGGTTTTCGTCCAGGAAGAGGCTGCCATACTGCCCTACTGGAGATACACAGAGGCTGGAACGGGGTGAAGTGGTTCATCGAAGGCGATATCGAAGGATGCTACGACAACATCGACCATGAAGTTCTCCTGAACATTCTGGGGCGGGATATACCAGACGGCAGGTTTCTCAAGCTGATGAGCGAGATGCTCCAAGTAGGATACATGGAGGAGTGGGTATACTATCGAAGCTACTCTGGTGTCCCACAGGGCGGAGTGGTGAGTCCCATACTGAGCAATATCGTGCTGAATGAGCTTGACCAGTATGTGGAAGCAGAGCTAATCCATGCCTATACACGCAAGCATCAACGGAGGAAGAACCCAGAGTACGCGCAGGTTATGGAACAAAGAAGTAAGGCATGGGCATCCGGCGATGCAGAGCAATACAAAGTGCTCACCCAGCAAATGCGACAACTGCCGAGTGTAGTAACAGACGACCCAGATTTCAGGAGATTGCGGTACTGCCGTTACGCCGATGACTTCATCTTGGGCTTGGCAGGTCCGAGGTGTGAGGCAGAAGAAATCAAGAGGGCGATTGGCGAGTTTCTGGGTAGTATCAATCTGCGACTTTCGCCAGACAAGACGCTGATCACCAACGCTGCAACACAACGGGCCAGGTTCTTGGGTTATGAACTCAGTGTCAGCCGGAACAATACCAAGCTGACCAGAGACCGCAACGGCCCAAGAAAGCGAAGATCAGTGAATGGATGTGTGCAACTCTACGTTCCTCGGGATGTAAGCAAAGAGTGGGAAAACCGCTACATACGTGATGCAAAGCCATATAGTCGATTTGAGCTTGAAAGCTGTTCAGACTACGAAATCGTTATGGCTTTCAACACGGAATTTCAGGGGTTGGCCAATTACTATTTGCTGGCAGAAGACGTTGCGAAGAGATTGTATCCAGTGCGCTATGCCTATATGCAATCACTGGTCAAAACGCTCGCCCACAAGCACAAGCAGAGGCCAACGTGGGTATATCGGCAGTTTGCTACCAAGTTTGAGACAGGAATGACAGGTATAGAGGTAAGAATTCCCAGAGATGAACCCCAGAAACCCCTGGTTGCGCGCTTTGGTGCGGTTCCGATACGTCGGCAGAAAACAGCCGTCATCAAAGATGCGAAACCGGCAACCAACTACAGTAACAACGAACTGGTCCGAAGATTGCTTGCGAACGAGTGTGAACTGTGTGGCTCTCATGACAACATTGAAGTTCATCATGTGCGAAAACTCGCTGATGTCAAAAAGCGATATCGGGGTCGCAAAGAACCACCGGCGTGGGCGCTCTTTATGATGTCTAGGAACAGAAAGACGGTAGTCGTTTGCCGAACATGCCATCAAAAAATCACAATGGGCAAATATGATGGCCCCAGGATTGCTTAAGACTCTCTAGAGAGCGAAGTGCTGGGAAACTAGCACGCTTCGTTCGGAGGGGGGCGGTTGGAAAAGCAGGTGATGCTGCTCGCTGGCCGCCTACCCTACGTTGCCGCCCCCATTCCTCTGCGCTCCGAAGCCTCTGGAGACTGAATCTCTGAACAAGGCGGAGCGCAAAGCGACGCCCTCTGATCTCTGATGGGCACGGAGTGCCCCCGCAAATATCGCCGAAGGCGATCCGATTTTTTTGGAAATTGACCCTCTTCACCCACGGAGCCACTCCATGGAACCCGTCACCCTCATCGTCACCGCCCAGGTAGCCGAGGCCGTCCTCACAGACGCCGGGGCCGTCGCCGACCAGGGCCTCATCACCCAGGCCGAGCAGGTGAACGAAGAACTCGCCAAGGAGGAGAAGGCCAACCCCGGCAGCACCATCATCACCGTGTCCGGCAGCGGGGCCGTGGCGATTGACCACAGTGTCGCCGCAGGAGCCGGGGGCAGCGTGGGCGGCAGCGTGAGCCGGGGGAAGGGCGAGGAGCACCAATAGAGAGCGGCGCTGTCCTCACCGCCACCGGAGTGACGGTTCCCCCGAAGAGAACAGCGCCGGAGGACTCTATTGTACACCGGCGGGATCGGGGATGCAAGAAGGAGTTTGGGGCGAATTCGAGGTGAATGCCCGGCACGTCCCCGACGATCAGCCGACGATAGGTGGCCCCTCTACGCTCTTGGCAGATCGCTCCGTCA
>CAVQSG010000030.1:0-45799 GCA_963715415.1 uncultured Chloroflexia bacterium | reverse complement strand
CAGCGGGCAGCGAGACCACCAGCGTATAGTCGCCGTCCGGCAGATTCAGGAAGTAGAAGAGACCGTCGGCCGTGGACCGGGTACGGTCGAGCCGCTGCCCCGAGGAGCGGCCGCGCGGGCGCCAGGTAGTCGAGAATGGCCTGGGCTGCGGCCAATCGATCCGCAGCGGTTGCTGTGACGTCATCCAACACAGCGAAGTAATTCGCAAGCGCCGCATCGCGGCCGCCGGCAAGCCGTGCTTGCACGGCCAGACGTTCGACGAGGGGGCCGGCGCGTCGGTGATCTGCACCTGGGCACCCCCCAGCGTGGCGCTTGACAGCGTGTTGGTGACGCGCCCGGCAACGGCGACTTGACGGCGGGTCGGTTCGATGCGCACCCAATGCGACATATGTCTGTCTCCTCTAACCCGGAATCTGCACGTCGATCACGGGCCGGTCCAGGGTCACCAGTTTGTGGACCTGGACGCTGATGGTCACGGTGTAGTTGAGCGCGGCCTCGGGCTTGCCGCCCAAGGCCTGCCAGAACTCACCCAGACTCTGCAAGTGGCCTGGCTGCAGCACGGCCGTGGGCAGCGGCGGCGACTGACCCACCAGCTCCCCTTGCAGGACCGCCTCGGGCAGTGTCGGGTGGCGCAGCAGCACGCGCACGACTTCGCTGAGCAGCATGTGTTCCTGGTCGGCCCGGCCACCGGAACCGCCGCCGGCTGCGGTCTGGTCCAGGCCGTGATCAGGTAGGAGCAGGCCACGGGCACCGGCGCGCGGTCGCACCGACCCATCGCTGTTGCGCTCGATGAGGCGCTCGTTGCTGCGCAGCTCCCGGTTCTCGCGCACATCGTAGAGAAAGAGATCGATGGCCGGCAGGTGGATATTTTCCGACGGGAACTCGTCGTCGGGCGTCTCGAAGCTGATGCTGACCTCATTGCCCCAGAAGCGCGGCAGTTCCTGGGTCAGCAGCACGCGCAACGTACGGTCCAGGTCGTGGATCATGTCATGTACTCCCGTTCTTCAGATCCCTCTTCACGCCCCTGCGGCCACTCCGGTTGCTCGACTGCGGGATCGGGAACCATGCCGTCGAAATCCAGCCAGACCCGTTGGTCCTGGCGGCAGTCGTAGCCCCGGCAGGGCACCGGCCGCTGGGTGTAGATGGTGCAGGCACAGGTGCCCCGGTCCATGTGGGTGCAGTAGCCGTCCGCGCCCTGTTCGATCAGGTAGGGTTGGCCCAGTTCCCAGTGCACCACGCCCTCGCGCACATCCTGTTTGGAGAGGGCAAAGGGCAAACGACAGCAGGCGGCCTTGCAGAGCTGCACGCGGGCGGCGCAGTCGATCTCGGCGCCGTGCTCGAAGACGTATTTGTCGAATTCCGGCTCCTGGAAGAGCGCACCCAAGCCCTGTTCGCGAAACTGCTTGACCAGCCGTTCGCCCACCCCCTACTTGCGTGCGTCCAGCTCCTCGACCGTGATGAGCCCCTTCTCGGCCAGCAGTTCGACCAGCGCGTAGAGAAAGGAGGCCGACTCCAGCGTCTTGCGCGTGTTGGCATTGAGCCGGCTGTGGGTGTAGAGCAGGCCATTGGCCACTGACTCGCGCAGCCCGACAGCGGTCTCGAAATTACCGTCTCGATTGGCCACCAACAAAGCCGTATCCGTCATTCGGATACCCTCCCCTGCGAAGATGCATGTGCGAACGCAGCCGTTTCCAACGATCCAATTCGTTGCTTCTGGTCGCGCACAACATATTTATCGCAACCGCTCGACCAACTCCCGAATTCGGTCAAGTTCGCTGCGCGGCCAGACCGTCAACGAATCGATGGCTGCAAACCCATCGATGTCGAAGCCCGTCTCCGTTATCTGTATTCTATCTAGGAACAATACCGCTTTTAGACCCTCGCGAAGCTTCGGCGTCTGGTACCACATGACGTCCGTACTGCTTGAGAACAGAACCTCAACCACGGGCTCACTCCATTCACCCTTCAATACCTCCTCCACGTCGATGACAGCGACCCTCCACTCGGGATCGTGCTCGGTTACGGGTTGAGCCTGCACCAGTTCGGCTGCCTCCCTGACTGCAGAGACTTTTCCAACGACAACCACTTCGGCCCGGGCAATTCGTTCTTGCAGTTCCTCGTCTGCCAGTTGTTGAACCGCCTCTTCGATCTGGCTGCGCATGCTCGACGTGTCCTCAATGGGTAATCTGCCAACCTCCAGGACAGCAATGCTGTCTCCCAAGAGCCATCCATTTGTGAAGAACACCGCCTGTTGGCCAACCTCGACCGATCCCGGTTCCAGCAGTTGGACTGTAATGGCCCGGCCGACGAAGTTTCGAAGCATCTCCGGCGCTTCGAAGATTTCATCGACGGTAACGATAGCCGTCTTCTCAGTATCTTGAACCATAGCCATCGTTGCTGCCTCGAGTTCCTGCACGGTACCGGCGAAAACGAATTTCGACTGTCGCATCATGTCCTTGATTTCGCTTTTCTCTATCACGACGCGTGAAGCTTGAGCAGAAAATCACGATGAGATCTCTGCAGCGCGGCCAAAGAATCCAGACTGACCTCCATAGCGTCGATGTCAGGCATCAACTCCTGGGCTGCCAGGATTTCTGCAGCAGCGCGGTAGTCCTCGAGCAGGGACGCAATGAGATCTGGATAGTCGCCATTGCTCACTTCCCCGACCTCGTAACCGGAAGCGAATTGCCGGGACATCTCCAATATGCGTTCAGTCTGCAACTGAGGCAGTTCTGCGAAAAGTTCAATCTGCCAGCGCACGTTCTGCAAAATGTCTGCCGGATCGCCCTCCGCCTTTTGCAGCATTGTGACAAAGGCATCAAGTTTGTGGATCAGCGTCATATGTGCTGTGACCGCAAACGCAATATCGTCGGAGGCCAGCATTCTTCCTAGATGCTCTAGGGAAGGCTCGATCTCAAATGGATCACCCTTTTCTCCCAGCGAAAGTAGTATCTGTGTCGAATCGCTGATCAGATCCAGGTGCGATTTCAAATACTCGCTGTACGCCTTGTCGGAGATCTCTTCGGTTGCAAGCAGTTCAAGTGCTGCCTCGCTTTCCTCCATCGCGGTGTCGATCTCGAACGAAGCTGCCATGCGCATGAAGCTCTGCGCATGAAGCTCGAGATTCTCTCTGAAGACCCTGTCCAGTGGAGAAGGCCGAGCCGCAATTGCGAAGCCGTTGACCGGTCTCCCGTCAACCAGTTCATAGAACATGACCGGAAGCAGTTCGCCTTCTTCTCCTTGCGGAGATTCATATGTGAGACCGATCCAACGATTCTCGCCCGGCTGCATCTCGGGCAATCGAATCGTCCCCCCGGACTCCAAAGAAAAGCGTTCGCCGCCGATGACCTCTATGTAGGCTTCGCCCAACCTTCCCTGGATCTCCGGCAATACATAAAGTTCCAACACCATATCGCGGGGGAAGTTGCTGCGTTGTGGATCACGGCGTAGAAGGAGACCTGACCTGAGCCGCCCGTCGAGTAGACGCCCATATTGCGCTGCGCCTTGTTGTTGTCATTGATCACCATCAGATCCGTTGTCGGCCAACCCGGTGCTCGTCCCAAAAGGCTGGGAGCCATGCTGGGATCGTTCGGCGTCGAGATCTCTACAGCAAGGCACGTATGGCTGGAGGTGGTCACAGGGAGCTGCCACTGGAAGCCGCTGGTCATGGTTTGCTCTAGATCCGTCGCCGCAAAACTGATGGTTGGATCGGCCGCCGGTCCGGCGTGCTGATAGTTGCTGCCAGTACCAAACTCAGAGACGAGAAAGTGCGCGGTCACCACTTCTGCCGTGCCTGACGCATTGCGCGCAACGTGCGCAAAGGCGAAATTGTCACCCAAACTGATCATCTGTGGATCTTGACTTTGCGGCTGATCATTTGCATTGAAGCCGCCCGGTGCATTGCTTCTGCGATTCCACACATCGCTGTTGATGTAGAACACTGGATTCGTCGAGGGCTCGAGTCCTGTATCGCGATTTGTGGGGCTGGACGTCCAGTCACGCACGTAGAAGTCAGATTCCGGCGGCAGCTCCAGCACCCTGACGAAGAAGGGATCGATAGAGATAGCCACCGGCGTGGTGTTGTCCGTGTCAAGCAACGTATTGGTGGTGAAGTTGGCATTGCGTTGGTAGGTCACGCCATTGGGGAAGTTGGCGTTGTCCGGCGTGTTGTTGGCGGAGAAGATGCCGTAGAAATTCTTCCCCCCAGCCATCAGATGAATATAGTCGCCAATATAGGGTCTGAACTGCCATACAGGCGTATTGGCCGGTACGTTGGCCAGGATTTGGTCATCGATCGTCGCAAAGGCATTGGCCGTCCGCTCCAGGTGGGTGACCCAACGCTGTGTAGCGCCCGTTCCCGTCAACAACTGGTAGAGAAACCCTACTTCGCCACGGCTGTTGATGGCCAGCGCCGGATTGGTGGCGTTGGTGACAGTGCGCAGATCGCCGGACCACGTGACGCCCCGGTTCAAGGAGCGCCGCACGTGGAGCGTATAGTCACTGGCGCCCACCCGATCGGCCCAGGCAATATAGACTGTGGAGCTGTTGCGCGGATCGACAGCGATGGAGATGTTAGAGCCAACAAAGCGCTCCTGCCCAAACGCAGGCTGGTTGACATTGGCCCACGGCACGGTACGACCGGTCACGACCCGCATGCCTGCCAGAGCATCTCCTGGATCCGTAAGTGCCGTGAAGGGGGTCGCTCCTGTTCCCCAATTGTCGTCACGGACGACGACAACGTCAGTGGTGGCCGCTGTGCCGGTGAAGGCACGCCATCCGTAGAAGATTGCATAGACGGTACCATCCGGGTGAATTGCCGGACGAATCGGAGGTCCATCCTGTCCGGATGTGGTGCGTGATTCGATTCGGATCGAATTGAATGTGGGCGTCGTGATGGTACTGTCTGGCGACTGGTCAATTGTGGCCGTGCGGGCGGCAGGCGCACCAAAGTCATTGTCTCCCACGTACACCCGATCGTTACCCGTACCTGCTCCGCCCATAACTGTTGCCGCTTGGATATAGGGCTGATCCACGCTGTACCGGTCTACCAGAACTGTCATGGTTCCCCCGCCGGCAAAGTTGGGGGTGCGCAGGATGTTCAAGCGAAGACCGCCGGGTCTGCGTAGAATGCCGGCATAAAGATTACCAGACGTACCGCCAAAGCGAACGGTAATGTCACTGGTCATGGCCGAGGCGTCGCTCGGTACCTTACAGTTGAATCCCCAGGTATTGCCGCCATCGATAGAGACATAAATGGGAGCCAGATCGGCTGCACAGAAACCTGCACCTGGCGTGAATGCCGAGCCCGCTATCTGGAGCGGATTTGCCGGATTGATGGCAAGGTTGGGCTCGCTATCCTGATTTGTCTCGCCGCTCGAATCAATGGGAATCATGTTGACGACGTTGATATCCTGAGCACGGGCGACACCACCGACCAGGATGCACAGGACCATGGTGAGAAACAGGGATATCCACTTGCGTATCATGTTGGCCTCCCTCTTGAACGCTTCTCTTACAGTGAGAAGAGAACGATGAATCGCTGATTCCATTCATGTACCAACTGCGCTGGCCTCCAGCAGTTCCCGTCAGTTCTTTCGCAACCAGTACAACCGCCTCAACTGTGAACGATCGGCAGAAAGACCGTTGCTTTCTACACTTCTCTGTTTTGGTGGGTGATCGTCAATCCCACCTCTTTCCCGAACTCAGTCACAAAGGCGCATGCCACATTTGTTCGCGAAAGCTGTCTGTCTGAGGTGGGATAGCAGCCCTCGTGTCCACCTGCAGCGCGCCCGCGCCACTTGGAGGTCTGGGCATGTCCACTGGGTGTCCATTCACGGCACTCTCCTTGTCACAACAGCAAAGGTTTGCGGTTCGGTAACTCGGTAAGTGCAGGATCTGGAGACATTGCCACCGTGAGTCTGACGTCTGGTTCCTGGAAGAGCGCGCCCATGCCCTGATCGCGAAACCGCCGAATCAGCCACTTTGTTCAGCTAATCAATGCTAATCATGCCCTTCTCGGCCAGCAACTTGACCAGTGCATATATAGAGGAAGGAGGCTGCCTCCAGCGTCTTACGCGTATTGGCGTTGAGCCGGCTGTGGGTGTATGAGAGACCGTTGGCGATCGCTTCACGTACGCTACCCACTCTACTTACGATATCACTCAGCTGGGTTAATTGAATCATTCTTTGTCTTCAATATTTGTCGTGGCTAGAGTCGAGTTCAGGGGATCTGCTTCCTGCGCGCTTCTCGCCAAATGTTTTGGGAAATCCAGAGCCCCATGATCTGATACCGCCATGGTGCCTTTCCGGTGCTTCTGTCGTAGTCCCAGCTTTTCGATGTAGGCGAATAAAACCAGCAACTATCGCCGGGATTATGTTCGAACTTACCTCCTGGCACCTGCGAATCCAAAGTCAACTTGATAGTGGCACCACCGTCCACATCAATCGCTGTGAA
The DNA here is from genome assembly GCA_963715415.1 of uncultured Chloroflexia bacterium. Taxonomy (GTDB): domain Bacteria; phylum Chloroflexota; class Anaerolineae; order Caldilineales; family Caldilineaceae; genus JAWKOK01. The sequence continues at coordinate 39,345 of CAVQSG010000030.1, read as the reverse complement.
GTCCATTTTTGCGGGATTGACATTTACAGGATCGAATTTGTGAATAACGATAGAGTGCTTAGTTGCTAGCTTCCGCTCGTGAATGTAGCCTGACAACACTCGTGCATGCACCGGAATGCCAGACGAGATGGAGAGGATAAGTGCTTTGGCAACTCGTTTTAGCAAAGCCGGTGAATACTGGATGGTATGCGAATATTTGCGCCTCCTACCCTTATACAGCGGACGAGGTCGCCATTGAGCCTGATTCGGTGCATCAACAGTGCTTATATATTGACGACTGTTAGGGCAAACCAAACTGTATGAATTCCTATACCAGATCACCGTATCGTCAATTTTCTGTGGTGCTTTCCATAAGAATATCGCCTTATAGAAGCGCCTCACGCCGCGGTTTCGGCCTAGGTCAACAACTCGTTCAGCTGCGCTTCCACATGCATATTGCCCCGATGTTTTCCAAAAATATTTGAGCCTTCTCCAGTGCGTTGCCAACGTCCAGAATATCTGGCCAATGGCGCGCCTGCCAACATCCTCAGACCGTGCAACAGCCAAAAAGGCATCCCGTATAGCACGGAAATGTGGGTATATGCGGCGCAATCGCTTTCTATACTCCCGCGTGGATATATACCAAGAGGCACGTCGCGTGTTTGAAACCCAGTAATCGTAGGACTCCGGACTAGGGTACTTGACATTGTCAACTATTACGGTATCTAGCGTGTCTATGAGACTTTGAGCCCAATCCTGAAATGGACTGATATGCCTCGGTACTGATCCTCGGATTGGGACAACCGCAATTGCTCCCTGTAGATATGGTTTGAACACTTTCTGCCAATATCCTATACCTAGTGCATACTGTGAAAGCGCAGGTACTTCGACCACTCCTATCATTCTCCCCAGATTCGGTACCCGCGGTTGGGCTTCATTGCTCGTCGTCCTAGCAATAAAGGCTCCATACGGATCAAAATGTAATGCTGAGCGTCGAGATTGTCTTTGCGCAAAAGCGGAAAATGAACGCGATTCTCTCATGTTCCTTGAATAATCTGAGATGCGTCTCATCACATTGTCTCGCCCTAATTGACGCGTTGTCCATCTGTCCGAATCCGCTCCACACGTACTGATGTCGGTAGTGGGATTGTGAAAGACTCTAGTCACCCCACGAACGGGCATTGGAGCAAAAAAATTTCGGAACACAGGGTCTTTCAGCGACGAATTGCTGACATCGGCTTGGCTATTCTTGCGGCAGTGTAATTTCACGAGTCGCTGGGCGTGACGATTCCCATAGTCTTGTTGGCAGCGAAGCAAAGCATACGTATCTGCAGTTGGCTGGATGGATTGAATGCCAGTAGCGCGATGCGATTCCGATCCGTATGAGATCGATATTCGCCGGCACCCCGGAGTATCACTGGTTACTCTCTGGTAGACTCGCATTGTGTCGTCCTGAATATAATTGACACATCACTTACACTCGTTCGGATTGAGCCCTAGTCAGAACGTTACGTTCCCAGCCATAAGTCCGGCACTGTACCTCGTCGTCTGCCTCCTTCGACCAGGGGCTGTGCTTGTGGCTAGTTGCCCTTATCATATACATGAAAATACGTGAAATATCCTCTCTTGTTGAAAGCCCGAAACGCCTGTTCCCACGTTAGAGTCGTATTCTTGCCTCCAAAACTCGGATCATCGAAGACAACTTTGTCATTGTCGAAGTCTTGTAACCGTACGATGTGACCCGGCCTACCTACTAGTACCTGTGCTCCTTGCCTTAGCCATCCCTCAAGAGCCTTCGTGATTCTTTGTCTGAAACCTAAAACGGAACGAGCCCAACGTGTCCCTCGCTTATCGGTAAACGCTACTTCCTTCACGCCAAATTTCGCCGCCACCCATTTCCACAACTTCGCACTACTAGCTACTAGTTGCGCAGCCTGCTTTCTGGCACCTAGTGCATGTTGGCAGACTCTCCTGTCGCTGCACATATTCTTGGTACATCTGTACGAACTCAGTCTCTTTCTTAACACTTCGTATGTTGCGTATACTGCAACGTACTGTAGGAAATCCGGCATACGTAGCCTCGCTAATTCAGCAAAGCTCTTTGGTGCAACTCCCGATTTCCCTGGGAAACTCAAGCATGTTGAGATGTGTGTCAAGAGCTTCTTGTCACCTTTAAAGTCAGATTGGCTCATACCTAGGGCATTCAAAATCATTGCCAATGTCGTTAAGTTACAGGTTATGGCCCTCGCCTTTTTCTTGCCCTTCCGCAACAAGTTAACGTTCCACTTTTGAGCGTAATATGGCGTGTATTCGTTTAGAAGGCGGTAGAAATAGCCTTTAGTTAACAGTACTAGGCTCCCGGCTACACCGGACATTGCAGGGAAAAGGACTTCAAGTGCATTCCTGCTTCTCTTTATCAGTGCAACCATCCTAACTCGGAACGACCTGGATGCTTCTCGGAGTCCCCATTCCCTACGTTGTTTCCGCGTTCCCGTTCTCTCGGGCGAATACTGAGCTTCGGCCCAGAAGGTCAGAACCTCGAGACGCTGAAGGGATTTCACTAGGTCAGAAACAGCTCTATTTTGACTTTTTCTACCAAGAATCGAAAGAAACAGCGTCAGCAGTGAAACCAGCAGCCTATTTACGGACTCACGGCGGATCATTGCGCGGGACTTGGCATGCATTTGACCCAGTATTCGAATCAATCTAGCTACGACGACTTTCGTTTTTTGTATGTCAATAACTTTCCGAGGGGTCATCTGACTTCTTGCAATTGGCGATCTAGCATCCACACGAAATTGGTGAACTTGAGGACCATTCATCATGCCTACATGCGCTGTTTCCCGTCGCAAGTGGCGGCTTGTCGACAAGTCACCAACTCCGGTTGGGAAGTAGGAAGTGGAGAGTAGGGGCTTGGATTCAGGCAGTCGATCATCCGAAGCTCGGTAGCGTCCGCTCTGTTGTCTGGGCCGCATCACCATTCTCCGTACGCAGCGATTCCCATACATTCGCTGAATATCAATCACAGACCGTCTATTTCGAGCCAATTCAACTGCTGAGATCGGCTTCAGACTACTCGAAAGGACATAGGAACTCTTAGAAGATGCCTTTCTTTCGATTGGTGCTGACGATATACTATAAGCATGCATAGCTTTCGCCTTGATAGAAATCTTGAAGATCTGTCGTCGTATAGATGGATTACTTTCACATCAACACGATCACATCGCGGAGTCCATATGCGTTTTGGCACAGGATCGCCCGAATCGGATCCCGTCCATAACCGTAACGGTGACTAATACAGGAATCGCCGGTATTTTCCGCGAAGTCGCCAACCAAATACAGTCTTGCTTCGTGTGAGCCATGTCTTGCCAATGGGACCTTCTCGAACGTTGCGGTGTTCGAGTGCAGCGGAAGATTCAGCAGTGTCAAATTCGATTCTATCCCTCCCGTTTACCATCTTCGAGCGAACGGCCGAGATAATACGTATGTGGTCGCCGCCAGGCGTCACCCAGACATCTCCGGGCCGAAGATCTTGAGGCCTGCGAACGTTGCGACCTGTCCTGCCGAATTTAGCTGCGTAATAATCGCCGCGGCTATAAAACGGGCGATATCCCAGTTTCTTCCGCAGTTTGATCAACGCCTGTTGTACGAATCCAGAGCAGTCGACGCCAACTCCGGTTGCCCAAATCCATTTCTGAATGATTCGTCGAATCAAGTCCGACGACAAGGCAGCTAGCTTTTGCCCAGAAGTTAGAAGTCTACTTCTTCTGGCGAAGCGCTGAATTTCGCCTCGCCGGAGGGCTTTTTCCACAAACTGCTTGATTTCACCCGAAGTCGCTTTGCCTTTTTCTATGGCCTCACCAACCGTTCGCCTTGGATAACCTTGAACGAAGCTTCGCCCTCTTAGCGCTCGAATTACAGCTCTGAAATACCTCGAACGCCGTCGAGTATGGTATCTCTTAATCTTTCCAGCGTTTATGAAGAACGCGGCACGAACCTTGACTGTCTTTCCGGACACTGTAATGGAAATCTGTCTGAAACGTCTCAATTGAGACAAGATAATGCTTGTTGCCTTGGAAGAATCGTATCGCCCACGAATCGGTCTGGAACTGCCCCTCTTGGTCCGCCTTTGGACAATGGGGCGCTGGTTCCCTGGCTGGAGTCGCTCCCGGATGGATGTGGGGATCCGGCGTTGCAACTGAGCATGTCCGAGCGGCTCAACTAGCCGCTGAACGTACTGGTTTCCACAGCTCTGTTGCGTCATCAAGAGCAATTCGCCAGCGCCTGTTTGACCTGACCGTCGCATCCCATGTAAGCCCGCGTTACGCGTAATTTCTCCCGCTACGTTGACCTGTGGGTACACCAAGCGCATCGCGTTCGTTCTTTTGCCCAGCGCGTTTGCCCGTCCGTTGCAAGGCGTCACATAATGGCTCTGGTTGCGTTCCTGTCGGACAAAGTTCCGTATCATGCGCAACTTCTTTCGCCGATCATCAATCGCGTCGTTCGACATCGTCTTGTTGTCGCTGCGATTCACACAACTTAATCTTCCTCATCTTCCTCAACCTGGTGCTGTGTCCAACCATCCTCAGCCGTCGTTTGGATCTCCTCATCCTCCTCTTCTGGCTGGCGTTGAAATCCGGCGTCAGCAATTTTCCCTTGAATATCCGCCTCTTCCTCCTCTTCGGGTACTTCCTGCCGGCGCACCGTGTCACGCTCTTCATCCTTCTGCACCGGCTCCTGTTCCCGCTCCATCACCGCCCGCGCCACGCTGTCTGCCTCCTGCTCGTAGCGGTCGCCGGGCCGGCCCAGGCTCAGCTTGGCCTGCACCGCACTGCCGTTCTGCTGCACCACGTGGGTCAACTCGTGGGCCAGCAGCTCACGCCCGCCGGAGGTGCCGGGGTTGTACTCGCCCTGCTTGAAGAAGATGTCCTGGCCGGTGGTGAAGGCTCGTGCGCTCAACGAGCGGTTGAGGCCGTCGGCCCGGGCGTCGCTGTGCACGCGCACGCCGCCGAAGTTGGCGCCAAGGGCCGGCTCCATCTGGGCGCGTACGGCCTGCTGTCCAACGGCTGGCCGCCGCCGCGTGCAGCCTGGATGCCCTGCTCCACCTCGGGGCTGACGTCGGAACCGTCGTCTTCCTTGCGCGACAGGTCCACCACCCGCTGCACAAAGCGATTGCCGTACTCACGCTGCAGGCGCAGCAGGCTGTCGCGCGCCGGCTGGACCGTGGTCCGATCCAGCTGTTCTGCATGCGCGCCGGCGCAGGAGGCGTCGCCCACCCGGCAGGCAAGCTGCGCGGTCGGATCGCGCTGCAGGCCGGCAGGTCGGCGGCTTCCGGCTCCTCCTGGTGGTCCGCCGCTGGCTGGCGCAACAGCTGGAAGAACGGCGCTGTGTCGAATGGCTGTGGTCGTGTTTGCATGATTGCTCGTTTTCCTTCGTTCACCGCTACCCGGCGCGCCTGGTTTGCGTACGTCGCCAAACTCGCCGTCGACCACCACCTTGCCCATCTTCTGATACTCGCGCTGGGTGGCGTGGATCAGATGCGCCATGCTCGACCACCTCGCCGTCGTCTGGCGGCCAGGAAGGCGGCGGCCAGGGCGATGTTGCGGATGTTGCCGCCGGCCAGCTCGAAGCGCTGGGCCATGAAGTCCAGATCCAGCGTCCGGCGCTGCACGCGGCGTCTCGGCCGGCCAGATCTTCTGCCAGATGCGGCGGCGGTGCGCCTCGTCGGGAAAGGGAAACTCCACGGTGAAGTGCATGCGGCGCACGAAGGCGTCGTCCAGGTTCTTGCGCAGGTTGGTGGCCAGGATCACCATGCCGTCGTACTCCTCCATGCGCTGCAGCAGGTAGCTGATCTCGATGTTGGCGTAGCGGTCGTGGGCGTCGCGCACCTCGCTGCGCTTGCCGAAGAGCGCGTCGGCCTCGTCGAAGAAGAGGATGGCGTTGCTGGTCTCGGCCTCGCTAAAGATGCGGGCCAGGTTCTTCTCGGTCTCGCCGATGTACTTGCTGACCACCGTCGAGAGGTCGATCTTGTAGAGGTCCAGCCCCAGCTCGCCGGCCATGATCTCGGCGGCCATGGTCTTGCCCGTGCCCGACGGCCCGGCAAAGAGCACGTTCAGCCCCTTGCCCATGGCCAGCTTGCGGTCAAAGCCCCACTCGTCGTAGACCTTGGCGCGGTACTTGACCTGGTTGCACGATCTCGCGCAGCTGCTCCAGCCGGTCGGCGGGCAGCACGATGTCGTCCCAGGTGTAGTGGGGCGTGATCTTGCGCGGCCAGTTCGGCCAGCTTGCGGTTGGACTGCAGGCGGCTGGCCGCGTAGAGATCGTCCGTGGTCACCTGGCCGTGCTCGGGATCGCGCCAGCGGGCCAGGTTGCGCGCCGTGGCCGCCGCGTCGCGAATCTGGCCGCCGCTGAAGCGGAACTTGCCGGCCAGCGCGTCCAGGTCAACCGCATCATCGGGCGCGAGGCTGCCGTCCAGCGACCGGCGCCAGAGCTGCACCCGCTCGGCCGATAGTCGGGTCGGGGAAACTCGACGCGCACGAAGGTCGCCCGTGCTACGCGTCGGCCGGCTCCCAGGTGGGCTCGCCGGCCAGAATGGTCAGGCCCGGCTCTGCGCCCAAGATGCGCAGCAGGAGCGCACGCCAGGCCCGGCGTTCGTCGGCCAGCAGGGCGTCGAAGCCCTCGCCAGTAGAGCACGGCATCCTGCAGCCGCGCCTCGCGCTGCACCAGGCGCACGGCCGTCTCGAAGGCCAGGTCCTCGGCGCTCCAGCAGCTGTTCGCCGTCCACGACCAGCAGGCCTCGGCCCATCTCCCGGCAGAGCGCCTCGGCCGTCGTCTGCTTGCCCACGCCGTAGGGCCCCTGGAAGTAGAAGATCAGGGTTGTGTCCGTGCCTGCCTGTTCGCGGTCAGGCGCACCAGGCGCCGCGTGAGCGTCCGCCGGCAGGAGCAGATCGTCCATCGGGCGTTGTGGACTGTCTGAGCTGCACATAGGGCGCAGCCACGCGTCCAGCTCGTCGGCGTCGAAGAGATAGCTGACGATGCGCTCGTCCACCTTGAGATATTGGCTCAGCAAGGCGGCTGCGGCTGGCTCGGGTCGTCGAAGAGCTGGAGCAGGTGGAGCTGGAGCAGCGGGGCCGTGGGGTGAAGCATGCCGCGCCGGCCAGCTTGGCCTCGAAGGTCGGGCTCAGCAGGTTCAGCACCAGGTCGACGCTGGGCCGGCGTTTGGTCACGTCGTCCTGCAGATAGCCGAAGAGGCGCTCGTAGCGCAGGTCGATCTCGGGCGCCAGGCAGATGAGCAGTACGTCCACCTCGAAGGACGACAGCCCGAAGAGCCGCTGGAGCCGGTCCAGCCGCAGGGTCACGCCCTGCTGCCGGCTTGCCTCTTTCTTCCGGGCCACTTCGTCTTTGGCGCGGCGGCAGGCAGCCTGGATCTGCGGCTGAGAAAGGGGCAGATCGGACGTAGCCCAGCGCGGCAGGCCCGCCGGCGCGTCGAGCAGCGCGTCGACTTCCTCTTCGGTAATGACAAGACCCTGGAACTGTTCATCGGTGATGTTGAGCAGGCGTGCCCGGTTCACCTGGAGCTGGATGAGAAGGTCGATGCGTTCCAGTTCTGCCAGGATATGTTGGAGAGACGATCCGTAGTGGTCCATGGGAATTTCCTGGAACCCTCAGGGGCGACGGATGTGCCCGAATCGCTGGCCGAATCTGTGGTACCCAACACTCACGACCGTACTACGGGTGCCGATACATGGTGTCCACAAAGTGGCGACAAACGGCGATATGCACCGGATTTGGCGCGATGTTCCGAACAGTTCTCCGGTTTCGAGGCAATTCCGTGAAGAATAGACTATCGCGTCGGCGAAGGGGCGGCGAAAGCTGTTCGTGTCATGCCGGCGGTGTCAGTCTGTCGCCAACTTGTCGCGTTTTTGTCGCATCACGTCCACTATGCTGGGGTAGACGTCAGCGACCCCGAATGGCGGTCGGGTTAACAGGAGGCGGCGATGTCCAACACATACATCTATGCCAGGCTGCGCAATGTGCTGGCCACGCTCTATCCCGAGAGTGCGGGCATTCGCCGTGTGGTCGACGATTCTGGTCTTCAACAGGGCCACATTCACTTCTCCGATCAGGCGATCAATAGCTGGCATTCTGTGATCGCGGTGGCCAACTCCCGTGGCCGTCTGGAAACGCTGCTCACCGTCGTCGAGGCGGAGTACGGTGAAAACGCCGAACTGGCGGCCGCAATCGAGGAGTACCGATCGCAGGTTGCACCACGCCGTACGGAGGAGCCGGTACAGCTGCGTGTCCCCTTTATCGGACCGGCACCCTTTCAGACGGGGCACGCCAAACTCTTCCATGGGCGCCAGTGCGAGATCGAAGCGTTGACGCGCATTCTGACGGAAGGAAATGCACCGCTGCTGGTGGTGAACGGCCTGTCGGGCGTCGGCAAGACCTCCCTGCTGCGGGCCGGCTTGCTGCCGCAGCTGCAGGACGCCCGTTTCTCCGTGGCCTATGCCAGCATTCTCGACAGCCCCCAGGCCGACACCATGCACGGGATCGAGACGGCGTTCCCCGATTTCGGCATCGATCCCTTTGACGACATCCCCAGCGCGGTCAACGCCCTGGTATGTCCCCTCCAACGGCCGTTCATTCTCATCGTCGACCAGCTCGAACGTTGCTTTACCCTCACCCGCGATCACGAAGGGCGGAGGCGGTTCTGGCGCGATATTGCGCGGCTGGTGGGCGGAGAGGTGCGCTGCCCGACCAAGGTGGTGCTCGCCGTGCGGTCGGACTGGCTCTACGCGTTTCAGGATGTGGCTTCCACTTTGAGCGTCTCCGCGTTCAACTTCCTCTACAAGCTGGAGCCACTCACCCGTAAGAGTGCCGGGGAGGCTTTGGTCGGTCCCCTCGACGCGACCGGCTTTCGCTATGAGCCGGCGCTCATCGATCTGATTCTCGACGACCTGGCTCTGGGCGACGGCACCGTGAATCCGCCTCAACTTCAGATTGTGGGCGATGCGCTCTACCGCCATTGGCTGAATTCCGGCAACACCGAGGAGCGGTGCCTGACCGTAGATGCCTATGAGGACTTACAGGGTGCGCGGGCCATCATTCGTGAACATCTCTTCCGCATCGTCAAGGGCCTCGGACTCGATGCGCAACTCGGCTGGCAAATCCTATTGAAACTCGTCGGCCGGGACCGTATGCGGCTCAGCCTGCGCGCAGAAGAGCTACAGGGCAATGTGAGCCGGGACACGTTCGATCGCATCGTCAGCCACCTGGTCAACAACGCCCTCCTCGTACGCGAGATCTCCACAGCCGACAATGCGCCGGTCTACACCCTGACCCATGACTGTCTGCTCGAGGAGATCGATGCGCATGTGAAGGCCGATCCGCAACTGCAGATCTGGCGCACGGTCGAGCGCTACTTGCGAACTGGTCTGGCCGACTGGCGTGAATCGCGCGACACCAGTGGTATCGGGCTGGTTCTGGGCAAAGATCGGTACCAATATATCTGGAGCCATCGCGACGTTTTGGACGCGCTCAACGCAGAAGCAACCACTTTCCTGGCGCATACGGCACTGGCCCACGGTGAGCCCAGCTTCGGGTATTGGCTGGACCTCCTGCCGGAAGGCGACCGGAAGCGCGTCATCGAGGCCGTCGCAGCCCAGGCATTTTGCAGCTCACCCGACAAACGATCGGCAACTGCGCAGGCCATCACGAAGGCACATTCACAGCAGCTTCTGTCCGAGTCCACAACCACTGACTTCAAGTCGCTGTTTTGGGAAGCCTATACGTCACAACAGGCACTGCCTATGCCGAACTCGGCTCCCGCGATCGTGCAGGCATCAAGTAACTCAAGCGAGCCTGTCTCCGAGCGCGGACAGATCACGGCCGCGCCACATGGCCGGCGCGCGCTACGCGACTACCTGCCGGCCCGTCTACGGCCTACCGAACGGCCGTCCAGTCACGTGGAAGCCGGGCAGCCTGCAGATGCAATCCCGCCGGAAGCTGCGCAACCGCTGAGTCGGTCCGGACGCAAACGGGTGGCAGCTCGCCTCTTGTGGGCGCTGCGCAGTACGTTGTCCCTGGCCGAGAGAGCCCAGCTTACGCCGACGATCTCCAGGATGTGGGTCGGCGATCACCGCCATCAGCTCGTTACGGCGGTGATCGGCGGCCTGGTGGTGTTGCTTGCCGTCGGGATCGCCTGGCGCATCGAACAGGCGCTTCACGGGCAGTGGCACCAGCTGCCTCCCCTCTATGCCGGGCCCATCGAGGCAGCCGCCATCGCGCCGGGCGATCCGGACACGATCTATGTGGTCACTGCGGCAGGTCCCGCAGTGGGCGACGGCGTGACTCTGTTGCGCGGAGAGCCAGGTGGTCTGTGGGAGATCGTGGCCCGCAACATTGCCCATCAGCCGGTCCGAGCCCTCGCCGTGGTCGACACAGATAAAGGACGGCAGTTCTATATCAGCCTCCACAACGGCGGGATCATTCGCAGGTCCGAGCAAGAAACGGACTGGTCGTCCGCACACACGAAACTCGGCTCCTATACGATCAGCAACCTTGTCGCGGATCCGGAAAATTCCGACTTGCTCTACGCCGGCTCCGACCAACAGCGTGGCGTCTTCGAAAGCCGGGACGGCGGCGTCACGTGGCATGACATCAGCGGTCCGGAGCTCTTTGGCGTGTCGATTATGTCCATGGCTTTCTCCAATGACGACGGCGGTGCGCTTCTCGTCGGCACCGACGATGGGCGCATCCTGTACCGGTTGCGCGGCGAATCCACCTGGGCACCGGCGACGGTCAAGCCCGGCATCGGTCGGGTGGTCTCCATTGCTGCCGAACCGGTCACAGGAAAGGCAATCTACGCAGCGACCTCCAACGGCATGGTACTTGTCTCGAGAGACGGTGTATTGACGTCCGCAGACGGCCCCAAAACCGCTTGGAAACCCATTGGACGTCTGCCCGAGATCTTCAGCATCCACTCAGTGGCTGTAGCGCCCAACGAACCCGCCATTGCCTTCATCAATGCCTATGGGATCGGCGGCAGCATCACTTGGATGACCAGCGACTACGGCGAGAGCTGGCAACCGGTCCCGGACAGCACGTTCTGTCGGGAGGAGTTGGGTCTAATGGTCCATGCCGGTGCGCCGGGCAGATTGTACGCTGTGGGCACCGGCGGATTCTTTGTCAGCGAAGACAAGGGCGAGACCTGGGAACATCTATACCAGCTCGATGCACAGCTTGCGCCCGTTTCAAAGATCGCCGTGAGCCGCGTTCTCGGCGGCCCCACCTATGCCATCGTCAACGGGGCGGTCTTCTACCGAAACGCGGCTGACGGTGGTGAATGGCGTCGCGGGCGCGGGCTACCCGCCGTGGTCGTCAACGACATTGTGGCCGATCCTATGGACCCGGACAAGGCCTTCACTGCAGTGCATCTGCCCAACAGATGGTCCATCTTCGTCACCCGAGACGGTGGTCGCACCTGGGTTGCTACCGACAAGCCGGAGGATGCCGCCGAACACAACTTCAACTACACCACCGGGCTGGAGATCGCGGAGGAGGATGGCCGGCGGATCGTCTACGCCGGTACGGCCGGCTGCGGGTTGCTCTCCAGCCGGGACGGCGGAGAAAGCTGGCGAGCACACAGCGGAATCGACTGCGTGGTCGGCGAAGGCGAACCCGAGAAGATCGTTGATATTGCCGCCGATTCCTTTGCACCGGCCACGCTCTACGTGGCGGCCGACCACGCGAAGATCTATGTCAGTTCGCGATGGCGGGAGCACATGGCAGACGGCAGAGCCGGGCACTGCCGGCGCAATCAATGTGATCAAGGCCGATCCCAACGTCCCGGGTCGGGTCTATCTCACGGCGGGCTCCGGAGGCTTCTGGCGCAGCGACGACGGTGCCCTTAGTTGGCAGAAGATGTCGTCGGGTCTTGAGGGTCACGTGCTGGTCGACCTCGTCACGGTCGAGTCCGATTCGGGAAGGCTCTATGTAGTCGCCGAGGACGGCGGGGTCTGGACCTCGGCGAACGCCGGCAGGCGCTGGACTTCGGTCCGCGAGAATCTCCCGACCACACACGCCACCAGCATCGCCTACGACCCGGTCTCCGGACGCCTTCTGCTCAGCAGCGATCGGGACGGACTCTACGGCTATCGTCCCGGCTCGGTATGGGACGCCTGGCGCTGGAAGCCTGCAAGTCCTTGAGGAAATGCATCATGTCGATCAAACTGCGGACAACTGTGGGAACGGCATCAAATCTGCGATTGCGTATCGCAACTGTGTCGGCCTGGACGCTACTGGCAACAGTGAGCCTATTGATCGTGCCGGCGCGCACTCCGAACGAAACTGGGCGACATGCGGCAGGTGGGAGTCCACGCGGTCAGCACCGATCTCTCTCACTCCAGCCGGCAGCCACAGCTACACCAACCAGGGAGTACCCACCTGAACCAATCGCGCCGCCTCCTATGCCGCCCGATATCGGGCCACTTCCCGCCCAGATGTCCACAGCTACACCAACCCGGCGGCGCCCGCCCCCGCCAGAAGAGCCGCCTCCGTCAGATGCCGATATGGCGCCTTTTCCACCTCAGCCTCAGTCTACACCTGCTAAACCCTCATCTTGGATTCATGCGGATAGGGGCGGTAACCGATATTGTGGTCCGGTTTCGGTTACCTTCCCACCCAACTTTACCCACCAGAGCGGTGCGAACGTCTTTGGCGATATCCATTACAGCGGCGTCGCACTGGAGGCCCCAAACGCGATGCTGCCGGGCACGCTCTTCTCGCTGGGGATCTGGCCGGCCAACGACCAGACCGAGTACCAGCGGCCGATCGAGTTGCGCTTCACCCTCGACGCAGCTCTGGTGCCGCCTGGTTCGGAGAGCGACTTGACCATTCGCATGTATGACCCGCACACAGGTCAATGGGATCGAGTGCCGTCCCACTTTCGAGAGGATACCTACCAACTCGTGGCCTCCGTGCAATCGTTTACGCCGGTCGCCAAGGACTTTCCCGACTGGGGAGGACGGACGTTCTTCGGCGTCTTTGCCCCGAGTGAAGAGCCGGCGCCCACACCAACCGGCCCTGTTGTCAATCGCGATGCCAACCTGCGTGCGGGTCCGGGCACCGTCTATCCAGTCATCGGTTTTGCGCGGCAAGGCCGAAGCGTCGAGGTGACTGCGCAGAACCCGGATGGGACCTGGTACCGCCTGGCCGGCGGCGAATGGATCGCAGCGAGGCTCGTCGACAACGCGCCACAGGTGCCTGTCGTCACCGCGACGCCGATTCCCCCCACACGTACGCCAACGCAAACGCCGACGCCGACGCCATCGCCCAGGCCGGAGGTGTGGATACGTAGCACGGGACTCTTTGTCATAGCAAACAATGAAGTCCTGGATGTAGACACCGGCGAACTCGGCAATCTGGCGACGGCCGACATCCTCTATCGCGTGGAGAGTTCGGGGAATCGGTCACTCGTGCCGTTCAACAGCGCAAAGACGGCCATCGTAGCAGCGTCTGCTCCGGACTACCTCACCTGCGCAGCAGCACGATTTGTGCAGGGCATCGTGGATCTCGAGCTACTTGAACCGGAGCAAGGTCTGTGTGTGGCAACCGGCGAGGGATATATCGCCTACCTGGCTTTCCCGAGTCACAGCCTTGCAGGCGACGAGCTTGCGCTTTACCATACGACTTGGGCGGAGGTAGAGCCGCTGCCGTCGCCGACACGCCGGGCGGCCACGCCCACGCGCGCGAACACACCTGTTCCGACCAGGACGCCCGGCCCAACTCGGACGGCCACCCCGAAACCGAGTCCGACGGCGACCGACGCTCCGGTCCCGCCGCCGGGCCTGGCCACGATCCATGTGGTGAACCGCTTCAACCGCAACATACGCTTCACGCTCGACCAAAGGTACCGCGGCGAACCCGGGCCCAGCGAATACGATCTACGACCGGGAGAGTCGGTTCGGCTCAACGTCTATCCGGGGACCATCAAGTTTTCGACCAACAGCCCGTGGCACGGGCTTTCAGGCAACGCCGGCCTCTTCGTCTCGGCAGGCGATTCGGTAGATCTGTTATTGCGGTTTGAGCGCCATCCGTCTCGCGCCGACGAGTGGGTGCTGCGCCACAAATGAGTCGAGCTGCAGACCGAGGGCAATCTCCCGCTTCTACGACATTTCTCGTGCACTACCGGACAACGAACGAGCAACCAGTATATCGAGATAATCTACCAGGAGAACCTATGCAGTGGAATGAACACCTGACCGATCTGACCCATGTTCTCGCGGGCCTCTTTCCGCTCACCCAGGATTCATATCGTCTGGTGGACGAGGCTAGCATTCCGCGCCAGTTCGTCGCCTTTCAGCCCCGTGCCGTCGACAACTGGCACGAGATCCTTGCCGAGGCGGCCAAAAGGAACAAAGTGCGTGCCCTCGTGCAGGTTGCGCTGCAGCAATATCCGGAGGATCCCTATCTGGCCCAGGCGCTCGACGGCACGCTCGCCTACCGGCCAGGTCCTGTGGTTGGAGAAGAGATCGAATGGCACTCCTCGGACGAGGAGCATTTCGAGAAGATCATCGGACGCTACAACACGTTGCTTCCCATCGAGTTTCTGTCCGAAGGAATCCGGCGTTCGCGTGCGGTGGCGCGCATCTGTTTGGGCGACGGGACGCTGGGCACGGGCTTCCTCATTGCCAACGATTTCTTGCTGACAAACCACCATGTGATCCAGTCCGAGGTCGATGCCGCGGCCGCGGTCATCCAGTTCAACTACCAGCAGATGTTCGACGGTCTGGATCGGTCGCCGTCCGAATATCGTCTGCAGCCGGAACAGGGCTTCGCCACCGCCGCGGACGACGATTGGACGTGCGTGAAGGTGACTGACCAACCCTGTGCGGAGTGGGGCCACATCGAGCTTGAGGCAGTTGATCCCGGGCAGGTCGATCGAGTCAACATCATTCAGCATCCGGGCGGCGGCCCCAAACAGATCGCGCTCTACCATAACGTCGTCGTCTATGCGGACGACAGCCGCCTCCAATATCTGACCGACACGCTGCCGGGCTCCAGCGGTTCACCGGTCTTCGACAGCCACTGGAGACTCGTGGCCATTCACCACAGTGGCGGACACATTCGGGAGCCCAAGTCAAAACTAATCGTCTTCCGCAACGAAGGCATTGCCGTCAACTGCTTGCTAGCAGGGCTGCGACAGCATGGCTTGTCGGCATGAGCCGGAATATCCCGGTGAGAGTCTTCCCATTTTCAGGCAGGCCAAAGGCGGCGTCAATGTCTTCATCGGCAGCGACCAATGAATGCCCTGAAGAAGGCCTCAGATGAACAGAAAATCACACGGATGGGTTCAGACATTTCGCAGGATGAAGGCCATCCACGGACAAAAGTGATAAGCTCAGACAGATTCTGAGACTGTCTGTGTGAATCTGTGGCCAATACGCGCTTCCTGCTATAGCGACAAACGATACACAGATCGGAGAACCATTACCATGTCCAACAACCGACCCGTCATTTTCGTCCACGGCATACTGGGCTTCGGCCCCCAGGAGCTCGGCCCTCTGCGCTATTGGGGCACCGCCTTCCAGGTCCCCTCGCCGCTTCGTCGCTATGAGGCCAGCGTCGGCCCGGTCAGCTCTGCGCACGATCGCGCTTGCGAACTGGCCGCGCAGATCAAGGGCACGATAGTCGACTACGGCGAGGCGCACGCGACGGAAGCCGGCCATGCCCGCTTTGGCCGTGACTACACAAGCCATGGATTTGTACCGGACTGGAGTGAGGAGAACCCTGTACACCTGGTCGGCCACAGCCTCGGTGGACCGACGATCCGCTGTCTACAGTATCTGCTGGCCCAGGACTTCTGGGGGTGGGGCAGCAACCAGGCTTGGATCTGTTCGATCAGTTCGATCTCCGGCGCGCTCAACGGCAGCACTGCGACCTATTTTTTCGGCATCGACGAAGAGACTGGTCTGATGCCGCGGGACAGCAGTATCGTCCCGTTGTTGGCCGCCATCGAAGTAGCGGCCTACGCCACGGGCGGGATTCTGGACGCGATCTACGACCTGGATCTGAACCACTGGGGATTCGTGCGCCGGTCAGATGAAACCCTGGTCGATTTCCTCCTGCGGATCACGGAGTCGGATTTCTTCTGGGGCACA
The DNA here is from genome assembly GCA_963715415.1 of uncultured Chloroflexia bacterium. GTDB lineage: Bacteria > Chloroflexota > Anaerolineae > Caldilineales > Caldilineaceae > JAWKOK01. The sequence goes on along the minus strand of CAVQSG010000030.1, from coordinate 23,203 downwards.
GACAATTCAGCCTACACGCTGTCGCTTCAAGGCGCATACGCCGACAACGGAATCTGGGAGACCTATCCAGACTCATACTACTTCGCCTATGTCACCGAGCAAACGACCAAGGGTTGGCTGACGGGATGGTACTATCCGGAACTACGCATGAACCCGGCTATGCTGGCGACGGCGGCCTACATCGGGCGCGAGCGTTTCAACCCACCACCGATTCCCACACCCGGTTTCGACAGCAACGATTGGTGGGAAAACGACGGCCTGGTCTCGACATACTCGCAGCTCTACCCGCACACAAACGGCACGCATTCTGTCGGCGACCAGGTTACTGACGACACGCCGGTCACACACTTCGAGCCGGGCCGCTGGTACACGCAATGGCAGCACAAGATGGACCATCTGGACATCTGTATCTCTCCCCAACCCTCTCAGATCGGCCGGCAGAAGCGCTTCTACACCGCGCTACTCTATCGTCTGGCCATGCTGGACATCTGAGCGAATGCAGCCTATATCGTTCGGGTGGGATAGAATTGCAGATACTTCGTCCGCACCGGCAGCCAGATCACAGAGCTCAGGAATCATCTATGCAAACTCATGCCAAGTTGCTGACCAGATCACTTCGCGTCTTCACGCCGGCGGCGATGATGATTGCGGTGCTGGTCGTGCTTTTTTCGGGACATTCGTCGGCCGCGCCACCCACCCAAGTTCCACCACCGGCGAACATCGTCATGGACGAAGGCGGTGTACGGACCATCGTTGGTTCCGCTTCGTTCACGGATGTCCAGTCGGTAGAAGAGCCGGTCGTCTTGCTCATAGACGCCACTCATCTCCTGACCGGCGAGGATGAGGCATGGGTTCCGGTCAGCGGCCAGATCATGGGGCGCTTTGACAATGATTCTCTCACTGCGCCGTTGAGCTACACAATCCCACTGCCCATAGCACCGCTCAATCTTGCCGGCGACATGGACGACGATCCAGCCAGTCGAGACCTTTCTGTCTATCAACTGGTCGTCGGACAGAATATTGCTGGTTCACCCTATCTTCAGTTCCTGGAACAGCGCGATGGTTTGTCCTCGCTGCAACTCGATCCATATACCGGGGACGTGATTGCGGGATCGCTGCTGCTCTACACCGACGGCGCCCGCGAGGCCGAACCCACCTTTCCGGCCGCAGCGGGCGAAGACGGTCGCTTCTTCACCGACGATGACCCGCTGATCTCACTGCCGGTCGGCTATACATTGGCAATTCTTGACGACGCCGCGGTCACATTCATGCGCGCCGAGACCGTGGAGATGAAGGTAACCCCGCCGGCCGCCGATGGGTCGGCAGACTTTTCGACGCTTGGGCTGGTAGAGAGCTTTGATGCACTGATCGACCATCTATCAGACCACTACGCCTACACGGATCTGTATCAGCTGGACTGGCAGTCATTGCGGGAGATCCATCGTCCGGCAGTCGAAGCGGCCGCCGAGAAGATATCAGAGGGTCAAGCCGATGCAGCGGCCGATGCGACGAGTGAAGGGGCAAGCGAGGGCCAGAACGTCGACGCAGATGCCGCGGGCGAGGTCGAGGATTCACAAGGCCCGGGATCGCCGGCCGCCGGAGATATGGGCGCCTTTTATCTTGCGTTACGCGCTCTGGCCCAGGAAATCGGCGATCCGCAGGTGGAAACAGTGCCCGGGCCCAACGCCGATGCCGCAGCGATAGACGCGTACTTCGACGCCCAATCCCGAAGCCAGGCGAATCTGGGTCTCAGCGTCGCCGAACTGGAGGATGGCCGGGTCATCGTGACGGAGGTGGCCCTGCGGTCCCCTGCATCCGAGGCGGGCATCCAGGCCGGCGACGAACTGATCTCGGTCGACGGCACACCGGTAGACACGGCTATCACAGAGGGTTTTCGTTCCCGGCTCCCCAGCGCTGATGCAGCTAGCAGGTTACTCCAGGTGCGTAACTTGCTGCGTTTTCCGCCCAACACCGATGTTACGCTGACGCTGGACGGTGCCGGCAGTGACGCCGTCCAGGAGATCACGCTGACATCCGACCAGTATCCATTGCGGGGTGCTTTTAGCGTGGCTGGTCAACCGGCACCGGCCGGCTATCGTTTTATCGATGACGTCGGCTATTTCACGTTGCCGGCATTCTCGCGTCCGGCGGTGTCGCTCGCCATGCTGGAGGATTTTCTCATCCAGGCCAAACGGCGCGGCAGCGAGGGCGTGATTATCGACCTGCGCGGCAACACGGGCGGCCAGGCAACCATGATGTACACCATGGCGTCCTACTTCTTCGGCGCCGACGATCCTCTGGCGCTTGATGCTTTGGTGTCCCTGCGCTACAGTGCGGCGGACGGTGAATTCAGAACGGAAGGGGGAGTCTCTGCTCCGATCTACGCGCCTGATGAACGCGCCCTTTTCGACGGTTCCGTGGCAGTGCTGGTCGATGACGGTTGCCTCGGCGCATGTGAGTCATTTGCTGAACTTCTACAGCGCAATCAGCGCGCGGCCATCGTCGGTCAGTACGCGACCGCAGGATCTGAGGGAAGTGTAGGACAGGTCAGCATGCCGGGCGGCATTCTATTCTTCTATACCAACAGCCGCAAGACGTTCGCGGAGAGCGACGACCTGCCGATACAGGGCCGTGGCGTCGCGCCCGACGTGCGCGTGCCGGTGGTCAAGGAGACGGAGTTGGCCAAATTCAACGGCGACGATCCGGTGATCGACGCGGCGCTGGCCTATATGGACGCAATTCAACTGCAACCGACGCCGGTCACCTTCGATCATGTCGGCGTGACATCTGTCGGCCCGCGCAGTTGGCGGTATGACGAAAGCGCGTGCCAACTCCGCCGCAGCGACGGAACTGGGCTGACCATTATTCCGCAACAGGGCGAGAGCATCTCCGCCGCTGTGACAAACTTCGTGTCCAACCAGGGCGGCGAGGCGACCTTGCTTGAAAAACGTGTGATCGACGGTCGTGATTGGGAACTCTATGCAGGAGAGTTTTTCGGGCAGGCAGTGCGCATTGCAGGCACGGTCGAGAGCGGCGATACGCTGCTGGTTGTCCTCTTCATCACCAATCGGGGGCAGGCAGAGAGCCTCGACGGCCAGGTTCTGCAGCCGTTCATCGAGAATTTCACCATTGAGGAGCAAGACGATTGATGAACGGAAATTTCGCGGCTGTCGGCGCTCGTTTCGTCAAGAGTTGAGCAACCCGTCTCACGCGTCGGTTTTCGTCATTGCACCCAGGATCTTTTTCAACATCCCGGTCAGCATATTGGTTTCGCGAATGTCAAGCTCGGCGCGGTAGGTGATGTTACGCAGGCTGCGCAGTGCGACCTCCGGACTGTAGCGGAAGTAATCGGCCGTGGTCAGCACATCTCCATAGAGAGAGAAGAGACGCTCTAGGTCCGCTTGTCGAGCAGGTGGATCTGGTGGATCGCCCTTCGGCGCTTGCAACTGTTCCGGTCGAAACGCCATGTGCACTTCATACAGAAAAAGTAGCGCCGACTGAGCGAGGTTCAACGCCGGATAATCGGGTGCCACGGGCAGCGACGCCACCAGATGGCAACGGTCAAGCGCCCCGCGATCTAATCCGTCAGCTTCTGTGCCAAAGAGCAGCACCACCCGTCCCGCCTGTGCCCGCTGAGCCAGTTCGGCTGCCAAAGACCGTACATCATCTGTATGCGGTCGCCCAGGATGGACCAGTGCAGCAGTACCGACAACGTATGTTGCATCGGCCAGCGCCCCGTCGAGTTCGGGGAAGATGGTCAGCGCCTCGACCAAATTCTGGCAACGGTGGGCGTAACGCAACAGATCGACACGGTCGAAAGGCGCCGGATCGACCAGCCGCAGATCGCTGTAGCCCAAGTTCGCCATGGCGCGCACGACCGCACCGATGTTGGCGGGGTTTTGCGGCCGGTCAAGGACAACACTGACTTGCCGTGCTGCCGCTAGTCTGGGTACACACATGCGCTGGGGTTACTTCCGATTCACAAGCCGTGTATAATATCCCAACAAACTTGATGCGATCGGTGTACTCATGTTCATCCTCTTTGTGTTGTTGCTTATCCCTGCCATATCGATCGGAACTGTCTTCATCCAAGTCTGGCTTGACATTACGTGGTTGCTTGCCTATTTCGTGACGATCAATGTAGTCACGTTTCTGGCCTACGGATTGGACAAGCTAATGACCTGCATCGACGGAATGCTGTTGTTTCGCTGGCTGGGGCTTCCGGTCCCTTCCGCGATTCTTCTCTGGGTACTACCGTTGCTTGGTGGCGGGATCGGGGCATTTATTGGTGGCCGTCTGTTCAGCCATTACTCAAGTGACGTCTACGCTTGGTACTGGTCGGCAATCGCCGGAATTCTGTTCGTGCAGATTGTATTTGTGGTCGTTCTCTACTTCGTCCGCCCTGATTTACTTGCCGGCTTCAATACGACCATCGAACAAATTAGTGTCTATTTGGCAGGGCTTTCCATCCAGCTCTTCAATCAGCTGGAGCAGATGTTGTCATCGATCGTGTAGCTGTTTCGCCGAATCCACCGCCGGCCCCGACATGCAATGGCCAACTCCAAACTCATCTTCGGCAGACGGCACATAGCTGCCGCTAACCGCCGCGCAACACCCGTGCGTCGCCGTCGCGCCGCGTGACACGTTGGGCGTCCAGCTCTTCCAGCAACGCCTGCGCATACTTCCGGCTGGTGCCGAAGAGATCCCGGGTCTGGGCCAGCGTGATGGATCCCTCTTCACCGATAGACTCAACCACCCGATCGCGCATGGCCTCGAAATCCCTCTTTCGAAACAGTATGCCGCCCGGCAGGCGCGAGCAGCCCCTGTTCGACCATCATCTCCAGCAACGCTTCGTCATTGCCCAGGGACTGTAGGGCCTCTCCTGCGTTGGGGGGTGAATAGGGCGACCGGCCAAATGTCTCCAGCAGGGCATCAACCATGGACTGCTGGTGCAGCGTGGGTGTGACCCCAAAACCGACGCGCCAGGCCAGGGCGTCATCTGCGTCGATCAGTTCACGGGATCGGGCAAGGTCGATACCGGCATTGAAAAGTCGAACGGAGAGTAAATTGCTGAGCCCAGTCTGAAGACGACTGCGCAGTTCCCCCCGCTGCATCCCGCGACGCAACGGGTATGCAGCGTGGAAGTCGTCCAGAATCAGCGTCATTCTCCCCATCAGTCCGTCGACAGTTTCCAGCGTTGCATAGACCGGTTCACCCGCATCAAGCACGACCAACGCTCCGGCATTGCGCAACTGATCCAGCGCGCCGGTCCCGACGTCGAGGTCCAGTCCGCTCTGGCCCAAGAGTTCATTCTCGGTCAAAAAGGGTTGGCGACTGAGTGTTTGCAGCAGGATCTCATCCGGTGTTCCCTGGGCCAGCGTCTCTAGGCGTTGAAGCACGCGTGGGTCAAAACGCTTCCAGCGTCTGCGTGGATAGGGGCTCACCACGATGCCGCCGCCAAGTGTAACACTGGGCGATGGTTGGCGCAGGATGAAGCGATCGCCTGCTGCCGTCACCACCGGTTGCTCCAGCCGCAGTTGCAGCCATCCCTCGTTGCCTGCTGCGAGCTCTTCCTGCCCGAGCAGACGGACACGCGCCGGAACTTCCGCAGCACCGACGAAAAAATCGACAGCCTGGTTGTGAACCAGTGGTTTGGGTGCATCGTCCAGCAGACGAAACGAGAGGTCGACGAGTACGGTCGGTTGAAGTGTGCCGGGTTTGACGACTACTTCGCCGCGCGAGATGTCATCGGCGCCGACGCCGGTCAGATTCATGGCAAGACGGCTGCCCGGCTCGCTCTGCCAGATCTGCTTATGATGGGTCTGCAGACCGCGAATGCGCGCTTCTCGGCCGCTGGGCAGGATCTCCACCGGTTCACCGACGCGGAAGTGCCCGTCACTGAGCGTGCCGGTGACGACGGTGCCGAAACCGCTCAGTGTGAAGATGCGATCGATGGGCAGCCGCGGGCGGGCCCGATTGCGGCGCGGGTCCAATGCGCCCAGGGTGGACGAGAGTGCTTGGCGCAGCGTCTCCAGGCCAGCTCCGGTGGTGGCGCTGACACGTACGATGGGCGCCTCGGCCAGGCGTGTATGTTGCAGCAGTTCCTCCACATCCAATTCGATGAGATCCAGCCACTCTTCATCATCGATGAGATCGATCTTGGTCAAGGCCACCACGCCGGCCGGGACCGCCAGCAGATCCAAAATCGCCAGATGTTCACGCGTCTGCGGCATGACGCCTTCGTCGGCCGCAATCACCAGGACCGCCGAATCGACGCCGCCGACGCCGGCCAACATGTTTTTGATGAAGTCGATATGGCCCGGTACGTCGACGATGCCGACGCTCTCGGTTTTGCCGGTCGGTTTGCCATCGTCGTAGCTCGGCAGATCCAGCCACGCAAAGCCGAGATCGATGGTCATGCCGCGCGCTTTCTCTTCCTTTAGCCGGTCAGGATCGGTGCCGGTCAGGGCCCGAACCAGGGTCGACTTTCCGTGATCAACGTGGCCGGCCGTGCCGAGTACGCGCATGGAAGCAACTCACAAATGAGAGGGACAAAGTCGTGGAGTAGACGAGCAAGAAAGGAAAGCGTCGCCGGCATCAGTTGCGCACGGCGCCATTGGGTGTGGGCGTTTCGCCGGAAACGACGCCGGGCGTGCGACGCTGACCGGCATTGCTGGCATAGAGTTCGGCATTGCGGCGCTGTCGCTGCCATTCCTCTTCCAGATTGCGTTGTTTGTCGTCACGCTCACGTAACGACGTCTGTGTGCCGTCGATCCAGTTCTGCGCGATGCCGAGGAAGTAGTTGCCGTAAGATTCCTGCAGCTTCCAGATGTGCTGTAACAACATCTCATGTACTTTCAGGTCGTGCTCCAGAAGCGGGAACTTGTCGACCAGTTCGCGGTTGTACTTGTCCTGTTCGGACCACAGGTGTTCCTGGCGCAACTCTGCCTTGCGCCGTTTCTTCTCAAAATCTTCGCGAAACTCGTCCATCTCGCGACGAATGCGTTCTTCGGCCAATCTCTGTAGCTCCTGCACCTGACTCTGCTCGCGAAGGATTAGATCCTTGAATTCCTGAATTTCGCCGACGGAGCGACGCGCAATCTCGATCTGCTGACCGAAATTCTGGACCCGCTCGTGGGCCTGGGTGACCAGCGTCTTTTGTTCTGCGATGGACTCCTTCCAGCGTGAGATGATCTGGTCACGCTCCGCACCGGCAACCCGTACCTCCTCCATGAAATTCATCTGGTCGTCCCGGATTGCATCGACCTGCGCTGGAATCTTGTCGATGTCCTTGGTAGACTTGCGCACATTTTCTTCGAGAACGGGCAGCCGGCCGGCCACCCCTTCGATGCGTCGGAACAATTCAACTGTCTCTTGTTGGAGTTGTGCAATTCGCTTGGTGTCGCTGGTGCGCTGTTCAGAGAGAAAGGGAATCTGACGGGTCCGTTCTTCGATCTCCTTGGCCAATCCGCCTACCTGGTTGCGCACGGCCATGACCAATTCACTGAGGCGGTCATCCTCGACTGCGCGCACTTCGATCGCCTCTTCAAGTCGTGCAATGCGCGGCAACTCACGCCGAACTTCGCTGATCTCGCGATCGAGCATTTCCCGGTCACTGAGCCGCCCGCGTTCAAGTTCGCGATGGGCCTGGGAGCGTTCCTCGTCGTTGCGACCGACCAACGCCGTAAGCTCGACCTTGGTATTCTGGATCGACGTCTCGATCTGGCTGAACTTGCCCAACTGTGCGTGCGTCGCCGCCAATCGACTCTCCAATTCCTGGATGCGTCGCGACTGTTCGATGATGTCCGCAGACTGGCTTTCGATGCGCTGTTGCAGCCGCGCAATTTCCGAGCGGTCACGGCGGTGCTCCTCGTCAAGCCAATTCACCATTTGCGCAAGTTGTGCTAGATCCATTGGGACTCCTTCACACTCAATCCGCCCAGGTCGATGTCAGGCCGGGGTTTGACATCCGCGTCAACCACACTGCCGTCCAGGTCGCGATGTGATTGCTCACTTCTTCAGGTTAACGTCGGTGGGCCACATTATAGCACCCATCAAATTCCGAACCAAACGATTTTGGGCCATAGGTTCCAACTTTTCTGCAGTGATGTTGCCGTGATTGTCGCATCGGGGCTCCATTCGCCGGATACATACTGGTTTTTGGGCCTTGAGCACGTCTAGAAACAACGTGCCGCAAACAATCTCGGGGAGCGCCTGTCCACTGCGCGAAACATGGGATGCATCTCCATTCGCCATCGAGTTTGACCGAATGGAAACAGGGCTGATACAATTCCGGTCGGGTTCGGCTAGGTAAAATAGGGCAACCCGGAGTATAGTCAGTGTGGATGCGGCTCTTTTTGAAATCTGCGAAGTGGTATGTCACTGGGCGATCTGTGAAATCTTTGCGAGAGATCGTACTGTGGCCGGATCGCATTTGAAACCACTCGTGGATCGTCGTTGCCGTTCGTGTTGGAAAGCGTGCAGACCAGCCTTTCACTGACCTATCCACCTTGCACCCCGCTGCCGAGAACTCTTTATGCGAATAGGTGTCGATGCCCGACTGATGCATCATCAGCCGGCTGGAATAAGTCGATATACGTGGCATTTGCTTCATGCGATGGCCGCGATCGATCACACCGACGATTTTGTGGTTTTTCAGCATCGCAGACACCGCGATCCACTGATTTCGCAGACGAATTTCCGGCGCGCAACTCTCTTTGCACCGGCCCACGGGAAACTTGAACAGACGATTCTGCCGGTCGAACTCCTGCGATTTCAATTGGATCTTATCCACAGCACCGATTTTATTCCGCCTCTACGTTCTCCCGTGCCGGCCGTCATCACGGTTCACGATCTTGCCTTCTTGCACTGGCCCCACTTCCTGACCAAAAACAGTGCTGCCTACTACGGGCAGATTGACCGCGCCGTCCACCACGCCCGGCACATCATCGTGCCCAGTGAAAGCACCAAACACGATCTGATCGGCCAGTTGGGCGTACCGGACAGCAAGGTGAGCGTCATTTACGAGGCAGCCGATCCGATCTTTCGACCGCTGCCGCTAGACGAGACCCGGCGCGGAGTGACAAAGGAATATGGTCTTCCGGAACGGTACGTTCTCTTCGTCGGCACCATTGAGCCGCGCAAAAACGTCAATGGCCTCCTCCATGCTTTCCGTATTCTACGCGACCAATATAATGTCCACGATGTGGGTCTGGTTATCGCCGGCAGCAAAGGTTGGCTGTACGAGGAAACCGAACAATTGGTGCGGCAACTAAAGCTGGCCTCACATACGTTTTTCCTCGGCCGCGTGCCTGACGAACGCCTGCAACAGCTCTATGTCGGCGCACGCGTGCATATCCATCCGGCGCTCTATGAGGGTTTCGGACTGCCGCCCCTGGAAGCAATGGCATGTGGCACGCCCACTGTCGTCAGCAACGTCAGCAGTCTGCCCGAAGTCGTCAACGACGCCGCGCTCCTGGTCAACCCCAACGACCATGAAGAGATCGCTGTGGCTATGCATCGACTACTCAACGATGACGAACTCCACGCCGAATTCCGTCGCAAGGGTCTGCAACGCGCAGCTTGGTTCAACTGGGACCGAGCAGCCCGCAGCACTCTTGAGGCTTACCGCAAAGTCGCCGAAATCAGCATCGGCCACACGCACGCCAACTCGCCTACATCCAGACGGCAGACTACTCTCTGAACCGGCGCCAGGAATTAACGCCGGTGCGAACCCTTATGGAACTCCTCTTTATCACTGCCCAGCTGCCTTACCCGCCAAGGCAAGGCACGACCATCCGCAACTACAACATCATTCGCGAACTGGCCCAACGCCATACCATCGATCTCATCACCTTTCTGGCGCCCGGTGAGTATCTGGATGCAGGCACCCCCCTGCGTCAACTGTGCCGGCGCCTCCACGGCGTCCCACAACCCATGCGCTCTATCCGTCGACGCGGCTTCGACACGCTGACGACACGACTGCCTGACATGGCGCTGCGGCTGGAAAGTCCGGCCATGCGCGAGGTCGTTGCCGAATATGCACAGACCTCGACCTATGACATCGTACAAAATGAGGGAATTGAGACCAGCCAGTTCGGCCGTTTGGCGCGCATGAAGGCCGCAGAGCATGGTCAGAACCTGCGCTGGGTTTTCGACAACCACAACTGCGAATATCTACTTCAAAAACGTAACGCCCTGACCGATCTGCGCATGGTTCGACGCTGGATTGCCGCCGGTTATAGCCTGGCACAGTGGCAGAAGCTCGTACGCTACGAGACTGCTGTCTGCCACGACGCAGATGCGACCATCGCCGTGTCTCAGGCAGACGCGGATGCGCTGCAGCTGCTGGTTCCGCACAAGACATTTACGGTCGTGTCCAACGGCGTCGACCTCGACGAATACCGGATGACTCCGTGCACCGAGACCGACAGTGCGAGGTCTCCGCGCACGCTTGCCTTCACGGGCAAGATGGATTACCGGCCCAACATTGACGCGGCACTTTGGTTTGGCCGCAACGTCATGCCATTGATTGTGCAACGCATGCCGGACATTTGCTTTCAGGTCGTCGGGATGAACCCGCACCCGCGATCGGACGAACTGCGCAACAATCCCGCCATCGAGATCACCGGCGAAGTGCCGGACACCCGCCCCTATATTGCTGCTGCAAGCGTCTATGTGATCCCCATGCGCGTGGGCGGCGGGACGCGTTTCAAGGCGTTGGAGGCAATGGCGTCCGGCCGGCCCACAGTGTCGACATCACTTGGCGTCGAAGGTATTGCAGTGGAAAACGGTTGCGAGCTGTACATCGCCGACACACCGGAGGAATTTGCCGCCAAGATCTTGCGGCTGCTCCAAGACGACGATCGGACACTTGCAGAGCGACGCCGGCTCGGATTGTGTGCGCGCGCCTTTGTCGAGGAACATTATGGTTGGTCCGGCATTGTTCCCAGAATGGAGGCCGTTTACAGACGCTTGATGGCCGTATCAGCCAAGGTAGCATCATCAGGGGAGGCATCCAATGCAGAATAACAGCCCGCGAGTCGGATTTGTCGGCGCTGGATGGAGCGATCGGGTTCAGATTCCAGTCTTCCGTCTGGGTGGGTTGACGGCACAGGCAATCTGTTCCGGTCGCAGAGAAAACGCCGAACGTGTGGCAGAAAAGCACGCGATTCCGGAGGTCTATGATGACTGGCGCGCGCTGGTCGCCTCCAAGCAGATCGACGTCGTGAGTATCGTCACTCCGCCTCACCTACATCGAGAGATCGCTGTTGAGGCGTTACAAGCAGGGAAACACGTCATATGCGAAAAACCCACGGCACTCAACCTGGCCGAAGCCGAAAGCATGCTCGCGGCTGCACAGGCAGCCCCCCAACAGCTGGCAATTATCGATCACGAGCTGCGCTTTGAACCGGCGCGCCTTCAGATGCGCGAACTTATCCGAAACGGGTACGTTGGCGCTGTTCTCAAGATTCAACTCACCCGGCTTGGACCGGACCGGCTGAATCCGGATCGGTACTGGACCTGGTTCAGCGATGCCGAACAAGGTGGTGGCATGTTGGGTGCGCTGGGCAGCCATCTGCTTGATCTGGCGCGCTGGATGATCGGCCGTATCGAAAGTCTGACCGCGCAGCTGAAAACCGGTCATTTGTATCGGCCTGTAGCAGAATCTCAGGAGGAACGCGTCGTCAGCACAGACGATCATGTCGATCTGCTGCTCCGTTTTGCCAACGGCGCCAATGGCGTCATTACGGCCGGTGGATTGACACCGAGCGGCTACGGTATGACTGTTGAGGTAGTCGGCGCCAATGGCGCGCTTCGTCTTGACAACCAGGATCAACTGTGGGGACTACAAGGGCAGGAGATCGAGAGTGGACAGTGGCAGCCGCTACGCGTCAAGTATCCCGGACTTGATCGCGACGCACTGCCAAATCGCAGCCCATTTACCGTCGGCTCCTTCTACCTGGCGCAAACCCTGGCGGCGTCCCTGGCCATGGGCGAAACCATGATCCCGGACGCCGCAAGTTTTTACGACGGTCTCGTGGTGCAGCGCGCGCTGGATGCAGCGTGCACCGCGAGTGTTGAGCGAGTCTGGGTACAGCTGTAGAACAGCCCGTTTGTCTACGAATCCAGGACGCCCGGCGTCATCCCGAGCGGGAAGGCCTCCGGACGTTGGCACGATGTGGTCAGGTCGACGTGATGACCGTCATTGGAGGAATCGTGGATGGCGCACATGATATCGAGTACATGGTTGGCCAGCGTGCCGGCGGCACGGTGGGGGCGCCCACTTTCCAGTGCATGGGCTAGATCAGCCACGCCCAAGCCACGCGAATTTTCTGCATAGGGGAAGAGAAGCGGTGTCTCGCTCCACTGGTTCTCACGACCTCGCTTGACCAGGACGGGCCCCCCAAAGGTGTTGGGGTCAGGCAGACGCAGCGTACCCTCGGTTCCGTAGATCTCAAGTAGAGGCAGCGTGGAAGACCAAACGTCAAAGCTCGTGATGATCGTGCCGACGGCGCCACTGCTGAAGTCGAGTAGACCGGTCACATGGGTGGGAACCTCTACGTCAATGATTTGGCCGCGCATGGGGTCACTCGTCACGGTCCGCTGGGCAAAGGTCCGGCGTGTCGTTCCAGTGACCCGGCGCACCGGGCCTAGAAGCGAGACAAGTGCGGTTAGGTAATACGGGCCCATGTCAAACATCGGCCCACCGCCCGCTTTGTAGTAGAACTCGGGATTCGGATGCCAGTGTTCGTGTCCATGGTTGGTCATAAACGCTGTCGCTGCGATCGGCGAGCCGATCCAGCCGTCGTCGACCAATTTGCGGCAAGTCTGCAATCCGGCGCCGAGGAAGGTGTCTGGAGCACTGCCAACCCGCACGCCGGCGGCATCGGCAGCGTCCATAATGCGTATGCCGTCCTGGCGTGTCAAGGCAAATGGTTTTTCGGCATAGACGGATTTACCGGCGGCAACGGCCGCCAAGTCCACCTCGGCATGTGCGGCGGGTATAGTGAGGTTCACGACGATTTCTACCGATGGATCCGCGAGAAGTTCGTCGACGGTCAGCGCAGCCAATCCATACTGTTGAGCCTTGGCCTTTGCCCGCTCCATGTCAAGATCGCCACAGGCGACAATGTCCAAGATCGCGAACTTTTCACGCGACTGAAAGTAGATGTCGCTGATGTTGCCGCATCCGATAATACCGATGGCTGTCATGGTTTGGTCTTTCTGTGAGTTGGGCGCATTCCTGACAGGTGAAGAGTGCGCGGCGGCGAGGTTCGTTCTTGCCGGCATTCGTCGTTGTGGAATGCACGTGAAACCAGATACGATGAATAGATCGAACCGGCATAGAAATAAGCCGCCCGGCGCGATCTCGATCCAGCTATAGTGTAGGACGATTTAACATCGTGAGCAAGCCGAGCAACCGCGCGGGATGCGACAATATGATCCGTGATTCCTGACGACGAAACGAGCGCACCATGAACCTTCTTCCAAGATTTGCACCGGTCCGTCAATCGTTGACCGAAGAAACAATTGGCGATCCGTATACACATGTACGCGATGCATTGAACGCGAGCAGCCTGCTCCATCCGGTCGAATCCGGAATGCGCATTGCCGTTGGGGTCGGTAGTCGCGGTATCAGCTGCATTGGGCCAGTGGTCACTGCACTGCTGGACGCTGCTCACGGAGCGGCAGGCGACACCGTTTCTCGTGCCAGCCATGGGCAGCCACGGTGGAGGCACGGCTGCCGGACAACGTGCGGTGCTGGCCGGCTACGGTTTTGCGCCGGAGACAAGCGGCTTTGCGATCGACAGTGACATGGAGGCAATTCGGATCGGCGAGACGACGGAGGGCATGCCCGTCTACTTCGACCGCTTTGCTGCCGAGGCAGACGGAATTTTGGTGGTCAATCGCATCAAACCCCATACCTCGTTTCGAGCCAAATGGGAGAGCGGGTTGTTGAAGATGCTGACGGTGGGATTGGGCAAGCGTCAAGGAGCAGCCACCTATCATGCCTGGGGTATCGGCGAGGCCATTCCGGCTGCCGCACAGGTCGTGCTGAGTGAGATGCCTGTGTTGGGTGGGGTCGGTATCGTCGAGAATGGTCGGCACTTACCGGCGCGTATTGAAGCCATACCTGCGGCCGATATTCGGGATCGGGAGCCGGAGTTGCTTGAGGAGAGCTGGCGTCACCTGTCCCGTATTCCGTTCCATCAACTGGATCTGCTGATCTTACAGGAAATCGGCAAAGATATCAGCGGCACGGGGATGGACTTGAATGTGGTCGGCATGTGGCGGAGAGCTGGTGGAGAGATCGAGCCGGAGTATCGTCGCCTCGTCGTTTTGGACCTGACGCCGAACAGCCACGGAAACGGCATTGGAGTGGGATACGCTGATGTCATTCCCCAAGAACTCTACGAAAAGGTCGACTGGCAGGCGACCTACACCAACTGTTTGACTTCAGGCAATTTCAACGGCGCCAAAACGCCCATCACCATGCCGACGGAGCAGGCTGCGATCCACGCCACCCTGACCGAACACGAGTGGGAGAACGCACGGATGGTGATCGCTAAAAACACGCTGGATCTGGAGCGGTTCTGGGCTTCGGAAGCGCTTCTTCAGGAAGCAGGAGAGTTGGCGTCGCTGGTCGTCGAGGGTCCGCTCCAACCCATCGAGTTTGACCGCGCAGGACGGCTGTCGCTGCCGGCGTAGCAAATCCGCTCCCCTGCAAAGGTCACTGACCGCCTGCGTTGGCCTGCTTGCAGGCATCGTCGATCTGCCTCGGTTTGTTGGCGTCGTCGCGCTTCCAGGGCAAGTGTACCGTAAACCGGCTTCCTTCTCCCGGTGTGCTGGTCACGTCGATGTAACCACCGTGCAATTCCGCCATCCGTTTGACCAGGCTCAACCCGAGTCCTGTTCCTTCATACTGCCGGGTCAACCGGCTGTCAATCTGGATGAAGGGGTCGAAGAGCCGTGGCAGATGTTCCTCTTCAATCCCGATTCCGGTGTCCCAGACCACGAAAAGTACCTCACCTGCGCTTTCATCACCGCTCACCGTCAGCCCAATCTCACCCTCCGCCGGCGTAAACTTCACTGCGTTACTCAACAGGTTGACAATAATCTGCGTAAGACGCCGTTCGTCACCGTGGACGCGCGAAATTTGATCATCATGTTGGTAAAGAATGTACAGCTGTTTTTTGTCCGCCATCTGACGGACAAAATCGAGGCTCGTCTGGCAGATTTCGTGTACGGACACACCGCTCATCTCCAAGACCATTTCCCCTGCTTCGATCTTTGACAGATCCAGTATATCGGTGATCAGCGACAGCAGATGCAGTCCGCTTTTCTGAATGTTGTCCAAGGCGCGCTGCTGGCGATCGGTCACGGGACCGTAAACTCCGCCATCAAGCGATTCAGTCAAGCCGAGAATGGCATTGAGGGGTGTGCGCAATTCATGGCTCATGCTGGCCATGAAGTCATCCTTCAACTCCAGCACACGTGCGTACTCACGGTTGGCCTGTTGCATCGTCTGGAAGAGAGAAACATTCATGATCGCAACCGCGGCTCGATTTGCCAACGATCGCAAATAGGCAAGCTGCTCCACTGAGGGCGCAAATGGTCTACGACCAAGAATATAGAGCACACCAAGACAATCATTTTGCCAGAGTAGCGGAACTCCGATCAGGCTGCGCAACCCGAAGTCCTCTGTCAGCTGGCTGCCTTGCGTATCGCGGCTGAGGATGTCATCGATGACTTCCATCTGCTGTGTGCGTATGATCTCGGCGGTTCGCGGTTCGGAGTGCCATACGTCCAGGCTGTTACCGACGAGTGAGCTCGACTGTGCGGCGATGGAATATCCCCCGACTCGATCGCCTGAGATGCCGGGCACATCGCCGGTAACAATGATTTTTACGCCGCCGTCAATTTGAAACTCCCGATCGGCCAGGGTACAGATCTTGTCCAGCACCGATCGAAGCATGCGCGGGTTATTGATGATCGGCTCAAGGGTACCAAGCGCAATCTGCCATTGATATTGCCGCTGCAACTCGCGTGTCCGTTCTTCTACCCGTTCGGCAAGCGTACTCCGCTCGACCTCTAACTGGGCTTCGACCAGTGTCCGCTCTCTGATTTCCTGTTGGGCCAAGTCATAGAGACGCGCGTTCCGCAGCGCGACTGCAGATTGCCGTGTCAGCGCCTCCATGACCCGGCGATCTTCGACTGTGAAGCTGCCCGGATCGCGCGCCTGCAGAATCACCGCACCAATTACCTGGCCGCGTGAGAGGAGCGGAATGCCCAGCCAGGATCGAAGCGCCCGGAGTTGATCGTTGGCCGAAATCCGGTGTTTGTCCGGTTTCAGGTCAGCACCGAGATCAGTTTGGACACGCGAAATGGCGGCATCATTCGGATCACAAACGTCGCTCACCATCAAAGTCCGCCCGCGTGTCAGCACCCACGTTGTTAGATCGGTATGTTCATCCATGTGTTGGGCGCCGCCGGGCGATTCGAAAACGACATCATCATCGACCACGAAAGGCAGATAGACATCCGTTTCGGTTTCATCATAAAATACGACGACATATCGACTGAACGCGATCAGCCCGGCAGCTTGGCCATGGAGCAGGGCCAGGAGCTCCTGTACATCGAGGACCTGTGTGGTGGCAAGGGTTGCTTCGTACAGCGTCGCCAATTGGCGCGTTTGGCGTTGGGACTCTTCGTAGAGCCGGGCGTTTTCGATGGCTACGGCAGCTTGCGCGGCAAAGGCGCCGGCAACCGAGATATCTTCGTCACTGTAGGCCTCAGGAGTACTCTCGGTCAACGACATGAGGCCAATGGTGCGTTCATGGGCGATCAATGGAATGCCCAACCAGCAGCTGACTCGTTTGCCGGTTGGAAGTTTCGACCAGCGCTCATCGGTCTCGGTGTCTGCCAAGTATTGCGGGCGCTGGGTGTCCATGACCAGTGACTGAAGCGCCAGCGGTTGCTGCCATCGCCTTCCCACCTTGTCGGTGTCGTTCGGGCCACGGTGGGCCGCCAGTTCTATGCCGTCTTCGGTCAACAAGACGAGTGACACCGAATCGTATTGGACAAAACGGGTGAGGCTGTCCAGGATCAGCTCTAGGACTTCCTGACGTTGCAAGGTCGATGCCAACGCCAACGTCACTGCACGTAGCGATTCGGCAATCCGGCGTTGTCGCCGCTCGGCTTCCACTGCATTTTGACGTTCAAGCGCTTCTTGCTGTAGTTCCTCGTTCGCGCCGCTGAAATCGTCACTGCGGCGCGTGGCCAGCTCGAGGACAGCCACCAGCCGGCTCCGGGCCAGATCGACGCCAAGAGTCGTCAGAACAAAGGCGATCACATAGGTAGCCAGATAGTGAATCTGTGTGAGAGGCGGTTGCACCGCTGCGATCAACCCCTGCTCACCTAGCACATACAGGGCAACAACTGCGACAACGCTCAACACGGTCAGTGCGACGCCGATCCGCTGTCCGTACATGAGGCCGCCAAAGAGGATAACGACGGAGAGAAGGAGTAGTGCGACTGTCTCCAGACCGCCGAGAAATATCGATGGTATGACGATACCTAGCCATGCACCGACCAGCAGGATGCCGCCCGCCAGCGCTGGTCTGTCTTGCTGTTGTGTCCACAGAGCAATGACGGCGCTTGCCAAAATGCCGCTCAATGCCACGGCTCGAATTATGTCCTGGGGTCGATTGAGGAGCGAGATAAGCAGAGAGAGGCTCAGGGCGACAATTGTGGCGAACAGGATCCGAGTCAGCATATGCGATGACTTGGTCTGGTATACTCTGTCAACTTCATGTACACGCACTAGGGGGATCCTTCCTCATCAATTCGCACAAACTTTGGTGCGTTTCCATCACTACCTGCCTATTATACAGGTGAATTGCTGCCAACTGAATTACGGCGGGATCACAACCGGCAATTTCGCGCAGTTGACCGTCGGATGCCGCTGCTGCACAATGACCACGAATCCGGCCATTCGTAGCAACAGTTCAGTGGCAACAGCTTTCAATTCTTCCCAGGTTTGGGCTGTCGTAGGATCAGACAATCAGCGGCAGTGCCAATAACCCATTGACCACACCCGAGCACCGAACAACTTGGATAAAGGTTGGACAATTGACTTTCGCGTTTTTTCAGTGTAAAGACGACCTCTGTCGTTTTCGTTTTCCGGCAGCGACAACCGATACACGCGCTGCGTGGTGTCCACTTTGCGGCGTGGGGACCGTTTGTGCCACGTCTGAAAGCGCAGTAAAGAACGAATGTGCAGACGTCAATCGATCCCAGGCATTGTCCCACCCGTCCGGCGTAGCAGTTGACACACGAGAACATGCCGGACCAGCCGTTGATCTGGTCGTAGACAATCTCCGCAGCGCCTACAACGTGGGGTCCATTTTGCGAACTGCGGACGGTGCCGGACTACGCCATGTACATCTGTGCGGAATCACACCGACGCCTGAGCATTCCAAAGTGACCAAGACGGCGCTCGGAGCCGATCTCATGGTTCCCTGGAGTTGGCATCCCAATGCGCTCGACTTGGTGCGGAAGCTGGCGGGAGATGGAATTCGCATCTGGTCGTTGGAAACAGCGCCCCATGCACAGTCAATTTTTCTCGCTCCTGTACACGCATCTGACGCACCGATCGCGCTGGTCATCGGCAATGAGAACGCCGGGATTGACCCTGAAATCCTGTCGGTCAGTGATCTCATACTCTCGCTACCCATGCGGGGTGTGAAGCGCTCGCTCAATGTTGCGACCGCATTCGGTGTGGCTGCCTATCTGGTGGTGCATCAAATAGGACGACCGAATTAACGACCGACACAGATCCATGAACATCGCTATCGGGGTAGTATCCGAAGTGGAGGAAGTGCGTACGATCGACCATCAATTTGCCGACGCGCTAGCGCTGTAACAGAGCGGGCACCCTGTCACAGCAATCGGTGCACCGCCGACCATGTCGTTGACGAATGCTAGCCCCAGGCCGATACTCGGCGCACCAGCCTATGCACAAGACTTAACAGCCGCGTCAATACGGGATGCATCAATCGCAGAATAGATCGGCCTGCGTTCTACTGTGACATTTATGCCAAAATGTTCTAATGGAGTTTTCGAGCGGGCAGCCAGGCTCGACCCAGGAGGGCTGCATCGACCGCAGAGAGCAACGCCTGGACCCCAACAGGCTTCTCCAAAATCGCTGCCACGTCGCCGGCAACAGCCGGCATCATTTTAGAAAAGCCTGTCTCGGCAGTAAGCAAGATAAAGGGAAGGTGCGGATGGCCATGGAGCTCACGCGTGCGCTCGATCAGAGCCACACCACTGAGATTCGGCATGTACAGATCCGTAATAACCAGGTCAAAGTGCTCAAACCCCAACATAGACAAAGCAATCACGGCGCTCGGCACCGAATGGATTTCGTGGGTACTGGTGCGCAGCTGAAAGTCAAGCAGTTGTCGTGTGACAGAGTCATTATCTACCAACAATATCCTAGCCATGTTTGATTCTCAGTTCGTCAATTGGGAATTCCACATAATAGGCAGTGCCTTCGTCAGAGGTCTCGCTACGAGTCATGTTGCCGCCCAACACGTATATCTCCGGCAAGAATACATCCGTCCCCGTGATTGGGCCCTCAACCTCGGCGCTGATACTGCCGTCGTGTTCAAGTTCAATGCACAAGACCGAACGTTCCTGCCACACATAGATCGAAACTGCTGCTACATCGCTACGACTGACAGCGGCCGCGATCGCCTTGTCGACCACCCGATACGCTGCTTCTTCGATTTCGGCATTGAATCGAGTGGCGCCGATTTCTGATTCGAACACGATTGCTTTATCGGTCGCGGCTGTGGTTTCCGACACCTGTTGCCCTAACGCGGCAGTGAGCCCATTTTCGCTCAATGTCGGCGACGCCAAGCGCTCCACAAGAACACGCGTCTTGGCCAGCAGATCAACCATAAGAGATCTCTCTGCGGAGTTTTTCGTGGCAAGCGCTGCACCGAACGGCGTCAAGACGCTGCGAACAAACTCTTGGCTCAATTCCCTACGTTGGGTCGTCATTGATGCCATGGCAAGTCTGGCACTGTCTGCGAGCACGGCCCGATCGCGGTTCAATTCTTCACGATGCGCAATACGCGCACTGATATCCGTAATCGTGACCACTAGACCGGATTGCCCTTGTTGCGCCATATGGGCCACGTAAACTTCAGCCGTAAACTCTTCTCCCCCGTTGCGCACGATCAGCAACGAATGTGGTCCGGTCGACATGCCCGTTGACAGCGCATAGTTCATGACATTGAGCCATGCTGCGCCGCTATGCGCTGAGATCAGCGTCATAATGTTTTGACCAGCCAGATCATCCGGATCCGCCCCGAGTAGCCCGGCTGCCAACGGGTTTACATAGCTGATTGTTCCGATGCGGTCGACGGCCAAGACGCCAACCGGTATTTTCGTCGTCAACCGGCGATAGGCGACGCCTTCATCGGTCCGGCGGCGTAGCTTGGATAGTTGCGCCAGGAGGCGCAGACGCAGCAACAGATCGGCAGGTTGATCAGGGGAGAACACGAGGCTGTCGTCGGCGCTGCACTCCATCGCCATACGACTGCTGATCGCATCGTCGGACTTGGTCAGAACGAGAATTGCTACCGTGCGCTCGCTGCAGGTGACACGCAAGCGGCGACAGATATGCTCATCAATTCCCTCCATGCCCAGTTCGACCACCAGGACATCCACATCGTCCCGTAGGGCAAGATCCAGTGCTTCGTCCGAACTCGCCGCGACCAGTATCTGGTGTTCGCTGAATGGTAATTGTTCAATCACCGCAGCTTTCGTTGGCTCGGATACCGCCAAGACGATGGTGATGTCTTCCCAATCACGCACGCTCCAGTCGTGCGTTGCGGGATTCTCCAAAGCCGCGGGTTTTCGATCGCTCATTTTTCCTATCCGTTTCCATTACGTTTCCCGTACTCCCCTGGCAACAAGTATGGATGAGTGAAGTTGTAGCCACTATTAAGAGTAAATCAAACCTGTATAAAAAAATTCTGCCCTTGGTTGACCGTATCATTCACCATCAATGATCTCTGATCTCACGGTGGATATTTCGATGCTGACCGGGAATGCGTTACACTTTTCCGGCCAAAAGAACGCAACCTGTTCCCGCCGCGAGGCTCGTGCAATGGAGGATACCGAATGAAGTTTCCGCCCCCTTTTTACCGCTGGCGTCCCCACCCCTGGCATGGGCTGGAGACTGGACCAGACGCCCCCAACGTGGTTCACGCCTACATCGAAATAACACCGTTCGACGTCGTCAAGTATGAAATCGATAAAAAGACCGGATACCTTCGCGTGGACCGCCCCCAACGCAGTTCATCCCAACCGCCCGCGCTGTATGGCTTCATTCCGCGTACTTTTTGCGATCAACGGGTCGCGGCTTTGTTGCCGGGAACCGACCGCGGCGACGGAGATCCGCTGGATATCTGCGTGCTGAGCGAGCGTCCTATCAATCGTTCTGAGGTAATCCTGAACGCTCGTGTCGTCGGCGGTCTGGCTGCCAATGACGGCGGCGAAGCCGATGACAAGATCATCGCAGTTTTGGACAATGACAATGTTTGGGGCGATGCAAGAGATGTCAGCGACGTGCCGCAGGTATTGGTTGAACGCCTGACTCACTACTTCGGAACCTATAAAATGATCCCCGGCGAGCCGACCAAGATGACCATTGAGCAAGTCTATGGGCGCGACCACGCGCTGGCCGTGGTGACGGCGGCAATGCACGATTACTACGATGAATACGGGGGCTGACGACGTGCAGATTGAGCGCCGACCATCGGCTGCCGACGAGCGTGGACTCACGCAGATTGGCGACGACTGCCGCCATGGTTGACGATCGCCGGCTGCGCTGGGAGCAGCGGTATCGTGACGGCGTCACGCCCTGGGACACGGGCATCACACCTCCAGAGGTTGTTGCGTTTTGGCGCGGCCGCAGGATTCCACCCGGCGCCCGCGCCATCGATCTCGGTTGCGGCACTGGCACCAATGTTGCGTTTCTTGCCGGTTTAGGCCTGGACACCATTGGCATCGAGCTTTCCGGCACGGCGCTTATGGCCGCGCATCAACGCAAGAGTCGCACGTCTGTGGCCGTCGCACAGCGAATGGCGTTTGCCGTTGCCGATGTTGCCCATCCACCACTGCGACATGCCAACGCGACCTATATCCTCGACATTGGCTGTTTCCACGGCGTACCTCCAGCAGAGCGTGATGCGTATGTGCGCGGCGTAGACAGCAATCTTGCGACCGGCGGTCACTACCACCTATTTGGCTTCGACCGTGTCCCGGAGCTGGTGAAGAACAACGTAGAACGTGGATTCAATCCGGACGAAGTCGTGGATCGCTTCGGGGCCAGTTTTTCCGTGGCTAAGATCATACGCGCCAAACCTGACCGCTACCCCTGCCGCTGGTATTTGTTGCGCAAGAAGTAATCGGATCGAGTGCAATTTGATTGGTTCTGCAAAAGGCAAAACCGTGTGACCTCGGGGTCGCTGCCGGCGCGAATATGTTCGCCTACCTCTGCTTGTCTACGGATCCCCGCGCTCTCCACACTTTCTCCACACCTGTGCGCTATCCTAGATTTGACGACAAGAGACGATGGCTGTGGGTAGGATTCAGCGAATCGTGTAAAGGTAGCTTGGTCTCTTCACCAGATCCCGGCGCACATAGATCCGGGGTTAGGTTGCTGCTTCCACTCGAGCAGCTTAACCCTCTTGGACGCCGTGGTATCTACGCCGCAAGCACCAAGAGATTGCGAACCTACACAAAGTTCGAAGCACCGCCCATGTGCGGCTCGTCTCTCCAACCAACACAATTTGAGCTCAGGAGGCAAACGATGAAACGCACGATTACACTCGCCTTGGCAGTGACTTTGTTGCTTACGCTGGCGCTTTCAATCAGCGCGATGGCCCAGGGAAATGGACCGGTCGACCAGGGATGGCGGTCCGCTGGTCTCGGCAATCGGCAAACCGACTGTCCGGCCGGCGCTTTCGTTGATGAGGATGGCGACGGCGTCTGCGACCTGGCGGCGCAGGGCAGCAACGGCGCTCAGTATGGGCGGCGGGCAGGAAGAGGTCTCGGCATGATGGCCGGACACGGACGCGGTCAGGGAATTGCCGGCCCCAATGCAATGAAGCACAACTTCACC
>CAVQSG010000029.1:0-150308 GCA_963715415.1 uncultured Chloroflexia bacterium | reverse complement strand
TCTGGCCGCCGATCCAGTCGGTCTCCTCGGTGAGGATCACGGTCCTGCCCAGCCGCAGTGCGGCCAGTGCCGCGGCCACACCGCCTAGTCCACCGCCGACCACGAGAACATCGCAATGAAGCTCCTTCATGATGAGTCCTTTCGTGAGGCTGGAACTCAAAAGCTAACTACGCCGGCCACAGATAGCGCACAAGAACATCTGTGTCTATCCGTATCCATCTGTGGTTATCTCTCGCTGTCCGCCGATAGTAGTACGCTGTCGATGTAGAGGAAGGCGCGCTTGTCGCGATCGGTCTCGACCCAGAAGAGGGTGTTGAGCATACACCAGAGATTGGCCATGGCCGGGATGCGCATGGGACGTACGTCGTGCACATCATGCACCCGATCGTTGCACTGGAAGCGCAGATAAGACATGGTCTCGAGATCGAAGTCGAGACGCAGGTAATACCAGTTCTGCTTGGTCGCGATCTCGTTGTAACAAAGAAGCTGATCGCCGCCGGGTATATCCTCCCAATTGTCGGCCGAAAGATGAAAGTGCGACTTGGTCTTGCCGGTGCCGCCGATCTCGTGCATGGGCGACCGTTTTTCCTTGAACTGCCAGCGTGCGACGGCCTCGCCGTCCAGCGCATTGAGATAGCGGATATGGGGCATGACACGCCATCGCTGGCCCGACTTGCGATCGCTCTCCTGGAGGTCGAAGAGCACCCCGACTGCACGCACGTCTGTTTCCGATAGCATCAGTTGGTTTGCCTCGGGTTTGAAGGCAAAGTAAGCCTCCAGCCGAATCGGCCCAGCATGACGGAACGTGATCCGTTTGAGGCCGATGCCCATGGAACCGGCACACGACCGTGTGGCCAGTTTCATGGCATAGGTGCCGTTGTGAGCACCACCGGTGCCGGTATCCCAGACAGTGGCGCTGCTCAACATGGGCGGGCGTAGGTCGCGATACTCCGGCAGGATCGAGTCGAGGCTCTCCTCATAGTTGCCGATGAGACCGGTCCAGCCGTTGAGGCCACGGTTGAAGTCGTCGTAGAAGAGGATGCGTGGCCGGGGATCGAACCGGCTCAAGTCCGAGTGGCTCAAGAGCATGGCCTGTCGCAGATCATCTGTCATGGTTTTCTGTTCCCTTCTCCCGATCTTGCATCATCAGTTCCCGAACACAATGCACCATGCCTTACTCCTTCAACACCAGATAGACCAGTACCTTGACCGCGACTCCCTCCGGCACTTCGCCAACCAGGCGCAGCCAGTTGCCGAAATGTGATACCCGGCAATACGTGGTGCCACCGTCGCCATCCAGCGACAGAGAGCTCCATTCGTTTGCCCAGTGCATACCGTCCGGTGATATTTGGACTTCGGCATTGGCGTCGAGATAATCGCCTTCGACGGCGAGCACACGCGCGCAAAAAAGATCGCTTCACTGGCCCAGCCGACCTCGTATGGCTCGGTCTCGAACCGACCGCTCCATTCGGTATTTCGCTCCAGCACCGTGGTGTGACTTTGCTTCATCCGTCTCTTTCCTCCTTAATGGCGGTTCCGGCGACATAGAAAGTCGCCTCTGCAGCAAACCGAGAGATGCTTGTGTGCCGCGTGTTTGATTGCGTTTTGCCTTCGTCGACTGCAAGTTGGAGAACAATACCTCGACTTTGCCCGCCAGGTATCCGGCTTCAGGCAGGGCAGAGATCTGCCGGAATTGGACTTTTCCTTGGGTCAGACTAACCGCTGTCCCGCGGAATTTTGGGTCCACTGAGGAGAACCGGCCGGCACTGTTCGTGTGTCGACGGCTGGGCGAGAAGCTTGGCAACCAGCTTCGGGCCGATGCCCACAGGATCGCCCATATCGATCTGTACGATTGGGCGAGGCACGGTAACTCCTGGTTGAATGATGAATCAATAAGCTATCAGTACAGCGTCTGTATCCCCGAACGCCTATTGCCTGCTCCTACCAAAACCGAAATCCGTATGAAAACACGATTTTTGTAGGTCGGGCATCCTTGCCCGACACGGTTGGAGTACCACGATCAGTCAGGTTGGAGAGAGCAGTCGGGCAGGGATGCGCCGACCTACGAACTCATGATCTCGTAGCGCCGTCAGTTTAGAAATGCCGCACCAGCAGATCATGTCCGGCCGGCGGAATGCCGTAGCGCGCTTTCGTTGCCTGCCAGAAGGCATCGTATTCCCGTTTGCGCGCTTCTGTTAACTCGTACTGGGCCAACTTGGCGTCGTCCAGTTCGACCCCCAACCCCGGCTCCTGGGGGACGGTCATCCGGCCGTCTGCGTAGGCTAGCTTGCCGCCGACCAGCACATCGTCCACATATTCGTGGTAGATGGCGTCGCCGGCCATGCGCATCTCCGGGTGAGCCGCGGCCACATGCAACTTGGCAACCTGTTGCACGCCCAACTCTGTGCCGCTGTGGAGCGCCACCGGCAGGTTGAGCACCTCGGCCACGGTGCAGAAGTCGTGCAGCCCACGGATGCCCATGGATCCCTGGATATCGCCGAGCACGAGATCCGCAGCCTCGTCGCGGGCGATCTGGCGCAGCAGGTCGATGCGATAGCCGCCGTCGACGGCGATGGGCGTCCGGGTCGAACGACGCAGCGCGGCCAGACCCACGGTGTCGACACTAGGCACGCCGGCCTGGGTCGTGTAGGGCACACGAGCCGGTACATACTTGATCGGCTCCTCGACATACTCGAGGTCCACGGCTTCCAACCGATTCAACATGCGTTTGGCCGTCGGCAGCGACCAACAGCCATTGGGGTCGATGCGCAACCCGACGCCCGGGCCGATGGCGCCGCGCACACGCTCGACGGCTTCGGCCTCCACCAACGGCGCATACACGCCGATCTTCATCTTGACCGTCTGGAAGCCGTAGGTCTCGATGAGCCACTGCACATGCGCGATGCAGTTGTCCAGAGTCGACGGCGTTGTGGCCGTGCCGGTCCGCGCCGCGAAAGAAGAAATAGGCCGCCAACGGCACCGAGTGGCGCACGCCTTCGCCGCCCAGAAGACGATAGACAGGCACACCTGCGGCCTTGCCCATGAGATCCCAGCAGGCAATTTCGACCGCAATAGCCTCCGGCATGTAGCGCATCTTCTGCATCAGTCGACGGTAGTCGAAGGGCGATTCGCCGATCACGACCGGCGCGATGATTTCCTCAAAGCGTCGCAGTTGCTCGCCAAAGGCCACCGGATGGGTGGCGGCGACGCCGGCCTCGCCGATGCCGGAAAGACCTTCGTCCGTTTGCATGCGCACGAAGGTGCGCACACGCGCCGGATAACTGACTCCATACGCGCTGAAGATGGGGGCAACAAACGGAATCGCAACGCTGTACGTTTCAAGACCCGTAATGATCATGATCGCTTACCAACCGCCGCCGTAGCCCTGGCCATAGCGCATGGGACCGCGCCAAGCCCAGGGATTGCGCGCGTGAAGTTCGTCTGGATCGATGGACGGTCGTAACGATCATGAGTCGACCATCCACCACCAGCGGTCGATCATGGCGCGCCAGATAGGCGATGAGCTCCTGTTTTAGCCTAGTCGTCTCGCCTGCATACGTAGCGTCGTGCACCAGGTTGTGCAGGTTGTCCGGATCCGTTGCCATGTCGAACAGATGCTCGACGCCTCCCTGGACGTAGTAGATATACTTCCAGTGGCCATCGGTGGCAAAGGCCATGGCGTTTCCAGGCCGGCCGAACTCGCCGCAGACGATCCGCTCGACGGCTTGTCCCGACGCGATTTGCGGCATGAGTGAGACCCCGTCGATCTCGTCGGGCAGGGCGGTGCCGGCCATGTCGAGCACGGTTGGGAAGAGATCGGCGGTCAGCACCGGCGAGTGTACTTCCTGGGTTGGCATCGCCATGGGGATCCAACTCGGGGACACGCACGATGAAGGGCACATCGGCCGACCCGGAAAGGTAGGTGGTCTTGCCCCAGAGACCGTGGTCGCCCAGATGTTCGCCATGGTCGGAATTGAAGAAGATGGCCGTGTCGTCGTAGAGACCCATGGTGCGCAATTCGCCGAAGAAGCGCCCCAACTCGTAGTCAATCTGCGAAATCAGCCCATAGTAGCGACGACGTGCTTCCCGGATCACCTCATCGCTCAACTGCGACCACTTGCCCACCAATCGTTTTTCCTGGAATGCCGGCGGATCGTCATCCGTCCCGACCCAGTCGCCCCGGATCGGATCGGGGATGGTGAAGTTGTCGTACATGCGGTCGTAGGGCGCCGGCGGATCGAAGGGACTGTGGGGCGATTCGAAGACGATCCAGAGAAAGAAAGGCATCTCCGGGTCGCGCTGGGCCAGGAAGCGGATGGCTTGTTCGACGATCCAGTGGGTGTGGGTGAAGCGCTGCGGCATGGGCGCGGTCGTCGGGTAGACCTCGTTGCCGCCCAGTCCATGGCCACGATACATGCCGGCGTAGGGCGACTCCTCCAGCCAGTTGACGTAGTCATTGGGATGGAGCGTGATGTGTTCGAAGCCCATGCGCGCCCGATCCGGCGCGAAGTGCATCTTGCCGATGGCTTTGGTCTGGTAACCGCCCTCACGCGTCAGCCGGCCCGGCAGGCTGGTGTGCGGATCGATGGGCGAGCGAGCGTGGAAGTTGAAGGGCATGCCGAAGTTCGACGCCGTCTTCCCCGTGAGCATGGTCACGCGCTGGGGCATACAGACAGGGCAGTCGGCGTAGGCCTGGGTGAAACGCGTTCCCTCGGCGGCCAATTGGTTGATGTGGGGCGTCATCACCGGATGCTTGCCCGCCAAGCCGCCCAGGCAGTCGCCACGCCACTGATCGGCGGTGATCATCGACGATGTTGGGCTGTTTCATTGATCTATCCATGGTTGATTTTTACCCCTTGATGCCGGACAAGCGTCACGCCCTGGATGAAGTAGCGCTGCCCGACGGCGAACATGACCAGCATGGGCATGATCATCAGCGTCGAGAGCGCCATCAGATAGTGGGTGTCGGGCAGTTGGCCGCCGCCGCCGCGCAGGGTGTAGAGACCCACGGCCAGCGGGCGCAGGTCGGGCCGGCCGGCCAGGTAGACCAGCGGCGCCAGGAAGTTGTCCCAGCTGTCGCGGAAGGCGAAGATGGCCACGGCAGCCAGCGCCGGCTTGGAGAGCGGCATGACGATGCGCCACCAGATGCCGAACTCGCTGCAGCCGTCGATGCGCGCGGCGTCGGAGAGCTCGTACGGGATGCCCATGAAGAACTGGCGCAGCAGAAAGATGAAGAACGGGTTGCGGCCCAGCAAGCTGGGGCACCGTCACCGGCAGGAAGGTGTTGATCCAGCCGATGTCGTTGTAGATCACGTAGAGCGGGATCAGGCGCACGACGTAGGGCATCATCAGCGTGCTGAGCAGCAGGAGGAAGAGCGCGTCCCGCCCTGGGAACTCCGATGCGCGCAAAGCCGTAGGCCACAAACGAGCAGGTGACGACCGAGCCGATCACGTTGGCAGCGACGAGGACCAGCGAGTTGCGCAGCCACAGCGCCGACCGGCGCGACGTGGAA
This sequence comes from uncultured Chloroflexia bacterium, assembly GCA_963715415.1. Classification (GTDB taxonomy): domain Bacteria; phylum Chloroflexota; class Anaerolineae; order Caldilineales; family Caldilineaceae; genus JAWKOK01. The sequence continues at coordinate 144,795 of CAVQSG010000029.1, read as the reverse complement.
GACGTCGACATAGTTGCTCCACATGACCGGGTTGGGGATCCACTCCGGCGGCCAGATCGCGATCTGCTGCAGCGTCTTGAGCGAGGTCGAGACCGTCCAGAGCCAGCGGAATCAGCATGAGGGCCGACCCGACCAGCAGGATCAGGTGCAACAGGTGTTGCTGACGACGTCTTCGGGTCTTCGTGCCGCCATAGATTCATGCGTCGTGCCACCTAGCTATAGTAGACCCAGCGGTCCGACGTGCGATAGACGAAGACCGTCATGCCGAAGACGACGATAAAGAGCATCACGGCCAGCGCCGAGGCATAGCCCATGCGGAAGTAGCGGAAGGCGTTGTTGTAGAGATGCAGCATGTAGAGCAAGCGTGGCGTTGTTGGGTCCGCCGTCGGTCATGATGAAGGCGTTGTTGAAGGCCTGGAACGCGGCCACCAGACTCATGATCAGGTTGAAGAAGATGGTCGGCGTCATCAAGGGCACGGTGATGCGCAACAGCCGTTGCGGCGGCGTTGGCGCCGTCCACCTCGGCCGCCTCGTAGAGCTCCTGCGGGATGCCCTGCAGCCCGGCCAGGAAGATGATCATGGTCGCGCCGATGCTCCACAGGCTCATGATGATCAGCGCGGGCATGGCCCAATTCGGGTCGCTCAGCCAGCGGATCGCGGGCAGACCGAGCAGTTCCAGCCCGAAGTTGAGAATGCCGCGCCGGGTCTCGAAGATGAAGATCCAGACGATGACCGCGGCCACGGTGGGCACGACCGACGGCAGGTAGTAGATGGTGCGATAGGCGCCGGTGCCGCGAATCTTGGCATTGAGCATCAGCGCCAGCGCAAAGGCGACGACGATGCCCAGCGGCACGCTGACGCCGATGAAGTAGAAGGTGTTGCTGACCGACGTCCAGAAGAGCGGGTCGCGCGTCAACGCCTCACGGTAGTTGGCCAAGCCCGACGAAGTTCTCGGCTTGCCCGTCGCCGTTCCAGTCGGTGAAGCTGTGGTAGAAGCCGGAGAGGATGGGATCAGCGTCGAACATGACGAAACGAGACCAGCCACGGCGAGATGAAGACGTAGCCGATCAGCCACTTGCGTTTCGCGCCGATGCGCGACTGGGGCGGGCCCGCCGTGGCCCGCCCCAGTTCAGCGCTCTGCGCCGTCATTCCTTGCTGCTCCAGTACTCGTCCACCATGGCCTGGGCCTGCTCGGCGGCGTCGTTGAGCGCCTCCTCCGGCGTCATTCGCCGAAGAGGGCCGCCTGCACTGCCTGGTCGACGATGTCGCGCACCCGGGCGTGTTCCGGGCAAGATCGCACGGACACGTCGCTCTCCAGCGACTGGAGCACCTTGTCCCAGTGCGGGTTGACATCGTAGTACGATGGGATCTTCGTTGACCGCCCTGATGGGCGACGGGCGGCCCTGCTGCATCACGAACCAGCCGGCGCTGTCCTCGTCATAGGTGATCTTCTTGATCCACTTGAAGGCGGCCTCGTGCGTGCTCCGCCGACACGCCTTCGGGCACCACGTAGCCCCAGGCGAATGCTTCGCCGGAGATCCCGTGCGACTGCGCGTCCGCATTGTCGGCGTTGTAGGGCCGCAAGCCCCATGTCCCACTGCATTTCCGGCTTGATAGGTCTGCATGTGGAAGAAGATCGAGACGTTGGGGAAGTTGATCAACTGGGCGTCGTTGTACCAGGGCTGCGCCTCGGTTGGCCTCGCCTGGCCGGTGCGAAGAAGTCGGTCACGTTCTGCACGCCGCCGTTGATATCGTTGGTGAAGTTGACCATCCACTCCAGCGTCTGGACGCCTTCCGGCGAGTTGAAGGCCACCTGACTGCAGGTCGTCGCTGTAGATCTGGCCGTTGTTGCAGTAGAGCCAGGCGAAGAAAGTCCGACTGCGTCGGTGCCGACAGTTGGCGCCGATCTTACGATGCCCTTGTCGTCGATCTACGGTCAAGGCCTTGGCCATCTCCTCCAAGCTCGGCCCAGGTCGCGGGCGGGACCGGCTTCCAGCCCGGCGGCCTCGAACATGTCGTAGTTGACCAGTGTCAGGCTGGTGACGCCGCCGCCGGTGGGCATGGGCATCGAGTAGAGTTCGTCTTCCCAGTAGAAGTTGCCGATCTCGCCGGGATAGAAGACCTCGAGGTCCAGCCCGATCTGCCTCGACGATGTCGGTGATGGGCACGATCAGGCCGTCGTCGGCCAGCTTGAGGATCTCGGAACGGGTGGCCATCAACACCTCGGGCGGGTCGTCGCTGGCCAGGGCCGTGAACAGGTTCTCCTCGCGGCGTTCCCAGGGCTGGCCCAGGTTCTCGACCGTGATGTCGGGATTTGCTTCCTGGAAGTCGGCGATCATCTTGTCGATCAACTCGACACGGGCGGCTAGCCAGTGATTCCAGAAACGGATATCGATCGTTTCTCTCTCTGTCGCCGGTGCAGCTACTTCTCCACCCTCGGGGGAAGCCACCGGAGCACATGCAGCCAATGCACCTGCCAACAGCCCCACCAGGATCAGGACCGTAAAGGACCGCAACAATGTCCAACGTTGTTTTCTCACCATGAAGGTTTCTCCTTATCTGTTCCAATGGTGTCGACAATTTACGAAACGACAATCATACTCGTGGTTCATAGGTGACAGGGTGACGGGAGCAGAAAATGGGGTTTTCCAAATGCCTCCTCTCCGGTGATAGGCAAATTCGCCTTGTCGACGTCCGGCACGGCTAGAGTACTACCCGCCGGGCGGTGGAGACGCCACGGTACTACCGGCGATGAACGTACAGGGCAGTGTCTTCCGCTGCACGCTGGCGTCCTGCGGTTGCTGCAGACGTTCCGCCAACAACTGCACTGCGGTCGCGCCCATCAGCCGCCGCGGGATCGAAAACATGGTCGTGTCCGGATAGGGCAGTGCCCCATCGATCGGCTGTCCCAAGATCGCAAACGAGAGATCGTGAGGCGGGCGCAGGCCCATGTCGTCCAACACCCGCACACAGCCTCGGCGCCAAGGGATTTGTCTCGACCAGATCCCGGTGGCGCCGGCCTGCATCAGTGTGGCGACAAATGCCGTTGTCAACGCCCTTGTTGTCGGCATCGGCTGTGCCAGCGCCGGATCGACGGTGAGTCCTGCCGCTGTCAGCCGCGCGGCGCGTAGCCGCGCCTGCATCGATCATCGACTCGTTCTGGGACTCTAAGCCGATATAGGCTATTCGGCGATGACCGAGATCGATCATGTAGCGAGACGACCTCTGCGGTGGCAGCCCGATAGTCAGCGGCGGCGTAGGAAATCGGTGTATCGCCGACCTCGCGCCGGCCGATGAAGGCAAACCGATACTCTCGTCGATGAGTCGGCGTATCTCTTCCGTGCTGTCGGCCACACCCAGCAAAATGGCGCCGTCGGCCATGCGCAGTCGATTGACACCCGCACCGTGCAGATCTGGCGTACGCCGTCAACGCTGCCGCCGCTGGTGAAGAGCAGCAGATCGTAGCCGAGCTGTTCCGCTTCCTCTTCGATGCCGACCAGAAACGGATAGTAAAAATCGCGATGTTGCAGGGGGAAGATGGACTCAAAGGTAAAGACACCGAGCAGGTAGTTCTGCCCGCCGGCAAGGCTGCGTGCCGCCGCATCGGCGACGTAGCCGAGTTCGTCTACCGCGGTGACCACGCGTGGCGAGTCTCCTCGCTGATACGCACGTTGCCGCCGATCCGCCTGTTGATCACCAATGACACGGTTGCCGGCGACACGCCGGCCAAAACGCACGACATCAGTTTGCCGCACTCGCTTCTTCATATCATTTTGACAACGTACTACTTTAGGAAAGGCGCCGGATGGGGTGATAAAGCGCTTTATCAGAGAATATCAGGAAATATATTCGCTGTCAAGGTCTTTTCGAATCTGACCACTCTACCTTCGGTCGAAACTGGTTAAGGATTTCTGTCGGGATTCACGAGGGGTATCAGCGAAAGAGCTCGCGCAAGTTGTCGACGAGGATGTAGGCGCCGGCTATCAGCACCAGCAGCACCACGAGTTCCCAGAAGAACTGGACCACCAACACGACCGCGGCGACAATGGTCAACGCAAGGGTGACACCGGTAACGAGCTTGGTGAAGCGGCCGCGGATGCTGGCCTCGATGAACGCGAAGAGCGCAATGAGGGTCACCAGGCCGCCAGCCAGATAGCTCGGCGTGAAGTAGCCCATGAGCACGACCACGAAGAGCATCAGCCCCACGCTGGTCGCGGCCCAGAGATCGGCGAAGCGGCTGCGCTCACATCCATGTCGGATGAACTCGGCCGGTGCGCGTGGGTGATGTGGGCACGCAGGGGACCGCGATCGCCAGCTTCGACGCGCGCCACATGGCGTTCCAAGGCGTCGATCATGGCCTGATTGTCGGCATATTCGTTGCGGAGGATGCGCAATTCGGTGGAGCAGCGTGCGAGCTCGTCATTGAGCGTGCCACGCAGCCCGGCCAGATGGAGTTGGTCGCGCGTGGCATCCAGGCGAATGCCCAGGCTGTTGGCTTCATCCGCCAGTTCGCCCAGTCGGTTGCGCAGTTCGTGTTGGCGCTGGCGCAGGCGTTCCTGTTCCACCCGCGCCAGATGGATGGCATTGATGGTGGGTGGGACCTTGTCCAGCCCAGCCCAACCCACCGGATCGGTCCAGGCCAAGCGCAGCGTCGCGTCCCGGTTGTACATGGGTCCCGCGGGCGCGTCCTCACCGCTGAATCTGTCACGCGTGTAGAGCCCCACAAGCCTCGATATTCGGACACCCAGGCGGCAGCGGCGTCAACAACTTGGGATTCGTCCCACTCCCGCGCCTGGCCGGGACCGATGCTGCCCCGTCACCACGCGCATAGTCGACAAATGGCACGCGGAAGATGCTGCGATAGCGGTCGAAGCTGCCGCCGGGCGTCTTCGCCGGTATATTGCCGCAGCGTCTCGCGCCAGAATTTCTGCACGCGACCGGAGAGCCGCACCAGCGGTGCGGTCAGCGGCAGTTCCAACTCGGTCAGATATTCGCCGGGCGAGAAGTAGCTGGCATGCGAACCGGCCCCGACGAAGATCACCGGATGGTCGTCCTCTTTGTTCACCTCCGGGTCATCCCAGCGCCGGCGCAGATCGTCACCGTGGTAGTCGTGAGACGCATACGCGATCCACTCGGGCTGGTAGAGACGCAAGTGCTCACCATGCTCGTGACCGGGCTGCTCGGCCAGGTAGATGCAGATCATCTCCCAGTCGGACTCGTGGTCGTTGGCGCCGGAAAAGCGGGAACGCCAGTTGTTGTAGGCATAGAAGAACCAGTACTGCAGCACCACCCAGTTGTCCTGCCGCACGACACGGCCGTGATAACAGGTACTCTCGGTGCGCCATCATCTCGCGGTAGGCCAGAAGCGGCCGCGGCCGTGTCGCCAGGCACGCGGCCGCGAGTCAGTAGCGACAGACGGAATCCGGCATCGGCCAGACGCGAAACATATCCGACGCGCACCAGGCGGCCGGGTCCGGCGTGGAACTTCTCTCCGCATCGGAGGCACCGGCTCAGCTTAGTGGTCGCCATGGTGCGTACGTTGAGCGGTTCGATGAATTTGAGAAAATAGATGCAGTCGCCTTGATCGGTATCCCGGGCCAATATCCCCGGTGAAAGGTCTCCTTCGGCCACCAACTCCTGGCTGTTCTCCCGGCCGTTGACTCCACAGGCTGCAGGATCGGACATAGGGGCCACGATCCATGGGATAGAACTGCTCGCCGCGGGTGAAACGAACGATCGGCTCATGGCGACGCAGGAGCGCGAGATCCAATGGGCTCGTCACTAGCCGTCTCCTGCACCTGACGGCTGTCCCACCGTCCCGACCGCCAGCCGCACGTCGGTTGAATTGAGATAGAGCACCGTAACGATGCAAGAGGCCATGATCGCGTAGATGACGCCGTTCCGCGTGACCAAGGATTGGCGCAGGCCAAAGAAGAAATAGAGACAGACGCCCAACATGGCCGACTGGAGGAACATGGCCAGAAGCCAGCCCCAATGACGTTGAAAGAAGAGACCGCCGGCCACCGGGAATGCCGCCACAGCCAGAGGGACAAAGGTCACCAGCAACAGGATCACGTCGAGCGTATCGGCGACGGAAGAACGGTATTGGTGGAAAAGAGGGGCTCCAGATCGCTCCAGACGAACCACATCACCAGCAGAGAGCCAGGGCTTGGATAGTCATAGCCGGCGGAGATGAGCACAGGAAGCGTGCGGGTCGATGTGTGCTCGGATGCTTGCGCCGGGAATGGCTGGCGGTCATTGCGAATAGAGATCCAGCATAGTTGAACTCCGCTCCGAAACGGTCTGTAATCCGTTCCGGGTCGGGCACCAACCCGGCATCGGTGATGACACCCAGCGTCACGTGGCCGTCATAGCTGAAGATGCTGATCCCGATACCGAGTCGTCCCGACTGCGGCACCCAGAACATGGCATTGCGAACATGCTGGCCCGCGAAGTAGAGCGGATATTGAGGGCCGGGCACGTTGGTCAACACGGCGGTGGCCTTGGTGCCAAAGATGTTGACGATCTGCTCCTCCACTTGCTGCGGCGTAGAGCCAAAGACGTTGACTAACCCCAAGAAGACCAGCGCCTCAGTCGTGTCCTTGATCGCATCCATTCGCTCCTTGATCGCGGTGAGACGCTCTGCCGGATCCACGATCCAGATGGGCAGGCTCAGGAAGACGAGTCCAAATACGTTGCCCAGCTCCAGCGCCCGATGTGGGGAGCGCAGGTTGACGGGCACCACGGCCCGCACTTCGATGCCGTCGACCGGCTGCCCTTGCTCCAGCAGATAGTGGCGCAGCGCACCCGCCACCGCGGCCACCAACACATCATTGACCTTGGCGTCTGTCGCCCGCCCGATGGTCTTGACATCGTCCAGCGCCACCGGGTCAGACCAGGCAACCCGCTTCTGTACCCCGAGCCTGCCCTTGAAGACTGTATGGGGGTCGGGCGTCATGATGAGGGCACGGGCTGCGATGTTGGCGGCTTCGGTGGCTGTGCCGGTCAACTCTCGAAGATGGGAAGGATGGAGCAGGCTCTCGACACCTTCGTGGAGCACTGTGCCGGCAACCCTGCGCGACAGACCATAGGCCGAGCGCGCCGATTTCAGCAGCCGGCGCCCGGGATACCAACTTTGGCTCTCGCGCTGCACTTCCGGTTCGTCCAACTCGAGCGCAGCATCGGCAGTGGTGTCCATTAGCCGTCCGAGCACCCACATCATGGCGGTCCCGTCCGCAATGGCATGATGGAAACGCATCGCCAGAGCACTGCCGCCCATGACGTTTTCGATCAAATGCATGTGCCAGAGCGGCTTGGAGAAGTCGAGCGGTGTTGAGGCCAGATCGCCTAGTAAGCTCTGGAGTGCTTTGATGTCGCCCGGCGTTGGAAGCGCGACCCGGTGGATATGATTGTCGTAGTCGAAGTTGGGGTCCAAGTCCCAGTACGGCAACCCCACCGGCAGACGGCTTTCGACACGCGCATGCGAAAGCGGTCGATGGTCAAGAGGCGCGCTTCGATGGTGCGACGAACCCGTTCGTAGTCCAGGTTGCCGTCGAGCAGCGCCATTGTCGTGACCATCATCAGATTGGTCGGGATCTTCCATATGAAGCCAAGCCGTATCGACGGCTGATAAGGTTCTGCTGGCTGAGGTCATAGTTCTACTGTCCTACGTGCGAGGTTGAATTGTGCGGGCAATTCTCCTGTCCGCTACTCTGCGGGCAGACACGGAGCAAACGTTCACTGCTGTAATTGAGCGCAGATACCAGGGCGTCAGATAGGGCCGATCCAGTCGAGTAGAAGCGGCGGAATACCTGTAGACCTACTGGTGCCGGGATCTGCTTCGTTGTCCGAAGAACGAGCGTGGGCACCCGCTATCTTAGCCGAGTCGCGTAAAAGGTGCAATCGCCGCGCCGTGCCTGAACGCAAGGAGTGCGCTGCTCCGAAGTCGTTGTGCATCCCGGTTTTACAGCCGATAGGTTTTCTTGGCCAGCCGGTAGGCCAACTCCTGTGCCATATCGAACGCGTCTTCTTCGTCGATCAGCCCGCGAACCAGCAATCCCGCCAGCCAGTTGGCGGCAGAGCGTCGCCAAATATCGTGGCGCGTCGGGATCGACGGAAAGGCGCGCGTGTCATCGTTGAAACCGGCCGTGTTGTAGATGCCCGTCGTCTCCATCACCTGGTCGAAATAGCGACGGATGCCGGCGACGCTGTCGTAGAACCACCAGGGTGGACCGAGGCGTAGGGCTGGATAGTGACCGGCCAGCGGCGCCAGTTCGCGTCCGTAGGTCGTTTCGTCGAGGGTGAACAGGATGATGGTCATCCGCGGATCGTTGCCGTATTCGTTGAGGAAGGGCTGGAGCGAGCGCGTGAACTCGGTCACGATCGGGATATCTGCACCGGCATTGGGTCCAAACCGGGTATGAACGGCTGCGTTGTGGTTGCGCTGTGAACCGACGTGCAGTTGCATCACCAGGCCGTCGTCACGACTCATGCGTGCCATTTCCCACAACATGTGCATCTCAAAACGGTGGGCGTCGGCAGCATCCATGGTACCCGCAAGCGCCTTGGCAAAGAGCGCCGGACCATCTGACCGGGCCAACGCCGGCGTCACAACGGCATGATCTGTGGCAGTAGCGCCCAGCTCCTTAAAAAAGGCACCGGCGCGCTTCCAGCGCCTGTACAAAATGAGCATAGTCGTGGATTGTGGTTCCGGTCAGATCGGTCAGCAGCTTGATTTCGTCGCGCCAACTTGGAGCCATTGGGTTGAGCAGCGAGTCCGGCCGAAAGGTAGGACGGATGTCGCCGGACCAGCCAGACGCTCGGATTGCCGCGTGGTGCTCCAGCGTGTCCGTGGCCGCGTCGGTGGTGCAGAGCACCTCGACGTTGAAGCGTTCGTAGAGCGGACGCGGACGGTAGTCGGCGCCGGCCAGCTTCTCTGTAATCCGGTCATAGATCTCCTGGGCATTTGCCCCGGTCAGCTTCTCTGTGATGCCGAAGAGGTCGCGTAACTCTTCGGAAAGCCAGAGCCCGGTCGGTGTACCACGAAAAAGGGCGAAGTGGTCGGCAAAGCGCTGCCAGATCCGGCGCGAATCGGACTCGATCGCGCCGCCGTCCTGGCGTGGGATACCCAGATCCTCCATGGGGATGCCCTGGGAATAGAGCATGCGCACCACGTAGTGATCGGGGACGATCAACATTTGGGCCGGATCTCCAAAGCGATAGTCAGGGTCGGCAAAGAGACGTGCATCCACATGTCCGTGGGGGCAGATCAGAGGTAGTACAGCAATCGATTGGTATAGCTCGCGTGCTGCCGCACGAACGGAGGGTTCAGGATCGAAGAGTAGATCGTTCATGGGATTGAATCCTGTCGTCAGTTCAAATCAGTTCGGGGCGAAGTAAATCTGCAAGGTCCAAGCGACTCCCCATTGATCCTAGCGTAGCGGTCATCGGCTGTCAATTGGCGCAGACAGGGCAAACAGCGTCTCGATTTCGGCGAAACTGCAATGATTTGTCGATTCGGTGAAGTCTGCTATGATACGCTGGCAAATTAGCTGTATTTTCATACTCCACACAGCCAAGAAGTCTACAACATCAACACGTCCAACGAATGAACTGCCAATTGCGGCTGTCCACCGCTGCCGCACATTGTGATTGGCTTTGTCACGGGAGCTGAACGGGATGAAACGCCTCCTTGCAGGGTATGTCGATGTCATCGATAGGATTGCTGAATTCACTGGATGGATTTCGCAGATGCTCGTCATTTTGGTTGTCGTGGTCGGCTTCTACAACGTGGCGGCTCGCTATTTCGGACGCTTTGTCGGCATGCAGTTGTCGTCCAACGTCTTCATCGAAACCCAATGGTATCTCTACTCACTGGTCTTCTTCTTTGGCTTCAACTACATCATGAAGCACGGCATCAATGTGCGGGTCGATTTTCTGTATGCCAAGTGGCCGCGCACCAGGCAAGCCGCAGTCGATTTCTGGGGACATCTGTTTTTTCTGGTGCCGTTTTGTCTGATCGCTATTTGGGTCACGATCAACCCTGTGCTGACCTCTTGGGGCCGGCTTTCCAACGGCACGTGGGGCACTTGGGAACTGTCTCCCGATCCGAGTGGGCTACCGCGCGCGCCGATCAAGACCATGATCATCATCGCGTTTGTCCTGTTGCTTCTGCAGGCCATCGCCGAAATCATCAAACTCTATCCGATCATGCGCACGGGCAAGGCGGTCTACGGCGAAGATGTGCACCTGGACGCCCCACTACGTCTCGAGTGAATTGGGTCTCGAGTGAATTGGGTCTCGAGTAGCCCTGGGCTTCGATCTTGGTTTTGTCTTGCCGGCTGCAAAAAGGGAAATGATGTCCACACACTTTTCAAAGGTCATGTTGACACTGGACGGTTCCGGTTTTGCCGAACAGGCGGCGCCGCAGGCGATTGCAATTGCCCGTCGTTTTGAGAGCCGGCTGATTCTGTACACGGTCGTCGACCGGCTGCATAGCCCGCGCACATTGCCCTTGTTGGAAGAGGATATCCAGCAGTTGGAAGCCGGCATCGATCGCCACTTACATGCCTGGGCCGAACGGGCCGAGCACGAGATGCTGGCGCTGGTCGAGCGCGAGGGCGGTCTGCCTGCCGACCGGATGGAGATGGTGGTCGAGGCCTACCACAACCCGGCGGAAGCGATTGTCAACTTCGCCAGCAGTGAAAACGTCGATCTGATCGTCATTTGCACACACGGTCGCGGCGGGATCAAGCGGCAGCTCTACGGCAGCGTCGCTGATCTGGTCTTGCGCCATGCGCCGTGCCCGGTGCTCATGGTGCGGGCGACGAAATAGGATTACGCAGCAGGCTGAAAGGGAACAGGCAATGGGCTTTGAGTGGCTTGCGCTACTGATGTTTGTATTCTTTTTTGTGCTCATCTTGATTGGGTACCCTGTGGCCTTTTCCTTTGCCGGGACGGCGATTGTCTTTCTTCTGGTCGGCATTGCCCTCGGCGCTTTCGAACCTCGTCTACTGCGGTTGCTGCCCAACCGATGGTTTGGCACCATGTCCGACTTTACGCTGCTGGCCATCATATTTTTTGTCTTCATGGGGGCAATCTTCGAAAAATCCGGCCTGGCCGAGCAATTGTTGGAAACTGTCGGCATGTTGATGGGCCCCATGCGGGGTGGCCTAGCACTGGCTGTCGTCGTAGTTGGAACGCTCTTGGCGGCGGCCACGGGTGTCGTGGCCGCCACAGTGATCGTCATGGGTCTGATCTCGTTGCCTATCATGCTCCGCTACGGCTATGACCACAAATTGGCCACAGGCATCATCACGGCGTCCGGCACCATGGCCCAGCTGTTGCCGCCTAGCCTGGTATTGGTGGTGCTTAGTGACCAGCTCGGCGTGAGCGTAGGCGATCTCTTTCTCGGCGCCCTCTTCCCGGGTCTGATCCTGTCAGGGCTCTACGCACTCTACATCATTGCGATCGCCATCTTCCGGCCGGAACTGGCGCCGGCCTTGCCGCCGGAGGCGCGTCTGTTGTCCGGATCGCAGCTCTTTCGCAAGTCGTTGGTGGCGGTCGTGCCGCCGGTGTTGCTGATCTTCGCCGTACTCGGAAGCATCTTCTTCGGCATTGCGACGCCGACCGAGGCCGGCGCCGTCGGTGCAGCCGGCGCCTGTCTCCTGACCGCACTAAATCGCAACCTGACCTGGAAGCTATTGAAGGACGCCGCGCGGTCAACCGGTAACATTACCGCGTTGGTCATCATGATTCTCTTCTGTTCGACACTCTTTGGTTTGGTCTTTGACGGGTTGGGTGGCCAGCGGTATGTGCAGGGGCTACTGACCAATCTGCCCGGCGGCTATTGGGGCTTCATCATTGCGGCCAATATCATCATCTTTCTGCTCGGCATTAACCTTGAGTTTATCGAGATTAGCTTCATCGCCATGCCGCTCTTCTGGTTCCAGCCGCGGTGGCGCTGGACGTCGATCTCGTCTGGTTTGGCGTGATGATGGCCATTAATCTCAACATGGCCTTTATTTCACCACCTGTTGGTTTTTCGCTCTTCTATTTACAGAGTGTGGCGCCGGAAGAAGTAGAAACGATCGACATTCATCGCGGGGCGCTTCCCTTTATGGGGCTACAGGCGCTTGCGTTGGCAATTGTGATCATCTTCCCACAGACGGTACAGTGGTTGGTGAATGCAGCATCGTAGGGCCGCGCCACCACAGTCTTTCAAACAGAAAAGCGGACGGTCCAGCCTGGACCGTCCGCTTTTCTGTGATTGCTCGACTTCCGACGTAGATCAGCTCTTGGCGGCGTAGTTGAGCATGGCCGTTTCGGCGTAGCCAAACCAGGTCTGGATGGCGTCGCGGAAGGTCATCCACTCTCCGAGAATGGAGGCGAAATCGGTGTCCTGGGCAGCAAACTCGTCGTAGAGTTCGAAGGACGCTTCTTCTGAGGCGGCCATTACATCGTCCGGGAAGGGCAACAGGGTAATGTCGGCTTCCGATTGCAGCTTGGCCAGTGCCCCTGGATTCTTGGCGTCGTAGCGCGCCATCATGGTGGCATTGGCCTCAAAAGCTGCCGTCTTGACGATCTCCTGATACTCCTGGGGCAGGTTGTTCCACTCGTCCAGATTAATCTGGACCTCCAGCGACGGACCCGGCTCCCACCAACCTGGGTAGTAGTAGAAGCTGGCAGCCTTGTGGAAGCCGAGTTTTTCGTCATCATAGGGACCGACCCACTCGGCGGCGTCGATGGCACCGGTTTGTAGCGCCTGGAAAATTTCGCCACCGGGCAATACCTGTACGGTCACGCCCAGACGGTCCATCACCTGTCCACCCAGACCGGGAATGCGCATCTTGAGGCCTTCCAGGTCGGCCAACTGAGTTGATCTCTTTGTTGAACCAGCCACCCATCTGTACGCCGGTGTTGCCGGCCGGGAACTGGATCGTGTTGAACCGGTTTGCGTAGACCTCCTGCAACATCTCCAGTCCACCGCCCTCATAGAGCCATGCATTCTGCTGGCGTGCAGTGAGACCGAAGGGCAAGGCCGTGCCGAATGCAGTGACCGGGCTCTTGCCGACATAGTAGTAGGAAGCGGTGTGGCCGATGGGCACAGCGCCTTCCTGAACGACGTTCAGTACCTCCAGCCCCGGTGCCAGTTCTCCGGCTGCGCGCGGCGTAATGTTGAATTTGCCGCTGGTCATGGCAGCGACACGTTCCGCGAAGACCTGTGCGCCGCCGTAGATCGTGTCGAGCGCAACGGGCCAGCTTGTCGCCATCTGCCACTCGATGTTCGGCAACGACGAGTCCTGGGCGATGGCCTCAGATTCCGGAACGGGCGTACCGGTCTGCGCCGCGCCGCAACCCGCAGCCAATCCCAATGCCGTGGCCGCAACAGTACGCGTGGTGATCGTTTGCAAAAAGTCACGTCGATTCATGCAGTTTTCTCCTTTGAAAGGCTGGTCGGGAATCCGAAACAGTTGTGGCTGGACGGTGGGATGCGGTCATTTTAGCAAGAACCCAAGGCTTGTCAAATAGACCTCAGCAGTTTCGCAGTTCCTGCACCAAATGCGCAGGTCAACTGCTCGCCTGCGTTGCCGGATGTGTAGTCAGAGGGCGTCGTCATCACAACGAAGAGGATTACTCTGCCCCCACCATCATGGCCACCAATTCGTCGCCAGTTGTCTCCTCGGCTCGCAGGTCGCCCACCTTGCGGCCCCGGCGCATGACGATCAGTCGATCCGAAGTCGCGAAGATATCCTGTAGATTATGGCTGATGATGATCACCGGCACGCCCTGTCTCTTCAGGGTCTGGACCAATTCGTGGACCTTGCGCTGCTCCGGCACGCCCAATGCTGCTGTCGGTTCGTCCATGATCACCAGGTGCGCATTCCAATACACGGCACGCGCGATGGCCACTGCCTGGCGCTGGCCACCGGACATCTCCCGAATCGGGCGACGTAAATTGGGGATTTCGATGGCCAGCCGGTCGAGCACCTTGCGCGATTCCTGCAACATGTGTTGCCGGTCGACCTGGTGGAAAAGACCGAGCATACGCCGCATAGGTTCGCGCCCGAGAAAGATATTGATCGTCGCGTCCAAGTTTTCACAGAGCGCGAGATCCTGGTAGATGGTTTCGATGCCCAGATGGCGCGCTTCCATGGGCGAGGCTAGCGTGATCTCGCGTTCGGCCAGGAAGATCTGCCCGTCGTCCGGTCGGTAGACGCCGGAGATCATCTTGATCAGCGTCGATTTCCCGGCGCCGTTGTCACCGACCAAGCCGACCACCTCGCCGGGATAGATCTCCATGCTGACTTGATTGACCGCGGTGAGGCCGCCGAAACGTTTTGTCACGCCTTCTAGCCTCAGTACGGCACTTTTTTGTGCGATGCCAGCGTCCATGCTCGTATTTACCCCCGTACCACTCGTTCTCGTGCCTGATCGATCAGCACAGCTAGAATGATGACCACGCCGACGGCGATAAATTGCCAGAATGGATTGATGGCCAGTATGACCAGGCCGTTTGCCAACACGGCGATGATCAAGGCGCCGATCAGGGTGCCGACTACGGTGCCGCCGCCGCCGAACAGCGATGCACCGCCGATAACGACCGCAGCGATGGAGTCCAGCAGCAACGCTTCGCCGGCGTTGGCGGCACCATTGGTGAAGCGTGTGTTGTAGACTAGCCCAGCCAACGCCGCAAAGAGCGCCGACACCACATAGATCATCAGCAGCCGGCGGACAACGGGGATGCCGGCTCGGGAAGCCGCTTCCTTGTTGCCGCCAATCGCATAGGTGTGTAAGCCAAACCTTGCGCGCGAAAGAATCAGATGTGCGATGACAAGAACCACAACCATGACGATGAGAACAAACGGCAGTATTCCGACCAAATCACGCATTTGGGTGCGTTCCAAGCCGACGGGAGGCGCAAACAAAGACCAACCGGCCTCGGGATGGAAGTAGGCGACATACCCGTTGCCCAGCCGCCCCAATCCCGGGATTTGCACGGGCACCGGCATGCCGCCGGAGAGCAAGAAGCCGAGACCGCGAGCAATACCGAACATGCCCAGGGTGGCGATAAAAGGTGGCACATTCAACTGCGCAATCAAGAGTCCGTTGACCAGGCCCGCGATCAGCGCGGCACCGAAACCGACCACGGCGCCGGCCACCACGACTAGCCAGAGTGGTGAGCCGGGCGGCATGCTGGTCATCACCAATGCGGAGACAACTGACACCATGCCCATGACGTAGCCTGTGGAAAGGTCGATACCTGCCGCAATGATGACAAAGGTTTGACCAAACGCCAGGATGGCCAGGATCGACATATTGGCCAGGATATTTTGAAAATTGGTCAGGCTCAGAAATCCGTCGCCCGTGACCGAGAATACGACAAGCAGAACTGCCAGGAAGATCCAGGCCCAGATCGCACCAAGCGTGTCGATCCAGTTTCTGGAGTGGCGCGTTTGGGTGTCCGGCTGTGGTTGTGCAGCGGTCATCACTCAAGTCCGTCAGCGGATGTGTGCGGCCTTTTGTGCAGCCGCATGGGAGAGAAGAGAGGACAACGGTCTACAAACAAGCCTGTCAGGTCTTTCATTCCTGGCAGGCTTGTTTGTAGAAGTACGACTGCGTTTCGGGCGCCAGCTACTTCAGTTCGGCGTAAATGCCGCGACAGAAATCCGGCTATTCTAACTCCGGTAGGAATTAGTCAAGAATTTCTGCCGGGATTCACTCGTAGATCCCGGCGTATATAGGGCCACGGTTATCTTGCCGCTTCCACCTGAGTAGCTTGGCCCTATCTACTGCCAGCGTCCGCGTACGCAGCTATTCACTCTTGTAGATGGCCTGTTGTGCCTCGTCCGAGTCGACATTGTCACGTGTGATGATCACATAGCCGGTGGGCCAGCGCGCCGGGATCTCGTCCGCGCGTCCGTCCAGAGCCATCAGCGAATACTCGACACATTTTTGGCCCATCTCGTAGGGCAACTGGGCCAGCACGATATCGACGACTTCGTTGCGCAGATCCTCGATGGCGGCCTCGGGCGCATCAAAGTTGGCCACCTTGACCACACCGGTCAAGCCCGCATTACTGACAGCCTGTGCTGCGCCTTGTGCACTGAAGAGATCGGCGCCGAAGACGCCGCCGAGCTCCTGCTCACGCTGCAGAACCGCGGCTGTTTGTTCGGCCGCTTTGGCCGCACTGTCGTCGTTGTAGTCGACGCCGACGAGTTCAACCGCACCGCCGGTTGCTTCGATGGCCTCGCGACAGCCTTGCTCCCGCTGATCGGTGGTGCTGATGCCGGGCTTCACGTTCTGGATATACATCTTGCCTGCGCCGCCCATGCCCTCAATGACGGCATTACAGGCGATCGACCCGCCTTCCACATTGTCAGATCCCACATACGACAGTGGGAAGGTAATGGGCCCATTCTCGTAGTCGCCGTCGCCGATGAACGTGTCCACCGAGATGATGGGAATGCCGGCGTCATGGGCGCGCTGCATGGGTTCGACCATGGCCTGCTTGTCGGTGGCGGCGATACAGATGGCATCCACACCGCGCGAGACCATGGCGTCCAATATCGGCGTCTGCTGCACCGGATCGAACTGCGACGGTCCGTCGGCAACGGCTTCGACGCCGGCTGCCGCGGCTGCATCACGGAGACCTTTTTCCATCGTAATGTAGAACCCGTCACCGGCCACACCGTAGACCAGCGCAATCGTCGGAACGTCGCCCCCTTCCGCCGGCGCCTCGCCGGCAGCCGGTGCTTCGGCTACGGGCGCCACACAGCCGGCCAAAGCCAAACCCAATAGAATCAGCAGACCAATACCAATCAATCTTTCAGCGAACCTGTTTCCAAACATTGAGATTTCCTCCTGAAGCGTGTTGTATTGAACGACATCATCAAAATCACAACTACATCGCAGATTCCTGTCGGGAGCTACTGATCTGCCGCACCGCCAAACGCGCTGACGCTACAAATAGTCAGCCGCCTTTAGAGGGGACATCGGAAACCAGCTTTTTACCGGACTGTATGACCACACGCCGGCGTCGACAGCGATCTGCTGGCGAGCGGGGATGCTACCCAAATAGACAGCCATGTTTTTCGGTATCGTTGAGGATGACAGTCACTATAGAGCAGAGGTCGCAAAGCTGTCAACCGCGATTTTTTGGCAGGGTCCATACTACATTTGGGGGCTTCTCTGGGAAAGGCAACGTCGTCCTTCTGTTCCCCCCTCCCCCCAAAGAATGGAATGTACTCTTTGTGGCGAGAACGTTCGTGCCGTCTACGCCTCGATCAGATCTTCGCCTCGATCAGATTGTTGTTGATGTAGTCCCAGTTGATCTTCATGCCGAGTCCCGGCTCCTGCGATACGTGCACAAATCCTTGCTCGTCCATCGGATCGCTCAGTTCGTAGAGCCAAGGCGGTGGTGTCTCGTAGTCGATATGCGGGTGGAGCAGACCGCGTTCGTAGAATTCGCCCGGAATGCTCATGGCGCAGAGTACATGCAGGTTGCCGACACCGCCGCCGTGCAACTCCAGCCGGATGCCGTGAGACTCACACAGTCCCACCGTCTTCATGACCGGTGTAATGCCGCCCAGATCCCACACGCCTGCGCGGCTGATGTCCGAAGCGCCGCGCACGATCCACTCGGCGCGCGTGTGCATTTTCCCTTCCGCCGTTTCCGGCCCGACCATGGGGAGATCGAGCTGTTCGGTCAACCAAACGTAGGAAGAGATGCTGTGCTCCGCCATGGGTTCCTCCATCCAGTAGTAGTTCAACTTCTCCAGCTCGCGACCCAAATAGAGCGCCTGCTCGCGATTGTAATAGTGGAACGGATCGAGCATAAGCGGCACATCGGGGCCCACGGCCTCGCGCACGGCGGCGCAGGCGGCAATGTCCCGTTTGGGATCGGGCGCTCCAGGATAGGGGGGCTGCCAGGTGTGCAGCTTGTAGGCCGGATAGCCCCGCTGCATGGACCACAGCGCGAACTCGGCGTAAGCCTCCGGCGTGTCCAACCCGCTGGGGATGTCGTCGCCGCACATGGTGCTGGCGTAGGCGGGCACCTTGTCGCGCGTCGCACCCAGCACTTTATGGACGGGGAGCTTGGCGTACTTTCCGGCCAGATCCCAGAGTGCGAGGTCAATGGCGCAGATCACCTTGTCCGACAGTGTGCTCAAATTCAAGCGTTGCCGTTCCTTGAGCATCTGCCAGAGCTGTTCCCGATAGAAGGGATCTTTGTCCATGAGCAGCGGCTTGACCAATCCCTGGATCACCTCGGGGTTGCCGCCGAAGGCGTCGCCGGTTAAACCCTCATCGGTAACGATTGTCACCATTGACTGAACTGCATCGTGTTCGGGGCCTGGATGCCCGTGGCCTTCGGAGTCGCGTACTGTGCTGGTTCGGTAGTGAATCTTGCGCGTGATGATGTCGACGATTTTCATACTCTTTCCCCTTTTATACTATTTGGTTCCATTCATTGACAATCTCGCGGTGGGCCGGCACATCTTGCAGGACAGGCGGCGCGTCCCCTCGTCCTCGATCCTGGCCGCACACGCTTCTATCTGACTGTGGGCCCCTCTCAGGATTCCTGCGGCGCGGCATCTTGATTGGCGTGGCAGGATGCGATAACATGTCAGGTACTCTTCGGCCAACCGATTACTGGAAAATGTAACGTCGTCAAATAGCGCGATCATCTCCTCCGTATATGCCTGGGCTTGGGACAGATTCCCGCGATTCAGTACGATACGGGTCAGACCGGCCACTGACTCCAACGCCAAATCGCGTATGGGGATTTCCGCCGTGATTCACAAGGAAAAGAGACCGAGAGCGAAAAAGTGGGGAACGGCTAAACTGCTTCGATACCGACCAACTCAAGCTCTTGGGCGAAGTGACACGACACAAAATGGCCTGTCCTGCAATCTCCACCAACACCGGCTCCTCCTGGCTGCAGATCTCCTTGGCGTAGCGGCAGCGTGGATGGAAATGGCAGCCGGGGGGCGGATCGGAGGGGCTGGGCACGTCGCCCTGGCAGAATGATGCGCTGCTTCTTCTGGTCCGGATCGGTGCGGGGCACGGCCGAGAGCAGGGCTTCGGTGTAGGGGTGGAGCGGGTTCGATAGAGGATATTGGCGTCGGCCAACTCGACAATCTTGCCCAGATACATGACGGCCACGCGGTCGCTGATGTGCTCGACCACCGAGAGATCGTGGGCGATGAAGACGTAGGTGAGGCCAAACTCGGCCTGCAGATCTTCCAGCAGGTTGATGACCTGGGCCTGGATCGAGACGTCGAGCGCCGAGACCGGCTCGTCGGCCACGATCAGCTTGGGCTGCAGGGCCAGGGCACGGGCAATGCCCAGGCGCTGGCGCTGCCCGCCGCTGAAGGCGTAGGGATAGCGGTTCATGTGCTGGGCCTTGAGGCCGACCATCTCCAGCAGTTCGCGCACCCGGCTGCGCAGAACATCCTTGTTTCTCTCGCCGTGGATGACCATGGGTTCGCTGACGATGTCGAAGACGGTCATGCGTGGGTTCAGCGAAGAGAAGGGATCCTGGAAGATGATCTGCATCTCGCTGCGCATGCACCTTCAGATCCTTTTTGGACAGTGCGGCAATGTCGATCATCTCGTCGCCGTAGCGATAGAGGATCTGCCCTGCGGTGGGATCAAGGGCGCGCAGAATCAGCCGCCCGGTGGTCGTCTTGCCGCAGCCGGACTCGCCGACCAGGCCCAGCGTCTCGCCCTGGTAGACGGTCAGGTCGATGCCGTCGACCGCGCGTACATGGCCGACCACCTTGCGAAAGAAGCCTTTCTGGATGGGAAAGGCCTTTTTCAGTCCATTGATTTCGAGAATCGGTTGTCGTTCGTTGGCCATAGGGTGCTCGCGGGTGCTGTGGATGGACTGGTTGCGTACTGCGTAAGTGTGTACGGCGTAAATACGTACTGCGTAAGGATTGCTACGTGGCGCTTTCGTAGAGTGTGCAGCGCACGAAGTGGCCCGGTTCGACCTCGATGAGCGGCACTTCCTGGTTGCACGTGTCGCGTTTGGGTGCCGGACAGCGCGGGAAGAAGGCGCAGCCGGACGGAATCGAAAACGGATCGGGTACACTGCCGGGAATGGGCGTCAGCCGCTCCTTGCTCTGGCTGCCCAGCTGGGGGATCGAGCGCATCAGCCCCACCGTGTAGGGATGCAGCGGTCTGGTGAAAGATGGTGCGCACGTCCGCGCTCTCCACAATCTTGCCCATGTACATGACCGCCACCTGATCGGCCATCTCGGCGATCACGCCCAGGTCGTGGGTGATGATCAGGATGGCCATGCCCAGGTCGTCCTGCAGCTGCATACATCAGTTCCAGAATCTGGGCCTGGATGGTCACATCCAGCGCCGTGGTCGGCTCGTCGGCGATCAGCAGCCGCGGGTTGCAGGAGAGGGCCATGGCGATCATGGCGCGCTGGCGCATGCCGCCGGAAAACTGGTGCGGATACTCGTCGAAGCGCTGCTCGGCGTTGGGAATGCTCGACCTGGCGCAGCAGATCGATGGTGCGCTTGCGCGCTTCGTGCTTTGCTCACCTTCTGGTGCAGCCGCACCGTCTCTGCGATCTGCGTGCCGACGGTGTGCACCGGCGACAGCGAGGTGAGCGGCTCCTGGAAGATCATGGAGATCTCGTTGCCGCGGATGCTGCGAATCAGCGGCGCCGTCGGGGTTGACCTGGGCCAGGTCGACAACTTCGCCATTCTCGCGCCGAAAGAGGATCTCGCCGCTCGGCGATCTCGCTGGTGCGTTTGGGCAGCAGCCGCATGACCGACGACGCGGTCACGCTCTTGCCGCAGCCCGATTCGCCGACCAGCCCCACCGTCTGGCCCGGCTTGATGGAGATCGAAACGCCTTCGACCGCGCGTACGATGCCGTCCAAGGTGAAGAAGTAGGTTTTCAGATCGTTGATTTCCAACAATGGTACGTCGAATCAGCCATAAATGATTTCTTTGTGAGTGCTACTGAATACGAAGCCAGATGACCGCGGATTTGGCAGATTACGGATCCTTCAGATCCGTGGAAATCAGCCTCATCCGCCAAATCCGCGGTCTATCGGATACTATCGTGTGTACGGATCGGACGCGTCGCGCAGGCCATCGCCCATGAAGTTGAAGGCCAGAACGGTCAGCACGATGAAAAAGACCGGCGAAAAGACCCATGGATAGAGGGCGATGGACTGCAGATTCTGGACCTCCTTGCAACAGCACGCCCCAACTGGTGATGGGCGGCTGCAGGCCAAGCCCCAGAAAGCTGAGCGCGGTCTCGGCCAGGATCATGCCCGGCATGGAGAGCGTGGCGACCACGATGATGTGGCCGATCGAGGCCGGGACCAGATGGCGAGAGATGATACGCCAACTGGATGCGCCCATCAGCTTGCGCGGCCAGCACAAAGTCCTGGCCGCGCAGCGAGAGCACCTGGCCGCGCAACTGGCGGGCCAGCCATGTCCAGCCGATCAGCGAAAGGATGATGGTCACGCCGAAATAGACGCGCAGCGGCGGCCACGTGGGCGGAATGGCGGCGGAAAGCGCCATCCACAGCGGAATCGACGGGAAGGAGCGTACAAACTCGATCAGGCGCTGGATCAGGTTGTCGACCCAGCCGCCGAAATAGCCGGAGGTGACGCCGAGCAGCGTGCCCAAGATCAGGCTGAGCATCACGCCGATCAGACCGATGGTCAACGAGACCTGGCTGCCTTTGACGATGCGCGTGAACATGTCACGGCCCTGTTGCTCCGTGCCCAGCATGTTGACCACGCCACCCTCAGCGCCAAAGAGATGGGTGTTCATCTCGAACAGACCCCAGAGCTTGTACGGTTCCCCTTCGATGAAGAGCTTGATGGGATACTTGACGTCGTAGTCGGTCACCGTGATGCGTTCAAAGGTTTCGATATTGAGCTGAGTTTCAGCCCCGTAGACAAAGGGCGCAAATCGGCCTTCATCCAAAAGATAGACGCGCTGCGGCGCCAGATAGATGCGGTCGGCGAAACGGGTCGTCAACGTGTAGGGTGCAATAAAATCGGCAAAGAGGGCCGTGAGGTAGAGCAGGACAATGATAATGCCGCCGATGACCGCCGCCTTGTTGCGCAAAAACTTGCGCCACATGAGCTGCCACTGCGAGAGTGAGTAGCGGTTTTCGTCCGTCTTGCCCGCGGCCTCGACCCCATCCTCGTCGATCTCGGCGTAGCGCTCCTTGGCCAGCTCAACATCCAGCTCTCGATAGAGGTCAAATAGCTTTTCGGGATTCTTCAGAATAGCTCATTCGTAAACAATCCTGGGATCAGCCCACGCCAGAGCGATGTCGGCGAGCAGATTGGAAAACATCAGCAACAGCGCCATGAAGAGCAGCATGGTCCCGGCCAGATACATGTCCTGGGTCTGCAGCGCACGCAGGAAGAGCGGTCCCAACGTGGGCAACGACATGACGATGCCGACCAGGGCCGATTCGGAGATCATCTTGGGCACTTCCAGCGCCAGCACGCTGATCATGGGGTTGATGGCGACACGTACGCCGTATTTGTTGGTGACCGTGGCCTCGCGCAGACCCTTGGCCCGCGCCGTGGTGATGTACTGCTGGCCCATGACGTCGAGCATGCTGCTGCGCATGATGCGTTGCATCTGCGCCGTGCTGGCCAGGGCCAGGATGACGGCCGGCGGCCAGAAGTGTTGCCACATGTCGACCAGCTTGTCCCAACTCATGGGCTGGCCGGCATATTCGGACGACATGACGCCGCCCACATCGATGTGCAGGACCAGCGCCCCGAAGAACATCCAGAAGAGCGCCAGTACAAAGCCGGGCAGAGAGAGGCCGAGGAAGCCGAAAAAGGACGAAAAGTTGTCGCCGAACGAATACTGGTGGGTGGCCGAATAGACGCCCACCGGAATCGCATAGGTGACCGTGATGATCAACGCAAAGGTGCCCAGAATCATCGTGTAGACGAGTCGATTCATCACCAGCGGCAGCACCGGCGCGTTCCAGGCCATGGACCAGCCGAAGTCGCCCTCCGGCCATCCCTGAACCCAGCGCAAATATTGCACGTAGACCGGCTGGTCCAGGCCATAGCGCATACGCAATACCTGGAAGGTCTGCGCATCCTGCGAGCTGCCGCTGGTGGCGATCTCGGCCTGCATGGTGTCGAAGAAGTCGCCCGGCGGCAACTGGATGATGAAGAAGGTGAAGATCGATACGAAGAAGAGCAGCGGAATCATGGCCAGGAGCCGCCGCAGAATGTAGGCTATCATAGGCAGATCGCCTCTCTGAGAGCGGATGGATTGCCAGAGATAGACAGGGCCAATAATCAATGGTGAATTGTGAATATTGTCACGGATGAGCTTGACGTCGACCGCATTAACAATTACTATTCTGTATTCACCATTAATTATTGCTGACCTCAAACGCTGCCTATCAGCGGCAATTCTTCGTCTACTCTTCGCTGCTGAAGTAGTACGTGGCCGGATCCTGGTTGCCGGGCGACATGGCAATCCATGAAGCCGAATAGCTCGGATCGGCCCAGACATTCTTGAAGTTGTTCTTGACCAGCGACGGGCAGCGGCATCTTGCCGACCACGTTGATGACCCACATGTTCTCGGTGGCGTTGCGCACCAGTTCCTTGCCGAGTTCAGCCTGCTTCGCACCGTCAGCGGTGCGCAGGATCTCGTCGAAGATGGCCTGGCCCTTCCTTGATGTTATCCGGCGGTTCCTCGCCGGACGCGCCGCCGGTCTGGTACCAGATGCCGTACTGGGGTCCCCAGAAGGACTTCTCGTTGAAGGCCGCAGATTGTCCGGGTTCATGAGCGGGAAGATGCTGCCCGTGCCCCAGACCGGGATCATGACCTGGTTGCCGATGGCGCGCGGCCAGTAGAGGTCGCGATTCGATAGCTTGACCGTGGTGTTGAGGCCGGCGGCGTTCCACTGCTCAGCGACCAGTTCCAAGGCATGCGTCGGCACTGCCGGACTCAGATTCGATGACCAGCGTCAGATCCGAGCCGTCCGCGAAATTGTAGAAGCCATCGTCGCCCATGACCAGGCCGACGTTCTCCTCCAGCAGCTTCTGCGCGCCCTCCACGTCATACTCACCCATGAACATGGCCATGTCTTCCACATACCAGGAGGTGGATGGGCCGACCGACTGGTTGGTGGGCGTGCCCTGGCCGAAGTAGGCGATGTCGTTGATGGTCTCGCGATCCGTCGCCAAGGAGAGCGCGTAGCGGAAGTCGCGGTTCTGGAAGAGTTCCCGATATTGCGGATCGTCGTAGCTCTGGTTGGGCTGCATGGCGATAGTTGGAGGCGCCATCGCTGGACCAGAGACTGACGGTGTAGTCGCCGCGCCTCTTCGTTCTGCTTCAACACGGGCAAGTTGTCCAGGCTCAGACCGCGCGACTGCATGTCCAACTTCGCCGGCAGCAGCCATCACGGCAATGGCCTCGTTGTCCTCGACCAGCGCCATGTGCACGCGTGTCGATGTAGGGCAACT
Source organism: uncultured Chloroflexia bacterium (assembly GCA_963715415.1). GTDB lineage: Bacteria > Chloroflexota > Anaerolineae > Caldilineales > Caldilineaceae > JAWKOK01. The sequence continues at coordinate 120,302 of CAVQSG010000029.1, read as the reverse complement.
GGCGGCCTTCGGTGTCGACCTTCCAGTAGTACGGGTTGCGCTCGAGAATCATCTCGGTGCCGCCCGGCTCCCAGACCGCCGGCTTCCAGGCCCAGATCACCGGTCGCTCGACGTTGTAGTCGAAGACCTTCTCCTCGAAGAGGGCGTAGTCGGCATCCGGGTTGTACTTGGGATGGAACTGCTCCAGATAGTGCTTGGGCGCAAAGAAGCCGAAGCGCTCGAAGCCCAGCGGCCACTGGTGGCCGTGGAAGGCCAGGCCCATGGTCTCGACGATGCCGGAGGGGCCGGGGAAGATCAGCTTGATGGTCTGGTCGTCGATCTTTTCCAGCGTCATCGGTTCGCCGTCCACCAGCCATTCGATGTGGGGCGACGGCGTGATCTCGGTGTCGGTCTCGATGGCTTCCCACCAGAAGATGATGTCATCCACCGTCCAGGGTTCGCCGTCGGACCACTTGAGTCCCTCGCGGAAGACGAGCGTCAGCTCGGTGCCCTCTTCGTTCCATTACCACTCCTTGGCCAGGCCAGGCAGGATCGGATCGGCGAAGTTCGGGCGCCCAGCGCAGGACCGGATCGTAGTTGATGCGGCCCCAGGCGTGGAAGTCCTTGACGCCGCGGAAGGCGCGGTGCCAGGTGCCGCCATACTCGCCGAGCGAGTCACACGGTTCGACGACCAGCGGCTCGGCGGGCAGCCGTTCTTCCAGCGGCGGCAGTTCGCCGGCAGCGACCATCTCAGCCAACATGGGCGCTTCCTTGTCCGAATCGGTGTCCGCTGCCGCGGCTGTCTCCTCGGTTGTGGTTTCTGCCGCCGCGGACGACTCTTCTGCAGCCGGGGCGTCAGAAGCCGCCGACGGCAGTTCGGGTCGCGCGCCGCAGGCAGCGAGCGCCAGACTGAGTGCCAGCGCGAACGACAGCCAGAATAGACGCTGTCTCTGGGCAAGAGACTTCATGAGTACCTCCCTAGTGGTTTGAGATGTGAACGAATAGTAAACTGCAAAATCAATCTGAGTTTGAGTATGGCGATGAAATGCCGACGAAACTGGGAAGTCCGGAGCATCCGCCGGGGAGCGTATTGATTTTTCTGTCGAAAGGGCTGTGTTGGTATTGTCAAGATTATATTGGGTCTCTGTCGGTCTGTCAAAACGAATATTCTGCTGCACCTTCCTGGAAGTTCACATGCGGCGATGCAGCGCCACGGGGGATGAAAACAAGAGAGCCATCTGGGTTTATCTGTGTATATCTGTGGCTAATTTTCAGGGCAGCTTTCGGCCAAACAGGTTGTCTCGTAGTCAGCTTCTAGGAAGATCGGGGTGTCTATTTCTTAGGGGTGCGAGCGCCGGCCTCGACACGCACAGCGACATGACAACCAACGTCAACTGCCCCGAAGTTCAGGTAGGTTTGTCAGAGCGTACTTCTTCCGGTAGAGTGGGAGAGTCGACATCTACCGTAGACAACTTGCTGAACGACAGCACAATGAGAACATGAGCAATGCGCTCGAAAGGACCCAGCTGTGAAAAAGATCCTGGTCACCGGGGCAACAGGTCGCATCGGCAAAGACTTCGCCATCCTCTCAGCCGACAAATATGCGCTGCGGCTCACATCGCGCAGCCTCGAACGGCTGGGCGATGTCGCGCCCCATGAGGCAATGGCGCTCGATCTTGCCGACCCCGATGCGTGCCAACGCGCCTGCGAGGGCATCCACACCATCGTGCATCTGGCTGCCGAGGCATCGCCCAGCGCCGGTTTTTACGAATCACTATTGGACACCAACATCAAAGGTGCCTTCAATATCTTCCGCGCCGCCAAGGATCAGGGTTGCCGACGTATCATTTACGCCAGCAGTATCCAGGCCATGGAGGGAAATCCTCTCGACGTACAGGGCATGACGGACCGCCCTCTGAGACCGGTCAATCTCTACGGCGTCAGCAAGTGCTTTGGCGAGGCGCTGGCCCACTATTTCGCCGTCACCGAAGGGTTGTCGAGCATTGTCGTGCGCGTGGGGAGTTACGAGGGCAACAGCGGTTGGAAAGAGGAGCCGGATGCCGCGACAGCTGAGTGCCTTTATCAGCCGGCGCGACATGTATCATATGTTTGAGCGCTGTATCGAGACACCGGACGTCCAATATGCTGTTGTACAGGCGGTCTCGGACAATCGCTTCAAGCGACTGGATATCACATCGGCGCGCGAGATTGTGGGTTATGAACCCAGGGACGATGCGTTTTCAATCTACGGGACGGGCATTCCGTATCGCTCGCGTTGGTACGAGGAAGCGCCCCATCGCCAACCGGATGCACCCGCGTAAACCAGCGTCATCCGACGCGCTCAATTATTGTCGCAATGCCCATGCCGCCACCGGCACAGAGGGTAATCAGCGCGGTCGCGGCGTCGCGGCGTTCCAGTTCATCCAGTGCCGTGGCCAACAGGATCGCACCGGTTGCGCCTAGGGGATGCCCCAGCGCAATCGCACCGCCGTTGACATTGACCTTTTCCGGGCTGTCGATGCCCATGGCGCGCATAAAGCGTAGCACCACAGCGGCAAAGGCTTCGTTGCATTCGATGAGGTCGATGTCGTCCAATGTCATGCCCGCCAACGCCAATGCCTTCCGCGAGGCCGGCGCCGGACCGGTGAGCATGATGGTCGGTTCGTCGCCGACCAACGCCGCGCAGCGGATTCGGGCGCGTGGGCGCAGCCCCGTCTTCTCGCCGGCTTGGGCGGAGCCGACCAGCACCAACGCAGCGCCGTCGACGATGCCGGACGAGTTGCCGGCGGTATGGATATGGCGGATGGCGTCCAACTGTGGATATTTGCGCAATGCGATGGCGTCGAAGCAGGCATGGCCCATCTTTTCGAAGGCAGGAGGCAGCGCAGCCAGCGCATTCAGGGTTGTCCCGGCGCGCACGTGCTCGTCGGAATCAAGCAAAAGCGCGCCGTTGCTGTCGATCACCGGCACGATAGCTCGAAAACGACCCTCGGTTTGCGCTATTGCCGCCCGTTCCTGCGACATCAAGGCGTACCGGTCGACATCGTTCCGGGTAAAGCCTTCCAGCGTCGCGATCAAGTCAGCACTGATGCCCTGGGGGACGAAGCCGATCGATGCGCTGACAGTCGGGTTCTCCACCAACGCGCCGCCGTCCGATCCCATCTGCACGCGAGACATGGATTCGACACCGCCTGCGACCACAAGGTTCTCCCAACCCGAGCGTACCTTCATGGCCGCCAAGTTTACCGCTTCGAGGCCGGAGGCGCAGAAGCGATTGAGCTGTATCCCCGGCGTGTCCACATCCCAACCGGCATGGAGCGCGGCAATCCGTGCGATGTCCGCACCTTGCTCCCCGATGGGTGTGACACAGCCCAATACCACGTCATCGACCAGATTGTGTATCCAGTTGGTGACGTTGCTGCAATTCACGCATGAGACCACCCACCAGGTTGATGGGCGCTACACTGTGCAGTGAACCGCTCTCCCGTCCCTTGCCGCGTGGTGTGCGAATGGCGTCGTAAATGTAGGCGTCGGTCATGATGGCATGCTCAATCAGTGCAGCCCGGTCAACGACGCGCGCGATCACCATGCGCTGGATCTCACTCGTGCCTTCGTAGATCTCGGTGATCTTCGCATCGCGGAAATAGCGTTCCAGCGGCAGTTCCTTGCTGTAGCCCATGCCGCCGTGGATCTGAATGGCCTGCGTCGTGACCCACATGGCTGTTTCGCTGGCGTAGAGCTTGGCCATGCTGGCTTCCATGGTGTAGCGCGCACCGCTTTTCTTGGCGGCCATCTTGGCCAGGGCGGCCTGGTAGATGAGCAGGCGGCTGGCGTCGATGCGGCATTTCATATCGGCCAGCTTTTGTTGGATCATCTGGAATTGCCCGATCTTCTGGCCAAAGGCCTCGCGTTCCTGGGCATAGCCGACGCTGGCTGCAAAGGCGGCCTCTGCGATACCCAGCGCCTGCGATGCGATGCCGATCCGTCCCGCATCCAACACGGCCATGGCGATCTTGAAGCCGTCGCCCTCGTTTCCCAGGCGATTTTCGGCTGGACATTCATAGTTGTCGAACAGGATTTCGCTGGTGGCGCTGGCGCGAATGCCCAATTTTGGCTCAGTCTTGCCGCGGTCAAAGCCGGGCTGATCGGTTTCGATGATAAAGGCCGTGACCCCACGGTGCATCTTCTCAGGCTGAGTCATGGTGAAAAGCACGACATAGTCCGCCACCGGCGCGGAGGTGACCCATGATTTCCGCCCGTTGATGACATAGTGTGTACCGGCATCATTGAGTACAGCCCGGCTCTTCATGGAGCCAGCGTCGGAGCCGCTCATGGGTTCGGTGAGGCTGTAGGCGCCGATGGCCTTGCCGCCGGCCACACGCGCTCACATACTTCTGCTTCTGTTCTTCGGAGCCGAAGATGAGTATCCCGTTGTTGAAGAGCGAGTTGTTGACCGACATGATCGTGCCATGGCTGGCGTCGACGCGGCTGATTTCGTCCATGGCCAACACATAGGCCAATGTATCCATGCCAGAGCCGCCATATTCTTCCGGCGCCTCTATGCCCATGAAGCCGAGTGCGCCCATCTTGCGGACGGTCTCCAGCGGAAACTCTCCGGTGGCGTCATGCTGTTCGGCGATCGGCGCAATCTCTTTTTCGGCGAAGTCACGCGCTGCCTGTTGGATCATCAGGTGTTCTTCTGTAATGAAGTCGAACATGGCTTGCTCCCACTTCTGGTTAAAATGTGGACGGCCGCTCGCACCCGGAAGATGCATTGATTGAGCCGACGACAATTATCAATTGTGGACGGATTGATTGTACAGTGAATTAGCGACGCCCTCAATTACAATGCAGGCCTGGGATCCATACCACATTTGGGGGGCTTCTCTGGGAAGGGCGACGTGGTCCTTCTGTTTGCCGCCCCCAAAATGGGATGCACCCGCAGGCCTGTTTCGAGGCTGTTGTCACAGATCAAACTTCTATGAGTGACTGCCGGCAGAGATCCTTGGTCAGTTCCTGCCGGAGAAAGCATGGCCGGATTTCTGTCGTGGTCTTCACGCCGAAATGATCCAGTACCGGAAGGAATCGATGTGTCCACACCGATCATAACGCAAGATGCCGCAAGATGCCTTTTCGATTGACTACGGTCGGAAGTGGTATGTAATGGCTGCAGTGGCCATGGGTATATTTCTGGCTACCATCGACGGCAGTATTGTCAACGTCGCGTTACCGACCCTGATCACGAAACTCAACACCAACTTTGCTACGGTGCAGTGGGTCATCCTGGCCTATTTGTTGACGCTGGGCACATTGCTGCTCACTGTCGGACGCCTGGCCGATATCCATGGCAAGAAGCGCATCTATGCCTACGGCTTCGTGGTCTTCACCGTGGGATCCGTACTCTGTGGACTATCTGTGTCGATCTACATGCTGATCGGGATGCGTATCTTGCAGGCCATCGGTGCTGCCATGGTTTTTGCCCTGGGCGCGGCCATTGTGACAGAGGCATTTCCCGCAAGCGAACGCGGCAAGGCACTCGGCATCATCGGTTCGATCGTATCCATTGGTATCGTCGCCGGCCCGACATTGGGCGGCATCCTGATCGAACAGCTCTCCTGGCATTGGATCTTTTTTGTCAACCTGCCTATCGGAGCCATTGGCACCCTGATGGTGTTGCGATTTGTGCCCAATGTGCCGCCCAGCGGCGGCAAGAGTTTCGACATTTGGGGGGCGGCGACGCTCTTTCTCAGTCTTCTCGGTCTGTTGCTGGGTTTGACGTTCGGCCAGGAGCGAGGTTTTACGGATGTGGTTGTGTTGGGCCTTTTGGGGCTGTGGTTGGCAGCCCTGACGGCCTTTGTCGTGATCGAACTGCGGACAGAAGAGCCCATGATCGATCTGCGCCTGTTCAAGAATTCGCTCTTTAGCATCAACCTCGTGACCGGCTTTCTGACCTTTGTCGCCATTGCCGGCATGATCCTACTCTTACCCTTCTATCTACAGGGGATTCTTGGATACAGCGTGCAGATGGTCGGTCTGCTATTGGTGGTAACGCCTGTTGCGCTCGGGGTTGTGGCTCCCTTATCAGGCGTCCTGTCCGACCGCATCGGCGCGCGTCCGGTAACGGTTGTCGGGCTGGTGATTCTGTTGTTCGGCTATCTGGCCATTAGTACGCTGGACCAAGACACCACCATACGTGGCTACGTGTTGCGGTTGATACCGATCGGCTTGGGGATGGGGATCTTTCAATCGCCCAACAATTCGGCCATCATGGGTGCAGCGCCCAAACGTGCACTGGGCGTGGCCTCGAGTCTTCTCGCTGTGACGCGAACGCTGGGACAGACCAGCGGCATTGCAGTGCTTGGCGCAGTTTGGGCGTCGCGAACTGCAACCTATGCCGGAGCGCCGCTCGTAGGTGGCGCAACCACAGCTCCAGTCGAGGCCCAAATCGCTGCCCTTCAGGATACATATCTTGTCGCCGCGGGGCTCATTTTCGTCGCTCTGGTTGTGGGCGCGTCCGCCGATCGGTCGGAACGTCGCAAGAGTCCTGCGTAGGAGGAAAGGGATCCAGGGAGTAGGGCGGGTGGAGCGCACGGCATGTGGCCGTTTTCATGTCCGAACCCCCTACTCCCTTTTCACGACCTCTTTTACATGATCCGGTAGATCACCGAAAGTTCTGGTAGTCTGCGTCAGCGCCGGCAGGCGCTGCTAACCATGAAATTGCGCTTCTTCGGTCGAGCCATCCATGGCTGTTGTCGAAGCAGTGCCGCCGGTGATCGCTACTTGCACCTCGTCGAAATACCCTGCGCCGACGAAGCTCTGGTGCTTCACGGCGGTGAAACCGAGATCCTTGGCCATGCGGAATTCTTTGTCCTGGAGCCGGGTGTAGGCAGCCATACCTTCATCGCGATAGCCCAATGCCAACTCGTACATCCCACTGTTCAGCGCATGGAATCCGGCGAGCGTGACGAAGAAGTACTTGTATCCCATCTCGGCCAGTTGTTCCTGGAACGAGCCAATGGTCGGCTGGTCCAGATTCTTGCTCCAGTTGAAGGACGGCGAGCAGTTGTAGGCAAGCATCTTGTCGGGATGCTTTTCGCGGATAGCCTGGGCGAACTCGCGTGCCTCCCCTACATCGGGTGTTGATGTCTCACACCAGATTAGATCGGCGTAGGGGGCATAGGCCAGACCGCGTGCGATGGCGCTTTCCAGGCCGCCCTTGATGCGGAAGAAACCTTCGTATGTGCGTTCACGGCTGACGATGGACGGTTCATCATACGGATCGACATCGCTGGTGATGAGTTGCGCCGAATCGGCGTCGGTCCGTGCGATCACCAATGAGGGAACGCCCATGACGTCGGCGGCAAGCCGTGCAGCGGTCAGCTTCTGGATGAACTCGCGTGTCGGTACGAGCACCTTGCCGCCCATGTGGCCGCATTTCTTGGCCGACGAGAGTTGATCCTCAAAATGAACGCCGGCCGCGCCCGCTTCGATCATGGCCTTCATCAGTTCATATGCATTCAGAGTCCCACCGAAACCGGATTCAGCATCGGCGACGATGGGGGCCATCCAATAGGTGTCGTGGCGTCCCTCCATGTGGGCAATTTGGTCCGCGCGCTGCAGCGCATTGTTGATTCGTTTGGCCAGTTTGGCCGCGCTGTCTGCCGGGTAGAGGCTCTGATCCGGATAGGTCTGTGCCGCTTCGTTGTTATCAGCGGCCACTTGCCATCCGCTCAGATAGATCGCCTTCAGGCCGGCCTGCACCATCTGTACGGCTTGATTGCCGGTCACTGCACCGAGTGAGCGGACGAGCGGCTCTGTGTGGAGCAAATGCCAGAGTCGTTCTGCTCCCATGCGGGCGATGGTGTATTCCACCTTGAATGTGCCGCGCAGACGCATTACTTGCTCCGCCGAATAGTTGCGGGTGATGCCCTGCCAACGTGTGGATGTGCGCCATTCTTCAGTCAGTTGTGCCGCAAGATCTTGTTCGTACATGCCTAACTCCTCGAAAAGTGGATATAGAAATTTGGACGGACGAAGGATCGAACAATGGGTCTTTGGACGCCGGAAAATTGAGAACTTGCAGGTTGAAGCGGGTGGCCGTAGAGACGTGCGCGGTGCCTCGCGCATGAACTTCCGTCGGGGCGCCACAGACAACAGTTTAGCAACAGGGAGTTGTCAGACAGTTGCACGAATAGAAAGAACCCGCGATTCGGATAATCCACACTTTTAGCGAATATTCGCTAAAAGTGTGGATTATCTTACTTGTGGGATAGTGTGCTGTCAAAAATCGATCCGCCCGAGGCAAACAGTGCTACAATGCAAGCAATGTCAGGTGCGAGTAGAATCCGGCGCAAATCGGGCCGCGGCTATTTTGCCGTCTCTGCGCCGGCAATGACTATCTATCTGTCTGATTATCCCTGCCGGGATTCACGATTATTTTGGATGATCGAGGTTCCAGATCCGCCATGCAGACACAGCTTGTCAATGTTATCTTCGGGATGAAGGTGCGTCGCGGCGGAATCAAGGCCGGATTGACATCGACCGGACTGGCGCAGCGTTGCGAAATCTCTGCTTCGTATCTGACGGAAGTCGAAAAGGGGCGCAAGTATCCGCGTGCCGACAAAATTATGCGTATGGCTGCGGAGTTGGACACGACATACGATGAACTCGTGTCCATCACCTTACCACCGACACTCAACTATCTCGAGACGGCTTTGTCATCCTCGCTCCTGCAGCAATTTCCGTTCGACACGTTCGGCTTGCAGATCAGCGACCTCGTCACACTGCTGACAAAGGCGCCGGACAAAGCCAGCGCCTTGCTCCACGCTGTGGTTGAGATCGGCCGGCAGCACGACCTGCGCGAAGAGCAGTTCCTGTGGGCTGCATTGCGCTCCTATCAGGAGTTGCAGAACAACTACTTTGAAGCGTTGGAAGATGCCGCGGTCGAGTTCGCTGTCGAACATCGCCTTTCTGACCAGCGGCCGATCGGGTTAGACCGTTTGCAGGAGATTCTGAGCGATCGATATGGCTATGAGCTTGACTGGGAAATGCTGGCCGATCATCCTGAGTTGGGCCGGTATCGGTCCGTTTACGTGGAGGGCAAGCGGCCGCGATTGCTGGTCAACGATGCTCTGGCCAAGAACCAGATAAAATTTCTGTTGGCGCGCGAATTGGGCTACCGTTATCTCGACCTGAAAGAGAGAACTGTCACGTCGTCTCCGGACCGAGTTCTCTCCTTCCAACAAGCGCTCAACGATTTTCAGGCCTCCTACTTTGCGGGAGCATTGCTGATGCCCCAGGTGCAGATGCTGTCGGATCTGGGCGAGTTTTTCGCCGAACCGACATGGCAACCCCAGCGCCTGCTGGACATTCTCGCCCTACACGATGTTACACCCGAGATGTTGCTCTACCGGATCACCGAATTGGCGCTGCGTTTTTCGGGCTGAAACTGCATTTCTTACGTGTACAGGGACGCGCGAATCAACTCAAGCTGGTCAAACGTCTGAACATGAATCGGCTGCTGATGCCCAGCGGGTTGGCGCTAGACGAACATTACTGTCGTCGCTGGCTGGTCATTCGCCTGTTGCGTGAGCTGGAGCAGCAGCAAGTCAACGACCTCTCCAACGGGCATCCTACATCGAGCAGCACACCACATGTCGGCGTACAGATGTCCGGTTTTCTGGTGCCACGCCATACGTTTCTCTGTTTTGGCTTTGCGCGGTCGCTGGCACTCGCGCCGGCGCTAAACAGCAGCGCAATTATTGGTTTCCAGGTTGATGAGACAGCGCGAGAGGTCATCCAGTTTCTCGAGGATCCGGCCATTCCGTCTGCAGTGATCAACGAGACATGTGAGCGTTGTCCATTGACGAGCGTGGAGTGCACCGAGCGCGCGACACCAGCCATTATCTGGGCAGAAAAACAGGCCAGAGAACGCAGACGCCAGGCTCTTGACGCCTTGGGATCATAGGAGGACCAAACGGCGTGGAGTTATGCCGAAAGTGTGGGCGCAGCAATCGCATAGACGCGCCGGGCAAATTCTCGGAGGCGTGTTGCCGCATCGCTCCTGCCGGCCAACTCGGCATAGGGAAAGTAAGAACCCTGCCAGCCTTCGGTGAACCAACGTGTGCGGCTGGCAATGCATGGCTGGTCAGTGCAGCTTCGTCAAACGGAAAGGGATTCGAGTAGAAGTAGGCTTCGTTTTCCTCATTGCCGGGGTAAAAACCCAGGTTTAACTGCGACGGATAGGTTTCCATGCGTCCGTTCTCTTCATGTTGAACCTGGCGCGTCCCGAACCACTCAAAGGCAAGATCGAAGCCGTGCGGCCATAGTTGCACCGGACTGCACTCGCCTTCGAGCGCTGCCCGATGATCTTCAAAAATACCGTCGATCACGACCAAGGTATTAAGAAATCTCTCCGCGGCATCTATGTCGTAGACGGTCGCGTTGTCATCTGCATACTTGCCGGCATCGTACTCGGGAGGCAATCCAAATTGCGCGACAGCAGCATGCAGACGGTCAGCCATCTGATCGGCCCGACAGACCATCCGTCATCGGAAACTCTTGCCGCACGCCGGAGCTCGTCGCCACCACGACTACGTGGCGCTGGAGATCCAGCTTGAGCTTCAGAGTGTTGCCGTCCGGCAATGGGATCGACGCGGTTCTGAGTTCATCCGGAGCGACGCGGCAGGCTGATATGCCACCACTTTGGATGGCTCGGTGCGTATCTGCGCGGCACGGCGCCAATTACACGGCTGTAGGCATGAAGCGTCCGGCGTGTGGGCTCGAATCCATCCAGTGAAGCAAATGTAGCGTCCATCTCGCTTGATCCTATCTACTCAGAAACATCAAGTTCGTCGCGTCTGTTCTGAACCGCGATCAGGTGTCTGTAGTGAGTCATTAGGCCATTGCCCTCAGGGCCGTGCGTAACGCCTCGAACTCTTCGCGACAGTCCTTGCAGCGTTGCAGATGATCGTCGACCAGCGGCAACGCCTCTTTGGCCGGTTTGCCCTGAATGTACAGTTCTACGAATGCATCTAACTGATCGAAACATTGATCGCAGTCCAGTTCATCATCGTGGGTGTTGACAGCGGCTTTGACCATTTCTTCCAGCAGGGCAGCGTCCAGCGGAGGACCGCTCCCAATGTCCGGCGCCGGTCCATCTTGGTCGCGGGTGCGGATCTTGAACGTTTTCAATAGATTTTGAAACCAATTCACCATTTTCTTCTCACTATTCAAATGCACCCAAAATCTCTTCGCTGCTCAAGCCGGACGCACTCAACTCGCGCTTCAGTTTCCGGCGGGCATCGTGGAGCAGTTTATATAGAGCGTTGCGGTTGGCGCCCATCCGCTCGGCCACCTCTTCCAGTGGCACGCCGTGGACCATGACTGCCATCATCGCGGTTCGTTGCCGCTCGGTCAGTTTTTCCGCAATTGTACGCTGAACGACGCCCATCATAGCCTGGCGAATGGCCTGCTGTTCCGGACCGGCGACGTTATCCGCCAATAGGGCCGGTGTGTAGTCAGATCTGTTTCCCTGTTGGTCACTTTCCAGCATCCCATCCAACGACCAATCGCGCCAGCGCTTGCGGCGCAGTTCCGTCAGCGCAACGCGCACCGTGATCTTTTGAGACCAAGTCGTAAACCGACTTTCTCCGCGAAAACCTTCCAGCGCACCCAATATTTTCAGGAGGGCATCCTGCACAAAATCTTCGATATCGGCCTGTCGAATATCGCTTCGGTTGCTGAGCGTGGCCCGCAACCCCCGCAGCAGGATGGAACGCAAATCCTCCAGGGCCGCCGGATCCGGTGGTTCTCTCAACTCTTCCAGCCAATCTTCATTCGTGCGTTCGATCATGGTTCTCATGTGGGTGGCAGTTGAAGCGCAATTGACGATGTCGAACGTCGTCAGTCGCAGCCATTATAGCAAAAACCCGCTTGCTTCAACAGCGTGCACGCGATTTGTGCGTCGACAACCCCACATGGCATTCCCATACCATGGCCCGGAAGAATCCGGTCGAGCTCACATTCATCCAACCGGCATATACAGTAGTAGACGGTCTTAGTTGGTCTGTTCTTACCTCAACCGCATCTTCGTCGTGAAATAGACGCTGTAATATTCGAGCGTTACAATCACATCAGCACTTCAAGATCATGTGGCTGCCGGACCTGTCCATAGAGTTTTTCGACAATGTCGCGTTGCCTGCCGTAGCTTCGATCGCTATACGTGTGCTTGGCCTGGTGACCATTCCAAAAGAATCCATTCCGGAAGCAGGTCCGCGTTAGGCCCTCAAATTCGATATCACATCTTCCTTTCCAAATCACCTTCATGGGGGAAAAGGACTCACTTCGGACGGGTGAGTCCTTTTCTTTTCTGCGCGGCAAACTTTCCACGAATGGGGACGTCCTATCTTCAGAGCGGCATAGCGGCGACCGGATTCCAGTACGTTCGGTTACGCTCTAATATGGGGTCTACACTGCACATTAACCCAACATCAACGGGTGCACCCATTTTGGGGGCGGCAAACAGAAGGACCACGTCGCCTTTCCCAGAGAAGCCCCCCAAATGTGGTATGGACCCAACATCAACGCTCCGGTTGACAGCCGATTATGGCTTCCGCTACACTGCCTTGTGACCAGTGTAGCGGAGGCAAATTGGCGCTTCCAACCCTTTGGGTGACGTAACCACACTGCCGGATGAACCGGTGAATTACAGTTGCTGGTCCGACAGCCGAGACCCTATACAGTGCCATGGAAGTCGCTTGTTCTGGTGTTTTCTGTGGTTGTTACAGATCACTACAACGAATTCAGACAGGAACGAATGATTGCTCTCGTTTTCGGCGATCATTGTCCGGTAGCCGCCGAACCTGGTCGCCCATAATACAATTCGTTGCCGTCTGAATTCGTTGTAGTGACAGCAGAAATACAAAACCACAGAAAAGGCCAGAACTAGGGAAGTCGCAGCGGAACTCGGCGCCGAAGTATGCCGGTGCATTGCTGTCGAGCACGGTTGGTCATGGCCCGAATATCTTGCGGCGCGAACACAGGTTGCGCTTGCCCATGACCCTCAAACGGTTTCTGATCGCTTGATTTCGTTTATCCGGACTGACTGCACAGATAAAGGGAGAACAACACTGTGGCAACGCAACAGCTTTATATCGGCACCTATACAAAAAATGAACCACATGTCGAAGGTCTGGCCAAAGGCATCTATCACTATGAGCTGAATGGAACGACCGGCGAGCTCACACATCTGCATACAGCTGCAGGCGTCGAGAACCCGTCGTTTCTGGCGATCGACTCTGCGGGCCGCCGGCTGTTTGCGGCCGGTGAAGTCGGCGAGTATGAAGGCGCGCCGACCGGATACCTCTCAGCCTATACTGTTGGCCCGGAGGGCGAACTGGTCCCGATCAACCGCGTTGCCAGTGGCGGTATAGCTCCATGCCATCTTCAGGTCGATGCAACCGGTCGATGGCTCTTGGTTGCCAACTACGGTTCCGGAACCGTCGCCATGTTCCCGGTTCGTGAAGATGGTTCGCTTGGCCCCATGAGCCACCGGGTGCAGCATGAGGGCTCCGGTCCCAATGCAAAACGTCAGGAGGGACCTCACGCGGCATTCGATCAACGTGGCACCCGACAATCGTTTTGCCGTCGCGGCCGACCTCGGCACGGATGAACTACGCGTCTACAGACTGGATCTGATTCAGGGCTTGCTGCAATTTGTACCGGCGGCGTCGACAACTGTGCAACCGGGGGCCGGTCCGCGTCATATTGACTTTCATCCCAATGGACGCTTGGTTTTCGTCATCAATGAACTGGATTCAACGATTACAGCCTTGGCCTATACCGCAGAGACCGGTGCACTGACGCCCGTGGATACGGTATCCACTCTACCTCCCAGCTATCGAGGCAACACGACCTGTGCAGACATTCACGTGCATCCGAATGGGCACTTTGTTTACGGTTCCAACAGGGGCCATGATAGCATCGCATGTTTTTCAGTTGACGACACATCCGGTGGCTTAACGCTCGTGGACCACTTTTCAACCGGCGGGCGTACACCGCGCAATTTCGCGCTTAGCCCCGAAGGGGACTTCCTCCTTGCTGCGAACCAGGACAGCAATAGTGTCATCACGTTTGCGCTGGACTTGGAAACGGGAAGCTTGCGCGAGATCGCCTCGACGACCGTGCCGTCGCCGGTTTGCGTGCGCTTCCTTACGTGATGGGGAGCTGGTAGGTCCGACGCGGAGGTCCGAATTATAACGTTTATGTAACGTTAGTCAGTTATCTTTAAGGTGTAACACTCTATTCGACAACATTGGCGCTGTGCCGCCGCTGATCCGATTGGCTTTTTGAACAACATCGCCCGCAGAGCAAGCGCCATACGGAGCATCGTGCGGCATTCGCAGCAGAATCGAACAAATAGCGCACACAAGCAGACCGAACGCCGAGAGACTCTTCAGCACTCTATAACGTTACAGAATCCGGTCGACGACACCGTTTGCTGACGCCTGTACGCGATTTCATGTCGGGTAGCGGTGATCGGTGGCGGTTTGTCGCTTCCATGTCCTGGAACTATGCGTTTGTCAGAGTACAACTTCCGGGATATGGCCGGCGCCTTTTCAATTACCGGAGAGCTGCTGATCATCTCCGGGAGTTTCTACTCGGTAGCTTGTTTCCGGACGTTCACCAAGAGTCGACGCTCCGATCCAACGAGGTCTACTTCATGCAACACATTGCAGCCCGATTGACCGGTGTAACGGTCTTGATTCTGACTACCCTGCTGCTTCTTTCCAGCTGTGCGGGAAAAGTGTACGAAGTTGTCGGCGACGCGATGGCACCCGCGTACAATGCCGGTCAAATGATCACATCGATTCCGGTACCGACCGGCACGATCACGCGCGGCGATCCTGTAATCTACCAGCTTGACAACGGCGACACCCATTTCAAGCGAATCGTCGGTCTGCCCGGAGACACAGTGCTGCTTGCCCATGGGATTGTGTTTGTCAACGGCGCTTCACTAGATGAACCGTATCTGGCCGCCGACGAATCGGCTACAGACGTCAAGATCATGGAATTAGGCGAAGACGAGTATTTCATCCTCGGCGACAACCGCACAGATAGTTATGACTCGCGCCATCACGGACCGATTCCAGCAGATCACATCATGGGCCGGGTGAAGATCACGTTTCTCAATCGGCTGACAAGCAGATAGCAAGATGTAACTCGGGACTCTGACGGCAGGATCGCCGCACCAAAAGGGGACGGAACCATATGGTTCCGTCCCCTTTTGGTGCGTTTATGATCACGCCAAGCCGGTTCCACCCTATGCATCCGGCTTCGACGACATACTACCGTTCAGGTCCGGAAACCTGCTGCTTGACATCCGGCCGGCCGTGTACCGAGGTAGCGTGTTTGTCGATAAGGGCATTGAGTTGGCTGACGGCATCCTTGGTCGCTTGATCCAGTGCCCCTTGCGCGGTCTCTTCGTCAAACGACCAGGCCAGTCGCGTCCAATAGCTGTTGTAGATGATGCCGAGCCAGGTGATGTATTGCAGGTTCTCTTCAACGGCCTGGGTCGGACGGCTGACGAAGTAGGAAAGAAAGGCGGCAATGCTCAAGCCGCCGAAGAGTGCGCCGGCGCCCGGCGAACCCTGCAAGAGCGCCAGTGCCACCGCGGTTACAAAGAAGCCGATGCCGATAGCAAAGAGCAACCAGTACATGACGACAGTCGAATTGTGGGAGCGCATAAATGCATCCAGGATGCGCTGGAATACCTGGTCGTTGTTCTCATATCCGCTCTGAATGTGTCGAACCCAGGCATCGTAAAGTTCCGGATGTTGCTTCTGGAGGTTCGGCGCAGGGATCGGCGCCGGAGTATCCACGGGCGCAACCATCGATGCAAGTGCCGGCGCCTTCGGTTCGCCGGTGTTGTTGGTTTGAGTACTCATGAAACGCGCTCCTTTTCTGAAGGACATACCCTACTCATTGTCTTGCACTCCATCCTACTCGTGCCGGCTTGCGCAATGTCGGTAGCTTCGCTCGTGGCATGTTGTCGGCGCTGTTTTGACCGTGCCGGTGCATCAAATCCCTGCTCGACACATATTTCATCACCAGACATGTCCGGAGTTTAACATCAAACTTTGTGGCTTGCACCTCCACATTTTTCGGTGGATGCATACCACATTCTGGGGCTTCCTCAGGGAGATTCGTTTCGTGCTCCCGACTAGCGCTCCGGAAAATGAGGTGTACCCTTTTTCAGTATGGTGTCCGGCACGTTTTCGTCGCGCCAGATCCCAGCCATATCGCTCCCAGGTTTGGGTTCGGTCCGACCGATCGACTATACTGGGCATGTTCTACACAAAACCTGTTTTCTGGGTTCGGATGCCAACCGCGACTGTGGGGCCGTCCTCTTGCGTGTACTCATTACCGGCATTGCCGGATTTGCCGGCAGCCATCTTGCCGATTATCTCGTGCGCCAACCCGGTTTGAGTGTCCACGGCGTGATTCATCGACATGACCGGCGCATTCAGCATTTGCGCGACCGACTTGTGCTACATCGGGGCGATCTGCGCAACTCGCTCTGGGTTTTCGATCTCATTCAGGAGACGCAGCCGGACATTACACTCCACCTCGCTGCCTGGAGTGATGTAGGAGGAAGTTGGGAGCAGCCTTGGACGACATACGAATTGAACTTGCAGTGTCAGCTCAACTTGCTCGAAGCACTGAGACGCCGGAAACCGGACTGCCGAACGGTTGTCGTCACTTCAAACGAAGTATACGGACTTGTTCAACCAAATGACATTCCTATCTGTGAGGAGACAGCATTCCGGCCCAATAGCCCCTATGGCGTCAGCAAAGTGGCCCAGGATATGATGGCACTCCAATATTGGAACAGCCATCAACTACCGACGATTCGAATGCGCAGCTTCAACCATATCGGTCCCGATCAGGCCGACGACTTTGCCGCTAGTGCCTTTGCACGCCAGATCGCTGAAATTGAAAGCCGGCAGCATCAACCGGTCGTGCGCGTCGGCAATCTTGATGCACAACGTGATTTCACCGATGTACGCGACATCGTTCGTGCTTATTGGCTGGCCGCGCTAAATGGTGAAGTAGGCTCCTGCTATAATGTGGGCAGTGGTACTGCCCGCTCCATCCGTTGGCTGCTGGATACGCTGTTGAGTCTCTCCTTGGTGGATGTTCGCGTCGAAATCGATCCTGCTCGGCTACGTCCCAGCGATGTGCCGATCAGCGTCTGTGACAACCGGCACTTGGTGGCTGCAACCGGATGGCAACCCGAGATCCCGGTTGAGCAATCCCTACGCGATTTGCTGGAGAGTTGGCGCAGTGAGCAGGGGCGAAACCCGGCATTCAGCGACGGTATTCAGAAAAGTCAACGCTCGGAGACCGCGAGCCAACGCGCGAAGAAACGCTCATCTTGAGCGGTTAGGGAGGAGTCAATGCCAACGGCACTAATCACGGGCGTAACCGGTCAGGACGGCAGCTATTTAGCCGAACTGTTGCTCGACAAAGGCTATACCGTTGTCGGCATGGTGCGACGAACCAGCACCATCAATTTTGACCGGATCAAACACATTCAGGATCGGATCGAGATTGCCCAGGGCGACCTACTTGATCAGATGAGCCTCATCGCTATTTTGCAGGAATTCAAACCGGAAGAGGTGTACAACCTGGCTGCACAGAGCTTTGTGCCGACCAGTTTCACTCAGCCGGTGTTGACCGGAGAGTTTACCGCACTGGGCGTCACACGCATGTTGGAGGCGATCCGTATCGTCGATCCGGCAATCCGCTTTTACCAGGCCAGCAGCAGCGAGATGTTCGGTAAAGTCGTCGAAGTTCCCCAACGTGAGAGCACACCGCTCTACCCGCGTAGCCCGTATGGTGTCGCCAAAGTCTACGGACATTGGATTACCGTCAACTATCGCGAAAGCTACGACATATTCGGCTGTTCAGGTATCCTGTTCAACCATGAATCACCGCGCCAGCGGCCTGGAATTCGTGACCCATAAGATCACCTACGGCGTTTCGCGCATCAAGCTCGAATTGGCGGACGAGTTGCGCTTGGGCAATCTGCAGTCGCGCCGCGATTGGGGCTACGCACGCGACTATGTCCGCGCGATGTGGCTCATGCTGCAGCAGGAGACGCCGGACGACTATGTGGTCGCCACTGGTGAAACACACAGCGTGCAGGAATTTGTCGAAGAAGCATTTGGATATCTGGATATGGACTGGCGCGACTATGTGGTGCAGGATCCCAAGTTCTATCGCCCAGCGGAAGTGGACCTCTTGGTGGGCGACCCGAGCAAGGCCGGTAGTAAGCTGGGCTGGGCACCCACGGTTGACTTCAAGCAACTCGTGCGTCTCATGGTCGATGCCGATCTGCGCGCACTGAAAGCCAACATGCATAGTGAAAACAAGTATCAAGAAGCGTTGCACCGTTAACGCGCGACGGGAACGTCGGAAACCACGAATGCGGAGCCGGCATGACCACAGTTGAAGTTGCCGGATATCCACTCCATTACAGCAGCCATGGCTTGGCGGAGCCGGGCACTCCGCTGGTTCTCATTCACGGTGCGGGCGGCGTCTTGACCCAATGGCCGGCTATGTTGCGGACACTTCCTGGGCGGCCGATCTTCGCGCTGGATTTGCCGGGACACGGCGCATCCCCAGGCAACGGCTCGAACGATATCGGTGTCTATGCCGCAGGTATTGTCGAATGGCTGAACGTTTTGGACCTTGAACGGGTCATCATGTTGGGGCATTCCATGGGCGGCGCAATCGTACTGACCGTGGCGCTGTCGCTTGCGGACCGTCTGGTCGGTTTGGGGCTGTTGGGTACCGGTGTACGGTTGCCGGTGGCAGCAAGTCTGCTGAATGCCCTACGGGTCGACTATCTAGCCGCTGCCGCACGGATAGCGACCTGGGCGTATGGAAGAGGAACCGATCCCGGGCTGGTACTAGACTATTCGCGACACTTGCAGTCCATGCCTCCGAAGTTGGTCTACGGAGACTTCGTCGCCTGTAACGCGTTCGATGTCGCTGATCGTATCGGACGCATCACCCTCCCGACCTTGGTCGTCTGCGGAGCCGAAGATCGCCTCACGCCCCCAAAATTTAGCGAATTTTTGGCGGTCCGGCTGCCGTATGGCGAACTGCATTTGATCGCGGGGGCCGGGCACATGGCGATGGTCGAGCAGGCAGACGAAGTGACGCTGCTTGTGGGCGACTTCGCCGACAGACTGGACCGAGTCACTGACAATTTGAACGACTGTTCACTCAAACGATAGGCTGGATCGAACTCATGGCTGAAATACTGCGCCTCTTTGTGAGTGCGACAAACGATCTAGAACCCGAGCGGGCAATCATCGGACGCGCTGTCGCCGATTTGCCGGTGCAGATTCGCATGGAAATTCGGCGCACAGCGGTCGGCGGCGCCAAATATGACGATATCTACGAACTGATCGCCAACGTAGACCGCTTTTATTTTTTGATGGGTCGGGACATCACTGCACCGGCTGGAGCGGAGTGGCACCTGGCCTGGCAGTTGGAGCGATCCGTAATGCCGCTCAAAAACGTTGTCAGTCGGTCGCCTGCTGCGGCTGAGTTTCTGCACAGGGCGCCGCTGGTCTGGTCGGTTTTTCGATCGTCCACTGAATTGGCACGCATCGTTACATTAGATCTGGTCAAAACGCTCAACCACCCGACCAACCGGTACGGCTTGACCCTCAATGAATTGGAACTGCTTGCGCAACATGGTGAACGCATCAAACGTAGCCACGTACGCAGATCCAGCGAGCCAGGCGGTGCCGAGGGTGGCGGCATCATCCTTGACTACGGACGCATCGAACCCGTCGACGGTGTTGCAGTAGGCGAAGATCAAGATGCTGATTTTGATCTGGATTGAGGATTGAAGCGAGACGATTCAGCCCAATTTCGCGCGTCGTGCTATAATTTCCAGCATGAATTTCGCGGATGAACGGGGCGTGCGCGCCGGATTTTGGGCGGTGCTTCTGCTCGGTGTTTTTGCCTGGGCGCCGGCAACCTACCCTGGATATTGGCAGGCATTGGATGGTTTCGTTCCGGTATTTAACGTTGCTTCGTCCAGTTCACTTGCGGGCGTTGCCACGAACGCCGATGTCTGGAATGGAACCGGTAGCGCCACTTTTCTCCTGTCCCAACCTTTGTTGCTGTTTGGCTTTTCGCCGGTGGCCGCGGTCCGCTTCCACTTTGCGGTTAGTCTGATGCTGGGAGGTCTGGCCATCTATGCATGGCTGCGCCCCCGCTTTGACGACCGTACTGCCGGGCTAGCGGGCATCACCTACCTGTTCCTACCCATCGTACTTTCGACAACCTATATACGCGGTAGCGCCGGTGACGCCATGATTGTGACGCTGCTCTCACTGGCCTTGGCTGCAGCCGCAGCGTATGCCAGTGGCGAGTCTCCCGCGATTGCTGGTCTACTGGTGATCGCCGTGATCTGGATGTGGCGGTCACAGGCCGGTCTCGCGTTGCCGGCGACGTTGCTATTGCTCTCCTATGCGCTCCTGGCGGAACGACATCGATTGACCGCTCTGGTCGTCGGCGTTGCCGGTGCTGCCGGGTTTGTCAGCCTGATCCCGCAGTTCGACTTCCTGGCGGCATCGCCCGTCGTCTTCGATGAACATTATCTCTTTTTGCCCCAACTCTTCAGTACGGGATGGGAAACAGCGTCCAGCATTCCCGGTTGGCAAGATCGGTATCCGTTTCAGATCGGGGCCGCTGCCGTTCTACTGGGCATCATGTCATTCTGGTTGTGGCGTCGCGGACGAGCGGACGGTTCGGCAATCGGTTCGAGCGGCGCATTCCTATGGTTTGTCTTTGGGGCATCCTTCGTTCTGGTCTCACTGAGTCTAAATGTTGCCCAGCCCATATGGCGACTCACCGGGGCGGAGCGTCTGCTCACCTATCCATGGCAGATTCTCTTGCTGGCTGCTCCTCTGCTGGCAGCTGCCGCCGGCTCCCTGGCCCATATGAACGAATCACTGCGGCGCGCACCGCTATGGGCAGTGCTCGTTGCGGTCGTGCTTTTAGCCGGTTATCCGACGCTGAAGGCCGATTTCACCCAGGTGACGCCGCCCGATCGTCCGGTCTCCATGTTCGGCAGCCACAACAACATTGCGGTTCTGGATGCGAACCTAACCGAGGCTGTCGACGGATCAGCTACGCTGGCGATCACCTGGCAGGCACTGCAACCGTTGACCTTCGACTATAACGTTTTCTTCCAGGCCGTCATCGAGGCCGATGGCGAGGCAGGCAACACTGTCGACGTCGTCGCCCAATTGGACACACCGCCGCTGGATGAAGCACGACCGGCGACGACATGGCAGCCGGGGCAAATATTTAGCACGAGCTATCGGCTCAACCTGCCTCCACCAATGTCCGATACAGCTCAGCATCCCTTCACCTACTACTTCGGATTCTACGACTGGCGAGACGGCAGTCGCTTGCCGGTCAACGGCGGCATCAGCGACAAGATGGTGTTCTATGGCCGCTAAAGCGGCGCTGTTGTCGCAACAAGACGGTGCATACAGACTGCCACCACTCTGGCGTGATGCGCTGTTCTGGCTGTCGATTGCGCTCAGTATCTTTGCCATGGCGCCATTCTTCCTGCCCGGATATTTTTGGGGCGCCAACGATGCTCGCCATCACGTCTATTTCTTGTTCGAATTCGATCGCGTGGTTCAGGACGGGGTCTGGTGGCCGCGCTGGAGCCCTGATTTCGCGTTCGGGTACGGCTACCCCTTTTTTAACATCTATGGTCCATTTAGCCACTTCCTGGCGGAGATACTGCTCCACTTTTTCGGATTCACCTACACGGGGGCAGTAAAGGCGGTCTTCGTCTTTAGCATTGCCGGCAGTGCCGGAGCCATGTACGCGTATGTTCGCAGTTGGCTTGGTCGCCATGCCGCACTGATCGCTGCGCTGACCTATGTCTACATTCCCTATCACCTGCTCAACCTGTATGTACGCGCCAACCTGGCCGAGAGCATGGCCTTTCTGTGGATGCCGCTCTGCCTGTGGGCTGCACGGCAAGCCATGGTGAAACCAGCCTATCGGTGGGTGGTGGGGCTCGCGGTCAGCTATGCCGGTCTGATGCTGACCAGCAACCTTGTCATTGTGCTCTTTACGCCGCTGCTGGGTCTGTATATGTTGGTCGTCCTATTGGTCTACGGTGGTTCCATGTCGGCTGACGGCTTGAACTCGCCAATCGGCTCACGTCTCCGTCTCCGGCTCCGCAGCGCACTGCCGGCAGCACTGGGTATCCTGGCCGGCCTCGGCTTGAGTGCCGTCTTCTGGATGCCGATGGTCCTGGAGCGGCAATATGTGCGGGTCGACCAATGGTTTGATGGTCGCTACGATTATCGGGGGAATTTCGTCTACTTTTTTCAATTGTTCAGCCCACGATGGGGCTTCGGCATCAGCCGGCCCGGCCCGGACGATCCCATCGGTTATCAATTGGGCCTGGCAGCGCTATTCTTCGCGGTGCTCGGCGTGACTTTGGCTTGGCGCGCAAGTGGACGGCGTCGTTGGGAGATCGCCGTCTTTTGCACCGGCACCGTCGTAGCGACATTGGTCGGGACGGTTTGGGGCAACGTGTTGTGGGAACTGCCTGTGGTCGGCGCGATTCTCGGCTACGCACAGTTTCCGTGGCGTTGGTTTAGCATCAGCGCGCTCTGTCTTAGTGTTCTTTCCGGTCTGATCCTGTTGCCCGAGGTCGCGTATCAGGACGCGCGGCGCGCTCTACCGTTGCCGGTGTTGGCCATCGCCGTCGTTGTCATCGTCGCCAGCTACCCCTTGTTGCGCATCGAAATTGTGGAACCCGCCGAAGGGCCTGTAAATCTGGCCGGACTCATGCGATTTCAGCGTTCGTCCGACGAGATGACCGGTAGCACTGCCTGGGTTACAGAGATACCGACCTGGAGTCCCATGGCCGATTACTACTTGACACAGGACGAAGAAGGCGGACCGGTCTTACCGGTCGAAACGAAGCTGGACTACGGCGTCTTTGACTACGAGCGTTTCGCCGCTGATTCAATTGCCCATGACACGCTGTCGGAAGAAGTCTATTTCTACAACCAGACCGGCGGCGAGAAAGCGCTAATCTTCAACCAATTTTACTATCCGGGCTGGCGCGCGTTCCTTCTCGACGGCGAGGGTGGCGAACCGGTTCGCGAGCTCCGGATCGTGCCGGAAAAAGAAGGTGTCCTCGGACGGATGACGGTGCCCGTACCGACCGGTGACGGCTACATTCGACTCAGCTACGGTGACACGCTCCCGCGCACCGTAGGGCGTTGGATGTCATGGTGCACCATTATGGCCTTGGCCATTGCCGGCATTCTTCTTCAGATTCGACAGCGCAGATCTGCCGGTTAAGTCCATTTGCGCTGCGCCGAATCTTGACCAACTTTGCCCACAGTCGTAGACTGCTTTTCACACCGCATTGAATGCGTTTTATCTGTCCAATCAGCAGCGGCACCGTTGACATCCAACCCAATCGGTGAAATATCCCAACCTGACTGTGGGTTTCCCCCACCGGAGCACGGCATGATGCCAACAGCACCCGGCACTCCGCAACAGGAGCGTGCTTGCGTGACGAAGCAAGTTGCCTCGACATCGACGCGACGTCCGATGATCAGTACGGAGGAGGTACGGGAGTTGGCGGACCGTTACGGTCCGCCGGCTCGGCGTTCGTTCAAGATTCAGGCCGACGACTATATTCGTTCCTATCGTTGGCGCCGCGACAGTGATCGGCGCGCGGAAGTTATCTTCGCCATCGAAGATCCGCTGGGCCGGATTTGGGTGCATTCTAAGGCCAATTACCCTGCGCATATTTTCCGCCTACCGTCCGGCGGCGTTGACTGGGAAGAGACGGTCGTTGATGCGCTCTACCGAGAGGTAGACGAAGAGACGAGTCTTGGAATCCGGATTCACCGCTTCGTCGGTCTTATCGAATACCGATTTGTCGACGGCGATGCGGTTGCCCATTTTGCCAGCTATGTCTTTCATGTTCGCGCAGGACCGGAACAGCCCGTCCCGCACGGCACCGAAGAAATCACGGCGTTTCGCTCTGTTTTGCCGGGTCAGCTGGCGCAAACCGCAGCTGATCTGCGCAACCTTTTCGGTGATCGGCGTGGTTGGGGTCAATGGCGCGCGCTGGCTCATGATTTGGTCTCGGACCATTTGACTGGGTAAACTGACGAGAAATCTATTCGGTGACATCGACCCGATGGGCGCTATGGTGAGCATCCGCGCCGGCGAACCATAGGCAAGAAACCTGTAGAACCTGTAGAAGTGGTGAGGAGTTGGTATGCGCGTCCCGCTGTCATGGCTAAAACGATATGTAGAGATTGAGATATCCACAGATGAACTGGCGGAACGGCTCACGCTGGCCGGGCTGGAGGTCAGTTCCATCGACCGCATCGGCGATTGGTGGGATGCAGACACCCTCCGCGTCGGGCAGGTGGTCGGCGTGCATCCACACGCGGATGCAGACCGTCTCGTTCTGGTTGACGTCGACTTCGGCGGCGACGCCGTGCAGCGCGTCGTGACCGGCGCTCCCAATCTCTTTGAGTTCCGTGATGCCGGCGAACTGCCTGTGCTCAAGGTCGCGTTTGCACAGTCCGGCGCCATGCTGGTTGATGCCTACAGCGATCGTTCACCGCGCCCGCTCAAGAAGTTGAAGCCGTCCAAGATTCGTGGCATACGGTCCGAAGGCATGGTCTGCTCGGAACGTGAGTTGGGACTCAGCGAAGAGCATGAGGGCATCATCCTGCTGCCGGACGATGCGCCGGTGGGTGTTCCGCTGCGCGAATATCTCGGCGAGGATGTACTGGAATTGGATCTCACGCCCGACATGGCACGCTGCCTCAGCATGGTCGGCGTCGCACGCGAGGTAGCGGCATTGACCGGCGCAACACTCCGTCTGCCGGCTGACGAGCTGCAGACCGACGGCGAAGATGAAGCGGGTGTTTACGCGTCCGTCCGGATCGACGATCCGGATCTCTGCAACCGCTATACGGGGATCCTGATCATGGATGTCACGATCGGGCCATCGCCAAAGTGGATGCAAGACTATCTAATCCGCGCCGGTATGCGACCCATTAGCAATGTCGTGGACATCACGAACTTCGTCATGTTGGAGACGGGTCAGCCGCTGCACGCATTCGATTACGACATTCTTGTGGAGAGGGCGAGACGCGCCGGCGATGCGACGCCCACCATCATTGTACGACGGTCGAGTGACGGCGAAATATTTACGACATTGGATGACGTCGATCGCAAGCTGGACGGCTCAATGCTGATGATCTGCGACACGGCCGGATCCATTGCGATTGCCGGCGTGATGGGCGGGCAGGAGAGCGAAGTGAGCAGCCAGACGGTCAATATCCTGCTGGAATCTGCCACTTTCGAAGGGATCAACAACCGGCGCACGGCACAACAATTGCGACTCCCCAGCGAAGCCAGTTTTCGCTTTGCGCGCGGTGTCCCTGCAACCCTCAATCCCATCGCGGCGCGGCGCGCTGCGGAATTGATGCGTCTCCACGCCGGCGGGCGCGTCGTGCCGGGCATCCTCGATGCCTACCCCGTAGCCCAGCCCGAGCGGGTCGCCTATACGACACTGAGCGATATGCACCGGATACTGGGCATGCCGGTGACACGCGACGATGTAGTCAAGAGCCTCACTCGTCTGGGTTTTGATGTCACAGCGACCGATGCCGTCAATCCGGATGACGGTGAGCAGGCGCGCTTTGGTCTGCACAGGAGTGAGGGAGAGACGATTTTCCGTTGTATCGCGCCGTGGCACCGTCTGGATGTCAACCTGCCGGCCGATCTGACCGAAGAAGTGGCGCGGATGGTCGGATATGAGAATGTGGGCATGACGCTGCTCGAAACACTCTTGCCCACGCAGCGTCGCAACGAAGTGCTGGAAACCGAGCAAAAGATACGGGACATCCTGACCGGCTTTGGGCTGGACGAAATCATCAACCACCCGCTGACAACACCGGAGAATCACAACAAGCTTCGTCCTGGGCATGCGCCGAGCGTGGAGAGTGCCTACATCGTGCTGACGAACCCGAGCACACCGGAGCGACGCGCCATGCGCCGTTCCATGCTCGTCAGCGCGTTGGAGAACTTAGCCCGCAACCTGCGTTACAGCAACCGGCTCTCGACCTTTGAGCTGGGGCGCATCTATCTACGCGACGAGGGCAACGGCGTCTTGCCGCGTGAGGAGCGCCGTCTCTGTCTATTGATGAGTGGGCCGCGTAGACCCGGCGACTTCTACGGTGCGGATGAAGAAGAAATGGATTTCTTCGACATCAAAGGCGCAATCGAAGGCCTACTGGATCGGTTGGGCTTCCGCGCCGATGCGTTGGAGTTCCGCGCCGCGCCTGACACAGATGCATACAGCCCGCGTTGCGTGGAAATCGTACTCGACGACCAGGTGATCGGTCACGTGGGCGAAATTCATCCACGTGTGCGAACCGCCTATGGGTTGCCGGCTACACGCGTCAATGCGGCCGAACTGGCCGTTGTACCGCTGGTGCGGCCACACTGGAGTCTTGAGCCCATGCCGCCCATCAGCAACTACCCGCCGGTGGTCGAGGATCTTGCTTTTGAGGTCAACGAAGGGGTCACCGCACGCCAGGTGCAGCAGACAATTGAAGCGAGCGGCGGCGCGCGATCGGTGGAGGTGGCGCTTTTCGACATCTATCGGGGTGAATCGATCTCGGACGGCCATAAGTCATTGGCCTTTGCGCTTACCTACCAGAGCCCGGACCGCAGCCTCAGCGACAAAGAGGTGGGAAAGTTGCGCGACAAGATCATCCAATCCGTCGAGCGCACGACCGGTGGTCGATTGCGCCAGTAGCTAGTTTTCGGTGCAAAACTCACACAAAGACGCCAAGACGCCAAGTTCTACCTCTGGAGCATCTTGGCGTCTTGGCGTCTTGGCGTCTTTGTGTGACAGATCGAACGTTTCGCACCAGAAACTAGCTAGTGAATCCCGGCAGAAATCCTTGTACAGTTGTCACCATTGGTAGAGCGGCCGGCCGGATTCCTGTCGTGGTCTGCACGCCGAATTGCACTAGCGGTTGGGTGTAGTGACCGTTCAATCCTTTTTGCGATCATACCGCAGGTTTGACTTGCGCACCGGTTTGTCCCGCGTAACCTGGAAGAGGTCAAAATCGGCGGCGAGGTGAGTGTCCGGGAACGTCGCTTGTGCTTCAGTGAGAATGGTCTGGGGACGGTAGCGACGGCTGATGTGGTGTAAAACCAGATGGCGTACACCGGACTTTTCGGCCAGACGGGCAGCCGCCTTGGCGGTGATATGGCCATGGTTTTTGGCCAGATCTCGATCTTCGTCCAGATAGGTTGCTTCCACCACCAACAGATCCGCTCCCTCTACAAATTTATGCAACGGGCCGGTATGGCTCACGTCACCCACGAAGCAGAGCTTGGCCCCGCGTTGCTCGGTACCCAAGACAGCGTCCGGCTCGATGAGCCGCCCGTCGACCAGCGTGACCGCATTTCCCCGAGAGAGTTCCCGGCGTACAGGCCCCTGTGGAATCCCGAGTGCTTCCGCCTTTTTCGGCAGAAAAGGACGGCGGCTCTTTTCCTCAAAACTGAATCCGAAACAGCCGTCTCCACGATGGCGGACCGGAAAGACTGTCAGGCGAAAGCCGGCGTCTTCAAAAAGCACGCCTTGTTCCAGCAGGTTTAGCTTGATGCCCACATTGGGGATCTGGTTTGCCCCAAAAACGACCTCCATCAAAGCCTGAATACGCGTCAACGCCGGGGCACCGGCAAAGATATTTAGTTCGTCCAGCGCCTCCCATCGACCGAGCGTACTGGCCAGTCCGCCGAGTCCCAAGATGTGGTCAAGATGGCCATGCGTCAACAGGATTTTATCCAGGCGGCGAAAACCGAGCCCACTGCGCAAGAGCTGTCGTTGGCTGCCTTCGCCACAGTCGATCATAAAGCGGTGCTCATCGCGCATGACGACGGCCGATGAAAGTCCCCGCTGCACTGACGGCGCCGACGCGGATGTTCCCAGAAAGGCAAGTTCAAACATAAGTTCCCATATCAATACGCGGGGTGTAGAAGCTCTTCGTAGTAATCCTCGATAAGCTGACGAATGTGGCGCGCATTTCCTCGATCTTGGTCCAGCAGTAGTTGAAGTATATCGAGGATGGTGATATCGCCGATATCCGCCTGCACGCCCGCGACTTCCAGCTTTTCCAGCGGTAGAGATTCGACGAAGTGCAATAAGCTATCGCGTGCATCTCTCCATTCGGACAGTGAGTCGCGTAGATCGTGGCAATCTAAGTTCAGATCGGAACGGGAATAGCATTCGAAGTGAGGACGTTCACCTGAAGCAATGCGCACGATGCGGTAAAAATGGCATTCGCGTTCGACCGTAACCAAATCGGCAGCGATGAACCGGAACGACCACTCGGCCGGTTCTCGCTGCCAGTCTTGTACATCGGCCATTGAGGTAAGAAGTGCGCTGACTTCTATTTGGGAGACCCGCAACTCCTCCATAAGTCGGCGACAGGATTTCTGAACCATGGCCGAATTATACCGTATTCGGCCATGCCCCCCAACAGTGACGGCACTCCTTCCGGAAGGTGAAGCGGACTACAACGAGGTGGCGTACTCAGACAGCAGTGTGGCCAACCTGTTCCTTGAGCCGGGGCAGAGTCGCCAATCCGTGATTGACCGCTTTCGCCCTCCGGCTATGATCCAATATCACTGTGGTGGGTACGGTCATCACACCGAAATGGCGCGCCAACTCAGATTCAGCCACGGCGTCGATGGTGAGCACCTGGACATTGCCGATGGCGGCCAGGTTCTCCAATATCGGTGCCTGCTGAAAGCGGCATTGGGCGCAATGATCAGCTGTAAAATAGAGAAGCCCTTGTCGTTGACCGTCCAGCCGGTTCAAGAGAGTCATGGGTAGATCGCCGGCAGCAAGACGGCGGATCTGACGACGTTGAATCAATCTCCAGAGCGTGAGAAGGGACAGTAGAATCACGACGAAAAACAACAGGATCAGCAGACGATCGATCACTGAGTACCTCTCTTTTCTCCATCTCTCGTTCATTTCGGCGTGAATACCACGACAGAAATCCGGCTATGCTACCTCTGGAAGGAACTGTACCAGGATTTCTGCCGGGATTCACTAGTTCATTTCGGCGTGAATACCACGACAGAAATCCGGCTATGCTACCTCTGGAAGGAACTGTACCAGGATTTCTGCCGGGATTCACTAGTTCATTTCGGCGTGAATACCACGACAGAAATCCGGCTATGCTACCTCTGGAAGGAACTGTACCAGGATTTCTGCCGGGATTCACTCGTTCATTTCGGCGTGAGTATCACGGCCACGTCCGGAAATAAGACCGATCTACGCAAACGGCAGCAACGGCATGCCCTTCGTCCTACTTGCGCCGGGTTCTACCCGTGTTCGCCGACGCCAGCTTCCACTGCGACAGACTGACATCCACGCCGCGACGTTGTAGCTGGTAGTAGACAAAACACCCCAGGCAGAAATGGAAAAACAGATTAACGGCCGCCAGCGCGACCACGACAGCTACCAGCGCCCATCCAAGGATGGGTAGCCCGACGACAAGCGCAATTGTCGCTGCGGTCACTACGATGGCACCCAGACCCTGTGCGAACAGATGGGGTTGTGGTTTGTCGATCTTCAGGTCCGGTTTGACGACGCCGAGAGGTCTTAGCACGCGGGCGTAGACATACTTGAACAGACCCGCCTTGGGCCAAATCGTGCCTACAGCCATAACCACCGCCACAAAGGCGACCAGCCACGACCAATTCATTAGGTATGCACTGACGAGAAAGCCGATGATTGCGGCCTGATTGACCCGCAAAGCCGCATGATCGATGCGCTGTGCCGACATGGTTTCATCTCCCCTTCGATATTCCTACGCGCTGAGTTTCTGTTCGGCAACAACTGATCGCCTCCAACCGTCTGGGGAATGGTTCCGGACGAGGCCTAAACAAAGATACCGAGACTGACATATTTGCTGCCGTCATCGGGTAAGACGGTTACAACTGTCCCTTCATGCAGCCGGCAGGCGACGCGGATGGCACCTGCAACAGCGGCGCCTGAACTGAGACCCACAAAGAGGCCGGACGAGCGGGCCAACTCGCGGGTTGTTTCCCATGCGGATTCCGTATCCAGACCCAAATGGCGGTCCGGCAGAGTGGCGTCATAGATGCCGGGCACAATGGCGGTCTCGAGATGCTTGAGCCCCTCGATCACTGCCAATTCGTCCTCCGGCTGGATCGCAACCAGTGTAATGTGGGGATTGCATTGTTTGAGATAGCGCCCGACGCCGACAAATGTGCCGGTGGTGCCGAGTCCGGCCACGAAGTGGGTTACCCCACCGCCCGTCTGTCGCCAGATTTCAGGTCCGGTTGAATCGTAGTGAGCCTGCCAGTTCGCCGGGTTGTAGTACTGATTGGCATAAAAGTATTTCTGCGGCTCAGAGGCCACTAACCTGCGCACCATGGCAATTGCGCCGTCTGAACCTTCCAATGGGTCCGATTCAATCAATTTGGCGCCATAGGCTTTGACGAGCGCCTTTCGTTCCGCACTCACGTTGGTCGGCATGACCAAGTGCACGGTATAGCCTTTCGCCGCGCCAATGAGCGCAAAGGCGATACCGGTGTTGCCGGAACTGCTGTCAATAAGGATCTTGTCAGACGTCATCGCGCCGCGCTTCTCAGCGTCCTCGACCATCCGCAATGCTGCCCGCGCCTTGACCGAGCCACCGGGATTGAACCATTCGGCCTTTGCCAGCAACTTTACGCCTGGCCCGACGCCGTGCGCGTGGGCAAATGCCGTCAGATCAAGTAAAGGCGTGTTGCCGATCTGCTCCAGCACTGTCGATCCCGCGCCTCGTTGCTCCGCGGACCAGAGGATCTGCGATTGTTGAACTGCCACGTTCTTCGGCAAGCTCATGGTATTGCGCCTTTCATCCACCTACAGGTCGGCTATTGCGGTCAACCGGCACCCGTCGACTGCAATAGCCTGTCGACTCACCGGCTATGCCGTCACCAATAGCGGTTCATCCCTATGACCGTTGCGTGAGGGCAAACCGCAGAACTGTTCGTAGTCAATCAGCTGTGTGACAGTCGGATGCTCGCCGCATAGAGGACACTCATGGCTGCGCCGCACCTTGAGCGTGCGGAAGCTCATGTCCGACGTGTCGATCATAAGCAAACGGCCGACTAGCGATTCACCAAACCCCACGATCAACTTGATGGCTTCGATGGCCTGGAGTGAACCCACGATGCCTGGCAACACACCCAGCACACCGGCCTCGGCACAGCTCGGCACCTCGCCCGGAGGCGGCGGATCGGGATAGAGACAGCGATAGCATGGTCCGCCTTCCATGCCGTGCTCCGGTGCCGCAGGTTGATAGACCGTTACCTGACCCTCAAACATAAAGATGCTTGCATCCACCAGCGGTTTACCCAAGAAATGACAGGCATCATTGACCAGATAGCGTGTGGGGAAATTATCCGATCCGTTGAGGACTACGTCGTAGTCTTTGATGATATCGAACGCATTGTGACTCGTGATCGGCTCACGATAGCCGGTGACCTTCACATCCGGATTGATGTCCCGCAGTCGATCTCCGGCAGAATCGACCTTGGGTCGGCCCACATCCTTGTTGCCGTGTACGATCTGTCGCTGCAAATTGGAAACGTCGACAACATCAAAGTCGACGATGCCGATGGAGCCGACGCCTGCGGCAGCCAAATACATGGCTGCGGGGCTCCCAAGACCGCCGGCGCCGATGAGCAGCACTTTGGCGTTGAGCAGCTTGATCTGACCTTCTTCGCCGATCTCATTCAAGAGCGTGTGACGGCTGTAGCGGATCCGCTGATCATCGTTCAGAACGGTGGGAATCTTGAAATCGAAGCCGGCGTTCTTCCAGCCGTTGAAGCCACCGATAAGCGAAATGGTGTTTGTGTAGCCCATCTCCTTCAGGTTGCGCGCCGCCAATGCCGAACGGACGCCACCGGCGCAGTAGATCACGACCGGCCGATCGCGATCCTGCACATGTTGTTCGATCTGAAGCTCAAGATAGCCGCGCTGGAATGAAACGGGCATCCGGGAGATGGCCCTGGACGAATTCATCGCGTTCGCGTATGTCCACCACGGCCAAATCCTCACCGGCCTGCAAACGCTTTTTCAGCTCCTGAGGTGAGATTTCGATTATTTCGCTCTTGGCCAGTTGGACCAACTGATCTCGATTGAGTCTGCTCATATCACTCTCCTTGCTGCGATTATGCTTGACCGCCGGCCATCGCCGGTACGATCGACACTTTATCGCCGGTGCCTACTTGTGTACTGAGGCCGTCCAGCTGACGTATTTCGTTGTCATTGACAAATACATTGATGAAGCGTTTGACATTCCCGTCACCGTCGAGAACCTTTTCCGCCACGCCAGGATATTGAGCATCAAACGCCTGGATCAAACCGCCGACATCATTGCCGTCAACTTCAACCTTGGACTGGCCGCCTGTCAGGCGACGAAGGGGGGTAGGAACATAAACTGTGGCCATGCAAACTATCTCCTTGGGTTTGGCAAACAAATGGTAATCCTACGAACGCAGCGGCGTGCAAACTTGCCCAGTACATTGCGGCGTAGATACCACAGTGATAAAAAGGACCTTTCTACTCGAGTGGAAGCGGCAACCTAACCGTGGCCCTACCTACACCGGGATCTACTAGCGGCAAACAAAAACGTCGAGCCATCCGGTGATGAACTCGACGTTGCACACAAAAGCAAAACGCGGTTGCGTTCGTTTGGGTCAATCAGTCTTGGCTGTCAGTCTGTCTGGAAATATCTCTACCACATACTGATGATGCGAGAAGCATCGCTTAATGAGTTCCAGACCGGCAGAGTAACGTTCATCACTGGCGTGCGTCTACGCGGGAGAGGTCAGCACCATGCTGACGACACCCGCTAACAACACAAGCAACAGTGATCAAGTTGTACTCTACAGACCCGACTCATATCTTGCTAACTCCATTGCGGTGGATACGTGAATCTCATTTTGCTGGCGCAAGTATACTTCTCGCCATTTGCTTCTGTCAAGCCTATTATCAATCGATTCGCAACTGCAAGGCGCGACAATCGTTACAGTTTGAGCCCCGCGATTGCTTATTGCATCTAGCCAACTTATCGACCAATGGCTGTATCGTCCGTCACAACAAGCGGATGTTCCAAAATTGACACGATGCGCCCTTCCCCTGAGTCCAGGGAGCCGTCTTTTGTGGCATAGACCAGATAGTAGGGCGGTGCAATGGTGGTGTGCAGATAGTCAACAACACTGGATGCACTCTCATGCCCTTTGTTGTCGGCCACAAAATAGCCAAACAGACCCGGGCGCGTTTCATAGAAGTCCAACGCGGTATTCAGTGCATGAAGATCCAAACTCAGATGGTATGTGATCATACGAAAGGTGCGAATGACAGGGACTTCGTCATTCTCCAAGGAGCAGATCAGATAGATGCTGTCCGGATAATGGGCGTTCCACGCATCGGTCGCAGACGGATAGGCAACCGAAACGGGATGGGAATGGTAGATGCCCATCATCTCGTCGCCTTCATCCTCAAACTCGAACTGACGCAACAGCGTCTGTGGATCGACATCGTAGTTATCGATCCGATCGATTGCAACATTGCGGGCGCGAATCGCCGTAAATGCCGCCAACCCGCGCCCACGTAGAATGCCACAGATCTCTTCAGGTTTGCCTTCCCGTGCGTGCCTGATTATATCCTCGGCAACGGATGCCGGCAGCGTAACAGGGTTCGCAGACGGTGAGCTCTGGTTTGTCATGGCCGTGTGGCTATTGCTCATGTTCGCGCCTTACTTGATAAAGACGTTGCTTTTTGACTATACTGCGAAAACTGCGCGCGTGTGTCCCAAAGTGTAGACGGACGAACCCGACTCCGGCGTGCGGCTGGTTTACACACTTTGTCGACCTATCTTCATGGTGCACCGGATATCCGGACAGCTGACCAGTCTAACACGGCGGCAGCAACCGGTCAATCGAGACGCGATTTTCGCGATCGCAGCGCGCCGGCTGGTGGGTCCGAAGGTCTGCGGGCGCGTTGTGACGGGATTCGGCGCTGTGCTATGATTGTCGAACACACGTTGGTATTCACCATGGCCCACTTTGTGGGCAATGTTCTGTTGGTACACAGTCAATTGTCGAGGTCGACAACTCACCAAAACGCTTCGGCGAAGACTTTCGACGACTGGACTTTTACCGAGTTATGCTGCGGGGGGATGGATGCTGCGACCACGAGGATACCCGGAAATGCTCGGCAAGGCGCTTGTGCTGGAAGCCGATCCCTTCATCACCATGGTGGACGACGATGAACCGTGGGCGGAGGGTCTCTTTCTCATCATTGTAGTCGGTCTCCTCGTCGGCGCGACGCGTCTGATCGGCGGTCTTCTGATGACGGCAAGCCTGCCGCCGCCCGCTGCCCTGCTTGAGACATTGCTCTTCGCGTGGCGAGAGTTGGACGGTATGTTTGGTCTGAGTGCCGATCCGGCCATGGCGGATGCCGTTCTGCGCCGTTCCTATGATCTGGCTACTCTATGGAGCGGTTATGGTGTTGCCTGGACGCGTCTGTTGGTCCTTGTCAGCACGCCCATGGGTCTGATCGTACAGTGGCTCTTCTTCGGCTTGATCGGTTATGGCGTCGCTCGTACCATGGGCGGCAAAGGTACGGTCAGCAAAACCTTGGGCGCGACCGCACTGATGGTGGCGCCGCAACTATTTCGTCTGCTGGCCCTGCTCCCCTTCGTTTCGGTCGGTACGTTATTGCTTGGGGTTTGGTCGATTCTGATTGCCTACCGAGCATTCGAAGTGTCGCATGAATTGCCGTGGCGCAAGGCAGTCTGGGTGGCTCTGCTGCCACCGATCGTTTTCGTTGTACTCATGACAGGAATCAGTGCCTTGGTCGCGCTCTTCTTGAGCGTCGGTGGAGGTGTTGTATGACCTTCACGACATTGTTACGGGAAAGCGGTGTGGCGTCTATACGTGCGTGGTTGCCGACCCAACGGCAAGTGCGTGCGGCCATCGGACTGGACCTGGCCGCGGCCATCGATGGTGACGAGCTGTTACAGCACGATCTGGAGGGCGCGCCGGCGACAACCATGCAGCAAGCGCTTGGGCTTGTCTTTGTCTGTGGATTGGTCGCCGGTTTGGTGCCCTTTTTCTTCAACTGGATTACGGCAACGCGTGCCGGAACGTCGACCATGTTGCTCAGTGCAGCCCGGCAGTTGGATGCGGTTCCGTTGGGGTCGTTGCCGCTGCCGTTTCAAATTGTCGCTAATGCCGTGCAGACTGCCGCCGGCGCCGATCCGATCTTTCCCGGATGGCTGGCAGCATTCCTGAGCGCCCTGGGCGAGTGGATCAACTGGCCACTCAATTTTCTTACCTTGTGGATCGCATACGGAATCTTGGCGTTGACGCTGGCCAAGTTCTTTGGTGCGTTGACCACCCTTCAGCGTTTCTTCGCCGCGTCCGGCTATGCAGCGATTCCTCTGGTCCTGTTGGGCCTAAGCATCGTTCCCTGGATCGGACCGTTGATTGCACTGGCCGGCATCTTGTTGTCACTCCTGTTTTTCTATCGGGCGTTGCGTCATGTCACGGAATTGCCTACGTTCCCGTGCGCCCTGAGCACGATCCTGCCGCCGGCCATCGCCCTGATGGCCGTGATGCTGGTCGCCGCGTCTGTAGCGATCTCGGCCCTGCGCTTCCTCTGGTAGTTGACCTCGCGCCGGATCCTGACTATAATACGCACAAATGTTCTGTGGCGTGGCCGGAGCATTTGTGCGCCTCAGTTGTGTTCTCTCCACAAGCCGAGCACAGGACGGAAGTCTTCGCTGCGCGCTTGTGCCATCCGATCTTTTTCTGCCGGTTTTCCTCTTTACGGATAGATGTATTATGGCCAAAACCAAGACTCGTTTCGTCTGTTCAAGCTGCGGCGGCAGTCAAATGAAATGGATGGGCAAATGCCCGGACTGTGACGAGTGGAATACGCTCGAGGAACAGGTTGTGCGCGAGGCGGGCAACAGCCGAACGATGATGCCTGTGGGTGGCATCGGCGTTGCACAACCGTTGGCGCTTTCGGCGATTCCGACCGACGGTGCCGCGCGGCTCGGCTTGCGGATGACCGAGTTGAGCCGCGTCTTGGGCGGCGGCATCGTGCCGGGCGCCGTTGCGCTGGTCGGTGGCGATCCCGGTATCGGCAAGAGTACCCTGTTGTTGCAGATGGCCGCTGAGATCGCCCAGTCAGCCGGGTCTGTGCTCTATGTGAGTGCCGAAGAGAGCGCGCATCAGATTCGCCGGCGCGCGACACGGCTTGGCCTGGATGCAGATCAACTGTTTATTTACCCCGAGATCGTCGTCGAACAGATCGTGGCGCAGATCGAGCAGATGAAACCCGCACTGGTCATCGTCGATTCGATTCAGGCTATCCATTCCGAAACGGGGAGCAGCGCTGCGGGCACTGTGAGCCAGGTGCGCGATTCCGCCTCCCAACTTCTACGCGTCGCCAAGCAGCACCATATCCCTGTCTTTCTGGTCGGTCACGTGACCAAGGAAGGCAGCATTGCCGGTCCGCGTGTTCTGGAACATATGGTCGACGCCGTATTGCAGTTGGAGGGCGAACGTTTTCATGCCTATCGGCTGCTGCGTTCGGTCAAGAATCGGTTTGGGAGCACGAATGAAGTCGGCATCTTCGAAATGAGTGAGCAGGGAATGACGGAAGTGCGCAACCCGTCTGAGCTTTTCCTGGCCGAACGCCTCCCCAACGCCGCCGGCAGCGCCATAGCCGTTTCCATGGAAGGGACGCGGCCGTTGCTGGTGGAAGTGCAGGCGCTATGTAGCCACACGGCCTTCAGCCAGCCACGGCGCACGGGAAATGGTGTTGACCAGAACCGGCTGTTGTTGTTGACCGCGGTGCTCAGCAAGCGGGTCGGCATGAGCCTTAGCGATCAGGATGTCTTCGTCAATATTGTGGGTGGGCTACGTATCAACGAACCGGCGGCGGATCTGTCCATCGCCGTGGCCATGGCCAGCAGCTTTCGCAACAAACCCGTGTATGCAGACTTGGCCATTGTGGGCGAGGTTGGGCTCAGTGGTGAATTGCGCGGCGTGGGCCAACTCGCGCGCCGCCTTCACGAAGCACAGAAACTCGGCTTCTCTCGGGCCTTGGTGCCGCGCAGCACGCTCATACGCAAAGGCGGCGACGCATTCCCCGACAACATCGAAGCGGTGGGTGTACGCACGCTTCATGAAGCGTTGGATGTGGCACTGGTCACATAGGCGGTACGCATCGGAATTGGCAATCTGCCCTACTGACGTTGCGTTGGTACCGACTACCATGAGCATCAAGTGTAAGACAGCCGAACCTGACTATTCGACGTGAAGCAGCGGTATGAGGCATCTACTCATGGGCCCGAGAACTCTATTCCTCGCAGTCGTAGGTATCCTGTTTGCTGCCACAGTGGCGGCCTTTCCATTTGTCTGGCACATGGGAGTGGAAAACCGTTACTCATCGCAGATGTACACAATTGAGAAGGCCATCACATACTTGCCGTCGGATCGAGTTGCGGTGGTCTTCGGTGCGCGAGTCTACCGGAGTGGTCGCCTGAGTGCGATGTTGCGCGACCGGGTCGACACGGCGGTACAGCTCTATCGAACCGGCCTAGTCGACCAACTGTTGGTCAGCGGCGACAACTCGTCGGCTGACTATAATGAGCCGGATGCAATGATGGCCTATGCAATTGCTCAGGGAGTGGATCCCGCCGACATCCAACCGGACTACGCAGGTCGGCGCACGTATGATACCTGTTATCGAGCGCGAGAGATCTTCCAACTTGACGCTGCTGTTCTGGTCACTCAGGAGTTTCACTTGCCCCGTGCGCTCTTCACCTGCAACAGCCTTGGTGTGGATTCAGTCGGCGTCATCGCGGATCGGCGTGACTACGATCCGCGCTCCATTGCGTGGTCTGAAAGCCGTGAGGTGCCGGCATTGCTATTGGCGCTTGTTGACGTCATACGACGTCTGCCGCCACCGGTGTTGGGTGAGCCGATTCCCCTGCAATGCAGAATCAACAGCCTGCATTCGGGCGCTGCATTTCCCGTTAGGTGTGGAGTCGAACCGTTCTGGAATAGAGGCCACCGGGCGCTAATTTGGCGCGAGACCGTAGATGGTCACCGCCAGTCCCGGCACCACCACTCTGCATGGGGCATCCCGCATCGCTCGACCAAATCCAAAAGCGGATCAATATCGTAGTTGATGCGACGCAATTCGATGCCGGCCCGGCTCTCTTCCCAAGTCACAACCGCATACTCTGCCCAAGGCGGATTTCGTTCGCTTTCTCCGTCGGCCAGCGTCTCGTAAGGCAGACCGACGCTGCCCGGATTGACGATCAGCATCTCGCGATGACGCCGGATCATCGGAACGTGCGTGTGGCCGCCCGCCATGATATTGGCGCGGTGTGAATCGAGCACCATCTCTACTTCCTCAGAACCTGTGTCCGCACGGATCGGATCATGGAATGACCGTGGTGAACCGTGGTAGCAGAGCAATGTTGCCTCCGATCCGAGCATTGTCTCAACCGTCGGCTGGAATGTGCGGATAAATGCAAGATCGTCTGCAGACAGCTGTTGCGCACCCCAAAGCTCGACGTCAGTGTAGAGTTGTGACGCGTCACTGCGCGGTGGATGAGGCGTGGGGTGGAGTGCCCAATCGTCAGTGTTGCCCATCACCACCGGGCAGCCAAGGTCACGTACACGGTGCAGCGCTTCTTGCGGCTGAGGGCCAAAGAGAGCGACATCTCCCAGGCAAATCACCTGATCGACCCCTCCTGCATCCAGATCATTGAGAACGGCGTCAAGCGCAAACAGATTCCCGTGTATGTCGGAGATTAGGGCGATTTTCATGGTTCATTCGTCTCTTCAAGTTGCTGGCAAGGTGGCAGTCGCCATCACGGTAAGTCAGCCTTCCGCAGTGCGTTCACGACGGGCACGATCCAACGCAAGCCATACGCGTTCCGGTAGATATGGCAGTTCGTCGATCCAGATGCCGATGGCGTCATGGATCGCCGCCCCGATGGCCGGCGCGGTGGGAATGAAAGGCATCTCCGCCATCCCGCGCACGCCCAATGGTCCCTGTGGGTCGGGCAACTCGAGGATCACCGGTTCGATGACGTCGGCCATGTCCAGAACGCCGGGTATGAGATAAGTGCTCAGGTGCTCCGTCAAGATGCGGCCGTCCTCTTGCACCAAGTTTTCGAGCAACGTCCAGCCGATCGACTGTGCAACAGCACCCTCGATCTGGCCTTCGACCAATTGAGGGTTGATGGCATTTCCGACATCATTGACCGAAATCAGTCGCCGGACGTAGACGTGGCCCGTCTCCAAATCCACTTCGACATCAGCTACCTGCGCGCAATAGCCGTAGGTAATGTTCGGGTCCCCGGCGCCGGTCTCCGGGTCGTATCCTGTCGTCGGGCGTGGGCGAAATACATACTCAGCACGCGCCGGCCGCTCTTCATTTTCCCACAGCTTGAGCGCACGTGCAGCCGCGCCGCGGATGGCGTTGCCTGCCATAAATGTCATGCGACTAGCAGATGAACTGCCGCTGGAGTCGGCCATGTCACTCTGTTCTGTCCGGAGTTGGACATCGGACGGATCGAGACCCAGTGTTTGGGCCGCTATCTGTGTGAAGACCGTGTGTGCACCCTGGCCGACGTCCGCGCCTACGCATCCGACCACGGCGTGCCGAATGTCTTCTGCGCCGTGAAGTTCGACCCAGGCCGTGCAGTTCTCGGGGAAACCCAGGCTGAAACCGACGTTCTTGAGGCAACAAGCGAATCCAATGCCGCGCGCACTCTTCGTACGTGTAGCGTCAAGCGACGTCATCGGGGACAGGGTCGGAGGTTGTGCAGGCGTGCGGATGTCGGGCGTTTCATCGCGTTGCCGCGCACGCCTGACCGTGTTATCCGCGGATGTCCAACCGCCGCGACGTGCGGCTTCCGCCACGACTTCCCGGATTGTGCAGCCTTGCGGAATCACGCTGCCGGTGGCTAAGGTCGAACCGTCGCGCAACACGTTACGTAAGCGAAATTCCACCGGATCCATCCGCAGCGCCTGGGCCAGCTTGTTGACTTGCATCTCGGCGGCAAAATGTCCCTGCGGGCCGCCGAAACCGCGGAACGCGCCGTTGGGACAATTGCTAGTGTAGACAACACGCGCATCGACCTGTACGTTGGGGATTTCGTAGGGCCCAAGGGCAGCCAGTGTTGCATTTCCAAGAACTTTGGTGCTCGTATATGCGTAGGCGCCGGCATCGCCCGTCAGGTCGACCTGGGCAGCCACAAGTTTGCCCTCCCTCGTCGCACCCCACTTGGCTTTGATGATATAGGGATGTCGTTTGTGATGGCCGCGAATACTCTCTTCGCGGCTCCAGACCGTTTTGACCGGACGGTCTGTTTTCCAGGCGGCCAGCGCCAATGCAATCTGGATGGATATGTCTTCGCGACCGCCGAACGCACCGCCGATGGCCGGGTAGCGAACAACGATCTGCTCCTCCGGCAAGTTGAGCGCGTGCGCGATCTCTTTGCGTTCTTCGTGCATCCACTGTCCGCCGCAGATGACTTCGATGCGGCCGTCTTCGCGCACATAGGCCAGCCCGGCCTCAGGTTGTAGATAGGCGTGCTCCTGAGCATGGGTGCGATAGGTCGATTCGACAACAACATCGGCAGCCGCAAATCCGTCCGTTGTGTTGCCACGGCGTAGTTGATAGGAGAGCAGAACATTGGAGTTGAGATCGCGTTCACCGTAGGGAAAGGTGAATGGATTGGGATGCAAGACAGGCGCATCGGGCAGCATGGCTGCCAGCGGATCGGTCACGATCGGCAGTTCTTCGTAGTCGATGTGAATTTGTCGGGCAGCCGCGTCTGCCAAGGTTGCGCTCTCAGCCACGACCAATGCGACGTGGTCAGCCTCCCACCGCACGACCTCTGCCTGTTTTGTGCTGCCCAGACCACAAAGCACCGGCTGATCCGGCATGATCAGCCCGTACTCATTGACTGGAACATCCTCGGCGGTGATGACTGCAACAACACCTGGAGCGTTACGGGCCGCCGATAGATCCATTGAGCGGATACGACCGTGAGGTACACCGGCAAAAACGATCCTGAGCCAACTCTGATGAGGAAGGTCTATGTCACCTGGATACAGTGTTTCCCCTGTCGTCTTTCCTGCCGCATCGATGCGAGGAAAGCTGCTGCCCACAGCACGCATGGTCGCTCTCTCCGGTTGGGTAGATTAGATCGGCTTGACAATGTAATACGGATCGAAATACAGTACTGGTATAGTCTATTGGATAACAACATCGTAAGTCATTAGGAGACCATCAATGCTGAAAGAGTTTCGAGATTTCATCAACCGTGGCAATGTCATTGACTTAGCCGTTGCCGTCATCATCGGCGCGGCCTTTACCGCAATTGTCAATTCCCTGGTCAACGACATCATCATGCCGATCATCGGCGTGATACTGGGCGGCATCGACTTCACCTCGCTTGCCATTACCGTAGGCAGCGCCACCATCACCTACGGCAACTTCATTCAGGCCGTCATCAACTTCCTGATTATTGCCTTTGTCATTTTCCTGATGGTCAAGGCGATCAACAAGGCGTCAGGCGCCAAGGAAGAGGCCGAAGAAGCGCCGGCAGCACCGCCGGCTGAAGAGCAGCTACTGACCGAAATTCGCGATCTGCTCAAGAGCCAAAACCAACGCTAAATCTACCACCCCCTGTAGAGTAGGCGACACCCGCCCCGGGACCCCCGATAGAACTGACGAAACGACCCGGCACTTCAGGTGCCGGGTCGTTTCTTTTGTGGTCTAGTTCTGTTGGCGCATCACCATTGGGCCGAGACGCCGACCACCCAAAATGTGCACATGCAGGTGGTATATCTCCTGTCCCGCGTCCGGTCCATTGTTCACCAGCAGACGATATCCGCTCTCTGCGATTCCTTCCTGTGCGGCAATTGCGGCCGCTGCCGTAAAGAGACGCCCTAACAAGAGTTCGTCCTCAGGTGTGGCGTCGCTGACAGTCGGGATTACCTTGTTGGGGACGACCAAGATGTGGACAGGGGCCTGTGGGTTGATGTCGCGAAACGCGGTGACAAAATCGTCCTGATAGACGATATCCGCCGGGATCTCGCGTCGGATAATTCTGCTGAAGATCGTTTCTTCCACCATGTTGTGACCTCGTCTGCACTTTCGGAAGTGTGTACTACAGAGTGCCGTAAATGAAGCTCTATGTCGGAGCAAGCTCGGTCAATTCACACACGCTGGGACACATTCTCATGTTCGGTAGGCAAGTGGATACAGTATAGCCCAACCGGATGCGGGGCAAAAACGGATCCGGTTCCGCCGGCTGTCACGTCCAGTAGATCCCGGCGCCGGTCGGGCCGCGGTTGTTTTACCGCGTCCAGTCGCATAAGCCGGTCCGATTGCCGGCGGTGGTATCTACGCCCAACTGAACTAGCCCCTTTTTGCCTCACAGAGCGGGAATTATATAATCTCGAGAATGCGAGTGGTCATGGTGAGCAAAGCACTGGTGGTCGGCGCCTACCAACGGAAGGCGGAAGAGATCGCGCGTTGCGGAGTCGATCTGACTGTTTTGATTCCGCCCGCCTGGTGTGACAGTCGTGGCGAGCAACAGGCGGAGCATATCCACACCAACGGCTATCGTCTACAGGAAATACCGCTGCGACGCAACGGCCACTTCCACACCCATTACTATCCCACGTTGTCGCTCGAATTGCGCCGTCTTGCGCCCGATATTCTGCACATGGACGAAGAGCCCTATAATCTGGCAACATGGCGCGCGTTGCGAACAGCCACACGGTTGAATGTGCCTACACTTTTCTTTACTTGGCAGAACATTCACAAGCGATATCCTCCGCCGTTCGGATGGTTTGAACGACAAAATCTGCGGTGTGCCGACGCTGCTATTGCCGGCAACCGTGCAGCAGAAACTATCCTGCGCAACAAAGGATTTCAGAAACATGTTGCCGTGATTCCCCAATTCGGCGTCGACCCTGAACTCTTTTCGCCTCGCGCTGCGGGGGACGAAAGCGCTGAATTCACGGTAGGTTATGCCGGCGGTCTCCTGTGCGAAAAGGGGCTTGACACGTTGGTGCGGGCCTGCGCACGGCTGTCTGTCGACTGGCGGCTGGATCTGGCCGGCGCCGGTGACTTTGCCGGCGAGTTAGAGCGGCTGGCA
This sequence comes from uncultured Chloroflexia bacterium, assembly GCA_963715415.1. Taxonomy (GTDB): domain Bacteria; phylum Chloroflexota; class Anaerolineae; order Caldilineales; family Caldilineaceae; genus JAWKOK01. The sequence goes on along the minus strand of CAVQSG010000029.1, from coordinate 76,899 downwards.
CTTGAGCTTGGAGTACGGCATCGTGTCCGCTTGATTGGTAGGCTTCCCAGCGGGCAGATGGCCGATTTTTACCGCACACTTGATACATTCGTTCTGCCCAGCAGAACCACTAACGTGTGGAAGGAACAGTTCGGACGCGTATTGGTGGAGGCCATGGCGTGCGGTGTACCCGTTGTCGGCAGCAACAGCGGAGAGATCCCCGCTGTAATCGGAGATGCTGGGCTACTCTTCTCGGAAGGCCACGTAGGCGAACTGGTGGCTCACCTGGAGCGCTTGGCCGCATCAGCGGACCAGCGGCATCACTATGGAGCATTGGGGCGAGCACGCGTGCATTCACATTTTACCATGGGCCAGATAGCCCAACAGACCATCGAGGTCTATCGACGCCTATGCATGTAGCGCTAAACGCCCAACTTCTGACCTTGGAAGAGACATACCGCAGCGCCGGCGTCAGCAACTATTCGCTGCGTCTACTCTCTGCGTTGGGATGCATGGGGGGCGACGATCTTCGACTAACAGCTTTGGTGAATGAACCGTCGCTTACTATCAGAGGCGTCTCTTTGCAACCGGCAACCTATCCCGGCCACCACCCGGCGACCAGGATTGCCTGGGAGCAGCTGGCGTTACCGGCAATTTTGAGGCGGATGGGCCCGGACCTGCATCATGGACTCGTCAACGTCGTCCCGCTGGCCTCTTCCATCCCGGCCGTGGTGACTGTCCACGATCTGAGTTTCGAACGGATGCCGGAAGTCTTCCCGGCGTTCAAGCGCCGCTATTTACATCACCTCTGCGCGTACAGTTGTCGCAAAGCGCGTCGCATCATCGCCGTGAGCCGGCAGACAGCTGACGATGTCATGGCCTTCTACGCGGTCGATTCCGCGCGGATTGCCGTTGTATATAATGGCGTGGGTGAAGAATTTACACCTGTTGACGGCGCAACTCTTGATGGTTTTCGGCAGAGCCGTGGCGTTCCACGTCGCTTTGTGCTATATCTCGGCACACTGGAGCCGCGCAAGAATCTCGTCATGTTGTTGCGTGCGTTTGCCCAATGGCGGGCGCACACTGTCGAGGCCAACCGGGATGTCGTGTTGGTTTTGGCCGGTGCCAAGGGTTGGTTTTACGACGAGATCTTTCAGACAGTTCAGAAATTGGCGCTTGCCGATGCGGTTTTGTTCCCCGGCTATGTGCCGGTCGCGGAACTTCCCGATTGGTATCGCGCGGCAACCGTCTTTGTCTATCCGAGTCTATTTGAGGGTTTTGGCCTACCGGTCGTTGAGGCGATGGCGTGTGGAACGCCCGTTTTGTGTAGCCGTGCGCCCGGTGTATCGGAAGCAGTTGGCGATGCTGCACTGGTGTTCGACCCCAATGATGCGTCCGCTCTAGCTACGCTACTCGAGACAACCATCTCATCGGCGGCCGTACGTGCAGATCTACGGAGCGCCGGATTGGCGCAAGCCCAAAAGTTCACCTGGTCTCAGACAGCTGAAGCAACTGCTCAGGTATATCGCTCTGCCTTGATTTCACCGGATAAAAAGGGCGCACGTGGCTGATGATTCCTTCCGAAGCGGGTCTTTATACCGGCAAAATATTCCTCGTGTTTGCAGGATGGGAAGAGTCTCATCGTAGGATAGTCGGATATTCAGCGCACAGTATGTACCAATGCCGAACTTGACGAACAGTCCGGCGGCTGTTTCAATTGGATTGCGTTTCGAGCGAAGAATGGACGGCAATTTGTACCAGACTGAACCATGGCAACCCTCAACGGAGTGAATGTTCAACAACCGATCGCCGATATTCGAACGTCCGACCGGGACGTGGCTGTAAGCCGTTTGGCACGCGTGGCGGGACGGGTTCCGGCAGGCGCCTGGAAGTATTTACTCGTGTTGGCGGATGCATCTCTGATTCTGATCGGCTTCAGTTTGGCGTATATTGTGCGCTATAAGCTGCAGTGGTTTCGTTCGGTTGAGCCGGCCTTTGCCGTGAGCTTTGGCGAGTATCTGCCGGCCATGGCTGCCTATCTGGCCTTTCTGCTGTTCACCTTTTATCTCTCCGATGTCTACCCTTGTCAACGAGGCAGAAGCTGGGTCGAAGAGGTCTATGCCATTGGCCTGGCAACCATGGCTGGAACTGCTGTGCTCATCATCGTCAATCTGTTCTTCAGTGCGACCTTATTGAGCCGGCTACTTTTCCTCTATGCTGCCTTGATGGTCACGATTCTACTAGCCGTCAGCCGCCTGTTCATCCAGATCGGTCGCGGTCATTTACGCCAATATGGTGTCGGCGTCGAGCGCGTCGTCTTGGTGGGAGCCGGCGAAGTCGGGCGGATGGTCATGCGCACGGTTGCGGCCCGTCCGGATTACGGTTATCAGCTCATTGGTTTCCTGGACGACAATCCCAGCAAGGGCAACACAGATATTGGACCTTTTAAGGCGCTCGGTTCGCTCGACAATGTCGATGCAGTTCTCAACACCGTTGGCATCGATTCTGTCATCATCTGCTTGCCGTGGCAAAGTCATCGCCGCATTCAATCTATTTTGCGACTTTGCGACCACCGTGGTGTTCGTGCCCAAGTTGTGCCCGATCTCTTCCAACTCACCAAGAACCAGATGAAAGTTGAAGATCTGAACGGGATCCCGTTGATTAGCACGCGGGAGGTTTCGATTCAGGGTTGGAATCTGGTGGTGAAGCGTCTGTTTGATACCGCGGTCTCGGTTGCGATGCTTCTCATCGGTGCGCCGTTCCTCCTGCTGATCGCTGTGGCAATTCGATTGGATACGCCCGGACCTGTTATCTACAGTCAACGTCGTGTTGGTCGACACGGCAAACTCTTCAAATGTTATAAGTTCCGGTCAATGATCGTCGGTGCAGAAGAGATGCAATCTGACTTCGAAACCATGAACGAGGCCAGTGGGCCACTGTTCAAATTGCGCAACGATCCGCGTCGAACCCGGGTCGGGCAGGTTCTGCGCCGGTACAGCCTGGATGAGTTGCCCCAACTAATCAATGTATTGCGCGGCGAAATGAGTCTTATGGGGCCACGTCCCAATCTGCCGGATGAGGTTGAAAAGTACCGGGAGTGGCACAAACGACGTCTCTCTGTCAGCCCGGGCATCACCGGACTGTGGCAAGTGAGTGGACGTAGCGATCTAACTTTTGACGAGATGGTTCTGCTGGACATTTACTACGTCGAGAACTGGAATCTCTTCCTGGATCTCAGCATCTTGCTAAGGTCCGTCCCCGCAGTCATTCGCGCACGCGGCGCGTATTGACGGTATCCTTCCTCGACACATGTCTTCATGTACAGTGCCCCTATCGGGCGCCTCTCTCCAGAAAAATGTCAAACGGATTCTAATCCTTATGAGCGACACGGGCAGCGGCCACAAAGCCAGCGCCAACGCCTTGAAAAGTGGTCTAGAACGCCGCACGCAACAGGTCGGCTTCAGCGCGAATACTGCGACAGACATCCCCTCATTTCTGCCTCGAACGAGTCTGACTGAGAAACCGATTGAGGATTTTCGGCGGGATTTGCATGTCCAAGTGGACATAGTGGACCTGCTGGCTGACTGCCTGCCTGCTCCCATGTCAGCTTTGCCGGGAACCTATCCAGCCCTGGTTTCGCGTGCGCCGTGGCTTTGGGGCGCGCTGATGGCGATTGCTCGATATGGGTGGGCCGGCCACGATGCTGGAACAGATCGCAGCGCCGCTGCGCGCGTATGTACTCAATGCACTCAAGGCATTTGCACCGGATCTGATTGTGTCAGTCCATCCGTTGGTCCAGCATCTCAGCCTTGCCGCACTGCGCTCGAACCGCCTTTCGGTCCCATTCGTGACCGTGGTCACGGATCTGATCTCGGCCCACCGTGCGTGGTTTCATCCTGACGTTGCCCGTTGCTATGTGGCCACTGAGCGCGTCTACCGGCGAGGTCGAATGCTCGGCCTGAACGATAGACAGCTCCGCTTGACTGGACTCCCAATTCGGCCCGCATTTGTGGACCCGATGCCGGCCCAAAGAGAGCTTCGCCGTCGTCTCGGCATAGCGCCGGATTTGTCCACGGTCCTCATCATCGCCGGGCGCGATGGCGTCGGCCACATCGAGTCCATCGCCAAACAGGTCGCACAAGAAGTGGCCAAACCGTTTCAGTCCGGGCAGCTTGTCATTGTTTGTGGTCGAAATCAGGCGTTGCGCCGGCGGCTTGCCAACTTGCAGTGGCCCGCGCCGGTCACTATATTGGGGTTTGTCGAGAACATGGCGGAGTGGATGCATGCATGCGACTGCGTCGTCACCAAGGCCGGTCCCGGTATTATCGTCGAGGCATTGGCGTGTGGCCGACCTTTGCTACTGATCGGCTCTATCCCGGGGCAGGAAAAAGGGAATATCGAGTTCGTCGTCGAAAATGGGGCCGGACTCTATTGCGCCGAGCCGAGTGCAATCGCGCGACATGTCGCATGTTGGCTCTCACATAGATGCGGAGAACTGGAGCAGTTTTCGGATCGGGCCGCAACGCTGGCGCGCCCGCAAGCAACGTCAGTCATTGTCGATGATATGCTCGAACTGCTGGTAAGTCACTCAGCAACCGGCTATTCGGCGGCTTGGGCATCCCCAGTTTCCGACAAATAGATGCTGTAGAGTTCCATCAGCGGCTTGGGAAGCCCATCCGCGTCAAAGAGGTCGCTATTCGGGAAGGGTTCGTAGTATGTACTGAACCAGCTCCAACGCTGCACCAGATGACCGGCGTCGCTGCGCAGCCCCAGGCGCGGATGTGAAAGTTTACGGAAGAGTTCAAAACTCTCGATCATGAAACTCTGAATGCGCGCCTCGTCGTAGCCGAAGACCCCGGGCAGGAGGATTCCATATTCTGTGATCCAAAGGGGTTTGTCCTCTTGGTCGTGGCGGTCCATCCAACTGCGCATGAGCCGCACCTGATTCTCGACCAGACGCAGATCTCCATGATCTTCGACATCCCACAATATGCCGGTGGTGATGGACTCAAAACCTGGGGGAATGCCGACCCCCCAATTACCTGCCTCCTCGCGCAGGACATACGCGTGCATGGTCCAGACATCGACGGGCATGGTTGCTGCGTAGAGCCTCTCGTAGGTAGACCAAACGCGATTCAGGTAGGTCAAACGCAGCGGCGTTATCTGGCTGAGTCCGGCGATCGCGATCTGTGCAGTGGGGTCACCCTGCTTGATCGCGTGGTAGGCATCATGGTATGCCCGCGCATAATCGAGAGCAGTTGTATTGTCTTGCCAAGCGTTGTCAGGCTCGTTGCCGATGATCCAGGTGCGTCCCGGGTTGTGTGCCGCCGCTGTCGTCAAGGTCGAAGCCGAAAAGTATAGCTGCCCGTCCAACATCTTGACCAGCGGCACAAATTCCATGCCCAAACGCCGGTAATCGGGCGCATCCATATCGATCGTTGCGGGGTCCGGAAAGGGTACGCCGCCTTCAACCATATTGATGGACCACGATAAAAACCAACCCGGTCTTGCCTCTGGCCAAAGAAAGGGTAGCGGTCCTATCGACGGCACGCCCACGCCCATCCGCCAACGGAGCGACCCGACGTCCGCAAAATTGACAGCCGGCGAATGATGCGTGCGTACAAACATCTCTGCCGCCGGCAGACCCGAGGGGGTAGCGATTGGCTGAATGCCAAGGGCTGCTGCGTTTGTCGGCACAGGTGTTGGGCGACTCTGTGCGGCAATGTCAGCAAATGGAATGGTTAGGAGAAACAGTACAACAAGCGAGACAAGGGGGGCGAGACGCGGATACCGGTTCGCCGGCCAAGCTGCGACATTGCCGGCTCTATCCGGTCTTGACTGAAGCGTGCATTTCATCGAAGCTGTCTTCCAGATCGATCAGTGCAGAAGTGGGCGTCACGTTCGGGTCCCTACGTTCAATGATCTGCTGGATGACTTGCTGGTCATTGTCGCTGGCCATTAGCTGCGCCAATTCCTCCGTCACCAGATCTTTGTGCAGCCGAATATTGTGGCGTAACAAGATCTGTTCAAAGTAGTCGAAATTGTTCAGCAAGCCCACGGAGACACTCTCGAAACCATGTTCGGCAACGGTCAACCGACTCCCGTAGTACATGGGATTATACGAAAACATTCGATAGTCGTCGGCGCGTGGTTCCACAAGAATGATGTCAACATCCGGGTACTTCACACGCAAGTTCTTAATATGGTAACGCACGCTGGCATGCAGCAAGGTGCGAACCGATTGATTGATGATCGCTTGAATTCCTGTGTCACGAACATAATGTTGCTTGGTGGGAAGATTCGTCGTGTTGAGTGGCACCATGGGGTTGACGCAGACGACTAACTTCGCGCCTGCCTCGATGGCGAGATCGATGCTTGCCGAACCGTGCAGCCCGCCGTCCACGTAGTCGCGTTGATAGATCTGCACAGGACGATAGAGTATGGGCACAGCGCTGGACGCTGCCACCGCCTGGCTGATGGGGACGATGCCTTTTCCGCCTTGTCCGAAGACGGCGCGCTTGCCGGTTTCGAGTTCTGTCGCAACGATGTAGAGCTCTTTTTCCAGCCAGTCAAAACGATTGGGAAGGTCGCGTTCGCTGAGAATGTCACGCAGATAGTGTTCCAGTGCATCACCATTATAGACACCTGTGGGCAGTATCTGCGCAAACTCCCAGACGATATCCGATAGGGCAAAATCACGCAGATGTCGAAGCGAATTGAACCCAACGTTGAACCATGCTCGAGGAAGCTTGCGGACCCGCCGCACCATGTCCAAATAGTCGACGTGGAATAGATCGCCGACCCGCACACTGCGAATTTCGGGGTGCCGATTGTCGATGATCTGCATGATTTCGTGTGGCGTGAAGCCCACTGCAATCAACGCTCCCACAAGAGCGCCCGCGCTGGTTCCCACAATGATATCGAAATCGTTGACAGTGTAGTCAACCAACATATCGTCAATTGCGCGCAATGCACCGATTTCATACACCGAACCGGTGATACCGCCGCCGGCAAGGACCAATGCCGTCTTGTCGCGATTCATTTGTCAGGGCTATCCGTCAGGGGTGGTGGTTTGAACAACAGCGTCTTGGTTCGAAGAGGAACGGGATTCCTTCTCTCTATCGCCGTCCGGTTTTGTCTTCTCGTTCACCGCTTCGTCCACAATCTCGTCAAGACCATGATCTATCATGGCCTGCTCAAGCCGTATGCTGAGTGCTGCCAACTGGTCCTGCAATTGACGCATATCGCGTCGCGTCGGTACATTGAGCACCTCTAACATATCAGCAATGCGCTCGTCAATGGCTGCATGCGCTTGGGACGTTTTGCTTGGCGGTTTTTCAGGCTCCGCAGCCTCCAAGTGAAGTTCTTCATCACCTACGACACCGAGGCCACTCTGAACCGAGCGCATGACTTGCTCGATGGTGTCGCCACCAGTACGGATTAGGCTGGTCAGCAGTGAACGCGGCAGAAATCCCGACGTTTTCTTTTCCTGCTCAAGTATGATCTGGGAGAGGGTCAGGGTTGTCAGATCGTCGCCGCTCTCGTGATCGATCACATGAACGTCCTGCCCCGCACGAATCATCTCCGTAATGTTATCGAGCGTCACGTACGATTTGGCTTCAGTATCGTAAAGCTTTCGATTCGGGTATCGTTTGATGAGCGGCATCGCGATCAATAAGGGAACCGGTAGATTTCAACGAGTTGAATGGCAGGGAACGTAGTTGGAGCCTTACGCGGGATAATACCACACTGGACGCGGTGCGTCAACGATTACGCGACCGCGGGGTGAACACCATTTGATCCAGTGGCCCAAGCAAACATATCAGTCCCGCCGCAGTAATATCATGGCATAGTAAAACAGTTGCATGATCGCCTGGAGCGCAGCAGCAACATAGGTGAGCGCGGCCGCGTCCAGAACAGCATTGACGCCTTGCATCTCCTGCGGTACGAGTATTCTGTCTGTGACCAGGATGGATTTGGCACGCCTCGTGGCATCAAACTCTACCGGCAACGTGACGATGGCAAAGAGTGCACTTGCGGCAAAAATGATCAAACCCAACCAGGCGATGGAATTGCCGAATGCCGACGACAGAAATAGGCCAACCATGAAGATGATCGGCCCAAGCCGGCTGCCGATTTGTACTGTCGGTACCATGGCCGACCGTAGACGAAGCATGGAATAGCTATCGCGATCTTGCAGGGCATGGCCTGTTTCATGCGCGGCAACGCCAACGGCGGCCAACGTCGGGCCTTCATAGACCTGCGGACTCAGGCGCAGCATCTTCGCCCGAGGATCGTAGTGGTCGGCGAGAAAACCACTCACGCGCTCCACCCCTATATGCTGGAGACCGTTGTCGTCAAGGATTCTTCGAGCCGCCTGTGCCCCGGTAACGCCGGATGCAGATCGAACTTTTGCATACTTGTTGAACGAGGACTTGACGCGCACCTGCGCCCACAGACCGAGAATCAGGGGCGGTAAGGCAAACAGAAAGAAGATCGGGTCAAAGTAAAACATGGTTAGCTCCTCAATCGTCGATCATGGACCAAATACGCTTCGATTGTAGCACGATCATGCATATTTCGGATTAGCAGCGCATTAGTCTTGTGTCTACAACTACTCAGCAAGCAGTGAAGACCCTACCTCACCATCCAAGCAAGTAAGCGGAGCAGTTTCAACCTCCGGGCGCCGGCCACTCTGTCTGCCGGATAAACCGGTTCCGGCCACCCCGAAGGTTCACTGCAGACAATCACGAACGATGCAGCCGTCTCAACACCAGCTGAAGTGCAGGATGCAGTTCGCGACTGCGAAGACCGAACGCCGCCAAGAGGTAAATGCCGATGGCAAACACCCCACCGGCCAACACTGTGATCCAACCGCGTACTGCGTCTGACACGGCCAGGTTCGGTGCGATTCCCTGTGTCCAGACCCACAGCGCCACGCCCATGAGCAGTGCCGCGCCGCCATTCCGAAGCACCGCATTGAACAACCTTTGCCCCTCGATTCCACGTAGGCGCCAAGCAAGCAGCCAGAGCAAAGCGATCATTTCGATGGTCGTGGCCGTGCTATTGGCCAGAGCGAGCCCGCCGTAGCTGAGAAAGCGCACCCACCAGATGCTGAGCAGAATATTGCCGATCATCGCCGCAATGCCCACCACGACCGGGGTCATCGTGTCGTGCAGGGCGTAAAAAGCGCGTACAGTGATTTCGACCACGCCATGGGCGACAAGTCCCAGGGCATAGAATTGTAGCGCGTAGTTGACCATCTGCGTGCTTGTTGCCGTAAATTCTCCTCGCTCAAGCAGAACCGCAACGATCGGCACACCCATGACAACCAGCCCGACGGTTGCCGGCAGGGTGAGAAAGAGTACCGTGCGCAGAATGGCGCTGAAGGTGGAACGCATTTGTGTGCGTTGCCCACCGGCTACTTGAGCTGAAAAGGTTGGAAAAGCCGCGGTTGCCACTGCCTGTGCGAAGACTCCCTGTGGCAACAGCATGATCAGCCAGGCATAGTTGAGCGCACTTAGGCTTCCCTCGCCGAGGCCGCTGGCCAGAATTGTGTTGACCAGAAAGTGCATTTGGACGAACAAGAGACCCAGGACACGGGGTCCCATCAAACGCGCGACCTCGTGTACGCCGGGATCACGAATCGTTAGGCTTGGTGTATACCGTGCGTTGTACCGCCACAGGCCGGGCAGCTGGATAAGCAGATGCGCGAAAGCCCCCACAACCACGCCCGCAACCAAGCCGTAGACTCCGTAGACGGGCGCCAGCAGCCACGCACCGCCAATGATCGACAGATTATAGACCACTGGAGCGGCCGCAGGGAGCAGGAAGTGCTGAACCGCATTGAGTGCTCCCATGATCAACCCGCTGGCGCCAAAGACGACGGTACTCAAGAGCATCCACCGCATCAGATCTGCCGTGAGTGCTTGTTGCTCGGGCGAGAATCCGGGTGCAATGACGCTGCGAACGATGGGCTCGGCGGCTAGAGCCGCCAGCATCGCAATCACCACAAGTAGGATCGTTACACCATTGAGGACGCGACTGAAGAGCAACCACGCTTGGCTCCGTTCACCACGCACCCAATATGATGAGAAAGTCGGAATGAAGGCGCTGCCTAGCGCACCTCCGGCGACCAACTGAAAGAGGATGTCCGGCAGGCGAAACGCGGCCAGATAGGCGTCCAGATTGGCACTCGTGCCGAACTGGGCACCGATGACAACCTCACGCGCCAGACCCGTGATCCGGCTGACCACAAAGAAGACCATGACGAGTGCGGCTGCACCGGCAATACCGCGCCTATCCAACGCACCCGCCGCGGTTGATATTTTCTCACCTCCGGATCGGTCTTCCAACGCTTCCCGTTCCGCATCCATGGCAGCGAAGTATATCATACGAGTCTTCAGTTCAAGCCGGGCGAACCCGGCTTCACGTTTGCATTTGACTACGTCCGACACGCTTTCTGCGCACTGACGTACACCACGGGACGGGCTTCCCGCAACGTTGCATCTCCTGAACGGATGTGCTACGATTTGCCGGCAATTGCGTCCACCTCCGAGCTGACAGAATGGAAATGATGCACAGTATACCTTTAGCCATGAATGCTTGGCGCGAAGTTTTGTCGCGCATCTTCGAGGAATTTACCGCACAGGACAACATAAGTCCGGACTGGCTGATCAACCCGGCCACGCGACGCCGATCGAAATTAGACCGTTACTATCCGGATGCCGGCGTCGCAATCCGCTTTACAGGCCTCACTGCCAAAGGGCAGGGGCGGCAATCGGATCGGGATGCGCTCGAGACTGAACAGCGCGATCAAACACGGGTCGAATTGTGCCGAATGAATGGCGTACAGCTTGCGATCATCAATCCCCGGACGATCCGGTGAAACAGATGGACGCCTTGCTGCGCGTCCTCTTCGCGCCAGCTGCGTTCTGGCACAAAGCGATCGACCGGCTCGCGAAACAACGTTGGATGCCGGCACTCAGCGAAGCCCGCACGCAGGCCGGCGACCTTCGCAGCTTGATCGCCAAGAATCCCGATCAGATGCTGGCCAATCTCGCTGAAAGTTGGCGCGACCGGGAAACCAATGTCGCCAATGCACTAGAGAACGGAAGCCGGCCGACGACGGTCAAGGTCTCGGTCGGGAGCGCCGGCGGCTTCAGTAGCGAACAGCGTGTACGCCATTCTCATTTTGGCAAGGGCGTCATCACAGATGTCGCCGACTCCGGTGACGAAAGACAGATTTCGATCCTTTTTGACTCCGAAGAACAGAAAACCTTCTTACTTTCGTTGGTTGCAGACAAGCTGGAAATACTGACTGAATCCGACGCCTGATTGTCAGCATATATGCTTTGAGCGACTGCATTCACTTCAAGCGCGGACCCCTGATCCACCCCCGAGCACGCATGCTCATCAATAGGAGGAACAATCCATGGAATATCGACTGTTAGGCAACACTGGGGTGAGTGTCTCTCAGCTCTGTTTTGGTGTCATGTCCTTTGGCGGCGATGCCGATGAAGAGACCTCCGCCGCAATGTATCGCCGTTGCCGCGACGCCGGGATCAACTTCTTCGACTGCGCCAATGTTTACCAACGCGGCCGTTCTGAGGAAATTTCGGGCAGGCTGATCGCCGGCGAACGCGACGAACTTGTCATCACCACCAAGGTCGGTCGCGTATCGCGCGACGGCCTGAATGGGCAAGGCCTGGCACGCCGTCACATCATGCACGAGATCGAAGACAGCCTGCGGCGCCTCGGCACCGATCGGGTCGAACTCTATTTCGTGCACAAGTTCGACGACGAGACGCCCATGGAAGAGACTTTGCGCGCACTGGACGATCTCGTGACCCAGGGCAAAGTGCTCTATCCCGCGGTCAGCAACTGGGCCGGTTGGCAAATTGCGATGTCTCTGGGAGTTTGTGCATTGGAAGGGCTGGCATCGTTTGCCTGTATCCAACCCATGTATAACCTGACCAAACGCCAGGCCGAGGTCGAGATTTTGCCGCTGGCTGAAAGTGAGGGGTTGGCAGTTATTCCGTATAGCCCGCTGGGCGGTCGGCCTGCTCACGGGCAAGTACACCACCAGCAATCGACCTGCGAGCGGACGCCTGGTGGAAAACGCCATGTACGCCAAGCGCTACGGCGCCGAGCTTCACTATGAAGTCGCCGAGCGATTCAATGACTTTGCCGCTGAAGTAGGCATCCACCCGGCGACCTTGGCCGTGGCCTGGGTAGACGCACATCCCGCCGTGACGGCGCCGATTATCGGTGCGCGCACCGTGGCGCAGTTGGAGGGGTCGCTGGCTTCAATCGATGTCGACATGACGCCGGATCTTTGGGCGCAGATCGAAGCGCTCTCCTACGATCCCGGTATCGCCACCGACCGCTCCGAAGAGCGGGCATAATCGTACCGGCGACAGAGATGTCGGGGCGGTATACCACGGAAGGTATGCAGACCGTTCAGGAGGCATGCCAGGAGACCATGGATCTGCCGCGAGCGTAGGATCACGACTCGTCCGCACAAAAAAGGTGGGGGGCTGCCACGTGGCAGCCCCCCACCTTTTTTGTGCGGACTCTACGCTACACCTGGCTCACAAACTGGAAGATTGCGTCCGCATTTCCGGCAGATTTTCGTGCCCAAAGTCGGGATAGATACGCAGAGATTTTTCACTGGTTATCTTGTTGTAGGCGGCGAATTCGGGTCGAGGGAGGGCAGACACGGTCGTTAAGACCAATTGCCATGAGAACCCGACCGCATATCCGTTCTGTCAGATGTTGCACGTCTATGTAACCCAATTGGGTAAAGACCGCCTGCTCCCGCTCATGAAGCGGATCAAAGCGGCGAAACCATTCTTCTAACTCGGCATAGGCATTCTTTGCTAACTCCAGATCCCAAACCCGGCGATAGTCGCAAAGGAAAGGAAAGACGGGCGCCACCAATTTGATGCGCGGCTCAAGGGCAGCACAAGCCAACGTCAGCCCACCGCCCTGGCTGCCTCCAGTTGCCGCCACTCGAGTCTCATCCACACCATCCATCTGCATGACAAGACGCGCCAGCAACGCCGTATCTAGAAAAATGTGGCGATAGAGCATATTTTCCGGTTTGTCCTCTAGCCCGCGCACAATGTGTCCGCGCAGGGTCCAGCCTGTGACACCGCCCTTGTCCTCCCGACCCCCCTCCCTGGCCACGACAGTCGAGCGCCGCCACTGTGTAGCCCATGGCCACATAGCCCAATTTGTCGGTCCAGTCACCGGCATTCATCGAATAGCCGTGAAACATGAGCACAGCAGGGCTGGGCGCATTCGCTTCCTTGGGTCGAAGCAGCTTGACGATACGGCACGCCACCCGTCCCAGTGAAATTCATGTGGAAACAATCGGCATATGGTGTCTGGAACTCAGCCGGCGTCAGTTCAAGCTGCGGATCGAGCGCCTGCATCTCAGCCAAACCCTGGTTCCAGAAGTCATCAAAATTGGCGGGGCGCGGGTTAAGACACCACGATACTCCTTTAGTTGCTCCATCGGCATATCAAATAGTAGCGGCATAGGAGATCTCCATGGTTGTTGAGTTCGGATAGATCACGCATTGTCATAGCGAACGGCGGCGACAACATCTTGTGGTTTCTCGGCGCACATGAGCCTTTGCACGCAGCACGTTCGACCCGCCGGCGTTGCGCCAGTAGCTGTTTATTAAGATGTTTGCGCATGGGCAGAAAGTGATAGCGCTCGTAATGGCGAAATGTTTGCTCGTATAGACGGGAGTGTTCCACAGCCAGCGCCAGAAACGAACGGCTCGATCCCGATCCGGCTACAGGCCGGTTCCGACATGCCCGATTGAAAAATAAAGGGATTGCCCAGTGCTCGCGTCCGATCAGGATACCATCTAGATTGTACTGATCTGCAAGGCTCGCTGCTCGGCGATACCGTACGTCGCGACGCCCAGCAACAAGGTCGGCGTCAGGCGCACGTCCATTCAGCTGCGCAACGGATGCATCCCGGATCCGCGCCGCCGGCGTAGCGCTTCGCCTGAGCGTCCGTCCGTGCAACACGATCGCAACGGGTTCTTCCGCCAGGAGTGTCGGTATCCACGAATCGACCACATCTCGATCATAGCCGATCCGTGTTTTGACGCTGACCGCAATCGTGCGCCGATTGCGGACGACCGGCGATAACGTCTTATGTACTCTCACGTTGCGACTTCGCACCGGATGGAGCTGTGTAAGGATCCGGACAATCGGACAACCCGGCCCCCTGCGACATTGCTGAACGCCGGAGTTTTAACCGTCGCGCGGATGATCTCCTGAGCCAGCGCCGGAGTGCGAATCAACGCAGCGCCGGAACCGCCCTGCGCGACACTCTTTGCCGGGCAACCCATGTTGATGTCGATGCCGTCAAAGCCGAGTTCGCGAGCAAGACGGCCGTCTGGCGGAAATATTCCGGCGTACGGCCGTAGACCTGGGCCACAATGGGACGCTGCGTTTCGTCGTAGACAAAACCACGCAGCTCTCGGTGCTGCCTGCCCCGGCAGATCCTCTCGACACTGGTAAACTCCGTGTAGGTCACAGCCGGTTTGCCGTATTTACACGTCATGCTGCGAAACGGATGGTCGGTTATGCCGTCCATGGGCGCCAAGCCGATGATTGGACGCGCCAACTCCGACCAGAAGTTGGCCATCCCGGCCGCCAACATTCGGTCGTTCGACCGTGTCATGCTGCGGGCTACAGTGATCATCCAACACTTTCCCTTCATCTGTGCGGAATTGCAGCAAGCAGGATGTCAGTCTACCAAAAAGGCATGGTGGACAGAAAAAGATGTTGCGCTCCACAGTGATGAGGGCGTTCAACCGCAACCACGGTGGGCAAGTTGCCGCCTTGGCACGCTCTTTACCGTCAATGGGTTCGAACAAAATGACAAGAGATTGTTCAGTACGCGAAGTCGAGCATGAGTTACAATGACACTCTGTTCGCCGCGTTCTATCCGTGCACCCAAGTCCAACCAATGTAGGAAAGGGAAATCACTATGTTTCGTGGATCCAGATGTCTGCTCGCCATCCTGGCGGGCGTGATGGTACTTCTGCTGTGTCGGCAGTCCGCGTCCGCTGCGGTCCCGCGCCAGCCAGGCGGGCAAGACGATCTGCCACCCCAAGAGATCTACGAGCAACTGAGCCCTGCGATCGTCCAGCTCACCACAGAATGGGGGTCCGGCAGCGGTATTCTGTTCGAGCGGCACGGGCAGAAATATGTGGTCACCAACCACCATGTCCTCTGGCCCTATCCATACGCAGACGTGGTCTTTCCGGACGGTCTCGAACTCTTCGAAGTGCCGGTTGTGGACTGGGACGTCATGGTCGATGTGGCCGTGCTCGGTCCCGTCGATGTTGATATACCCGCGGCCAATATCAGTGCCAGACGCGAGGTCGCGGTCGGCGACACCGCCTATTTCATCGGCTACCCCAGTGAATGGGAGCAATTCGCTCAGCCTACGCTCTCACAGGGCATTGTCTCTCGTACCCGTGATTGGCCTACTGCCGGAGCCTCGTACTACCAAGTCGATGCCGAAATTGCCGGTGGTCAAAGCGGCGGCGCGATGGTGGCGGCAGACGGTAACGTGGTTGGCCTCACAACCTTTTTCGTTGCGGATGACGGTAGCTTTGGTCTTGCGCTATCCGCCGAGGCCTTATTGCGTCGCATCGACGGCATCCTGCGCGGTAGCGATGTGGACAAGCTGGGGGAGCGGTTTGTGCTATTGGATGATGTGGATGACGGCACCGAAATCCGCTTGAATTCTCACCGGCTGGGGGCGCAAGACTTTTCCGGGGATATGGACATCTACTTCGTTACCCTGCCGCGAAGGTCAAGTTGTCAACGTCTGGGTCGAAGCCATGGGTTACGATCCGTTGCTGGCAATCGGACCTGCCGACGGGCATGAGGGCGAGTTGACCTTCGAAGAATACTCCGATCTCAACATCTTCGGGCTGGTTGGTGACCTAGTCTACGAAGTTCCTGCCGACGGGAAATATCTGATTGTGCTTTCCGACTCAGTCGTCTCTGCCAGCGGTTACTATATCGGCGTCGACGACATTACTGAAGAAATGCTCACGGACGAGGATGAATAGTTGGACACCTCAATCTTGGGCGAAGAAGGCGACCGAACTGTTACACGATCTTTGCCTTCATCCACGGCGCGGAGTTGTGAAAACTGGCGACGACATGGCCCGGAGACACCAGATTGTCGGCTGCGTCCCGCACGTCATCCGGCAAGGTCATGTCGAGTACAGGCAACATTTGCTCCAACTGCTCCAAATTCTTCGGCCCGATAATGGGCGCGGTGATTCCCGGCTGATCCTTGACCCACAGCACGGCCAGTTGCGCCGGGCGTGATGCCTGCCTCTCGGGCGAGCTCGACAAAGCCGTTGCCGACCTCAATACCGGCTGCAGTTACCCGTTCGGCATAGATGCCGCCCCGCTGGGTCGCCCGCGAGTCGCTGGGATAGGCGGATGAGTCTGCATAGCGCCCGGCCAGAATGCCCATGGCCATGGGCGACCACGAGAGTATACCGAGGCCGTGGGCCTGGCACATGGGGATCAGTTCATTTTCAATGCGGCGGTCGAGCAAATTGTAGGGCGGCTGCTCGCAGACGAAGCGCGCCAGATGCTTGAGTTCACTGACCATGATCGACTCCATGACCTTCCAGGCCGGCGCCGTCGAGCTGCCGATGTAGCGCACTTTGCCCTGGCGCACCAGATCGGTGAGCGCGCCCAGCGTCTCATCCAGTGGCAACGCCATGTCCGGTCTGTGGAGCTGGTAGAGATCGATGTGGTCGGTCTGCAGACGACGAAGCGAGTCTTCACACGCCTTGATAATGTGCAGCCGCGAGTTGCCGCGGTCGTTGGGACCGGGCCCGACCGGATAGTGGACCTTGGTGGCGAGCAAGCACGGCATCGCGACGGCCGTTGGCCATGAGCGCGCGTCCGACGATACGTTCGCTCTCTCCTTGCCGGTAGCTGTTGGACGTATCGATCAGATTGATGCCCGCGTCCAACGCCGCGTCGACTATTCGGCTTGCCTCATGTTCCGGCGTTGGATTGTCGAAATTGTCGGTACCCAATACCAGAGGCGAGACGAGCACGCCCGTGCGGCCGAGTTTGCGGTAGTTCAACGGAAAGCCTCCTGTGAGTGAATATTCGAATACAACCGGTTCGACGTCATTGCGCTGTAAACGCCCCGTCCACGGTCACCATCGTGCCTGTCATATAGCTGGCGGCGTCTGAGGCCAGGAAAGCCACTACGCGGGCGATTTCATCCGGCTGGGCCAGACGCCCTAGCGGGATCGTACGGTCGGCCAGTTGGTCAAGGAAGTCGCGCGTGGGCGGTGCGTCGCGCTCCGACGCGAGCATGGGGGTGTCCACCTCGCCGGGACAGACAGCCAGGATACGAATGCCGTCTCGTGCATAGTCTAGGGCCATGGCGCGTGTCAGGTTATGGACCGCGCCCTTGGTGGCGCAGTAGGCTGCCACACCGGCCGCGCCGATATCGCCCCAGATCGAGCCGAAGTTGACGATCACGCCGCGCTGTTGCGCCTTCATCTGCGGCAGAGCGGCGCGGCACATAAAGAAGATACCATCCACATTGACGCCGAAGATTTGGCGCCAAGCCTCATCTGTCGTGCCGATCACGTCCGTGCGTTTGATGATGCCCGCCGCATTGACCAATACGTCCAGCCGGCCGTAACGCTCGGTCACAGCGGAGATGACGGCGTCGCAAAAGCCGGACCGGCTCACGTCACCCGTGATGGGTTCGGGGGCGCCGATTGCGGCGGCAGTCGCCCGCGCGCCCGGTTCATTTCGATCGACGATGATCACCGTAGCGCCCTGTGCTGCGAGTTCATGTGCAGTGGCAGCGCCCATTCCCGACGCGCCACCCGTTACGATCGCGACCCTATCTGACAAGTCATGCATAGATTGACTCTCCACGTTATCCTAACACATTGTGGCGTAGATACCGCGGCGGTAAGTAGGGCCGATCTCCTCGAGTGGAGACGGCATAATGACCGCAGCCCTGTTTACGACGGGATCTATCGACCCGTCGTCCTCAACCGGAACACCATCACCGGTGGAATCTCGCTGAAGTTGGGACCCCAGCGCAGCGGCTCACTGCCGGGCGCTCCATCCGGTGCAAACGCACGCTCGGCCAGAGCGTCGAGCACGTAGCCTGCTGCGAAGGCAGCATCCAACAAGTTCTGAAGCGGGCGGTGGAAGTAGGGCTGCGGCTGTGGCTGGCCCGCAATCGCAGCGCCGAGCTCGGTATAGGGCGTCATGTAGCGTGAGACCTTGACGCTGTAGGTTGTCATAAGTTCGCCGCCCTCATCGCTCAGTTCCGCCATATGGAAGACACCGGATTGATTGAAGGACGGATGCACGATCGACACGACGAAGGGACAACCGGGTTTGAGCAGCTGCGCGGTTGCAGCCATCAACGGCGCGATGGCCGGCATGTCAAAAAGTGCCATTTGACATGAAGCGGCATCAAAGCCGGCCTCGCCCATCGCCAGCAAACCGGCCTCGTCGGTGGCGTCGGCAACACGATAGTCGATCGCACCGCCATTCGTTGGTGGATAGCTCTTGGCACGTTCGATGAGATCGGGCGCAAAGTCAAAGGCGACGACGTCGGCGCCCAATGCGGCAAGCTTACGGGCATAGACGCCGTTTCCGCATGCTGCGTCTAAAACGCGTTGGCCCGGCCTGACGTCGAGCATAGGTTCCACCGCCGGCCAGATCAACTCGTTGACAAAACGATTCCCTTCCACACCCATGGCCTTATCCCAGAAGCTTGCGTTGGTGTTCCACGCAGCGCGTGAATGCCTGTTTGCTTCGGCTATGCGCAGATCAGACATGGGTTGATCTCGTCTTTCTACTTGCTGTTTTTGGTTTCGACCCACTCGAACGGCCTGAAAACCCTCCGGGCAGGTGTCATCGATGCTGCATAAGAATTTTGCGAACGGCGACAATGTGTCGCACTCGATTCGCTCAACACAGCGTCGGGTATATAATGTCGGAGTCCCCGATGATCAGCAAGTGCAAGTCTATCAAGAGTATCGATCACCCGCAATCCAGCGACAACCCTTGTCAGGAGCAACCCATGCCATCACCAATCCGCATTGCGGCGCTTGGCTTGACCCACGACCACGTATGGGGCAATCTATCCGATCTGAAGACGCTCGCCGGCGGTCTGCTCGTCGCGGCCGCCGATCCCAATCCACCGCTGTTGCAGAGAATCCGCGACGAGTTCGGGTGCGAGAGCCTGTTTGACAACTACCAGGATCTGCTGGACCAAACCGATGTAGATGCGGTCTTTATCTTTGGCGACAATGCTACGGGCGCTGAAATGGCGGTGGCCGCTGCCGCTCGGGGCCTACATATCCTGGTCGAAAAACCCATGGCTGCCGATCTGGACGGCGCGGTGCAGATGGTGGCAGCCGCCAGGGCCAACGGCGTCAAGCTGATGGTCAATTGGCCCTTTGCCTGGCATGCCAATCTGCAGCATGCATGGGAACTGGCGCGATCCGGCGCCATCGGCACGCTTTTCAGCACCAAATACCGCGCCGCGCACGCCGGTCCCAAAGAACTGGGCTGCACTCCCTACTTCTACAACTGGCTGCACGACGCCGAACTCAACGGCGCCGGCGCGCTCATGGACTACTGCTGTTACGGCGCGGCGTTGGCTCGTTACTTGCTCGGCCAGCCCAGCCGTGTCACCGGTACGGCCGGTCACCTGGTCAAGGACTACATCACTCTGGAGGACAACGCCGTCATCGTCATGCAGTGGCCGCGGGCAATGGCCGTCACCGAAGCGTCATGGACACAGATCGGTCATTTGACTTCCTATGAAACGGTCATCTACGGCACGGAGGGCACGCTCTTCGTGGAGCGAGGGGCAGAAGGTCGAGTGCTGTTGGCCACACGAGAGCACGAAGACGGTATAGTCGTCGATGTGCCCGAAGCGCCGGCACATGTGCAGAGCGGCAGCGCCTACTTCCTGCACTGCATCGCCAACGATCTGGCCATCGAAGGTATCTGCAGCGCCGAGGTCGGCCGTGACGCCCAGGAGATCCTGGAGGCCGGCTTGCTCTCTTCCGGGTCGGGAATGGCCGTGTCGTTGCCGCTGCCGGTCTATGCATAGGGGGGGATCCAGATGATTCGAATCGGTATTGTCGGCTGCGGACGCATTCTCAATGCCCATTTACAGGGCTACAAGACGACTGCGCGAACTTGGGATCGACAACTTCCGCATCACCGCGCTGGTGGCCCGACAGGAGGACGATGCTCGAATGTTTCACACACGCGGCCAGGGACCGACGCCGCGTCCGTCCGTCTTGCCGCCGGAGATCGGGCGATCCGTTGGCCGCACCACACACCTACCTGAGTGATTTTCAGGACGATGTGGAGGTCGGCGTCTACACCGACTACCGGGAGATGATCGCCGACGACGTGGTGGACGCGGTCAACGATTTCACCACGTTGGCGCTGCATCACGAGATCGCTGGGGCCTGCTTGATGCCGATCTACACCTGCTGACCCAGAAACCGCTGGCCATTTCAGTGCGCGCGGCTAAGCAGATGGTCGACCGGGCTGCGGAAAGGGGGCTGACCCTGGGCACCTTCGAGAACGTGCGCCAGGGCAAGTTCACACGTGCAGCGGGCTGGGCCGTACACAACGGATTGATCGGCGATCCGCAGATGGCGCTCGTCGGTTCGTTGGGCGGGCTCTGGTCGCCCGACACCATTGTGGCCGATACGCCGTGGCGCCATCGCAAATTACTGGGCGGCGGCGGTGGCGCCATCGACATCGGCGTCCATCAGTTCCATCTGCTGCGCTACGTTTTCGGTGAGGTCGACTGGGTGCAGGCCGTTGCCAAGACCTTTGAGCCGGTGCGGCGACGGCGGAATGCAGAGGGAGTTGTCGTGGAATCCGTCGATGCCGACGTCGACGACACCTATATGGCTGTCGCCGGCTTCGACAACGACGCGATCGGCCAGTTGCTCTGGTCCTGGGCCGGCCACGGCGAGATGCTTGCCATCCCGGGTGCACCCGCATTCTTCGGCAGTAAGGGGAGCATTGTGGGTGATGAGTTGGTCAGCGACGGCGGGCAACGCACGGGCCTGCTCGATCACTTCGAATCCAATATGACCGGTGCCGATCGGGACGCATACTTTCCGCTGGGACTGACCGATCCTTTTGCCATCCAACAGTTGGACTGGCTGCGCGCGATCGAGCATCAGACCGATCCCGAAACGAGCGGGCGTGAAGGGCTACACGACCTGGCCTGCGCCTTTGCGATGTTGGAATCGTCCTTGGCACGCACCAGGGTAACCCTGGCGGATGTACTCTCTGGGCGTTCTAACGCCTACCAAATTGAGATCGACGATCACTACGGATTGCTCTGACGCGATAGTGTTTTCAAGATAGACGAAAAGCTGGCTAATAGACCGGTCCTACCCTCTGGAACCAACGATAGAGCGGATGATATCGTCGTGGAGTGACATACCGTTGCTGGTCGGTGACGAGCAGGAGGATGTTTGCTAGGCGCCTAGACGTATGGACCCTCCGGCAGTGGTGTGTCGTGCGCAATTAGACCTTCCTCATCGAGGGTCTGCCATAGCTCTGACGGAATTGCGGTCGCCAGTGCGGCCAGATTGCTGCCGATGCGCGCCGGCGAGCTGCAACCGATAACCAACGAGCAGATCGCCGGATGTCCCAAGGGGAATTGAAGCGCCGCTGTCGGCAACGGAACACCAAACCGCTTGCAGACGGCTTCCAACTTTTGGGTCTTTTCCAGCATCTCTTGGGGCAGCGTCGCGGTAGTTGTACTTGGCACCCTCTTTGGCGCCCGTGGCGAGGATACCGCTGTTGTAGACGCCGGCAGCCAGGATGCCGATCCCTTTTTCGGCGCATTGGTCCAGCAGAGGCAGCGCTCCCTGTTCCAGCAAGGTGTAACGTCCGGCCAACATGAAACAATCAAAATCGCCGTCGCGCATGAAGTCGACCAGCAGAGGCCAGCGGTTGATACCGACACTGACGGCCTTGATGACGCCCTGGCTGCGCAGTTCGTCCAGCGCGGGATAGGCACCGGTGATGGCCTCGGTGTAGTGGTTGTCCGGATCGTGAATATGGAGGATGTCGACGCTGTCGCGTTGGAGCCTCTCCAGGCTGCCCTCGAAGGTGCGCAACACGCCATCGCGGCTGAAATCCCACTCGATGGTTCCGTCTTCGTGTAGAAGGCGGCCTACCTTGGTCGAGATGGTGGTCTGCTCGCGTGGGACACCGGCGAGCGCAATGCCCAGGCGTTGCTCTGAGAGCCCTCTGCCGTAGGCAGGTGCCGTATCGAAGTAGGTGACACCTTGATCGAGGGCAGCATGAATGGTTTCGATCGCCTGGGCTTCTGCTACATCACGGTATAGATTTGCCAGCGGGGCGGCACCAAACCCGAGAAGCGATACTTGCACGTCTGTCCGGCGGATCGTTCGATGTTCCATGGAATCGTTGCTCCATACGACTTGAGTTGGCTTGGTCTCTGTCCGTATACATCTGTGCCGAGCGTGGCTGTTGGAGAGGCCGACGGTTCTCACACCGATCTAGGGACAGCTTCTCACCTTGGTAGCTCCACCGTGCAGCTTCGTATTGACGAATCAACGGCGGATCGACTTGGCATTGTGCCAGAAAATCGGTGTCGATGCCACCCTGAAATTGCCTTGTCACTTGGTCTGTATTGTGCTACGTTTCCCAAAGCAACATTGGCCGGTTCCACAGAGCATTCATCATTCAAGAGAATCAGTCGAATCATGAACACCCAAACCGTTCGCTGGGGAGGCTTTCGTCTTTCTATTTCATCCCCAGACCCTGGCGCTGCGCCAACTGCTCGACGAAGGCGTCATCGGCGAACTCCTGCACGTACAGGCGCATGTGACTTTTCGGGTGGCGCGCCCGAGCGACAATATTTGATTTAACAAAAGCCTGGGTGGTGGCGTGATGCTGGATGCTGGCGGCTATCCTGTCACCTTTACGCGTTTTGCCTTCGGCGAAGAACCGGAGGCAGTTCAGTCCATGGCCCAGATGGACCCGGATTACGAGGTCGACAGCCGAGTCGCCATGTTGCTTAACTTCAGTAACGGTCGCTTTGCCACACTACAGACCGGATTTGACGCCTTTGGCGGTCCCGGTGCGCTTCTATTTGGGGAAAAGGGCATGATCGAAGTGCCACAACCATACCACCCGCCGGCGCAGAGCCAATTCATTGTCCGCACCAGGAACGGCGAAGAGACGTACGAATTTGACACCGGCCTGCGCTCGTTTACGCCGGCTGTAGAACAATTTCAAAGCTGCATTCTGGATGGTGAGAAGCTCCTCGTCACGTCCGATAATGCCATTGGAACGTTGCAGGTGACTGAAGCGGTACGACAGTCGGCTCAGAGCGGAATTTGTGTGTCGTTGATGTAGCGTGACATGAAATTGCATCCCCCCCCCCCGATTCCGTGACTTTGACACTGACGATGGAAGCGCCCTATACTCTTTGTAGATAACAAATGAGCCGCTTGACTGGCGAAGCCGCGTATTGACCATGCGTGGGGTGGAGCAAAACCACCGGGGAGAGCGGACCTTCAGGGCTCACAGTCGTCCGCCTGGGCTGGGTAGTCGAACCTTCATGTTCGGCTACCTTTTTTGTTTGGAGATACGTCAGCTTGTGCCTATCGCACGTACTTTCGAAAAAGGAGCTTTCCATGTCTATTCTCCGCGCACTTCTCTCGGTTTCCGACAAGACCGGCCTGGTCGAATTTGCCCGGGCGCTTGCACGCCTCCGGCGTCGCGTTGATCGCCAGCGGCGGCACGGCCCGGACGTTGAGCGATGCTGGTCTCTCCGTCAAATCGGTCGAGGAAATCACCGGTTTCCCTGAAATCCTGGGCGGGCGCGTCAAGACGCTGCATCCAGCGATTCACGGCGGCATTCTGGCTCGACGCACCGACCACCACCTGACCGAACTGGAAGAGCACGGCATCGTGCCCATCGACCTGGTGGTCGTCAACCTCTACCCCTTTCAGGAGACAGTCGCTCAGCCGAACGTGACGCTGGCCACGGCCATAGAAGAGATCGACATCGGCGGCGTGGCGCTACTGCGGGCAGCGGCCAAAAACCATGAATCGGTCACAGTGATCTGCGATCCCGGCGACTATGCCGGTGTGGCTGATGCCATTGCTTCCGGCGGTGTTAGTGCGGCTCGACGCAAACAGTTGGCGCTCAAGGCCTTTCGCCACACCGCAGCCTACGACACCGCCATCAGTGACTATCTGGCCGGTCAACTCGAAGATGAAAGCGAACAGTCCCTGCCTCCGGCCATCTTCCTGACATTGACCCAAGTTCAGCTCAACCGCTACGGCGAAAACCCGCACCAGCAGGGCGGACTCTACAGCTACGGAGATGAATCGTATGCCCTTCGAGGTGCTGCACGGCAAAGAGATGAGCTACAACAACTGGCTCGATCTGGACGGCTCCTGGCAGTCTGCCCAGGACTTCCCCAGGCCAACCGTCTCCATCATCAAACACGGCAACCCCTGTGGTCTGGCCAGTGCCGATACGCTGGTCGACGCCTACGAAAAGGCACTCAATTCAGATCCGATCAGTGCCTTCGGCAGCATTATCTCCGTCAACCGCTCCTTGGACTTTGAGACGGCCAGTGCGATGTCCGAACTCTTCGTAGAGGTGATTGCTGCGCCCGCCTATGATGAAGAAGCGTCTGGGCATTCTCACGCCAAGAAGAACCTGCGCATCGTGCGTCCCACCGGCCTGCCCCTACGACCGGTCAGTCTTCGCAGCATCTACGGCGGTGTACTGGTCCAGGAGTTAGATCGCAGCCAAGAGGACATGGACACGGCAAACTGGCGCATAGTCAGCAAGACGCCAGCCGACCGCGGAGCAGACTGGCCGATCTGGTCTTTGCCTGGCGTGTGGCCCGCCATGTCAAGAGCAATGCTATTGTCTACGTG
This sequence comes from uncultured Chloroflexia bacterium, assembly GCA_963715415.1. Classification (GTDB taxonomy): domain Bacteria; phylum Chloroflexota; class Anaerolineae; order Caldilineales; family Caldilineaceae; genus JAWKOK01. The sequence continues at coordinate 51,885 of CAVQSG010000029.1, read as the reverse complement.
AAAAATGAAGCGACCGTCGGTGTGGGCGCCGGGCAGATGAGCCGGGTCGATTCGGTGATGCTGGCCGGCCACAAAGCGGGCGACACGCTCGCCCGGTGCGGTGATGGCATCCGATGCGTTTTTCCCATTTCCCGGACGGTATCGAAGCGGCAGCCAAACATGGCATCGCGGCCGTTGTGCAGCCCGGCGGCTCGGTTCGCGACGACAAGGTGATCGAGACGGTGGACAAACTGGGACTGGTCATGGTCTTCACCGGGATTCGCCACTTCCGACACTGATGAAAGAGACACGCAAATATCGGACAATGCACTCCTTATTCAGATGGGGTACATTGTCCGATATTTGAATAATTTGCCCGTCAGTTGAACTGGTGCCGATCCACCGATCTCGAGATGTCCTGCGATCTTGAGGACAAATGCCACGTGAAACCGGCCATCTGCGTGCGCATACTGAGAGAATCGAACACGCCCGGAAAATCGAACGAAAGGGGGAGATCGCATGCGCATTGTGATGGATCGGGGATATTGTGACGCATCGCTGACATTTTGTTCGCGCTGTTCGGCCGCGTTCTTCCAGAAACCTATGGGAACTGACCGGCCATGTATTGTCGAAATTGTCGACGACGGCAATGACGATTTGATTCACTTAGTCGTCAACACCGACGGACGGACGTTGGAGTTCGATCTAACCGAGGATTTGCAGGAAGGTTTGGCGCTGGAAGGCTGGGAATTTCTGATTGATTTTGATCCTGCGCTCTTTCGCACCGGCGCCGCGGATCGCTGGCGTAAGCTGGCTCAAATTCCGGCCCACGAACCGATTGAACCCTAGGTCATTTCGGCGTGAATACCACGACAGAAATCCGGTTATATTACTGTTGGTAGGTTCTGAACAAGGATTTCTGCCGGGATTCACTAGTTCGATCGTCGACCCGACCTGCGATTTCAGCCTGAAATCGCGCGCACATCGATAGATGCCGCACGTGGTCAAACCGGATTGGTACATTTTATCCATTATGCCTGTGCCGCCGGACGTTTTGTCTCACGTGTGGTTTGGACACCCCTGTCACCTCCTTACACGCAGAGAGGAGACGCCGTCACGGCGTCTCCTCTCTGCGTGTAAGGAGGCAAAACCTTGCGACCTTAACGCGCTCCCGAGGGAATGAATCTAATCACGAGTTCATGATTCTCATCGTAGAAGCGCAACTCCTCCAGGTTGATGTCGAAGAACCACGCGTGGCGAGTAGGCCTTGTTCGTAAGATGCCGCCTGCAATGCGAGATCGGAGCCGGGTTCGCAGCCGGGGCTGCCCGCGCCGACAGGGGTGAGTTCGGGTGCTGTAAACAAAATGATCTCGCCCTCAATGGTGAAACCGGACTGATAGTTGGAACAACCGGTAAATCCTGAAAGCAGACTCTTGTCTCTCAGGGCTGTAATCTCGCTGCCGGGCACTACGGGAGTGAGCTCTCCGTTGCCGTCACGATATTCATCAACCATCCAAACTGACTGATCGAATGCCAAGACCGAAGTGAACTCGATGCTGGTATCGTCCGGTCCGCTTAACACAAGCTGAAAACCACTCTGGTCAAAGCGGTTCGCTTCCGTCAGGGTTTCCAAGAACTCGGTTTCTTGCGTCGTAGCAGCATCAGAGGGACAAGCCATCCTGGTACTGGTCGGTACCGCAACCGACAGCGACTCGCCGTCGACGACAAACGATGTATTGTAGTAGTTGCAGCCTGCGGAGCCGATGATGCTGTCGTCGGTTCCGATGATTGCGGTCATCGGCCACCCGCCAAGGGCCCGCTCGCCGTTCAACCGATCGACCACCCACATTGCAGCTGTGATGATGGAGGTCGGATCTTCTGTAGCATCGACGGAGCTTGCAGCGGCAACTTCCACGGTCGGTGCTTCCGCAGTTGTTTCTGTGGCCGGTTTGTCTGCTGCGGCACTCACGTCGGCCGGCGTACTGTCGGCCTCAACTGCTGCATCCTCGCCGGCGGGCGCGTCTGTAGCGGTAGCCTCGTCAGCGCCAGTCTCACTCTTGGGGGCCTCTGACCCGACGGCCTCCGCATCCGATGCCGTTTGATCTGCTACAACTGCCTGAGCATTGGCATCTTCTGCCCCGGATGAAGCCCCGCCGGTCGTTGTTTCCACCGCATCCGCGCTGGTTTCATTGGCGGCAACCGCATCAGCGGCTGCCACATCGTCGACTGTCGACTCAGCGACCTGGACCTCCTGGAGCGTTGCCACGCCGTACTCTTCCAGCGTCCCGCGGTCAGCCTGGAATTGGTTGACCGCAAAGCGCAACACAAAATAGAGAAGGATAAAGCCGATAATTGGGCCCCAGATAACGGCCCACCGCATGCGACCTTGTTCCATACGTTCCCCCGTATTCGGTCAAGGTTGAGTGGTTGTCGTTTTGCCCATCGTCACCTCAAGCTCGGTCCTTACCATCCAAGGCAGGATATCGATATTGTCGGCAAGACGATGAACGCATAAAATTGGCTAAACTCCGAAAATGCCAGAGCCTTGTTGCGCGTGCGTTTGGAGATCTGTCAGACTGCGTTCAAGCATAGCCCAAATCAGAAGTTCGGGCAAAAACATCCGCTGCTGGGCAGGCCCAGCCATCGCTCACAAAATCGACCGAAAGAGGGAGGCCCAAGTTGGCAGCCGAGCAACCCGATCACACAGTTGTCACCCCACAACAGGGCGTCGATGCATTGATCGCGGGCGTAAGTGTCTATGCTGCAGAGTGTCTTGCCGGCCGGCGCACCAACGAGGGCTTTATCGTTGCCGTCAGCGACGACTACGCGTACATCCGTGTGGCCGATCTTGTGCACCCGTATCGTTTTCTGCGCCGAGCCACGACACGCCGCCGCGACAACTGGGCACATCCGGCTTTCACGCCGATGTAGTCGATGATTTGAATCCGGCCCGTCATTATATCGCATTCGTTTTTGTGGGGTATTGGTTGCCGACGCCTTTTGCCAGGGCAGCGCTGTGGATTTGGGAGGTTGCGAGTTTTATCCGCTATCGTGGACATTGGAGCGCAAAGGACATTACCAGTGGAAATATCGGCATTCGTCACGGAAGGCTGGTGCGTCGCTTTGGCCCCGTCGTCTTGCCCGGCTTGATTGCCGCGGAGATGGCGTCGAATACAGAAGACACCCAGACTTTAGACAATGTGCTCTATGTCTATTCCCTTGGAATGGCCTAAAAGAGCGTTGCCGCATCTTCCGAAGCCTCGACATCCACAGGATCATTCCCGGTCACCGCGCATGCAGCCGAGTTGGCCAACTCGTCAGCGCGTTCGTTATATTCATGGCCGGCATGCCCCTTGAGCCAATGCCAGTTGACACCGCCTGCTGATTCATGCCGTTCGACAGCTGCCAGCAGTTGTTGCCACAGATCCCGATTCTTGACCGGCTTTTTGTTCGACGTCCGCCAACCGTTTCGCTGCCAAGTGTGGACCCATTTGGTGATGCCGTCGCGTAGATAGGAACTATCCGTATACAGGTCCACCGCGCAGGGACGCGTCAGCGCGTTCAAACTTTCGATAGCCGCCCGTATTTCCATCCGATTATTGGTGGTCTGCTGAAATCGCCCGCTTATTTCCTTGCTATGCTCACCATAAACGAGAATGGCTGCCCAGCCGCCCGGACCCGGATTGCCGATACAGCCGCCGTCGGTGTAGATTTCCACGCGCAATGAGGACATGAGAAGCGGCTCACTGTTCCGTGCGCAATTCGACGAAGGTCGTCTGGCCCGGCAAGACGTCGATCTCAGTGCGGACTGTTTCGCCGTTGATCTTGCCGATCACGTAGTAATGGCCGGGAGGCACACTGCCGATCGCGCCGTTTTCGCCCCAGGCGGGATCAGGGCCGATATTTTCGGTGTCCATGTAGGTTTCGATCTGGCGTGCCCAGACAGCTTTGCCTCCGTCAAATCGTGCCAACGACACGCGTGCACCGGCCCAAGTACGTCCGTCAGCCGTCAGCACGCGGACCGCGACAGCGCCCGCCGTTGTCCTTGGGCTGTAGCCAGAGGTATGGGTTGACGCTGTGCTGATAGGTGTTGGCGCCGCAGCCGCACTTCCGTGTGAAGATGAGGGCCAATGGCAATACCGGTCATGCCGACGCGACCAACGATGTCGTCGGCGATGACCCGCTGCCCCTTCGCAACCAGGACTTCGTTCAGATGGCCGTAGAGCAGAAACACGTCCAGTTCGCCGCCGGCGACCGGCAGTCGCTGGTCGAGGCGAATGACGACTGCGTTGCCGTAAAAGCCGCCGTACGGTCCCAGGATGTCAGGATCATCCCATCCGGCGTGGATGACTTCACCGTTCGTCGCTGCCTGCACAGGCGTCCCAACCGGGTTGGATGTGTCGATACCGTGATGAACGCGATAGCGATTGCCCGCAGTCGAGCCGAACTGGTAGCTTGGGCTGGCAATCTGACTGGCGACAAACTCCGGAAAAGGACGTCCGATCCAGAAGTGATCGTTCTCGGTAGCCGGGCGTGGAGAGAAGTTAGACCAAAGACGACCTGCGGTGAGAAACACTGGAACGGGCGTCGGTGTCGGTGAAGGCGTCGATGTCGGTGTCGCTGTGATGCCGCCTGGAAGCTTGAACTCGATCTCGCGGACAAGTTGAGCCAGCGGAACTTCCCGGGTCGGTACGGGCTCAAATGTGGGGGTGGGCACCAACAGCGCTGCAACAATACTTCGGCTCACACCGGCGGCCACAATCGGGAGAATCGGCTCGTTCGCAGGCGCATCCGTGCGCGAAGTCACTTCAGCAACGCCGATTGAATTCTCTTCGCTCTCTTTGTCCGCAGCAACCAAGTCAAATGACGCTGATTCGGCGAGCGGGAGGGAACCGGGGCGTACGAGGCTCGGAGCGGACACAATGCTTGGTTGGCGGGCTGTGCCCGGTTGTACAGCGGAAGATGCAGCTGCTCCAGAGATATTTGTGGTGCGTTCGATATTAGCAGACTGTGTTGTCGCGTCCGGCGTGCTCTGCCCAATGCTCATCTGCTCGAGTTGTACGTTGGCCGGATTCACAATGGCGAAGCCGCGGGTGACAGTTGCTGTTGGCACCGCTTGGGCAGCCCGGGCAATCTGTATCGTCGGCTCCGGTTCGCCGCCAATATTCGGGATGGTCCAGAGGAGAAATAGGGCGACAACTAGGACAAAGCCAAGGCGCTTACCATACCGCGCAATGCGCATGGTTTGCGGGTTAATGTCGCTGTACCGGAGTCCGTTGCGAAACGAGGCCTGTGGTACAATGCCGTCCCCCTCGGGCGCGCGCCGGTTCGGACGTTGCGGCCGGTGAAACGTACATACGACGCATCAATCGTTCCGCCAACGCGTGTTTTCCGCAAGGCGATCTCTCTCGAGCCGCGATTGCGGAGAGTAGTCCGGCGGCAATCAAGGCGTCTAATCGCCGAGAACAGGAACGAAACATCGATCGACTGCGAATCAGAAGATGAGTAAACAAGGCCCTCAACCGTTTGAACAAAGTGACAATCATGATACGTTGCTCAGCGCGAGTTCGTCGACCCTACAGACGGCAAAGCGCGCAACAGCCGACCGGATCCACTTCGATCTCTTTACACTCTTTCCGGCCATGTTTGATAGCCCGCTCTCCGAGAGCATTATCAATCGTGCACGTGTCGGCAATCTGCTGACGATCGGGATTCACGACATTCGTCACTACACAACAGACAAACACCACACCTGTGATGACACGCCATACGGCGGCGGCGGCGGCATGGTCATGAAAGCCCCGCCGATTTTTCGTGCGGTGGAAACGGTCCTAAGTCGCCCTGCCGGCTGGACGTTAGACAAAGATGATGCCTTTGACCGTCTGCCCCAGTGGACTCCGGAAGTGCCGCTTGCCAAGCCGGACAGCTCGGTGCCCGTGATTCTAATGACACCCCAAGGTCGCCCCCTGAACCAGACTGTCGTTCAGGAGTTGAGCACATGTCCACGCATTGCCCTCATATGCGGACGTTACGAAGGTGTCGATGAGCGAGTTCGTACCCAATTGGTGACCGATGAGATCAGCGTTGGCGACTTTGTTCTCAGTGGCGGCGAACTGGCTGCCATGATCGTTGTGGACGCTGTTACGCGTCTGATACCCGGAGCACTCGGCTTTGAGCAGAGCGCAGATCAAGACAGCCACTCACCCGGCTTGGACGGTCTTCTCGAAGGCCCGCAATACACCAGACCCCACAGTTTTCGAGGTGAGTCGGCCCCGGATGTGTTGTTGAGCGGTCACCATGCCAACATTGCTCGTTGGCATCGCCAGCAGGCTCTGCTACGCACCTTACTTCGACGGCCGGATCTGCTGAAAACAGCATACCTTTCAGAAGAGGATGTTCAGTTTCTGCAGAACAACGGCTGGTTGCCCGGCGTATGATTCAAACCGGGCCATCATTGCTTAGGGATGTGCCCATGCGGCAACGCAAATGTGATGTCCAGCACAAACCAGCACATTATATGCCGCACTGCAGCAGGCACAAAATCTTGCGTGTCCGTAGCATATTTGGTTTTGGAGCATTACGGAGGCATATGCTATACTTTGCCGGTTGTAAACATGCGATATTATCGACTGCGGACCGGAATGTCTGCAGTTTTTTTGCAAAAGGATCGGTGAATGATGTCGAATGCACTGATGAACTCACTTTTACCCGAAACTTCCGCCGGAATGCAGGAGATTCGTCCCGGAGATACCGTACGTGTCCACCAACGGATTACGGAAGGACGCACCGAGCGTATACAGGTTTTCCAGGGCGTAGTCATTGCGATGCGCGGCGGCAAGGGTGCCGGAGCCACTTATACCGTACGGCGTACAGGTGCCAACGGTGTGGGTGTAGAGCGTACGTTCCCCTTGTACAGCAAAACGGTTGAAAAGGTCGAGGTTCTGCGCAACGCCAAGGTCCGCCGCGCGCGCAACTCTATTATCTGCGTGAACGCCAAGGGAAAGCCGCTCGCCTCAAAGAGAAGCGATTCCTCAAAGTGTAGAATCGAATCACGACGGACTGGACGCAAAAGCACTGATCATCCGATCAGTGCTTTTTTGATGGCTGCACCTTCCCGCTGCACCTGATCGACCGTAAATCGATTCCCACCGATAGCCCTAGTTTCCAATGCCTGCCCCTGCACTACTGGCGACGCCACCTGTGAGATAGTCAAAGATGATGCGATGGACGATCTGCTCCACAGGCGCGCGATCATCGGTCAAAATTGGGGCGTCTGTGGCCGCCGCTTCACGCACGAACTCTGTTGCAGTAGACGCAAAGTCGACGAATTCTTCCGGCAGTTGATTGGCCATGCCGTCGAGATTGCGCCGTAATAGCTCGGCCGATATCGGCTTATTGGCCGCAAGGACCAGAGAATTTGATAAGGTGTCCGGAGGGCCGGGCTCGTCAACAACCAACACGTAAGGCAGAACCTGTCGAATTGTTGCGACCAAGGCGTCAACCAGTTCATAGTTGGTGTCCGTACGGCCGACGTTGACGGCAAGCACACCGTCGCCGGCCAAATGGTTACGAACCTCTGTAAAGAATTCGACTGTGGCCAGGTGAAAGGGGATGTAGGGAGGCCGATAGGCGTCGATCGCGATGATTCCCCAGCGTTGACGGTTCTCTTGCACGGCAAGCCAACGCCGCCCGTCTGCAGCAACCGAAGTCAAGTTGGGCTGCACCATGTCGAAGTAGCGGCGACCGATCTCGATGATGGCAGGATCGAGTTCGATGCCGGTCAACGGCACCTCGCCGTAGACCGTTGTGAAAAGGCTCGGCACAGTCCCGGCCGCCAATCCGATGACTAGCACACCATCTTCCAGGACGGCGACCGATGACGGCGATGCCAGTGGCGCCAATAGAAAATAATCCCAGATTCCCAAGCTGAGCAGAGTTTCCGGGTGGTATACACTGTGGATGCCGATACCGTCATTGATCTCCAGGTGACGTTCGCTTCCCCACCGGCGCACCGCGACATAGTTGTAAAATGTTTCGTCTTCGAAAATGATCTCGCCGCCGGTCTCTTGTTCCCACGCTGAACGCAAGGGGGCGTCGGGCCTGGCCAGCCACATTAAGACTGCCACGATGGCAATACCTGTCGCCGCAACCCACAGATGTCGCCGGGAGCGAGAGCCGATCAGGACGACCGTCAACAACCACAGTGCCAAAAGGTAAAACGTCCAACGCACGCCGAACGTGGGAATCAACCACAATACCGGCAGGAATGCACCCACAATGCTTCCGGCCGTCGCGAGCGCATGGAACTGCCCGACTGTTTCACCGGCCCGTTCCATATTCAACAATGAGAGGCGAATTGCCCAAGGGGTGGCCGTGCCGAGCAGTACACCCGGCACGCTGAAGAGGAGAAGGACGGCAAGCATCGCCAGCGCCAACATCAAGGGAGCAAAGGCCGCAATGCCATGGACGGCTAACCGCAGAATCGGTCTGCTCAACAGCGGAATCATGCCCACGGATATGCCTGCCGTCACCATGGCAATGTCGAATGCGCGGCGCTGTGGATAGCGATCTGCCAGCCGGCCACCGAGCCACGACCCGACGGCAAGATAGAGCAAAATCATGCCGATGAGCGTGGCCCAGAGTAGTTGATTGCTACCCAGCGCAGGCTCAAGCAACCGGGCCGCGGTCAATTCCATGCCTAGTGTCACCGCGCCGGTGGAAAAAATCAGCACCTTCAAATAAGTCACAGAGACAACCTGATGACTGTCAGTATGGCGTTGGCCCGATCCGATGGGCAACACCAGCCTAGAGACGGCTTCCGGAATGATGGCGAATTAGAGATCTGCATGTTCATCTGATATCAACGGCGGTGGAAGTAGTGAATGAACTGAATACTGCTGACTCAAGAACGAACTTAGATATCCGGAGCATGGACCTCATTTACGATTCGTGGAATACCTGTTATCATGGCCGTCAAGTATATCACAAGCACAAGAGTCCATGATGCTTACTCGAGAAGCGGGTTCCGCACCAAATGTAGTTGAACAATTCTTTCTCAAAAATGACATCGGTTCCCACGTCGTCGATACGATTTCAGCGGCGGTTGTGGTTATTGACGCCCATGGAACGATTCGCATGTGGAATCGAGCGGCGACGAAGCTCACCGCGACGCCGGCCGAAGCCATGATTGGGCGCAAGATTGTCGAAGTGTTTCCGACGCATCGAGGCACAACTCGCGAGCTATGGCAGCACCTTCTGCGCCATCGACGCGTGAATCGCTCGGAGTTGGAAATCGAACTTCCCAACGGCAAGTTACTTTCGTTAGGGTTCTCGATCTCCCTGTTGGCAGCAGATGACGGCACGCCCACGGGCGCGGTCATGATTGCGCGCGGGTTGAACGAGCAGAAACAGTACGAAAAGCTGATGCAGTCGCTGGATAAGTCGAGCCGCGATGCAGCGCTCTCCCGCACACTGGACGAGGTGTTCGATACCATGGCCGCCGCTCTGCGCGGGCTCCAGCTCTGGACACTCGTGCTCATGGTCGAGGAAGACAGCCATGAATTGCATGTGCGTCATGTGAACATCTCACATATGGTTCAAGACATGGACGGCGGGCCTGTCATGACGGACGACCATCTGCAGGGTAGTGTCGCCAATTTTGGCATCCCGGTTAACTCGGCGCTCGCGTTCAAACACGTGCTGGATGTGGGACACGCCTACTATTACGACAACCTTCTGCCGCCTACGCTCGTTACGTTCCCACCGGCGCTGCAGGATCTCTTCGAGTATATTGCCCACGATCTCGGTCTTCGCGACGGTGTAATCGCTCCCTTACGCAAGGACGGACACATCGTCGGCGAAGTCATTGTCGGCGGCTACATACAGCCGGAAGATGTAGCACCTCTGGGTGCCTATGCAAACCAACTGTCAAGCGCGCTTGCCAGTGCTGAATTGTGGATGAGTCTGGAGGATAGGGTCGCCAGTCGTACAGCTACGCTGCAGGCCGAGCAAGAGCGACTGCAGGCGATTCTCAACAACATGACGGATGCGGTGGTATTCACTGGGAGTGACGGCAACATCGAGTTTGTCAACCCCGCATGGGAACGGCTACACGGTCTATCACTGAAAGAGGTCGAAGGCAAGCCCGTCAATGTCCTGGTCGCGCTGCCAAAGTATGTGAAATTGGCTGAAGGGGTGGCCACTGCGGTTACTGCCGGGCAGATGTGGCAGGGTGAGTTGATCAATAGTCGTGCGGATGGAGCGGAGTATTACGGCGAGTTGACGCTCGTGCCCGTACACGACGATTCCAACGTACTCCGCTACTTCGTGGGTGTTGAGCGCGATATCACCCACGAAAAGGCAGTGATACAGGCCAAAGATCGTTTCGTCGCGGACATGTCACATGAACTACGGACACCCCTGACCAACATCAAGTTTTATCTTTCCCTGTTGGAACGTGGAAAGCCGGAACGATACGAGCAATATATGGCGACGCTCAAGCGCGAGAGCAACCGCCTGCACAATCTCATCGAGGATCTGTTGGCGATCTCACGGCTCGACCAGGGGCATGCCGCATTCAACCTTGAGCCTGTCCATCTCAACGATTTCTTGAGCAGACATATTGCCGATCGTCGGCAGTTGGCCCTGGAGAGTGGGTTGACGCTCAATTTTATGCCGCGAGTCGATCTTCCTCCCGTTGCAGCAGACCCATCTCACCTGGAACAATTGGCGGGCAATTTACTCACCAATGCCATCGTGTATACCCCGAAAGGCGGCTCGATTACAGTACGGTCGCTATACGGAGATGCGGTCGCGGGTTCGAGCGTCGGTCTCTGCGTGCACGACACAGGTCTCGGCATCAGTGAGGAAGAATTGGACAGTGTGTTTGAACGGTTTTTCCGCGGCAGTGCCAGCCGTAAAACCAACTCGCCCGGTACGGGTCTTGGTCTGTCCATTGCACAAGAAATCGTGCACAGGCTGGGCGGTGTGATCGAAGCCGAGAGTTCACCGGAGAAGGGGACGACATTTACAGTCTGGCTGAGTATCTGGCACGCGGCTGATTCAGACGATCTACGCACCTGATTGCTGCATAACTGCCGGTCGTACGGGCAGAATCTTGCATGCCCGTACGACTGCTTGTCTTGCGCTTTGTGACGTCAGTTTAGCCGTTCGATAATGCCGGCAGCACCCATGCCGCCACCGATGCACATGGTGACAAGGCCAAACTGTTTGTCACGACGTACTAATTCGTCGATCATCTGCACCGTCAGTTTGGCGCCGGTGCAGCCCAGTGGGATGCCCAAGAGCGATTGCGCCGCCGTTGACATTGGTGATCTCTTCGTCAATACTGAGTTCGCGAATCACAGCCAACGCCTGCGCTGCAAAGGCTTCATTGAGTTCGATCAGGTCGATATCGGCCAACTCCATTCCGGCCATCTTAAGCGCCTTCGGTACGGCTGCAATCGGGCCGATTCCCATCACCTCCGGCGGGACACCGCCCACACCAAAGCTGACAAACCGTGCCAGGGGCGTCAACCCGAGTGCCTGGGCCTTTTCCTCGCTCATAATCAACACAGCGGCCGCGCCGTCGCTGGTCTGGCTGCTGTTGCCGGCGGTGACGGTACCCTTGACATGGAAGACCGTGCGCAGCTTGGCCAGTGCCTCGATGGTTGAATCGCGCCGCACACCCTCATCCGTGTCAAAGACGAAGTTCGATTCTTCTACGCCGGATCCATTGCCTAGCTTGACCTTCACATGCAGGGGCACAATTTGCCGGCCGAATCGCCCTTCGTCTTGCGCTGCAGCCGCGCGCTGGTGGCTGCGCAGCGCAAACGCATCCTGATCGGCGCGGCGACCTGGTATTGCTGCGCCACGTTTTCCGCCGTTAGTCCCATCCCGATGTAGACACCGGGATGCTCCGCCGCTAGAGTCGGATCGGCCACAAATTTGTTGCCGATCATGGGCACATGGGACATGCTCTCGACGCCGCCGGCAATGATGACATCCCCCATACCGGCCATGATCTGCTGGGCCGCACCGGCAATTGTCTGCAACCCACTGGAACAGAAACGATTGACCGTCTGGCCACAGACAGAGTCGGGCAAGCCGGCACGCAGCGCGGCGATTCGGGCCACATTCATGCCCTGCTCCGCTTCGGGAAAGGCGCAACCCAAATGGACATCCTCGATTTCACCGGAGTCGACCCCGGCACGTTCAACGACGGCTCTAATTGCCGTCGCGGCCATGTCGTCGGGGCGTGTCGTGCGTAGCATGCCTTTAGGCGCTTTGCCAACGGCCGTCCGTACCGAGGAAACAATCACTGCACTTCGCATGTGTAAAACCTCCTGAGGAGAAATATTTCTAGATTTGGTTGCGCCGATATCAATTCCGCAGCGGCTTGCCGCTCTGTAACATGTGCCAGATTCGTTCCTGAGTTTTCGCTTCACCAAGGAGACTCAGGATGGCATCACGTTCCAGGTCCAAGAAGTACTGCTCATCCATCCAGGCCGGCTCGCTCAGATCACCGCCGGTGATGATGCCGCCGAGCTTGTTGGCGATGTGGGCGTCATACTCGCTGATGAATCCGCCGCTGACCAGAGAATAGACCTCGATCTGAATGCTCGCCAAAATGTCGCGACCTGATGCATAGACATTGCCCTTCGTAACCGGCGCCGTATAGCCGTCGGCAAGCAGCTCCAACACTGCTCGCTTCGCTTCGGACAACAGATGTTCGCGGTTCATGACGATGCGATCGCCGTCGGATAGGAAGCCCAGCTCGCGTGCTTCTGCTCCGGACATGGAAACCTTGGCAAAACCGATGGTTTCGAAGACCTGGCGCAGATACGGCGTGGGATTTACGTTGCTGGCGTGCATGTGCGGGCTAATGCGCCGGCGCACCAGTTCTTTGGTGCCGCCCCAGCCCGGGATCAGACCGACACCGATTTCGACCAGCCCCATATACGTTTCAGCAGCGGCCACGATCCGGTCTGCGGCCAAACAGACCTCGACCCCACCGCCCAAGGCACGGTTGAAAGGCGCCGCCACTACCGGTTTGGGCGCCTTACGCAGTGACATGAAGCTGTCCTGTCCATGCCGGATGAAATATTCCAACTCGTCCCATTGTCCGCTCTGGGCGGCGATGCCGGCCATGAGCAAGTTGGCGCCGACACTGAAATTTTCGCCTTCGTTGGCAATCACCAAACCGGCGGCGTTGCCGTGCAGTCGCTCGACAGCTTCCGCAATCAGCTTGAAGATCCCGTCATCAAACGCATTCATCTTGCTGTGAAATTCGAGCAGCAGGACGCCATCGCCCACTTCGAGGAGACTCGCAGACTCGTTCTCGGCCAGCGTTGAATGACACCGACGAATCTCGTCCAGCGTGACCGCCTTGATGCTGCGTTCCAGCGGCACATACCCCTTGCTCAACGGGCTGTATGCCATCTTGTCGCCGCCGTGGAAGGTATAGAATGTCTCGTGGCCGCCGGCCACCATTTCACGTACCCAGGGGGCAGCGTCGATGCCCTCACCTTCCATCCGGTCCAGTACTGCCTCTACACCAAGGGCATCCCAAGTCTCGAAGGGTCCCATTTCCCAGGCAAAACCCCATTTCATGGCGTTGTCGATGTCGGCCAGACAATCGGCGATTTCCGATACGCGGTTCGACGTGTAGACGATGGTGCGCGAGAGCGTATGCCAGATGAGTTCCCCTGCCGTATCGTCAGCATCAATCAGGGCGCGAAGACGATCGGGCAAGGGCAGGTCGCGTGCGCCACCGACGCTGTCCCACTTGGGCTTCTGGGGTTCGACGTATGTGATTTCCGCATCTTCGGCCGCGGCGCCCAGGTCCAAACTCCAGAAGCTTTTCCTACCTTCTTCATCGACGACGGTTTTGTAGAAGCCCTGGCCTGTTTTCGATCCGAGCAGTCCATTTTCGACCAATAGCTGTAACACGGCTGTGCCGTATTCACCGCGCAGGATCTCGCGGTCTTCGTCGTCCGGAACCATGCCGTAGAGATTGTCGCCCACCATGGCCATGACATCGATGCCGACTACGTCACCCAGGCGAAAGGTGCCGGTCTTGGGGCGGCCGAGTAGTGTGCCGGTAAGACGATCCACTTCCTCCACCGTGTACCCGTTCTCAATCGCGTATTCGATGATGTCGCTCTGGATGACGCTAAACATCCGGTTGGCGATGAAGTTCGGGGTGTCCTTGCAGATCACAACGCCCTTGCCAAGCACATTCTCGCCAAACTGTTTCATCTTTTCAACCACGGCAGGATCTGTATCGACGGTGGGGATGATCTCCAGAAGATGGAGGTAGCGGGGTGGATTGAAAAAATGAGTGCCCAGAAAACGGCGCTTGAATTCTGTACTACGTCCTTGGCTGATGATACCGATCGGTATGCCGGACGTATTGGAGCTGATTACCGCGCGGTCTGCCGCACAAGCGTCAATGCGCGCCATGAGCGCCTGCTTGGGGCCGGGGCGTTCGACAATGACTTCGATGATCCAGTCGCTCCTGCCGACCGCTGAGTCGAAGTCGTCTTCAAGATTGCCCAACGAAATCAGATCGGCGGTGTCTTTTGTATAGAGATTGGCGGGCTTGGCTTTCACCATGCGGTCGAAGCCGCCCTTGACAATGCGGTTGCGAACCTTGGGGCTCTCCAACGTCAGTCCGGCCGCTTCTTCTTCCGGCGTCAGTTCGCCAGGGACGATGTCGAGTAACGTCACCGGTACGCCGGCGTTTGCCAGGTGACCGGCGATGGATGCGCCCATGGTCCCCGCACCGATTACGGTGGCGTAGTCGATTCCAAAAGGCATGTGTGGCTCCTTCATGTCCTGTTCAGTAGTCTTTGCAGATTCGGGCTGCGCCCAGTGTTACACGTCAATGTTGTGAACTGGTTGTGATAGCGTCGGGCGCAATTCCACCCGCACAAGCCGTTTGCCGGTATGCAGCAGTGAGGGTTGTCGGTCCTACGCCAGCGGCGAAATGTAAACGCTTGTAGACGATGGTCTCGTGAATCTCGGCAGAAACCTTCGGACAGTTCCTACCAGAGGCAACATAGCCGGATTTCTGTCACCGGATTCACACCGAACTGATCTACTACTCGGACGCAGTCAGTGGCGACATACTTACTATGGCTACGGCGTTGGTTCCAGATGGATGAGCACCTCGCCGACGTTGGCAATCCGAGAGCGCACTGCATCCTGAAACAGAGTGCTTAGATCATGTGCTTCGGCTACCGAGATTGTGCCGTCCACAAAAGCGTCCAGGGATACAAAGAGCCGACCCTCCACCTGACGAACGGTGATGTCGTGCGGATGGTGCAGATCGGTGATCTCATCGGCCGCTTCTTGAACTGCAATCTCAATGCGCTGACTCAGTCCGTGGCTTACGCGGGATGAGGGCAGAATCTCGACATTGGCCAGTTCGATGTGGCTGTGAACATTTGTCACAGTTGTCTGGCGCTCGATAATGCCATCCTCAAAGTTGGAGACTAGGGCATGGGCCTCTTCCAGGGTCAACGTGGGTTCGACGCCAACATGTAAATGCAGACTAAGCCCGTTGTCTCCTTGCTGCACCCAGCATTCGTGCAGAATC
Organism: uncultured Chloroflexia bacterium; assembly: GCA_963715415.1. Classification (GTDB taxonomy): domain Bacteria; phylum Chloroflexota; class Anaerolineae; order Caldilineales; family Caldilineaceae; genus JAWKOK01. Next base: position 36,305 of record CAVQSG010000029.1, on the reverse strand, counting down.
AGACCGAACTCCTGGGCCGTCAGTTTGGTCGCGGCATAGACGTCTGCCGCGCTGTCGTCGCGCGGGCAGCCTCGACATGGACCGTTACATCGGCCACGCCGTGCAGTGCGAGCAGACGTCGGCGCACTTCGTCCGCAATCGCGTTGGCTTCCTGCATCGTGAGGCGGCTGTTTACACGCACATGCAAGTCAACGGCCACGTTGTCGATCGGCCCGCGACTGCGAATCCGGTGATAACTCTCGACGCCTTCGACGGTATCGACGACCTGACTAATCTCATCCACGGTCAGGGGGGCGCGGTCGAGCAAAGCAGGAGTATTCTCGCGCACTATGTCAATGCCGACCTTAACGATGACGCCGGCAACGATCAGCGTAATGACCGGGTCTGCCCAGCCGTAGCCGAGCCAGACCAACAGCAAACCGATCAGGACGGTGGCGCTCACGCCAATGCTGGCCAGCGTATGCCGGGCGTCGGCCATGAGTACCTCGCTGCTAAGCTGTCTGGCTTTGTGTTGTTCCCATAGCCCGGTTCCGGCTTGGATCAGGGCTGCAACGATCAGTGCGCCGACGCTGAACCGGTTGACATTGGGGGACACCGAATTGGCCAGCCGTTCAACTGCGCCTGTGGCCAACTCCCACGCCGTGATGAAGAGCGCAGCTGCAATGAAGAGTGCGGCCAAGGTCTCGAACTTGCGGTGGCCGTAGGGGTGATCGCGGTCAGGTGGTCTGCTGCTGATACGCACTGCCACAATACCGACAATGTTCGAGATGCCGTCAAAGAGAGTATCAAGGCCATCGGCAATTAGGCTGAGTGCACCTGTGGCCAGTCCAGCCGCGAGCTTAACAAGACTGGCCAATAGATTTAGAAACAGCGTGACAACCAGGACATTGCGAATCGCCGTGTAGTCACGATCCATGTCTAACCTCAAAGACGCTAGTTCTAGTGTTTTCTGTGGTTTGGGTACTTCCTGTCACTACAACGAATTCAGACGGCAACGAATTACATTAATGGTGACCAGGATCGGCTACTACTGGACAAAGATCGGCGAAAACGAGAGCAATCATTCGTTCCTGTCTGAATTCGTTGTAGTGATTCATTGTAACCACAGAAAATATTAGAACCAGCAAAGACGAATACTTCGCAATGTGCCATACCGGCTGAACCATTGCGATGAACTGAAAACGCGGTGTAGCCCCAACGTGCCGAGGATTCTGCGCTGGCCATTTTATCATAGCGTGCGGTCGGGATGTGTCATTTCCACGACGGCGGTCAAATCTGGCGACGGCACTGAGCACCCTCGTTACAGTCGAGCCGAACAAGAGAGAAGGCCGGGCGATCGCCCGGCCTTCTCTCTTGTTCTCGCAAAACTCGGTTGTCCTACTGGTCAGACGCTCGATCAAACCGCAGCAACGCTGATTCTCATCTACCGTTTCGTGACCAGCGGTAGATATACATTGTTGCTTGGCTCCATCCGTACCTTCATTAGCGGGTCGCCGAAGAGCAGAAATGTGCGACGCACGTCCTCGCAGCAGGAATAGAGTTTGTCACGTTCAGCGCTGGGAGAAAAGTTTTCGTAATAGCCGGCATCCATCAGTGCACCAAGACGCATCGAGCCGGGTTCGCTATTCCATAACAATTTGTGAAACCCGTACTGCAGATCATCATGGCCGTGAAGAACGCTCAATCCCGATGGCCCCCAGACAGCGGCTGCACCACCACCTGGATGCAGAAACATACGTTCATCCAGGGTTGTGCCTGAGTTGGAAGGCTGGAAGAACTGCGACGTGTAGCAGGTCATCGAGAGGCTGACAAACAGTTGGTTCCGATTCTTCAATAGGTCAACGTCATAGAGACCAAAGATATACGGATGTTCAGAGGTAAGCGCCGTGCCGGCCCACTGCCAATGATTGGCATGACCGTTGAAGGTGAGTAGACCCGGTCCGCTGCCGGCTAGTTCAATCGCCCGTGCGCGAACCATAGCGGCATCGGATTCGCGCCATGGTTCATTGCCCGCATAATGGGGATCATAGTAGACGCGCGCCGCGCGGATACCGGCGGCCAACATGCCGACCACTGCTTCTGAATAGGCAATAAAATTTCCTGCGGAATCGGCACTGCCGTCTGGACGAACATAGTCGTCAGCAAGAAAGGCCGCCGTGTGTGACCAATAGGCCGGCGCTTCCTGGTTTGTTTCGTAGCGAATTATCTTGCTGACAACATTGCTCACTTCCTGGGCTGTCTTAACCGGGAAGCGGCCCAGCCAGATATCGATGAGGAACCCCTTACCCGGCGTCTCATATGCATTGTTGAGTGGATCATCGCCGTCGAGCTGGGCGTAACAGTTGTCACAGCCATTCTGACCCAACCACGGATCGACAAACCGCTCAAACCCATTCTGATCTAGAAATGATGTACGCAGATAGGGCGGAATGTAGTTGACGAAGCTGTCGCGGTCTTCGTAATTGAAGGGATCCCGAGTGCCGTCGCTGACCAAAACAGCCGAGATCGGGGCCGGGTTCCAGTTGGCGACGGCAAAACGAAGAAAATCGCGGATCGCGTCCGGTTCCACATAGCCGTAACTCCAGGCATCGTAGATCTGCTGAACGTCGATTACCTTGACGCGATAGCCCTGAGACTCGCGGTGCTCTACGAGTGGTTTGAGGGCATCGATGAAGCCGGCCGGCGCAATGTAGAGCGCATCGGCACCATCCGATGGGCTAAACGAGACACGTGTATGGGCTTGAAGATCCGGTGTATGCAGGGCGCCTGGACCGGTAACCAGATAATCGCCGGCGTCAGGGCCGTCCTCAAAGATGCTGTTTTCGATGCCGGTAAGCCGTTGCGGGACGGACCAATCGGTCACGTCGTAAACAGCGTAATCAGCTGTCGCGCCCGTGAACTGATAGCGCCAGACCCCTGCAACACCGGTGAAGAGGGCACCGCTTCCCCCCAACTGAAGCGAAACCGGCAGCGTCCAATCGAGACTATCGAAGAGCAAACCGGCAATGGTGCTGGTAGGATTTAGTGTTGCTTCAACGACCAGTGCCGGGCCGTCGAATGAGATCTCAGGCTGCCATATTCGCGCCGAGGCAGCGTCGTTGCGCGTGTCGAGTTCAACCGTTTCAGTGGAACCGCCTACCTTCAGAGTCACTTCGTATAGACCCTTGATGTAGGTATTGAGATTGGCGGTAAAGATCGCCTGACTGCCCGATGCGAGCGGCAATTGGGGCTCAAGTGTGGCGACGATCTTTGGGAAGCTTGCCGGATCGTCCTGCATGCTGGGATCGACTTTCATATCAGCAGCATACCAGTGATCATCGTCCGGGCCGGCATGTTGCGAAATATACTTGCTGTTCTTCTTCCAGGTTCCTTGCTCGACAGCGGTCGTCCGCAACGATGCGTTACGTGGCTTGACGTTGCGCGACTCGATCCGCAGTCCACCTGCCTGCTTTGACAGCCAGAAAATAGCGTAGGCATTCCAGTAGTCACCAACGCCGGGAGCATAAAAGTCAAAGAATTCGGCACCTTCCAGCTTGCCGTCACCGTTGCTGTCCGCGATCTCGATGGGAATGGCTTGTCCTTTATGAGTAAGGTACAGCTGCGTGACATCACCGGCGTCGAAGCCGGCGGTTTGCAGCATCGCGCCCGTGATTCGCTGCATGCCGCGTTCGGAGGCAGTGATACGAATCGACCCTTGGGCCGCCGCACTGTTGGTTGGTCCTAGATCGCCGGTTGCACCGATTCGCGGACTGGCTGACGATCCCTGAATCGTGTCCATAGTCAGTGCGTCGGACGGACTGTCAATTGCCTCGGAATTGTCGATACGCGCCTGTAATTTGGTCACAAACTTGACGCCGTCGTCATCCTCATAAATCGGACTAACGGCGACAACCCGCACCTCCCGACCGCGGGAGCGTCCCTTACTGAAGAGGAAGACAGGAGACTGTGGCAACGTTTCCGGCTCTGACGGCGTCAACATAAATCTGTCATTCTCAAAGTCGATCGCCGTGGGAGTCAGCGCCTCTGCCCTCGGAGGGTCGCCGATCCAGTCGACTGCGCTGAGCTCTTCTATGTTCGGCATGGAATCGTCGTCACTCAAGACCGGCACAAGACGCATGGGAAGATCGTGGCCGCCATAGCGTACAGTGGGCAATCTATCCAGCGCGGCTGCCGCCGCCACACCGCCGGTGTCCCAGGAGATGGTGACCGCGCCGGCATCGGATCTGACAGTTATTGGTGCTGTAGCTTGGTCACTTGACATATCAGCGATACTCTGTGCAAGTAGAGGTTGCCCGGCAGGTACCATCAGCCCTGCAAGCACCAATAGTAGGGTCATCACCGGCGGAAAATAGTTCTGCGATCTGGATTTCATTGCGATCCTCACAATATCAACACGATGCATGTAGCACCCGGTAGTCACGATATCAAACAGTTTCGCCCGGTGTCGAGTTCCGGACATTGCGCGCACATCTGCGCTTGTGTAGACGGCGCAATCGCGTCCAATGGCGTGCCGGATGCAGAAACCCATCATGTTCCTCAAGCATACTCTACTTTACGGCGGGGGTTCGGGCTGTAACTGCCTCTACGAACGCCAACGCGAAATTGATGCCGGCAAGATATGCTCGAAATGACGATTCCAGAATCCTGTCCCGTTCTCTTCTTGAGGCCATGGACCCGCGACTCTCAATCGCGCAAGCGGAATAGAGCCGCCTACTCTCCGCGTTGAGATCTATTCAGTGGATGCTGATTCACCGGGATCACCCTGCGGCACTTCAAATGGACTCAGATTGATCCAGTAGACATCAGAGCCGTCGACCGTCAACCTGCGGCGTTCTCCGGGGGTCCAGAAACCGAACGAAATGTCGTAGTTGCCTGGAGCGAGCTTGAGAACAGGGGAGAATCGCACAACGCCTCCCAATGACCATGAGCTTGTCGGGGCCATGGGCGTGTAGTCGTAGATCATATATTGATCGTCGTTGTGGTTGGCGACAATATGGAACCAGATTGTATAGTCTTCGAGAGACGGTGCCAGCGACTCGAAAAATAGATCCAGATTCACGCCTTGCCGGACTCGATCGGCTTCACCGGCTTCCGGGCCGGCATCGGTGACAAATCCCGCACCTGACGCACCGACGTAGCGAAGCAGCTCGACGCCGCGGTCGTTCCGGAGTATGGGCATGGTACGCTTCGTCTGGATGAGCTGCTGCAACGACGGGTCGGGCATGCGCAGGAGATCGGCCGTAACCGGCGCCGGCAAGTTCGACCATTGGGCAGCGTCGGCGTCACCCAGGGCGGTTAGAAGCGCAGGCAGCATGGTTCGAACTTCTCCGTGGCCGCGGTAAAAGATGGAATAATAGAGCCGCGCCAGTTGATCTAGGCGGACCGTCTTCTCCCCGCCTAGGACAATCGGATCGAACCTGGTCAACGCAAACTCTCCGGTGCGTCGGGGAACGATCATTATTTGATCGTATCCGACGGCGACGGCGTCCTCCGGCGCATACATGAGCTGGGTAACGGCGCCGCCGAGGGAAAGCGGGGCTCTCTGCAGCGACGCCTCCCCGACCAATTTGTCGTCCAAATAGTAGCGGATATCTCCATAGTCCAGGTCCGTACCGACGTCGATCAATTGGGTATGGGTGGGCGAACTGAGGCTGATGCGAATACCGTTGTAGTCAAATGTCAAGCCGCCGCTTCCATCGTCTGTTTCTGCGTCGATGCCATCCCACCATCCCTGTAGCTCAGCCAGGTGATAGCTCTGGACGGTGGGAAATCGGTAGCGATCACCGTCGATTTTCCCCCGATAATGACCGCTGTTGAGACGCCAGAGTTCTCTGAACCGTGCCTTGGTCCAGAGCGGTCCGGCGACTACAGCGCGTAGTGCACGATAGTAGTCCGCCAGATCGGTGTCTACCAAGAGGGATTCTCCCGTGCGTAGTGTGCCACTATATCCCGCCGGAACGTGTCGAATTGGGTGGCCAATACGCCATGCAGGATCATATTGGGCCGGCAATCGGGCTAGCAGCGGATCGGCCAACCCGCAAAAATCGATGATGTGGGTGTACGGGCTGGCCATAAATCCGCGCATCCCGATCCCGCAATGCTGGAAGTCGGCGGGGTCGGCAACGCCGCGCACGGCGCCTTGCTCGGGTAGCCGGTTGAGCCGGTCGGATGACAGAAGGCCGAACTGCTGGTAGTAGTGACCCCGTTCGTCGGCGATCCCCGTGCCGGCAATCGCGCCCTGATCGTAGTTCATATTGCTGAATACCGGCGACTGTGGGGGGTTCCACAGGCCGACAAGGAGCAAAACACCCCACGCAGCCAGCACAGGTGGGCTCGTCCAACCGGGCAATGGTTGCTGTGCCAGGAGCATCAATGCACAAAAATATGGAGCGGCAAGAAATCGCCCCATCATAAAGTCACCACCGATCCAAACCATGTAGCTGAGGTAGAAGAGCACGCCAATCGCGATCGGCATCGTTCTTCGATCACGCTGCAGAAACGGCAGCGCGATGGCCACGATCAGCACTGTGAGGGTAATCGGATCGCCTCCAATGCCGTTGAGCACGTATAACCCGGACTGGGCCAACACTTCACCCAACGGAATGCCCGTGTTCAACTTTGCGTAGGCGGTGTTGGGTAGCGGAAAGCCGTAGTAGAACAGTGAGAAGAGTTCCCACAGGAGGAGGGGGGTGAAACCTGCTGCGATCGGGAGTAGAGTTTGCTGGGCCGTACGACGCAAGCGCCACCCTTCGACAGCCAGGATCGGTGCAAAGATGAGTATTGTGTCGAGGCGGTTGACGGCGGCCAACGCAGCGACAAGTGTAAGCGAGAACAGCCGGGAAGATGTTGCCGGACGAGAGACCATCTGTCGGAAGAAGAGGGCGAGGAGCAGATAGGTCAGCGGGTTTTCAAGCCCGGACGTTGCGTAGTCTGTAAGGGCTTTGGAAAGTATCGCCGCCGTTGCCACCAAGAGAATATTTGCCCGTGCAAGACAGATGTAGCGCAGCAGAATGTAGAGTGCCGCGATCGAACATGCGATAGAGACCAGGATGGTCGTGTAGTAATACTCACCACTGATCCCGATGACCGCGCTCAACAGCAACATCCAAAGTGGATGGGTGTAGCTCTGTACGCGTTCGTCTACGTTCCATACAGGGCCAAACCCGTCGTGCAGGTTGGCTACCGTTCGCAGGGTAATGAAGGCATCGTCGCTCAGCCAGGCAGTCTTGACGACCACGAGCGCAAAGAGCAGAACGGCTACCAAAACAACGGGCAGGGTTATGGTGTTTGAGTCCGGGCGAGTAGAGGAATCCATCGGTAACGGTGATCAGCGCCTGAAATCCCTAGCGCACAAAAACAGGCGGCCTTCCCCAACAATTGCCGGGAAAAGCCGCCTGACTGAGATCATGCAATGGCATCGGCGCCGAGCGTCTGTTTTACTCGTTCTTGCGTCGAGCAGCCGCCGCGGCGGAGAGGGCAGCCAACCCCGTCCCAAACAAAACGACAGTGATTGGTTCCGGAATCGGCACCGGTTCGGAGGGTGGCTTCGGCGGCTGCGTTATCACGACACTCGTTGACGACGGAGATGGCACAACTGTTTCGGGCGGTTCTGTTGCCGTCGGTGGGGCGGGCTCGGTCGATGTCGGCTTCGGAGGCTCCACACTCGGTGTAATGACTGCTGGAGCATCCTGGGCAAACGCAATCGCGGGAACGAGAACCAGCGTCATCACGACGACGGCCATGATGGCCATAACTGTGATGATTCGCGTCTTTCTCAGTTTCTTCATCCTACAATTTCTCCTTAATAAATCGGAATGAACTGAGGGTCCAGCCACGGAACAAATGTGACTGCAAATAAGAATTCCGAGTACCGATGTCGATCTTCACCAATTATGGGAAGTGTATTACAGGATATTGCAATACGCAATTAGTAGGTAGATCGACAACATAACTGAAGTGCCTCAGCATCGACTGTTGGACAAGAGAGAGCGATCCGCTTGACGATGTCGCTCACGGCAACAGGCCTCGCGATGCCGGGGAGTTTTCCATCCGAACCGTGGTACCACGCCAGTAAATAGTGCCGGCTTACTCGAGTAGAAGCGGCAGAAGAGCAGAGGCTCTATTGGTGCCGGGGTCTACTACGACAGCTGCTGCAACCCAAAGACGGCTGTGGTAGCCCGCAGATTTTTGTAGCGCCGAGCATCGATAATGCGATCATGTGCAAGATAGACTTGCTTTTCGATCGTGATGCCGATTTGACGGCAATAGTGCCCGAAATCGGTCACCGTGAACGCCTGCCAACGCGGAACATCGTACCAGGCTTCCGGCAGGTATGGCGCCTGCGGAATGCGACCGGTGAGCAGCAGGTGGAGACGACAACGCCAATAGCCCCAGTTAGGAAAGCTTACGATCGCGTGCCTTCCGACGCGCAACATTTCGGAAAGAATCATGGCCGGGTCATCCAGGAATGGCAACGTTTGGGCCAGGATTACGTGATCAAATGAGGCGTCAGGATAGTCGGCGAGTCCTTCCTGCAGGTTGCCTTGGCGAACGCTGAGTCCTCGCCGCACACAGGCCAATACACCTTCCTCGCTGAGTTCCACACCTCTGCCTTTGACCTGTTTGACTCGCACCAGGTATTCTAGAAGTTCGCCGCGCCCACAGCCGATATCCAGCACCATCACCCGGGATGGGATGATATCGGCGATCGCCTGTAGATCGGGACGGAGATGGGCGTCCGCAAGGCCACTCGGCGACGTCGGGCGGGTCGGCAACGACGGCTGGAACTCAGCCCCATTTTGCCGGATCACAGCGTCGCCTCGAATTCCGGACTAAGGTCTGCGGAACCCGCGCCGGATTCGCCCTCGCGCTGAGCCCGTTGGTCACAGCACGCGGTAGGCTGCGCGGTCGCCGCCGGCTGCAGGTCCGGCGTACGTACCTTTTCCTCGCGTACCAACCGATCCAGAAAACTGCCGAGCAGCCCCGTCATGGTCTCCACCTCCAACAAGAAGGCATCGTGGCCCCAGGTGCTCTTTATGTCCAGATAGGTAACGTCGGCCCCAGCTGCCGTTAGCGCACTGACCAACTCCTTGCTGTGATAACTCGGATAGAGCCAATCGCTGGTGAAACTGACAACCAGATATTTGAGGTCGATAGAATTGGCAAAAGCCGCTGCCAGAGATCCTGTTGGCTGCGAGAGATCGAAATAGTCCATTGCCTTGGTGACGTAAAGGTAGCTATTGGCATCGAAACGACGTGTAAAGCTGTTGCCGTTGTACTTCAGATAGCTCTCTACCTCAAATTCAGTGTCAAATTCATAGCCGTATTTTTCGATGTCCTGTAAGCGACGGCCAAATTTCTCGTGCATGGAGTGTTCGCTCAGATAGGTGATATGTCCCACCATGCCGCGCCACTGCGAGTCCGGCGTCGGGCTTCTTGGCAGCGCAGTAGTAGTCACCGTTGTTCCAGCATGGATCGGCATAGATCGCTTGCCGCCCGACTTCGCTAAAGGCGATGAGCATGGGGCTGTGGTGCGCCGACGTGGCCAGTGGAATGGCTGAGGCGAGCCGCGCTGGATGACGCGCCGCCCATTCCAAAACCTGCATGCCGCCCATCGAACCGCCGGCGACGCTTAATAATTTGTCGATTCCTAAATGGTCGATCAGTTTAACCTGTGCCCGCACCATGTCTCCGATGGTCACAACCGGAAAGTGAAGACCGTAGGGTCTCCCCGTCTCCGGATTGATGAACATAGGCCCGGTCGAGCCGTAACAACTGCCGATTACATTGCAGCAGATCACAAAGAACCGGTCGGTGTCGAACGCCTTCCCAGGGCCAATACAGTCGTCCCACCAGCCGGGTTTCTCATCATTCGGACTGTTGTAGCCTGCGGCATGATCGCTGCCGCTCAAGGCATGACAGATCAGAATGGCGTTCGTACGATCGTGATTGAGCCGGCCGTAGGTCTCGTATGCAATCGTAACCGGGCGCAACGAAGCGCCGCTTTCGAGACGGAAGGGTTCGTCTTCTGCGAATGTGAACGTCCTCTGTTCAACCAGACCGACGGAGCCGGCCACGAGTCCATTGCAATTGATCGAAGCGTCGTTGCTCATGGAACTGTTTCATCTCCTGAGTCTATGACACGCGACATGAATTGGTTCACTTGAATGACACGGGGCACGTTGTACAGTCTCCACAGCCGGTCACCTGGAAACAGGGGCTCCATTTCCAGGTGACCGGCTGCCCCTGTTAGTCCCGTGTCATGGGCTTGTACCCGACGCGTCGGACGAATGACTGATGCGATTGATTACCCATGTACAGCCGCGTGTAACGCTTGGTCCAAATCCCACAGAATGTCGTCAGCATCTTCGATGCCCAGGCTTAGACGAACAAAGTCGGGCGAGACGCCGGCCGTTTCCAGCTCTTCAGCAGACAGCTGGCTATGGGTGGTGCTGGCCGGATGGATGGCCAGGCTTTTGGCGTCCCCGACATTGGCCACATGGCTGAACAACTTCAGATTGTTGATAAAGGATTTGCCGGCAGCGACGCCGCCTTTGATGCCAAAACCCAGGATGGCACCCGGTCCTTTGGGCAGATATTTCTTGGCTCGCTCATGGTGCGGATGGCTGGCCAACCCCGGATAGCTGACCCATTCTACATCTTCATGGGCGTCGAGAAACTCAGCAGCAGTCTGTGCATTAGCGACATGCCTGTCCATGCGTAGGCTCAGTGTCTCCAGGCCCTGCAGCGTAGCCCAGCTGTTCATGGGCGCCTGGCACGCACCGATGTCGCGCAGAATTTGGACGCGCGCCTTGATGGCGTAGGGCGGCAGCCCCGCTTCGGTAAGACCGGCGTAGACCAGACCGTGGTAGCTGGGATCCGGCGTCGTAAAGTTGTCGAAACGTCCGCTGGTCCAGTCGAAATTGCCTCCGTCTACGATCATGCCGCCGATGGTTGTGCCGTGACCGCCGATGAACTTCGTGGTGCTGTGAGTCACGATGTGGGCACCGAATTCAAAGGGACGGCAGAGGTAGGGCGTGGCGAACGTATTGTCGATCATCAGCGGGATGTTGTGCGCATCCGCGATGGCTGCGACTTCTGCGAAGGGGAAGACGAAGATATCCGGGTTGCCCAAAGTTTCGCCGTAGATAATCTTGGTATTCGGACGAATCGCTGCCGCGAATGCGTCGGGGTCGCTGGGGTCGACCAGCGTCACGTCGATGCCGAGACGTGGGAACGTGTAGTTGAATTGATTGAACGTTCCGCCATAGAGCCGGCTGCTGCTGACGATGTGATCGCCGGCCGCGCACAACGTCAAAATTGCCATCGTCTGCGCTGCATGCCCGCTGCTGGCCGCCAACGCTGCGACGCCACCCTCCAAATTGGCGATGCGCTGTTCAAGCACGTCCGTGGTCGGGTTCATGATGCGTGTATAGATGTTGCCTAGTTCTGCCAATGCAAACAAATTTGCTGCATGAGTCGTATCGCGGAATTGATAACTGGTCGTCTGGTAAATCGGAACTGCACGGCTGCCTGTCGCGCTATCCGGCGTCTGACCGGCATGGAGTTGGCGGGTGGAAAATCCATAGCTGCGCTGTTCTTCAGCAATTGCTCCGTTGGTAGAACCCATCGTTCGACTGCTCCTTTTGGTATTGGTACAGGTTGAGTATCTGTGATTCAAGGCAAAAAAACCCTCTCATCACACAAGATGAGAGGGTAAGGTCGATGCTCTGACGGTGTTTGAAGGCAGCTTACCGCAGGGAGGCGGAGGAGCGAAGCATTCGACACTTCTCTCATCTTCCAGAACTTGTCTGCCGGATTTGGCACCCTGGCGCTTCGCGGCTTCGTCGCCGTTGATGCCGGGTTGCCGAGGTTTCGTCGGGCCGGTCCCTCCACCTCTCTGGATAAGAGTTCAGCATTCTTTTGTGGCGGCAACTATATCAGTATCCTGCAGCGATGTCAAACAGATCCCGAAGCGACCCAAATGGTGCGTGACAGCGGGGCCGGAGTTCAGATCTCGGGCCAACCAATTGAAACTCTTCGGAGGTTCCTGTGATATGATTTAGGGACAATGCGCGTACTAATCCTGTCGGATGTTCATGCCGATCTGGCCGCACTTGAAAGCGTACTAAACAACGCTGCAGGCAGATATGATCGCATCTGGTGCTTGGGCGACGTGGTCGGATATGGTCCCAAGCCAAATGAGTGTGCTCAGGTGATCCGTGAAAAGGCGTCCCTTTGCGTCATGGGCAACCATGACTGGGCGGTTTTGGGTCTGCCGGGTATCGACGTCGATGATTTTAACCCTCACGCGCGTCAGGCTGTCCTCTGGACGCGCGAGCAGCTTGACGAGACAAATCGGGAATATCTCCATAGCCTTGCGTCAGAACCGGTGCAACCGGAACAGGCCGAGGACATTCTAATCACCCACGCGAGCCCGCGCGAGCCGGTATGGGAATATGTGTTGACGCCCAGCGTTGCCATGGAGAACTTTGCGGAATTCGCGGAGTCCATTTGCTTTGTTGGCCATACGCACAAACCTGCCATCTACCGCTGGCAACTCCATGACAACCTTGAGCCTGCCGATGGCCAGGACGCCCACCAGGATGCCACGGTCGATTACTTGCTGCCTCAGCAGGGAATGCGCATCAAGCTCACAACATCACCCCGGCAGCGTCTGATCATCAACCCCGGCAGTGTCGGTCAACCACGAGACAACGACGCGCGTGCCTCGTACGCAATCCTGGACTTGGATGAGATGACCTGGCTCTACGAACGAGTTGCCTATCCGGTGGAGTTGACGCAGAGTCAAATGCGCGCCGCCGGTCTGCCCAAACGGTTGGTGGACCGGTTGAGCTTCGGCTGGTGATGCAAGTTAGCCCGGGAAATCATCTGTTTCGAGCTTGTGGTAGATTTCGAACCAATCGGGGAGCTCTTGGGCGCGCTTGCGGGCAGCATCTTCCTCTAGTCGTCGCCGAAAGCGCTCCATACGAACCTGAATTTCTTCGGCTACGGAACGTGGGTCCGGCACTGAAGAGAAGACGAAATCACCTTCCTCGGCCGCAGTTTGGCAGCGTACTATGCCGTAGTTGAACAGCCAGTGGAACGGCGAGGGAATCAACATTTCCACGTTTTGAATCTGGGCAAGGCCGGCGCTTTTCCGATCCTCAGTCAGACTGAGTGGCAACTTCTCAACGTGGACGATTTCTTGGTTGCTCACTTCATAGGTGTCGTTATGCCAATTTGCGACAACCCAGACGACGCGCAAGAATGAAACAATGGTGAGAAAGAACGCGATGATCTGAACCATATACGTCGCCGGGCGAGCGGTTTCCGGAATGCGGTCGATGATTACGCTCGGCAGCAAGGTTATGACCAGGACAAACAGCAGGATCAGCAGGGCCCACCACAGTTTGGGCAGCAACACCAGCCAGTGCTTTCGCCACACGATTCGATCATCTTCCTCTCGTCGTAGACGCCGGTGCGACCGTCGACCGAATCGTTCCCAACGCGTCAAGTCCGGTTCGGCTGCCGTGCGATCCCTGTAGACGCGGCTCGGTAAGGTCAACCGCAGCCCGAGGCGGCTTTCCAACGTCCGGCTAATCGTCGTCTTGCTTTGCGCCGCCGCGTGACGGCGGCGCTGTGACCGTTGCGCGTTGATTACCGAGTTCAAGCGATTGAAATGGGTGGTGTAGTCAAATCGAATTACACCGGACGTGCTTGCAGTCTGGATCACGAGCGTGCCATAGTTCAGCCAGCGTCCTAGAAAAGTCACCTCAAAATTGATGTTCTGTATCTGTTCAAGCGGTGCTTCTTTACGCCACTCGTTGACGAACAGCACCTTTTCTTGATGCACGACGCGTCGGTTGGTCACCAAAATCCAGTCGTTGAAGTAATCGATCGTCCCCCACACGAACAGCCCAAATGCGATGATGGCCAAAATACCGGCCGGCACCATGATCCAGAGTTGGTAGCCGGGCACAAAACTACCCAGAACCGCAATGGCAACGAAAAAAGCAAAAGTAATAAAGGCGGGCACTCCCTTGCGCAGATAGGCGATCCAGTGCCGCCGGCTCAACAGGACGACCAATTCACCCGGTTGCAGCCAGGCATACTTCCGGCGGTCAATTTGACTGGCGATCGCCTCACGTTTCTTGGTACGTACATCCAGTACCGAACGCATATCATCCGGTTCCAGATCGTCGAAATGCTGAAAGTCACTCCAATGCAGCCGCATCCAATCGCTGCCTGCCATCGCCTCCACCGTCGAATCCTGCGGAACCTGACCGAGTAATGCGGTCTCGCCGAAGTAGGTAATCCCATGGCTGCGCGTGCTTAACAGCTTGGCGCCGTCGCCGTCGAGCGCTTGGATAAGAGCCTGACCACCCTCAAGCAGAACCCACAAACTGTCAGCTTCTTCGCCTTGCTGAATGAGGAGCTGATTGGCAGGGAAATGGTAGTGGCTGAAGAAGCCGATCAAGTGGTGCCGCTGTTCCACGGTCAGATTGTGGAAAATGACGAGCGGTTCGATCACAGCCGTGCGGATCTGCATTTCTTCGGTCGCTCTGATATCGGGATCGATCGCGGTTATGGCACGAAACTGGTCGTAGGGAACGATCAGGAAATCTGACCTGGTGGCTGCCTCAGCCGTATGCTGCATCGCGCGCAGTCCGCCTTTGTGACCGGCCCCTTTCTGATTGAGCATCCCGAATGCGGCGCCGTTGCCCAGCCAATCGACCGAGCCGTTGCTCCATCTCAGTTTAACCTGTCCGCTGTCGATAAAGATGACTCGATCCTCCGCATCGTCTATTTCGTAGATGGTCTGGCCTGCAGCGTAAGATTCCTGTTCGAGTGCATCGGCCAAAAACCCTAACGTTACGATGTGCAACCGGCCGATCATTGGGATCGTTCGCAGCCGGCTGATGAGTTTCATGGGTGCCAGAATATCGCGTACCTGTGGGAATCGATAGATGAGGCGATTGACGGCGGCCGCCTTGATGCGAATCAGACTGCATGGTTCCAGTGCACGCGCGGGTCATGTAGCTGTCGGCAAAGAGAAGATCGTATATGCCCAGGATGGCGCCAGGTTCTGATTCGCGTACAAGATATCGAACGGGACGGCCGCGATCGTCCTCGTCTATGCGTTCCTGCCAAATCCGACCTTCCAGCAGGATATAGACATCGGTAATGGGATCGTCCTGCATGAAGAGTGTCTCGCGTGGACCCAGCGTCCATTCAAACGCGGCATCGGCAAATACCTGGTGGACATCTTCACGATCCAGGTTCTGCAGAAAATCGAGGCGGGCAATGATGACGTTCGGCTCAACAGGTGGCGGATGCCTGGTCTGCGTTTCGTTCATAACTGCGCCTTCACTGCTTTGGCCGCCCGGCGATCCATGCCGGGGATGGCGGCAAGCTCATCCTCGCTGGCGTCGCGGATGCGCTCGACATTGCCGCTGAAATAGGTCAGCAACGCCTTGCGCCGTTTGGGACCTATGCCGTTGACGTCGTCGAGGATCGATTTCGTTTGCTCCTTGCGCTGCAGATTACGATGGTATGTGATGGCAAAACGATGGGCCTCGTCGCGAATCCGTTGCACCAGATAGAGTGCTTGGCTGTTGCGTGTCAGCCAGACCGGTTCGCTGCGTCCGGGACGGAAGACTTCTTCCTCGCGCTTGGCCAGACCAACCACCGGCACCTGGTCCAGGAGTCCGAATTCATCGAGCACCGCAACTGCGATGCCCAACTGCCCCTTGCCGCCGTCGATGATCACCAGATCAGGCAATACCTTCCAACTTTCGTTGCCACGACGCGCCTTCTTGCCGGGATCTGTGTCGGTCCGTTCCTCCACGGCTCGGCGAAAACGGCGACGCAACATTTCGCGCATCGATGCAAAGTCGTCCGGTTCGCCTTGGCTGCCCTTGCCTTTAATCTTGAAACGCTTGTACGCACTCTTGAGCGGCGTGCCCTTGGCAAAGACCACCATGGAGCCAACCGTGTTTTTTCCCTGTAGTGTACTGATATCGTAACATTCGATGCGCATCGGCGGCCCGGATAGCTGGAGCGCCGCTTGGAGTTCGGTCAGCGCTTGGGTCTGCCGGTTGGTGTCGGCTGCCCACTCTGCCTTTTGCACGCGCAGATATTCGACGGCGTTGTCGGCTGCCATGGCCATCAACTTGAACTTGGCGCCCCGCTGCGGCACGCGTAGTTCAACGGTCGATCCCCGCTTAGTGGCCAGCCATTCCTCCAGCACCTGCCACTCGACCGGCATGGCCTGCACCAGGATCAGGCGCGGCACGAAGGCCGATTCTTCGTAGAACTGCTGAACGAAGCTCCCGATGACCGCTCCCTGCTGGTTGACGTCAACTTCCGGAATTTCCGTCTCTTCCAACATGAAATTCTCGCGCCCGATCAACCGTCCGTTGCGCACCTTGTAGACCTGGACAGCGGCATCGGTCGAGCGGTCGTCCAGCGCCACGGCCACGTAGTCAGTGTCCTCCATGCCGGCGCTGATGATCATTCTGCTGCCCGGCGATCTTCTGGGCCGCTTTGAGCCGGTCCCGATAGAGTGCAGCCAGTTCGAATTGCAGATTTTCGGGCCGCGCGTGCCATCTGGCCTTCCATCTGCGACAGAACCAGATCGGTGCCGCCGTTGAGGAAATGCATCAACTGTTTGACGGTCGCCCGGTATTCCTCGTTCTTCTGCCGCCCAATACAGGGGCCGCCACACATCTTGATATGGTAATAGAGGCAGGGCCGGCGGTCGTGGCCCGTGATCTCGCGGTCGCAGTCCAAATAGGGAAAGATACGCCGCAACGCGTCGAGCGTCTGGTAGCAGGCCGTCGAGCTTGTATAGGGACCAAAATAGCGAGCGCCGTCCTTGCTCATCTTGCGCACCACCTCGACACGCGGGTAGTCATCCTGCCAATTGATCTTGATGTACGGATACTGCCGATCGTCCTTGAGCCGGATGTTGTAGTGCGGCCGATAGCGCTTGATCAGCTCATTCTCGAGGATCAACGCTTCAAGCTCAGTCTGGGTGACCCACCAGGTAATATCGGCGATGTCGACCACCAACGCCGCCGTCTTGGGATGTCGCTGTGCGGAGTTGTTGAAGTAACTGCGCACACGATTCTTGAGCACAATCGCCTTGCCGACGTAGATCACCGTATCGTCGGCGTTGCGCATGAGATAACAACCCGGTTTGTCGGGCAGGTTCTGTAGCTTGTCTCGGACCTTCTTGGGCGTCTTGGTTGCCATGGACGAAATTCTAGCACGCTTCGCACATCTGTTCAACGGAAGATGACCGGAGCTGCAGTATCACATTTGGGGGCTTCCTGCGGGCGCAGTCGATGATCTTCTCGCCTGGGCTCCCGAAATGGCATGCACCCCGCAAAAAAACCTTCCTTGACGTTCGTTTTACCAGTTTGATATAATTTAGATTGCCGTCATACCCAGGATGTAGTAGACGCCTGATTTCTTTCAGCTTCATGCTCCATCCGCCGCACGCTAACCAGTGGAGCACCTCGCAGATGTCTGATAGTGAGCAGTTTGAGCCGGCCATGGAAGATTCGCCCGTGCCCGACATGGAAGGAACAGCGGGACGTGAAGAGTTTCTCAAATATCTGGAAGAAGGCCCGGATCTCGATATGCCGACGCGTGGCGATCTGCGCAAGGGCGTGATTGTTGAGGTTCGGTCATCAGAGATACTTGTCAACGTTGGCAGCAAACGCGACGGTGTTGTCTCGCAATCTGATCTATCTCGGCTTGATCCCGAATTTGTGCAGAACCTTGTGGTAGGACAAGAGGTGGATGTAGTTGTCAGTCGTCAGCCTGACGACGAAGGCACCTTTGTCCTCAGTATCTCTGAAGCGCAACAGCAGAAGGATTGGATTTTCGCCCAAACGTTGTTGGACTCAGGCGAAATCACGCCACATCGTGTCATTGGCTATAACAAGGGCGGTCTCACTGTCGAGTTTAATCAGTTGCGTGGATTTGTACCCGCATCTCACATTGTCGACATGCCGCGGAATCTCTCTGAAGATCAGCGTCGAGAACAATTTGAGAGCCGTATCAACCGGGAACTCAACTTGATCGTGATCGAGGTCGAAAGAAGACGGCGTCGATTGGTCATGTCAGAGATGCTGGCCGAGCGCAAGTTGCGCGACGCAGCCAAGGAGCAGCTTTTCGATACGCTTAGAGTCGGCGATGTCATCGACGGTGAGGTGCGAAGCATTCGACCCTTCGGTGCATTCGTCGATATTGGCGGCGCTGACGGGCTGCTTCACGTCAGCGAAATTGAATGGACACCACTTGCCCACCCGCGCGATGTTCTCCAGGTCGGCGATCCTGTGAAGGTGCAGGTCATCAGGCTTGATCCGGAGAACCAACGAATTGCGCTGAGTCGTAAACGCGTTCTACCCAATCCCTGGACGGGCATTGAAGACCGCTATCATCCGGGCAGTATTGTGCAGATAAAGATCACTCGGGTGGTCGATTTTGGCGCTTTTGCACAACTTGAGCCTGGCGTTGAAGGCTTGATTCATATTAGCGAGTTGGCCGATATTGCTGTGGCCGAGCCGCTGAAGACGGTCCGTTCCGGTGACGTAATCGACGTCAAGATCCTTCGCATCGATCCGTCGCGCCAGCGTGTGGGACTTAGCCGGCGGCAGGCACTGTTGGAGCAGGGTCCGCCACCCGACGACAACGGAGTAGACGAGGCTGAAGAAACGGATGCAGTTGATGTTGGCGTGTCGAGCGACGAAACAGACGATGAAATCGTTGCTGTGGACATTCGGCAAGACGGCGAAGAAGAATAGACATCATCGAATTTTTGCCGGCTGTCAGACGCCTACAGTATACTAAAGCAGTCAAATATCTGTTGACACTTACCTGTCAGGTCTGCTTGCGAGCAGAGTTCTGGCAGGTTCTGTTTGCATCGAGACGATTTCGGACTGCCGAACGGCATATACATACGTTGACGTCAGGAGGGGGGTGAAACCATGAGCGTCGAATTACGTCCTGGAGAGTCCCAAGATAGCATTTTGAAGCGCTTCCGCAAATCCGTTGCAGAGGCGCGGATTCTGCCGATTGTACGCCAGAAGCGCTGGTTTACGTCCAAAAGCGAAGTGCGTCGCATCAAGAAACAGAAGGCGATCCGCAAGTCACGCCGCACAGTCCGTGGTTAGGCCATAGTCTGTGCTGCGGCCTGGTGGACCCAACTGTGAATTTGATCGCAAAACGCATGTAGCATTGCGATGAAACCGAGCGGGTCTGCTTTGCCGGCGTACTGTAGATCTAGATCTAGAAAATGGAGATATATGGCTGAAGAGACCATTTTGCTCGAAGGCAAAATAGTGGATACGCTACCCAACGCAATGTTCAAAGTTGAGTTGGAAAACGGGCATGAAGTGCTGGCATACCTATCAGGTAAGATGCGAAAGTACTATATTCGCGTGTTGCTCGGTGATCGGGTAAAGGTTGAGATGAGTCCGTACGATCTCACCAGAGGACGCATCACCTACCGCTATCGGAATTAACGACAGCACAGCAATATCGTGCGTCAGTGTGTGCCTGCAGTCCGTTTGAGCGGGTCGCACCTCGGGCATTATGTCGGCACTTCCGTTTTAGAAAACGCGCAGTATGAGCTGAAAAGCCGGTCAGCACACCCACCGCCGGCATCAGGTCTACGGAGCACCAAGCGGTGGATGTAGAGATAATCGATGTGAAGACAAAGGACGCGAGAATTCTCGCGTCCTTTTCTGATCCTGTATGGCTTCTTCCAGCCGAAATGGCCTGTGTTGGCCAAAAACAGCTATCGCAGCAGAAAGCTGAGACCTACGTCGATTCAATGGCATCACGCGCACGACGCACAACTCTTCGCTCTGCTTCAAAGGTCAACAATGTTTCGGCTCGGTCAAGCGGTATCCACAGAGGTCGAAACTGTTCCTCATCTCCAACAGGGCGTGACGTAATTTTCTCGCTCTGCAATCGCATGACAAAATAGTACTCGTCACGGATCACATGTTTGTTCCTGTAGTCGAACTCCACCGTGTTGTGACCAAGATTCGCGACGATCTCCAGATCGGCATACCCACCCTCTTCAGCTGTCTCGCGTAACGCAGCCGTCTGCGGAGTCTCGTCACGCTCAATATGGCCTTTGGGTAGACGAATTTCATTCCGGTCGGGTCTATCCAAAAGCAACACTTGCCCTTTATGAATGACAATACCACCGGCAGAACGATAACGTACGGTTTTCATGGCGAGTAGAATCGGCGTCTCAACTATGCTCGAATCCGGATTCCATGGCGGGAGCGACAAACAATTGATCCGCCATTTCCGATCCCAGAATCTGTATTGTCGGTTCGATGTCTTCAGAAGGCACACCATTTAACAGTTCAAGCGTCACAGGTCCGTTGAACGGCGCCCGCTCGACCAGTTTGAGTGTGCGTCCGGGCACCAGCGTAAGCTGGCTCAAATAACGCAGAATGCTGGCGTCAGTCAGACCGACCCGTCGCAGCGTCGCCTTCTGCCCTTGCTCCAGATCGACTACGGGGATGAACTGATCGTATGGCATGGCGCCATCTTTGCGCGGAATCGGATCTCCATGTGGACAGTAGGTGGGGTAGTTGCACAGCCGATCCATACGCTCTTCAAACGCAGCGCTGACCGAATGCTCCAGACGGTGCGCCTCTGTATCAACCTGATCCCAGGTAAAGCTCATGATTTCGATTAGGAAGACTTCGAGCAGCCGGTGCCGACGAATCAGTTGCAGAGCAGCAAAGCGACCGGGCTCACAGAGAATGATGCCATCCGTCGTGGATCGTTCAACAAACTCGGATTCCTCGAGGCGGCGTAACATACTGCTGGCAGCCGCAGGGGAGACATTCATCCTATCTGCCAGCGCGGACGTGGTCACCTTCTCGCTATCGCCACTGAGTTTATAGATTGCAGCGAGATAATCGTACATACCGTCGGTCGTTAAACCACAAAAAGTGCGCATTGATGGCCTGTACTCGAATTTTTATCAAATCGCTCAGAAATATTCGGACAAATTATAGATTGTTCGAGACGCGCTGTCAATTTAAATGCCGCAACAGTACCTTAAGCCGGACAAAGCTTGATGCCGCTCCAGAGAGGAACGCAGACAGCAAGTGCCCGAATCAATTGCACCGTAATCAAGTAGAACATGGTACAATTGCGCACTATGGCTGACCATTCTACCCCATCCACAGACCGACAGTTTAACCCGTCTCATCACCAGCGCGTTTTGAGCAAGGGCTGTCGTGAACTGGGCATTGAACTGACGGATCATCAGTTGTATCAATTCGAACTCTACTCGCGCACGCTAGTTGAATGGAACCAGAAATTCAATTTGACTGCAATTACAGACTACGAAGAAATACAGGTCAAGCACTTTCTTGACAGCCTGGCCGGGCTTCCGATCATCCGCGAGGAAGTCGGTGAAGCGTCAATGTCCTTGCGACCGCTTCATCTAGCCGACATTGGTACCGGAGCAGGCTTCCCGGGCATCCCCCTCAAGATCGCGGCGCCACACTTGAACGTCGTGCTAATTGACGGCACGGGCAAGAAGATTTCGTTCTTGCGCAATATCATCACAACATTGGGGCTCACCGGCATCGAAACAGTGCAGGGACGAGCAGAGGAATTGGGACGGCAGAGTGCGTTCCGTGGTCACTTCGATCTAGTCACAGCAAGGGCCGTGGCCCCACTAAACACGCTGGTCGAGTACATCTTACCATTAGTACGGAACTACGGTTTGGCAGTCATCTACAAAGGGGCAGGCGCGACTGAAGAATTTGGTGACGCACGCAGGGCGATTGAGTTACTTGGCGGAGAAACTGTTCGCCTGGCGCCCGTTGACGTACCGCTTTTGGACGGCATCCGCTATGTCGTCCTGATCAAGAAGATCAAGGAGACACCGCCTCAATTTCCCCGGGGCCAAGGTCTACCCCGCAAGAAACCGCTGGCCTAGCTCAGTTCGGCGGGAATGCCACGAGCGAAATCCACCTACGCTACTGCTGGCAGGGGCTGTATTAAGAGTTTCTGCCGGGATTCACAAAGATAGATAGGGGTACCTGTAAACCGTCACACCGGTGGGCGTCAAATTTAAGCGCGATCACCGTGGTTGGTCTATTCCTCAATGCAGCCCTTGGTCAGGTAGAAAGTCATATGCTGAAAGTGTACAACGGGATCGATATATTCAACCCGGATGTGCTTTGGGACGTTGAGTGTGATCGGTGCGTAACAGAGGATGCTCTTGATACCGACACCAATGAGCGCATCTGCAAGATTTTGTGCGGAATCTGCCGGTACGGCAACGATTGCAATTTGACAGCGGTAGTGGCGAACCGAATCTATAAGCTGTTCCATGGGGAGCACAGTCAACGGACCAAGCGCTTCGCCATGTTTGTCTTGGCTGCTGTCGAAAACCCCGACGATCCGAAACCCGCGATTTTCAAACCCGTCGTAGAGCGCCAACGCGTGTCCCAGATGACCGGCGCCTACCAAAACCACAGGCCAAATGCAGTCAACTTTGAGGATTTTTTCGAGTTGTTTGCATAGATAGGCAATGTTATAGCCTGTGCCCTGCTTGCCAAACTCACCAAAATGGCTAAGATCCTTGCGGATTTGCGCGGAACTAATGCCAAGATGTTCGCCCAACTCTTGACTCGACGTCACCTCCTGCCCTGTTTGTAAGAGTAACTTTAGTGTTCGCAGATAGATGGGCAGACGCCCGATCACGATATCCGGAATGCTCTCACTTACCGACGTTGTGGTTGTCAGTTTTCTTTCGCTCATTGTTCAATATCGCAATCAATTCTGCAAGAGACAGAGAAATTTTCTCCAGCAAGAGGTTTGTGTATTTTAGCACAAACAATATTGCCCTGCCAAGCACCCAATTGCATACGGGAGTGTCCCAGATATTTGGCTACTGGCGCACAGCGCCAACCCGGCTTGCTCGGTGATTTGCAGCGTTTTCCAAGATTCTGTGACGCTCTCCACGGTGGGCATTGGTTGCAAATCGAACCGATCTCCGTACAATAACACTCTGCGCCCGCTGTCGATCAGTGGAACAGGGCAGACACGACCGTTGAACCAACTTCGTTGGTATGGCATCCAATTCCCACTCTGACATTTCGCTCATCTGCACGAGGAGAAAAAATGACCAGATCCGAAGATGCGCAACACGACAACGGCCAACCGATTCTCGCATTTGTGGATGCGGATATCCGCAGCGGTAAAGATGAAATCGCACGCGAACTCCTGCTCGGAAATCTAGCACGACACGATTCCGGCAGCGTTTCACCACTGTGGGTCAATTGGCTACGCCAACGCGCCGATTTGCGTTTTGTCTGCCTGGTGCGCGATCTGTCCGACTTCAACGATTTCATGCTCGATGTGGTGCGCAGCGTGGACGGCGTGCGCGAGACGCGTACAATCCTAAGCTTTGGCGGACGCGCCGATATCGATACACTTCTGGACTTGGAAATGGAGGTCAGCCCAAGTAGCCAACTCATTGCATCCAGCGTCCTGATTGACGTGCAGCCGGGAATGGATCGACAATGCTTCCAGGCTCTGCTCGATCTGCCGCTGCATCCGGAGGTGAGGCGGGTCTGGCTGCTAAATTGCTACCACAGCGATGACGCCGATCTGATGATATTGCTGCTCGGCAAGAATATCGCGGCACTGACCGGCTACGCAATGAGTTGGATCCGGACCACGCCCGGTGTTATCGACACTGAGATGAGCACACTTCTGGATTGGCGGTGGCTGGCAAGTCCTGACGCGATCGTCGAACTGTGCGAACTCTTCTTTACCCACAACTACCGAGGGCAATTTCGCTCGGATACAGCCGCATGGTAAGCCGTGATGCACGCAACAGCGCCCATGAGCAATGGCACAGGGGCGGGGCAGACCAAACGCTGAGGACCGGAACAGCACACTGCCCATCAACGCTGAACGATGGTTTCCGCCACGAATCGGTGGGCCAATGCGCGAAATCGACCCCAGTCTGCCCACTCCGGCGCCAACTGACCGACGTGCTCAAGCCGATGGGCGACAGTTTCTAATTCTAGCGACGGTACCCACTTCCAGCCACCGATCATCTCGTCAGGATCTTGCGGATCGAGGATGGAGTCGTCCGCCATACGCGTCAAGAAATAGTAAGTGGCAAATTCGCGTTCTCCCAGCGTCGCATGGTGAAAGCGATAGCCTGTAATCCCCAACATACGTTCTACCTGGACGTAGCGCTCCCCAGCGCCGACGCGCAGGCCGGTCTCTTCATAGATCTCGCGCACGAGCGTATCATTCACACCCTCGGTCCGGTGGATGCCGCCGGTTGGCAGCCGAAAGGCACCCGACGGATACATGAGCTTGATATGTAGCAGAACGCCATCCGACGGGTCGTTGCGGTGCATGACATAGCAGATCTCCGCGCGGCGACCATCGCTGATCAGCCTTTGGTGGTTACCGGTAAGGAACGGCTCATCGACCGCTAGCGTGTGGTGGCGGATCTCCAGTGTACCCCAGCGGTCTTCAAGCTGACTCACTTCGACAGGTTCGATAGCCTCCTCGTATTTCACAATCTTCTCCCTTTTGGACACAATATTTGAGTGTCTTCTGCATTAGGGCTGAAGGCCGACCGGTCGCCATTCTTCAACATGGTTGTAGATCTGCCATGGCCCGGGCAACACGCCCTCCCAGCTGTCGCTGACCACCCACCCGGCATTGCGTCCCTCGAGAAACAAGTAGGCATAGGCCGAATTCACAAGCGGTTGGATCTGCCGGTAGAGCGCAGCGCGGTCCTCCTCGATACAGCCCTCAGCCGTGCGCGCCGCATCCAGCAAGGCGTCGACCTGCGCATTCTGATAGCTAACGAAATTGTAGCCGGTCCCCGGAACGTCGCTACGGCTATGCCAAAATGGGCTTGCCCCGGGATCAGCGCCCATGTTGTCCCAGCCCAATAAGACTAGATCGAAACGCTGCTCGAGCACCGCCTCTGTAGCAGCGTCAAAGGAGTCAACAGCAACCGTCACGAAGATGCCGACAGATCGCCATTGCTCGGCCAAGAAGTTCGCCGTGGCCACACGTTGTGGACTATCGTCGTTGACGAGCAGCGTCAATTCAAGAGGGAGGCCGGTGCGCAGACGTAGACCGTTGTCGTCTTCATCCTGCCAACCTGCAGCATCCAGCAGTTCTTTGGCAAGCTCGCGATCGGTCTCAACCGGCTCGAGTTGGTCATTCACCGCCCAAGTGACGGACGGCAGCACATAGCCGGCGACACGGTAGCTCTCCGTCTCAGGAGTCAGCGTCGACAACGCGGCATAGTCAATGGCCGCGGCCAGCGCTTGTCGTATCCGCACGTCTCCAAGAACCGGATGAGGAGCCTGCCCGATCAGCTCACCGTCCAACGACTGGCCCGGCGTTGGAGCACCAGGGTCGGCCAAGTTTACGGCCACAAACGAGTACCCGTCATCCGGATACCGTCGCAAAGTTGCCCCCGGTATTGCTACGAAGCGCCGGAGATCCGCTGAATTCACATATGCCAGATTCACTTCGCCCCGTTCGAGAGCCGCACGGCGAGCGGCGACATCCGGCAAGATCTTCAGAACGAATTCATCGATCATCGACGCACCGGCAATGTAGTCCCGGTTCGGCGTGAGCAGAACCGAATCGCCTTGACGATGTTCTACAAACCGAAACGGACCGGCCGACGTTTCGGGTCGGATGCTTTGGTCGGCCGACGCAAGATCGCTGAAATCGGACGCGAAGCGGTGTGCGGGGAGAATCGGACGCAACAGAGCAGTCAAAAACGAACAGTCCGGAGATTGAAGCCGGACAACCAACGTCTGCTCGTTGGGCGCCTGGACATCATCGATCAGCGAAAGGGTGGAACGAAACGGGCTTGACGTCGACGAACTGCGTACGGCATTCAAGCTGAACTGCGCATCAGCAGACGTGACCGGCGCGCCATCCGTCCAGTTTAGATCGCTGCGCACCGTAAACGTGTAGGTCATGCCGTCTGCCGCGATCCGCCACCCAGTCGCCAAAGCAGTCGGCGTCACCAGGCCGCTGACAGGATCCTGGCCGAGCAGCGAAGGGTAGATCAGGCGCGCAACTGTCTGCGTCGTCGGATTCGCGCTCAACAGGGGATTGAACGAGTCAACATCCGCAGCAACGGCCTGCACAAAGCGAGACAGCGCAACCGTTGTCTCGCCGGAGGATGGTGATAGCTCCGCCGGTTCGACTCGAGCGTCGTGATGCCCGATCGGGTTGCTGACGGAGAGTGTAATCGACACCGGACTTGTTGTGGTAAGCGCGCTTGTCACAGCCTCGTCGTTCGTCGCGATGTCTGTGTTCGCTGTGGTTCTCGATTCGCTTTGCAGGCCATGGCCATCGTTGCCGGACGTCCGACTCATCGTCCAGTATGTCAACCAGACGGCGATCGCCAGGAGCACTGCCAAGGCAACCATGAGCACCGTGATAAGAGTCTGTCGCGTCATTATCTAGCTTGATTTGCATAAAAACACGGGCGTTTTGCGCCCGTGTGCTTTCAATTTCACGATTGGTTGTTCCGCGACAAGCCGTCAACTAACCCATGGATCGAGTGCGTCTCTCAAACCATCGCCAACCAGGAAGATTCCCAGATCGGTCACGAAAATGAAGATCCCGGGTGCAAGCACAAGCCAAGGTGCGTCGGTGAAATTTCCCAACGAGCCCTGCATCATGTTCCCCCAACTAGGCGTCGGCGGCCCGATACCGACACCCAAGTAGCTGAGTCCGGCTTCGGCGATAATGGCCCCCGCAATCCCGAAAATCGCCGCTACGATAATGATCGATGCGACGTTGGGCAGAACGTGGCGAAACATAATGCGCAAAGGCGAACTGCCAGTAGCCCGGCTGGCCAATATATATTCGCGCTCGCGGATGGTGAAAATCTGGCCGCGCAGTAGTCGCGAGATTCCCATCCACCCAAAGAGGCCGATGAGAAGTGCCAGCCCTTCCGGGTTCGGGGTGAAGATGCGCGACAGAATAATCAGCAGAAACAGTAGTGGGATGCTGCCCAGCGTCATAATGACCGCGTTGATAATGTCGTCAATGAGCGTGGCGGCATAGTAACCGCTGATCAGACCCAGAACGACGCCGATGGTCAACGAAATCAGCGCGACCCAGAAACCGATTCGCAATGAAACGCGTCCGCCGTAGACACCGCGGGTCAACACGTCCCGTCCGGCTTCGTCTGTTCCCATCCAGTGGCATTCGCCCAAACCGGCCCCCAGACATGTACGGAAACCTGCGGCGGACGAACGGAAGATGTCGCCCCACATCGACCAATGACAACCTTCGTCTCCCTGACACGTGCGTGTGAATTCCTGAAACATGGGCCAGGATTCGGTTGCCCATGTGGGTGCCTTGCTGCGCATACGCAGGTCTGTGTCGAGCGGATCAAAGCCAAGCACATTGTTCCCGATCCAGGGCGCAGCAAGCGTAATAGTGATGATAAAGGCAACCATCAAGAAACCGAAGATCGTCAGTTTGTCATCCCACAACTTGGCCCCCACCATCCCCCAGTAGGTCCGTGTCTTGACTTGCGCATCAATTTTGTCCTGCTTGCCTGGAGCAAGCGACAACGTTCCTTGTGCCATGAGCGTATAGTCTTATGTCGCCAATAGTACTGCTTGGTGGGCGCTGAGATTTCTAAAACAGCATGCGAGTATCTTGTGTCTGTGGTGGTAAGGATGTACTCTTGCGCCCGCCCACGCTGGGCGCAAGAGTGTACACCGTTGAGATCGATCATCAGTCATAGCGCACCCGGGGATCGACGAGACTGTAGAGGATGTCGACCATGAGAAGACCGAGGATTCCGAAGAACGAGCTAATGACGAAAAGTGCCATCATCAGGGGATAATCGCGCGCGTTGAGCGCCGCAATCGCTAGACGTCCCATCCCCGGCCAGGAAAAGACCAACTCGAGCAGTAGCGAACCGGACAGGAAGAGGAGAAAGATGCCGCCCAGTCCCGTGACAAAGGGCATCAGCGCATTTCGCAGAACATGGCGCGTCACGACCTGATAGCGAGATAGCCCTTTCGCCCGCGCCGTGCGTACATAATCCTGATTCAACACGTCCAGAATCTCAAAGCGCAGGATACGCGAAATGCCGATCCATCCCCCGATAGCACCGATTGTTGCCGGCAGAATCAGGTGATGCAGTCGATCCGCCAGGGAACCGTCCCCGATGGTCTGCATCCCTCCCAGGGGTACAAGCCCCAGATACCCACCCAACACGATGAGCGCGATCAAGCCGATCCACCATTCAGGCACAGTGTTCAATAGTACCGTCACGACCCGCACCGAATTATCAGGCAAGCGTCCGCGTGTCAGTGCCGAGATGATGCCCAACGGAATGCCCACCGCCAAGCTGATGACCAGACTGGCGAAGCCCAATGTAAAGGTCGCCGGCACACGCTCAAGGATGAGATCGAGGACCGATTCACCCTTAAACGAGAAGGAGCGACCGAAATCCAGCCGCACAAGTCCCAGTCCGCATTTGTCAGGTTTGCTCAGACAGCGACCGCTGCGCCAACCTTCAGTCTGAGGCAGCCAATCCTCACCGAACATCCATGAAATGTACTGAACGGGTAGTGAGCGATCGAGTCCATATAGGCGCTCGAGCCGCACAAGATCCGCTGACGAACTGGTTGGGTCGTCGTCCAGAAACTGGAGCGGACCACCGGGAGCCAGTTGGTAGATGGAAAATGCGATGAGCGTCGTGATGACCATCAGCACGATAGACTGTAGGCCACGGCGAACAATGTATCTGGTCATAGGTCAACCGTATCCGCACACTAAAACAGGGTGGCATACCACAAATTGTGTAAAAGTAGCTTGCTTTCTCCGGTAGATTGCGAATTTACACACAATTCGGGACACTACCAAAAACAGTTCGTCCACAAATTGGAGACAACTTGGGCGTGTGTAAGAAATGCCCAAGTTGTCTCCATACATCATTCCTGCTGCCCCGGATCTTCCGTCACATACCAGTCTTCAGTGTTCCAACCAATACCGAGCGGTCTCGGTTCAATACCCTGAACTCGGTTGTTTTGACCGCTCCACGACTTGTTGTAGAAGAGGAAGACGTATGGCGCCTCGTCAGCGATGATCTTTTGGATCTCCTGATATTTGCCTTTGCGGAACTCGGTATCGTAGCTCCGGCCCGCCTCTCCAAACAGAGCTTCGACATCTTTGTTGATATAGGCGACGGAGTTGAGGTCCGGAATGCTCTCTTCCGCCCAAATCGTGTACATGATGTGTGGCTCAATGGTCGCGCGCCACCCACCGATAAACAGATCCCATTCCGGTTCTTCGGCATCCAGCGCCTCCAGGAAGCTGGCCCATTCCAGAGACTGTACCTTGGCCTTGACGCCTATCTCACGCAGGAAATCCTGTACCGTCACAGCGATCAGTTCCCGGGTCTGATTGGTATTTGGTCCAAACAGCAACGTCAACTCCAACTGTTCTCCATCGGCGGTCAGCATCTCATTGCTGTCGGCATCATAGGTGTAGCCGGCCATCTCGAACTCTTCGATGGCTCGCTGCGGATCATAGTCATAACACTCGACGTCAGGGTTGAACACCCAGGATGTCTCCGGGTATAAGGAGCAGAGCCGCTTGGCCTGACCGAGCATGACCTCATCGGTCAGCAATTGTTTGTCAATTGCGTAGTTGATGCCACGACGCACGTGGAGGTCAGCTGTGGGAAACCCGTCACGCATGTTGAGGCCGACATAACTCCATACGGCGGCCGCCGGCCACCATTCATAAACCGTAATGTTTTCGAGCTGTCGCGCTTCTTCCAGATTTTCCGGTGTAATTGGCCCTGTATCGGTCTCTCCGCTCTTCATCTTCTGGTAGGCAATGTCCTGATCGGGTACGATCTCTTCGATCTGTTGCTCGATCAGCGGTGTACCCTTATACCAATAATCCGGATTGGCTTCAAAGATCGAAAACTGGTCCCGTTTCCATTCTTCGAGCCGATACGGACCGGAGATGACACTTGGATTGTTGATCTCGGGATTGGTTTCGGGATCATCCCAATCCAGCGTTTCCCAGACGTGCTTCGGCAGCGGGGTAATCAGCCCGGAGATCTGACCGAGCGCCGGCGCATATACTTCATCAATTTTCGCTTCGATTGTGTAGTCATCGAGAGCTTCGTACGAGGTGATAAACTCGAGTTGGGAGCGATATGGAAAACCGTTGTCGGGATTGCTCGCCTGGTCAAAGGTCCATTTGAAGTCGTTGGCTGTGATTGGTGTGCCATCGCTCCACAGCACGTTCTTGCGGAGCTTAAAGGTGAATGTGAGACCGTCTTCGGCAATTTCATAGCTCTCGGCCATGTTAGGGATGTAGTCAAGTGTGTTCTCGTCCAAGCGCAGCAAGCCGCCCGCATAGACATTGGCCTGCGCAGCGCTGGAGGCGGTGTCGGTCGTCAAGTACGGATGAAAACTCACAAAATCTGAGGTGCCGGAACTGCGATACGCGCCGCCGAATAGCGATGCATCGCGCGGCGTTGCGACATCTTCATCACTCGTGATGCTGATGCCGGCCTCGACATTGCCTTGCGACGCCCCCGACTCCTGCACGACGACGGTATCTGCCTCGTCGGCAGCGGCATCACCTTCCTCTTCCGCTACGGCGGTGGGCTCCGCAGCGTCTGCTTGAGCAGCCGGTTCGTCCTGTGCACCCGGAGCGGCCTGATTGCTGCAAGCAACGGCCAGCAGCGATATCGTCAAAAGTAGACCCACCACGATCAACTGTGGGTGTTTGGTGGTTCGGAACATTTGCTTCTCCTCTTAACTTGCGAAGGTTGTGCCGTTAGCCATAGCCAGATGAATGGGATCTACATCTGCGCCGTATTGTTGTCACCACAAAATTCGGTGTCCGTCGACGTCAATGTTATTTGGTTGCCGGCCGGCGCGGGGGCTTTGCGTGATCTATACCACTTATCGTCGTATGCATCAGTAAGCGCCCTACATTTCACCTGGTAAAGATGAGGCCGGAATGAAATCAAGACTAGCGATGTATGAGAACTATCCGTGCCTATTTCTTGTTCTTTAGCATTGGATCCAGGGCGTCGCGCAACCCATCACCAATCAGGTAAAACGCAAGCACGGTCAGCGTTATCAGAAGACCCGGCCAGACCAACAAGTGCAACGCACTAAAACCACCCGTGACGGGATCGCGTAGAAAAACGAAGTTGTTGGCCCGTGTCAACATACTGCCCCAGGTCGCTGTCGGCGGCTGGATACCGAGACCGAGGAAGCTCAACCCGGATTCAACAAGGATCAGCACACCGACGTCGATGGCAGTAACGACGATGATCACCGGAACGCTGTTGGGGACCAAATACTGAAGCATAATGCGCCGATTGGTGGCGCCAACGGCCCGTGCAGCCAGTGTGTAGTCCAGTTCCTTCACCTTGAACACGTTGCCACGCATATAGCGCGCCGTGCTGAACCAGCCCAGAAAACCTAAAAACAGCGTCAATGTCAACGGGTTGGGCTTGAAGATTGCCGACACAATGATCAACAGATAGATGCCCGGTATCGACTGCATGGTATTGATGAACCACATGATGACATCGTCAACCAGGCCACCGAAGAAACCAGCAATGGCGCCGACTGAGACGCCCAACACCAATGCAATGGTGGCGGCAGCCAGGGCAATTGTCAAACTGACTCGACCGCCATAGAGGAGGCGAGCAAGCTGATCCCGGCCCAGTTGATCGGTGCCGAGCCAGTGCGTGACGCCGCCGGATCTACCGAGCATCAACGGCGCGGTCAGTGAATCGACGCCGATACGCCAGCGGATGTACGGCCATAGATAGGGCTGTTGAAAGGCATTTTCCGGATTCGTGGCATTGGGACCAACGCCGACCAGCGACTGGCTCAGTGGTCCGGCAAGAATCGCCAACAAGGTCAAGAGAGCGATAAACACCAGGGCCGTCAAGGTCAACCTGTCTCGGCGCAGGCTCTGTACGGCCATGCTCCAATAGGTGCGGGGCTTACGTTGCAGTTGCATATCCGCCGCGAATTGCGCCTGCGCAGAAGAAGCTGCGGCGGAGACCGATCGAACGCTCATGGCAGTTCCCTATGACAGCCGTACACGCGGGTCGACGATGCCGTACAAAATATCGGACAGTAGATTGCCGAGAATGACTAGCACAGAGAAAAACATGACCACGCCCAACACCATCGGGTAATCGCGTTGAAAAGCGGCAGCCAATGTCAGGCGCCCCATGCCCGGCCAGGCAAAGACTGTCTCTGTAATGACCGCGCCGGCCAAAACGCCCAGCACAGCAGGACCCAAGATCGTCATCATGGGAAGCAACGCGTTGCGGATCGCGTGCAGAAACCATACGCGGTTGCCGGCAACCCTTCGGCCCGCGCCGTACGAATGTAGTCAGTATGGATGACCTCAAGTGTTTCCGTGCGCATAATACGGCTGAAGAGCGCGATGCCGCCAAAAGCAAGCACAAGTGCCGGCATGATCAAATGCTGAAGACGGTCCACAGGGTCAAATTCTTGGGTAAGGGTCACCGTCTGCCGCCCACCAGTTGGTAGCCACCGAGGTAGACGCCGAAGAGCAAGATCATCATCAGCGCCAGCCAGAAGCTTGGGATGGCCTGGAAGAGCACCGCAAACAGACGCACCACGTTGTCAAACCAGGAACCCCTGTAGACAGCACTCAACACGCCCAGCGGCACGCCAATCACCAAGGAGAGTAGGAGTGCGGCAAGCCCCAACTCCAGGGTCGCCGGCATCCGTTCGACCAATCTGTCCCAGACAGGCTGGCGGGTCTGCAAACTGGTGCCCAGATTTCCGCGTACGATGCCGCCGCCCGTGTCGCACACTGTGGCGTCGACAACACCGAGGTACGCGGCAATCGATAGTCGGCGACGTAAATTGTGCGATCACATCGCCGCGTCGCACCATCACTCCCGAGAACCAGTTGAAATATTGCATCGGTAGCGGCTGATCCAGACCGAGTTGGCGGCGCAGGGTTTTCGCGCGTCTCTTCCGTGATATTGGGATCGAAGGTGCGGATCAAAATCGGATCGCCGGGTGCTGAATTAACGAGCACAAAGCTGATGATGCTGACGCGCAAGCAACGTGGGGATCGCCTGAAGCAGGCGACGAATGATATAGCGGCTCATCTTGCTCCGTGATTGGCCCCTGCGTGCGTTTATGTCCTATTTCATACCGCAAAGCAGCCAAGAGCGCAAGGCGCAATACCGACGCAACACGCATGCACATGCAATGACAGTCGCATGCTGGGTACGCGCCACCGGCAGTCCTTCTTGAGGAATAGAAGGACTGCCGGTGATTACTGACTAGTGCAGCTGGGCGTAGTTAGTACGACAAATATAGCAAACAGTTCCCGGAACTGAAGCCGACTTTATCTGGTTCGCTATTTCTGCCGGCATCTAGTTGGCCGTTCGGTGTGGCCGAACTGACTGCGCAAGATTCACTGTACGGTTTACGGTTGAAAAACTAGTGTCTCAGCACCGCGGTGGTAGGCATGCCGCACCTGGGCATTGTCAAAGGTGGCAACGCCGAAATAGTAGGGCGCAGACAAGTCCGAAAACTGGACATCGTAGTCAGAGCCGGTCTCCAGCGCGCGCAGCGATCTCAACCGTCAAACACCGTCGGCGTAGGTCCAGCCGGCGGAGATGTCACCGCGGTCACCCTTAAACAGCGCCTTAGTGATGCCGGCTATCATGTCACCGGCCGCGAATAATGCATCGTCGAATTCCACCTTCTCCGTGTCCAGAATATAGCCGGGGCTGCCGTCGCGCGCCGCGCCGTCCGGGCCCATCCACATAGGCAAGCTACCGTCCTCAGTCTGGTTGTTGACATACCCGCCGTCGTCATTCGGGTCACCGTGACGTCCGGCGCCGGGTGTGTCCGGCGAATAGCGGGTATGGTCGAGATCTGGTCATCCACCTGGCCTAGATTGCGTACAGACTTCCAATGCCAGATATCGCCCAACTCGCCCTCGCTTCTTGTGTATTTATTGCCATAGGGCTTCACTTCCTCATCTTCACCGTCGTGGCAGGCGGTAAAGCAGCCCATGCTCTCAAATCTGGCAATAGAATTGTCGATGGTCCAGATCATGGCCATCTTGTCTTCGTAATAGACATTGTTGTCGCCACCCCGATCATCGGGATCGCTGAGCTTTCCCCAAGAGCCATCATCGTTCTTGACCCACGGGCTGCGCATAAAGCTCTGGGTCGGATCTGCCCATGAACGAGAAAATAGAGCTGACCGTCACCGTAGGCGGACTTGAGCGTGACGTCGGTTGCGCCCATGTTGGCGCCGTCTTCCACAGCAACGACAATGGAAGGAGCCTCGGCCCAAAAGGCCTCGTCGGCCATGCCGTCCAACGTTCGGCGCCTCGGCGACTGGGATGGAGACGAGAGCATCCTCGGGAGCCATCCAAGCCTCGTCAGCCGGCACCGCAGTCGCTTCCACAGCGCCGGCTACAGCGTCGCCTTCCAGGATGCAGGATCGAGGAGCAATCCTGTGCAACTCGCCAATAGTACCGAGCAAAATCGCCAATGAAACGAAATAGACCAACTTCTTGGTGTTCATAACATCATTTCTGTCTTGTCCTGAATTGAATACATTGAAAGTGCCTACAAAACCACGATGCGAGGGACGACAAGTGTTCATTTTTTCACAAACGGACTGTGTTCGACAGTGTCATTTGTCCCCTGTTTCAAATGATTGGAGTATTGCGGCAGAAATTCACCACTGGTTTCACGCAGTGGCATCATAATTTGCTTGCTGCTACGGTCATAACGTCGGAGCCTATACGATCGGAACAAAAAGCGTGGAGCAGAGGCGACCGCATCACACAAACCTTGCAGTGAGTTGAACACCAGCGGAGATGTAGGGTAAATCGGTCGTCTGAGCGGAATCGTGCATTACTTGGACCGGCTCACGGAAGTAGGTCCGGATAAGGGTCGGGAACAGGATCCGTACGCCTCTTGCGTGCGATAGTGAACGTACGCCTTATCATTTCATGCCGGCAAACGGGGTCGCGGCAACGGCTCAGCGATCGTCTCTTGACTCAATGCAATTCCGCTCTCTAGGACCGCAGAACGACACGCCAAGACACCGTCACTGAGCACCCGCGGACGCAGACCGCCCCGTCCTTTCAGGAACATGAGGGCGCCCGGCGCCAACACTGTGTCCATCCACGCACAGGGACTGCAAGCTCGCGTGCCCTGGAAGCGCACCGGGCCGTCACCGCTGTCGACGGTGAACTGTTGCCCCAACAACTGATTGAGATTGACGCCCTCGGTCACCACGTTGCGTCGCATCGCTTGCGGTAACACGCCCGTCAAACCAAATTCGTCCACGGCAAGTTGGAAGACCTCCAGCGCCACAAAGGTGATCTGCGCCTCGAAGTGAGCAGCCACACCGAAATAGCGGTCGCCGACAATGCCCTTGCCGGCGCGCAGCTCGATGCTTTGGGCGTCGTGGGTGATATGGTCCCCAGGCCCATCCTTGGGTCTGCCGAAGTAGTTGTGGGCTGGTGAAACATAAAGGTGCCGGATGGTGAAATCCGTGGAAAACATTGGGGCTACTTGCCGTTGCGACGCGGAATTTCTTCACGAACTACCGGCGCGACCTCAGTGCCCAACAGCTCCACTGCGCGCATGACCTTGGCATGTGCGATGGTCCCCACGCCGAGTTGGAGAAGCAGACGCTGATGGCCAAAGATCTCGTGCTGGAAGAGAATCTTTTCAATGATCTCGGCGGGACTACCGACAAAGTCCGCACCGCGCAAGGTCTTTGACATCTCAAGTTGCTCCCGCGACGCCGGCGCCCAGCCCCGTTCCCGCCCGATCTTGTTCATGACGACCGTCGCTGACGGGTAGTAGTCGTCGGCCGCTTGCCGGGCGTCGTCGGCGATAAACCCATGCGAGTTGATGCTTACCGGCAGCTCGGTCGGGTCATGTCCGGCCTCGCGTGCCGCCTCCCGATAGAGCCGGACGAAGGGTGCAAAACGTTCAGGCTGGCCACCGATGATGGCCAGCGCCATGGGCAGCCCCAGTGTGGCCGCGTGGACCACCGATTCAGGTGTGCCGCCGACCGCAACCCAGATCGGCAACGGATCCTGGAGCGGACGCGGATAGACGCCCAGGCTGTTCAATGCAGGTCGATGGTGACCCGACCAGGTGATGGTTTCCGACGTACGCAACTGCATAAGCAGCT
>CAVQSG010000028.1:0-248258 GCA_963715415.1 uncultured Chloroflexia bacterium | reverse complement strand
GTCCAAATCTTAGCAAGCAGTACGTCGGTGTCGGTTCTACGGTTCTGCCTTTCGTAGACAAGGGCTAGATTGTTCAGAATCTGCGGCATGTCAGGCGCGATGTCGGCCGCCTGCAAAAATAGTTGTTCCGCCCGTGAAAGATCCCCTGTCACCAGCGCCTCATATCCATCGTGATACAGCTCATCAACGGCAGTAGGCAAGATATCCAGCGGTTCCTCATGGATTTCAAATCCGAATTGCAGGACCTCCTGTTGTTCACCGCTGACCCACATGGGTGTCGGTCCTGAATGAATAATGCCTTGTTGCCTGGCAGTCTGGGCGGTTTCCAAACGCAGAGTGTCGGGGCCGGCGTGCCCCGTGAGATATTCTTGCAGAGCCGGATACAGATCGGGTACGCCGCCGTACAGCGCGAGAGTAATCGCCAGCCGGCGAGCGGCAGGGGCGCCCCGCTCCAGAAAGACCGGCACCAACTGAAGAACCTCCTCATGCCGCCGGGCAAAACGACGGATTGCTCGATCGAGAGTCTTCGATTTGCCGCTCTCGGCGATTGCAGGAAGCTGCTGAAACTCCTGCATGGCCTGCTGAGAGATCCAGGCGTTAAGTGGCAGGGCCCACGCCCCCTCACGCTCTCCCGGCCGCTGCTTCAAATCGGCCAGATTCCGCTTCGCCAGTTCGAAATTCGGATCCAGCGCCAGCGCCGCCTTCCAGGCGCGCCGGGCCAGGCGTTCATCGCCAGTGCGCGCCGGCCGCCGCGGCCTGGTAATGGTGCAGAATCGGATTCACCGCGCGGCTGCGCAAAGAAGCCTGCTTCTTCCGCTTCTGCCACGACCATCAGCACGTCTTCATCGCGGCCCAGAAAGCTCAACGCCTCCGCCTTCTTGAGCCAGATGTCCATGTTCTCTGACTGCAACCGCATGAAACGCTCCACGGTCTGGTTCGCCTGGTCCGGATTGCCGGTCGAAAATTGAAAGTGGGCCAGATTGGCCAGCGCCTGGAAGTTGTCCGGCTCCAGCGCTAGCACGGACTGCGCCAATTCGATGGCGCGATCGGCGGCGCCCAGGCCAGATTCAACTTGACTGAGGTTGTTCAGCGCCGGAACAAACCCAGGTTTGATCGCCAACAGCTCCTGGGCCGCCTTGCGCGCGGCAGACAAATTGCCGGTTTGCAACTCGCACCGGACCCGGTCGTCCAGACAGAGCACTTCCAGGGCAATCTCGTCAGCCAAATCCGCCTCGCGGCACGCGTCCTCCAGACCGGTTTCCAGAAGCGTCACCGTTTGCTTCATGTCATCGGCGCGCGGACGATCCGGAAATTTCCGGAGGAGGCGGCGGAACTCGGCGAGGGCCAGCCAGAGATAGCCATTGGAGAGGTAGGCGCCGGCCAACCCCTGTCGAACATCGGGATCGTCCGGCACGAGTTGGGCCAGTTGCTCACAGTACTGCTGATAGGCCGTGAGATTCTTGAGATCGTAGGCGACATTGACCAATTCGGTCAGCACCTCGGGACGATTCGGATACTTCCGGTCCAGTTGCTCCAGATGTGCCATGGCATCGGACCAGCGACGCCTCTGGGTTAGGGCCTCGGCTTCCGCCAGACCGGCAAGAAGCTTGCGTGACGGCGGCGAGATCCTCCGTTGCGCAGAGGAAGCGGCGGATCGCGAGCGTGACTTCTTCCTTGATTTTTTGGCCATTGGTTCCCTGCCTCGTGTATAGCGAACGGTCACGCGCTCTGGCAGCATTGATTGGTGCCTGCCCCACTACCGCAGATGGCGTCGGGTCAGCTCTTCCAAATCGCGGCGATGCGGTCGAGTGCTTCGTCGGGCAGCGCGCCTTTGTCGGCGGCGGCGACCGCCTGTTCCAGCTGCGCCAAGGTCGAGATGCCGACCAACGCCGTGGAGACCTCCGGTTTGCCAATCACAAAGCGGATCGCTGCTTCGACCAGGCTGCCGGCATAGCCGTCGTCGACCAGGAAATTGAAGCGCTGTGCCATTGCGACATCGTCGGCAAAGGTGACGCTGGATGCGATCGGGGCGACGCTTTGCGCAGCGTTGGCATGGCGTGCGGCCGAACCACTCAACGCACCGGCGGCCAACACCCGAATGGCAATGACACCAACCTGTCTCGCGGCAGCCTCATCGATGAGTTGGCCGTAGTCCTGGAAAAGAAACCCTGTGGGTGCAGCCATGCCGGCCGTGGGGTTGATCAGATTATAGCAGCTCTGGACAGTATGGAGATCACCCGTTAGCGCCGCATGAATGGCTTCGGTTTCGCCCAATCCATTGATGCCCCAGAAACCCACCTTGCCCTCTTTTTGCAGCCTCTGGAACGCCGACAGCGCGACATCAACATCCTCGACACTCAACCAGCGCCGTTCGGGTCGGCGCTGACCGGCCACGGAATTATGCAACTGGATGAGGTCGACGTAGTCTCGCCGCAGACGCCGGAGACTGTTATGCACCGACGCAATCACGGCCTGTTCTATGTCGGCCAGTTCGTCGGGTTGCAGCTCGACCTTGGTGCCCACGAGCACTTCTGCGCCCAGCTCCTGCAAGACCCAACCCAAATTTATCTCCGACTGCCCGTCACCATAGAGGGCCGCGGTGTCGAAGTAGTTGACGCCCAGCTCCATGGCCCGAGCGACGGTGCGCTGCATCTCGCTCCGGTCACCCCGGACCAGTAGGCCGCCGACGGCCCCACAGCCGAATCCCAACGCCGATACCTCCAAACCCGTCCGGCCTAATGGTCGATAGTCCATCGTTCCTCCTCCATCGTTTCTTCTCCATCGTTTCTTCTCGAACCTCACAATATCGTTGATGCGGCTTGCAGCCATACAAGCTTATCGTAGATGCGTGTTTGCCCAAAGACGGCTTTTCGCGAGCACAGCCTCGTGCAGTTGGATGATGGTCGAGACATCAATTCGGTGCAATGTAGGGCGGACCTCTGCGGTCGCCCGTTCATTCGGTGTGCTGGCTGCTGTTGCTCTGTTTGAAGGGCAGATAGCGTTTGGTTTCGTCGATGTACGCCAGTATCTGTCCTTTTTCCTGCTGCACGAATTCGCCGATGGCTGCGCGAAAGGCAGGATGTGCGATCCAATGGGCCGAGCAGGTGGCGATCGGTTCGAAACCACGTTGGATCTTGTGCTCGCCCTGTGCACCGGCGTCAAAGTGTGCGATCTGGTGTTCGATGCAATAGGTGATGCCCTGATAGTAACAGGTCTCAAAGTGCAGTTGGTGGTAGGAGTCGAGGCAGCCCCAGTAGCGACCGTAGAGAGTGTCGCCGCCACGGAAAAAGACCGCGGCCGCGACCCGTCTGTCGCCGAGTTGGGCGAAAACAAAGAGGAGATTTTCCGGCATGCTTGCTGTCAGCAGATCGAAGAAGTGCCGATTGAGGTACCCCTGTTGGCCACGCTTCATATAGGTGGCATGGTAGAAGATGTAGAAGTCGTCCAGTTGGGCGGGCGTGATCTCGGCGCCGTCGACATGCAGAAAGGTGATGCCTTGCTCGGTGACCTGTTGCCGTTCACGCCGAATCGATTTGCGCTTTCGGGAGGTCATGGCCTGTAAATAGTCCGCAAAGGAACCATAGCCCTGATTGTACCAGTGATATTGCACCCCGATGCGGTATAGCAGTTGGTCACGACAGCCGCTCTCTTCCATGAGGTCCAACAGTTTCGGCTCTGGGAAGAGCAGATGCCAAGAGGAGAACTCTTCCTCTGCGCAGTACGCGAGAATGGAGTCGATACATTGCCGTACCGACTCTACACCGGCACAGTCCGGCGCAAACTTGAGTCTCGGGCCCACGGACGGCGTAAACGGAACCGCGGTGAGCAGTTTGGGATAGTAGGCGATTCGATGGCGATGATAGGCATCTGCCCAGGCCCGATCGAAGACATACTCTCCAAA
Source organism: uncultured Chloroflexia bacterium (assembly GCA_963715415.1). Classification (GTDB taxonomy): domain Bacteria; phylum Chloroflexota; class Anaerolineae; order Caldilineales; family Caldilineaceae; genus JAWKOK01. The sequence continues at coordinate 244,357 of CAVQSG010000028.1, read as the reverse complement.
AGAGTGATCTTTTTCGTAGCAGGGCGCGATGGCCGCCAATGTGCCGTTGGCGTCAGTTAGCGCCAGATGGCGCGGAATCCAGCCCTCTGCCGGAGCGACGCTGCCGCTCTCTTCCAGAGCGGCCAAGAATTCATAGCGCAAGAACGGATATTCGATACCGGCGATCCGATTCCAGTCGTCTTTGGGAATCGATTGAAGACGGTCGTGAAATCGGACGGTTGGTGCGTTTGTCATGCTGTCGGTTCGCTCAATCGAAATCAGTCGCCAAATGCGGCCGTCGATGGTGCTCGAAGAGACGCTCGATCTGTGCCGGTACCGTTCGTGTGAGCGACAAGGGCGGCAGCGCGTCTGCCGCAAACCAGTCGACGCCATCGGTCTCGATGCTGTGCGTGCGCGTGCCGCTGATCAGTTCGCAGATGAAGGCCAGCTTGTAGATGTGAAACGCATGGGGCGGATGCCCGTGAAGGTTGCGATCCCAGACCGCGGCCAGCTTGGCGGCCCGAACGCGATAGCCCGACTCCTCCTCGATCTCCCGTTCCACCGCCGTACTGGGTGCGTCGTCGATGTCGACCCAGCCGCCCGGCAGGGTCCAGAAGCCGTCGGCACGCTCACGCACCAACAGGATCTTGTCATCGCGGAAGACCGCGCCGCGTACGTCGATCTTGGGGGTGGCGTATCCGGTCTCATGTTGATAAAGGCGGTGCAATTCTGCGTGTGACACATCCGTATGATCCGCCATCATCTCGAGTGCAAGTTCGTGCAGTTGTTGATAACGCTCACGGTCATAGGCACCGTCGGTGTAGGCCAGCCCGTTCTGTGCAATCGCCTGAATCTGTCTGGCCCACAAGAGCCATTTCGGGTTGTGCATGGTTATCCTCGACAAAGTGCAAGACGCGCAAGCTATGCGGCAAATGGCACGATTGTAAAACAAAGCGGAGAGCTGGTCGGCTCTCCGCTCTCTTTTTGTCAACACCGTTTGCCCAGGGAAGGTGGGCCAGCGGCTGGGGTTTCGCTCTACTGAATCCCGGCAGAAATCCTTATACAGTTCCTACCAGAGGTAGCATAACCGAAATTCTGTCGTGGTATTCGCGCCGAATTGAACTAGAACATCCCGCTCCCGAACAGCCCTGCGAAGACCAGGCTCACGATGCTCATGAGCTTGATCAGAATGTTCAGTGACGGGCCGCTGGTGTCCTTGAACGGGTCGCCGACAGTGTCGCCGACCACGGCAGCCTTGTGTGCGTCCGACCCCTTGCCGCCGAGTTCGCCGGTCTCGATCCATTTCTTGGCGTTGTCCCAGGCGCCACCCGCGTTGGCCATCATGACGGCCAGCACAAAACCGGATGCGATGGCGCCGGTCAGCATACCGGCCAGCGCCTCGGCGCCCAGAACGAGACCGACGGCAATCGGTACGATTACAGCCAGCGCGCCGGGCAAAATCATCTCACGCAGTGCGCTCTGGGTGCTGATCGCCACACAGGTCTTGTAGTCAGGTTTGCCCGTACCCTCCATCAAGCCGGGAATCTCCCGGAACTGGCGGCGCACCTCCAGCACGATCTCGTAAGCGGCTTTGCCCACTGCCGTCATGGTCAGGGCTGCGAAGAGATAGGGCAGGACGGCTCCGATCAGCAGACCGGGCAACATGGTCGGGTCAAGCAGGTTCAGCGACTCGATGCCGGCTGCTTCGACGTAGGCGGCCATGAGAGCCAGTGCCGTCAGCACGGCCGAACCAATGGCGAACCCCTTGCCTGTGGCCGCCGTCGTGTTGCCCAGGCTGTCCAGGGCATCGGTGCGCTCGCGGACCTCGTCCGGCAGGTCGCTCATTTCTGCGATGCCGCCGGCGTTGTCTGCCACAGGGCCGTAGGCGTCAGTGGCCAAAGTCACACCCAACGTACTGAGCATGCCCACGCCGGCCAGCGCCACGGCGTAGAGCCCCGCCGTGAGCGAACCGTCAGCCGCGCATGCCCAGCTGGATACTGAGCAATATGGCGACGGCAACGATGAGCACCGGCGCCACCGTGCTGTTCATACCCACGGCCAGACCGCGAATGATCAGGGTGGCGGAGCCGGTTTCGGCTGCCTGCGCAATGCTCTGGGTCGGTTTGTTGCTATATGAAGTGTAATACTCAGTGAAGAAGGCAATGCCGTTGCCGGCCACCAGACCGATCAAAATGACTACCCAGTAGAGGAAGCTGACGCCGGATGCAAAGACGGCGATGGCGGCCAACACCAATACGATGCCGGAGGCGCCCCAGACTGCACGACGCAACGTGCCTAGCAGATCTTCCTGGGTCGCACCCTCTTCCGTCTTGACCAGGAAAGTGCCGATGAGGGCGGAGAGGATGCCGACGGCCGCAATCAGGAAAGGCAGACCCACATAGGCCAGGCTCGGAGTTGTCTCGGAGATAATCGCGATGCCGAGAGTCATGGCGGCAATGATGGAGCCGCTGTAGCTTTCGAAGAGATCAGCGCCCATGCCGGCCACGTCACCGACGTTGTCGCCGACGTTGTCGGCGATGACGGCCGGATTGCGGGGATCATCTTCCGGGATACCCTGTTCAACCTTGCCGACCAAGTCCGCGCCGACGTCAGCGGCCTTGGTGTAGATGCCGCCGCCGACACGGGCAAAGAGCGCAATCGAACTAGCGCCGAAGCCGAAGCCGGTGAGGAAGACGACATTGCCGTCAAAGACCAGGTAGAGGACGGTCAGACCGATGATACTGAAGCTAACCACGGCCATGCCCATGACGGAGCCGCTACCGAAAGCGACGTTCAAACCATCGTTGAGGCTGCGGCTTGCGGCCGAGGCCGTGCGCACGTTGGCACGTACGGCAACGTACATACCCAGGTAGCCGGCGGCGGCCGACGTGACGGCGCCGACGATGAAACAGACAGCTGTCTGCCAGTCGATGAACGCGGTGATGATCGCGGCCACGATCACCACAAATCCGGCGAGATACATGTACTCACGATTCAGGAAGGCGGCTGCGCCTTCCTGAATCGCGGCGGCGATCTCACGCATGGTTTCGTTGCCCTGGTCTTTCGACAGGACATCCATCATTTTCCAGACGACGTAGCCGATGCCGACGACGCCGACAATCAAGGCAAAAATTACGGGAACACTCAAGGGACTCCTCCTTCGATAAGTGAAATATGGATATCGTCAATCAACAATCATTGCAACAAAAAATCCCTGTCAGCCGCCGACGGCTGCAGAGATCACCCAGTCTATGTGAAGAAACCAAAGCGTAACAACTACTGCTACAACTCTGTAACAACCCATGGCCGGTGCGGCGTTATCAGAATACACACGACGTAGTGTGCTGAATTGCGCTAACTTTCACAAATCATACATCCTGTTATTGTAAGTTGAACCGGAAAGTCAAGTCAAATCTTCAAGGCGAATCCGGCATGTGGCCTACAACGAGACGATGCGCATCACACCAGGCTTTTCTAAACGGATTTCGAATCAGTCTGCGGCGTGTAGCCGCCGCCGCGTGCATCGTCTATCGGCCTGTAGCCAGAGGTCATGCCCCTGGTTGACCCATGTTCAGCCCAGTGCTAGAATCCGCGTACAGATGGGCATGTCGGCCGGTGCATGGACAGTGAAGGGGACGAATTGATGTCAAACAAGCATAGACGTATTTATCTGGACCACTCGGCGACCACTCCCGTTCGTCCCGAAGTGATAGACGTGATGCAACCATACTTCGCTGAATTCTATGGCAACCCGTCGAGCATCCACGAAGTTGGACGCAAGGCAGGCGTGGCGATCCAGCAGGCACGCCGTGCCGTTGCGGAGACCATCGGCGCCAAGACGGGCGAGATCATCTTCACCGGCTGCGGCACCGAAAGCGACAACGCCGCCGTGCGCGGTCTTGCCCTGGCACGGCGCCGGACGACAGACGCCAACCGCATCATCACCACACAGATTGAACACAAGGCAGTGCTCTACACGGCAGAGGATCTGCGTGACCACTTCGGTTTTGACCTGACCATCTTACCCGTCAATGGAGAGGGGCAGGTTTCGGTGGCTGATGTGACCGAGACGCTGGGCGACGGAGCAGACACGGCGGTGGTCAGCATCATGTATGCCAACAACGAGGTCGGCACGGTGCAACCGGTGGCGGAGATCGGTGCGCTGTGCCGGCGTAGAGGCGTGCCGTTTCACACGGACGCAGTCCAGGCGGCAGGTAAGCTGCCACTCAACGTCGACGCGCTCAATGTCGATGCATTGAGCATTAGCGCGCATAAGTTTTACGGACCCAAGGGCGTCGGCTTTCTATACCTCCGCGGCGGCGTGCCGTTTCTCCCTTACATGACGGGCGGCAGCCATGAAGGCGGACGCCGCGCCGGCACGGAAAACGTGGCGTTCATCGTCGGCATGGCAAAAGCGCTCCAACTCGCCGAAACTGAGCGCGAACGCGAGAACGCCCGCCTACAGATCCTCCGCGATCGGTTGATCGGCGGCATTCTGGAGAGTGTTGAGCCGGCGCGCCTGACAGGTTCGGCCCATACCCGCCTCGCCGATCATGCCAGTTTTGTGATCGGCGGCGTGGAGGCTGAGGGTGTTCTGATCGCGCTGGATCTGGCAGGTGTTGCCGCCAGTAGCGGCAGCGCCTGCTCCAGCGGTTCACACCGTCCTAGCCACGTCCTAGAGGCCATGGGCATGCCGGCCTCGGAAGCAGTCGGTGCGCTGCGTCTCAGCCTTGGTCGTAGCAACACCCCGGCTGACATCGACTTCGTACTTGACCAGTTGCCGTCGATCGTCGCCCGGATTCGCGGCGCGCAACCGATCGCATTGTAGAAATTTCCGACTCGCGACAGATCCCGGCGAAACTGACAACACAAAATGAGGTAGGGCTGACTACCGCATTGCGCTCCTGCATTGCCTATCGTAATTCCAGTACAGTGCAGCGTAGATACTGCGTCAATAGGTCAGGCCGGCTTACTCGAGTGGAAACGGCAGAATCACCCTGGTTCCATTGGCGCTTGGGTCTGCCCGTTTACGAACACTACTTGGGAGAAAAACCATGCTGCCGAAATGGGCAATGCGGACATTGTGGGTCGTGGCAGGAATTGCGGTCGTCGTACTGCTCTCGCGTTTTTTGGCGACCGGTCGCGCTGAACCGATCATCGACCAAGAGACCGGCGCAACGACCTACGAAATTGTGACCCTGCTGCCGCCGGACGGGATTCCATCCATCGATAATCCGCGCTTTGTCTCGGGTGAGGAGGCGGACGTCATCTACCATCCGGACGAGTTGGTTCTGGGCGTGGAGATCGGAGGCGATACGCGAGCCTATTCGATCCCCTTCTTGAGCGGCCACGAAATCGTCAACGATGTGGTCGCAGGCGAACCCGTTGCGGTGACGTGGTGACCGCTCTGCTACACGGGCATCGTGTATGCCCGTACATTGGAACACCAAGGGACGCAACAGGTTCTCGAGTTCGGGGTCAGCGGCAAGCTGATCATGAATGTTCTCGTCATGTATGACCGCCAGACCGACAGCTACTGGAGCCAGCTACTAGGCGAAGCAGTCGAAGGTCCACTCAAAGGCGCCAAGCTGACACCGGTGCCGGCGCTCCAGACCACCTGGGCCGAGTGGAAACAGCTACATCCCGACACCTTGGCGTTGCAGACCGGCGGTGCGGGTCCCTATGACTCCTACAGCAGCTACTACTCCTCGAGTAGCTTGGGCGTACTCGGTGAAACGCTGGCGGACGAACGGGTGCCTTCCAAGGAGTTGGTCGTCGGTATCGTGGTTGACGACACACCAGCCGCCTATCCCCACAGCCTCCTGACCGAGGAAATCGTCGTCAACGACGAGGTTGCCGGACGGCCGCTGATGGTCGCCTTCCAGCCTCAAACGCGCGCGGCGTCGGTCTTTGACCGGCGGATAGGCGACCAGACGCTCACCTTTGCAGCGGGCAAGGCGGCCTTGGAGCTTGTGGATCAGGAGACCGGCAGCACGTGGTTCTTGCTCTCAGGCATGGCCACCGACGGCCCGCTGGCCGGCGAAGAGCTGGTGCGGATTCCCAGCACATCGTCGTTTTGGTTTGGGTGGAAAGATTGGCACCCGGAGACGAAACTATATGCCGGGGTAGGCAACGAGTGATCGGCCATTGACAAGGTACATCCCAGGCCGGAGACAGCAGGCGAGACGATCACCGGCCGCGCCCGCAGGCAGCCCCCAAAAGTGGTATGCCCCCATTGACAGCGACCCTTTTCCGACCCGGTCGTCTGATGTAGAATTACCCGACTTTCGGATTTCCCTTTTACATCGGACGGGCCATGAAGTATCTACGTGGCGCGATTCGCACCTTCTTCGTCATCCTGGTGATCGTACTCGGCACGCTGGTCATGCTCTTCTTCGCGCTCTTTGGGCTTCAGCGCCAAGGGGTGCCGCTGACCAACTGGATTCCCGTCTATATGGCGCGAATCGTGTCCTGGATCTTCAATCTGCGCATTTGGAATGTCGACGCCGAGGCGATGCGTCGTTTCCGCGGCTTTATCCTGCCCAACCACCTTACGTTCATCGACATTATCGTGCTCTATACGATCATGCCTCTGCGCTTTCTCTCTGCCGTAGAGGTCAAGGATCGCCCGGTGCTCGGCTGGGCCGCCGATGCAGCCGGCACGGTCTATGTAGATCGCACCAGCATGCGCTCACGGCGCGACGCGCTCAACGGTATTGCGGATGCCTATCTGAAGCAGGAAGAGCCACCTATCGTGATTTTCCCCGAAGGCAGGCTAGGCACAGGGGTGGACCTGTCTCGTTTTCAATTGGGCGTCTTCAAACTCGCACGCACACACGGGATTGCCTACCTGCCGCTGGCAATAAAGTATGACAACATGGAGATCGCGATCTGGCGCGGGCGAGAGGGAGAGAACCTGTTTGACGCCGGCTGGAAGCTGGCAACCTACCGGGGCCCACTCCACGTGACTATGACGCCGCTCGACCCCGTCCATCCCCAAGCGGATGACAATGCTGCACGTCTGGCCGACGATGCTCACGATGCCATTGCCGATGTGTTGAATTTCCCCACGCTGCGGCACCCTTAGTCCAGTTCGGCGTGAATGCCACAACAGATTTCCGGTTATGCGACCTCTGGTACGGGCGGACCAAGGATTTCTGCCGGGATTCACCAAGAACCTATCCGAAAATCGGTCGTAGGGGCAGCCTTATTCTCTAGCGGCCTGACTCGTCAAAGAAATGATCGGATAGATTGTAAATAGACCGCCACAACTCGGTACCTGGCTGGGCCAGAGCGCGACCGAATGCAACGGCCTCTTGAAAGTCGATGTCCGCGCACGTTACAGGACTTCGATTCCGCGACCTACCGTAACGTCACCGATCTCCCAACATTCCTGCCCGCGCGCCGCACATTCCCGACGAAAGCGCTCGACGTTGTCTTGGGGCACGGCCAAAAGCAGCCCCCCGCTAGTCTCGGCTTCCCAGAGAATGGTTCGTTGCCGGGCTGTCACGGTGGATGCAAAGCGGACATGTTCGCCGAAATTCTGTGGATTGCGCGTGCTGCCCCGAGTCAGATAGCCGGCGTCGATGTAGTCCCAGACGCCGGGCAGAACCGGGACATCCGCCGCGCGTAGGCGTAGACCGGCGCCGGATTTGGCGTAGGCGGCCACGGCCATCTCGCTGCCGTGGCCGAGCAACCCAAAACCGGTGATGTCAGTGGCGCCGCGTACGCCAACCGCCTGGGCTGCCTGGGCTGCAGCGCGGTTGAGCCGCAGCATGGAGTGCACCGCAGCATCCAGATGTACGGGATTGATGACGGGTTTGCCTTGGGCGCGCCGGGTGAACCGGTGCGAGCGGGACTCTGCCGCGCCTGTCAGCTTGGCAGCAGTAGTGATCACCCCGGTACCGAGCGGCTTAGTCAGAAAGAGCAGGTTGCCCGGACGAGCGCCACTCTTGGTCATGATCTGCCTGGGATCGATGATGCCCGTCACACTCAAACCGTAGAAGGGTTCGGGATTGGTAACCGTGTGGCCGCCGGCGATGGCCGCGCCGGCTTCCTTCACCATATGCGCACCGCCCGCAAAGATCTGCACGACGATTTCGCTATCCAGGCCTTCGGGAAACCCGGCGATGTTTAAGCAAAGGATCACGTCACCACCCATGGCATAGACGTCGCTCATCGAATTGGCGGCCGCGATGGCGCCATAGGTCCAGGGGTCGTCGACGATGGGTGTGAAGAAGTCAGTCGTCTTGATCAGCGCGCGCGTTATCGTCCAACTTGTAGACGGCTGCATCATCAGGCTCGCCCAAGCCGATCAAGATGTTCGGGTTTTCTGTTGCCGGGAAGAACCCGGCCAAATGTCGCACGACCTGCGACAGTGTCCCCGGCGGGAGCTTGCTCGCTCAGCCGGCGCACTCCACCATTGCGGTCAGCGGTTTTGATTCAGTGCTCATGGCTGAACACCATAGCCCCAATCTAAAGCGATCATCGTAGGTAAGGTTGCAAAGCAACTGCTCAGATGAAAATCGAAAACAACAGCCCGGACCTTTGACTGAGGTCCGGGCTGTCCAGTATAGTTTACTGTACAATTTGATGTGAGGCGACGGCCGGATTCGAACCGGCGATCGGGGTTTTGCAGACCCCTGCCTTACCACTTGGCCACGTCGCCATAGCATCAAGAATAGTATCAGCATGCATGGCCTCTGTCAAACTCAGCCCGTATCCCAGGTCTCCTACCAACAACCATGGCGGATCACAGACGACCGGACGACAACCAGGACGAGATAGTCTACTGCGAGCGATGCGGCATCAGCTTTCTGTGGAGTGCCGAAGAGCGCAAGACCGGTGGAGAAGAACCGGTATTCTGTCCCGGCTGCCGCTTTCTCACGCCGGCGGACAAACGGGAACGCGGCTTGGTGAAATGGTTCAATCGCAAGAAGAAATATGGATTCATCCTCCGCGCTGAAGACGGCGAGCTATTTGCCCACCGGTCTGAGGTCAAAGGGGGGAATACGTTGCGCGTCGGCGATCTGGTCGAATTCGACGTGGCTGACGGCGAACGTGGACAGTCGGCCGTGGACGTACGCGTACTCGAACGCGGGCCTGCGGCATAACGCCAATATCAACGGGCTGTCCTTGTCCACACCAGGTCGAGAAACAGCCGATCATAGGCCTGCGCGACGGCCGGCCAGCCGAACTGTGTATGCACGTGGGACTGTAACGACGGCGGCGACGGTCGTCGCATGGTCAGACGCCTCAGTGCCATCGCGTACAAGGTGTCTTCGTCAGCATAGAGACAGGCGGGATGCAGATCTGCCGGTATGAGCTCCGGATAGCTCAAGGCATTGGGCAAGAGTGGAAATGCGCCGGCGCTGATCGCTTCCAGAATGCTGATGCCGAAAAATTCGTGGATGGCGGTGCTGACCACCAGATCGGCTCGGGCCAGGAGGGCGGCGTATTGGTCCGGATCCTCGGCGAATCCCCAATGCACGATCTGTTTCTCCAGCCGCGATTTGGCCTCCTCAAACTCCTGCGGCACGTTGCGAAAGTTTTCTCCCGCCACTGCTACATCGAAGAGAAGCCCCGCCTTCTGTAGGCGATAGAGCAGCGCAAAAAAGCGGTCGGGCCGTTTGTCGTACTCCCAGCGCTGGTTCCACAGAATCAATGGGCGCGTCGCCGGCGTCACTCTGTGATCTATGCGTCGAGGTCTCGATCCCGACCGGCAGCACGGAACTCCGGGTCTCCACCTCTGCCACCAAGTGCAGGTGTTGATAATCCGGATAATGTTTGAGCAGCCGGGGTAACTCTTCAAACCAGGCCGTGCGATGGTAGTTACTGTTGAAGGCGACGTGATCGGCAGCCACTTGGCTCGTCCAGTTGATCATGGCGTAGGTCAGGTCGGGTTTTTCACCTGGGCGCCACGGATAGGTTAGTTGGTTTTCGTGCATATAGAGTACAAGTGGAATTCCCGCCGGCAGTGCGGAGTGCATCAGCCCGAGCCAAGCCGGTATATTGAGCATATCCGTCGCGACAATCAGGTCCGGCGCACCCGTTTCAGCGAGCATGCGGCGCGCTTGGTGGGCGAGTTCGACGGCACCGCCTTGCATCCGCCATTTCCAGAAGCGACCGGCCATGGTCAGCAGACGCACGGTGTGCTTGGTGTGGCGTAGATAGCCGTGGGCCCAAGCCCGGTGGCTGCCGGAATGGTAGGGTGACAAGATCCAGATATTCAGCACGGCATCGTCGATCGACATGTAAACCCGGCGCCTCTTTGACCCCTTATAGAAAAGACACTCAAATATTGGACAATGAATTCCATATCCGGACGAGGGACATTGTCCGATATTTGAAGTATGTGTCCATTAGAAGAGCGATCTGTTACGGTTTGAGAGCACACTACAGTATTCCTATCACACGAGCAAGACGAAATTTTGGACCGGTTTCTGCCCCTGTGCTACACTGTCCGATGGTTTGCAATGGGGGTCGGCGTAAGCAATCCCCCATTCTTTCTGCTCGTAGGATTGACCTGCGGGCATCTCCAGAGAAAGAAGTAAGGAGCACGACACTCTTATGGCAGACGGTAGAAACCATGAGTATGAACTGGTCTTCATCGCCCAGCCCGAAATCGATGAAAATTCGCTGAGCGCGATCAACGAACGCGTGGCGCAATTCATTTCGGCCGAAAAGGGTCAAGTGAATAGCACCGAGTTGTGGGGCCGACGTCCGTTGGCCTATCCCATCAAGAACCACATGGAGGGCAATTATGTCCTGCAGCGCTTTGAGATGGACCCGAGCGCGACTGACGAGCTTGAGCGCCTGCTGCGCTTCAATGAAAACGTCATCCGCTTTCTGTTGATCCGGACGGACGAGTAGGCGACCCGGTCTTAAATATTAACGCATACGTTGCGCGACACCAGGAGAACTCATGAGCGAACAGACGAATCCCGTTGAAGAAGGCGCCGTCGTTGACGAGACGGTCGCGGAAGAAGTGATTGAAGACGAAATTGTCGCCGAAGCGGAAGTTGTTGCTGAAGCGGAAGTTGTTGCTGAAGCGGAAGTTGTTGAAGCGGAAGTTGCTGAAGCGGAAGTTGTTGCTGAAGCGGAAGTTGTTGCTGAAGCGGAAGTTGTCACAGAAGAGATAGAGAGTGAAGAGGCAGTGATTGAAGTCGCCCAAGTGGTGACCGCAGAAGCTGTCGTCGAAGTGGACGAAGTCGCGGAAGAAGTTCAGGCCGGGGCTGCTGACATGGCCGACGAGTCGGATGTAGACCTCGATGTGTCCGAGGAAGACGTGACCGAAGAGGAAGTCGTAATCAACGTCACTCCGGAAGTTGCCGAGGCGGCTGCAGAAGCAGTGGCTGATGCAGTCTCCGTCGAGGGACCATCCAACTACGAACCTCAGTTCATCCGCGGGCGCGCACGTCGAATTGGCGCCGATGTTCGTCCGGAAGAGATAAACTTCAAGAATGTGGGGCTGCTTGGCCGTTTTCTCGACCCGCGCGGCCGCATTTTGTCCCGCCGCAAGACACGGGTCAGTGCAAAAATTCAACGACGTGTTGTGCGGGAAATCAAGCGGGCGCGACATCTCGCATTGCTGCCCTACACCGGAGACCACATCCGGATCACACGACGCGGCGGGCGTAGCCGACAACGTTAAGCGATGCCGGTGGGGATAGCAGCACAGATAAGACCGGCTTCAACTCAACACCATCACCAAGGGTGGCTTTCCCATGGAAAGTCGCCTTTGGAACCCTCTATCGTAAGACAGAACCACAATGGCAAAAAAAAATCGTAAGAAAAACGCGGCAGAAGAGACGCGTGAGTTGACCCGCAAGGAACAGCGGATGAACGCGCGCGACCGCGAACGCAACCGACGGATCACATTACTTGTTGTCGGGGTCTTTAGCGCAGTTGCAGTTGTGCTGCTCATGGGCATCCTCTCGGAGTTCGTCTTCAAACCGAACAGCGCAGTGGCAAGCGTCGGCGACGAGACCATTTCCACCAGAGATTTCCAAAAGCGCATCGCCTACGAGCAGAATCAGTTGGAGAACCAATATCTCCAGATGCGGCAACTGGAGCAACAATTCGGCGGGCAAGGCTTCTTCACTGCACAAATGAACCAGATTCAAGCGACGCTTTCGAGCCCATTTTCGCTGGGAGCATCGGTGTTGGATGACATGATCGAAGAGCAGCTCGTTACCGACGAAGCAGCGGCACGGGGCATTGAGGTCACCAGCGACGAAATCGACGCAGCGTTGAGCGAAGAGATCGCTGCATCCCAGGGTGCGGTGACCGAACCCCAGGCGACCGGCACTGCTGAAGCTGCCACAGAGGCGACTGCTACGGCTGACAGTTGGACGCCAACACCGACCGCCACCATCGACGCCAGTAGAGCGATCACGGCGACGGCGACACTGTTTCCCACTGCGGAGCCGCCTCCGACGCAACCTGTATTGACCGACGATATCTATCAGGAAGGCATCGCCACACTCGAGAATAACCTCAAGTCCTTCGATATGTCGCTGGATGACTATCGGGCCATCGTGGGCGCACGTCTGCTACGCGGGAAGCTCTCCGAAGTGATCAGTGATGAACGCGTCAAAGAGACCGAAGAGCAGGTCAACGCCGCGACACATCCTGCTACAGCGAAATCACCCCGACGCCGGAGCCGACAGCAGTTCCGGACGGTCAACCGACGCCGGAGCCGACGCCGACCGCGACGCCGCTGCCCGAAGGTTTTCCGACACCCCGCCCCACACCGGGACTGCGCACGTTGGCTGAAGCGCGGACTCAGGCTGAGGAACTACGACAACGCATCTTAGATGGCGAAGATTTCGCCGAACTCGCCGCCGAATATAGCGACGATCTGAGCAATGCCTCCAGCGGTGGTGATCTGGGCTGGTTTGGTCGTGGCGCCATGGTCGCACCTTTCGAAGATGCCGCATTTGCCCTGGCCGTTGGAGAGGTCAGCGAACCGGTTGAAACCCAGTTCGGTGTCCACTTGATCCAAGTGCTTGAACACGATGATGCCCGGGAAAAGGATGAGAACACCATTCAGCAGGAGCGCGGACAGGCATTCTTCGACTGGATTCAGGAAGAGATGGCAGCGGCTGATATCGAGCGCAGCGATATCGAATCCAAGCTCCCGCGCAGTCTGGATGTCAATCCAAACATCTTCAGCGCTGCACCGGTCGAGCCTGCCCCCGTTGACACGCAGCCGACCAATTAGCGTTCGATCTATCGGTGCAGGCAACTCATTGGCGGCCATAGTCGAAGGTCTCCCGGGCAAGAAGACATGATCGGTAGCGAGTTGCGCAACCGAAAGCGGCGTCTCCCAAGTTTGCCACCGATCCGGCACGACTGAAGAGTCAAGTGTCTTCAGGTTTGTCGTAGTCGTTGGTCTTGTCCGCTCGTTCCAAACCGATAACCTGCGCCTTTAAGAAACAATAACGGAGGAGCGATGGCGCGTGCCATCGCTCCTCCGTTATCGAGGGATGACACTGGACGAGGCAGTTACCTATGCGCTCGAAACGGTGCTCTCCGGCTGACACTGCTCACTCCGCCAAAAGGAGACAGCATGACAACCATCAACCTCGGTGTGATTGGGCTTGGACGTATGGGGCGGATCTTCAGCCGGCACCTGCTGCAGCAGGGCGGGGGGGCGCGGCTGGCAGCCGTCTGCACCCGCCGGCCGGATGCCGTAACCACATTCTCCGCAGGCACTGCGAACGTCACACTCTATACCGACCTCCACGAGCTTGTGCATGACCCGCAGATCGACGGCGTTGTCATCGCCACCCACACCCATGAGCATAAGGATGCCGTCCTGGCGGCGAGCGCAGCCGGCAAGGCCGTCTTCTGCGAAAAGCCTTTGGCCCTGACCTTGACCGACACCGACGCGATGCTTGCGGCTGTCGAGCGGAACGGCGTGCTCTTGCAGATCGGTTTCATGCGTCGTTTCGACCGGGGTTATGTTGCGGCCAAGCAGCAGATTGAGGCCGGCGCCATCGGCGTGCCGCTGGTCGCCAGCGCCATCAGCCGCGATCCGATGTGTCCGGACCCAGCCTGGGCCGACCCGGCACGCAGCGGCGGTCTCATTGTCGACATGGGCATCCACGATCTGGACATTTTGCGTTGGCTCGTGGATGACGAAGTCACGCGCCTGCACGCTGTGGGTAGCGTGCAGAGTTGTCCGGAATTGGCCGCCGTTAGTGACATCGACACGGCGTTGATCCAACTGGAGTTTGCCGGCGGTGCGCTGGGCAGCGTGGAGGTTGCGCGCAACTGTCGCTATGGTTATGACATCCACGCCGAGATCCGGGGAACGACAGGAACGCTGCGAATCGGCTATCTGCGCGACACGCCGCTGTTGCTGCTGAACGAACAGGGCGTCATCCACGACGTCGTCTCCTGGTTTGAAGAGCGTTTTACACCGGCCTACAATGCGCAGCTAGACCACTTCGTCGATTGCATCCGCCATGAACGGGCACCGCGCGTCGGCGGGCAGGACGCGCGCATTGCACTGCAACTGGCATTGGCGGCCACCGAGTCGGTTCGTACGGGGCACACAGTCGACGTTGTCGACGACTGATCGGGCGAACCTGCAAGAAACGCCTGATCCCGCTATACTGTCTCAGCAAAAATCCACAATAGACGATCCGGCGGCGTGCCCAATACACCGTTCGACCTGATCGGCGCCACATGGCCCATACGATCGTCACGCCACACCAAAGCGGCCTGAACCAGACAAGATCATGGACGATTCGCACCAAAACATATCCGAGCAGGACCGTCTTAACGCTGAAGGGGAAGCGATCGTCGTACACGCCAATTACGAATTGTTCGTTCTGGCGATGGTGCTGCTGCAATTGGTCAACTCGTTCTTGATTGTGTTTCTACGCAATGATCCAGCGGTCCAAATCCCCATCGTTATCAGCACTGGTGTGGTCGTCTTCCTATTGCTGGATGCATTCTACCGGCTGTTCAGAGCGGGCAATCGCCGACGCTACCTCTTTAAGTTTCACGGTTACCTGGTCTTCATCGGCAGTCTGCCGGCGCCCTTTTTGGTGGTGGCCCGTCTGATCTGGTACGCCATTGTGACGCGCAGATTTCGTAGGAGTGACTACGACGACATGGGGCGTATCGTTGTCAAAAAAAGCGCCCAAACTGCGCTATTGGCAGTGATCCTGGCCGCGGTGCTGGTCATGGAGATCGGCAGCGTCCTCATCATGCATGCAGAATCGGTAGCCGCCAACGCCAACATCGTCGACGCCGGCGATGCGCTGTGGTGGGCCCTGGTGACCATGGCGACAGTGGGTTACGGGGATCTGTATCCTGTAACCAGCGAGGGTCGTCTGGTCGCAGTTTTTGTCATGATCGTCGGAGTTGGACTCTTTACCGTGTTGACCAGCTATCTGGCGCAGAGATTCTTGCGTCCACGAGCAATCGGTTCGGCTTTGGTGAAGAATGGCGGTGGCCATACGTCAGACAATTCGCATGCCCAGCTCCGCAAGATTTCCGCGTTGCTTGACGAGCAAGAGGAAGCACAGAAGCGGTCACTATCGGAGTTACGCGCGCGTCTGACTGAGTTGGAAAACCAGCTGGCGGATCCCCAGGAAACGTCAACGAAGTGAATCGACGTCGTCCGAAGCACGATGTGACCGAATCTTCGACTTTCTGTCGAACCTACGAAAAGCGCAGTCCCATCACGTCCGCGGTCGAACTTCACCCACTCCAGGTTGTGGTCAGGAGACGTAACCAGTTGCCGTGCATGATGTTCGCAATGTCGCGCTCAACATAGCCACGGGCCCTCAACAGGTCAGGAATCGTCTGTAGATCGGCGATGGTATCGAGATTACGAGGCGACTGTTCACGCCCATAGCCACCGTCCAGGTCGGTGCCGACGGCAGCGTGCCGGCTGTTTCCCGCCAGCTGGCATACATGATCGATGTGATCCACCAGCGTGTCAATGGTCACATCGTGATTGCTGTGGTCTGCTCCCGACCAGTCCGGCTTCAGCATCCAGACGTCGCACGCGGCGCCGATCACGCCGTCCCGCTCGAAGATGGCCTGTAGTTGCTCGTCGCTAAACTGGCGCTGATGCGGCACGAGTGCACGGCAGTTGTTGTGGCTTGCCAGCACCGGTCCATGGAAGTGCGCCAGTGCTTCCCAGAACGCCTGATCCGAGAAGTGGGTCAGGTCGAGCATCATCCCCAGCCGCTCCATCTCTGCCAGAAGCGGCGCTCCCAGATCGGTCAGCCCCAATTCGGTTCCTGTGCCCCCGGCGTACCGTCCCGGGCCATAGTGGGTGGGCCCCAGAAGACGCAACCCCAGTGCCCACCATTCCTCCAATTGGGCCGGCTCCAGGATCGGATCGGCGCCCTCCATACTGAGCACGAAACCGAGTGGCGGCGCAGCGATTGGAGCGTCGTTGCCGGGTTCCGGCGCCGGATCGACATCCCATTTCTCCCAAGCAGCCATATGCGTCGTCAGAGCAACGGCATCCTCGATGATGCGGACATGTCCCTGCTCTTCGAGGCCGCGATAGTAGGCCAGTTGACCGCGTGCTACGCCAAATGACTGGGCCGTTGACGCAAAGTCGACGTGAGGGACCGGACGACCGGTAGAGCGGGCCAGCATGGTTACAAAGGAGAGGGCAACCCTGCCCTGCCGCATTTCCGGAAAGGCCACGGTGTTTACGCCGCGGCCCTTCCCGTCCAGGGCCTGCTCCTGCGCACGGATGGTGTAGACCGACTGCAGAAGATTGCGATTCCACTGCAGTGCGTTCCAAGAAAGATCGAGATGGGCATCGATAAGAAGCATGGTAAAAAACCTCCGATGGTCGAATGACGGCGTTTTCTCGTACCGCTATGGTGTTGGAACCAGCAGCGCCATACCGTCGGCGCCGGTGTCGGCTGCACCAGTCAGCTTGCCCGTTTGCGGGTCGATCTCGATGGCATGGACCAAGGCAAAGCCGCCGTGGCTCTGGGGAATACGGCGGATGGGGTGGCGCTTGCGCACCTCGGCACAGACATATTCGGGGATGCGCTTGTGGCAGCGAATATCGTTGACCTGGCAGTCGAAGCGCGGCGCGTACACTGCCTCGCCGATGCCCATGCCGAAGTCGAGCACGTTGAGGATCACCTGCACGTTGGAGGTGATGATCCGGCTGGCGCCCGGCGAGCCGAGCACCAGCCGCGGTTTGTCGCCCTGGTAGACGATGGTCGGGGCCATGCCGGTGCTGCGGCTCTTGCGCGGTGCGATGGAGTTGGGGTGGCCCGGAAGCGGATAGAAGTTGATCATCGAGTTGTTGTACATAAAGCCCAGCCCCGGCGTGATCACGCCGGACGACATGCCCAGCGAATGGGTCAGCGACACGCAGTTGCCGGCGTCGTCGACCACGGTCACATGGGTCGTGTGCGGTGACTCGGTCAGTGCCTCATCGACATCGAGTGGATCGCCGGCGTCGATGTGTTCGCGCCAGTAGGCAGCGCGCTCCTTGGAGATCATCCACTCCACCGGCACGTCGTCGAAGTCGGGGTCGGCGATAGTGCGATTGCGATCGGCAAAGGCGGCCTTCATGGCCATGGAGACGATGTAGATGTAGTCCGGCGAATTGTGGCCCAGCGCGGCCAGATCGTACCCCTCCAGAATGTTGAGAATGGCGATCAACGTCGGCCCGCCGTGGGGCGCCATACTGGAGGCGATCGTGTGCCCGCGATAGGTGCCCACAACGGCCGGATCGTCGCGCAGTGCGTACTGTGAGAAATCCTCGGCGGTGACAAAGCTGCCGTTGGCGGCCAGGTCGGCGATCATGCGTTGCAGCCAGTTCGCCGGTATAGAAATCCTCAGGACCCTGTTCGGCCAGATGCGTTAAGGTCGCAGCGTAGTCCGGGTTGCGCAATCGCTCGCCCATGCCGTATGGTGTCCCGTCCTCATGCAGATAGATGCGGCTGGCTTCCGGGTTGCGCTCGATGTAGTCGAGAAAGGAGCAGGCATCAGGGTAGGCGCGCTTCTCCTGCCAGCGCCGGGCCAGGTGCTCACGCACCATAAAGCCTTCGTCGGCAATTGCGCCGCCGGCGCAATCGCATCCGCCCACGACAGGGTGCCCCAACGCGAGAGGATGGTCGACAGCGCCTTGACCGTTCCCGGCGTACAGATGGACGTGTAGCCGGCGTCGTTGACCTTGCCCTCCAGGAAGATAGCCCCAGCCGTCGGGATTGGGACCGATGACCTTGATCCACCCACATGTCAGGCATCACGTCTGGCCCCGGCCAGCGCCGGCGCGTCCATGGCCACTGGTACGATTGCGCCGGCCAGATGGGCCGTCAGCAGCGCGTAGCCGCCGATGCCGCACATCTGCGGATCGACGACATCTGCACGAAGGCGGCGGTCACGGCGGCGTCGAAGGCATTGCCGCCGGCCATCAGCACCTTGGCGCCTTCTTCGACGGCAGCAGGCTGCGGGGCAACGATCATTCCTGTCATGGTGTGCTCCTTGGCTGATGGATTTTGGGTGGGTACCTACGATCGCCGGCAGCGTCGGGTATAGAGGCCAAACATCCGCCCGCGGCGCGTTGCATGTCCAATTGTCAGCCATGGCGGGGTTGCTGCGCAAGCCCGTTTGGAGCCGCGGACGCGTCCCGAATTTTGGCGGGCGGCGACAGCCCAGGGCTTAAGGCCGATCCAAGGAAATAGCTACCCTATGCACCTTCCTGGAAGCTTTCGGCCAAACAGGTTGTCTCGCAGTCAGCTGCCCTGAAAATTAGCCACAGATATACACAGATAAACACAGATGGCTCTCTTGTTTTCATCCCCCGTGGCGCTGCATCGCCGCATGTGAACTTCCAGGAAGATCGGGGTCTCTATTTCTCTGGAATGGCTTAGGGTCCGCTCAAGAATAAAATACCCGATTCATGTTGCGGATCTGGAGGTTGGGATGAATGGTGTAGTTCCATTGGCCATTCCATGAGTCGGGTACCAAGTTGACGTCAGCCAGTTGCTTGTCAGAGACGCGGCGTGCTGTCGGATAGTGTCGCTCATCAAGACGGCTGTGAACTTGTAGCCCTGTACGAGTAGTGGTTGCGGAGATGAGTTCAACAATGACCTGATGGGTGACCAAGGGCTTGCCCCGCCAATTCTGAGTGATGAAGGAAAAGAGACGATGCTCAATCTTGTTCCATTTGCTGGTACCGGGTGGTAGATGGCAAACGGAAATCGGAAATCGGAGTTCATCGGCGAGCTTTTGCAGTTCGACTTTCCAGAGCCGGACTCGATAGCCATTGCTGCCGCCTGCATCGGCGATCATCAGCAAGCTGGTCGGCTGGGGATAAAGGGTTTGCCCCAGTTCTCGATACCAGGTGCGGATGGTGGCAACCGCAAATTCAGCCGTGTCATGGCTAATGCCAACACTGACCCAGGCTTCATTTTCGGCCAGATCATAGACGCCATACGGAACCGCTTTGCCGTTCTCCTTATCCGGAAAGTCGTGCGCAATGACGCACTCGGGATCGCCCTGGGGACGCAATTCACGTCCGCCATTTTTGTAGGGGCCCACCAATTCCTTTTTCTTGGTATCAACCGAAATGGTCGGGTCTCCCGCCTCAAGTTGACGGCGGACGGTCTCATTGATATGTTCGAACTGCGCATTTCTATCCGGATGCTGGGCACCTTCGAGCTTCTTTTTGTTGCCTTGCAGACTGTATCCAAGTTCTTGAGGAGTTTCGCCAGACTATGCTTGCTTACACTGTAGCCTTTTTCCTGCAGCGCCTGAACCAGATTTCGTTGGCTCCGTGCCGTCCACAGCAGGGGAGATTCAGGGTCTCCTCGGGTCGTCGACTCCACCAGTTCCTGGAGCGTGGGCAGCAGCTTCGGGTACTTCTCGGTCAGCTTCTTGCGACCTCCGCCCGGAAGCCGGCTGCGCTGCGGCGCCAAGGTCGGTTGCTTTGCCGGACTCGATCGCTTGGCATTCCTGCAGCCCTCGGCGCACCACCTTGGGCGACAGGCCGGTGGCACGACTCACCGCCGCAATGCCACCGTAGCCAAAGGCCAGGGCTTCGCTGCCGGCGAACAGACGTCGACTGCGCTCCGCTAAAGGTGCCCTGTCAGACTCTCATAGCGGGCTTTGATCTCGGCTTCGGCAGCTTTGCGTTCGCCCATCGTTTTGGTTTTGCGCATGAGGTCACCTGAGAATGGCACTGCCTTTCGCGAGAGACCTCAGCTTAGCACACCATGCGTGTCTTGACAATAACTCAAGGACTTTATTCTTGAGCGGACCCTTAAGGGTCCGATTACGAATAAAGTATCTGATTTACGCATGTCTACCTCTGGAGAACGATGCATTTTGCGACATCTTGTTCTTGAGCGGACCCTAAGGCTGTTCCAAAGAATTAAGTCCCCGAGTGCGGGCGGGCGCAAGACCATTGACTCCAACTAATTGGTCAAAGATATTTCGACAGAACGGTTGAGAGCAGGTATGTTAGCGGATATGGACACTAACACTACGACGAGACTTCGCGAACGGTCCGATATGCTACCTCTGGTACAGCCATGCGATTGCTGCTCATTTCGGACCCACCGTATCGGCTGTACCAGAGAGAGGATTTCAAAGTCTCGTTGTAATACTAAACAACCGCCATTATCTGTGCTCTCAACTGAGGCAAGTGACGAATCAGACGGTTTCATCGGTCAAATCGAAGCATTTTTGCGAGAGGCCGTAGAATCGTTGGACCCTGAGTTTTCCGAAGACAGTAGTGACAAGGCAGGACGCCCGCGAGTATTGCCAAGTTTGTGCCTATGGTCAGGACTGCTTGTCTGTGTATTGCGAGGGTTCAACAGCCAGTTGGCCCTCTGGCGCTTATTGACAGTGCAGCAACTATGGTCGTACCCTCGCTTCGATCTCTCTGACCAAGCGATCTATAAGCGCTTAGGAAGCGGGGGCACAGCTGTTTTGGAACAGCTTTTCGAGCAGATAAGTGCTCTGCTGGTCGAGCGTCTCGAGCCTTACAAAGAGACCAAGCTGGCTCCTTTCGCCAGCGAAATCATGGCATTAGATGGGATGACACTGGACAAAATCGCTCGTTTGTTGCCCGCCTTGCGCCAGTTGCTGCCCGGCGATAGCCAGTTGCTGCCCGGTAAACTAGCCGGACTCTTCGATATCAGAAGACAATAGTGGCGACGAGTGCAACACATCGCTAATCCGAACGAAAACGACAAGGTCATCGCCCGAGAAATGGTGTCACAGTTGCCAAAAGGGTCGCTGATTCTGGCCGATCTCGGCTACTTTGGCTTCGCCTGGTTCGACTACTTGACTGACATGCAATACTGGTGGCTTTCACGACTGCGCACCAAGACCTCCTTTGTACCTATCCATACCTATTTCACGGATGGCAACACCTTTGATGGTCTCGTCTGGTTAGGCAAGTATCGTTCGGACCAAGCGGCTTACGCAGTCCGCTTGGTCCAGTTTCAGGTCGGCAGAAAGTGCTATCAATATATCACCAACGTCCATGACCCAAATCTCTTGCCGATGACCGATATTGCCATACTCTATGCCCGTCGCTGGGATATCGAACTTGCCTTCAAATTGATCAAACGCCACCTCAATCTACACCTCTTATGGAGCTGCAAGACCTCTGTGATTCTTCAACAGGTATGGGCCGTTCTCATCATCTCACAAATCCTTCAGGCCTTACGCATGGAAATTGCGGGCCGTGCTGAAGTCGAGCCTTTTGATGTTTCCATGCAACTGCTCATTGAGTATCTGCCTATACTCGCTGCCAATGGCCAGGATCCGATTGCCCTATTCATCGAATACGGGCGTAAAGCCCGCTTCATTCGCCCTTCTTCTCGCCTGCAGGCTAAGGCTCCAACCATCCCACCTGACCAGTTCACACCCTTGCCCCCTGGCTTGGTTCTATCTCGGAAACCTCGTTATGCCGGCAAACTTTGACCAATTAGTTGGAGTCAATGGGCTTGCGCCCGCCCGCGCTCGGCCTGACCACAGCGGGCGGCCGCAAGGGCACGCCCCTACCCCACCGGGGGACTTAATTCTTTGGAACGGCCTAATACGCGCTTCAGTCAGGTTGATCCATGTGTCGATTCAACATTAGATTTGAAGACAGACCAGTGGCTGTCATGGAACAGGCCTGAGAAACGATCGAAGGCGGCGGAGGTAGCTTCAGCATCAGTGACTCACGCGCTCTGTTCTCGGTGCCTACGCCGGTAGGAAGCGTTGAGGGTAGCTGTGTGATGGCGGACCCCTCGATGGTGACGATTTCCATCACCAAGAAGCCTTTTTTCGTGCCCTGTTCCGCCATCAAGAACAGAATTGTGGCCGTTTTTATTGCAGCCAACAGATCGAGTGCTGCTGCGCATCAGGCCGACGAATGACCAATCCGGAGGAGAGTGGATCGATGAGTACAATCACTGATTTAACAGACAAGCGTAACGGATCGGGCCCTGACCAGGCGGATCAGCTGCAATCCGGCGAAGCCGCAACTGTTGCGCACGCGATTCCGGGCCGGACCCGCATGCGGGTGAAGCCCCAACTGCGGACGCCGGAACAGATGGCGAAGGTCAAAGAGCAATTGGAGAAGCAAGAAGGTGTGCGTAGTGTCTCGGTCAACCATCGTACAGGGAGCGTCCTGATCAAACACGAACGCCATGTGGAAGGAGACCGAGTATTTCGGGCTGTGCTGGGGGATGTGGAGTTGGCAGCCGAATCCGTCATGGAAGTGCCGGAGGCCGACTCGCCCTACGAACGACTTGCCGGCTTGACCTCCGGGGCCACGCTGGGCTTGGTGGTGGCCGGTCCGGCCGGCGGGCTGCTTGGGGCTGTGATCGGCGAGGCGGTCGGCGGTCAGCTCGGCGAGGATGCGGCCCGCACAGAGGCGACAGCGAACGATTCTGAGCACCTGGAATCGCAGTCGCATGTAACGCCCTGGCTGGACAAATTGGGCAAGAATACTGTCGGCGAAAGTGCTGTCGTTCTGACCGGCGGCGCCATCGGTTCTCTCCTGGGACCGAGCGGTCGGGCGGTGGGCCAACGCATCGGCATCATCGTCGGCAAGCGTGTCGAGTGGCACAAACTGGGCGTTGCCGGTCTGAGCAGTTCAGACGCGGAAGAGGGAACCCAGCCGAACGACATCGGACCGAACACGGGAGAAGCTGTGCCGTTGGAAATCATTGCGCTGACCGACCGAGAACTTGACGTGCTGGCCCTGTTTGCGGCGGACATGTCAGAGGAGGACATTGCCAGTCAGTTGAACGTACGGCCGGGCGCGATGAAACGCTACATCCGCATGATGTGCCGCAAGCTCGACATCAAGACTCCTGAAGAAGCAGCCACATTGATGATCATCTTCATGCCGCTCTCCGGCATCGCTGATGAGCCCGAAGATGCATAGCCGGTGCGGTGAAACCTGCCGTCCGCTCTACCCTATCCCCTGAATATCCCCCATATCTGCCCATCTTTGGGCCTATCGATCTTCTGATTGTTTAGCTAAAGTTGAGTGTGTGATTTATTGGCTGGCAGTAGCGCCGTTGTTTCCGACTGAAAAGGAGAAATAGTATGGTCTGTTTGCTTGCTGCAATGGCAGCGTTCGCTCCCCGTTTGGCTTTTTTGTTCTACTGGATTGCCCGACCCGCCATGGTATCGGCGGCATTTAGCACCTGGATCTTCCCGATGCTCGGATTTATCTTTCTGCCCTTTGCGACGTTGTTCTACGTCATTCTCTATACGCCGGGCGTGGGGCTTACCGGTTGGGACTGGATGTGGGTCATCCTGGCTGCCATCCTGGACCTCCAGCACTACGTCAGTGGATACACACAACGGGAGCAGATTCCGGGTTATGGGAGTGCTTCGTCCTAACCCAAGTAGGCATCGACACCACGGCAAATGGTGGTATACCACGAATTGTGTAACAGTGGCTTGCTCCCTCCGGTAGGTGGCGAAAGTACACACAATTCGGGATACCACCCGGCAAATTCGGCCGGGCAGGGCGCAAATATCAGGGCAGAAATTGTGTCACTCTTACCTCATGCAGAGATTCGAGATGAATATCTGCTGGGACTTGCCGATTTCTGTTGACGTTTCACAGCCGTCGCGAGAAACCGCCTTGCGAATTTCAGTGCGTTAACCGATCCGATTTAACTGGCGCAGCAGGTCGCGCGCCCGGAAAGTAGCGGGGACGCTTCTGAGCTGTGCCGGTGTCGTGAATAGGATCACTCTATCTGGCGAACCGCCGCAGTTGGACTACGTCAGCGAACTTGACAACATGGTTGCCGTGACCCGGAGCAGCCGAGGCACAGACGGCAAGATTTTGACCTACAACATCGTATTCGCGACATCTGAGTAGGAATAGGAGAATTGCTTCCATGACCAAACCCTTCAACGGCACTATCAACGTTGATGTGCGTGACTCAGTCCCGGACTGGGAACCATTCCTTCCCCCGCAGGCCGAGGAGAACGCGCCCAATGTGCTCTATATCGTCTGGGACGATGTGGGCTACGGCGCGCTTTCACCCTTCGGTGGCCTGATCGAGACGCCCAATATGGACCGCATCGCCGCAAAGGGCCTGCGTTACACCCAGTGGCACACCACGGCACTCTGTTCGCCTACCCGCTCCTGTCTGCTGACCGGACGCAATGCACACAGCAATGGTATGGCGGTCATCGTCGAGGGCGCCAACGGCTTTCCCGGCTTGAGCGCCGTGATCCCGCCCGAAAACGGCATGCTACCTGAGATTCTGCTGGAGCACGGCTACAACACCTATGCAGTCGGCAAGTGGCATCTGACGCCGGAGACCGAATCCAATATGGCCGGTTCCAAGCGCACGTGGCCGGGGGATGATCCGGGTCATCGATCTCCAGTTCGTCATGAAGACAGCAGAAGACGAGATCGTCGCCATGGAAACCTCCAGCCTCAGCGATGAGGAGGCAGCCGAATTCGGCGCGGTGATCGGCGGTCTCATCGGCCTGGCGGAAGGTGGAGTGGAGGGCGCGCTGGTCGGCGCCGAGATCGGCGCCCTGACCATGGCCAACCGTGAATACGGCCTAACGGTCGACGACATCGCCGATATTGCCACTTCCCTGGAGGTAGGCGAAGCGGCCGGTATCCTCCTGTTCGAACATACGTGGGCCGCCGAACTACGCGACGCCATTCGCCGTGCGGGCGGTGTGCCGCTGATGCAAGGGTTCCTGACGCCTGAAGTGCTGTTGATGGTCGGCGCCGAGGTAGAACGCATCGTTGAGGCCGAGCGCACCATCGAAGTGGCCGAGGCTGTGAAGGGCGCAGCCATCCTCGATGCCCTGGCCACGATTGAAGCGGCCGAGGAGATCAAAGCAGCCTTGGCGGCCGACGTCGTCCGTACGCTGATCGTCGCCGGGCTGATCGAAGATGCCGCCGCCCAGGAAGCCGTCGATGCGCTGGCTCTGGCCGGTCTGATCGAGGAGGCCGCCATGGAGGAAGCCGCCGAGGTGGTCGCGGCCATGGAAGCCGAAGTGGCGTCGGCCCAAGAGCGGATGACTACTGCGGAGAGCAATGAGTAGGCATATTGCCGGTTGGAGCGTGTCTGCGGGAACGGCCACTCTATGGTTTTGAGTCACGCTGAGCGGGAAGCACTATGTTTAGACGAGGATCGGCGAGGCGAGCCGGAAGACGAACCCAGCGCCCCGCCGAGTGCAGCAGCGTCACCGGAGGCTCCTGCGGCCCCACCGCCAATGACAGACCAGCCCGACTACATTAAGGAGTTGAAACAGCTCGCCGAGCTGAAAGATGCCGGCATCATCACCGAGGAGGAATTTGAGGCCAAGAAGAAACAACTGCTGGGATTGTGATATCACCGAAACAATATGAAAAGCAGGTTTGGCGCTGTCAGACCAAGGAGCCAAACCAAGAAAGGAACACTCGTATGTCGGATCTCATCGTAATCACCTTTGACGGCGAGGAAGAGGCGGGGAACGTTCGCGAAGCCATTCGCAAAGAACAGAAGCAGGATCTGGTGAGCCTGGACGATTCGGCTGTGGTGGTACGTGACCAGCACGGCAAGGTTCATGTCAAGAACGAACTGGACCGGGGCGTCAAGATCGGCGCCGTGGGCGGCGGGCTACTCGGTCTGCTGATTGCAGGCATCTTCTTCCCC
The DNA here is from genome assembly GCA_963715415.1 of uncultured Chloroflexia bacterium. Lineage (GTDB taxonomy): Bacteria > Chloroflexota > Anaerolineae > Caldilineales > Caldilineaceae > JAWKOK01. The sequence continues at coordinate 218,240 of CAVQSG010000028.1, read as the reverse complement.
TTCGCCGGCATCCTCTTGGGTGTCCTCGGCGGTATGGGTGTCGGTTCGCTGGCCGACCTGGGCATCCAGAAGAAGTTTGTCAAAGAAGTGGCCGACAAACTGCAGCCGGGCACCTCAGCCATCTTCTTGATCGTACGCCATGCCAATGCCAACGCTGTGGTGGCTGCCCTGAAACCGTACAAGGGCGAAATTTATCAATCTACACTCGACACGGAAGATGAAGAGACGCTGCGTCGGGTCTTGAAGGAAAAATCGGCATAGAGAAACTTGGAGTGAATCAGATGACAAACGATACAAGCAATGACACCAGCAACGAGGACAGCAATCCGGAAGATCAGGAAATCGAAGCGCTGTTCGTGCAAACGGCCCACGGCATGACCTATGCCGATGGCGTGCTCACCCTGACCGAAATGGCTCCGACCACCTTGCTCTTCTCTGACCGGCCGGACCGGATCACGGGGCATCTCACGCTGCAGGATTTCTTCGATTCTTGGGTCGTGGGCGACGACAGCTTTGCCGACAATCCGCCCAATGCAGTCTTGTCCATCTTCACAGAGTCAGAGATCCATGATGTCGTCGTCGTGTTGCAGGACCCGTCATTGGACGGGACTCAGATGCGCTACAACGTCGAGATTCTAGACGGCGACATGCCGTCGAGCGGTGGGGCAAACTCACTCTTCATCGACACCATCGGTCGCCCTTTGACACCGGTGTCGGTCGCCGGGGTGCATCGCCGGGGTCGCAGGCGCGGTCGCCGCCGCGCGGCGACGAGGTTTCTAGACGGCCTGATTGTTCACAAGACCGCTGCTCGTAACCGGTGTCAACGGATATTCCCGGCGCCAACGGATATCCACTGACGGAGCCGTTGGCCTGGTTACGAGCACAGCTGACGCCCGACTCTTCTCAGTTCGATTGGGCCCAAAAGGAGATCGTGTCATGCAGTCTGCAGAAGTTTCACCCAATTCGATTCTGCGTTTAGTCCTAGGCGTGGCAGGCGTTGTCGTCATTCTGGCCGGCATGCGTGCGGGCGCCCCGATTGTCAACCTGATTCTGATTGCAGGTCTCTTCACCTTGCTCTTCATCCCGTTGCTGCACTGGCTGCAGGGGCGCGGACTCAAGCCGTGGCTCGCGCTGACGCTGGTGATCTTGCTGGTACTGGTGATTGGCCTGGCGCTGGTGGGCTTGATCGGCGTCTCACTGGCCGGTCTGGTCGACAAAGTGCCGGCCTATGAGCAGCAGCTTGCGCAACAAAGTGACCAACTTCGAGCGCAGCTGCAAGCACGTGGTGTGGATGCAGCGACATTTACGTCAACTGCGGAAGCTGTGGGCAAACAGCTGTTGAACATCATGGCTGGTCTTGCGGCGGACATCGCTGGTCTTCTCATCAACGCTCTGTTCGTGTTGTTGATCTTCGGGTACATGTTGGCCGAATCCGACGGCTTTGCCCGTCGTATGCGTCGGGCAGTGGGTCCCGACAGTGTGGCGCTTGCACGTGCCGGCGAGGCGGTGCCGTCGGTGATTCGCTTCATTGCGATCACCGCCGCGATCAACTTGGTCATTGCCGTTGGCGACACCATTCTGCTCTTGATTCTAGGTATTCCTCACCCTGTATTATGGGGCGTAGTGGCGTTTGTCTTCGGCTTTATCCCCTATATCGGATATTGGATCTCCGTTCTGCCGCCGCTGGTCCTCGGGTTTGCCCAGAACGGCATTGCCGGGCCGCGCTGGTGCTCTTGGGCGATCGGCTCATTAACGGCGTACTAAGCTCTGTGGTCGCTCCCCGTCTCTATGGCAAAGGTCTCAATGTTTCGCCGGTGTTGACCCTGCTCGCGGTCCTGTTTTGGGGCTGGCTGTTGGGACCTATCGGCGCCGTCGTCGGGGTGCCTCTGACCGTACTTCTCAAATCCATCGTACTTGAAAACTATACCGCCACTCGTTGGTTGGCCCGGGTTCTGAGCCAAGATGTCGGCGACCGTGAACCAGAGCCGGCTTCGTTGAAGCCGTAATTTAGAAGCCTGTGAACAAACATTTATGAGCGCTGAGTGGCTTACCTTGATCTTGCTGGCGCTGGTGGCCGGATTTCTACCCTGGCAGTTCAGCGCCGAGGTTATGATCCTGCGCAAGGAGCGTGGACTCAGTAGAGCGACAGCGTTTGCCGGGGGGATCACGCTCTGGCGCTTCCTGCTTGGCATTCTACTTGCATTCGTCTTCGCCGGCGGCCTTGTGATTCTACGCAACGGCTTTGGCGCAGTCGCGGAATTTGTCGGCTCAGGCTTTGAAGTCGGCGTCGAATTGATTCAGAATCGACAAGGACCTGTACTCGATAGTTTGCTGATCTTGTCCGGGATCATGATTGTGATACGCGCGATTCGTATTTGGACAGGAGAACCTGATCCGGACGCACCACCACCCAAAATCTTGGCCACGCTTGACTCTATCGGTGCGCGTGCGGCATTTGGCTTTGGCCTTGCTTGGGTCGCGATTAGCGCGAACCAGTGGATTTTCCTGATGGCCGGCGTCCATCAAATCTTGGGCTTGCAGGGCGGGTTGGCCGTCAAGCTGTCGGCGTTTGTGCTCTTTGTCGCAGTGGCCAGCCTGTTGATCATGGCGCCGATTGTTTACTATGCCGTCCGGCCTGCACGTGCCCAGTCCCAGCTGGCAGCCGTAGAGGAAAAGTTGAGTACAGGGATGCGCTATCTGGGCGCTTTCCGACCAGCCGGCATTGGACTCTTTCTCACCTGGCGTGGACTGATCCATCTGATTGCCTGAAAGGAACGGTGCATGATTCGTCAACTCTTGAGTTTGCTCTGTCTGTCTGCACTGGTCATTGCCGGATGCGGCGGCGCACAACCGGAGATGACCGTTGCGCCCAGCCCCACCGCTACGGTCGCGCCGACGGCTGATCGATACATCAGTGATCTCATGTCAGTCGTGAGCTATCGTGTCGACACAGAAGTAGAGGCTGAAACAGTGGTGGAGACAGTGGCGGAGGAGATGCCGCTTGCAGCAACGTCCTGGGATCTGGCGTTCTTCGGCATGCCGGACGACCCGGTGACGCCGATAGCTGATACGCGTTTGACCGTCAACTACTTGATCGATGAATTTACCGGCACCGGCGGCTGCAATTGGTTCTTGGGTGCGTTCGCCACCCAGGGCAACCAGATCACGCCGGATTACCCCAGCCTCACGCGTGTCCAGTGCAGCGATCCTGACGGCGTCATGGATCAGGAAAACACCTTTGTCGGCGCCCTGGCCAACGCCACATCCTTTGAGATGGAGGGCGACAACCTGGTGCTCTATACAGTGGGCGATCAGCGTCTGCTTACCCTGGAGCCTGCCACACCCACAGCATTTGAGGAGACAGTCTGGTCGCTGCGCTTCATGTCGGACGGTACAGAGTGGGTTCCACTGGCGGAAGGTACGGAGATTACCCTGCAGTTTGCCGGCCCACAGGCATCGGGCTCGGCGGGGTGTAACAGCTACACCGCAGACGCCGGGGTCGCGGGCGCTGGCCTCACGATCACCGACGTCGCGGCGACGGAAACGGCATGTAACGAACCCGAAGGCGTCATGGAACAGGAGACCGCCTATCTGAATGCGTTGTCCGCAATCGGCGCCTATAACCAGTTGGCGGGCGCATTGGCGTTACAGGACTCAGAGAGCGAGCCGATGTTGTTGTTCAGCGCCGACTAAACGCATCTACCATAGGAGCACATTTTATGCCGCCCTTCTTGTTGCCCTTTGCCTTTATCTTCCTGTTGTTCCGCGAGCTTTGGGCCCTCTTGAAAAATCCCCACTTTCGCTCTTTACTATTTTGGGTATTGGTCATCTTGCTGGCGGGCACAGTCTTCTACGCACGTGTTGAGGGCTGGAGCATACTGAACGCGTTCTATTTCAGTGTAATTACGCTGCTGACCGTAGGATACGGGGACCTGGTTCCAACCACAAATTTAGGGAAGATGTTCACGGTCGGATATCTCATCTTTGGCATGAGCATCGTCCTAGCGTTTGTGACGACATTGGCAAAAGAACGCGAACAGATCCACGCACGCCGCTTTGGAGGCGGCAATGAGGGAAGTCAACAATGACTGCGTTGGCTCAACGTCGGATCCAGACGGCGATTTCCTCTCTACGGTACCAACGTCCGGCTCGAAGTCACCGCCAGCCGGCCGCCACCCCACGCATCCTGTTGCCAATGTCCATGGACCAAAACCGGCTGCCACATATCGAATTTGGGGCTGTTCTCGTCCGGGACGGCCACGACGAACCCCGTCCGGTCGCCGAGAAAGAACCCTTTGCCGCCGGTCCAACCAGGCAGGCGCGTACCTGCAACGACAATCGACCTGCCGTTGGAAACGGAAATCCCGCTCAACGCGACCGTGTCGGGCGGCAGTTCGACCAGATCGAGCGGATGCACGCTCAGCGGTTGGCCTAGCAGACGCCGTTCCCATTGGAGACGCTGTGCTGCTGTGTCCGGCTCGGCGGTGACCGTCACGAAGTCAAACGCCATCTGCGCGACGCTGCCCGCGCTTGCCAGATCGTCCGCTTCCGCCAGCAGCGTGGCACGGTTTGCACCTAATCCGTCCAGTGCACCACACTGGATCAGATGGGTGATCTCTTTCGGCTGAAGCGCCACGCGCTGCACCAGATCGCGTAGGCCGGCAAATGGGTGCCGGCGTCGTTGCGCAATGATGCCGGCCACGGCACGCCGGCGCAGATCCCGCACCTGACCCAACCCCATCCAAAGCGCCGGCATGCTGTCATCGTCGGACAACGTGAATTTGCGTCTGCTCCTGTTGACATGAGGCGGTCGTACGCGCGATGCCCAATCGCTGCGCCTCAGCAATGTAGACAGCCTGATGGTGAAATCCGCCCCAATCCTGCAGCCGCGCGCAGAGGAACTCGGCCGGCCAGTGAGCCTTCAAGTAGGCCGAGCGGTAGCTCACGTCGGCGTAGGCGGTGGCATGACCTTGGTTGAAGCCGTAACCGGCAAAGGCCTCCACCTGTTGCCAAAGGGTCGTCGCCTGCCGGTTGCTGAAACCGGGACCATGGGGCGCTGCCCGACAACAGCCGGCAATAAATCCTTCACGGATGGCCGCCATCTCCTTGGTTTCGAACTTGCTCATGCCGCGGCGCAGATGGTCGGCTTCCGCCCAGGAGAGACCCGCAATCTCGGTGGCAATGCGCAGAATCTGTTCCTGAAAGAGCAGCACACCCTTGGTCGGGTATAGGATCGGCTCCAAGACCGGATGGAGATAGGCGGTCGCTTCCTCACCCCGGTAGCGCCGGACGAATGCGGCCGCCATGCCGCCGGTGGCCGGTCCCGGTTTGAAGAAGGCGTTGGCCACGGCCAAGTCCTGCACGGTGCGCGCCTTGAGCTGGCGTTGGGTACGCTGTGCACCGGTCGATTCGCACTGGAAGACGCCGATAGTGGCGCCGGTTTCGAGCATGTCGCCGGTGGCCGTGTCGTCTGCCGGAATGGCATCCAGCGTGAAGTCGGGTGCGTGGCGGCGGCGGACCAGATCGGTTGCGTCGGCCAATACGGTCAGCGCCCGGATGCCCAGGAGGTCGATCTTGGGCAGGCCGATGGCTTCGACGTCGCCATGGTCGAACTGGGTGATGAGATAGCCCTTGGCCGTCCACTGTAAAGGCACATAGTCGGTCAGGGGCTCAGGTGTGATGATAACGCCGCCGGGGTGGATGCTCAGATGGTGGGGCTGGCCGACAATGGCGTAGGCCTCGCGGACGATCCGCTGCAAGCGGGTCTCCTCCAACTGTGCCACAACTTCTTCCACACCGCGGCGGTCCCGGCGGCGTGGGTCTGGGTGCCAGCCACCGGGCAGCAACTTGATCAGCCGCTTGATGGCTGCCTCATCTAGCCCATAGGCCTTACACGTCTCGCGCACGGCCGACTTGGGACGCATGGTGCTGACGGTGGCCACCAGCGCAACGTGCTCCTCGCCATAGGTATCGCGCACATAGGCCAGAACCTCGTCGCGGCGGCGACTGCAGAAATCGAGGTCGATGTCCGGCAGAGAAGCCCGGGCTGGGTTCAGAAAGCGCTCGAAGAGCAGGTCGTGGGCGATGGGGTCGATGGTGGTGATGCCGGCGCAGTAGGCGGCCAGCGAATCGGCCACGCTGCCCCGTGTACTAACAGGCACGTCTTTCGCACGGGCGCGGCGCACGATGTCGGCGACGACGAGGAAAAGCGGTGTGAAGCCGGACCGGTCGATGGCTGCTAGCTCTCGATCCAGGCGGGTTTGGATTGCGGCTGCCGGATCGGATCCGTAGTGTCGGGCCAATCCGGCGCGGGTCAGCGCGTCCAGCGCTTTCTTGGGCGTCTGATCCGCGGGTAGCTTAGGTTTGGGCCAAACCGGCCGTCCGTCCGGCAGGGCGGGCCGGCAGCGCGCAGCGATCGCGGACGTCGCCGCCAGCGCAGCCGGGAACTCGGCATAGCGCGCCGCCATGTCATCCGGGTCGAGCCAATGGAGATCGACGTCGGCTTCGCCTTCGTCGGGCAGCGCGCTGTCGGGCAACTCGTCCAAGCGGCAGTTGCCGGCAATGGCTGCCAGAAGGCGCAAGCGGGGGCGGTCCACCACGTCGAGACAGTAGACCGGATGGACCGCCACCGGCGGCAGCCCAAATTGCTTACCGAGCTCCGCAACCGCGCGGGCAACCGGCGCGTCGGCGGTGCGGTGGATCTCGAGGGCCAGGTAGGCGTCATCACCATAGATGCCGGCCAACTTGCCGGCGTAGTGCGCGGCCGCGCCGGCGTCGCCCATCCGCACCATGCGCTCGATCCAGCCGCGCCGGCCGCCGCTGAGACAGATGAGATCGTGCGGATACGCAGCGAGGGTTTCCCAACTGATGCCGTGTCGGGCGCGTGTTTCCCGGTCGGGCGCGCCCTGGATGTGGGAGGATAGCCGGCAGAGCGAACGGTAGCCGGTTTCGCCTTTGGCCAGCAGTACAAGCTGACCCGGCGTCGTGTGTCGGGACGGTGCGATGCCGGGCAAGGGTCGGACTGTCACGGTCATGCCGATGATAGGGCTGACCGCGCGGGCGTGGCAGGCACGGCCAAAGGCCACGGCGCCATAGAGCGCGTTAAAATCGGTCAGCGCCAGGCTGGTCATGCCGGCGACCGCGGCGCGGTCAACCAGCGCCTCGACAGTTACCGTGCTGTGGAGCAGGGAAAACCAGGAATGAATTCGCAGATGAGTCACCTTCAATACCTCATTTTCATTATCAGCTCACGACATGCGTCTGTCAACCGCTGCTGACATGCAACCCCTGAAATTACAGCCCTTGACGAAGCCATGGGTTAGTGCCACAATTCATAGCAGATAGAGCACAATCGCCCCTGTCATCCACAACGTGCTCAGGGCACCCATCAAACGATTGGTCTCAGCCGCCTTCTTGATTAACGGGTCGGCAACGGCAATATTGGCGACAGCGACGAACAGCATCAAGAAGTGGGTGTAAGGCCTCAACCCCTCCCTCGACCGGCGCTTGGAAATGGTCGGTGACAGTCATAGTTGCGGTTAGCATGTGACATCTCAGGGCCGACGCGTGGTGATTCGGCTCTAGTCGGTTTATGAGCTGCCGATCCTGACCAAAGTTGTGCTTGACTTGAAGGGTTCGATATGGAATCTCAAGAACTGATCCGTTACTTGCAGAACGTAGGGGTAATCGACACATCTGACGCAACTGTTACGCCGCTTACCGGGGGGGTCTCTTCCGATATCCGTTTGGTCTCGACGCCGACGCGTGCGTTCGTCGTCAAGCAGGCCCTCGCCAAACTGCGCGTCAAGGCTGACTGGTACGCGGATCCGTCGCGCAACGATTTTGAACAGGCCTATCTGCGTTATGTTGCTGCCATCGTTCCGGAGGCCGTACCGTCGATCCTGTTCAGCGATCCCGCTATGGGACTCTTCGTCATGGAGTATCTTGACGGCTTCGCCAACTGGAAAGAACAGCTGTTGGCCGGTCGTGTGGACCCCACCATTGCGGCCGAGGCCGGTCGTATTCTCGGCACGATCCACCGTGCATCTTGGGGGGATGAAACCGCTGCGCGGACCTTTGACTCGACGCAAAACTTCCATGAACTGCGTCTGGACCCCTATCTACTCACCACGGCGCAACGCCATCCACCACTCGCCCGACGTCTGCAGGAGGAGGCAAGTCGCATGGAAAGGACGCGACTGTGTCTCGTGCACGGCGATTTCAGCCCTAAGAACATGCTCGTCAAAGAGGAACGACTGGTGCTGCTGGACTGTGAGGTCGCCTGGTACGGCGAGCCTGCCTTTGACGCCGCATTTCTGCTCAACCACTTCTTGTTGAAGGCGCTCCACTTTGCCGCGGCGCCGTCACCCTATCTGGATCTCGTGCCCTCGTTCTGGAGTCGCTATGTCCGGGAACTGGGCGATGAACTCGCGATGGGTTTCGAAGCGCGCGTTGCGCGGCTCTTGCCAATGTTGATGCTCGCACGTGTCGACGGCAAGTCGCCGGCCGAGTACATCACCGAGCCGGTCAAGAAGGAGGCTGTCCGCCACTTTGCCGGCGAACTGATCACCAGCGACGTGACAGATCTGGCGACGTTGTCCGCCGGGTGGCGTGGACAACTCATGAAGCTGTGAGCGATCCTGACATAACTCGCGCTCTGTAGGCGTCTAATAGAGAAGACACTCAAATATTGGACAATGTGCTCCATATTCTGCCCACAATCACGAGACCAAGAGAGTCGATATCATGAAGATTTCGTCCATTGACGCCTATCAGATTTTTGACTCGCGCGGCAACCCTACACTGGAGGCCGCCGTCACACTGGAAGATGGTGCGATTGGGCTGGGTGCCGTCCCGTCCGGCGCGTCGACGGGCCAGTATGAAGCGTTGGAACTGCGCGACGGCGATCCCGAGCGTTATCGAGGAAAGTCAGTCTTCCGGGCCATCGACAACATCTGCTCGAAGATCGCGCCGTCGCTGCTCGGTATGGATGTCTTCGATCAGCGGGCCGTGGATCGGGCTATGATCGAGCTGGACGGCAGCGAAAACAAGCGCGTGTTCGGCGCCAACGCGATTCTGGGCGTCTCCATGGCCGCCGCCAACGCCGCGGCCTGCTCGCGCAACCAGCCGCTCTACGAATATCTTGGCCAGGGCGCCGGTACGTTGTTGCCGCTGCCGGAGATCCAGATCATCGGCGGCGGTGCGCACGCAAACTGGCGCACCGACGTGCAGGACTGGTTGCTCATGGCGGTTGGGGCTGCAAGTTACGCCGAGACATTGGAGATCACCCACAATGTCTACCATGCAGCCGGTGACATTCTCAAGGAGCGCAGCCGTTACTTCGGATTGGCGGACGAAGGCGGATTTTGGCCTGAATTTGAGAGCAACACGGCGGTCTTCGATTTTTTTGTGGAGGCCATGGTGCGCGCCGGCTACACGCCGGGCAAGGAGGTCGCCATATCGCTGGACATTGCAGCCAGCGATCTCTACGACGGAGAACATTATCGATTTAGATTGGAGGACCGGCGATTCACCACACAAGAGTTCGTGGCCTTGATTGTTGAGTGGTGTGACACCTACCCGATTGTCTCCATCGAGGACCCCATGGCCGACACAGACTGGGAGGGTTGGGCCGCGATCCATGCCGTGCTGGGGGACCGACTCCAGCTGATCGGGGACGATCTCTTCACCACCAATCTCACGCGCATCCAACAGGGCATCGACTGCGGCGTCGCCAATGCAGTGCTGATCAAGCTCAACCAGATCGGGACCGTCACCGAGACTCTCGACGCAATACGGATGACACAGGAGGCCGGCTGGCTGCCGGTGGTCTCCGCACGTTCGGGCGAAACCGAGGACGCGTTCATCTCCCACTTGGCGGTGGCCACCAATGCGGGTCAGCTCAAGGTCGGTTCGTTTGCGCGTAGTGAAAGGATGGTCAAATGGAACGAGGTTCTGCGTATCGAACGCCGGCTCGGCGGCCGCGCGTCCTTTATAGGGGGCAAGATTCTGGATCGAGTGATCACGTAGTCGGAACTACATATGTATGTTGTCGATTGTCGATGGTTCAAGGAGAGTACGGCATGCATAACTTACAACCTTCTTTTCGGCGTTGGCTCTACCTGCCGCTGTTGGCGGCAGTCGCTGTCCTGATTGCGCTTCTACCCGGTACCGATTCAGTGGCGCTGGCCGGTGCGGGAACGACCACCACGGTCCCCTATTCATCTGCGGCGCCAACCATGGATGGGCAATGCACGTCAGCTGAATATGCGGACGCCCAGATCGTCAAGTATTCCGTCTCCGGCTTCGACTACGACGTCTATCTCAAGCGAACGGTCGACGACCTCTGGGTCTGCTACCCACGGACGCCGTTGCCGAACGGCGGCGCTTCATTTGTTTCGGTCTATATCGATCTCGATAACGACGGCGGCGACAACGACGCCGATGACTTCGTTGTCTCCATGCCGTTTGCGTTTGACGGCGCGCCGCGTGCCGGCTATTGGAACTCCGCCACCGGCGCCTATGACGGTCCCGATCCGGGCGGCTGGGCGGCCGAGAAATGGCGCACCGGTGGCGAGTTTCCGTCGTGGAGCAACGAATTTCGAATCAGCCGGCTGGTGCTGGGCGGATGGAAACAGTCCGTAGGGCTGGCCCTTTTCTACCACTGGTGGCGCTTTACGGGCGACGACTACTCATGGCCCGCCAACGGCATTTGGGCCAATCCCCAGCTGTGGGGCAACGCGCGTTTTGTGACGGGCAACATTGACATCGGACGCACCACCAATATTCCATCGGTGGACGGTCGGTGCTCCAGCGGCGAATATAGCGATGCCTCGACTGCCACCTTTCAAACCAATGCCATCTTCTTCAACACGGTAACGGCCTATTTCAAACACAGCGATACCGATCTCTACGTCTGTCTGGCATCATTGGCTGTGCCCAACGCTGCGGTGCAAGACGGCCCCAATGCCGTCGTCTATCTCAACCGGGCAGGCGCGGGCGGCAATTTGCCGGGTGCGGACGACATCGCGCTCACCATCTCCTACAACGGTACGGTACGCGTCAATCGAGGAGGGGGCGGCGCCTATACGGGTCCGGACCCGGGAGGACACACCATCCAGCGTGCGAAGTACACGCGGAATCTGCTGCCTCCCTTTGGTCCGGAGATCAGCGTGTGGGATGCTGAGTTCCGCATCAGTTCGTCAACTCTCGGCAGCGGCTGGGATCGCGACATTTGCATCACGGTCGCGCAACAGTGGGTGCAATTTGTGGGGAACGACTTTGGCTGGCCGCAGGGTTTCCGTTGGAACTACCCCAATACCTGGGGTATCGGCAGGCTGACGACGGCAGCGTCTTCGCCGTCGGCCGATCTGCGGGTGACCAATGTGGAAGTGACACAGGCCATCCAGGATCTGAGCAACAGCGTGGTGTTGGTCAACGACAAGCGTACCTTCGTGCGCGCACATGTGGGGACCAACCAGGCGAAGAACGGCGTGCAGGCACGGCTCTACGGCAGCCGTAACGGCGTCAACTTAGGATTTCCACTGCAACCGTTGAACCCGGGCGCGGTCGTCAACATGGGGTTGGCGCCCAACCGGGCCAACATCAACGACAGCTTCTACTTCGAATTGCCGTGGTATTGGATCAACGGCAGCAATCTGACGGTGCCGCGCCGAATTGAATCCGTTCCACGATATCGCCGAGAGCAACTATGCCAACAATGTCAGAAGCGCCACCGTCAACTTTGTGGCGACCAAGCCGTTGCGGCTGCGGACGGTCAACTTCCAGTATCGCCAGTCCAACGGCACGCTGATCTCCGCGGCCAATCAAGATATTGCGTTGCTCGAGTCTCAGGCGCGCCGTATGTACCCCATCAGCCAGTTGATCACCAGCCGGCGCACCTTCTTTGACGGCAGTATTACCACCACACCCGACGCCGGCTATGTCAACTCCTGTCTGCAGTGGTCGCGCAATACCTATGACGGCGGCGCACCCGGGTGGAAGTATTACGGTCTGGTCGCCGACGCCGGCGGTTTTATGCGCGGCAATTCCGGCAGCATCCCCAGCGGCCAGGCTTCGGGACCGGCAGGCGTACCCGGCGTCAATGCCAATCCGGCCGGCGCCTCGGGGTGGGACACCGACGGCACTTACGCCGACTGGTATGGCACCCACGAGTTGGGCCACACGCTGGAGCGCTATCACGCTGAGTTCTGCGGCGCCGGCGGCGGTCGCTCCTACCCGTACCCCAACGGCATCATCGGAGGACCATCGACCAATATGACCCGGTACTTCGGTTTCGACGCAGGCGACGCAGGCGCCGGCATCACTACGCGTGTCGTCCCCAACACGTGGACGGATAACATGTCCTACTGCGCCAGCGAGTGGATTTCAGATTTCACCTATACCGGCATCCGCACCTATATCCAGAACAACCTTCCCAGTGTGCAGGCTGCGGCCATGCCCGCCGTCTCTGGCGATTTTCTCTCTGTCTACGGCATGATCGATCTCGCCGAACAGAGCGCGCAGCTGCCCTTCGTCTCGCGGCAGCGGGAGGTGGCGGAACTGCCGCCACTGGTGGCAGGTCCATTTCACATTCGACTGCTCGATGCGGGAAACAGCGTGCTGGCCGACTACCCCTTCACACCCACCGGTGAGGGCGGCGACCAGGACAACGTGCGGCTGATCCAGCAAATCGTGGATTGGCAGCCGGGAACGCGACGCATCGCCATCTATGCGGATGAAGCCGGTCGCGTGATCGGTTCAAAGGCAGTCAGTGCCAATCCACCGTCCGTGACCATCGACGCGCGCTCCGGCGGCACCAGCTTACCGGCAACCGGTCCCGTGGTGCTGGAGTGGACAGGCAGTGATCCGGACAACGATGCACTGGAATACACGATCCTCTACAGCTTTGACGATCGCACCACATGGCGCACGCTCGCCACCATGATCATGGCTGACGAGTTCTCGTTGGATGCGGGCGAACTGGAGAGCACCGGCGGCGCCCAGAGCGGCTGGCTGCGCGTCGTGGTCAACGATGGTGTGCTCACCAGTTCGGCCGACAGCGGGCCCTTCAGCGTCGAGAACAAAGCGCCGGTGGCTGTCATCGTCAGCCCGGCCGACGGTGGCGTCTACGGCTATGGCCAGACGGTCGCGCTGGAGGGGTACGGCCAGGACTTTGAAGACGGTACGCTGCCGGACGGCAAGCTCTCTTGGCAGTCGAGCCTGGATGGGGCGTTGGGCACGGGACATCTGCTCCATCCGGATCTTCTTACTGAAGGCGAACATGTCGTTACGCTGACGGTAACGGACAGCGCCGGAAAACAGGCTGCCGCATCGGTGACGATTAAGATCGGTGATCTGCCGCCGGTGGCCCAAAAAGCGCTGGATCCGGGCCAGACGAGCATGATCTTCTTGGATGAAGCCGGCGGTGTGGTGCCCACGAGCCAGCCACTCAGTCTGCGCAACCAGGAAGGCAGCGTCCTCAACTGGACCGTCACGGCGGACAAGAGATGGATCGGCGTCGACAAGGGTTCCGGCGCCACGTCTGATGAAGTTGGCGTGACGGTGGATACCGGTGGCTTTGTGCAAGGCAGCGTTCACATTGGCCATCTGACCTTCACTGCGGACGGCGCCGTCAATAGCCCGCTGCAGGTCGCCGTCGTCGTCCAGATGGTGGGCGATCCCATCAGCCAGAGCTATCTGCCCTACGTCACAAAACCGTGACGAACTGATCGCTCTCTTCCAAACGAGACACAGCGGCCCCGGTGACGCACACCGGGGTCGCTGTGTTGAGAACGCGTTCTGCACACGCCCGCCGGATGCAGGTCGAAGCCACCGATCGTTCGCCGGCCAACCATCAGATGGGAGAAAGAAACGACGATGAGTGCCGACCTTGCCTCTTCCCTGTGAGAAAGATTGTCGATCAACAGCCCATATTCAAGGGGGCATCCCGTTCATTCAAAGTGATTGTCTTTCCCATGGTCAAGGGTGTAAAATAGTGTAAATCAGGATAGTGCAACTATTGCTTGGCTTGAAAGGGGCAGAACGCTTGTGCACGAAACCAATGCAAGTATCGGACAGGTCAAACGCGACATTTCTGAATTGGTCAACCGTGTCGCATTTGGTGATGAACGCATCGTGTTGACGTCTCGCGGCAGGCCAAAGGCTGTGCTGATCGGTTTGGAGGACTATCAACGCCTGATAGAAACTGAGAGTGCCGACCGGATAGCTCGCTGGCAAGCCTGGCTAGATCGCGCGAACCTGTTGAGCAATGAGATTCTAGATCGTCGACACGGCGAGTCCGTTGACGTTGATTCAATATGGCGTGCCTCACGCACCGACCTGGAGGAACGCAATGACCTCGCCCCTGAGGCATGAGCTGGTTGTGATTGATGCCGGCGTGGTCTTTCGCGCTTTGGTTCCGAACCCACAACAAGCTGCTTTGCAGCAACAAATCGACCGCTGGCGTAAAGCCGGCGTACGCCTTCAAGCGCCCACGCTGTGGCTCTATGAAATCACATCAGCACTCAGCAAGTCAGTTCATTTCGGACAATTGTCGGAGGGCGAAGCGCGGCCGGCTCTGCAGCTCGTACAGGTTTTCGACATAGAACTCCACATGCCGAACGCGGCCATGGTTCAGATGGCCTTTGAGTGGGCCCTTCGCTTACAGCGCGCAAACGCCTACGATTGCTTCTATCTTGCACTAGCGCAAGAACTCCAATGTACGATGTGGACCGTCGATCGGCGACTGAGAAATGCCGTTGGTGAAGACTGGGTACAACTTCTCTAATTCATCGCGACGTAAATACCACGCTGAATTGAATCGGCCGACAATTTCTGCCGGACCATCTTCACAGTCTTGTTGTAATCCTAATCGGCGGCGGGTGCGAACGCACGCTTGGACTGAAGCATTTCCAGATTGACCTTTTTGGGGAAGTGCAGTTCGACTTCGGGGAAGGGCAGCGCGATATTGTGCTCGGCAAAGACATCCCAAACAAGCAGCTTGATTTCACTGGTCACTTTCGGACGACTTTGGTGTCGTTCATCGGCAACATCTTCACACCCACCCGATCTCCCAATACTTCAACCAAATCCGGTAAATCAGTGGAGTCACCCACGAAATAGGCCGCGCGACCGGAGGCAAACATCTCTCGCACTTCCTCTATTCGATTGCTGATCACGACGGTGGGCTCCTGTTGGGCTTTGCTCAGCCAGTGAAGCCAGTCGACAAAGCCCTGGTTGAGCACCAGATTCCCTTCCTGATCCAAGATCTGCCCATCAAACGCGCGAAGACCCCAGAAACTATGATGGAAGTCACCGGGAAGCGCAATGGTCTTGCCTGCCGCGCTTCGTCGAGCAGTTCACTGAGCCCATGCGCCGGTGTGTCAACGACTTCGCGATTGAAATAGAGTATCTCGGTATGGGCAGATAGGGGCAAGCCATAGAGATGCCCATCCAGCACCGCGCCATTTGAGCCGGTCCAGGCATGCCAAACCAGCAGCCGGCCATGGTCCGCACTCCGCTCGACCGCAGGTCGAGGCAACACGCAGCCGCCCACGCCCAATGTCAAAACGATTAGTCCGATCAAGCGGCAGATCATTTGGTTCACTCTTCAATCCGTGGGGATTCGATTTGACGGACGATGTTGCATCGTAGCGCATCTGCTCAATGCGTAGATTCACGGCACCGCGCCTGCCCTGAACGGGCGAACGCACGGGTACTAGGTGCGGTCAAGCGCAGCATTGCTCTTTTCCAATTCGGGCGCGGTCGGGACTAGAATAGATGTGTTGCAAATTGTCCATCACCCACCATGCACGAGGTGCCACATTTACCGCTTGCTCCAGCCAGCCGACTCGATACGTCGTCGCCTATTGACTCAGGCGGCAAGTGACGCGGCGTAGCGATCGACGTGGCCGACCGTCGTGGTCTCGTCGTCGCCAAGTCGTTCTATTTCGTCTTCTTCGCTGCGATCGGCTGTATTGCGCCATACTTCAACGTCTACCTGGAAATGCAGGGACTCAACGGCGTTCAGATCGGCTGGTTGGGCAGTATTCCGCCTCTGATCGCCCTGATCTCGAATCCGTTCTGGGGCGGCGTCGCGGACCGTTGGCAGATGCAGACGCTGGTGCTGGCCGCCTGTACGATGACGGCCGGTCTCGTCTCATCTGCTCTTCATCCCGGCACCGGGGTTCTGGCCGCTCATGAGTTTGGTGATCTCTGCTCTTCTTTCTTCCGCGCGCCGATTCCTGCCATCACCGACAGTGCGGTCATGGCCATGGTGACGCGCACGGGCAGGAGCTATGGCCGGCAGCGACTGTGGGGAAGCGTCGGCTTTGTGCTGGCCAGCTTCGGTCTGGGCCAACTTGATGTCGACCGACAGACTGGACGGCGATCTTCTGGCTGCATGGCCTGCTGTTGGGCGTCGTTCTCTGCGGCCTGGCGTTTTGTTCTGCCCATCGAACGCTTTGCCGGGCGGGTCAACATCGCGGCCGGGCTGCGTACCTTGGGGCGCATGCCCCAGGCTATGTCGGCTTCTTGGCGGCCATGGTTCTGATGGGCATGGGTGCCGCAGGTTACTTTGTCTTTCTAGGCCTACACATTCTCGACCTGGGCGGGACCGAAGCGCAGATCGGCTTGGCCTTCTCAGCCAGTGCGGCGGCCGAAATCCCCATCATGTTTCTCGGCGCACGCTGGTTCGCCCGTTACGACAACGCAACGATTGATCATCATCGGTCTCGGCATCTTCAGCGTCAGTTGGTTCACCGTCGGGCTGATGCCGTCGGCAGTGGGCGTAATCGCAGCGGCCTCAGTTGTTGGCATCGGCTATGGCTTTTTCTGGGTGGCGGTCGTCGGCTTCGCCTATGATCGAACGCCGGAGGGCATGCGTTCGACCGCTCAGGCGTCGTCGGTGCAGCCCAAGGCGGCCTGGGCTGGGGGCTGGGGGCAATCGTAGCTGGCTTCGTCTGGGAACTGGTCGGTGGCACGACCGTCTTCTGGAGCAGCGCCGGACTGGCGCTGGCCGCCTTACTCATCTTTGGTCTGGGCAGTATGCTACGGCCGGATCGCGGTACGCCTGTTCTCGGCGATACTGCATGGCGCGTATTGCCGATGGATCGTAGAGGAGTGCCTGCGGAGGTGGCATTGTCGATTTCTGTCGCGGGTAATTACGCCAATGGCTATCGCAACGATTTCAATTCGGTGCATACCACATTTGGGGGCTTCCAAGGCGCGCCGATACTTCTCGCCTCCGCCCGACTGGGATGCACCCACGACGTTGCTCGAGTGATTTGCTTCAGCCCAAAAATACTGTCAGGATTCACCCAACGAACTAAAAGAGGAGAATCATGCATGCGAACCCTGGTATATCACGGCCCCTGGGAAATGTCGCTGGTGGAAGCCGGCGATCCCGTGCCCGGCGCCGACGAAGTGCTGGTTGCCGTAAAGAGTGTAGGGATCTGCGGTTCGGATGTGCACGGCTACACCGGGTCCACCGGACGCCGGGCCCCGGGCGTGATCATGGGCCATGAACTGGCAGGTGTGGTCGTCGCCACCGGTGCGGGCGTGGAGAGCGCGGCGTCTGAGGACGAGGTCGTGGTCTCGCCTCTCTTTCCTTTTGACGGCAAGGGCACACGCTACGTCCTGGGTGTGAATACGCCCGGTGCATACGCCGACTACGTGCTGGTCCACAAGTCCATGTTGATTCCCAAGCCGGACGGGTTGAGCTTTCGCCATGCCGCCATGGCCGAGCCACTCTCAATTGCCATGCACGCAGTCGCACGCACGCCGATCCCCATCATGGGGACAGTTTGCATTGTGGGCGCCGGCACCATCGGTCTGCTGACGCTGCTGGCCGCGCGCTCGAAGGGCGCCGGCAAGATCTTCATCACCGACATGAGCGCCCACCGGCTGGAGTTGGCACGCCAGCTCGGCGCCGATGTGCCGATCAACGTCGGCGAACAGGATCCGGCGGCGGTTATCATGGAGGCCACCGGTGGTTGGGGAGTGGATTGCGCGATCGAGGCGGTGGGCATTACGCCGGCGGTGCAGCAGGCCCACAAAGTTACCCGCAACGGCGGCGACATCACCTGGATCGGCAACAGTGCACTGATGATCGAGATCAACATGCAGGAGGTTGTCACCCGGGAGCTGACCGTACGCGGCACCTACGGCTTCACCGACGAGTTCGAGAAATCCATCGACGCGCTGGCCAGTGGTCGCATCAATGTGGAGCCGATCATCGAACGGGTGGCCGGCCTGGACGAGGGACCGGCGCTCATCGATGCGCTGGCCAAGGGTGAACTCGACCTGGCCAAGGTGATCCTGGAGCCGTAACGATGAAGATATCCGCATTTCCCAAGTGCTATCTGGACGCGATCTCCTTCGACAAGAGCATGTCGGTCTTCGATTGGATTGAGATGGCCAAGGAGTTGCCGGCTGAGGGCCTGGAGATGTACGAGGGCTTTCTCTGGCAGTTGGATGACGCGTATGTGGACAGTGTGGCGACGGCTATCCATGAAGCGGGTTTTGTCATGCCGATGATGTGTTGCTCGCCCGACTTTACGAACCCGGATGCCGGCGCACGCGCACGCGCTGTCGAGCATGAAGCGGAGATGATCCGCGTGACAGGACGCATGGGTGGATCCGGCGCAGTCTGCCGGGTGCTGACGGGCCAGCGTTATCCGGAGGTAAGTGTGGAGCAGGGCGTCGCCTGGGTCAAGGAATCCATCGACCAGTTGCTGCCGGTGGCGCGTGAACACGATGTCGTGCTCGGGCTGGAGAACCACTACAAGGACGGCTACTGGCGCTATCCCGAATTTGCCCAGCGAATGGATGTCTTTCTTCAGGTGCTGGACGCCATTCCAGAGCGCACCCACTTCGGCGTGCAGTACGATCCCTCCAACGCCATCGTGGCCGGCGACGATCCGGTCGAACTGTTGCGTCGCGTGGCAGATCGGGTCGTCAGCATGCATGCCAGCGATCGCTATCTGACCGAGGGCGCGACACTGGCCGACGTCCTCCAGGCCGACGGCATGATCGGCTATCCGGACAAGCTCCAACACGGCATCACCGGTCAGGGTATGAACGACTACGACACTATCTTCTCAATCCTTCGCGATGTTGGCTACGACGGCTGGGTCAGCATCGAAGACGGGATGAACGGCATGGAAGAGATGCGGGAATCCTTGCGATTCCTACACCGGATGCGGGAGAAGTATTTTTGATGAACCCGCACGCACGGTCTAGCCTTCACGCGATGAACGCGAGGGAAGGACAAAACGAAAACAGACGAACCCGATCAAGAGTGGGAGCCAGAAACTAATGCCACGAAATGCCAGATTGATCACGGTGCCCGCTGCCAGCGGAACATTGACTGATACGTAGATCGCGGGCATGACCGTTTCGATGACACCGATGCCGTTCGGTGTGGGCGAAACGATCCAGAAGAGAGCAGTCATCACGTAGAGTACGATCACGATACTCAATGTAATCGGTTGATTGAATGCCCGGAACAACACATATAACGTAGACAGATCTGCCAGGTGCGCCAACATTGCCACGCCGACGGTCCGGATCAGTTGCAGCGGATGCTGCACCATTGTCTGTGCCGTGGTGACAAATTCATCGGCATTGCGTTCTGCCCATGTGTCATCAAGCAAAATGGGACGTTGGAGGCGTTCGGTTACCCACAACGCGGCAAGTTGGATAGCGTTCAGCACCTGTCGCAAACTCTTCGGCGACCAAATTCCCAGACTCAAGACACCGAATACGCCCAATATGAGTAGATACATGACCAACGCGCTGACGGCTTCGAGCCGGGTCAGATCGTGCTGATGAATCAACAGGATCAACCCGGCCGACAGCAGTACCGCAAAGGCGGCATAGTCTGCCGCCATGACCAGCACTGTTCCGGCCGTTGCAGCGGCAGATTTCCCACGTCGTCACGCGTCGTCGACAAAGAGCACCGTCCCTGCCGCACCGCCGGATGTGACGGTCGAGTTGACAAAGATCGAGGCGAACGTCAATGGGATGAGCTGAAGGAGACTTGAGCCGACATCCACCGTGCGAAAGGCTGACCAGTAGACGCCCGAAAAGAGGACGAAGTAGAGCATCTGCAGCCCAAGGGCGACGCCGATCCACAAGGGGCGACCTTCACGCAGTGTTTTGAGCGGCGCGTCAACTTCTGCAAAGCGACTCCAGACCACCCAAACAAAGATCAAAATAATTACCCACAACAACATACGTCGCGGGGTGAAGGCACGCGCAGCGCGGGTAACGTCAGTCCGCTTTGGCATCGTTGACAGTTCGCATGGACGGATGCTGGATGACGCTATGATGCGGAATCGAGAGGGGGCTACCCATCAGCCTGCTCTTTCTTGGCCTGCCGTTTTTCCTTCCGCGATCGGCGGACGTCGGCGATCACTTCACGCATGATGTGCTGGAACTGCTGACGATGCTCACGGCTCAACCAGGGCTGCTGATTTTCCGGCAGTTCGGTCAACTCGGTAAACACGCGCAGCACACGCGGCCAGTCAGTCACGCGATGGTGAATGAGGTAGAGCGGATGCCATTCAGTGGCGAATTTGGCCTTGTAGTCGCGCAAGCCCTTCATACTAAAGACGGCGTTCAGATAGCGAGTGAGGGCGTAGAAAGCCTGCTCTTCGCGCGACGCCGATTCGCCGGCCGGCAATTCAATAATGGGCGCTGGTCCGAGACTGACATAGCGAAATCCCTGCGCCCTGTCATAGTCAAAGAGCTTGAGGAAGAGCAAGTCCATCACTCCAGGCGGGCCATCCATGCGATGGCGCATCAGGTCAATTGTCGCCGTTTCCGGCGCGTAGGACGGAATGAGATTGACGAACCCCTGCATCTGACCGTCTACATCGAAGGCAGCCAGCATGGGGGTATTGCGCACGTATTCGTCTTCAAATCGTCCGACCACGAAGCGCCGCTCTCGCCGTCCCGACGCCAACCAGGAATCAGAGACGACTTGCGCCTGTCGGACCATCGCATCGGGCACAGGCGGCTCAAAGAGCTCGGTACGAACACCTTCGTGTTCCATGCGCCTGAGCGTGTTGCGGAACTGTTTCCCCTCGTGCCCGCGCGTGGAGAAACCAGTCAAATCGACCATGGCTTCTTCGCTGGCTTTGAAAGAATGAAAATGGTTCCGCCTGAAGATGTCGAGATAATTGGCCGACACCTGATGAAAGATCGGCGCAAGACGGTGCTGTCTGCTAAAGTCGGTAAACGCTCGAATCGATTGCTCCATTTCCTCCGGAGGTGCGACTGGCTCGCCCACCACCAGAGCCACACCGTGGCTGACACCATAGACTACGACGCCGTTGCCCGATTCTGTAAAAAAATATTGCTTGTCCGGCCATAGCTTAAAAAAATCGTTGCCGGATCGACCGTATAACGAAAGCAGGTTAGCGACGCGCTCGACAAGTTTCTGTTCCATTGTTCTCTCCTGTCATCCTCACAACGAGGTCAGTGCTTTGGCTGTACGGCATCGTCCTGACTGCGGGCCAACGAGATTTCAGCTTGTGAAGCTCTTTCAACGTAACTCGACCGTGACACCCGGCCCGAGTTCGTCGATTAGGTCGGCTTCGAACTGGGCCGCAGTCGGAGCACCGTTCACGTCGGACAGGTCAATCATGGCGTGATTGCCGTTGACGTCGATCTTGTTCACGACCACGGGCGAGGAGGAACCGAGAGTGTCCGCAACCTGTCGATGCACAGCTGTGGCTGTTCGGGTGATTCCGGCAACCTGGCGATAGGCGATCGCAAGGGGGACGGCTACGACAACGACGGCAAGAATCGTTGCTGCGAGGCCGATGACAAGACCAATCGAGGTCGATCGAAGCTTTGGGAGCGGCGCGTAGCGGGTGACCAGAAGAGTGACTGCAACTGCGAACATGATTCCCACGAGGTTCGCCGCAAAGAGTGTAAACGCGCCGGCTGCCAAAAGCCAGCGGCTCTCCTCGAGCATCAGGCCGACTGTGGCTAGAGGAGGCACGAGTGCGACCGCAACGGCCACGCCGACCAGTGAGGAGGAGAGGCTGGTGCGGGTCTGCGCGTAGGCTGCCGCAGAGCCGGCAAGCAATGCAACACCCAGGTCGCGCAGATCGGGGCTGGTGCGGGCTAGAACCTGGGCGGTCGGCGTGCTATTTGGCAGAAGGAGACCGACGGCGTACGCGATGACCACCACCGTCGCGGCTCCGGCAACGACTGTGGTGAACATTTTTGCTGCCTCGCGCGGCCAGACCACGGCAATGGCCGCGCCGAGAGCGACAATGGGGCCGCCCAGGGGTGCGACGATCATCGATCCGATCACTGTGGCCGCGGAGATCTTGCGACAGACCAATGGTTGCGAGGCCGGCGGCCAAGACCAACATGACGATGAAAGCGCTCAGCCAGCGCGGATCGCTGTCGAAGAACGATCGTCGCAACACTTCGGTTCGGTCCTTGGCTTCGATGCGGTGCCGGAAGAACCATCCCTGCACATTCCACTGATCGGTGGCATCCGATCCGAGCACGGCGGAAATGGTTTCGTCAAATGTCGGCTCCACGGACAGAGTCGGCGTTGGACGAGTGGGGCTAGACACGTCTCCTGGAACGGATTTTTTCCTGCTCTTCTGCATCGTCACTTCTCCATGGTACCGCCTGTGTCATTGCTTTCTGGGACCGATTAACGACCGATCTGAACGAAGATCAGCGTGACCTGCGCGTCGCAACGTGCGGCAACCTACTGACTGCTCGCGAGTCAAATTCAGGTGTACTACATTATTGTCTATGCGCTCAATCTCCGAAACAGGAATCGTCACGACTTTGTCGCCGAAGACATGTCTCTCGTGCAAAATTAGATGGGTGATATGGCAATCCTCTCCCTCTACGACAAACTCATCCACGCGCCCGACGCGGCCGTCTGTTGCGTCGACGTGCGCACCGCGATGGATACCCAATTCGTCCTGTGGAATTCGTTCAATGTTGACGTACGCTCCTTGCGGTTCATCGAATTCGCGGTACGGCAATCCATAGACATCTTCATAGCCATATCCGTGGTCTCCTGGCATCTCATCATTGCTGTTCAAGTTGATATACTCGCTGTCCGTAAACGGTTCCAGCTTTGCCAACTCGTGGGCACTGACGCGTAGCAGAATCATGTCCGGCGTGCTCTCCTTGATCAGTGAAACGGGCACCAACTCCTGGTAGCCCAGCATCGCTCGACGCTTGAGCACGAAGTGGGTGATCTCCTGTCGCACAGGATTGAGAATGATGCACGAGGAATGGCCGACCAGTCCATCAGTGCAGTGGACTTCAGCATTCAGTGGTATGTCCATGAGAGAGTTCTCCGCTCGTTTAGGTTGACCCAAGGCCGAAGCTGTTCGGCAAAGACCGGCAGCACATATTCAGTCCGTCGCGAGAGCAACTACGATGGTACGACCTGTACCGAAAAATCGCTGTCCTCCCAGATCTGTTTCTCACTCCAGTAGAACGTGAACACGACCGTTGTATCGGGCGCAAGATCCTCTGTTGTCAGGTCGGCGACATAGATGTTCAACCCTGTGGCAACTGTCTCGACGGCGAGTGTGGTTGTCCAGCCGTCACGGCTCCAATGGACAACGGTTGGGCTAAGTGTTTCGACGCGTAGAGTGGTTCCGGCTCGTAGTGTACGGCATTTGTGATTGAAGCGCCATACTGTGTATGGTGACGCAACCTGGTCGATTTGGTACCGCTCTACCGGTTGTGTCGGCATGTCAAAAACGCGCCCATCGTGGAGTGAACGGCGAAGCTTGACATACTCTGCATGCGCCCAGACCAATGGCATGGCTGAACCAGATGGCCGACCAAAAAAGAGTCCCTGGGCGGGAATGTCTTCGGCCGTCCAAACCTGCTCCGGGATCAGCCCCTCCTCGTTGGCAAACCCTTCCAGCGCCGCCGTAAGTCGCTCAGCCTCCTTGCGATTGCCTGCGGCGAGTTCGTAGTGCGCCCTCTCTCCGGTCAGCAGCGGCCACGCCCGTCCGATGCCGGTTCCATCGAACGCGCTGCCATCTTGGTGTTCGCCGTATCCATCCTCATTGTAGCGATACCAGCTAGGACCAACCGGAAACTCTATCTTGAGTTCGGCGTCGATCACCTTGACGGTGTTCAGAATGCGTGGATCATCCGCCGCGCGCAGGCCAAAACGCACAAGAGCAAGCGCGTCCGGACTGACGATCTGGTCGGCACGAACAAGGCTGCGGTCGTGAGGGCGGTTCTTGATGGCGACCCACCCCGTCGTCGGCACATCGGCGTCCGGTGTGTCCGCGCCGATGCGCACGTAATAACCATCGACACCATGAGCGCGGCTCAGTTCGGTGGCAGTAACATAGGTCCAGCGTTCGATATTGGCATTCCAGTAGTCAGCCGTGTGACGCAGATACTCTGCAACATGGCTCTCATTCATCAAGTCAGCGACATCCGCCGCCACCAATCAGTCCGCTAATCGCCACGGCCAGTGTAAAAGGCGCATACCCCCCATCCTCCTCCCAACGATCCTGGTCGGTGACGGGGCCGGTTCGCTGCCACAAAACCTGCCGCACGCCGCACCATCGGCCAGACATCACGAAGATTCGCTACAGTCAGAATACCCTCACGCCAGGCATAGCCCACGAGCAGAAGGGGAAATGCAGCCTCGTCAAGCTGCACGCCTCCCCAGTAGGCGGTGCCGTCAAGCCACATGTTCTGCGGCCAGTGGCCGTCTGCTTCTTGTGTGGTGGCCAAGTAGAGCAGCGCACGCTCTACCTCCTCGTGCGCACCTGCTGCCAACAATCCGCCGACACTCTCAACCAGATCCCGCGTCCAAACCAGGTGATAGCCGCCCAGATCGTCGTCGCCCTTGGTATCACCCCACGGAATTGAGAGACTGGCGATCAACCCGCCGCGGAAGTGCTTATCTTCGTGGATCTTTAGGATCGCCGTACCTGTACGATACGCGTCAAAAAAGGCACCGTTGGTCTGGGTTGGTTCATGCAGCCCCAGAAGAGTTGCCTGCCATGCCTGCCATTCCGCCACATACTGGATACGAGCAGCGTCGTAGCCGCACAACAGGCTAATATGGGCATGGTGGCCGGCGGCGAAGGCATGCTGCGTCAAAGCCGAGCGCCAGGATAAACTCGCCTCCGCACGCCGAAAGGTCAATTTCGCCGGTCAAGGCAATGTTACCGTTTTCAGCGCGGTGGTAGAACCACGTCATCTGTTTGTTTTGGTGCAGATCCTGCCAACCGTCAGACATGCCGACGAAACCCACTGCACGTGTCCGCCAACCAACTGACGAAAGCAACGCTAGGGCAGCCTCCCCTGCACGTTCGGCATAGAGCATGGGCACGCCTTTGCTCTCGCCCACCCAGCCGTGATTGCCTGCACCGTGGTTGCCCAAGTGTGGCGCAAGCAGGACATATAACCGGTAGTCATCGAGCGTGCCCTGGAGCGGTACAAAGCGTGTGCGCTGGAGAACGACGTTGCGATGGGGATCGGCTATGATCTCCTTTTCGATGCGGTAGCGACCATCAAACGCTGTATTTACCAAGCGGTACGCCGGCACTCCTCGCGCCGCTACGCGCACTTCTGAGCGGGCATGTCGCTTTTCTTCCGAGAAGTAGTCGCGGCCATCGGTGACGATCAAGCCTAAAGATCGCGTGCAGGCCGATCTGATGCGTGGATAATAGATTTCGTTGAGGATGCCGTGGCTGATGGTAAACCAGACCTTACTTAACGGACTGCGCGCCGTACCTACGCCTGTTTTGGCGCTGGATGTCCAACGTGCGGGAATACCAGGCCATCCGGGAGCATTCATCTCGCGATGTTCTCGATTGTGGGCAGATTCATCTTTGCAGCCGTGGAATCAGAGTTCGCCTGGAGTCGAACCATTGAGTTGAACGTTCAGCGCCGGCAGTCCGACAATGTCGTACGTGCCGGATGCAATGGCGAAGCGATCGCCGAGTTTATCAGATTCGTCCATGATGCGTGTAAAAAGTTGGCTCTTGGTGGTTCGGCGCGTCTGATATCCGGTGACATAGCGTACAGTGTATTCAACGATATTCTCCTGTTTCTAGTTAAAGTCCCCTCAGGAAGTCAAGGGATCAGTCGGCAACATGCGGTTTTGTCTATGAGCGCAACGTGGTCAACTCGTCGGCGATGCGCATCAATGCCTGATCCTGCGCGGCCGAGATGATCCAGGATGGTCCGGATCTCATCCTCGGCGATCTGCATCAGCGCCTGGTCTTGGGCCACGAGATGGTCCAGGATGGCCCGGATCTCCTCCTCGGCCTTCAGATTGATCAAGTAGTCGTTGTGCGCTTCGAGCCGATCGCGGTCCGCTTTGCGATTCTGACTCATCATGATCATCGGCGCGGTGTAGGCCGCTTGCAGCGACAGCAGCAGATTCATGAGGATGAACGGGTAGGGATCCCAGTGATAGGACCAGGCAACCACATTGAGCAAGCGCCCAAATGGCGAGCAAAATCGATTGGGTAATGATGAAGCGCCAGGAACCGACGACGCGCGCAACCCCGTCAGCGGCGCGTTGACCCCGGGTCAGATGCTCCTCCACGAGCTCGTTCACGCTGACCACAGGTTGGTGCGTATGGCTGAACGGTTTGGGAAAGGTAAATTTCAATGATGACCTCCTGGAGATTCTATGCGTGATCGACGACAGGTAACGTGGCTCGGAAGGCAAACTTCTCAGCCGGACTATCTGCCCGCGACAAAGTAGAAGAGGAAACCACTCAAGACAATTGCACCTGCTGCCTGAAACATCACAGTCGGGCCGAAGGAATCGTACAGGAAGCCGCCCAATAACGCGCCGGCCGCCGCACCGAGCCCAAAGGTAATGCCGGTGAACATTCCCTGTGCGCTGGCGCCCATCCCCACAGGCGCTACCGCGTCCGCCGTCCTCACACCAGCGGTCCACATGGCAGAGAAGGTCAGACCATGCAATAAGTTGATCGGCAACACAAACCAGGGCGCAGCCATAGCCGCATAGGCAAACATGCGGACCACGGACGCGCCCAGGGACAAAAGCAGGACTCCCCTCGCACCCCAGCGCACCATCATTCGATCGGAATAGAAAAAGACGGGCAGTTCGCTGATCGTCGCAACCACCAGCGAAAAGCCCATGAGCGTGGCCGATGCCCCCAAGGATTTCAGGTAGAGAAAAAGAAAATTATTGTAGACGCCGGCCGCAATGCTGCTGCTCAACACGGCAAGGAGAAACACGGTCCATGTCCGGTTGCGCAAGAGCGTATGCATGTGGGTCCAGTAGCGGCTGCCGATACTCGTGATGGGGACCGGCAAGCGCATGGCCACCAGAAGTCCGATGCCCATGAAGGTTGCGTAGCCGTAAAAGGCCGCCTGCAATCCGATCCGCTGAATGATCACCCCCATGACGGCGGCGGAGACTCCCCACCCGATGGACCCCCACACACGCTGGCGACCGTAGCGTTCCTTTTGCGCGCCGAGCATGGAGAGGGTGGTATTGTCGACCAGCGGAATAATCGGCGCGGAGAAGAAGGCATAGAGTGCAATCAGCGGCAGCAGCCAGATCAGTTGCACCGCCACCGACACTGACAGGACGACCACGATGCAACCGGCGACGGCCGCCAGCAGGAGCTGGCGATGCCGTCGCGTGATATCGGCGACACTGCCCCACAGCGGTGCGGCCACGAGCGTCACCAGCGGCGGCAGACCCGTCAACAGACCAATGGTATGGCTGTTCATGCCGTTCGATGAGTAGTAGAGCGCCAAATAGGGCAGCAACGCCGAACCGGCGGCATAGAAACAGAAGTAAAACAGTTTGGGCGCGAGCATGCGATGCTTTGCCGACAGATGCTGCCCCGCCTGAATTTGGATGGTCACGCGCTGGTCTGTCCTTCTATGGTCAGTTCGCATAGCTCGTCGACCGTACGCCGCATGCCATCGACGGTGGTCCGGGGCAAGGATGGCTTCGGCCCAAGTCCGCGATTAGGTAGGTTTGAGATTGTGCTCCAGCCACTATCGACTACGAAAGAACTTGATCGGGTGCTTGGTGCGCTGCACCGGTGCGCTGTTGGGAACAATGCTGATCGAACCATCGATTTCCAAGACGGCCATTTCTACATCCTTGATGTCGGCGATGCCGTGCTCGCGCAATGCAGCCTGCAGCACCCCTTCGTCGATGCCCTCTCGGCGCAGATGTTCAGGAATCGCTTGGCCGTGCAGTACCAACAGTGTCGGCGTTCCTTCCAGCCAGTGAACCAGCTTCGGCCACCGCAGGCGCAATCTCGACAGCAGGACATTCACGCCCAGGAGCACCGCCGCAGCCAGCAGACCGCCAATCAAGGACGTATCGGGCCCTACCATGGCATTCTGTACGGCATTGGCAATCAGCAAAAGCACGACGAAATCAGAGACCGTCATCTGCCCCATTTCGCGTTTGCCTGCTAGCCGCAAGCCGACCAGAATGGCGCCGTACACGGCCGCTGTACGCAGCACAACAGTCCACGCCGGAATGGCAAGTTCAAACATGGCTCAGCCAGAATTTCGGTGGTCAGGTGAGATTATCTCCGTGAGAAGTTTGGGTGGTCTCGTGAAGTCGCTAGAATCGCCACATGATGAAAACAAAGCACACAAGACCACCCAACGACAGTTTAGCATGTGTTGAGTCAGATTGCGATCTATGCGGCCAGCCTGGTCAAGGCAATCTGAGGGTCCGCAAGATCTACGGCATGGACGAGATTCGGTTTCTGCGCTGCAAACGCTGTGGCAGCGAGTTCGGCGAGCGGAAGGGGACAGCACTTTGGAACATGAAGGTGCTAGAAGCCAAAGCGGTGTCGGTCGCCGAACATTTGAGTGAAGGATGCAGCCAGGAGAGCACGGCTCGTCTGGCAGATGTCGACATCAGCATGGTGCAGCGGCTGAACAAGGCCGTCGGCAAACATGGCCGCCTCTTTCACGAGGAACGAGTCACCGATATCGAAGTCGAAGCACTCCAGGCAGATGAACGGCACGGCTTCAGTGAGACGAAAGGGCAAGCGGCCTGGGAAGCCGAGGTCATGGACCCCAAGGGCAAGCTGATACTGGCCTACGAACAGGGCAGACGAGATGAGCAGTTGAGGATCTGTCAAATAGAGATTCTGTTGGCGAAGTCGATTCATGCCCAGAATCAGTTCCAGAGAGGCAATATTCCGGCTCTCGAGAAGCATCGTGACGGTGTGTATCGGACTTCGCCAACAGAATCAATGAAAGGCATCTCGTCTCGGCACGAGTTTGAGGCGTACCACAACTCGTCACGACCGCACCAGGGAATCGGGCAAGGCATTCCGATGATGCCAGACTCACAAAGCCTGAACAAGGGACCAGTTCGATGTCGAAATGTGCTGCACTTTGGGTGAAAACACCTGTTGTACTCGC
Source organism: uncultured Chloroflexia bacterium (assembly GCA_963715415.1). Lineage (GTDB taxonomy): Bacteria > Chloroflexota > Anaerolineae > Caldilineales > Caldilineaceae > JAWKOK01. The sequence continues at coordinate 188,816 of CAVQSG010000028.1, read as the reverse complement.
CCGAAAACTGACACATGTTCCAGGAAGTCCAGGTCGCATGCTTAGAGAACTGGGGACAGACTGACGCCAGCCGGTAGCCCGGGTCGGTCGTCTCGCAGCCGCTCATCTTGTCGCGTATTTGTCGCCGCGCGTGAACTACACTGAGAAGAGCTTCAACAGCGTTTGCGGTATCCTGCCTGATAGGGAGGTGACACAGATGCGGTGTATGGTGAGCGTCGGGAGATGTTGGTTGTTTTGTCTCCTTCTGATATTCATGGTCGGTGCAGCGCGATCTACCGGGCGCTTGATCGCGCAGACGAACGGTACCATTCCTTCGGAGCATCTCTACTTTGTCCCGTACGTTGCCGGCGCATACCCGCCCGTTCCACCTCAGGACGCCGTCCGAATCGGCTGGACGCGGGTGCTACCTGTGCGCCACGGCACCATGACAAGCAGTCTGGTTCGAATCCAGCTGCGCAACGACACGGTCCATACTGCTGAAACTGCGGATCCGGTGTGCTGGGCCGGCACATTGAAGTTGCGATATGTCGCAGATGTAAATGCTGTTCTGGCCGAGTTCCCTGTAATCTTTGATTCGTGCGTTATGTACGCCGGAAGCCGTCTCTATGCGGATATACCGTTTGCCGTGGAAGAATTGCCGGTCGGTGACTACGCTATCGAGGTCGTATTTGAGTCGACTGATGAAGTGCCTCAGACAATCGACGCCGCAACGGCGACCCTTCAGATCGTGCCTGAGACGGACAGCGCCGTTCGTCTCCAGACCGGAGTCGATGCTCAACTGCTTGCCCTTAGTTTCGTTGACGCTGCGACCGGCTGGGTCGTTGGCGAAGACCAGACAATCCTGCATACCGAGGATGCCGGAGATACGTGGTCTGCGCAGCGCACAGGTCCAGGTTGGCTCTCTGCCGTGCAGTTCGTGGACTACGAGCACGGTTGGGCGGTGGGCAATGACGGTGACGACCACGGTATTGTCCTCATGACGACCGACGGCGGTTCCAACTGGGTGTCTTCGGAACTGGAGTCAGCCAAACATCTTTATGAGGTTGCGTTCGTCAACGCCACTACGGGATGGACGCTTGGGTATGACGCGGAGGCAAGCTACCACATATGGCGAACTGATGACGGGGGCATGACCTGGAACTCCACCCCGATCGGAATCTGGATCCCCGTCTTCAGCGAGTCGCTTGTGAATAGAACCCACGCGTGGCTTCTTTGGTGGGGCACTAGGTTGCTGGTTACCACTGATGCAGGTCATCATTGGACCCGTCTGCCCATCCCCGAGAGTGTTGATCACGCAACGTCGGTGGAATTCGTGTCACCGGAGGTTGGCTGGATCTGCGGTCAGCAGCATCCGGATGACGGTGCCCTCGCGGTCGATGAGTCTATTGACCTGATCGTCCAGACGGATGACGGCGGTAAACACTGGTTGGTCCGAGCAATTCTCAGGCAGGAGGGCTTTGACCGGATCAAAATGCTGGATACAGAGAATGGCGTCTTCTTCAGCGCAGATTATGTGATGCTCACGACTGATGGCGGACGGAGTTGGTCCCAATGGCTCGATGCGCCCACGCCTGTGCTGGCGGTCCAGATGGTCGAACCTGATACAGTCTACTGGATTGAATCAGGCGGTGTCATTGCCCGGTACACGGGACATGACTAAGGCCAATCCAAGAAAATAAATACTCCATACACCTTCCTGGAAGCTCTCGGCCAAACAGGTTGTCTCGCAGTCAGCTGCCCTGAAAATTAGCCACAGATAACACAGATAAACACAGATGGCTCTCTTGTTTTCATCCCCCGTGGCGCTGCATCGCCGCATGTGAACTTCCAGGAAGATCAGGGTGTCTATTTCTCTGGAATGGCCTAACTCAATGCGTTTCGTGCTGATCACCAGGTTGGCGCTGGCTGTCCGTGAGCATCCTGTGCATAGGGCGCCCACACTAGCGACACCAACTGCACGCTGATGTCGGTCTTCTTGAGCTTGATGATGACAGTCTCTAGAGCCTCGGTGGCCGGGTCGATCTTGCTTTCCAGGGCAGTCGACTCCTGCTGGAACTGATCATTGAGATCGTCCAGTTGCTTCTGGTAGGTTGCCAACGTATCCTTAGCCCGGCCGACGTCGCTCTGCTGCTGTGCCGAGCGCCCTATACCGCGGATGGCCGTGGTGGCCTTGCCGATGTTGGCCGTACTGGCCACCTTGCGGCCCATGAATGCGCCCAGTAGCGTGGCGCCGACAGAAATGACCGTCTGCATCTCGACCTGTTGGGCCTGGGCGGCTTCCCGGTCCATGGCCTGTTGGGCCTTGCGCACCTTCTCCTGTAAAGCAGCGATCTTGGGTGCGTATTTCCCGCGCAGGGCCTCTACCGCCCGATCGCGCTGTTCACGGGCGTTTTGCTGGATACGGATGCGAAAGTATGGTCTATACCTCCCGTTAATTGTCAGCCGGGCTGCAATCGTCCGGATAGTGAGCGTTTGATCAGTCCGCCGGACCAAGGCAGGATCGGCGCTTGCGGATCTCGAAAAGTCGCACCGCGGCCATGCTGAAGACGAAGCCGCCGATGTGGGCCATGTGTGCTACATCTCCACCGGTTCGGGTACCGGCCAGGGAGCCGACGTCGCTCAAAACTTGAGTCAGGAGGTTGCTAATAATGTGCATCCAATCGCAATGCATGAACTTGGAAGTCAGAACTCCTTCGTCGGTGGATCTGTGTCTATCCCTGTAAGTACGTCTACAACTCGATCTGAGCGCCCAACTCGACAACCCTCTCTGGAGGCAAGCCAAAGAAATCGGTGGCGTTGCGGGCATTGCGACTCATCAGTGCAAAGAGCTTTTCCCGCCAGATGGCCATGCCGGGCGCCTGCGAAGCAAACAAGCGTTCCCGGCCCAAGAAATAGCTGACTGTCGAGAAATCCAGGATGATTCCGTGCTCGCGAAGCAACGTCAGATCTCGAGGTACATTGGGGCTCTGGCGGAAGCCGTAGTGGAGGATCACCCGGGTAAATCCATTGTTGAGCGGCTGAACCTCGATCCGCTGCGCCAGGGCACACGCGGGATATCCTCCGTCTGAATCGAGAGGAAAATGACCTCTCGTGGACCACCTTGTTGTGGATCAGGTTCTGGAGCAGAGCGGGCGGGGTACCCCTCGGGTTGCCATACATGTAAACGGCAACGCCCGGAACCCGTATCGGGTTTGTCGCCTTGATTTCGGGACCAAAGCTCTCTAAACGGTCTGGTGGATGCCGCCAACCGCTGGGACAGGATCTCCCGTGCCTCGCTTCCAGGTGGTCATCAATGTGAAGACAATGGCTCCGACCAGCAGCGGAAACCAACCGCCATCCGGGATCTTGAGCAGATTGGCGCCCCAAAAGGCCAGATCGACGATGAGAAATACCACCGTCATCGGTATCGCTGCGGCCAGCGACCAATGCCAGCGCTCGCGCGCCACCACAAAGAGCAGAATCGTCGTGATCATCATGGTCGTGGTCACCGCAACGCCGTAGGCTGCGGCCAGGTTGCTGGAGGAACGGAAACTCACAACCAGGGCGATACAGGCGATCATGAGCGTCCAGTTGACGGCCGGGATGTAGATCTGTCCCCGCTGCCGGACGGACGTATGTTCGATGCGCATACGCGGCAGATAGCCCAACTGGACTGACTGCATCGCCAGCGAGAAAGCGCCGGTGATCAGCGCCTGGGAGGCGATCACCGTGGAGGCTGTGGCCATAATCACCAACGGGATAAGCGCCCAACCTGGCGCCATCAGATAGAAGGGGTTGACGACCGCCTCCGGCTGTTCTATCAACAGCGCGCCCTGGCCGAAATAGTTGAGCAGGAGGGCCGGGAGCACCAGCGCAAACCAGGCCAAGCGGATCGGCGCCTTGCCGAAGTGGCCCATGTCCGCATAGAGCGCCTCTCCGCCCGTGACCACCAGGAAGACCGATCCCAGGACAAGAAAGCCCCTGAAGCCGTTGCGCAGAAAGAAAGTCAAGCCGTGGACGGGATTGACGGCAACCAGAACGCGCAGGCTGGCGCACGATCCAACTCAGGCCAAGGATCGCCAATATCAGAAACCAGAGCAGGGTCACGGGGCCGAAGATCTTTCCCACTCGCTCGGTGCCACGGCTCTGAAATAGAAAGAGTGCGATCAGAATGGCAACGGTAATCGGAACCACATAGGGATCGAAGAGCGGTGTCGATTACGCCCAACCCTTCGACGGCAGAGAGCACGGAGATGGCCGGCGTGATCATGCCGTCTCCGTAGAGGAGGGCCGTGCCGAAGAGTCCGAAAAGAATGAGCAGATTGCGCCAGCGCTTCGTGCTCTGTTCCGGGTTGAGGCAAGATGAGCGCAGTAAGCGCCAGAATGCCGCCCTCGCCCCGGTTGTCCGCGCGCAGAACGAAGACCAGATACTTGACGGAGATGACGATAATCAGGGACCAGAAGATCAGCGAGAGCACGCCCAGTACGTTCGCATGGCTGACAGCAAGTTCATTCTCGCCCCGAAACGATTCTCGAAAGGCATAGAGCGGGCTGGTTCCGATGTCGCCGTAGACGACGCCAAGCGCGCCCAGCGCCAGATAGAGCAGATACTTTCCGTGGGGACTATCGTGTCCGTTCTCATCGGCGTGTGCCTCATTCCGCTCTCCATTCTTTTCGTTCTCCGCCATGACTGTCCTATCATCGCTCTCTGATGATTAGAGCCGCTAGACCGAACTCGCCTCCTGGCATCGACCGGCTGCCATGAGACATAACGCAGTTCGTCGGCCGACCTGACTCGGCACTGGATCTGATGCCGGTTTGTCCGATGTCGAACCTCGCTCTGTCGAAGTGACGGTCATCTGGCAGAAGAACTCCATGGTCCACGATTAGCGATCTGCGAGGCTTGACTTATCTCAGAACACAGCCCGCTGCGGGCAATGCCGGCGTGTTGGTCCTGGCGCCTCAATTCTTGACAGTCGCCTGCAAACCGGCAATCAACTGTTCGACTTCAGCCGGCGTCAATTTGGCTTCCGGGTGCAGAGGAAGATACTGCCACGGCGGCATCTCGCCCTTTTCCAACACCTCCCACAACTCATCGATTTCACGCGGCTTGCCGCCCTGGTCCCACTCGGAGAAGTTGAGCTTCTGGCGACCTTCCTCCACATCGCGCTGCACCAGCCAGGAGGACGGCGCCACACTTGTATACAAGCGGCTCCAGTCCGTTTCGTTGCTGTGACAGTCGAAACAGGCCGTGCTCGCCAGTTCCCGGGTCTGCGGGCTGTCCCAGTTGGGTTCGCTCTGCACGGGCGGGTTGGAATGGTCATGTCCGTATGGGACCAGTTGAATCAACAAAAAGGCCCCTACGATGACGATGACGCTCCACATGACGATTTTCTTGATGTTCATTCTGTTCTCCTGACGGCTAGCTCAGCCGTCGCTTTCTGTGTATGTCGATGCCATGTTCCAAGTCGGTTCATGGCTATGTTCGTGCCGTCACGCCACCGAGGGCTGGAGCGGCAGGTTCACGCTGAAGATGGCGCCGCCTTCGGGCGGTTGGCAGCCGAAATCTCGCCGCCGAGAAGATGGGTCAACTCCTGGGCCAAGCGCCAGCCCAAGCCGACCGACCCCTGATCGCTGCGCCGAGACGGATCGGCCCGGTAGAACGGTTCGAAGATGGATTCCAGATCTTCCGGCGCAATGCCCGGTCCGTCGTCGCTGATCTGAATGACCACATGATCCGCCTGCGCCGTCAGGCTAACGTCCACGACGCCCTGCTTGGTATAGGCGACGGCGTTTTCCAGCAGGTTGAGCAGGATCTGGGTCAGGCTATCGGCGTCGGTGACAACGATGACTGCGGGCGGCGCGTTCAGTTCCAGACGTACGGCATCACTCTCCAGAGTCGACGCCACCGATTCGGTCAGCGTTTGCAGCAGGGCTGTCACATCGGTGGGCGCAAAGTTGAGGATCTGCTGCCCGCTCTCGGCGCGAGCCAGGGCCAGCAGCCGCCCGATCAGCCGCTGCATCCGCTGCGCCTCGCCCTGGATGCGCTCCAACGTCTCCTGATAGGAAGCCGCTGTGCGCGGCCGGCTCAACGCCAGCTCGGCCTGGCCGAGGATGGCGGCCACCGGCGTCCGCAACTCGTGAGATGCGTCGGCCGTGAAACGGCGCTGGCGGGTGAAGGCAGCCGACAGCCGTGTCAACGTGGCGTTGAAGGCCAGCGCCAGATGCCTGCAATTCATCGCGGGGACGGGGCACAGGCAGCCGGCGGTCGGCCAGCGAATCGGCGCTGATGTCGGCCGCGCTCCGGGTCATGACCGTCAAGCGGCTTCAACGCCCTGCGCGCCGCCAGCAGGCCGACGATCCCGGCGAAGAGCAGGGCCAGCGGAATTCCAAGCAGCAGGCTGCGCCGGATCTCGCCGACGATCTCCAGCACTTCCTCCGGCTCTGCGGCGACCTGGACATAGGCGCGTGACGAAGCTGGAGAATCGGAACTGTCGCCGGCCAACGTCGCAGAGACGGGAAGCGTGTAGACACGCAGTTGTCGACGTTGATCGCTACGTTGATTGGCCGCCGCCCCACGATCATGGGCAGGGAACGTGCCGGAGCGCACAGGGACAGTGTCGAAACTGCCCACGCCGTCAATGACATGGCCCTGGTCATCCAACAGGCGGACAAATCCGCTAGCATCCGGGTCGCCGGTGGGGCGCAGGTCATCTCCGCCCAGGCGAAGGTTCCCCGCTGTCATCGTTAGGTGGTCGGCGGCATCGGCGGCGGTCTTGGCCAGTTCCTGGTCGAGTTGCTCGTAGAGATGGCTCAGTATCTGGTCGGACATCACCGCCACCAGCACGATCAGCGTGACCAGAAAGACGACCAGATTGACCAGCACCAGCCGCTGTCGCAGGGTCAGCATGGCTCAGGCGTCCGCAGAGAGTTTGTAACCCGCGCCGCGCACGGTGCGGATCAGTTGCAGATCGTGGCCGGCGTCCAGCTTGCGCCGCAGATAGCCGATATAGACGTCGACGATGTTGGACTCGTTGTAGAAATCATAGCCCCAGACATGTTCGCCGATCTGGGTGCGGCTGAGCACCTGGTCCGGGTGCAGCAGCAGATACTCCAGGAGTGCATACTCCTTGCTCGTCAACTCAACGGTCTGGTTGCCCCGGCTGACCTGGTGCGTCAGCCGGTTCATGGCAAAGATCCGCCAATTGCAGTTCATTCGGGCTGCCCCCGGCCGGTCGAAGTTGCGCGTGCGGGCGCGCACACGGGCCAGCAGTTCCCGATAGGCAAAGGGTTTCACCAGATAGTCGTCGGCGCCGCTGTCCAGACCGGCGACCCGGTCATCGACCGCGTCCAGCGCGGTGAGCATGAGGATCGGCGTCGTGACGCCCCGTTCGCGCAGAGGTCCGCGCCACCTGCCGGCCGTCCATGCCGGGCAGCAGCACGTCGAGCAGAATGAGATCGTACTCATAGGTCGCGGCGTAGTCCAGGGCCAGAGCGCCGTCAGCCACGGCATCGACGACGTAGCCCTCTTCGGTCAGCCCCTGTTCGATGAAGGCCGCCACGTTCTTTTCATCTTCCACCACAAGAATGCGCATGCAACAACCTATTGTATTCGTGCCGGGACTTGCAGTCCCCCAAGATATGACATTGCTGTGATTTACTGAACTGCACTACAGTGATGCTACGATGAAAGTGTTTTCCGGTCCACACTGAATTATGGACTTGCGATGATGTTTTCATCAACGGCCAGATACCAGCGCCGGCCGTTGCTTACGTGCGACGCGTACTCCTGATACGCAGCATTGTAAACCCGGTCACCAGGATCATGACTCACTGCGTACAGCCACCAGAGTCGACCGGTATCGGTGCCGGCAAGGATGCCGTGCGCCGTGACCATCAAGAAAACGGCAAAACTTCCGTAGTGCAAGAGCCGGAACGTGCGCTGCCCCAGATGGCTGCGGGCATAGAAGCTCAAGGTCAGCAACAGCATGAGATAGAAACTGATGATGCCAAGACCGACCGGGATCGGCTTGTACTCTGACAGGAAGGGCGTGAAGACACGCGGCAAGTCGATGTTGATGTAGCCGTCGCCGATGAGGATGATGCCATGCAACGCGGCCATCCCCAGACCGAGCCAACTCAGAAAACTGTGCATGCCCAGCACGACGAGCGGTGAGACATGGGAGCGAAAGAGGCTGCCGCTCTGCACCAGTCCCCACAGCACGCCGGCCGTGATCAACACATAGGCCACCAGACCGCTGCTGCGCGAGATAAACCAATAGCTCTTGGCGCCCACGTCCGGCAGGAAGTAGCTTAGCGCCAGCATGGCGACCAGCCCGAGCAGCGCCAATCCGAGCAGCGTGCCGATGCCGGCCACCGTCGTCCATGACCCTGTCGAGGCCGGCTCAGGAACAGGCTTTCCCATCGTGCTGCTATGCCCCTGCAACCGATATTGGGGCGCCGAATCTGCCTGCAAAGTTGCTTGTCGACGGAACATACGCTCTCTCCTCAAAGCCGCCGCACAAACGCAGGCGGCCATCCTCCATCACGAGTACTGCGGACATCTGCGGATGCTCGGACAGATACGCTGCGCCCTGGTCCTCGCCCAGAATCAGCGCGGTCTTGGCGTGGATCTCGGCGTCCGGCAAGCGCGGGGCCACGACGGTGACGCTGACAACGTCTGTCAATGCCGGCGCCCCGGTGCGCGGATCGATCAGGTGGTGGGCCGGCATCCCGCCGTGTTGCCACTGCCGGCCGAGCCGGCTGGAGGTGGCGATTGCCCCATTGTCCAGGTCGAGGACCGCAAGATCGCGCGCCTCGTCCAGCGGATCGGCCACGCTGACGACCCATGGCTCTCCCGGCGGCCGGCCGGCACAGGCGATGTCGCCGCCGGCGTCCACCATGCAGGGTCCCCACCGGCCCAGTTGATGGACGGCCTGCTGCGCCGTCCATCCCTTGGCGATGCCGCCCAGATCCAGCGCCACGCCCGGCGGCAGAGTTATCCGGCGTCCGGGTCCAAGCACGATGCCGCTTGAATCGATGGGCGCAGCGGGCCGGCTCACTTCGAACGGCGCCGGCGACTCTTCCACGGTCATCTGGGCGAATGAGCGGTCGTAGCCGTAAGCCATCAGGGCCGGCAGCACGGCCGGATCAAAGATGCCGTTGGTCTGTTGGCGCCAGTTCAGCGCCTGTTCGACCAGATCGAAGAGCACCGGCGAGGCGTCGAACGGTGCACCGGCCGAGCGATTGAGCCGCGACAGTTCGCTATCTCTGCGAAAGCGGCTGAGACGCGCCTCGGTCTTGGCGAAGAAGCGCTCGGCCAAACGCAACGCGTTCTCTGCCGCGCTGTTCATTGTTGTTCCAGAGCCACATGTCCACGTCCGTGCCCATGGCCCGGAAGTGGCGGCTGAACTGGCGAACCTCTTCAAGCTGCTGCTTCATGATTTGCGTGAACGCCCCTGGGTATTGACCGCCTGCGGCGGGTATTGGGGTGAGAGGCCCTGCTCGATCAAGGGCACATCGGTTCCCCACACATACCAGAGCATCCCCCTTGCATCGCGTACAACAGCCACGCGTTCGCCGGTGGTTGACTTGACCCACTGCACGATATCCAGTTTGAACTGGGCGGCCGTCGCGGCGGACGATTCGTCCTCGGCAGCAATCGTGGCCGGCGTCGAGGTCGGCGTCACCGTTGGCGCCGGCGCGATCGTTGGCCGTGCCACGGCGCCTTTGCCCACCGCGGCCCTGGCCGACCCGACCTGCGTTGCCGTCGGCGCGATTGTGGGTCGTGCCACGGCGACAGTGCTGATATCGGCCCTGGCGGACGCGATCGGGAGAAAGGTCCCGGCTGCAGCGGGATCGGCGAGCGTGGTGAGCGAGTCCTGGGCCGTTTCGGCGGCACTCGTCGCCTCCACCTGCGCCAGCACCCCCAGCCGGCCAAGGTCAGACCGACCGCGCCGATGGCTGTCGTCATCTTGAGTGTGTTGAGTCGGGTCTTGGTGCCGGCCCGATTGTTGGACTGAGGACGTCGGGATGAAGTCATGGTCTATTTCCCCTGAAATGTCGACAGGTCCGCCACCAACGAGGTCGCGGAGAGAGGTACGGCGACTGTGCCGAGCTCGATGGCCGCTGTCCGGTCCGCCGTGGTTCGAGGTGTAGCCGGCCACACCGATGGTCGTGGTCGCGACGGTGACACAGATGACCGCCACAAAGGCCGCCAGCGCCAACCGTGATTGTACTCTTTTCGTCGTCAATTTCTTCATCATTGCCTGATCTCACTATTTCAGTTCGGCGTGAATTCCACGACGGGAATCCGGCCGCCGTACCTCTGGTAGGAACTGTGCAGAAATTTCTGCCGGGATTCACCATGCTCATGCTGCTGTGCGTCAATCCGCACTGTATCAATGTTCGCACGGCAGCATAGTCGCGTACAATGAAAACGGATTAAGCGAGCGAGCAAGAAATCTCTTACATTCGGGTTTGTAGGAACTGAAACGCGGCACGGCAGATCCGCTCCATTGATGGTTCTGCGGGAATTTCTCGATGGCGTGGTGAGATGTGGCCGTCCGCGGGAGAAAACGGCATGAGCCGGCGAATAGAGCCGATCTTATTTGTTTGGGGATGTTTCGGGCTGTTCAACCGCACCATCAAAGACGGTGTCTGCCAATGACGCTCCATCCAAATTGGCGTCGATGAGGATTGCATCGCGCAGAATTGCACGGTCCAGGTTTGCGTCCTGCAACTGAGCAGCCGTCAGGTTGGCGCCCGTGAGGTCCGCGTGCTGCGGAGGTCGGCGCCGGTCAGGTCGGCGCCGGTCAGGTCGATGCCGGCGAGATCGGCCCAACCCAGGTTGGCGCCGCGCAGGTCGCGGTCCACTGCGCCCTCGTTGACGATGGACCAGAGCAGGCGGATACGGTCGGCCAGCAAGGTGGCATCGTCGATTTCGGTGTCACGCCAGTTGATCCAGCTCACGTCCACCTCCCGTAAGTTCGCACCGCGGAGATCGGCACCGCGGAGATCGGCACCACGCAGAGACGCGTTGAAGAGATCCGCTCCATTCAGGTTGGCCCGGCGCAAGTCGGTCTGACGGAGATCAGCATCGACCAGATCGGCGTGGCCCAAATCCGCACCGGCGAGGTTGGCATCCTCCAGGAAGACTGTGCGCAAGTCCGCCTTGCTGAAGTCTGCCCCCTGAAGGTTTCGTCCGGCACTCAATTTCATTGAGCACGGCATGGACCAGCGCCCATTTGGGATCGATCTGCGTCGTGTCATCCAGGGTCGCCTGGTGCAACAACGCACCCTCCAATGCTGCGCCGGTGAGAACGGCGCCTTCCAGCTGCGCGCGGCGTAGGTCGGCGTCGGCGAGATCGGCGCCGGCGAGGTTGGCCCCAACGAGATCGGCCGCCGCGAGGTTAGCGCCGGCCAGGGCGCTCCAATCGGCCGTGCCGTTCACAATGGCCCAGACGGTGCGCCAGCGTTCATCGATCACAGTGCTCTCGTCCAGCTGAGCACCTTGAAAATGTGCGAAGTTCAGTGTTGCACCTGTGAAGTCTGCCCCGTGGAGATCGGCTCCTGCCAGGTCAGCCCCGCTCAGACGCGCCCCGGACAGATCGGCGCCCCGCAGATCGGCGTCTTGCAACGCAGCGTGGTTGAGCAACGCACCGCGGAGGCGGCTCTCGCTGAGATCAGCGCGGTTGAGGCGTGTGTTCTCCAAGTTGGCAAAGTAGAGATTGGCGCCGGCAAGATTTGCTGCCGTCAAGTTGGCGCCGGTGAAGCGCGCAAGACTGAGGTCGTTGCCGCTGAAGTCTTGGCCCGAGAGATTTTCCAGGACATAGTCGGCTTCACGACAATCGGGTGGGCAGCGTGTCAGCAAATCGCAACCACCCAGGATGAAGAAGTAGATATATAGTACGAAGAGCAGCGCCGGGATGCCAATCACGAGCACGACCCAGATATTCGTCGCTGCTGTTCGGGGTTCAGTTTGTTCATCGTTCCCCAGTGTATGGAAATTCACTCACTTGTTCAAGTTTAACCGGCTGCGGCATACTCAGCACCAGAATACCCGATTTCCACATTCCATGACACACAGGACCCAATGGAGCCCCATGCTCAGGAGTGCGTCGAGTTTGCACGCGCGAGTAGCTGAAAGACTGCCGTCGCCGGTGCCGCCGGAACAATCGCTGCAGGTCATGGCGATCTTGGACGGCATCTATCGCAGCCAGGTAGAAGGGCGCGGAGTCACGGTGGACGCAACGTAGCACCTGCCGGAAGCAGTTTCGGGTTTTCACAATACCCTGCGATCTGCGATCTTACGTCGCCGCCCTTCGCCGCACCAGGGTGTTGGTGGTTTCGAAGAGTATCCAAAGCAGCATGCAGAGGGCTACCAGAAACGGACCGAGCATTTCCACACTAATCCGTCCGGCCAGCACACCGGCCAGCGCCGGCAGCAATGCGATGCCGATGCCGGCCGCGCCCACTTGGAACCCCACGCCGCGCACGGCATTGGCCTGGCCAAGCCTGGCCGCTGTCGTGGATGTGAGCAGTGGGGCCATGGGCGCGAGCGCCATGCCCATGGCCACCAATGATAGATAGCTGATGCCGTCGTGAAGATCGAGTGCCAACAGCGTCGCAGCCACGCCGGCAATGAGGATGCCGGCACGCATCACCAAACCGGGTGCAAATCGATCGGCGACGAATCCGAAGAGGACGCGTGTCAGCGTGAACGACAGCCAATAGGCACTGACCCAAAATCCAGCAGCTGCCACCGGCGCGCCGCGACTTTCCGAAAAGAGGGTAAACGACCATTGTCCGGTGGTGGCTTCGAGGCCGGCCGAGACGAAAAAGAGCGCCATGCTCAACCAAAGCAGAATGCGGTACATCCGGTTTACCGTTGCCGACGAACACGCCGCTGCAGTTATTTCGTTCGAAATTTCTGGGGCCGGCTGCTCGACGTCACCCCAGTCGTGGCGCGTGAGCACGAAACCAGCGGTCAATCCAAGCTGGACAACCGCGGCAACCACGTAGCCCCATTGCCATGCATGGCCACTACTGATGATCGCGGTCATCATGGCCGGGCCGAGTAGCGCGCCCAGACCGAAGCTGGCATGGAGCCAGTTCATCAGGCGCGGTCCGTGGTTGATGGCGAAATAGCTGTTGAAACCGGGGGCGAGCACGCCGCCGCCCAGACCGGACAGCACGCTGACGGTCAGGAGTGCGGGCCAGGTGGGCGCAATTGCGTAGCCGAACAGGGCAACGGACCGCAACGCGCTGCCGGCGACGAGCACATTGCCCTGGCCCCAACGTGCCGCCAGCCCTCCGCTGTTGAAACTGGCCAGCACCAATCCGATCCGCGACAAAATCAACAGCGCACCCAAGGCATCTAGCGGGATGCCGAAGGTGCGCTGCATGCTCGGCCAGGCCACGCCCAGCCCGGTTTCGGGCAGTGCAATGGCTACGAAACCGAGATAGGCCAGCGTCACGATCCCATAGCGACTTGCCGTGTGCAGGTGAAATTCTGGGGTCATGGGGAGAGAGCTGGCGCCCGGATGTGCAATGTTCTGTCACCCCGGCCGGCGCTGAGATTGATCCGATGCACCGGGTCGTTGATGGCAGCCAGGTTGATGGAAAGGTGGTTGTGCTGAGGTCGATTTTGCGCTAGTGAATCCCGGCAGAAATTCATTACAGTTCCTGCCAGGGGTAGAGTAGCCAGATTTCTGTCGTGGTATTCACGCCGAACTGAACTAGGTCGTCTGGTCTGGTCAGACCTGAGCCGCGGTAAGTGCATCCTCTTCCGCATAGAGGTAGCAGGCAACTTCGTGTCCGGAATCTGCGATGGGGTAGAGCGGCGGCTGCTCTTCCAGGCATTGGTCCATGCGATACTTGCAGCGATTGTAGAAGCGGCAGCCGCTGGTGGCGCTGGCGCGCATCTCCTCGTCGTCCAGGCTCATGACCTCTTCGCCGCCCCAGTTCATGGTCGGATCCGGCACCGGGATCGACTCGATGAGCATCTGCACATAGGGATGCTTGGGGTTCTCGATGACCTGCATGGTATCGCCCCGTTCGGCCGTCGAGCCCTGGTAGAGCAGGTAGATGTGGTCGCCGATCTGGTAGGCGGTGCTCAGGTCGTGGGTGATGTAGAGGAAGGAGATGTTGTGCTCGTCGCGCAGGCGCAGCATGATGTCCAGGATCATGGCGCGCAGCGAGGCGTCGACCATGGAGACCGGCTCGTCGGCCACGATCAGCCGCGGCTTGAGCAGGTAGGCGCGGGCGACCATCATGCGCTGGCGCTGGCCGCCGCTGAGCTGGTGCGGATACTTCTCCAGCACCTCCTCGCCGCGCATGCCGACCACATTGAGCGCTTCCTCGATCAGCTCGCGCTTGTCCTCCTTCTGGTGCTGGCCAGCTTGAAGTTGTTGATCGACCATGTCGAAGATGTGCTTCACGCGGTAGAAGGGATTGTAGACCGCGTAGGGATCCTGGAAGACCGCCTGCACCTCGCGGCGATAGTCCATGCAGCTGCTGTTTCGATCATGGTGCTGATGTCGACGCCCTTGTAGATGATGTCGCCCGACGTCAGCTGCGGTGAAGCCCAGCACCACATTGGCCAGCGTCGTCTTGCCGCTGCCGCTCTCGCCGGCAATGGTGGTGATGGTCGCAGGGCGATCGTCGACCGTCAGGTTGAAGTCCTGCAGCGCGACGGTGACGTTGCTCTCGTCCATGAAGCCGCCGCCGTAGATCTTGGTGGCATTGCGTATTTCCAGCAGTGGTGTAGACATAGACTATTCCTCGTACAGGTGGCAGGCCACAAACTGGCGGGGCTTCAACTCGCGCAGTGGCGGTTTGACGGATCGACAGACGTCCATGACCTGCGGACAGCGCTCCTGGAAGATACAGCCGGGCGGCGGGTTGCGCAGATCGTGGGTCAAGCCCTCGGTCAGCTTGAGCGGCTTGCGCTCCTTGATCGACGGGATCGACTCGATGAGCAACTGGGTGTAGGGATGCAGCGGCTCCTTGTAGATGATCTCGACCGGCGCGATCTCGACCATGTGGCCGGCATACATGACGGCCAGCCGGTCGACCAACTGGGCCATGCAGCCCCATGTCGTGGCCGATGACGATCAGCGAGACGCCCAGGCGATCCTTGATGTCGATCAGGGTCTGGGCCACCACGCGCTGCACAACCACGTCCAGCGCGCTGGTCGGCTCGTCGGCGATGACCAGCGGCGGGTTGAGGGCGATGGCCATGGCGATGCAGACACGCTGCTTCATGCCGCCGCTCAGCTCGTGCGGATACATGCTGTAGACGCGACTGGGCAGGCCGACCATGGTCGAGCAGGTTGAGGATGCGCTCTTTCAGTTCCTGTCTTGTTCTGCTTGCCGTCATGCGTCTCGATGGCGTCGGCGATCTGCTTGTTGATGCGCATGATCGGGTTGAGCGAGTTCATGGCCCCCTGCGGAATCAGCGCCAGCTTGCGCCAGCGGACGGCGCGCAGCTCGTCGCCATCGAGGCTGGCCATGTCGATGCCGTCCAGCATGATGGTGCCGCCGACGATGCGGCCCGGCGGCTGCACCATGCGCAGGATGGCCATGGCCGTCGTCGTCTTGCCGCAGCCGGACTCGCCGACCAGACCCAGCACTTCTCGCCTCGTAGACCTTCAAGTCAACGTCATCCACGGCGCGGACATCGCCGGTGGGCGTGGCATAGTAGACCTTGAGTCCCTTGATGTCGAGGGCGACCTCGTCATCGGAGATCCGATGCCGAGCCGGTGTCACGCTGATTTCGACCTCGTGAGTAACTGTAGCGCTCATTGCGGCTTTCACTCCTCTCAGGCGGGGATTGGCAATCTCATCCAGACCGATGGTCATCAGAAAGAGGCCGCTAAAGATGACGATCAGGGCGACAATGGGGGTGCCCCACCACCACCACATGCCGCGCAGAATGGCGGCGGCGCGAATGGCGTAGAAGATGGTGATGCCCAGCGTGGGGATGCGGGTCGGGCCGAGGCCCAGCACCTCCAGGCCGGTGGCGGCCAGAATGGCGCCTGAGACGTTGCCGGTGAAGCTGGCCGCCAGATAGGGCAGCAGGTTGGGCATCATCTCCCCGAACATGATGGAAAAGACGCTTGCCCCCGACAGGCGCGCCATCTGGACATAGCCCTGTTCGCGCATGGAGAGCACCTGCGAGCGGATCAGCCGCGTCGGGCCGGGCCAGGCAAAGAGCGCCAACATCAGCGCCATGTAGGTGATGTTGTTGAAGCTGACGAAGGCTGAGATCACGATGAGCACGGCCAGGGACGGGATGGTAATGACCGAATCCGAGATGACGCGAATCACGGTATCGACCCAGCCGCCCATGAAGCCGGCGGTAAAACCCAGAATGATGCCGACAAACATGCCGATGCCGGCGGCGATGATGCCGATCCAGAGCGAGCGCGGCGCGCCGACCAGCAGCACGGCCAACATGTCACGCCCGTTGCTTTCCGTGCCCAGCGGATGCTCCCAGGTGGGCGTGCCAAAGCGGCTGCCGCGTAGCGCACGTGCCGGCTGTCGCTGCAGCCGAACTGGGCGTTGCCGTGGCTTCGGCTCGCTATCGCTTCTTCGTCTGCCTGATTGGCGAAAGGGTTGACCCCGGTCAGCGCGCCACCACTGCTGCCCTCGCCGGTTCTTCCTCCTGTTGTGAACGGATTGACCGCCTGTCAGCGCACCGCTGCCTGCACTGCTCGTGCGCTGCCGGCGCTTCCTCCTGTTGCTTGAAGGGATTGACCCCGGTCAGTGCGCCACTCGCTCGCATCGGTCGAACCCGTGCTGCGAGTCCGGGCAGTCTGCTGTCGCTGGGGTTGCCGGGGACGATGTCGGTGCTGCCGATCTGTCATTGGCGTATCAACGGTTCACTACTTGATCCCGATACCCTGGCGCCCAGGGCGGCGGCAGGTTGAGCGGCGATGAGGCGACGCGG
This sequence comes from uncultured Chloroflexia bacterium, assembly GCA_963715415.1. Taxonomy (GTDB): domain Bacteria; phylum Chloroflexota; class Anaerolineae; order Caldilineales; family Caldilineaceae; genus JAWKOK01. The sequence continues at coordinate 171,883 of CAVQSG010000028.1, read as the reverse complement.
GCCAGGTTGACGTCCCAGATGAGCGGTCCGATAGACCGACATGAGCAGGATGAACAGAACCATGACGAGTCCGATGAGCAACTTGGGATTCAGCCAGGGTGAATTCCAGCGACTGACTTGCGGAGTTTCTGCGGCGGGCGCGTCATCAGCGCCCGTAGGCGTGGTGGTTGTCATGGCGTCTACCCTCTTCCCATAGGTAATTCGTGGATCGATCAACGGCAGTAGTAGGTCCAGGATGAGCACGGCCGTGGCCGTACCCAAGATGAGGATGAAGACAATGCCCTGGATCAGGGTATAGTCGTTGTTGACGATGCCCAGGTAGAGCAGATACCCCATGCCCGGATAGGCGAAGATATATTCGACCAGGACGGAGCCGCCGGCGATCAGGCCCAGGCGTCAGGGCCAGGGCCGTGAACTGGGGCAGCATCGAGTTGCGCATGCCGTAGACCCAGAAGATACGGCGTGGCGCGCAAGCCCTTGGCCTGGGCCAGGATCATGTAGTCTTCGCCGTCGTTGGTGATCATCATGCCGCGCATGCCCAGGGCCCAGAAACCCATGGAGGTGATGACGATGGCGATGGCGGGCAGCATGCCATGGTAGATGACGCTCTTGATAAAGGGCCAGTTCAATCCAATGGTCGTGCCGCGTCGCGTAGCCGCCGGAGGGCGGGAACCAGCCCAGCCAAAGGCAAAGACGTAGATCAACAAGAATGCCCAACATGAAGAAGGGGATCGAGGTGAAGGTCAGCGTGAGCGGCAGCAGATGTGCGCACCGTGCCGGGCGTGCCTCGCCAAGCCATCAGCGCGCCGATCAGGTTGCCTACCACAAATGAGATGAGCGTCGCAATGGTCAGCAGGCCAAGCGTCCAGGGCAAGGCGTCGGCAATCATGTCGTTCACGCGGCTGGGAAATGAGGCCAGCGAGAAACCCAGGTCAAAACGCAGCAGATTTCCCATATAGGCGAAATATTGCTGGTAGAGCGGGCCGTCCAGGCCGAACTTTGCGCGCCAGGCTTCGATCAACTGGTCGGCGCCCTCGATATATCCCGACCTGCGCTGTCATGCGACTGACCATGGCCGACACCGGATCGCCGGGCGCAAGACGGGGGATGAAAAAGATCATTGTGGCGCCCAACCAGACGGTCAGCAACCACATGCCCAGTCGGCGGAGAACATACCCTGGCGTTAGTCCACCCATGCTTGCCCTTTCCTCTTATGTGTGGCTATTGAATGGTCAGACGATGATGCATGGAACCGATATCAACGAATCTGAACATGGACGCTGAGACGGTAGGCTCTCAGCGTCCATGTGGTTGTCTAGCCTTAGCACGCGTTCAGTAACTGTTCGGTCATCGACTTCATCCAGCGGACCTACTGGGCGCCGGTCGGCTCCAGATTGTGGATGATGGCGTGGGTGTGACTGCCACCAGGTCGGCGGATGGATGTAGTCGTTCTCGAAGGTCGGCCAGCCTGTCCAGTAGGTGGTGTCGAACGGAATGATCTTCTTGGCCTGCGTGACCGGAATGATCGGCAACTCTTCGAAGAAGATCTTGGAGGCTTCGATGAAGAGCTCTTCGACCTTGGGATCGCCCAACGGCAGCACGCCCATCTCGTCGATGAGGGCGCTGTACTGGTCGGCCTTCTCGCCTGACCAGCGTCCCTCGTTCTGGCTGGAGCGCTCGCCTTGAGGCTTGAGCCACTTGGTGTTGAACAGGTCCGAGGATGCCCATGGCTCGTTGACCGAGGCACACCTTTCCCAGTTCATCTGGGACTCGAAGTTGCCCATCTCACGATTGTCATCCCAGGTGCCGCCGGCTTCGTTGCGAGTGGTGGCATTGATGCCGACAGCCTGGAACTGTTCGACCAGCACCGCAGCGATGCGTTGCTTCTCGATGAAGGCCTCGTGGGTCGTGATCTCGAGGCGCCAGTTCCTCGCCGTCCTTCTCGTAGTAGCCGCTGCTGTCGTTCATCACGTAGCCCTTGGACTCGATGATCTCCTTGGCCTTGGCCGGATCAGTAGTCCACAGCTGGTCCAGATCCCAGGCGCCGGCTTCGATGGCCGCATCGACCAGGGCATCCAGCGGCGGGTAGGCCGGGAAGAAGTGGCGCGACTTCAGCGTTGTGCCCTCGTAGGCGATTTCTACGATCTGGTCGCGGTCCATGGCGTAATTGATCGCCCAACGCATCTCGGGGTCATTCCACGGTTCAACCAGTGTGTTGAACATGAAGGTGCGCGAGCAGGGATCGGGCACCCAGGCATAGGGCATTTCGTCGAACCAGGTGATGACGTTGGGGTTCTGCTCCTGAAGCGCCAGCAGCGCGCCCAGGGTGATGTCCATCAGGCTGTCCAACTGGCCGTCGGCCATCGAGCGCGGCGCGGGTCTCTTCCGGGCCGGCCCAGGTCCAGATGACCTTCTCGGGCTCGGGCAGATTCCATGCCAGCCTGACTCGGCGCCCCACCAGTTGTCGTCGCGCACGTAGACAAACTCGGTCGGGCTCACGCTATCCAGCGTGTAGGGGCCGGTGCCCACGGGCCATCCCTGTTCGGGATCATAGTTCTTGAAGGTGAGCGGATCCTTGTCTGCCCAGATATGTTCCGGCACGACGTTGACTCGGCCGCCGCCGATGCGCACCGACATCCAGTCCAGTTGGAAGCGTGGATTGGGGTTGGTCAGGTTGAACTGGACGGTCAGGTCATCGATCTTCTCGACACTTTCCACCCATGTCTGGAGCCCGGCCGCATTGTTCAGTTCGATGTTGTCCAAGCAGCAGGTTGATGGTGAAGACGACATCGTCGGCGTTAAGGACCTCGCCGTCCGACCACTTGATGCCATCGCGCAGCTTCAGGGTCCAGACGTCAAATGTCTCGTTGCTGGTCATCTCTTCGCCCAGCCACGGGTCAATCTCGCCGGTCTGGTAGTTGAGGATGAAGAGCGGCTCAAGAATTGACCTGGTTGGAAGCCGGCATCCATGCGCCAGCCGGGTACAAGGGGATTCCACAGCTTCGGGATCGGCCACGCGACCGCCGTCGATATCCATGATGAGGGTCTTGGAGCGTTCGCTGCCTTCGCTCGCGGCTGGGGCAGCTTCCTCGGCCGGGGCTTCGGTCGGTTCGGCGGCGGCTTCCTCAGCCGGGGCAGCTTCCTCGGCCGGGGCTTCGGTCGGTTCGGCGGCAGCCTCCTCAGCCGGGGCAGCTTCTTCGGCCGGGGCCGCTTCTTCGGCCGGGGCCGCCTCATCACCACCACGGCCGCCACAGGCCGCCAGGACCAGTGCGATGACCAGCACCAGGCCGATCAGGATGGAAAAACGAGCCTTTTTGTGCATCAGAGCGAATCCTCCTTCGCGAATTCGTGGTGTCTGCTCTAGGTGCAGACACCGCAATGGTAGATTGGAACACGAAGCAAAAACTATCGGCAACGCCATTGGGCTAATGCGATGGCGTATCACCCGGAGTATCGAACTCGATCACATAGTCTGTCGACATAACTGAACACGACTTCATCGAAATCGAACTGATGATTGAGTTTGATTGTGGATCAACTTGGGCGAGTCCGGGGATGGAACTGGCCAAGATCTGTCTCTGGTTAGGTAGTATTGGGTTTAGCGCTTACCATCTTAACGAAAATGTGTTGGCAGGTCAAACTTCGATTTTCCGTAAAACTTGACGTTCGCTGCCTCAATATCTGCCGGCGCGTGGCTGTTTTGGCGTTTCAATCGGCATATGCCCACGGCACAAAAGATCTGCGGACCGCAACATTGACAGATCCGACTCGCAAATGGAATCATTGCAGTCAATCCTAACCAAATCCACGCATATGAGGAGAACGAGATGACAATCAACGTCGCCCTGGTCGGATGTGCGCATATCCATACACCAGGCTTTGTCCGGCGCGTGCAGGCCCGCGATGACGTGGTCGTGACCGGCGTATGGGATCACGACGCCGATCGTGCCGCGCACAACGCCGCCGAACTTGGCGCCCCGGTCGTTGCGGATGTGGCCGACATCTGGGCTGATGACCATACGTCGGCCGTGATCGTCTGCTCCGAGACGAACCTGCATGAGAAACTGGTGTTGCCTGCCGCCGCGGCAGGCAAGCACATGTTTGTCGAAAAGCCGTTGGGTATGGCCGCGGCCGACGCCGATCGAATGGCGGCTGCCATCGAACAAGCAGGTGTGCTCTTCCAAACCGGCTACTTCATGCGCGGCAATCCTGTACATCAGTTCGTGCGTCAAGCCGTCGCCGACGGCCAGTTCGGTCAGATCACCCGCTTCCGCCATACCAACTGTCACGCTGGTTCACTCGGCCGCTGGTTCGACAAGGGATGGATGTGGATGACCGATCCCACACAAGCGGGCGTCGGCGCCTTCGGCGATCTGGGCACCCATTCGCTCGACATCATGATGTGGGTGATGGGTGATGTCGCGCGCTTGACCGGCTATGTAGATGTTGCGGTGGACAACTACGACGGCTGTGACGAGTACGGTGAGGGCCTGATGCTCTTCGACAACGGCGTGCTCGGCAGCATCGCGGCGGGTTGGGTGGATGTCACGCACCCGATCAGCCTGGTCTTGAGCGGTACGCAAGGTCACGCCTATGTTCGCAACGGCGAACTCTTTTTCAAGAGCGAACTTGTCGACGGTGCGGACGGCGAATCCCCCTGGACCGACCTGCCGGAAGAATGGCCCCACGCCTTCGAACTCTTCCTGGACGCGGTCGGCGGCAAAGCTGACGTCCCGCTGGTGACCGCCCGCGAGGCCGCGGCACGCAGCGCCGTCATGGAGGCGTTTTACCGGGCGGCGAGAGAGTCAACATGGGTGCAAGTGACGCGATAGAGACCCGGACAGGAGATGGTCGAACCGGGTTTGGCCGTGACGAGTCCTAGTTCACCCACCAAGCGAGGAAACCGATATGAAAGCAATCGTCAAATACGCGTATGAAGACGGCGCAGTTGAGGTGCGTGATGTGCCGGAGCCGGCGATTGACTCCAGTCAGGTATTGCTGGAGGTCAAGGCCGTCGGTGTCTGCGGCAGCGACGTGCACATGTGGCGCGATCAGCAGAGTTGGGAGACTGTGCTGCCGCTGGTGCTGGGCCACGAGTTTTCAGGCGTGGTGGCGGAAGTGGGTGCGGACGTGACCGGCTGGAAGGTGGGTGATCGGGTGGCATGCGAAACCGCGGCCCAGGTCTGTGGCCGGTGTGTCTACTGCATGGGCGGCGACTACAACCTCTGCCCGGAGCGGTTAGGATACGGCGCGCTGATCGACGGCAGCATGACAAACTATGTGGCTGCCCGGCCGCAGATCCTGCACCGGATGCCGGAGGGTCTCTCCTTTGAATACGCCGCGTTGACTGAGCCGGTCTGTGTGGCCATGAATGCGTTGGTAGAGAAGACAACCATCAAGCCGGGCGACCTGACCGTGATTCAGGGCCCTGGCCCCATCGGCATCATGGCGCTTCAGGTGGCGCGGCTGCGCGGGGCCGGCCCCATCGTCGTCCTGGGTACGGATGTCGACGAACATCGGCTGGAGGTGGCGTCCGAACTGGGTGCCGACTATACGCTCAACATCCAGCGTCAGGATCCTGTTGCCTTGGTGCAGCAATTGGGCGACGGCTTCGGCGCCGACCTGGTGGTGGACTGCACAGGCGTCAGCGCGGCGCTCCAGCAATCCATGGCGCTGGTGCGCCCCAACGGCCGGATCACCAAGATCGGCTGGGGTCCGCAGCCGCTGAACTTCAACTTGGACCCATTGGTGCAGAAGGCCGCTACATTGCAGGGCTCGTTTAGCCACACCTTCAAGACCTGGGAGCGGGTAATCCAGCTGATGGCCGGCGGCAAGCTCAATCTGGATCCGGTCATCGGCGGGGTCTACGGCCTCGACGAGTGGGAGATCGCGTTCGCCAAAATGGAAGAAGGCGAGAATGTGAAGTCTGTGATCAAGTTCGGGTAAACGATTGGCCACAGATGAACACAGATAATGATTGATCTTGTCCTGAGGCCTTGTTTCCGATGGCTGTCAGGATGAATGACAAAACATCTGAACCCATCTGTCTGAATCTGTGTACGTCTGTGGCTCTAAGAAAGGGGATATGATGGATCCGATTATCCAAGTTTCACTGGATGTTACGTCCAACGAAGAGGCTCTGAAACTGGCCGGCGCGGCGGTACGTGCCGGTGTCGACTGGCTGGAGGCGGGCACGCCGCTGATCCTGGCGGAAGGGTTGCACTGTGTGCGGGCGTTGCGAGCGCGTTTCCCGATCATCCCATTGTCGCCGATCTCAAAACCATGGATGGTGCCGGTCTGGAGGCCGAGATGATGTTCAAGGCCGGCGCCGATATGGTCGTCGTCATGGGGCAGGCGCACGATGCCAGCATCATCGAGCAGGTCAAGATGGCCGAGAAACACGGCGGCAAGGTTATGTGCGACGTCATGCTTTGCCCCGACATGCCGGGCCGAGCAAGGCGGGCGCAGGATCTGGGCGTCGACTATATCATCGTGCACACCGGCTTTGACGAGCGCAACATGGTGCCTGGTCTTAGCCCATTAAACGATCTGCCCGGCGTGTTGGCGGCTGTGGATATTCCCGTGCAGGCGGTGGGTGGTCTCTCCATCGAGCAGGCGTTGCAGACGTTGGAGATGGGCGCGGAGATCGTGGTCTTCGGCGCGCCGCTAGTGATCAGCAACGAAGCCTTTACCGCCGCCGGCAACGACTTCGAGAGCGTGCTGAGGGAGATCGTACGCCGGGTCAAGGTCTGATCTATTCTCCGCGTCCGGCCGTCGTCACCCAAGGATGGGTGACCTACGTAGGTCCGGTCTCCGGCCGGACAAGTCCCGCAAGTCGAGACAACAGGGATCACCGCGAGCCATCCCTGCGTCCGGCCATCGTCACCCATCCCTGGGTGACCTACGTAGGTCCGGTCTGTGCGTCATGTAAACCGTAGCGTCACGACCTGCTTGGGTTCGACGGACAGAGCTGTCTGGTTCCCGGAGAGTAGGCCGGCTTCACTAAGCGGCCTGCTTTCCAGGTCTACCCTCTGAACCTGGCTGAAACTCGCACCGTGCTCAAAACGGATCGTCGCTTCCACCGGCATTGGCGCCGGGTTGAAGAGTCGTACCTCAATTCCATCGTCGATCTGGCGTGTGCTGCTCACGACTACGTGACCGTCGACGGCCACGAAACTTGCCTCCGGCGGCAGCGCCGCTGAGGAGCCGTGCAACGCCAAATCTGCAGGACGCAACTGGACTTCGCGCACGCCCGCCGAAAGCTGCCGGCCCAGCCTGCACAGTCGAGCGCGTTCCGGTTCGCCCTGCAGAGGAACGATCCGAATAGCGAAAGGTCATGGTCCCACGCAGCAGCCCTTCGGGCTCGCCGTCGGTCATGACCGTGCGGCGGGTGCTGCGGAAGAGCGTCAGGGCCAGCGTGCGTTCGTCCTGGTTGCGGATGGCCGACTCCAACAATCCGTCGCCGATCACAGCCAGGCCTCGCTCGCTATCGAAGACGGCCGTCCAATTCTGCTGCGGTTTGGTCTCGATCTCCAGTTCTCGATACAGATGATTGTCTGCCGAAAGCGCGATGGGCCGTTCGACCACATCAAAAGGCGTTTCGGCAAGATAGGTCTCGGTCGCTGCGCCGGTAGGGAAGAGCACGCGTAGGCGGTGGTCTTCGGCCACGTTGTGTACGGTGCTCTCGACTTCGAGCCTGTCCGCACCCGGGCGCAGGCTGATTTTGCTGTCGATGACGAGCGAGGTCAGCTGTTCCGAACGGGCCATGCGGTCGTCGAAGTCGAAGGTCGCGGGCACGGTCATGGTCGTGCGGACGCGGAAGGTGGTGAGGTACGGACCGTCGTGCACCAGAGCTACGGCTGCCGAACCGGCGGTGGAGACAAAGGTCTGGTCGTTGACAGCCTGGCCGTGGTACCAGCCGTCACCGATATCGGCGCAATCCTCGAGGGTCAGCAGACGTCTATAGGTTTGACCGCTGCGTCTGTCGGTCAAGGACAATGTCCCGTTGGCTCTCATGGTCACCGACAGGTGCTCGTTGGCCATAGAACATTCGCTGGTCGCCAAGCCGGGCGTTGTCGGGTGGCGCGTGGGCCGGCCTCCCGCTTCGGCGCGCACGGTCAACGTAGTGTAGCCTGAAGCCGGGATCTGCAACGGCAAGCTGACGCCGATATCATGGGTACGATAGGGTTCGGGAAACTTGGTGGCATAGATCCGCTTTTTGAGCTGATTCGTCCGTTGGCTGAGGCGTTGGTAGGGAATCTCCCGGCCCTCAGCGTGCATAGATGCGGAAAGCCGGTTTGGGCTCAAAACCGAAGAACTCGTTGAACTGTGGCCAGTCGACGGGAATTTGCAGCGTCAGCTCTACGGTTTCTTCCAGGGGTGATGTCAACGGGTTGAAGACCACCACGCGCAATTCCTCGTCAGGTATTTCGCCGTCCACATTTGCGGCCAACGTACGCGTGGCTTCCGTGGTCAGCCGGTCTGCAATCTGGCGGCTCTGACTGAAGCGAAATTTCATGTCTTCGTGGACGACATCGATGCTACAGCCGCAGATTGAATCGTGGGGATGGTTCTTGAGCAGCCACTTCCAGGCGACATCCAGGAACCCTTGGGGGTATGCAGTGCCCAGGGCATGATGTGCCCAAGTAGCAGTGGGTTCGGCCCATTGGCAAAGCAGTGTCTGGCATTCCGCATTGGCCTGTTTGATCCAGACGCGGCTGGAGAGCACGCCTGGGATCACCCACTGCTGGTCTTCAGGAATCGTGCCCGGCTCGCGCAGCTCGCCTGTCACCACCGTGTTGATCCGTTCCGCTTGCGGCAGCATTTCGTCGAGATAGGCATCGAGGCTGGTGTGCACGATCTCGAAGTCATCGCTGTCTGTGTCCATGAACGCAACCATGGACGCGTAGACCTCCTGATCCCATTCCTCGTGATCGCCGCCGTCGAAGAGCAAGATGGGATCCACCTCGGTGTGTTCGGCCTCATATTCCAGATAGCGCTGGAGATCTTGCTTGACTTGCTTCGTCGAAGTCTGCTGATCATGCTCGCGGGCATGCCGGACCTCGAAGGTGTAGTCACAGTAGCCGCCGTTGGGGAAGCGATAGCAGATCAGTTCCGACCCGTCGGCGCCGCGCCAGCGCACATGGCGCGTTTGGGTGTGGTTCAGGCCGCGCCAGAGAAAGCCGCCCTGGATACCGAACCCTGCCAGGATTTGCGGCATCTGGCTGTTGTGGCCGAAGAGATCGCAGACGAAGCCGGCCTGGGACGGTTCGACCCCGTAGCTGCGCGCGATTTCGCGGCCGAGCCGAATGTTGCGCACCAAAGACTCGCCCGAGACCAGGAATTCATCCGGCAACACGTACCACGGGCCGATGACAAGCTTGCCGGCCTGGGCCAACCGTATGAGCTGGTCATGCCGGCTCTGGTCGAATCTCGAGATAATCCTCCAATATGATGGCCTGTCCATCGGTCTGGAACGGCCCACGCAGGCGCCCGTTCTCCAGTCCCTCGATGATCTGATCCAGTAGCGCCACCAGTTGGTAGCGGTAGTTCTGAAATGACTGATACCACTCGCGGTCCCAGTGGGTGCTGAGGACATAGTGAGCACGGAGCTTGTTTGTCATGATGTTTCCTCTTCGTTGGGTGTCTTCAAAACGGTTTGTTCGCGTTTGACGCCAACGGGCGACGGCAAGAGTCGCACCCTACGGTTTGGGATACTTGTTGCCCGGGTTTGGCCTAGATGCACAGCACTTCGCGGCAGTAGCGTACACTCTTCTCAACCTGTTTGCGCTGTTGCTCGGCGAGGGCGGCTCGATAGACGGGAGAGATCTCTTCCCATGACGCTGTCAGAATCGGCTCTGTGTATGGTTCAGTGCCGGGAACCAGGGCCAGAAACCGGGCGAACTCTGCAGCCCGCGTCTCCGGGTACGCGTCCCAGAACCCGGGTTCGATATAGTTGAGCACCTTGGGCGGCAGGCTGGTAATGATCTCCAACGTGAAATTGGCATGCGGACACTCGTCCAGGTAACGTCGCGCCCAACGGTCCATGCCGATGTTGCCGTCGCCCATGGGCACCCACTGGGCGACGGCGCCCTTTGGGTGGGGGGACACAACCGTATCGCGGATATGGCTCATGACAATGTAAGGCGCCAGATGGTCCAGCGTCACGAACGGGCTTTCGGCCACCCAGAGCGGATTGCCCGCGTCGATGCAGGCGCCTACATACTCGGGCCCGGCTTCTTCGATCAGCCAACGGAGTTCGCGTCCCTGCATATCGCCGGCATGGTTTTCGATCGCGATCTTGATGCCCAGATCCAGGGCCTGATCGCGCGCTGCGTGGCAGGTCTCGATCGTCGCCTGCATGTGGGCCGCCAACGGCCGTTCGGTGTGGCGGTCGGCGTTGGTGCCTAGGATGCAGCGCAACGCCGGCGACCCGACCGTATGGGCGGCGTCGAGCATGCGGCTCAACTGCTCGACCGCCGTGCCGAGTTCGCTGCGGAACGACGTCGATGTCGGGCAGATGGACCACATGCCCATTTCAATGGCGACACCAAGTTCGCCGGCTCGATCTTTCACACGCCGTAAGTAGGCGGATTCGAGGCTCTCCAGCGGTTCGTGTTCGGAGAAGTGAACCACGTCAACGCCGATCTGGGCGGCATATTCAAGCAACTGGAACGCGTCCCAATCGTTGAACCGTAGGCCAAAACAGTCGATACCGAGTTTCATTGAGCCTTCCTCGTCGTTGCCAAAGATTGGACAAGAGCCACAGGTGACGCTGCTGCAAGAAGTTCGTTTCTGCCACAGATGGACAAAGATTCACACAGATGGGTTCGGATGGTATGTCAATCATCCCGACGGCGATCGGAAACAAGGCCTCAGGGCAAAATCAGCTATTTTCTGTGTCCATCTGTGTGAATCTTTGGCTTCTTTCAACTAAGGCCGTTCCAAGAAAATAAACACCGGTGGCGTAGGGGCGGGTCTTGCGCCCGCCCGCACTCGGCCTGACCACAGCGGGCGGCCGCAAGGGCACGCCCCTACGCACTAGGGGACTTAATTCTTTGGAACAGCCTAAACTGACGGCACTACGAGATCATGAGTTCGTAGGTCGGCGCATCCCTGCCCGACTGCTCTCTCCAACCTGACTGATCGTGGTACTCCAACCGAGTCGGGCAAGGATGCCCGACCTACAAGAATCGTGTTTTCATACGGATTTCGGTTTAGTGATGCGTTCGGTCTACAGCCCCCAATGATCGTCGATCGGCTGTTGGAAGGTGTTGACCTTGCCGGAGAGCACGTCGTCGACGTAGACGATCTCGCCGCTGAAGGCCGATTCATAGATCGCGTCGCCGATAGCCAGCGATCGTAGCCCTTCCCAGCCGTTCACCTCCGGCTTGACGCGATTGCCCCGCAATACCTCCAAAAAGTCCCAGATCTCGATCGCAAAACCGTCATCTGTGCCGCCCGGATAGAGCGCTTCCCTTGCGGCGTCGCTGAGCGAATCCAGATGCATCTGCTCCACCTCGGCCAGCGAATAGACGGTCCCATCCGCACGCACCAGCTCTCCTGCCTCGATCTGGTCCGGCCGGCGTTCAAAGAGATGAAAGATGCGAAACCGGCTCTCGGTCCTATCTTCCAGGGAGCCTTCGCTGCCGTGAAAGACCACACTACAATGAGGCCTTCCCGCAGCGGCCACACTCCACGCCCAGCTGCCGACGACTCCGCTCTTGAAGGTCAACGTCACAAAGATGGTATCTTCCGGCCGCTCCTGGACGGTTCGCGATGTGCCCGAACTCAGTTCACGCATCTCGGCGTAGACCTTCTCCAGGTCGCCGAAGAAATAGTGCATGCTGTCACAGTAGTGAAAACCGCTGTCGAGGGTCATGCCGCCGCCGGACATCATGCGGTTGCGCCGCCAGACGACCTTGGGCAGGCAGCGGTCCGTCTTCGACTTGCGGCGCGGGTGGGCGCGTATAGTGGTGAAAGAAGGTCAGCGGTTCGCCGATCAGCTTGCTGTCCTGAAAGACCCAATGCGCGGCGCGTTGGCCCGGTTGCCGGCGGTGAGGCACGGCAATGGAGAGTACGCGGCCGGTCCTGTCCGCGGCCTCCGCCATGAGACGACCGGCCTTGACCGTGACGCCGATGGGTTTTTCGCAGAGCACGTCAACGCCCGCTTCCAGACAATCGATGGTGACGGTGTGGTGGAGACCGTGGGGCAGACAGAGGTCGGCGCCGTCAAAGCGTTCCTTGCTCGAGAAGCTCGCTGGTAGTCAGTGTAGACCACTGGCCTGAGCCCGAACTCGCTCTCCAGTTTTGCTGCCAATTCCTGGGCGGCTGCCTCATTGGCATCGCAGACGGCCGTCACGCTGAAGCCGCCGCGATCACGATTCTTAAGGTCTTTCATGGCCAAAACGTGGCGGTGGGCAATGCTGCCACAGCCGATCATCGCTAGTTTGATGTCATGGTCAGCCATTCATTTTCTCCTGTGCCACTTGTTTTGCCGAGATCGACGCGCAGACCGGGACAGCCCGTTACGCGAGTAGGGCTGCCCCGGCCGAAAGCGTGGAACGTGCATGACTATCCCTTGATACCGGTGAGCGCAATCCCCTGTACGAAGGTCTTCTGCAGAAAGAAAAAGAGCATGATGATGGGCAATGTGATCAACACGGACGCTGCCATCAACAGTCCCCACTCGCGACCATATTGGGAGCTGTATTGGTAGAGACCCAGCGAAAGTGTGAAATATTCTTGGTCGTTAAGATAGATGAGCGGACCCAAATAATCGCGCCAACGGGCGATGAACTCGAAGATAGCCACAGTGGCCAATGCCGGTTTGGCCAGCGGCAATATAATGGACCAGTAGATGCGCAATTCGCTGGCGCCGTCAATGCGAGCGGCTTCTGAAAGTTCCATGGGAATGGTCATGAAGAACTGGCGCAGCAGAAAGATGTAGAGTGCGCCGCCGAAGAAGTGGGGCACAATCAGAGGGCGAAAATCGCCTACCCAACCCAGATTCTTGAAGACCAGGAAGAGCGGAATCAGGGTCACCTGAAAGGGCAACATCAGCGTTGCCACTGTGGCGATGAAGAGGATGTTGCGGCCGGGCCACGGGATGCGGGCCAGGCTGTAGGCCACCATGGAACAGGAAATAATCGCGCCGATGGTGGCAAAGACGGCAATGGTCAATGTGTTGCGCAGGTAGAGAAAGAAGGGGATGTAGGTCACTGCGTTTGGATAGTTCATCCAGTTGGGTGGAAGGGGAATCCAGATGGGTGGATAGGCATAGAACATCTCGTCCGATTTGAGCGATGTGGAGAACATCCACAAGAAAGGCAGCATAAAGAAAAGCGCAGCTGGGATCAGTGCGGCATGGGTGAGGACGCTGCGCGTCGACTCTCGTACGCGTTTTCTGGGTCAGCCAACTGCTCCGACGGGTCGGTGTCTGTGGTGCTTGTTTCGTTTCAACAGCCATAGTAGAAAGTCGAGCTACTTTCTTAGTGCGTCAATCAAAGAGGACAATTGGTCTGTCGATCAATCCTGATACCGCCGTAGAATACCCACAGCCGTGCCGAACGGAAGATGACCAATGTGATGAGCAACGTGACCATAAAGAGCAGCCAAGCCATGGCCGAGGCATACCCCATCTGGAAGTATTGAAAGGCATTCTTGTAGAGATAGATCGAATAGAACATGGTGCTGCCGCCGGGAAAGCCGGTGCCGCCGGTCATGATGATAGGGCACAGTAAAAAATTGCAGGGCGCCGATGACCGATGTGACCAGATGGAAAAAGATCACCGGCGTCAGCATGGGCAAGGTCACGTTGCGAAACTTGTGCCGGAAGTTGGCCCCGTCGACGTCAGCGGCATCGTAGAGATCCTGCGGCACATCCTGAAGGCCGGCCAGATAGAGAATGATCTGTTGGCCGATGATCCAGAGCGCCAGCAGCATAATGGTCTGGCGTGGACCAGGCTGGACAGGTCAGCCAGCACGGACCGCGAAGGCCCAGCCAGCTGAAAGGGCAGATTGACAATGCCTGTTCCCGGCGTGAAGAGGTAGACCCAGACCAACGCCAGCGCCACTTCGGGCACCAAGTGTGGGCAGAAAATAGATGGTGCGATAGACGACCTGGCCCCTGATCTTGGCGTTGAGCATCAGCGCCAAGCCAAAGGCAAAGATGATCGCCAGCGGGATCGAAACAACCGCGAAGTAGAGGGTGTTGTAGACGGCCATCCAGAACACATCGTCCTGGGTGAAGAGTTCGATGTAATTGTTGAAGACCCACCCAACGTGGCGTCTGGACGGCGTTAAATTGGGTGAAGCTGTAGTAGGCGGAGGCGATCGTCGGATAGATCCAAAACATGGAAAGCCCCAGCAACCAAGGAGAGGCAAAGAGAAGCCCATTGATCGTATTGCGGGTCTTCTGGGTCAGCCGGCGGTCGCGGGAGTCTTGCAGTTTCGGTTAGACTCGCCATAATGTGCTACCTCGACAGATAATTGCACGGCTGCACCGGCGCTGTCTCGAGCAGGACGATCCAACAGCGCCGGTCGCACGAATCAGTTACATTGCGAAAGATCTCACCAAGCCAAACCTTAGCCGAAGAAACCGAGTTCTTCGAGTTCGGGATTGATCGTCTCGTCGATATCGGTCAGCGCCTGCTCGGGCGTCTTGGTGCCGTGCGGAATCTCATCACGGAAGGCCGTGAACTGCAGGTCCCAGAGCTTGCTGCCCAATGGAATCGGCGGACGTGTGTGGGAGACCGGCAGCAGGTCCATGAAGACGGCATGCAGCGGATCCTCGCGGAAGAACGGATCCTGCAGACGCCTCGATGTTGGTGGGGATGTGGGCCGTATCCTTGTTGTACTTCAACTGGCCTTCCGGGCCACAGAGGAAGTTCAGGGCGTCAAACGCGGTGGCCACATCTTCGGTGCCCATGGGAATCGCCCAACTCCAGCCACCGGCCCAGCTTGCATGGGGCGCGGGGCCATCCGGACCGGGCATGGGCGCCACGCCGTAATTGCCATCCGGCTTGTAACGATGGGATCTGGGCCACCTTCCAGTTGCCGCTGCAGGTCATGGCCGACTGGCCGGTCCAGAAGTAGTCGTTGGCATCGTTACAGGCGCCGCCGGCGCAGGCCGCGAGCATGGCGTCGAGCTCCTCCACGCCGATCTCGTCGACGAAGGACTTGAACAAATTCCATGGCCTCGATGTTCTTGGGATGGGCGAAGGTGATACGCCTTGGTCTCCGGATCCTGGAACTCGCCGCCAAAGTCGAATCCCCACGTGTAGAGCCAGGCCTGATCGTAGATGGGATTGAAGCCGTAGCGGGTGATGCGACCATTGTCGTCGCGAACGGTCAGCGCCTCGGTTATCTGCGCGCAGTTCGTCGAGGTTGGTCGGCGGTGTTCTCCGGATCGAGACCGACCTCCTCGAAGATGTCCTTGTTC
Organism: uncultured Chloroflexia bacterium; assembly: GCA_963715415.1. Lineage (GTDB taxonomy): Bacteria > Chloroflexota > Anaerolineae > Caldilineales > Caldilineaceae > JAWKOK01. The sequence goes on along the minus strand of CAVQSG010000028.1, from coordinate 156,441 downwards.
CACCAGATGCCGCGAGTGTCGGTGTCGAACGAGAGCGCATAGATGCCGTCCTGGTAGACAGTCTCTTCCCACGCAAATGGGTAGTAGTCTTCTTCGCTCACGCCTGCCGCGTCGGCAAAGTCGGTAATCTCGGTGAAGAAGCCCTGCTGCGCAAACTGTGGCACGGTGAAGCGATCTGCATAGTAGAGCGGAGGCGGATTGCCGCCGGCAACGGCTGTCAGCAGCTTTTCATCGGCCTGGCTGCCTTGGGTCTGGGCAATGAAGACAAACTCAACTGTCGATCCCAGGTCATTCTGCTCGTTGTAGATGTCGAAAATGCCTTTGGTCGATTCTTCTGCCAAACCGGTCATGCGTGACCAAGCCTCCAAAACCTGCCCCTCAGCGGCTGGTGCGGCTGCTCCATCGCCGCCAGCGCGGCGCGGCGGCTGGGGCAGCACATGCGGCCAATGCAGTTGCACCGGCCGCCATGCCCGTGTATTGAAGGAACTGCCGTCGGGAAAACTTGCGGTCCATAGAGATTTACTCCTTATTGTATGGATATCCGGAATTCAACGAATTGAAATGCTGAATCGTACAGTGAAGGCAATACATACTCTAGGCTCTGCTGCGCACCTCCTAATACTCGTGCCGTAGTTGTTTCTACTTCATGACGGTCAGGTCGCCAATACGCGAATCTATACCAACACTAAAGTCGAGAAAAGTGCATCAGACATGCTCGTGATCTATTTGGCTGGATGAGAAAATGCGCGGAAGGGCCATAGCTCTGCGGCTCAAATTTTTTGGGAACTGACTTAGGGGGAATGGATCGTACAAAACCCTCACTGAGTACTAAAATCGTACTTCAGCCGCATTGACTGGTCAACCTGCAATTTTTAGTGATAAATAAACGGCAATCTGCGGAATATGTTGCGGCAGACCATTACGCCGGCCTCTGCCGTACCAAACCGACAACGCTACGAGATCATGAGTCTGTAGGTCGGCGCATCCCTGCCCGGCCGCTCTCCTACCTGACTGATCGTCGTACTCCAACCGTGTCGGGCAAGGATGCCCGACCTACGTAACTCGTGTTTTCATCAGGATTTCGGTTTAGAACGTGCTCGTCAGTGTTTGTGCTTCTCCGGTATCGACGGCGATACGCGCCTTCTCGATGATCTCAACCACATGGCGTGCCTGCTCACCGCGTGCGCAGGGTGCACGGTCGTCACGGACGGCATCGACCAGATCCATGATGTCGCAATAGACGTGCGGCTCTTCAATGGCCAGGTGCTCGCCGGTCAGATAGGGCTGGTCCGCCAGGCTGTAGCGGGCGACCTGGGGCGCCTGTCCACTCACGTCATAGACCAAGGGGTAGCCACTGGCGCCGTCGACCTCGGTAATTTCCAGCGCGCCGTCGGTCGCCCAGGGGGGATCTGTTTTGACGCGTGCTGACGCGTTCGCTATAATACGCTCTTGTTGTTGAGCGGGGCTGTAGCTCAGCTGGGAGAGCGCTACAATCGCACTGTAGAGGTCAGGGGTTCGAATCCCCTCAGCTCCACTGTCGGCGCCGGTTCGTGCAAATCTGTTCTGAGCGTTACATACGTCTGAACTGTCGGTACACTTGACGGAACAGCGAAAATCAATAGAATATGGTTTGCTTCTTGGGGCTATAGCTCAGCTGGGAGAGCGCTACAATGGCATTGTAGAGGTCAAGGGTTCGAATCCCTTTAGCTCCACTCAAGATGGAAAGCCCTTCGTCGACGAAGGGCTTTTTTTGTGACGACTGTTATCAAGTTATCGGAGGCACACGTGTCAGTATCCGACCGCGCACATGATGAATTGCGTACTCTGTGCTTTGAACTCGACTACGTGATCTACCCTGCCGGGTCAGTATTGGTGAGCATGGGGAGGACCAAGGTCCTCTGCAATGCCTCAGTGCAGGAGTCGCTTCCCCGCTGGTTGCGCTACTCCGCGAAGCGGCACGGCTGGGTTACGGCAGAATATGCCATGCTTCCCGGCAGCACACAGAATCGTACTTCGCGCGAGACGACAATGCCTCGCGGCCGGACGCAAGAGATCAAACGTCTGGTCGCGCGTAGTCTGCGCGGAGCAGTCGATTTGCACGCGCTTGGAGAACGGCAGATCATCGTCGACTGCGATGTGCTTCAGGCGGACGGCGGGACAAGAACGGCCGCGATCAACGGCGGCTATGTTGCGCTCGCGCTGGCTTGTCGTAGGCTCGTCGCCAAAGGGACAATCGCTCGGGATCCGATCGTGCAGGCCATTGCAGCCGTTAGCGTCGGGATGTTGCAGGGCAAAGCATATCTGGATCTGGACTATCAACTGGATCTCAACGCCGATGTGGATTTCAATGTCGTGATGACCGCGGATGGTCGGTATGTGGAAGTCCAAGGCACGGCAGAAGGCGAGCCGTACCAACGTTCAGAGCTCAATGCCATGCTCGATCTAGCGGAAAAAGGCATCGGGCAAATACTGAAAGAGCAAGCAGTAGCGTTGGATGGCGCTTCCTAATCCATCGATCTCAGCCGAGAGAACCGTAGGTGCGTGCGGTCGTATTGCGGAACGGTTGGCTGAGGGCCGAGTCAATTGGATCGTTACGACGCACAAGATAGCTCGGAATACCGGTCGCTTCAAGTTGTGCAAGCACGCTTGCGTAGGTGACGGGTCGCCCAAAAGTTCCGGCGTCGACGATCACAGCAATGCTATTGACGCCGCGGCGCTGTAGGACCTGTAGGGCTGTGACCCATTCCGGATTGGCATCTGCCGAAATCGCCAAGAGCGTATCGTTGCGATTCAGACGGATTCCATCCGTTGCAATCAGCTGCGAAAACGGAAGATCACCGCGGGCATCGACCACCGCCAACGCCTCCATGATCTTGTTCAGTTGCCGTTCTCCACGGTCAGCCTGCAGAAATTCGCGTGTGCGTCCCTGGCTATTTACGCCTACCGCACGGTTGCGTAGTAGAAAGAAGCGCGCAAGGCTCGCTGTTATGGTCACCGAATATTCGGTCGTAATCGGCGGAAGTTCGATCCGTGAGGTGCGTTTGCGTTCGTCTCGCGGCAGTGCGAAAAGTCCATATTCGGGTGCTTTGGGCTGCCACTGTAGACCTGCAACCGTTTCCTGATTCAAGTCCAGATAGAGCCAGATGTCGGCTGTCGGATCAAGCTCAAACTCTTTCGTGATCAATCTGCGCATACGCGCAGTTGAGGGCCAATGGATGCGGTTCAAACTGTCGCCTGGCGCATATTCACGGATACCGGCGGCGTTCGTGGTCATCTGATAGGTGCGACGATGATGGGTTTCCCCGCCTGCCATGTCCGAAATCGATGGTTCGAAGGAGGTCAGTTCAACTGCCAGCGGATAGACCACGATATAGGATGTGTTGGCAAGATCTTGGGAGACGCCAAAGACGCCGAGCGGATCACCGCTATGAATGGACATTGGACCGAGGCGGAATCGACCGCGCTGCGTGCAGAGAGTGCGCACCTGCCAGCGAAACGTCTTTTTGCGACCCAGACTGCTGACCACCCGTCGTGCGGATTCGTGCCAAGGAAGATTGGAGTAGTCTTCCACCTCGAGCCATAGCTTCGGCAGCGCGCTGCGGTTCGAGATCTCAAACTGCTCTTCAGCAAACTGGCCGACCTGGCTTCGACGATTGCGTGTGAAACGACGCAAATGGAGTCCACGGATACTCGCACGGGCCCAGAAGTAGCTGAGAACCAGCGTTCCGGACAGCAGGTATGCAAGGCTGTACGCGATGTCGCGACCGGAATTGAAGGCGAGAATCCACGCCAACACGGCGGCAAGAATCAAGAAGATCGCGCGTGATGACATGCGCATCGGGATAATATTTTCCTGGTAATCGACATCAAAGTACCGACACTTGGCAACAGTCTGCCATCCATAGGTCAGCGTAGTTTGGCACGTGCCCCGGGCACCGGCGTGTGGCGCAAGGCATCCTCCACGACCTGCTCTGACGTGATGTTCTTGATGCGGGCAGATGGACTGACGATGAGCCGGTGGGCAAGGGCCGGAATCGCCAGCCTCTTGACGTCATCCGGGAGCACGTAATCGCGTCCGTCAAGCGCGGCCCACGCACGCGAGGTCTTAAACAGGGCCAGGCTGCCGCGTGGGCTCGCACCGAGATAGATCTCAGGATGATCACGCGTCGTCGTCACCAGATCGACAATGTAGCTCTTGACCAGATCGTCTACATAGATTTCACTGATCGCACTTTGCGCCTGCATCAGTTCGTCAACTGTGACGGCCTGCTGCAGATCCTGGATCGGATGGTGGTCCGCCTGACGGTTTAGTACGTCAATTTCGTGTTCCTTGGACGGATATCCGAGGTGAATGCGCAACATAAATCGATCGACCTGTGCTTCAGGCAAGGGGAAACGTACCCTCGTACTCAATCGGGTTTTGGGTCGACAATACCAGGAACGGACGGTCCAGCATATAGGTGGTACCGTCTACGGTAACCTGTCGTTCTTCCATGGCCTCGAGCAACGCGGACTGCGTTTTTGGTGTGGCGCGATTGATCTCGTCCGCCAGCACGATCTGAGCCATAATGGGCCCCGGTCTAAACTCGAACTCCATGCTCTTCTGGTTGAAGATGCTGACGCCGGTCACGTCGCTGGGCAGCATGTCAGGCGTGAACTGGATGCGACGAAAGGTGCAGCCGATGCTGCGGGCAATGGCACGCGCCAACATGGTCTTGCCCACACCGGGCACATCTTCGATCAGTACATGTCCTTCACACAGCAGGGCCAGTAAGGTCAGGCGAATTTCACTGTCTTTTCCTAAGATCACCTGGCGTACGTTTCCCAGTACGCGTTCGGTAATCGATTGGACGATCTCCATCCGTCACCTCAGTCTATGGCGTGAACAACGACCGCATGTGGGAGTCGCTGATACATGGTGAATCTCGACGCTACATCTGTGCGGGCACGCTCACTTGCGATCTGCTCATGGACACATGGTCCAATATTTGAGGGTCGTCTCTATCAGAGAAAGAGCATTCGTCGATTCTGACCCTCTTCCGACGAATGGACGGTAAGATCGCCTTCAATGAGCGCTCGGAAACCCTGCGTTTTCAGCGCCTGGATCGACATCCACGAAACCCGACAGTTCAGCGTTACGATACCGTATTTGAGAGGCGTCGGCAAACTATCCTACGCTCAAATGAGCCGCCATCGCCCTCCGCAGGTCGGCGACGTTGGGCAGTTGTCGCGGCCGTGAAGTTTGCGGCGTTTTCATTGGGCATGACGACTGCTTCACTGATTGGCTTGCTTGTTGCTATAATCAATCCGTTCGTTGTGGCCAGAACGCATGTCTTCCGATTGCGGCACATCAAAGAAACGACGTCATGGAACTGCACGAATACCCGCGTCCCGAAGACGATACCGGCATCGGCATCCACTGGGTGACGGGCTATCCCACTGCCGTGGGTGTCAGCCGTATCCGGGAGTATTGGCTCCCGGAGCTGAAGGCGCTTGGCGTAAAATGGGTAAAGCTGCCCAACCATGACGGCGCGCAGGATCTCGTGGAGCTCTTGCTCGCCGAGGGCATAATGCCGATCGTACGTCTATTTCGCCCCGATCCGAATCCGGGACGGCTCGGTGTGCGTGAACTCGTCTATGTCGATTCCTTGGTGCGTGCCGGCGCGCGCTATTTTGAGTTCAACAACGAACCTGATAGCGACGCGGAGTGGAAGGGGGGACGCCGCCCCCACGGCGCTGTCAAAGTTGTGGCTGAAGACACCATCGCCAACATTGAAATGATCCTGGAACGTGGCGGCATGCCGTCAATTCCCGCTCTATCCGGCGGGAGCGACTGGGACCTGGTGGGCACGATCGTCCAACTTGGGCGCCGCGACCTCTTTGACGGCCCCGTCTGGCAGGCCATTCACAACTACCCGCGCAATCGACCCCTAGATTATCCCTACGACATCGGTAACCAGGAGGGTGCTGCCTTTACGGAGCGCTTTTATCAGGTCGTGGCGGAAGAGAACTGGGGTGACAGTGCCTGGCGCGGGCGCACCCTCTATGAAGTCAACCGGTTGCGATTGGGCCGCGCGAATCCAGGAGCCTCGATCGACTCCGACCACGATTGTTGGCTGGCCTACAATCACTTCGACGCTCTCAATCAACACCATCTCGGCAGAAGCATTCCCATACTCTCAACCGCGTGCGGCTATATCGTGGGCGAGGACACCGATCCCCGTTACCCAGCCGTGACGCCCGATCTGCACATGGCGCAGACGTTGGAAGGTTGTCGCATTATGATGGGGACGAGCCGGCGATTTGAACAGGCGCCGGAATTCTTCTTCTGCACGGCCTTTTGGCTGATTGCCAATCGGCAACTCGGCAGCAGTAGCGACTGGTGGGAAGGCCATTCCTGGTACAGCGACCGCTGGCCCAACGGTGCACTGCCCATTGTGCGGGCCCTACGCGCTGAGCCAAAGACAGCCCGTCGACGAGATGCTCCCCCGGATCGCACAACGATCACCGTGCGCGGCACAGTCTACCACGCTGCCGACCGGCGTCGACTGACGCTCGAGCAGGATAGTGTTGAAGTCGCGCAAGCGCGTCTTGACGGTGATGACCGTTTCGTGTTTGTCGACGTGGTGCCGGGCAGCTATCGCGTCCGCGTCGCCGATACGGACATTATTCAGGAACTCAATCTGACCGCCGAGCAGCAAAACGTCTTCCTCAACTTCGATCTGTCCCGGGAGCGAGCATCGATCAGCAACAGCATCATCCGCGGGACGGTGCGCGGGGGTGCGGGTGCGGTCGTGATGGTGGTTCGCGCCGCTGACGGTGAAGAATGGGTCACACTGGCCCGCGAAGACGGTGCCTATCGGTTTGTCGATTTGCCGGCCGGCGTGTATAGCGTCAGGGTTCATCCGTTCGGTTCTCGGATCGAAGCCGTCGAGCTGAATGGGCGGGATGAACACCGGATCGATCTGTCAGTCTTCGGCTGGGGGTACACGGTTCACTATCGCGGCGATGACCCCAAGGCGCATGCCGGTGCGGTACGCTGCACTGTCGATGGCCATAGCGGAGTGGAGATCACGCTTGAGGGGACAGACCGGCACCATGAACGATTGACAACCGGTAGCAACCCCGAATACGGTTCATATACGTGCGAGTTTTCCGGAATCGCCGTGGGTGACTATCTGGTTACGGCGCTGGAGGTGCCGCACGGCGAGAGCGGGATGATAGACCTCGAAGCAAGGGTGTCTGTGGATCACAAGCGTGTCCCGGAGGTGCTATTCGTCCACAGCGAAGCCGACCCGGGCGAAGAGAGACAGCAGTCTCAGATTGTCGGTACACTGCTCGGCCTTGATGCGTACTCCCGCCACGGAGTGTTGTCCGCCCATTCACCGGACAGCACCAACCCCGGTGCAAGACCTTCCGTCATTTTGATCGATGGTCAGGCAAAACAGCGTCTTTGCCGGGTCGACGAGGGCGGTCGCTTCTCGTTTGATGGTCTGCGTGCCGGCGTCTATGCAGTTACTATTGCCGGTTTTGACGATGAAACGCGGCAGGCGGACATCGCATTGGATGGCATGAACACAGTTGAGTTGGATTTGCGCCTTCCCGCCGACGTCGTCGCGGATGAGGATCGGCGCGCCTCCGGCAACGGTGTGATCAGCGGCTATGTGCCGGACGCGACCGGCGCGCTGGCCACCATCGTCGACGCCACGGGCAACGAGTTTGCCCGTATTGTCGGACAGGATGGTCGTTTTCAGTTCGAGAATCTCGCTGCCGGTCTCTATACGCTGACCGTCGAGGGAGGATATCGGCAACCGGATATTATTGTCGATCGAAGTGACAGTGTCGAGATCGTTTTTTCGCCGTTGGCGCCGAGTTGGGCCGCGGAGATCAGCAGCGGGGGGGCAATGCCCGGCTTCAGCCTGTTGCGCGTCGATGTTGAAGGCAAACATGGCCATCCCGTTTCGGTCTGGCGCGAAGACGGCGAGCCACTGACAGGCACGACCGGCGTTGAAGGCGCCCCGACCGTCGCTGAGTTCGGCCCCTTGGAAGTGGGCGAATATCTTGTCGAGCCACAAGGACTGGATGTGCGTGCAAAGGTAGAACTGACCGGACTGGAGGTCATGTGGGTGACCTTTAGGCAGGTGCAGTCGCCGCTCAACCCGAATTTGGTGCGCCGGATTCATTGCAAGACGCCCCATGCCCAGACCAGTGGAGACCAACCGGTAGGCAGTTCGATCTATCTCTATGTGGGGCGCGGACTCTTTACGGCGCAAGAACTGCAACGAGTGGTTGAATATGCGTCGGGCAGCCAGGTGTCGATTGGCAGCGATGTCGAGCAGGCCCAGCATGCGGCACGCGTCGCGCTGATTGGCGATGTGGACGAGGAGGTGTTCGCCCGGCTCGACAAGGCAGATGTCGACCTGTTGACTTGGCCCTGGCCATCCATCGGCCCGTCGCAGGACCAGGTATCAGTATCGAACCCCGACAGCTGATCGATTTTCTCACTTCGCAGACAGCGATACTTCACGCCGCCGGCCCTGTCGTGGATCGAACCACAAGCTGCGCCTGACAGTACAGACCGACCTGTCCATCCACACTATCGACACTGTAGCGGACGGCATCACACCCTCTTGTCGTCAGATCGATTTCAGTCACCGAGAGCAGTTTGCTGTAGTACCACTGGTCGGCCAGCGGCGCGATGATGCCGACGACGCGTCGTCCGCTGGCCAGACGCGATACTTGCGGCGTGATTCGATAGTCCAGCGCCTCGGCCACCTCGAGCACATGGTTACGCGTATCGGGTGAGACATTCGGCAAGCCGCGTAATGCGCGGCTAACGGTGGCAGTAGACACGCCGGCCTGATCTGCGACTTCTTGAAGTGTCGCGGCATGGTGGCTCGCTTTCCAAAGCGTGAAATTGGACGACGGATGTAAAATCTTGCATACTAACCCATAATTCCGAAATCAAATACATTTTGATGGATGTGCCGGAGAGGCGATCGTTTGGTGTGGCACGGGACGGGGCCATTCCCATCGGTGCTTTCGTCTCGGTCGGTGAACCAACTCTATTGAATGCCGCGAATTGCGTGTATAATTACAGCAAGTCCTGTCAGCGACACGAACGGTCTCACTTGTAGCCGTGTGCATCCCCAGCGCAGTTTGCCTTGCTCAGTTGTTTTCATGACCTTTGTTTGGCTCAATTCGGCATTGACGTGTCGTAACGCTGTACTGTGATGTTCGTTCTCCGCCCCCGGGGATTGACATAAGTGCACGATTCTGCGTGTACTATCCGTTCTTTACATTAGGTTCAAACGAAGGAGAACACGGTATGAACCGAAAGTATCTAGTTCTGCTCAGTATCTTGATGGTGGCAGTGCTGGCACTGGCCGCATGTGGTTCACCATCTGCACCGGCCGAGGAAGCCGCACCGGCCGAAGAGGCTGCACCGGCCGAGCCGGCTGCGGCTGAAGCAGCGCCGGCCGAGGCAGCATCCGGCGATGCGGTGACGCTCAACTTCGTCGGCGCTGCACCCGGCCCGCAAGCTGAGTTCGAGAAGCAGCAGATCGCGCAATGGAATGACGAGAATCCCGACATCCAGGTAAACCTCATTGAGGGAGCTGTGTCGGCCACTGACCGCTATGGCTTGTACCTGCAAACGTTCCAGGCCCAGTCGACGGACATCGACGCCATGCAGATCGACGTCATCTGGCCCGGTGATCTGGCTGAGCATTTGGTTGACCTGAACCAGTATGGCGCTGCCGATGTGACGGGCGACCACTTCCCGGCAATCGTGACCAACAACACGGTTGACGGTGCGCTGGTAGGTTTGCCGTGGTTCACCGACGGTGGCCTGCTCTACTATCGTTCCGATCTGTTGGAAAAGTACGGCTTCGATGGTCCGCCGGCAACATGGGTGGAACTGGAGGAGATGGCGCAGACCATTCAGGACGGCGAACGTGCCGACGGCAACCAGGATTTCTGGGGCTATGTCTGGCAGGGCAAGGCCTATGAGGGTCTGACCTGCGATGCGCTGGAATGGGTCTACTCATCCGGCGGCGGTACCATCATCAGCCCTGAGAAGGTCATCACCATCGACAATGAAGCTGCTGCGGCCGTACTCGACGCTGCCGCCTCTTGGGTGGGTACCATCAGCCCGCCCGGCGTGACCGGCTTCCAGGAAGAGGAAGCCCGTGCAGTGTGGCAGGGCGGCAACGCTGCCTTTATGCGCAACTGGCCCTATGCCTACAGCCTCGGCCAGGCCGACGACAGTGCGATTCAGGGGTTGTTCGATGTGACTTCTCTGCCCGGTGCCGAAGCCGGCCAGAGCGCCGGCGACGCTGGGCGGCTGGCAGTTGGCTGTTTCCAAGTATAGTTCCAATCCTGAAGCCGCAGCCAAGTTTGTCGCTGTGGATGGGTTCCGAGGAGCAGCAGAAGGCACGTGCGTTGAATCTTTCCCTGCTGCCGACCATTCCGGCGCTCTACGAAGATGCGGAAATCGCCGAAGTCGTGCCGTTCATGCCGAACCTGCTGCCGGTCTTCACCAATGCGGTTGCGCGTCCCGTCAACGGCATCGGCTCCGCAGTACAACGAGGTGTCCACCATCTTCTTCTCGAATGTGTCGGATGTGCTGACTGGCGGTCAGAGCGGCGACGATGCCGTGGCGACCATCGCTCTCGACCTGGAAGATCTGCTTGGGTATCCCACTGAGTAGTGTGTCCATGTAGTAGAGTCCACGTCAATCAGTTCAGCCTCGTGAACTGAGTCTGGATTCGTAGCACAGTGTTAAAAGGGAGGGTGCATCGACATCCTCCCTTTCAACCAAGACCTACGTCTCACACCCTCTCAGCGCACGCACATCAGTCAATTCACAAACATGGGAGTCACCCACTATGGCGAAGGGCAGTGATGGGGCAGGCGATCTCGCCAAACAGGAGCAACGCCTCGCGTACATACTACTACTACCGACTTTTGTGATCTTGCTCGTAATTGCGATTTATCCCTTGGGTTCTGTTTTCGTCAATAGTTTTACCAACAATATCTTTGCCAGCGCACAGCCCGTAGACTTCGTCGGCGCCGAAAATTACGCCAATTTGCTCAGCATGACGGTCAAGCAGTTGCCGGTGAAGATCGACGAGGACACCGGACAGGCTGTCATCGACGCGGAAACCGGTAAAGCCGAGTATGAGAGTCCCGTACGTATCTTGCCGCGTGAGCCCCGCCGCTTCAAGCCGGTCACAACCATCAACTTGTTTGGCAGCAGTTACGTCCTCGGCGCCACCGACCCGGACTTCATACGCTCGGTCTGGGATACAATCGCCTTTGCCGTTGCAACTGTTTTCTTGGAGTTGGTGCTCGGGATCATCGTTGCGCTGATCATCGATGTCAATTTTCCCGGGCCAGGGGCTTATGCGTGCAATTATTCTCATTCCCTGGGCGATTCCAACTGCGGTCTCATCACAGATGTGGGCGTTCATGCTGCAGCCCGATCGGACCGGATTCTTCAACACTTTGTTGTGGCGTCTGGGGCTGGGCAACGGCGAGATCCCTTTCTTGACCGACCCCGCTCTCCAACTGCCGTCCATGATTGTCATCGATGTCTGGAAGACAACACCGTTCATGGCGCTGCTGATCTTGGCCGGTCTGCAGTTGATCCCAAGGGATATCTATGAGGCTGCCAATGTAGACGGCGCCAATGCGTACCGCCAGTTCTTCTCGTTGACGTTGCCGCTGCTCCGCGGCACGATTGCGGTGGCGTTGGTCTTCCGCACGCTCGATGCCCTACGCGTCTTTGACCTCTTCCAGATCGTCCTGGGACAGGCGCGTTACTCCATGGCCAGCTTTACCTACTACCAGCTGATCCAAAATCGCGCCATGGGCTATTCATCCGCAAGCAGTATTGTGATCTTCTTGGTTCTCTCGATATTTGCCATTATCTATATGCGTAGCTTGGGGGTGGCTTCCGATGAGTCCTAGCGCCAAGCACCGTCGCAACCGTTTCTTTCTCTGGATCTTAATCATTGTCATGGGCATCTGGATGCTATTTCCCTTCTACTGGATGATCAACTCGTCCTTTAAGACCGAAAACCAACTGCAGATGATGCCGGCAACCTTTGTGCCGCGTGATCCTGTGGGCAATTGGTCTCCGACTCTGCGTAACTACGAGGCAGTCTTCACCAATGATGCCTTCCTGCGCGCAATCCTGAACAGCGCGATCGTTGCCTTCACCGTGACATTACTCGCCTTGGCGATTGGCGCCTTTGCCGGTTTTGCCCTTGGAAAGCTGCGTTATCGGGGCAAAACGGGCACGCTCTACGTCATCCTGGCGATGACGATGTTCCCACAGATCGCCGTGTTGACCGGCCTCTATGCCATTATCAACAATTTGGGGATACAGGCTATTCCCAGTCTGATTTTGACCTATCTGCTCTTCTCTTTGCCATTTACGGCCTGGGTATTGACGGCGTTCTTCCGCGAGTTGCCTCTCGAAGATCATGCAGTCTGCACAAGTGGACGGCGCTTCACCGTTCCAGACGTTCTATATGATCTTGCTGCCGTTGACGGCGCCGGCACTGGTGACGACGGGTTTGCTCGCCTTTATCGGCGCGTGGAACGAATATCTGTTTGCACTCACCTTTACGTCGGTGCAGCCCATGGCACGAACACTGCCGGTGATCATCGCCAATTTCCCGGCCCAGTTCTCGCGACAGACTCCCTTCGGCGAGATCATGGCTGCCGGTGTTGTGTCCAGTATTCCACTGATCATCTTGGTCTTTGTCTTCCAGCGCCGGATCGTAGCGGGTTTGACAGCTGGTGCGGTGAAGGGCTAGGAAGTTCAGTTGTTCCCGTTTCGATTGACGATCGACGAGAAAGGCCCGGACGTTTAGTCCGGGCCTTTCTCGTCGCTTCTGTTTCAGTTTGCCATCGGTCTCGTCCGGCGCCGGGACTGTTGCCGGGCAACCAGCAAAACGAAGAGCGGCAGCTTGATCATTCTCCGCCAGCGCCAGGGCTCACGCAGCAAGCGATAGAACCATTCCAAACCCAGACGTTGCACCCAACGTGGCGCACGCCGAGCAATGCCCGCCACGAAGTCGAAGGCACCGCCGACGCCAATGGCCACGTCGACCGGCAGTTCGGCGCGGTGGCGGTCGATCCAGAGGTCTTGTTTGGGATGGCCAAAGGCAACCAGCAGGATCTGCGGACGTAGTTCTGCCAGCCGTGTCTGTATGGCCGGCCAGTCATCAGAAGAGGGCGATCCCGAGTGGACGCCGCAGATTTGTAGCGTTGCGTAGCGCGCACATAGCTTCGTGGCTGCACGTTCAGCTACGCCGGGCGCCGCGCCCAGCAGAAAGACACGCCATCCATGCGCAGCGGCGCGTGCGCCCAGATGTGGTAGATACCGTCGGATCCGGTTACTCGCTCGCGCTGCGTGACGCCTTGCAGACGCATGGCCCATACGATGCCAATGCCGTCCGGCACACGCAGGTCCGCGCGCCAGTGCCGCTGCGAACTCGGGATTGGACTGCGCATCGACGATGAATTCGGGATTGACTGTACAAATCTGCCGGCATTCGTCGCACCGGTGCCCCAATCCAGCGTTCAACATGGTCCAACGTCGCCGCGAAGTCGACGGCATCGACGTGCACGCCCGCAATGTCGACCTGCACCGGCCGTGCAGGCGAGGTCATGGGCGTTTGGCGGATGCAGCCAACTGCAATACGTCCATGGTTCATCGCGCAGCTTTCTCCCAGGAGAAGCGTTTGACATTCTCGTAGCCTGCTGCGACGAGTTGTGCACGTAGTGTTTCGTCCGTGCTGATCTGCAGCATAGCGTCGGCTATGGCATCCACATCGGTCGGATCCACCAGCAGCGCGGCGTCTCCGGCAATTTCGGGGAGCGATGAATTGTTTGATGTCAAGACCGGTACTCCTTGTGTCTGGGCTTCCAATATCGGCAGGCCGAACCCTTCATAGAGGGACGGAAAGCAAAAAAAGTGTGCGTGTCGCTGCAATTCTAACACGGTTGCGTCTGGTGTGTAGCCGAGAAAATGGATGCGCGTTGAACTTGCTGTTGCCCCGGCATGTCGATAGATCGCCTCGCTCTTCCAGCCTGCTCTTCCCGCCAACACCAGATCCCACGACACCCGCTTGCTGATGCGATCGAAGGCTGAGATGACGCGAATCAGGTTTTTTCGGGGTTGAATCGTCCCGACATAGAGGGCATAGCGCCGACCACTAGTGAATCCCGGCAGAAATCCTTGTACAGTTTGTACCAGAGGTAGCATAGCCGGATTTCTGTCGTGGTATTCACGCCCAACTGAACTAGCAAGCTCTGGAATACCGGTGTCTGCAGCGAGGACGGCAAGCGCAGGCTCGCTATCCCTCGCTGCAGGACTCGTCACCGGGTCCGGCTGATTCGGCTGGGGTAAGTGCTCGGTCAACCCTGCAGCCGCGGTCGGCAACGCCTCATGCACGACACGGATTTTGTCGCGATCAACGCCATAGACGGACTGAACATCGTCGGCGGTTGACCGGCTAACACAGATGACCTGCGCGGCGGCGTGCACATTCCAACGTGTGCTCCATTCCAGATAGGCTCTCTGCGTATGGGTGTGTAACATGGGAAAGAAGTGATAGCCCAGGTCGTGAATCGTAACCACCGAAGGCGGTAGGCGAGCAGGCGGCAGAACGAAGGGCACAACATGCGCCGGGATGAACAGCACGTCTAGGTTGTCGCGCCTGGCTGCACGTGCCAGGGCGCGATGTGTCCACATACGCCGGTTGGGGAGAGATTGCCACGACACGTTCACGCGTGGTTCTGGCGTAGACAGTGTTTCCAATGCGCTCGCGTCCGCACCATCGGCATAGAGCACCCAATGTTGTTGGCCGGACGTGGGCAACTTGAGTAGATGACGAATGATTTCGCGTGAATATCGTTCCGTGCCCGTTTGCTCAGCTCGCAGGGCCCGAGAGGCATCGATTCCGATGCGCATAGACATGTTCGTACTCATACGGATACCGTGTTTCGCACAGGGTCAAGGATTGTGAATCGACATGCTTACTGTAATGTCAGCTGCGCCCCAGAGTTTGCGGATTTCATTTCCATAACCTGCTGCATACGTGTATACTATCGGTCAGAGTCAAACGCGTCAATCACATCCGATGGTTCGGAGTGCATACCACTCGGGACTTTCCTGTATTTGGCGTGGGTCAAGTTCCCATTTGGTGTGCAAATGCCCTCGTTATTCTCTGTCTTTGCAGATATGCTCTGGGTTATCGGGCTGGCAAGCGTGTTGGCCACGTTCAGCTACGCCATGTGGTGCCGAACTGCGCAGGGCTGGACGTGGAAATACGCGCTCAATCTGCCCCGCGTCCTTGTCCCACTTTGCCTGGGCATCGAGATCCTTTGTATCGGATCGGCGGTGCAGGGTCTGACATCCTATCGTTCCGCGCCCTGGTGGGAAATCGTTGCCTGGAGCATTTTGGCTGTACTCTTTGCGATTCAAACGGTGATTTACGGTCTGGCCGGGATGCGGTACGGCTGGGACGTGCCAGTGGAAGGAAGAAACTCATGACCGAGTCAAATCCACTGAAGGATTGGGAACTGGAACAGTCAGCTGAAGGAAATGAACAGTGGCAGTTGCTTGATACCGAGCAAGAGCTTGCTCCCTCGCTTCAACTGACGCCCGATCACTCGGCTCCGGTACAAAACTGGCAGCCTGTCGAATATGATGAAGGTGAATCGCCCAGTCGCGGTGGCTGGATCTTGCCGGCGTTTATCATTGTGGCGATGGTGGCAGTGATCGGTTACATCGTCTGGCTGGGTCTGGGCGGCTTCAATATCCCGCCGACAGCCTCACAACTGCCGGCGGAAGATCCTGTGTCGGAACCCAGCGTGCTCTTGGTCGAAACCCCGGCTGTCGAAGAACCGACCGCGACACCATTGCCCCCGCGCACAGATACACCCGCGCCGGAACCCACGGCGACGGCCACACCTGTTCTAATCGAACAGAAGATGGCAACCATCAACAGTCAATATGGTCTCAATGCCCGCAGCCAACCAAACCTCGAGGGCGATCCGGTGACGCTGCTCGAAGACCAGAGCGTGTATCGTGTGTTGCAGGAAGCGGGTGAATGGTTGCAGATAGCGTTGGATGACGGGACAGCGGTCTGGATTGCAGCTGAATTCGTCACGCTTCAGTCAGAAATGGTGCCGGCGCCCCCTGGAGCGGTTCCCACGCCCGAACCGGCAGCGGAAGAGCCCGCACCGGTTGAGAATCTGCTGACAACCGGTGTGACTCCGCCTGAACCGTTTACCGACGTCATTCCGGATGGCCCTGCCGTGCTCATTCAGGCGGATGCCGGCGTCAATGCACGCACCGAACCCGGCGCAGACAGTGACATCCTCTTGACCGTGCCACAGGGCGCCGCGCTGGCCGCCGACGCGCTGAGCACAGACGAAGCCTGGATTCGCGTGCTGCTGCCCAATGATGCGCAGGGTTGGATGTTCTTGGATGCGGTTGAGACGGCAGGCGACATCGACTCGTTGACCGCACCATCGGCCCAGGCGGATGTCGATGCGTCGATCGGGGTAACGGAAACCGTTGCGCTAACCGAGACAGTCGCCAGTACCGAGACTGTGCCGGCCGTGACCACGATTGCGACGGTGTTCATCGATAATCTGGTTGGCGCCAACGTACGTGTAGCGCCCGAAACGACTGCGGATGTCGTGGAGTTTCTGGGCGGGGGAACGGAATGGCCGGCTACAGGTCGCACAGCAAACGGCGACTGGATTCGGATCGAACTGGCCGACGGGCGCGTTGCCTGGGTCTTCAGCGGCACGATTCGGCTAAATGTCGATGAGTCAGAGTTGGACGTGGTGACTCCCTAGTTCATATCGGCGTGAATACCACGACAGAAATCAAGGGTCTCTACCTCTGGTAGCAACTGTACAGGGATTTCTGCCGGGATTCGCTAGTTCGATCTGATTTTGTTGACGTCTGTGCTAGATTGCACGAACCGGTATTCTTTTTGGCCTCTGTCGCACCCGGCAGGGGCTATTTTCGTCAGGAAACAGCTTACACGATGTTCTCCGATACCCGTCTGAGTTCGATTCTGTGGGGAGTGGGTCTTGTCCTCCTCGGCATTCTGCTGTTGTTGTTTAACTTTGACCTTCTCGCCGCGAGCGAGCCATTCGTACGTTTGACTCTCATCGCGCTGCTGGCAGCAGCAGGTGCAGGCTTCATTCTCGGCTACTTCGCCTCTCGTCACGA
Source organism: uncultured Chloroflexia bacterium (assembly GCA_963715415.1). Classification (GTDB taxonomy): domain Bacteria; phylum Chloroflexota; class Anaerolineae; order Caldilineales; family Caldilineaceae; genus JAWKOK01. The sequence goes on along the minus strand of CAVQSG010000028.1, from coordinate 139,172 downwards.
CTGGGCGCGTTTGATACCGGGGTGGACGTTGCTCACGTTGGCAGCCATGGTGATGACGAGCTCGATCGATGCACTTGACCAACGCATTTCCGCCGCGCTTCTCTTCATCGGGCTGGCCCTTGCATTCGGCAATATCTTCGCATTGGATCGTGAGACCCACTGGTGGGCCGTAATTCCCGGTGGGTTTCTGCTGGTGCTGGGCACGGTCATCGGACTCAGCAGTGTCGTCGACCGCGTGGAGACGCTGGGCGCAATACTCTTTGTCGGATTGGGGCTGGTATTCGTCTTGTTGTACTGGCTCGGCGGCCGCAAGCGGACCTGGTGGGCATTGGTTCCCGGCGCGGTATTGACGCTTTTGGGACTCGCCGTTTTGTCTACCGATACCGATGGACAGAGCACCGTCGCACGCTGGTGGCCCGTTCTCTTGATTGTGCTCGGCCTGCTGATCGCGCTGACGGGTGCACGCCGGCGTCCGCCTGCACGCATGACCGTCAACACGGCGCCGAAATCGAAGCGCTTCGGGAAACCGGACGGAAACGCATCCGCATCCGGTCTATCGGGTGGACGATCAGATGTGCAGGAGCGCGGACAACTGGGTGACTACTCACAACCGGCTCCTGGCGCGACCATCGATATTTTGTCCGATCCGGAAGAAGAGTAGACGTACCGGCAAGGTCGGGGGAGAGATTCGGAGTTCTGCCTCGAGTGAAACGGACAAGTGCTCCGCTCGATGGCTAATACCGAGCTATCGCCGCCCACCCGTGCCGGCCCTCTGGAGCTGGTTACCTGTCGTCCGGGTCCAGCACCGTGATGCTGTTGCCGTCCATCCGTTCGACAATGGCCAGCGTGACGATGGGTACGCCGAGCGATGCCAACCGTTCTCGACCCTCCTCAAAGCTCTTTTCAACGATACAGCCGATGCCGCACAACGTCGCGCCGCACTGTTCGATGAGGCCGGCGAGTGCGCTGATCGTCTTTCCGGTGGCCAGGAAATCGTCGATTAGGAGGACGCGATCGGTAGGAAATAGGTACTCAGGCGAGACGATCAACTCGACGATACCGCCTTTGGTGTGGCTGGGCGCACTGGCGCTGTAAAAGCCGTCCGGCATGGTGATGGGACGCGTCTTGCGGGCATAGATGACGGGCACTCCCAACTCAATCGCGGTCATCAGTGCCGGCGCAATCCCGCTCACTTCGGCGGTCACGACCTTGGTGATACCCTCAACACCTTCGGCTTGAAAACGACGCACGAATGCGCGTCCCATTTCCACCGTCAAGCCTGGGTCGAGCTGGTGGTTGATGAAACCATCGACCTTAAGAATGCCTCGACCCAGATTCCGCCCTTCCTGCTGAATTCGCTCCACTAGCTCCCTCACCGCATTCCTCCTCTGTGTCTTGTCGCTTCAAACCGCTGCGGAATTGCCGGCGGCGACCATTTCCAGCAACGCTGCCGCACGAACCGGGCCACCCAAAGCAGTGAACTCATCGGCAAGGAAGCGGGCGCGCCGGCGAAACGCCGATCGATCGGGCAAGAGCTCCGCCAGCGCGGCCGCCAAATTCTCGATAGTTGCCTGCCGCGGTGCGATGTGGAATCCGCACCCGGTGCGCGCAACGCCCTGCGCTTGCCGAAGCTGGTCGCCGGCATGGGGGATCACGAGCTGGGGAATTGCGTGCATGATCAACGCATGGGTCGTTCCGGCGCCACCGTGGTGGATCGCAGCGCTGGTATACGGCAAAACCACAGCGAAATCTATTCGTTCAGCAAAATGCAGACGGTTGCGCAGTGTGGCCGGAACCCGGGCAAGAATTGGCGCCATATCGGCATTGGGACCGCATACCAAGATCGGCTGTCCGCCGACCCGGTCCGCTGCATTGGCTGCGGCGGCAAAGAAGTTCGGATCCCGGTTGAAACTTGTTCCAAGAGTGATCAATACCCAGGGAGCGTCGCCAGGGTTCGGCATCTCAGCAGGCGGCGACGCTGGAGAGGTCGGTGCCACACCGCCGACCAGACGTGTCTCCGCGCCATAACGGGCAGAGTCACCGTGCCAGGCCGCACTGAAGAAGCTAAGATGCAGGTGGGGCGAACAGAGTGCAGCCGGGCCCGCCTTTGTCCAGTTGACACCGGCGAGGTTGTGTTCATCCAACAGGGCTGACAGCCGCTCGCGTGACAGCTCTACCAGCGGATGTTTGGGTACGGTGGCGTCTGGTGGCTGTGGTGCCGGCCAACCGGCGACTGCCAGAGGTACATCAAGCATTTCTGCTGTCAGTGCTGCTGCTGCCATAAACATCTCACAGACGACGATGTCGGGACCAAACCTGCTTGCGACGGCGAACAGGTCTCCAGTCGCCGTTGAAACGCGTTCCACCTCCAGCCACTGGTCAAGTGATCTTCGCTGACGTTGCAGGTTGTACGCTTCCGCTGATTGGTCGGTACGGCGCAGTTGAGGGGGCGGAGGCGGCCAGCGCCAGCCCGTTTCACCAATGGGCGAGAAGGTGATGCCTGCGTTTGTGACGTGGTCCTCTACTTCGTGTCCGCTAACCCACTGCACTTCATGCCCATGCCGATGTAGCACCTGGGCGGTGGCAAGAAAGCCCCCCCAATCCAAGTGACCGGGGAGCTGGGCAGACACAAAAAGAAAGCGCATGGCTATGGCCGGCGAGGGGGAAAAGGTGTGCGCAACCCGGACCGGATCATACGAGGGTCTCCCGTCCGCCGCTCTACTCTGCGCAGCCCGGCGTGATGCGGTAGAGTCCGCCAGTCCCGGTGCCGATCCAGAGGGCTCCGTCCGGCGCCGTCGTCATGGACAACAGGGGCCACACCAACATGAGCCGCTCAGAAACAAGCGCACCGCTGGGACTCCGCCCGAGCCGGTAGAGCCCCGGATCGCGGCCGTATTGACCGTAGAAGATCGTGCCGTAGGCCCACGTAATGCCAGTCGGGGCAGCCGTATTGGGCAATGTAACGACGGGATCCACATACCAATCCGGTGGATTGCCGCTCAGCGCCAATGGAAAGCCAAAGTAGGGCGCCGTGCCGTCGTTACCGGTGACGGTGTTGGGATCAAGCAGATTGACTTCATCGCCGGCGCTGACGTTCTCCGGCACATTGGTGGCGCCGTTGTCCGTCCACCAAATACGACCTTCCGGATCTGCTGTGATGCCGTATGGGTTGCGAGCGCCACGGGCGGCTGTTTGAAAGACCGAAATCGAGCGCTCTGCCAAAAGCCCGCTCAGCGGTGCGCGCACGATCCGCGCCGCGTCAGGGGTTTCCTCCACTGACGATATTCTGCGCCCCATTTTCGTCGATGCCCACGAGAGGACCGTCTGAGTAGCCGTCGCGAATACCACCTGTCGAGACGTAGACCCAGCCCCCAGACACCACGATCCCATTATTAGCATGAAACAGTTGGCTGTTGACGGCGAATCCGCCGGCCAGTGGCTCATAGCTGCCGCCGTCCGGAATACGACCGACTTCACCGGCGCGACTCACATAGACAGCGCCATCGCTGTAGTCGAGACCTGTGATCCGGCTTGACTCTTCGAACAGTAGGTCAAAGCCGCTATCGGTCACGCTGTCGTAAACGGCGACGGATCGGCTGGGATGGTAGGCGTCATAGAGGATCAGCGGGTCGGCTTCGCCGGCGGGCGATGAGTCCAGGGCCAGGAAAAGTCGACCGTCCGGCGCAAATGATAGTGCTGTGATGCTGCGTTCGTTCTTCGGTAATCGTTGCTCGACACAGAAACCGCCGCGCGTCTGCAGCCAACCGTCAGCATCTGACGGACCCGGTAGTGCAAGCGCCGCGGTTTGAATGCCACGAGCGGCTGTTCCGGTCGCATACGCAACGCCGGCCGAACCGGGGCTCGGCGCGGCTTCACCTTTTACACCTGAAGACGCGGCTCTGGGAGTGGCCTGGGCAACTATCGCGTCGATCGTGGCCTGCGCCGGCGGCATGCCGCAACTGAGGGGTGCGATCAGTTCGGCATTTACCAATGTATGTGCGGCACCGTCCAACCCGCTTTTACAGGCGTTGGGTACCTCGTCAGCCGCCGCCCGATCCACCTCCAGCCAAAGATCGACCAGGTCCGGCAGACCGCTGCGCGTCTGGGGTACGCCGGCTTCGATCCAGAGCCGGACAGTCTCCTTGTCGAGATTGGAGAGCTGGCCGATGAGCGGCATTTTGTTGGTCGAGAGTTGTTGCCACAGTAGACTGGCGTCGGGGTCACCGGCGGCGAGAACAGGCCCATTTTCGCTTCCGGCCATCAGCGGGCCATACTCGGTGACCTGTAGTCCCTTGGTCTTGACAATACCGCTGTGACACGAGTTGCAGGCAGCGTTGAAAAATCGGCTGAATGTCTTCCACGTAGCCGACGGTTTGCCGCGCAATTGACTCGCTGTTGCTTCCGTCAAGCAGCGGTTCGTCGGCCCCATCTTCATAGACTGCGTCAATCTTGACGACCGCGCCCGCGTGGAATACGACCGACGCGGCAGTCACCTGTCTCCGCGGATGGACGTACGTTGCTGTTTTCGATTGTGATACCATAGACCACTTGCCTTGACGCCAAACAGAGTATGGCGTCGTCGATTGACTCGATTGAGCGGGTCGAGACGCGCTGGATGCCCAGCATGTTGGGATCCTCGAACGGCAGCGCCGGGGGGGAGCTACGCAGGAGATCCGGATTTGTACATGCGTTGAGCAGCAGGATCAGCAGGGGGGCGAGAAGAAAGTGAAATCGCACACGCTTCATAGACGGCACCAGATGAATGAATAATTTCGACCAACGAATTGTAGCGCAAAGGGCTGATTGCCACGAATTTCACAATCCGTCTGTTGACTGCTATTCGGCGCAAAGTTGTAGAGTGGTATTCCACGAAATTGTGTAAAAGCGGCTTGGTCTATCTGGGAGGTTGCAGATTTACACACAATTCGGGATACCACCAGTTACAGCGACCAACGGGTGCATCCCATTTTCCGGGGCGCCAGTCGAGAGCACGAAACGAACCTCGTTGAGGAAGCCCCAAAATGTGGTATGCACCCGCGACCAACTGTGCCGGAAGGAGAATAAGGCGGAGGAGGGCTTAGAGTCTTGATGGTGCGAAGATCTCGCGCGCTGCTGCGATGTCGGCGTGAATCTGTGCGACCAGCATATCGAGGTTGTCGAACCGTTTCTCGCCGCGCAGGCGAGCCAGGAATTCCAGGCGCATCGTCGTGCCGTACAGCTCTTCCGCATCTTCGGCCGGTTCATAGTCCAGAAGATGGGCCTCAACACGGTGGTGTAGCCCATCGACTGTCGGTCGTACGCCAATGTTGGTGACGCTCTGATAGACGCCGGCGGAGGGACCATCGACGAGCGTGGCATTGGTGGCGTAGACTCCGTCGGCCGGCAACAATATTTCCTCCTGAGGGAATACATTGGCTGTCGGGATTCCCAGTTGGCGGCCGCGGCGGTCACCGGCCCTGACCGTTCCGGTCACGGAGTAGAAGCGTCCGAGGAGATTCGCCGTTTCTTGAATATCTCCACTGCGCAGCGCTTGGCGAATGATACTGCTGCGCACCGGATTCCCCTGCCACGTCATAGGATCCATCGTCGCAACGGTGAAACCAAACTCATGTCCGAGCAGCTCCAATGCGGGAATGTCGCCCCCTCGTCCGTGGCCCAAGGCGAAGTCAGGACCCACCACGAGCCCGGCCAGGCCAAGATGCTTTGCCATCAGCGCAGAAACTCGCGCGCCGATAGTTGCGAAAGCGCGTGGTCGAAGTGCTGTATGACGCCGAAGTCTGCACCGGCGGCTCCGGCAAGCTGCAAACGCTCTTCAGGCGTTGTCAGAATTTGATGTGGAAAGTCGGGACGCAAAACCGCCAGCGGGTGCGGGGAAAATGTCAACAGGCCAACCTTTGCAGTCGGCCCTGCGTGATCCGCTATCTGTCGCAGCTTTGCCAGCAGCGCCTGATGCCCCCGATGCAGGCCGTCAAAATTGCCGATGGACAGGAAGCTCGGGCCGGCAACAGACGCGGTCCGCATGTCATGGAAGATATGCATTCTACATGTCCATCTTATGCCCGGTGCATCTATGACGCGACCCGGTGCGGAGACCTATGGGATCGTCCACAGGTAGCCTTCGGCAGGTGGTCGGACCCTCTCCGGTTGCAGTACCAGGCCCGGTCACCTCCCGAAGGCTGGAATCGGCAACTTGATTCTCGACGAGCGCCACTTCAGTTCGGCGTGAATACGGCGACGAAATTCCGGCGATGCTGCCTCTGGGTGCAACTGTACAAGGACTTCTGGCGGGAGTCACTAGCCGCTTGTCAGCCATTTTTCCGCCTTCCAGATTTCGCTGCCGTCTGTTTCTGTATCCAGGCGCCGCACGATTCCGAGGAAACGTCGATTCTCATCGCATGCCATAAACAGCGCGCTCGATCGGTCGCCACGATTCTTGTCTCTTGCGGAAACGGCATGTCTCCGCACACTCACTTGCTGGCCAAATCCAATCCTACGCGCTTCTTCCCCGCTGAGCATAAGTGCCGGCAGATCGAGACCGGCGCCCGGCGGGAGCAGAACCGTCGCGAGCGTACCGCCTGCAACCCTCTGTTCGATCATCGCGATCGAATGCGCATCCTCTTCTGTAAAGGATCCCGCAGCTTCGCGCCGCAGTGCGCCGAGATGGCCCACCGTTCCCAAGGCTCTACCCAGATCGTTTGCGAGGGAACGATGTAGGTACCCGCGCTACAATGCACCCGTAATTTGAGGCGATCGCAACCGTTCCAGTGTACCAAATCCAATTGGTGGACAACAATTGGACGGGCCTTGACAACGACGGTCTCGCCGCGACGGGCTTTCTTGTGTAGGCTCTCGCCATCTTGCTTGAGGGCTGAATAGATGGGTGGTGTCTGGAGGATGGCGCCGCGGAAGCAATCGAGCGCCTGCTCAATTGTCTCTCGCTCCAGGGCAGGAATGGGCGCCGATTCGCTGAGGGTGCCCATGGCATCGTATGTATCGGTGGCGGCGCCCAAGATCACTTCTGCCAGATATTGCTTGTCGTGGCCTTGGTAATATTCGACCAGTCGCGTGGCATGGCCAAGACAGAGAACCAATACACCGCTGGCCATGGGGTCTAACGTACCTGTATGGCCGATACGCTTCTGGCCGGTCATGCGTCTTACACGCTGTACGACGTCATGGCTGGTGAGCAGATCCTGTTCCGTTTTCGGGGTGGTGGGGGTGTTTGCCGGCAGTCCCGGTTTGTCTACAACCAAAATGCCGTGGATATCTGCGCTTCGTCGGGCCATCGACTAAAGCTCCAGCGCGGTCATCTCAGCAACCTGCGTGGACCTTGCCTTGATCAACATGGGAACTACCTGTGCCGCCACATCGGCCGGCGACCCAGGGATTGTGCAGCCACTGGCAGGGGGGTGGCCGCCTCCGCCAAGTTTGTAGGCCAGCGCGGAGACGTCAAAGCCGGGTTTGGCCCGAAAACTGCATTCCACGGCCGGTGAGCCGTCGTCTGCCTGTTTCTCAGTAAATACGGCGCTCATGTCTGCGCCTTCGGTGGAGATCAACATGCTGTTGAGCTGCAGATCGTCTTCGACGCGGTGATTCGACAGTTCGAGCTGTTCTTGGCTGATGGTCGCCCAGATGACATGATTTTGGAATTGCACGTCGGGCAGGACCATTGCCAGTAGCCTCATAGACGAGTACTTGCGACGGTTGAGCGTCTGGGCCGTAATGTCGGCCAGGTTTGCGCCGCCCTCCATCAATAGGGTTGCGACTGCCATGACGTTGGCATCCGTACCGCTGGTGCGAAAACAGAGCGTGTCTGTCACAATTCCCGTGAGCAGACATTCGGCAATTTCACCCGTAAGCGGGACAGACCATGCCTGAGCCAGATAGACCAACATTTGGCACGTGGCAGCACAGTTTGGCTCAACCCAGTTGGCGGTGCCGAAATAGGTGTTGGTTACATGGTGATCGATGACCAGGACCGGAATGTCTCCGTGGCTATCATGCCGGTAAACCCGTCCCATGCGGTCGGGACTCGACGCGTCCAGACAGATGATCAAGTCGTAGTGGTCTGCTACCCTCGCCGGTGGGAGGACAGCGAGGGCGCCGGGCAGGGCGGCCAGACTTTCCGGAATTTGGTCCTGGAGCGCTGTGTCGGCCGACTTTCCCAACGCACGCAATATCCAGTACATGCCGAGTAGGCTGCCGACCGCGTCGCCATCCGGACCGACATGGCTGACACACAGAATCGTGGCCGCTTCTGCAACCATTTCGTCAATTTCACGAAACTTAGATGAATCTAGCATACCAACGTCTTTCGATCTGGAGACCGCCGGCTACTGATTGATGGTCGAACCGGGTTCGGTTACTCTTCCGGATCGACATCGTGGTCCTCGGTGTTCGCAGTGTGGGTCACCGGAGCGTCTGTGTGATCCACTGCTCGTTCGGCCGCAATTTGCCGGAGCAATTCAGCCACGCGAGCGGCGCGTTCCGGGCTATCGTCGTAGTAGAAGATCAGTTCCGGCACGACACGAAGCCCAAGCCGAACGGCCATTTCGCGACGGAGATAGGGTGTAGCGTGCTTCAAGCGCGCCAACACCTCACCCCGTTCCACCTCTTCATCGTCATGGCTGACGAAGACCTTGGCATTGCGTAGATCCCGACTGATGGCGACATCTGTCACGCTCGCCAAAGTCAATTTGGGATCAACCAACTCGCCGCCGATTAAGATGCTCAGTTCCTCGAAGAGCAAGGAGGCGACTCGTTGCTGGCGGATAGTGGTCATAGTCGTGTCCGGAACCTGCTCTATCGAACTCTCTGGCGCTCAAAGATTTCGATCACGTCGCCTTCTTCCATGCCGTCCCCGTTGTTGACCAACTTGATACCGCATTCGAAGCCCGTACGTACTTCAGGGACGTCATCCTCGAACCGGCGTAATGTGTCGACTTTGGTCTCTGTGACAATCAGGTCTCCGTTGCGCTGCAAGCGCGCAAGACCGTTGCGTTTGATCACGCCGTCCGTGACGCGACATCCCGCAATCATGCCACGACGCAGTTTGAAGACCTTCAGAACCTCGGCGTGCCCGATCGTGACGTCTTCGTAGATCGGCTCAAGCATGCCGGTCAGAGCGTCTTCGATATCTTCAATCATCTTGTAGATGATGTCATACCGACGGACTTCGATGCCTGAAACGTCCGCCCGCACCGCCGCGGCTTTATCGACTGCCACGCTAAAACCGATGATGATGGCATCGCTTGCTTCAGCCAACATCACATCAGATTCCGAAATATCACCAGTCGCTGCTTGCAGTACCTTGATCTTGACCTCTTCGTGGGAAAGATCCTGCAAGCTCTGCACAACCGGTTCGAGTGTTCCTTGCATGTCGGCGCGCACAATAAGGTTGAGCGTCTTTGTTTCGCCACCCTCGATGCGAGCGAAGAGATCGTCCAGCGTCATATGGCGCTGAATCGGCTCATATGCCTCTGCATCGGCAACGAGTTTTCGCTCTGCAGCGATGCGCCGCGCCTCTCGATCGTTCTTGACGATTTCGAACGTTTCGCCGGCAACGGGCACCTCGGAAAGGCCGAGGACGATGACCGGCATGCTCGGACCTGCCGACTTAATGGCATTGCCCTCATAGTCGAACATCGCCTTGATGCGGCCGGATGTAGTGCCGACCAAGAGCGAATCGCCTTGCTTGAGCGTGCCGTTTTGCACCAGTAACGTTGCCGTTGCGCCGCGATACTTGTCCATTTCCGCTTCGATCACGGTTCCGATGCATCGACCCTTCGGATTTCCGCGATACTCTTCCAACTCGGCGACCACGAGAATGTTTTCCAGCAGTTCATCAATGCCGACTCCGTTGAGCGCGCTGAACCGGTACCACAATCGTTTCGCCACCCCAAGCCTCGGATTGAAGACCTTCCTGCGCCAATTCTTCAAGCACACGGTCCGGATTCGCGTTGGCCTTGTCAATCTTGTTGAGCGCCACCACAATCTGCACATCGGCCGCCTTGGCGTGGCTGATGGCCTCTTTCGTCTGCGGCATGACACCGTCGTCGGCGGCCACAACCAACACGACAATATCGGTCACTTGTGCCCCGCGCGAACGCATGGCCGTAAATGCCTCATGGCCTGGCGTGTCGAGGAAGGTGATCTTCTGGCCGTTGACCGTAACCTGATAGGCGCCGGTTCGCTGTGTAATACCACCTGCTTCCCCGCCCGCGACATCCGTCTTGCGAATGTGATCGAGCAGGGTCGTCTTGCCGTGGTCGACATGGCCGAGTACGGCAACGACCGGTGGGCGGTATACAAGATTGGATTCAGCCTCTTCGGCTAGTACGCCGTGAACGAAGGATTGGGTCGTCAGAGGTTGTTCTTCCTCCACTTCCTGTTCCAGAGGTTCTTCGTTCGGTTCAGACTCGGGCCACTTGACGACTACGCCAAACTCCTCGCCGAGAATCACCGCCGTATCGTGATCGATACTGTGGGTGATCGGCGCCATGATGCCGAATTGCATCAATATTTTGATGAGATCGATCGGGCTGCGATTGATTAAGCTGGCCAGATCGCGCACCGTGATGTAGTCTTCGACGACGACTTCAGTCGGCCGCTCGATAACGGGCTGCTTTCCATCTTTCTTCTGCTTTGATTTCTGTGTCTCGGTCTTACGTACCGGGCTTTTCGTTGCCATATCGTTGTCCCCCATGGACCTAATCTGTCCGAATTCATTCTGCTGTTCGGATCGAATCTGAATACGCTTGTTACCCTTGCCTTATTCTTCGCACGCATTACATAATCACACGCGCATGGACCTTCGGGACCGAGGTCTATGTCCGACTTCAGGATATGCTGGTCTAGCGTCGAGATGGGCAGCAAGTATAGGCGGGGAGGCCAAGCGGCGAAAGGAGGTGCTGAAAGCGTGCGGAGTGCTAAAAGGGAACAGGTCCGACGGTGCGAACGAGAAATGTTCAGCCAAACCTGGAGCTACATAAGCATACCGCAACTCCTTTGCGCTTCCGAAGGACAAGGCCTCCGTGCGTCTGCATCAGCCACACACGAATCGTCGCCGGGACTGATACTCCGCGACCGCGGCTTACCGACAGCCATGGTTGCGGCTTGCTGTGCAACTAGCGTACGCGTTCATTTAACAAACCATTTTATCCTATGACGTGAGTCACGTTTCTTCAACAGACTTCGTCTACTGACAGCTTTGCCGTTCGCATGCTGGTCATCGATACAGCAAAACAGAACCATTATACCCCATAAGTTCCAGATGCGGCTGATTGCGGCCCATGCAAAATCAACAGCATGTTGAAGCCGGTCTGCTGGCTTCAGTCGTCGCTCTCATTGGACCGACTCACTCGCCGGAAATCGCTTCGTTCGAGAGATTCCGCTTGGGCAATTGTGCTGCGTACTGCACCAGTTGCTCTCGATTCTCAGGTCGCAAGCGGGTACGTAGCGCACTACCCAGCCGATTGCCTTGGAGGATTTCCTCCCAACACTCTCGAACTGGATGCAAATATGCACCGCGTCCGGCCCTCTTGCCGGTCTCATCGATCTCGACACCTTCCGGCGTGCGGATCAACCGAATCAGCGCCCGCTTGCCGGCCGTCTGCCGACAGGAAATGCAAAGCCGCTGCGGTACATGCTTGCGTCGAGGAGTACGTTTCTTATGTGCCACGATCAGAGAGTGCACCTTCCGGCAGCGAAGTTGCGCTTGCCGGCAGGCGCCGGACTGGGCGGCAAGCTATCACGATGGTCTAGAAATCATCGTTCTCGGTCTGGCGACTCTTCTTTTTCTTGCCCTTCTTGGCCGCCTTGCCGGACTTGCCCCGTTTACCCCGTGTCTTGCTGTCTTCTATCCAATCGTCTTCTGCTTCTTCTTCGTCGAGACCAACCAACAGCTCGGCGGGAACTTCGAAATCACCGGCATTGAACTCATGGTCGCGTCGTTGCGCCATGCGTGCGCGCAACATATCTGCGGTAATGACTTCCGGCAGATCCGCGCCCGTCAACATCCGTTCTTGACCCGTTTCTTCTTCTGTCTCAGCTTCGTCTGCTGGTTGGTCATCGAACTCGACGACCGGTTCAGCGAGGTCAATCGATTCCTCTGGCTCAAGCTCTTCGACCGGCTGAGTCGGCTCCTCGTCGGGCAATGTGGGCATGGGTGGCAGACTGCCAAACTCCGGCAACTCAGGCAAATCGGGCAGCGTACTTGGAAGATCTTCGGCTGCTGCCAATGCGTCGTCAAAGCCGGTAAAGGCACCATCAAATTCTTCGACACTGGGCAGCGCGACCGCGTCCTCCGCCGCCAAGGAGGCTGCTGCCTGACTGAGCAGATCTTCTGACAACGGCGTCGGTTCGATGGTCTCGTCCTCGCCCTGCAAGATTCGTTCAGCGTGGGCAAGAATATCTTCGGCGCTCTGGGTTGACAGCGCTTGATGCTGAGCCTGCGAAAGACGGTCGAGACCTTCTTCCACGGCTTCGCTTTCGCTCTTGATATCGATGCGCCAGCCGGTCAACTTGGCAGCCAACCGCGCATTTTGGCCTTCTTTGCCGATGGCAAGGCTCAACTGTCGATCCGGTACGACGACGACTGCAGTCTTGATGTTGCCGCCATCGTCTAAAATGACGTTGTTGACCTTGGCTGGGCTAAGTGCATTGGCAATGTAGCTCTGCAGCTCGGTGCTCCATTCGACGACGTCGATCTTTTCACCGGCCAGCTCGGTGACAATATTCTGGATGCGCATACCGCGCATACCGACACAGCTGCCAACCGCATCCACATTGGGTTGCGTCGCCACGACTGCGACCTTGCTTCGGGCGCCGGGCTCGCGGGCGATTGCCTTGATCTCGACAATCCCTTCCCGTACCTCAGGAATTTCTTGTTCCATCAACCGACGGAGTAGATTGCGATGGGTGCGACTGAGCTTGATCACCGGTCCACGCGTACTCTTGTGCACGTCGACCACGTACAGCTTGAGAAAATCACCGCGGCGGAGACGCTCGCCGGGAATCTGCTCATCACGCAGCATCAGCACTTCATGTCGATCCTCCAATAACACGGTGACCGCGCCGGAGAGCGTATCGACACTGCGCACCTGTGAATTGATCAACTCGCCGACGCGGTGAGCGAAGTTCTCGTAGACCGTATCGCGTTCGGCCTCACGAATCCGCTGCAGAATGACCTGCTTGGCCGTCTGTGCGGCAATGCGACCAAAATTATCGGGATCGGACTCGACATTGATCACATCACCCAATTTCGCATCAGCGTATAGCTGACGTGCATCTTCTTCCGCGATTTCGGTGCGTTCATTGAAGACGTCTTCGACAACTTCACGTTCTGCGAAGACGCGCATCGTGCCACTGGCGCGGTCAACCTCCGCAGTGACGTTGGCCACGGAACCGTAGTTGCGTTTGTAGGCAGATACAAGCGCCGCCTCGATGGCTTCAAAGATGACCTCACGGTCTAGACCTTTGTCGGTGGCTACCTGATTGATGCCCGCAATCAGAGCTTTTGACATTGTTTTCTTCTACTCCTGATATTCGTCGGCATTGGTCTGCCGAACAACAAAAATGCTACCCGGCGCCCCGCTGCTTCGCCTACTCTGGCTAATCCGTTTCGCCGGTCGAAACCGTTGTAACTTGCCGCATCAGGGCAATGATGAATCCCCATACAACAAGAAAAGTGGGGAAACCCCACTTCCTAACGAACAGTATCGGCTGGAGATGGGGCGCTCGAATGAGTATTCAAGTCCCCAATACGAGACATAGTCTAGCACGTTCCATAAGGCCGTGCAAGTATTTCGCCGGACGATTTTCGCAGCACAAATGAGGCCGTCTCGGTATCTTCTCGCTGCGTGGAAGACAGAGCGCACGGGTCAAATCCTGTGTTCGATGTTGGCGCTTCGGTTCGACACTTAAACCGGCGTGTAGTTCTCTTCCAGCAGCATCGGTTTTAGAAACGCGCCTGTGTAGCTCTGCGGATGTTGGGCGATACGCTCGGGTGTGCCTTCGACGACGACTAGGCCACCGCGGTTGCCGCCTTCCGGACCCATGTCGATGATCCAGTCTACACTCTTGATCACGTCCAAGTTGTGTTCGATGACCAGTACTGTGTTGCCCATATTGACCAATTCCTGGAGCACACTGAGCAACTTGCTCACATCCTCAAAGTGCAAACCGGTGGTCGGCTCATCCAGGATGTAGAACGTATTTCCGGTCGCGCGTCGACTCAGTTCCTTGCTCAATTTGATGCGTTGCGCTTCGCCGCCGGAAAGAGTCGTCGCCGGTTGACCCAGGCGAACATAGCTCAACCCGACTGCGTTGAGCGTCTCCATTCGGTTGCGGATCCGTGGAATGTTCTGGAAGAAATCCTGCGCCTCCTCGATTGTCATGTCGAGAACATCGGCGATCGTCTTGCCGCGGAACTTGATCTGGAGTGTCTCACGGTTGTAGCGTTTGCCCTTACATTCTTCACATGGCACATAGACATCGGGAAGGAACTGCATCTCGATGCGGATGATGCCGTCTCCTTGGCAATTTTCGCAGCGGCCGCCTTTGACATTGAAGCTGAATCGTCCCGGTTTATACCCACGCGCCTTCGCCTCGGGGATGCTGGCAAACAGTTCCCGGATCGCAGTGAAAACGCCGACGTAGGTTGCCGGATTGCTGCGCGGCGTACGGCCGATGGGCGATTGGTCGATATCGATGACTTTGTCCAGATGTTCGATCCCTTCCAGTGCGCGGTGGCGGCCGGGTCGCGCCTTGGCACGATACATCATCTGGGCGAGCCTCTTGTAGAGCACCTCGACGACCAGCGTCGACTTGCCGCTGCCGCTAACGCCGGTGACGGCGACAAACTTGCCCAACGGGATCCGCACGTCCACGTCCTGCAGATTGTTTTCGACCGCGCCTCGTACCTGGAGATAGTTGCCGTTGCCCTCGCGCCGATCGGTCGGAATCTCAATTCGTCGCTCACCGCGCAAATATTGTGCCGTGAGGCTCTTCTCGCTACGGATGAAACCTGCCTGCCAATCCGAACAAACGATCTCACCGCCGTGCTCGCCCGCGCCGGGCCCCATGTCGACCACCCAATCCG
The DNA here is from genome assembly GCA_963715415.1 of uncultured Chloroflexia bacterium. Classification (GTDB taxonomy): domain Bacteria; phylum Chloroflexota; class Anaerolineae; order Caldilineales; family Caldilineaceae; genus JAWKOK01. Next base: position 124,072 of record CAVQSG010000028.1, on the reverse strand, counting down.
CTTCGCGAATCGTGTCTTCATCATGTTCGACGACCAAGATCGTGTTGCCGAGGTTGCGCATCCCCTTGAGCGTACTGATGAGACGTGCGTTGTCACGTTGATGCAGCCCGATGCTCGGTTCGTCCAGGATATAGAGGACACCCATCAACTGGCTGCCAATCTGTGTCGCCAACCGAATGCGCTGGGCTTCTCCTCCCGACAAACTGGCCGCGGATCGCCCGAGCGTAAGATAGTCGAGGCCGACGTTCACCATAAAACCGAGCCGCGCTGCGATCTCCTTGAGTACCTGGTCAGCGATGACCAATTGTCGCTCGGAGAGCGGCGATTCTGCCGCTGCAGTCAGGCCCCCCGCCATTCGTATTGGCTGAAGCCGGTCCGTCGCCGTTGACGCCAAACCGTAGTCCTTTGACCTCCTGACGGGTGGCTTCGCCCTGCAGCCAATGGACCCAGACGAGCGAGTCGCTGACCGGCAAGTCAGTCACGTCGGCGATGTTGACGCCTTCGATGGTGACTGCCAACGCTTCAGGACGTAGGCGCTTGCCGCTACAGATAGGACATGGACGTACGCTCATGAATTCTTCGAGCTTGCTGCGAATATAGTCGCTCGTCGTTTCGTCGTAGCGACGCTGAAGGTTGTCGATAACGCCGTTGAACGCAGTCTCGTAAAAGTGGGTTTTGCCCTTGCCGCTCTTGTATTCGATCTTGATACGTGCTTTCTGCGGCGGTGGTCCGTAGAGGATGACGTCACGCTGTTTCAGACTGAGGTCGCCAACCGCGCGCATTGAAGGGAATTGAGAACGTCTTGCAGACCGCGCTCAAGAGCTGGCGATAGTAGCCGTCGCCGTCGTCATCGTTTTGACGTTTCCAAGGGCGCACGGCGCCGTCATTGAGACTGAGAGAGTCGTCGAGAATCAGACTCAGGATCGAATTCCTGCAACGTACCGAGCCCGTGGCAGGTAGGGCAAGCACCGTGGGGACTGTTGAAGCTGAAGGTGCGCGGCTCTATCTCGGGAATACTGGTGCCGCATTTGACACAGGCGAAGTGCTCGCTGAAGTTGCGATCGATCGGCGCGTTCCTGTCGGTGATATCGGAGACGATCAATTCGCCTTCGCCCAACTTCAGCGCCGTTTCCACCGAGTCGGCCAGGCGCGCCAAATCGGTCCCTTGGCGCTCCTCAATCGCCTCTCCCTCCTCTGAACCCGGCTCCGTGTTCTCCGCCTTACGCACAATAATGCGGTCGACGACAGCTTCAATGGTATGCATCTTGTAGCGGTCGAGTTCCGGCGTCTCACTGACCTCGTGAGTCTCACCGTTGACGCGCACGCGCACGAAACCCTGTTTCTGGAGCTCGCTGAAGACGCCTTTGTGTTCGCCTTTGCGGTCTTTGACAATCGGAGCGAGCAAAAGAAGACGGCTGTCCTCGCGGCATGTCCATGATGGTGTCGACGATCTGTTGCGGCGTCTGTTGCGCGATCGGCTCGCCGCACACATGGCAATGGGGCTGACCGACGCGTGCGTAGAGCAGACGCAAATAGTCGTAGACCTCGGTGACCGTACCGACCGGTCGAGCGTGGATTGCGGCCCGAGCCCTTCTGATCGATGGAGATCGCCGGGCTGAGCCCCTCAATCTGGTCCACGTCGGGCTTTTCCATCAGCCCCAGGAACTGGCGCGCATAGGCCGACAGTGACTCGACATAGCGGCGCTGGCCTTCGGCATAGATGGTATCAAAGGCCAGGCTACTCTTGCCGCTGCCGCTCAGACCCGGTGATCACCACCAATTTGTCGCGCGGAATCTCCAGATCGATGTCTTTCAAGTTGTGCTCGCGCGCGCCGCGCACAATCAATTTGTCCAGAGCCATCGAATGTTGTCCTTTTGGTTCACTGCACGCTGCCTAGACCAACGAACGCCTGTTCTTCGGAACCACTATTGTACGTGATCCTGACCTCGGTCGCAACCATCCATGCAGACGAAATCTAATTGGGTCTTTCCAACGCTGATACTGCGTGACAGGGTCGCTGATGTCCAACCGGACGACCAGCAAAATAGTCTACCCGGCGCGGTCGTCGGTGCGCAGTAAGCTCGATCCTGTGGCCGCAAGTTGCGGAGTACGGTTTGCGAAAGCTTCCTCTATACTGCAAGATAACCGGCGCAATACGGATTCGCTCTTCTGAATGCCCAGTTCATTTCGGCGTGACTACCACGACAGAAATTCGGCCATGCTACCTCTAGTAGGAACTGTATAACTATTTCTGCCGGGATTCACTAGCCTTCAAGTTCGCCGCGAAAGGACGCAACTACGTGAAAATCTCAGATGTCCGCCTTCAACGCATACACGGCGCCTATTCCGGACCGATCTTTGCGCCGGGCAACCGTCAAGTGCGCCCGATCGATCTCTACCCTGAATTATGCCGCACCCGGCGCAGACAATATGAACACGCGCCGGCCGGGCGATCGACTCGAGGCCATCTATCTCGAAATCGAGACCGAATCGGGCGCCTCCGGGCTGTGGGGACCGATTGAGGAGTGGCAGGCATTTCCCATCTGGAAAACTCTGCGACCGTTTCTCCTCGGACGTGATGCGCTGGCAAGCGAATTGCTCTTCGACCAGATGGCGCGGCTGGATCGACACGGACGGTCCGGCATGTATATGACGGCCATCAGCGCGATGGACTGTGCGCTGTGGGATCTGAAAGGCAAAGTGCTTGAGCCTGCCGGTCTACCGGCTCTTGGGCGGGCCGACGCGGCCGCTGTGCCCGCCTACGCCAGCATGCTGGGCTATTCGGTGACAGCCGGACGAGGCCGGCGCGAGCTGCCAGGAGACCAAGGCGCAGGGCTATTACGCGCGCAGAAGTGGTTTTTTCGATATGGACCGGCCGACGGCGAAGCCGGCAAGCGCGAAAATCTTGCCATGGCACAGGCCGTGCGAACAGCCGTCGGACCTGACTACAAGCTGATGTTCGACGCGTTTATGGGTTGGGACCTCAACCTATGCCATCGATATGGTGCAGGCACTGGCGCCGTCAATCCTGTTTGGCTGGAGGAGCCGGTGCCGCCGGAACGGGTCGGCGCCTTCCGCAAGATCCGACCGTATCCACCGTGCCGATCGCCACCGGTGAGCACGTCTACACCCGCTGGCAGACGCGTGAGCTGCTGGTCAACGATGCGGTCGATTTTCTGCAGAACGATCCCGACTGGACCGGTGGGATCAGCGAGCTGGTGAAGATCTGCGCGCTTGGCTTCGGCCTTTGACGTGCCGGTCATCGCGCATGGGCATTCGATCCTGCCTGCGTTGCATGTCGCGGCCGCTCAATCGCCGGCGACCACGCCGTTCGTCGAGTACCTCATTCGGTTTCAAGAGACCAAACAACACTTTCAACGTATCGTCTACCGGCCTCATCAGGGCCAGGTCGCGTTGCCGTCGTTGCCCGGTCTCGGCCTCGATCTAGACGATGCCAAGATCGACGGACGCGAAGAAGTGCGTTATTGAGAGTGAGGACCTTCTACCGTGCCGAGACGCACCCATCTGGCTGAAAACCGGGACTACTTCGGGATCGGCATCTATCAGGCCAAGCACTTCGACAATGTCGGCGTTCTATGGCGCGGCGCTTATCAGCTTGGTGCAGCATTCATCTTCACGGTCGGCAAACGGTATCGCCCTCACGCCTCAGATGTCCACGCTGACCTGGACGCGCATTCCACTCTTCTCCTACGATACAGCGGATGACCTATTTGCGGGCCTACCCTATAGCTGCCGGCTGATCGGCGTGGAGATGGGCGGTGATGCACTGCCCCAATTCGAGCATCCGTCGCGTGCTGTTTATCTGCTCGGCGCCGAAGATGGTGGCTTGCCGTCATTCGTGGCCCGTCGCTGCCATGGCCTGGTTTCGATTCCCAGCGTGCGCGATGCCAGCTACAATGTGGCCCAGGCAGGCACGATCATCATGTATGATCGGTTGATGAAGTGCGCCCCATTTCGAGAAAGCGATGCGCCCAACCGGGAGTCAATCTGAGCGACGGCCAGATCGGCGCGAGGAATAAGGAATGAACCGATGTCCAATACCTATCTGTGGCTCGTGCGCCACGCGGAAACCGAGTGGAATGCAGAAGGTCGAATGCAGGGCCATACGGACAGCCCGTTGACCGAGGCCGGTGTGGTTCATGCTCGTGCTGTCGCGCGCCGGTTGATGAATGCAGCGCCGGACGTCATCTACAGCAGCGACCTGGGTCGCGCGGTCCGCACCGCCGATGAAATCGCCGCCGCCACGGAGGCGAACCTCCGGCTTGACACCATGCTGCGCGAGAAGAACAACGGCATCTTTGAAGGGCTTACAGAGGCCGAAGTCGAACAACAGCATCCGGAAATCTTTGCCCGATACCAGCAACGCGACCCGAATTACGCGGTTCCCGATGGCGAGAGCACACATCAAGTTCAGCGTAGAGCAGTAGTGACGATGGAGCGTCTGGCTCGCGGCACCCGGAACAGAAGTTGGTTGTGGTATCGCACGGCGGTTTCTTGAGCGCGTTTATTCGCTACTTGCTCGATGTTCCTCTGTCAGGTACATGGCGCTTCCGGTTGGAGAATTGTAGCATCACTACCGTACACTTCAACCATGATGCCGCAGAACCTTGGCGCCTGTTGACGCTCAATGATATTGCCCATCTGAAAGAGAAGCGTCCGAAGTTGACTCTTCGACTGCGCGACATTCGGTAGCGGTTTGATGACCCACCGTGTTGCATTGGCGTCTGTCGACCAGGTCGACGCAGAGATCGTGCAGCGGACGGAAATGGCCTATAGAGCCGTCGGAGAGTGAACGCCAAGTCTGGCTGCGCCGCATTCGGCGATTATGGTCGATGGGTGAAGTGTGGTTCGCTTGTCGACAGCGGTTCCGGATCGTCGAAATATGCCGGCGTGTCCGGAAACTTCTGCCACGTCAGCGCGACATGGATACGCGGTTCGTGACCGGGCGAAAGCTCAGGCCATGGAATTTCGTGGGCCGTAAACCAGCGCGCATCCAGAGTTTCGGTGCTGGCGATCAGCCTTCCGCCCTTTGGTCGTCCGGCAAAGAGAAAATGATAGAGATGGCGGTTGGCCAGCGATCCGCAGATGCGGCTGTCAAATGTGCCGAGTAGCGTCGTGATCTCGACTTCGTAGCCGGTCTCTTCCCAGTACTTCGCGCGCCGTGCCCGTAGCAGGTGCTTCTCCCACGTCGCAGCCACCGCCGGGCATTGCCCACCGCCTGTCGTCAGCGCGCTGAATCAGCAAGATGCGCTTCTGTTCGTCGAAAACGGCTGTGTCGACGACCGCCAGTGGCGTCCGCCATTCGATCTCGCGCAGCAGAATCTGTTCGACGTCGTCGGATAACCGTGGATCGGTCATGCCGTGTAGCTCGGCCGCAAGACGCAATATCTTGTGGAAGCGCTCGATCTGATAAGGATCGGTGGTGAACAGCAAGCCATTGTTGGCCAGCGCACGCAATTGGTCTGCAATCAGGTTGAGAGAGGTAGATGTTTCTGACATGGAGGCCTGTCCCGCATTGATACACTATAGTCCGGCGTCGATAGCCTGTTCCATATAGAGCAGGCGTACGAGCTTATTGCCCACCTTAAGGCGATTTGACTCGCCGGTCAAGGTGAAGCCAAGGTGTTGGAAGAATCGAAGGCCACTGTGGTTAAATTGCTCAATGCCCAGTCGCACTTTGGCGATGCCTGCACTCGTAGCTAGCCACGGCCTCAGTGTCAACCAGGCCTTAACACCGATTCCCTGGCGTTGATAGGGTTCCGCAACCATGATCATGCCCAGATAGGCCAATTCCTCACCGGGCCATCGTAACCGGAAATCGACTAGACCGATCATCTCCGCTCCGGCCGCGATCGTTCCGCGCTTACAGGCTCGACAATGCCCATCATGGTGCGGCCGGGTGTGCTCGCCGCCTGTTCCATGTCGCGTGCTGCTTGATCGGCCGGGGGCATGGGCAGATTGTACATCTCCCAGTAGCCCGGCGTCGACCGGTAGACTTCCTGCAGTGCCGCTACGTGATCGTTGGACGTTAGTGGAATCAGCGAAATCGTAAAACTCATCAGCCGGCTCGATCCAGTGGGTCAGTCATGTTCGATGTGCAAGCTGTCAATCAACCTCATCTACAGCGCGGCGTAGAGATGCCAGTTCGGTTGCCGACGCATCCAACTCGCGGTTCAGATTCTCGAGCTTCTCGCGCTCTACCCGCACGAAGCGCGTATAGGGTGCAATGGCTTCGCGGATGCGCTGGACACTATCGGCAAGCTCCCGTTCGAATTGACCGTTGAGTACATCGTTGAGCTGATCGCGCAGTTCATTGATCTTGGCGCGCAATTCAGTCTTGACCTTGCCGCGGCGATAGGGCAATACGTAGAGACCCATGGCTGCCACAGCGCTGGCCCCGACGATTCCGGTGACGTCGAGCATTGTGGTGTTCAGCACTGCGACCAGAATTGCGCCCAGACCTAGCGCGCTGACCTCGACCGCCGCAGTCTGGATGATCGCGCGCTGTACATCCTGGGCCAACTTGAGCGATTCGGCCTCGCGATCGTACGCCTCGACGATCTTGTGTGCCTCGCGTCCCACGCTGGCAAGGAGATTCTGACGATTGAACTCGAATTCACTGCCCACCTGGCCGACCATCTTGTCGGAATGTTCCGAGGCGCGCTGGTTTAGATAGTCCATCACGTCGCGCCACTGACGATAGTCCTTGTCGACCAGCCAGTCGATCAGATCGCTGACCTCACGTTCGATCTCGTGACTCGTGTCGGCCACAACTTGGCGGTCGAACGCGGCCCGCACCTTCTCACCGTTGACCAGGTCGAAGATGCGCGTCAAGCGCAAGGTCTCATCGAAGAACTTGTCACCCCGTTCGGCCATGGCGTAGAGGACGTTGTCCACTTGCGCGCTGTGATAGGTGAAATCACGCCGCATGTCGGTCTGGTATGCTTCTAGCTGCTCCTCGATCGCGTCCAATGTCTGGAAATCGCCGTGTAGGATTCCCTGTCTGTCGGTGATGACGCCCCGGTAGTCTCGAATCATCCGCTCCGCTACGCCCAGCGGATTGTGCAACTTGAGCTGTAGGCGCTCGCGGGCATCCAGTGTATCCAGGACGTAGCTTTCCAACGTGCCAAAATTGCTGGCTTCCCACTGGACGTCATCCAGTGACCCATTCGCGACTGCATCGGTTTTGGCTCTCAAGGCCAAGCGCGCGCTGACGGGAAACAGCTGTGGTTCTATGCCGAGTAACCGACGCGCGTTTTCGGCGACGAAGCGCAGGATCTGTTCTCGATCGGCAGCATCCTCGATCAGGTCCATCTTGTTGACCACAATCACGATCTTCTTGCCCCATTCACGTATACGGGTGAGAAAACCGCGCTCGCTTTCGCTAAATGGGCGGTCCGCACTGGTGACAAAGAGAATCAGATCGCTGCGCGGCACAAATTGTTCGGTTATCTCTTGATGGCGCTGGATTACGGCATTGGTGCCCGGCGTGTCGACCATATTGAATTCGCGCAGCCAATCGATCGGGGCGTAGACCACCAGATAATCGTTCTCCGCCTGTTCTTGCCGTAGGGTGTCGCCATAGCGGATCAGGTTGATGAGGCTGGTCGTCGGCGTGACCCCCTCTTTGAGTAGACGGTCGCCCAGCAGCGCATTGATGAATGCGGTCTTGCCGGCATTGAATTCGCCCACGACGACGAGCAGAAAGAGTTCATCCAACTGCTCCAGGCTACGTCTGAGCAATCCGAGGTCATCATCCTTGGCGTCGAGACGCGCCAAATGCACGCGCAAATCGTCCAGCAACGCGCGTTCGCGTCGAAGTAACTGATCGTGTTCCTGTGTGAGCAATCTTTGCAAGGATGTTTCCTGACCGGGTATGAACGCGCTCGCTTTTGTACATCATGCGTTCCATGGACAACCGGAGTGTGCAGACCGAATCGTCGTGTGCGCTTGCCATGTGATACGTGATCCGGGACGATTGGTTGCAGGACAGCGGTCAACGTCTATTCTAGCATAGTGCAACAGGCGTTCGCGAACTGGTTTCGACTGCTGGAAACTCTCTTGAGATCGGTGAGATATCTGACTGGGGAGGCGCTTTCGGGCACCGGCCTTGCGTCAGGTCGTGTGGCTCGATGTCGGCCGTGTCGTGCGCAGCGCGGAATCGATTGCGTTTGAGTAAAGTCACTGCACTGCCATATCGATGTGTGGCGTAGCCGGATTTCTGTCGTGGCATTCACGCCGAACCGACGTAGCCCGGTGAGGTCCAACAAAATGCCGGGGACCGCACGGTCCCCGGCAACACGATTCAGTCAGTTGTCATGGCCCTGGACTTGCCTGGCGCCCGTGCATCCCGGCAGAAGCCCTTGACCACGTCCTACCAGAGGTGGCATATGTGGGTTTCTGTCGGGAATTCGTGCCCAACCGCCCTAAACGCGCTGTGGCTCCAGCAGACCATAGTTGCCGTCCTTGCGGCGATAGACAATATTGGCGCTCCTGGAATCCGGGTTGAGAAAGACGAAGAAATCGTGGCCCAATAATTCCATCTGTTCGATGGCTTCTTCCTCGTCCATGGGCTCCAGCACGAACTGCTTGCGCCGGATCAGATTGCCCATATCCTCTTCATCCTCTGCCTCCGCGAGCAAGGCCATGGCAGCCATTTCGGCTTCTGCGCTGGCTTGGGCTGAGGCGCGACGCTTGCCCTTCAGGCGGCGATCCTTGAAGCGACGTACCTGGCGCGCAATCTTATCGACAGCGGCATCGATCGAGGCGAAGATATCACTGGTCGACTCTTCTGCGCGCAGGATCTGCCCGTTGTGTCCTCCCGTCCAAATAGTGATTTGGGCAGTGTAGCGGTCCGCGGCAGCCCGGGTAGGACTGTGCGTCAAATCTGCCCGTACGTCATCGATCTGCGGCAGGTAACGTTCCAGCTTGCTGACTTTTTTCTCGACGTACTCTCGGATCCAGTCGTTGACTTCGACATTACGGCCATGAACGTGTAGATCCATGGTCTGGCTCCTTTCTAGATGCGGTAACGGTGGCCACCGTCATTGCCAATCAGGTGCAGCTTGGCAATGACGGTCGAAAATGGAATACCATATCCGTCCCTCAGTCAAGAGGCGGAAGTGATAGGAGATAGCATAAGATTGGGAAGATGTGAGTCCGTGGAGTAAAAGGGAATCGCGTGTGGCTTTGGTCGCTTGGGAGCATGCTCCTTGACATGCGATTCCTGGCAGATAGGTCGATATCGACAGTTTGACCATCGAATGCGTTCATGAGTCTATCATAGACTCATCGTAATCGAATGTCAACCGTATTTTGTCACCCCAAATTTCCGCGACGGAGATGGGGGCACAGTTGCCTCCTGCGCGAGTAGGATCACGATTATTTGGCTGCCTCCACTCGAGCAAATTGATCGTATCCTATTCGATCGGTGCGGTTTCGACCGGATTGAACGCCGGTTCCGCCAACGTCAATCCAAAGACGGCGACTGCACCGGCCGCCTTCAGCGCCGTTGCCGCGGCATTGAGTGTGGCCCCGGTCGTGTGGACATCGTCGATCAGCAGCGCAGTCACCTCGCGTGCATCCCCGGCAGTAAACGCGCCCTCGACATTTTGCCTGCGGTGAAGGGCATTCATGCCAACTTGCGAAGCTGTCTCTCGTGAACGTTGAAGCAAATCGGGCCGTAACGGATAATTCATGCGGCGCGGAAGGGGTTTCGCCAGCAGGTGAGCTTGATTGTATCCCCGTTCGACCAACCGGGTGTGGTGGAGTGGGATAGGGATCACAGCGTTGATGCTTGCGCGTCTCCCTTCCCACACCGACTCCGCCAGTGCGGCAACCAGATAGCGGGCGAGAAGCGGCGCAAGATCCCGACGGTCTTCATATTTGAGTTGGTGGATTGCATCCCGGACTATGCCTTGATGCAGGCTTGCGCTGCGGGCAAAGTCGACACCGGCTCCGCCGCGCGCACGACACTGTGTGCACAGATCGGTAGGCTGCCTCTGGAGGCGACCGCAACAGCCGCAAAGTGGACTGGACACATAGGGAAACCGGATTGGCGTAACGGACTGAGCACAACGATCACATAGGGGTGCGCCAATGGCACCACAGCCCGTGCATTGTGCGGGAAATACCAGATCATGTGCAGCATCCAGTAGTCGTAACACTGCTGACCTTGCTCTGGATGGCAATGACGCGTGCAGCTTACTCGTACTTGCAGATTCGGATAGGAGACCAAGGCCGGGGGAACGCCTGGTTTGCATCGTTTTGTCCTGTTATCCTCCGGTCTGGACCGGAAACCATGTCTGTAGAAGGTCGTTGATAAATGTGCGCATGTCATCACCCAGGATGAGCAATATCGAAAGCATGACGATGGCGAGCAGAATGATGATCAACGCGAATTCGATGAATGTATGGCCACTTCGGTTGGACGGCATCCGAGACATGGTAGTTGGTCCTTTCCGGCCGTCAACGTTGGTCAGTAACATCACGTTAGAAGTCGGTCACAAAATGTACGGGAACAAGCGACGCGGCTGTGCCCTCAACACTTGCACCGTGGGTCTGTCCAAGAGACGGAAAGTATAGCATCTGTCGGTTTGGAGGCAAAGCGTCGATGCCCATACACATTGGGGTGCCACAGTATCGTCGACCAACACAGCGTTGGTTGTTGTCCGTCCAGGTGCTATAATGCCAAGTGGGAGATGATTCCAGATTGACGACGGATCAATCCCGACGCATAGCGCGCATCACAATGCCGTTTAGAGAGCGAATATCGAATTCATGGAGGATTGCCGATGGCAACTGCAGGGGATCTGTACAATCTGCAGAAGATTGACACGATGTCGGCCAAGGTCAAGCGTCGGCTGCTTCAAATCCAAAAACAGCTGGGCGAGAGTGATGAAGTGATAGCCGCTCGCACCAAGGCGACGGAGACTGAGGAGCAACTGCACCACTGGCATGCAGTCCAATTGGATGCTGAACTTCAGTCCCAGACGCTGAAAAAGCGGATCAAAGAGACCGAAGATCGCATGATGAGTGGCAGTGTCTCAAACCCCAAGGAATTGGAAAACCTGCAAAACTCCCTGGATGCCCTGCGTCGTCAACAGTCCGGTGTGGATGACAATGCAGTTGAAGCGATGATGATGGTCGATGAACTGACGACCGCGCTGGCTGCGGCCAAAGCTGAATTCGAGAGCATTGGGGCGGCGTGGCGTTCCGGCCAGGGCGATTTGACCAATGAAGAGACCAAGATGAAGCGCAATTATGTGATTCTACGCAAACAGCGCCAAGTTGCAGCCGGCCGCATGGACGAGGATTCGCTGCAGGAATATGAGCATCTGCGCACGCGCAAAGCCGGTGTTGCTGTCGCGCCTGTAGAAAACGGAAGTTGCGGCGCTTGTCACATACAGTTGCCCACCGGAGTTGTCAGCGCTGCACGTTCGGAAAACAATACACGCATCTTTTGTCCCAGCTGCGGCCGTCTTTTATACAGCGGGTAGGCGGTTCGCCTTGATCGCCCACCGCCATTTCTTTCATGATCGTCGGTCCGTTTCTGGTTGCCATCATCGTCGGCTATATTATCGTTGTCTCCGTTTTCATCATTTCGGAGAACCGAAGCCCGCAGTCTACCTTTGCCTGGCTGCTCTTGTTTGGTTTTCTGCCCGGCATCGGTCCCCTGATCTATCTATTCTTCGGCCGTAGCTACCATGCCTTTAGCAGGCAAAATATGCTCGCCCGCCAGGCGATCGGAAGCGACCTAACGTATGCGCTCGGTCCCCTTTTGGCGCGTCAGCAGACCATGGCGGAGCGCGTTGCAGTTGAGCGCCCCAGTTCGTTCAACCGGCGGCTGCTGAACCTGGTCGCCAGCAATACCGGTTCACTCCTGACGGAGTGCAATCGCGTCGAGATCTTGCAGAACGCCAACGAGAAATACCCTCGTCTGCTTCAGGACCTACGTCGCGCCCGCCATTCCATCCATCTGGAATATTACACTTGGACCAACGATGACTTTACCCAGCAGCTCAAGGCCGTGCTCATCGAGCGCGTCGCGGAGGGTGTGAAGGTGCGCTGTCTCTACGACGCCTTTACCGGCAAGGCCATGGGTGAACAATACCGGCTGGAGTTGCGCCAGGGCGGCATCGAGATCTTTCCCTATCTGGACTACAGCTCGTTGAGCAGCTTGCACAATATCCAATACCGCAGCCATCGTAAGATTGCTGTGATCGACGGCAAGATCGGCTATGTCGGCGGCATGAATCTGGATTCGGAACAACTGGACGGGCCAAGCGGCTTCACCCGCTGGCGCGACACCCACCTTCGCATCCACGGAGAAGCGGCACTGGCATTGCAGAGTAGCTTTGTCACCAGCTGGTACAACACGACACGCGAGGCCATCACCGGTCCTGGATACTTTCCCACCGAAGAGATTCGACAGGAAGTTCCGGACTATTTGCCGGTTCAAGTAACACAGTCGGGACCGGACTCTCGTTGGTCGGCCATTCACCAGCTCTACTTTTTTATGATTATGGCCGCGGGTAAGCGCGTCTATATCCAGTCGCCCTTCTTTATTCCGGACGATTCGATTTCTGAAGCGCTCAAGGCGGCGGCTCTGGCCGGCGTAGATGTACGTCTGATGTGCCAGCCGCGAGGCAGCTATTATCAGCTTGCCTACCGCGCTGCCAATACCTATTACGCCGACATGGCTCGCGCCGGCGTCAAGATCTATCTCTATCAGAACGACACCTATTTCCACCCCAAAACCATCAACGTCGACTCATCCATATGTAGCGTCGGTACTGCAAACATGGATATCCGTAGCTTCAGCATCAACTATGAGATCAACGCCGTGCTCTATGATGAAGAGATGGCCAGAGAGTTGGAGGAGGACTTCATGCACGACGTACAATACTGCACCGAGTTTAGCCTCGAAGAATACGCCGCCCGGAGTTTCGGCTATCGCTTTCTGGATTCCGTTTACCGGCTTGCCTCACCTTTGCTGTAAATGGTGCCGGCACGAGCCGTTCTCGGTTAGCGACTGTTCATCGGAGCATATGTCACAACGTGTACACCTGTTTGTGCCTGGAACGATCCTGTAGGACGGCAGCACAAATCGGCCCTTGGGCCGCGCTGACAAGAGTGTGTCGATGCCGTTGAGTGAGCGCCGATGCCGCCTGAATCCATACATCGGATCTAGAAATTTGAACGAACGCCTCCACGAAACCAGAGAAAGATAGGGAGTCTCGCATGAGAATCACCGTGCTGGGTGCGGCAGGGGATGTAACCGGTTCAGCCTATTTGGTCGAGACGGATCGAGCCCGGCTCTTGGTCGACTTCGGTCTGTTTCAAGGCAGCCAGCGCGCTCGAAGCCAAAAACGTGTTGCCGGACCAGGTCAAGCCGGCGGAATTGGACGCGCTACTGATTACCCATGGGCATCTGGACCATACCGGCCGTCTGCCTTTGTTGGCGCAGGCCGGCTATCGCGGACCGATCTACGCCACTGCCGCAACCAGTGAGATGACTGACCTGATCCTGCGCGACTCGGCCAAGATCCAAGAGGCTGACGCCGGGAAAGAAAACCGCCGCCGAGAACGCGCCGGCAAGGATCCCGTTCGGCCGCTCTATGACTCCCACGATGTTGCGTCGTTGCTGGAACGCCTGGTGGATGCACCATATGAGGAGCCGTTCTCGATCGCTGCCGGTGTGTCGGCACGTTTGCAGGATTCGGGCCATATGCTCGGCTCGGTCAGCATTCAACTGCTGGTGGAAGATGAAGGGCGTGAGAAGGTGATCGTCTTCAGCGGCGATCTGGGTCCTTCCGGCCTGCCGTGGTTGCGCGATTCCGAGACATTTCGACGCGCCGATATGGTCTTTCTTGAATCGACCTACGGCGATCGCGACCATCGTTCGTTGGAAGGGACACTGCGCGAGAGTGAAGAGATCGTCAAAGCGGCCGTTAAACGCGCGGGCAAGATCCTTGTCCCTGCCTTTGCGATTGGACGATCGCAGCAAATTCTCTATCATTTTGCCGCACTCTTCCGCAACAACGTTGTCCCGCAGTTCCCTGTGTATCTTGACAGCCCGATGGCGATCAAGGCGACGCGCATTTATACCAAACACCCTGAACTATTTGACCAGGAAGCGGTGGCTTTGCTCAAGGCCGGCCAGTTGCAACAGGATCTGGATAGCGTCCGCGTTGCCGAGAGCGTCGAACAATCCAAACTGATCAATCAGGCAGACGGCCCGTGTGCAGTTATCGCCAGTTCCGGCATGTGCACCGCCGGGCGGATTCTGCATCACCTGCGCCACAATCTCTGGCGACCGGAGACGACTGTACTCATTGTCGGCTATCAAGCGCAGGGATCGCTCGGCCGTGATCTGGTGGATGGCGCGCATAGCGTCGAGATCTTTGGCGACGAGATCGCTGTCAAGGCACAGATCCACACGTTGGGTGGCTTTAGCGCCCATGCCGGTCAGAGCGAGCTACTGCACTGGTTCGACCCGCTGGCCGCATCAGCTCCGCGCGTTGTGTTGACCCACGGCGAAGCGCGTGGCAGGTCGGCATTGGCAGGCGAGATTCGCAAACGCTACGGACTTGACAGCGACCAACCGCTGCTGGGAGACGTGATTCAGCTGTAAGGAGAGAGAGTATCTTTCGGTGTACGCAAATTGGCCGGCCATATTCGGGTGTAGCGTTTCATTTGCGTGCGTTGTGGCACGGATGCCATTATGACGCGGTAGAGAAACGGACCGGATGTGCCTATGTGTGCAGGCGTCGAATTGCGCCGGCGCGCTCGGGATTGAACCCCGCCGACCAACGCGTATCATCGGTGTAGGTGGCGCCGGTCAGATCTGCATCGATCAGATTCGCAAGGTGAAGATTGGCGTCATCGAGCCTTGCATAACGCAAGTCCGCGTCCTGCAAGTTTACATGCTCCATATCCGCGCGTCAGGTCCGCATGGCTCAAGTCGGCTCCGCTGCAGTTGGCTCGATAGAGGTGTGCTTGCGTCAGGTCGGCGTGTGACAGATTCGCCCCGGTCAGATTTGCCCCGCTCAGGTTGATTTCCTGCATGGCTGCCTGCAAACAGTCTGCATTTTGGAGATCTGCAGCGTACAGACCCAAGCCGGACAGCTCGCGATTGCGTAGGTCCGGGCGCACGTTCGTCATATGTGCTCTCTTGGCTATTGCCAGAACATCGGATTCGGATAAAGTCATTGCTTTTCTCCTGTTTCACTATGGATGAAATAGGGCAGATAGACGGATTCCGGCCACGTCAACTCGACCTTGACTCGCTCATCGCGTACCCCGGCCGCGTTGTGGTGGTGGAGCAAGAGCAAATCCGGCATGCCGAGCTGAAGGTACTCCTCCAGCTGTAGACGAACCATAATCGGTCTGGTCACATCTGCCCGAAAGAGCGGCGCGTCGATATTCGGCGAGAAGAAGTCGAAGGCCGTGACACGCAGATTATAGGCCAGTGTCGGCGTCTCATCGATAGGTATGGTCGACTCGTTGCTCAACGTCTCCACCCGGTAATAGAAGTCCGGATTGGTGCTGCTCAATCCGATGTCCGATGCCTTGACCGGGAGCAGCATCACGTTGCTTCCGTACGGACGCGTATCGTAGGCAAGCGGTGACCATAGGTTCAGCAGTTGCGGCTGCGAAAATTTCTCGCGGCGGAGCTCTTCCACCACGGTCACAAAGGCGTCGCTGGTCACTGTCTCAGACTCAAAGCCCAGTACATCGGAATTGAAGAGCCGGAAGTCATCCTCTCCATCCTCGTCGACATCGATGTAGATGTTGACCTCCACTTCGTTTGGGCTTGTCCAATCAGCGTAAGTGCTGACCCCGAAATAGAGGGTGCGGTCTCCTATCGGTCCACGCCGATCCAGCGGAAAATCGCTCGTGATCCCCACATATTTTAGATCTGCATGGTCAAAGATATCCGCTTGACCGTCTGTGCCCGGATAGGGAAGATTGTTGATGTCGGCATATTGCAGCTCGAGTAGACTCACCAGCGAAATCAACTCCTCCGGTGGCATGTCGCCGGTGCGGTCGACACCCGTTAACATGAGTGGCTGCACGTTGGGTTCGTTTGCCTCGAAGGTCAGGACTGAATCAGGGACGCGCAGATCCGCCAGCGGGCGCACAGATGCATAGACAGGTAGATGCAGGACCGGTGATGAGGACGCCAACTGACCGCGTAGTTCCACCGGCTGTGTGCCGTTGTGCTCGAGTCGGATGTAGAGTTCACCCTGCGCCAACAGTGGAATGTGCTCTTCGGATATTGTTGCCGTACCGCTGACGGTCATTGTTGCCTGCAACCCTTCGTTGTCGTCAGTGGCGCTACTCAATTGAAGAGGATCCGCCGCCGCGCCCGGTGTCAGCATAACCGTACTGACAAGCTCTCCTCCGCCGTGGGCAGCCGAACCGTGACGAAGTTCGACCAGGTCGAAGACGCTCCCCTTCAACTGCGCCACCCCAATCACGAGCTCAAGCAAACCTGTTCTAGGATCGAACCGCGCGTCGACAGCGCCCAGTGCACCGGCCTGCTCGGTACTCGGGAAATTGGTGCTATCCAGCTCCGCTTGAAGAAAACCGTTGTCGGGCCAGAGCAGTAGCTGGCCCGCCTCCTCGCTGATCCAATGACGGGGATAGCGCTGCATATCATCGACATTGGGGTCACGGGTATGGCGCATGACCGATGCATCGGCGTCAAGTCGCACGGCCATGGTCGCGACGCCGCCGCCTGGGACGGTGACGGTGGGCCGTTCCGGCGCGATGAGTACGCCCGGTGTGTCGATGACACCGGCGTAGCTGACCGTATAGCTGATGGGTTCAGTGCCTCTGTTGACAACCTGTAGGGTCTCCAGCGCAGAATACCGATCGATCACGTCGGCGGGCGCGAATGAGATTGAAACCCGCCCACGCGGTCGTGCATCGAGCGCCACCACATCTGTCCGCAGCGTTGCGCGGCAGATCGATCTGCCCGGCGCCGGTGCGTGTGGGGCTCGCTGTGGATTCGACGCCTGTCTGCATGCGCGACGTATTCATGATCAGCGCTTTGAGTTCGTCGACGCGCCAGTCCGGGTGCGCGCCGCGGAGAAGCGCCATGGCACCGGCCACATGCGGCGCGGCCATGGACGTGCCGGAAAACTGCGTTCCCTCCCAGCCTGTCTTGTCGGCAGCCGAGATGATGTTCTTCCCCGGCGCCGCGATGTCCGGCTTCAGTGCCCAATCGTGGCGCCGGGGGCCGCGTGATGAGAAACCGGTGATCTCCACAAGGGGTCGAGCCGATTCCGTGGCAACGATGTCGCTAGATGCCGCAACGCCGATGACCCGATCGGCCACGGCGGGCGAGCCGACGACAAAATAGGTGTCGCGGGCGTTGCCGGCCGACGCCACCACGATGATGCCCGTCAACGCCGCGTTGTCGGCGGCAATCGCCGTAGGATCATGGATCGAGCCATAGGTCGATCCGAGCGACATGTTGATGACATCGACCCGGTCCGAGAAGTTGCCGTCGCCGTTGGGGTCGACTGCCCATTCAATCGCCAACGGCGTCAGGTCGCTGCTGCCCTTGCAGCCGAAGATCTTGAGTGCAACGATACTTGCCTCGGGTGCGACGCCGGGTCCTACCTCAAAGCGGTGGAGATAGGTGGTCTCGTCATATGGACCGCGGAAGACGATTCCGGGACGGCCTCCTTCTGATGCGAGTACTCCGTAGCCTGCAGCCGTCCCTGCCACATGCGTGCCGTGATTGTAGCAGTCCGCCGGATCCGGATCGGGAACAGGAATCGGATTGTAGGTCTTGTTCGTGGGGTCTGCATCATAGTCGTCACCGGCAAAATCATAGCCCGCCACGATCTTGGCGCCCGGAAAATCGGCCACGTCACCGATGACGGTCGGGTCGTTCTGCATGTAGGCACCTGAGCCGCCAAAGGTTGCGTGCAGATAGTCGATGCCGGTGTCGATCACGGCAATGGTGATGCCCCGACCTGTGAACCGTCCATCGTCAACTCCTTGCCAGAGTGAGGGGGCGCCGATCGACGGAACGCTGTTGGCATTGTCCGGCGTCACAGGCGTCAACCGGTGAATCGCGACCACGCCATCGAGCTGCGCCACGGCTTCGAGCGAATCAGCGGGGATGCGCATCGCAAAGCCGTTGTAGACGCGCTGCAACCGGTAGAGCACCTCGGCGTCAAGTTGTGCGAGTTCGGTCAAGAGCTGCTGTTGTTGGGCATCGATGCGGGCAAGCTGCGCCTGCGTTGCGGCCACGGTTGTTGCGTTGACGTCGCCGGCGCCGGCCGCAGTCACGGCGGCAGAGAATGTCTGTGCAGCGGGCGGCAAGGAAAGCTCGACCAGCACATGGCGGAAGTCGTGGTCGGTCTCCGTCTTCTGCGCGGCCGAAATCGGGTGCATCTCTTTGGACCATTGCTCGGCCTTGACGCTGGCGGGGGCGTACACAAGCATGAGCGTTGTGAGGAAAGCAAACGCGAATCGTTGCGAAATCTGAAGCATCTTCTGTACTCCTGTACTGCGGACGTTCTTGCCGTGCGCCGGCGTCAGTCGAACCGACAAGAGCACGACCGTGGGTCATTATAGCAGCGTGCAATGGGCCTTCGAAAGCGGTTTGGAGTGCGGAATCCAATACGCGCATACCGACCAAAGTCATCAGCCGGATCCGTACCCGATTCTGCGGGCGAGACAGGTAGCTTTTGGCACCATGGCTCTTCTACCTCTTTTGACCCGCAGCGCGACCAACGTGTAAAATGACGAATCCGCTCGGCGCGGTTCCGTCCTTTACCACACCATCTCAAAGAGGTTACGCATGTTCCATCCCCCGACGCGTCTCTCGTTTGTCCTGTTTGTGTTCTCTTTGGTTGTCCTAGTGAATCCCGGCAGAAGTCCCTATATCGATCCTGCCAGAGGTAGAGACCTTGGATTTCTGTCGTGGTATTCACGCCTAACCGAAGTAGTGAATCCCGGCAGAAGTCCCTATACAGATCCTGCTAGAGGTGGAGACCTTGGATTTCTGTCGTCGTATTCACGTCGAACTGAAACTGAAGCAGTGCCGGCATCTGCAACTGCACAGTCGGACAGCGGCCCGCAGTATGTTGCCGTCTACCAGATTCAGGGTGCCGGCTCCGTCTCACCGTTGAATCAGGAATGGATTGACACCTTCGGCGTTGTCACCGGCGTCTCCAGCAACGGCTTTTATCTTCAGGATCCGGTAGGCGACGGCGATGCCGCCACCAGTGACGGCATCTTTGTCTATACCCAGCGAGCACCGAATGTGTCAGTCGGTACATGCGTCCAGGTCAGACGGGCGTTTGTCGATGAGTACTATGAGAAAACCGAGCTCTCGCGTACCAAGCCGATCGAGCGTTCGGACCGGTGTCTCACGACCAATGTTGCGCCTGCCGTCATGGAACAAGCACATCCCGGTGTGCCGCCTGTGGCGATGTTCGAGCGCTATGAAGGCATGGTCGTCGAATTGGACGATCTCCGCGGCCTTGTGCAGGGCGCGACAAAGCGTTTTCGGAATGGTGAGGCCGAAGTCGCTTTTCTACCACAGCAATGGGTGCCGTTGATGGACGGCGAGCGGGTCTTTCAATGGCAGAGGGAGGCCGTGCCGGCCTTGATGTACGTCAGTAACGCGCTCTCCAGGCGCCGGCGGTGACGACCTGCCGGAACTGGACTGGGGAGACCGGGTGCACATCGGCGCGGCACCGGGCACGGAAGATGCCGTGCCGGCATTCTTGACTACAATTTCGGCAAGTATCAATTTCTGCCTTTGCCGGGTCAACGCATCAAAAGCGACAGAAGTGAGGCCGTCGACTCCAACTTGAACTTCGGTCACTGCCGACACTGCGGACAGCTTCACGATTTGTTCGTTCAATACGCTCGGGTCTGGGCAAGGCAGCGCACAATACCCCGATCCCGACGGATACCGGCTCAGACTGCGCAAGCGGGCGCTGGCAGTCGCCCGGGGCTGGACGGCTGTACCTCATCGGATTCAGGAGACGGGAACACCCGAGGATGCAGAAAATCTGGCCCGGCTGCTGGACGAGGAATTTGGTCTGCGCTATGACGTTGCGGCCATTGCCGGTCCCGGGACGCGCCAGCCGAGTTCCCGCTGACCAACAGCCTGCTCGCGCGACTGCGACACGTACGTATTGTGGCGTGGCGTTGCGACAGGGTTGTTCACGGCACGACTACGATGTACGCAATCTGGCGGGCGTATGCGACCGCACCTAGGTCTCTTCAACCGACCTCCATTGGTCGTAGATCTGGAGATTACATGGGCACGGACAACGCTCCAGCGTCGACCGTCATCGACAACCACTGGAAGAGCAAGGGAGGCGACGAAGCGGTCAACGTGGTACGGCGAACCGATCAGGCGAAACATGTGGCCGCACTCGTGCAAGAGAAACTTGATGCCGACCCCGCAGCGAACATCGTCGTGCTCGGCGATCTCAACGACTACTACCGGAGTGGGCCGGTGGAGACGGTGCGCCAGGAGGTAAATCCGCCCTTGGTTCACGTGTATGACATGTTGCGCTTGTTGAATCGCTATACCTATGTCTTCAACGGCGCCAGTCAGGTGCTGGACCATCTGCTGGGCACCCCGGGCCTGATAGACGATATTGCCGAGGCGCGGCCGATTCACATCAATGCCGACTTCGCGTATCCGCTTGAGCTCGACAGCTCCACCGTGATCCATTCCAGCGACCATGACCCTGTTCTGGTACGCGTGCGCCCGGGCCGGGCTGCCTGGATGGGGGGTTCGCTGGCCACGCCTGGAATCCTCGTTGCGTTGCAGGACGGGGACGGTCGTGAGATCGGTGCGGTTGAAACCGATGACTACGGTGAGTTTCGCTTCTGGAACTTGACGCCCGACGTATACCGCGTCAAACTTAGTGCACCAAGCGGAGTCCTGCTCTCGCCACAAGAGCTTACCGTCGACGTCTCGATCGGCGCGAACCAACTGCCACCGGTGGCTGTCCGGCATCGTGCCGCGGTTTCGGCGCGAGGGCAGCGCTGCAACCGATCGGGCCATGAAAGATGCTTAAGCAACAGTCGGCCAGCAGGTGGCGCCTTGAGATGCCGACAACGTTACCGAGTACTGAATCTGTTCGACTGTTCGGAACGCCAACAGCGATGAGGAACTTATGAAACACGTCTATTTATCTTGGCATGATACGGAAGAACTGATCAGTCGGCTGATCTTCAAGTTGAACACGCCGTACGACGCGATTTTAGTGATCACGCGGGGTGGGATCATTCCGGGCGGCATGGTGGCTGAGGCCCTAAGAATGAGCGAGGTGCTGACGGCGGCGGTTCTCTTTTCGGAGGATCCGGGCAACCAGACCCGACTGAGTTGGCCGCGCTTTCTCCAGTTTCCGGCCGATCCGTTGCTGACCGGGCGCAAGATTCTGGTTGTCGATAACCTTTGGTTCCGCGGACGGACCATTATGGCGGTCAAGGGTCGAATCGAGACGGCGGGTGGGTTCCCTGAGTTGGCGGTGCTGCACTGGAAGAAACGGAGCAGCGTCTTTCCTGATCAGGAGCCGGATTTCTATGCCGACATTACGGAAGACTTTATCCATTATCCATGGCAGCGGATCGATGACAGCGACTATCGGATTCCGGCACAGCCGGTAATGCCCCTGTCTTAAAGCTGCCCGTGTCTCGCCACCTATGACGTTGTCCAGAAGATCCCGGCGTGAATAGGGCCACGGTTGTCTTGCCGCTTACACTCGAGTAGTTTGGCCCGATTTGCCGCCGTGGTATCTATGGACACAATATTTGAGTGTCTTCTCTGTAAACCACAATGCACCAACTGGCGCCCTGGTCCGGCCGCTGGGTTTTGCGATCGTCTTGCCGCAGCTTTCGGCACTAAGGGACATGACTATGAGTGACACCATGCTTACACCCGAGTCACCGGCTGAAGAGAGGATCCCGGAACTCATTCGTCTACTGCGTGCGGCCCATCCTGACGCGACATGTGAACTGGCGCATAGCGATCCGTTGCAGCTATTGGTCGCGACGATCTTGTCGGCGCAATGTACAGATGAGCGAGTCAACAAGGTGACACCTGCACTGTTCGAGCGCTATCCGGCGGCAGCCGACTTCGCCGGCGCCGATCGAGCCGAACTAGAGGAAATGGTGCGCTCTACAGGCTTCTACCGCAACAAGTCGGCCAGCATCCAAGAGGCGTGCAGCCGCATCGTGCATGAGTACGGTGGCGAGGTGCCGGCATCCATGGACCAACTGTTGACGCTCAAGGGCGTGGCCCGCAAGACTGCGAACGTCGTTCTGGGTGTATCCTTCGGCATTGCTGACGGCGTTGTGGTCGACACCCATGTCAAGCGGCTCTCCAATCGCCTTGCCCTCACGACGCAAAGCAACCCCGACAAGATCGAGAAAGATCTCATGGCGTTGGTGCCGCGTGAGGATCTGATCGACCTCTCTCATCTGCTCATCTTCCATGGCCGGCGCGTTTGCGCTGCACGCAAGCCGGATTGCCCCCGCTGCACGCTAAGTCACCTCTGCCCGTCGGCCGAAGTCTAGGTTCTGTTGACATTTGATCGTAATCGTCCCCGGCACCGACCGCCGTCTCTCCGGTAATCCAATTGCTATCGGTTCGTGCCGGGGACGCGGGGCAGCCACCTCCGGAGTAGATTCCGAAATTTCAAAGACCTGGTGAATTCCAGCAGAAATCCTTGGTCAGTTCCTGCCAGCGGTGGCGTAGCCGGGTTTCTGCCGTGATATTCACGCCGAACTGAACAGCTCCGCCCAACCCACTGTAACGCAATCATTTGTGCGTGTTGTCGCCGTGCGTTTGCACCGCAATACATTTGGCGTGGAGCACGTCAATCGAGGGCAGGACATTGTCTTGCCCTCGCTCCAAATGACCGCACATCCGCCCGAATCGTTTAGGTTTTGTTGAGGTGGCGCAGCGCATTTGTGAGAAACTGTAGTGCACGTAAGCTGGCACCTCCCCTGGTCCCAGCTTTTTTATTCCCGTTTTTGGAACGTTTTTGGAACGTTTTCCGCGCTAATACTGTGGATGACAGCGCGTCAGCCATTTACAGAAAAGATCCGGAAAAAGTCTGCGAACTTGGCCGGTAGCCCAAAGTTGTCCCGGGAAATGGCCGCTGACAGCGCGGCGGCTGGAACATGCGACTCTTGGCGGAATCGTCTCCATGTGTGTGGGGCATGGCCACGCATCTTCCTGCTGCAACGGGCGACCGCAAGGGTGCGCCCCCCTTCTGTCTAAGGCCTATCCAAGGAAATAGCTACCCTATGCACCTTCCTGGAAGCTTTCGGCCAAACAGGTTGTCTCGCAGTCAGCTGCCAGGAAGATCAGGGTGTCTATTTCTCTGGAATGGCCTAAGGCGCCGTCGGGACGGCGACGAAGAAACCGCTGTACGGATGGATGACCCCGGTGGCATCCACCCATGTTCCGGTCTCGTATGTGTAAGTACTGGTCATGTACCAACACAGACCGGCGACACTATGGGAGAGTGTGAATGCGTTATCTACATAGTGTCGTCCGTCGGCATAGGGTTTGGGGCGGCCTGGGTGAACAGCGCTCAGGTAGTAGATCGTGTGATCCGGCATTGTGGGCGGAGGATCTCCAACATAGTAGCCGCTAGTCATGGCGATGTATAGCGCACGTGTTCCGTGGAAGGCGATTGTCAGCCCAACCAGATCTTTTAGGCTATCCCACTGGTTGCTTGGGGGACTGTAGACGGGGAGGTCCGTCTGATCGTATGTGACGGAAGAAGTCCCCTCCGGAATATACTTGGCCCAGAAGAATGCTTCGTGTGGCCCTGCTGTAGACCACCGGGGATTGTCATTGAGATGATTGACATAGAAGTGGCCAAATGTCTCCGGTCCCTGATCCGTCACGTATGGCCAATTGAACGTGTAGTTGCCGTAGCCGGAATCGATCCGACCGACTTCGGTCTCTTCCCATTTGTAATTGACGGATCCATGGTGTCCCTTGTCGGCTCCCATTGTTTGTTCCTTTCCTGACCAAATTGAAAGTGGATTGATGAAGCGTGGAATGCGCTTGAGATATACCCACAATCGGAGAAAGCTACGAATCCTGCCCAAACAGGGCCGGTATGCCCAGTGATTTGTGTCGTCACCATTTTTTAGATTGCATCGGTTTCCGACAGTGTACCGCAGAATGAATGTCAAAAGACTGAACCAAACCTATCCGGATCCGGATTGACCCGTGAAGTCGATCTCGACGGCCTATAGAGGCATCCTCTCAATGAGTAGGGCAGGTCCCGTCCCGACTACGAATGATTGTGAAGATACCCGCAGAGACTGGACAATCATGGACATCTCCGTACGGCTAGAAATTGACGAGCAGACTGCTCTCAACGATGCGACCATGACCGGTCGCACGATCTCGGTGCAGTTCTTTGGCACGCTCGAACAGAACGATCTGACCGCCTGTCGGAGACTGGTGCGTGCCTGGCGATCGTGTGCCGGCCAGCAGCACGAGATCACTGACTGGCTCGACTATTTTGACGCCATCATCATCGATGAGCAGAGTGGTGACGCCGCGCTGGCCGAACGATCATACCGCGCCCTACTCGATCGCGCGTGACTTGATCCGTACCTGCGCGGTCAGGTGCTGCTTTCCTTCGGGCTGACCCAGAGTCGACAGGCTCGCTGGCAAAGCGCAATTGACGTACATCTCGACGCCGACCGCATCTTCGCCGAGCTGCAGGAACCAATGGACCGGGTAAAGGCACTGAAAAACCTGGCGCGTGAAACACTACCGAGGATTTGCCTACGGTGACCTGACCGTGTCGGCACTGGATGCAACCCTGGCCTATTGCCGGGAGGCTCTCTCGGTGCTGAGTGAGATGCATGAGAGCCAAGACCGCTCATTCTTCATGGCTTCAGTCTACAACTCCATGGGTCTTGCCTACCGCGGCCAGGAAAACTGGACCGACGCGCATGCATGTTTTGACCAGGCACGGACGATTTTTCGTGCTCTCGGCAACGAATTTTGGGAAGGCCATGTGCTGGCAAATCTGGGATTGGTCTACAGCCGAAGTGCCGAATACTCTCCAGCTACGGCAATTTCCGCCTTCAAAGCCGCGCTACGGATTTTTCGACGCCACAAGGCATACGAGGTTCAGGCCCAAACCCTGATTTCGGTAGGGCGTCTCTACCTGCAACTGGGCAAACAGGCCAGGGCCGGTCCGCCTTATCGACGTGCGCTGCGGTTGGTCGAATCGATGCGTGCGGATATCTCTTCAGAAGAGGCGCGCGCGGGCTATGCCATGACCGTCGCCGATGTGTATGCGCACAACATTCTCTATCAGGTCGAATTGGGTAGAGCGGAGGCCGCCTTCGATCTGTCCGAGCACGCGCGCTGTCGCGCATTCTTGGACGCATTGGTCACAGTGCGGGCGGATGAACCCGTCCACACGCAGGCAGCTCCCTATACAGCAGCACAGATTCAACAGATGTTGCCGGATGGTGCCCTGCTGCTCAGCTACTTTACATGCGGAGAAGAGCACCCGGGCATACGGAGTCAGCTCAAGCGACATTATGTGCCGCCCGCACATACACTGCTCTTTGCGGTGACGCGTTCAGCCGTGTCTGTGATCGATCTGGGACTGTCGCCCAATGACTTTGCGTTGTCCGATGTGGCGGCTCCGGTGGAGCAACATTTTCTCTCTAGCTCATTTCGTCGGGCGCTCTACGACTGTCTACTTGCGCCGGTGGAAACTCTGATCAACCAGGCGTCAAATTTGTACGTGATACCACACGGCCCCCTGCACTATGTGCCGTTCCAGGCATTGGAGGCCCCGAACGGTCAAACTCTGTTGCGAAAGAATGGACCGGCCATCGTCTACGGTCCCAGCGCCTCTGTCCTCTTTCGAGCACCGCCTGCTCACCACGCTGACAGGACGCTGCGGAGCTGTCTGGCGGTCGGCAACAACGGAGCTGGAGGGGAACGAACGATGTCGGTCGCCGAAGACGAAGCCGCCGTCGTCGCCGAACTGACCGGAGGCGATCTACTCTGCGGGGTGCAGGTAACCCGCAGGCGCCTGCTGGCGATGGCGGATCGCTATCGCATGCTCCATATCTCGTGCCATGGCGAGTTTGATCCCAACGCTCCGCTGCTTTCAGCGCTCTATATCGGCAATGGTGAAATGCTGACTGCTGCCGACATTATGGAGACCGTGAAGCTCGACTGTGAGTTGGTCACGCTTAGCGCATGCGAAAGCGGACTTAGCACGATCCGCCGGGGCGATGAACTGTATGGCATGGTGCGCGGCTTTATGTACGCAGGGGCGCGTTCGCTCGTTGTCAGCCAGTGGCGAGTCGACGAGCGATCGACCCATCTGCTCATGGGCAAGTTCTATGCTGAACTCAATGCCGGGCGCCCCACGTCCGATGCGTTGGCCACGGCTCAACTCTATCTGAAGCAATTGACACTGGCTGAGGCGCGCCGGGAATTCGAACGCCTGGGTCATCAGCGCGATCTGGCACAGTTCGATGGCGCCCCCGCCAATACCCGGATCTTTGGCGATCCCTATTATTGGGCCGGGTTTGTCGTCATCGGCGATACGCGCCTGGTGGCTCCGGACCGTGTTGATGCTTGACAATGAAAGCCGTCGCTCTCGTGCACCTTTTTGATGGGCGCCCGTGCGCGCATCTGGGCGCTATGTTGCATCTTCTGGAGGGGAGAAATCTACTTCAAGGGTGAGTGTGGAGAGAACAGTGGCAGGAATGGTGCTGAATCGAGCCTTGCCGAAAGAGTCTGTACGGGTGGTCTTGACATTGCAACTCGGCGACATCGGACCAGGAGAAAGCGTGATCGGAATATCGGCGAGATGTGGCCAACCGCCGCGACTCGGGATCTCAACCGCCACGATCAGGTCGCACATCTCTGGACGGTCGAGTTCGCGTGCGGTGACAGCAAGTACAAAGTCATCCTCCGGCTGCTCCAAACGCCAGGTGAAGAGAGTCCGGTCATGACCGGACTTGGCATACGCCGGCTCTCCGCCCGTTTGGACGGCAAGATCGGCCAACGAGTCCCGGCTGAACCGAACGATGAGGCGGCCGGCTTCCAAAAGCCAGGTGGGCGCCGAGACGGCGCGGGAATGTTCCGCTCTGCTCTCTACTGTGGCCGGTTGCGGCAAGAAGGAGAGATCGAATTCCGCATCGAGCGGCGGCCGCAACCACACTTGCTCGGGTGTTTCGAGCAGTATACGTACCGCCTGGAAGTGCTGATATGCAGCCTCGTCGTTGGAAATGTAGGTGCTCGTGGCCGGAAGCAGGGCTGCGGCATCTTTGCCTGCAGCAGCAGCCTGCGCATATTCGTAGATCGCGTCCAACCGTTGTTGTTCTGCAACGGTGTCGCCCGCGAAGAGCGCAGCCAGGATACTTCTTGTCGCCTCTGACATAGGTAATCGCCTCTCGATGGTAGTCTCCGGCAATAATGACGTGGTTGATGTCCGCATCCTTTCATCCCGGACGAAAAGAGAGACCAGGGCAATGCGAATAGATTCAATATCGGCACAGAAATTCGTGCGAATACCTGTTCAGGCGAGACAGACAGAGAGCCTGTTCGCCTTTTTTACTCGAAGAGTGCCAGGACATCCGGTCCGTATCCCGATGATTCTACACAGCGCCGCAGATCGCGCTTGGCATGGTGGACGAGCTGGTTCACGGCGTTTGCGGTCGCATCTAGTTGGGTGGCGACATCCGCGGCCGGCCGGTTGTGGATCATACAGTGGACAAACGCTATCTGGCGGCGTTCCGGCAACCGTTGGATGCAGTGCTTGAGTACGTCAGTGATCTGCTGGATCTGTAGCTCTTGCGCCATGCGGTCCTCGACAGCTGCCGTCTGCAGAATGCCGTTCGCTTCGCCGGTGGGGCGATTGCGTTTCGACCAGATGGAGGTACGGAGTTCGCTGGCAATGGCGTTGGTGACAAGTCTGCTGCACCAGCCTGTAAAGGCGCCTGATCCGTGGTACTTCTCCAACAATGCACAGTCGTCGGCCGCGATGCGTTCTAACGTGTCCTGCACGAAGTCCTGGCCAAGTGCTGCAAGTTCTTCATACGCAAAGGTGGACAACGAGAAAACGTCGTTCTGGCGACGCCGGAGATAGTTATAGGCGACGACATAGAGGTAATTGCCCAATGCCTGAAACGCGGCAAGTCGAGCGAGATTGCCGTCCAGCCCCCGTAGCTCGTGTAGCCACCTGTTGTTGTCGCGGTATTGTTGGTTCGACATGTGCGCAAGAATGAGCCTGTTGATACCCGCGCCGTAATACAAATCCGGGCAAGCAAGGCTGGACAGATAGGCCCCACCGGCGTTTCACGGACTCGTGCGGTCGTCTGCAGCGTGAGCGACGTCATACTGCTGGTTGCCTGTTCGAATCTTGTCGCAAGCGAAAGGATTCTATCATGGGCGCTGGAGTTCAACAATGGCTGCCGTTGGAAGAGCGGAACTCCATGTAAATTGACGAGACGACCGCAGCAGCTTTTCAGCAGTGAAAAGATCGACCGCCATAAAAGAAATGTGCACCGGCAGACGTCATTGTTGGTGGACGGGACACCACAGATTGCAACTCAGCCAATTTCCCGCCAGCTTGCCGGGTCACATCGACCCGGCAAGTAGCGGCCTCACAAGCCGAGCGGCAACAGCGCACTCAGTCCTACCAAAAACTAGTTCAGTTCGGCGTGAATTCTACGATAGAAGTCCGGCTATGCTGCCTCTGTAGGGACCGGACAACGATTTCTGCCGGGATTCACTCGTTCAGTTCGCAGGGCGGTGTGGCCTGCAAACTTCAGCGTATTTTCGGATGGGTTGTGTTCGGTAGTGTTTCGGGTGATTCCCATTGCCGGTTCCATACCCAACCGTACTTGGCGCAGCAGATTTGACGTAGCACAACGGAAAGGAAAACGGCAGACAACTGGCTTGTCTCAGTGCCAAGCAAGGTCACTCGGCTCTTCGTCCGAAAGCCGGCATGACCTACGGCCACGAGAACGACCGGTTGTACTGCCCATACCAGTCGCTGGTCGAGCCGGACCGCATCTTGGGTCTGGTTTGGCGAGCCTCTGCTCCCAAGGAGGAATAGTATGTTTAGTTTTTGTCTGATCGAAGCGATCGCCGGTAACCACTCGGGTTGGGATGAACACCAGTCGGGAGATCCGGAATGGGGTAGCGGCGGCGGTTAAGGCCTATCCAGGGAAATGGCTACCCTATGCACCTGCCTGGAAGTTCACATGCGGCGATGCAGCGCCACGGGGGATGAAAACAAGAGAGCCATCTGTGGTTATCTGTGTATATCTGTGGCTAATTTTCAGGGCAGCTTTCGGCCAAACAGGTTGTGTCGCAGTCAGTTTCCAGGAAGATCGGGGTGTCTATTTCTCTGGAATGGCCTAAATCGCCGGGCTTGGTCGAACCGGCCGGTTGTGTGTGCACCCCGATAGGTGTACACGGCTATTACCGCCGGTGAGATCATGCCGACCACCCAAGCCGTGCTACACCTGTACGCTCCCCTGCGTACAGGTGTAGCACGGCGCTTCTTCAGTTCGCGTCGGGCGGTTTGTGAAAATCCTCTTCAAAGCGCGCAAGATGGCGCACCAGAGTATCTCGTACGGATTCAAACTCATGCCTCGACGCCGGATCTTCCGGCAGAAGACCTAGCGCTTCCTCAGTGATGGTGACTGCCTCGGCCACTTCGCCGGTGGCATGATAGAGCAACGCCAACTCGTCCATGGCGTTGAGGCGCGAATGTAGGTTTCCCATCCGCTTCCATAGCGCAATGCTGGTCTGGAGGTCGCTCTCGGCATCATACCAATTTCCGAGTTCGCGATGGGCCGCGCCTCTATTGACATAAAGCATTGCCAGGCTGACCTCATCTCTTGCGTGGCGCAGCGTCAATTCTGCGGCGTCGAACAGGGGCAGCGCCTGCGGCAGCGCGCCGGACAGTCGATGGACGTTGCCCAGGTTCATCCGGGTCACCGCCAGTTGAACCGGGTCATTTTCCGCTTCAAGAATCTCCACGGCCTCCAGCAGACTACGTATTGCTTCTTCGCGCTTCCCTTGTTCAAAAAGTGCAGGGCTCAAATTGCGCAGGGCCCAGGCCGTTCGGCGGCGATCGCCGGCCTCGGACCAAATCGTGTAGGTCAGGCGCGCAAACATTTCGGCCTCGGGCCACTCGTGCATATCCATGGCCAACTCACCCAGAACCACGTAACAGTTCGCACGTTCGGATGCATCGGTTGGCAATATTTCGAGTGCTTCGGTTGCCAGCCCACGGGCAGCCGCACTTTGTCTTCGTCGACGCTCGATTAGGGCAAGCCGATTCAGCGCCCGTCCCAACGTATGGGGAGTGTCGAGCGAACGCAAAACGCCAATCGCCTGTTCAAGCTCCGCTCCGGCCTCGTCAAGCCGCCCTAGATGTCCGAAGAACCAGCCCGCAAGGACACGCAGTTCACCCTCTGCCTGCGCGTCCGCCACGACAACACTCATTTCAATGCCGCGCCGGATAATGGGGAGCCAGTCTGCATATTGCCCGACTTGCTCCATGGCCGGCGATAACTCGAGGAGGAGAGGCTTGGCTTCCGGCCAGATCTCCGGGTGGCCCAACGCCAAGTCCAGTACGTGGCAGGCCTGCATGCGATGTTGCTCGGATGGAACGGATTTTGTCGATTTGACGCGGATCAGAGACTGCTGCAATCCACCGACCATGAATTGGTGGAATGCATCTGCATAGCTGTTTTGAAGAGATCTCTTTGACATGGCTTGTTGTCCGGCCTGTTGCTGTGCGGGGTACGACCAGTTGGGTCAACTTCAGAGGCTTTTTTCACCGGCATCAGTCCGCCAATATTACCACTTGACGATATGTCGTTGTAGGAAGGTGCGGGTCAAGCTGTGGATCGCGTAGCGCCGATTGGTGATATCCCCAATGGCGTCGACCAGATTCAACTCGACCAGCCGGTTGAGCGCCACTCGCAGGTCGTTTTCGTCCAGCGAGCCCATATTGCTCAGATATTCCAGGTCTTCACCCTGTGCCGTCACCAGTGGCATACGTAACAGAACCGATCTCGCCTCTTCGTCCAGACCGTCCCATGCCTGCCGGTAGAGATAAGTGTACATATTGTCTATCGGTTCGCTGCGGACGTCGGCCAGATCGATGAGCACGTCGTCCAGCGCATGGACATGGAGCTGACCGACGATCAGACGCAGCGCCAACGGGTTTCCTCCGACGACATCCACAATGCGCAGAAGGTATGCGTCGTCCGCTGTGGCTGCATCGGGAAGGTTGCGCTGTTCAGCCTCATGACGTAGGAGTCTCAGCGCGTTTTCGGGTGTAAGTTCCGGTGTGCGGAAATGAAAGATGTCACCGGCAGCATAGGGGCATTCCCGTGTGGTAAGCAGAAACTTGCTTGGCCCCACAAGCAGGCGTAGCGTATCGAGGATGGCCTCCATGTCGGCGATACTCTCTAGGTTGTCAATGACGACGAGATGGGGGAAGGCGTGAAAGCGATCGCGCAGTTTGGAGAGCCCGCCTTCGATGCCCACCGCAGCGGTGTATGGCGCATGCCCCGTTGTCTGCAGCAGCAAGGCTTCGACCAACGAAGCCGGCGTTAGGGAAGTCTGGTGTTCGCTGCTGACGATGCGGCGCAGGTTGAAATACGAGTGACGCGCCGTAATCCACGCCAGATCGCTCCAGCCGCGATCGTCGATCATACGCCGCATCAGCCGGTCAGCCAGCGCGGTCTTACCGAGCCCGCCCATGCCCTCGATGGCGATAATCCACGGCGGTCCGGAGTGCAGCAGATGTTCCTCTAAATAGTCAAGCGACCCTTCGATGCCGAAGAGCTCCGTATAGCTGGGCGCTTCGAGTCTGGACAAAAGCCGGTTTCTCCGGCGCACAATCGCCTCTTCTTCCATCTGCAGAAAGACCTGCGCAAGATCTTCGATGGCGCTCCGCTGTTTCTTGTAGACTGTGCCCTCAACAATGTGTTCCTGCATGGCGACTTGCTGGACCGACATCTTGTGCGCGCTAACGTAGCGCGTGCGCAAGAGCGCAGCCGCCTCTGCCTGGAGTGCGCCCAGTCGATCCAGCGCTTGCATGACCAATCGGCGTTGCGCAGCGACTTCGTCATGCAAATCCTCCTGCAGCCGCACTTCGGTGCATGCGGCCAAACGGCTGAACCATTCTGTGTCAATATTGGGCTGTGACCATTTCTGCAGGACCAATTTGAGATGGGTTTGAAAGTCACCCAACGAAGGAATCTTGAGCATATCGGCGGCACCAGGGCTGGACTCGGAACGGACCTGACGCCAATTCTACCATTGCCGGCATATTGGCGAAAGGGTCGGTCGATCTTCATCCGGATTCGCATCGCCATCCGCTGGAAGTCACGCCAAATTATTGAATTTCGGCTTAGGAGCCGCTCTGTTACAATGATCCCGCCAACGAGACAAACGTATTGCCGAAAGGATTCCCCCGACCATGCAGCCATCGATCAGCATCAAACGACGCACCAGCGCGCCCAGACTCGCAATCGCCGGCATATTGTTGCTGGCACTTTCAACCGCATGCCGCCCTTCAGAAAGAGGGAACAATATAACGGCACCAACGGATGCAAAGCCGTCCCAGCCCATTACCGTTGCCGCCAAAAGAAACGGATCGAGCAACGAGCATACAGCAGCCGCGCAAACCAACAACACCGGTGGCGGCGCCGCAGACGCCATGTCAATCAAGGTTTTACTGCCGCCAGATTGGATTGAGGATGACTCCGGTCAATTGAGCGCAAAACTCGGGGAAGACGTGGTCACGGCACCACAACTGCGCGCAGTTGTGCCGGGAACCGGGGGCCGGAGCGCGGCACTGACGATCATGCAACTAGCACGTGAAGGTCTCACGCCGGCCGACTACGTGTCCATGGTGTCGAGTGAACTGGACGCCATGGACTCTACGCTGGTCGAACGTGCAGGAATACTCTACGCAGAACGGCGTGACGGGGCACCAGTCGGCGCGATCAGATACAGCTTCGTGCCGGCTGAACAGGCCGACACCCAGAGGCTCGAAGGGGCTCAATTCGTGCTACTGTCGGAAAACGGGGCTGAACTGATCGTATTTACACTTGTCGCGGAAGCCCGAAGTTTCGCCACACATCTTGAAGAGATCGAGCGTCTCGTACGCGACCAACTTCTGACAATGGAGTAAGCATCATGCCGTCAATCGTCCCACCCGGCTACACACGCGGACCCATACTTCACTTTGCCGGGACCACCGAACCGCTGCAGGAAGAACGCCTTTTGCAGTTCTATTGGGACCAGGCCGGCGCATTCGGCGCACGCATCATCGTCATCATCGCCGGACAGCAAACGGCACGCGGGGTACGCCTGGAGAAGTTGCTCCGCGTGTGGGAGACCGCCACGGTAACCATAGCGCATCTGACCGACCGCAGGAGTGCCCGCACCGTCTGGCCGCCCGACGATCTGGAAGAGGCAACGGGAATCCTGCTTGTTACAGAAGACGCACTCGCCACGGCGTCACTCATCGGCGGCACCGCTCTCGCACAGGCAATTCGCCGCAAAAATGCGCGCGGCGCGGCGGTATGCGCGGCCGGACGAGGCGGCGCCATCATCTGCCAGCACATGATAGTTCCGCCACCAACATGGATCGACCCAGACCGACGCCAGGAAATCGTCACATTTGCACCGGGCCTCGGCCTGATCAATCGACTGGCGATCGACGGCTTCATCAACGACATATCGATCGAATCTAAACACGCACATGAGACACGACGGCGTCAGCGACTGCAGACGGCCGTCGCCCACAATCCGTTTCTCCTCGCAGCGTCGCTCACAGCCGATTGCGGCATCGTCGTCTATGCCGATTCGACACTCGAAGTTTTCGGCACCGGCACCGTCTACCTCATGCAAGGCGACGACCCGGCTGACGAGGCACTTGACGCGGCAGCGACATCAACGACTATGGAACCGGCCCATGGCCTGCAATTGACCTGCGATCACTACTTCAACATGGACGACCGCACCATACGTCCCAAAGACGATGACGACATTCCACGTCAGGGCTACGAAACCTCAGCCTTCTGACCAGGCTACACCGAAATCCGAATGAAAACACCATTTACGCCCAATCTTCGACCCACTCTTCCTTCTCACCGATTACACGAAACTCGCGGGCTTCCAACGTCTGTCCACCGGCCGTCAACATTGGCAACTGCTGCTGTCCCGGTCCATAGGCGTTGCCCATGGGCTGACCGTAGCTCTGCGGCATGGCACCGCCGGCCAGAACGATCACTGGCGGCTGTTGCGGATATGCTCCGTACGGCAGCAACTGCCGGCGACTGCCGCGACCGCCCTGCTGAAATTCGCGGTCATTGTCGCGCCGTCGCCCGGAAGCCATGACCAGCAGGGCAGTCGGGATCCCTGCCATGATGCCAAACAGCACACCGACACCCATCCCGATGGCATCGGAACTGAGACGGCTGCCAATTTGCCAAACGGCCACGCCGATAAATGTCAGCACTGCCAGTCCAACCGATCGTTTCATGTCGATCCTCTCTCTCTCTACAATCCGTTACGCCGCAGCAGCCGTCCCAGCAGCCCCTGTTTGGCCGGCGCACCCTCTGTACTCGCGTCCGATGTGGTCGACGCCGGTTGTGTCCCCCAGCGCCTCCTGGCCGTGCCGCTTGCCAGCGTCGTGGAAATCGCAGTCAGATCCGTCTGGCCCAGCCACGCTGCCTGAAAACGAATGGCGTCGCCTTTGGTCACCAGCAGGAAGTCGCCCTTTCCCTCGAGTTTCTCCGCACCGCTGTCTGCGACGCCGGTGGCATAGCGCGCTTCGTCTTTGCTGGCGACGGCACCCACCAGACGAACCGGAAAATTCGCCTTCAGGGCGGCACCGATGAGACTTGAGGTTGGTTTCTGGGTACATGCGACCAGATGGATACCGGCCTCGCGCCCGCGCTGTGACAGACGTGTCAATGCCGCTTCGGCCGACTTACCGCCCGTCAACATGAGATCGGCCAGCTCGTCGATCCCGACGATCAGGGCCGGCCTGCTCACTGCTGCGTTGTCCCGCTGCTCCATTTCCTCGACCAGCCATTCCAGCCGTGACTGGATATCGTCCTTGTGGCTGGCGATCCCGCCCAAGACGTGCGGTAGGCGGCGCAGTTGTCCGAATCCGCGTCCCTTGGGGTCAACCAGCACCAGTTGAACATCGCCCTGTCGATTGTGCATGGCGAGGGAGACCAGAAGCGTTCTGGCCAGTGCGGTCTTCCCCGATCCGGTCGTGCCGGCAATCAACACATGTGCCACGTCCGGCGCACTGAGCCGCAACAGCAGCGGCGTACCGCCGTCGTCGACACCCAATACTGCAGTGATGGGCGGCAGCTTCGCCAGTCTGCCGCAAAGTGGCAGTAACCTCACCGGCTCAGGGTCGAGATTTGGTATCT
Source organism: uncultured Chloroflexia bacterium (assembly GCA_963715415.1). Classification (GTDB taxonomy): domain Bacteria; phylum Chloroflexota; class Anaerolineae; order Caldilineales; family Caldilineaceae; genus JAWKOK01. Next base: position 88,554 of record CAVQSG010000028.1, on the reverse strand, counting down.
CGACGTTGATTTCGCCTCCTTGACGATAGATGCGCGCATGGCGTTCGTCCAGCGCCAGGGCTATCTCCTCGGCCAATTGGGCGACCTTGCTCACCCTTGTCCCCAACTCTGTCGTAATGTGGAAGCGCACATAACGCGGGGTGACCGTGCCGCCCTTGACCCGGCTAGAGACCTTGTGTTTGGCCAGCACCGCTTCAATGCGGTCTGCTTTCATTTCCAGGGTGCGTCGTTTGTACGCCATGATGCTTTTCGCCGGAAAAAATCTCAGCTACGAGTGGCGATAAGCGGTCAGGGGACTCCGCATATCCCAGATTACCCAAATTGGGATACTGGCGATAACCTTCTACATGGTTTGGATATCAGTTGGGATACTGTGAAATTCAGCACAAATGTTCGTGTTTTGGAGTATATAGCACATATGTTCCGGTGTCAAGGGGATAAAGCGGGCGGGAAGAGCATGACTGTCATCGATGCTCTTCCCGCCCGGCTAGGCTACTGAAGGTTTTAGCGGAGGTCTGCGCCTGTCCTATAATTGACACAATCTTCAGGTCGCCGCGCGGTGCATGAAAAACCCACAGTGTGTCATTGAATCGTTGTAAAGAGCGGTCGGGGGATGAGGAGACCGAATACAGTTGCTCCGGCGCGACGGAGACAGCATGCCGAGGCCAACAAACTGGCCGAGGGAGAGGCCCATATTTTGGGGAGTAAACGCGCGGGCGTTGCTGTGCTCCGGACATGGCCCGAACGGATCCGTCCGACTCCTCTCAACCGGCGTCTCAACTTCGCCTTAATTGGTCGACGGCAGGCGTACGCTTGGGGTGGTCCCGCACGGGGGCTTCATCCCAGGGCGGTCGCCGCACCGCCTATTCCTCGCTCCCCTGCTTCACCGGTCTGACGTGGGGCAAAGGCTCCACTTTCTGCGGCTGAGGAATGTACCGCATTACGAGTCCACACGTGTGCGGAAACGGGCAGGACTTGACCATGCACGAGGCAGGCGACTGCTACGATGCGCCATTTCTGCAATAGCAAAACCCGTGTCGCCGGATTGACACGGGTTCCTGTTGACCTCTTCTGGCAGAAGAAACGAAGCACGCCCGGAGGGATTCGAACCCCCGACACCTAGTTCCGAAGACTCACCTGGTAGTGTCGCTGGACGTGCCTACATGTCGTTGCCGGACGAAGGGTGAAGCACTGTCTATTGTGTGCCGTCCTGTTGTCGGCTGCTCAAGACTATTGCTTGAAAGCATAGCAGAAGTCTAGCAGAAGTCAAGCCGGTCATTGCCCCGGATGCTGGTCTTTCTACTCCCAACGATCTCCGAATGGTTCTCATTGACAGGCGACGTATATCGGTCTACACTCAAAACAAAAGGGCAGGTGTTGGCAAGCACCTACCCACCGTCCACTGCTGAGGGAACCAGCAGCGGCGTTGAGTTCATCATAGCATACCCCTCAACCCCACGCATCCCTCAGTAGGTTTCAATCCGGGGTTGGTAGTGAGCCTCAGTGGCCAGCAAGTTCATCAGATCCAAGAGGCACTGCTGAGCGCCTTCCGCACCAAGGATCAACTCAGCATCATGGTGCGCGTTCAGCTAGATGCGAACCTGGATGCGATCGCGGGAGGCGAGAGCCTGCGCGTTGTCGTCTTCAATCTCGTTGGCTGGGCAGAGCGCCATGGACGCGTGGCCGATCTGATCGGTGGTGCTAATGCCGAGGTTCCGGGCAATCCGGAACTTCAACAACTTGTCCAAGATGCGTCTTCGTGGGACACACTGAAAGAGGCAACACCGCCTCCCACTTCGATACAGGATGGCATCGCCGAAGCACCGGCGACCATTGATATCTTCCTCAGTTACAGCCACCGCGACACAGACATCATGCGGCGGCTGTACGACGATCTGCGCAAAGTAGGCTATTCGGTCTGGATCGACGAGGGGCTGGAGGCTGGTACTCCTCAATGGCAGGAGACGATTGACGAGACGATCCAGCAAGCGCAGTGTATGGTGGTGCTTCTTTCACCGGATGCCAAGACATCGCGTTGGGTGGGTGCTGAAATTACCCGTGCACAACGATTGAATAAACGCATCTATCCTGTATTGGCTAAGGGAAATGATCTTACGGCAGTCCCTCTGAGCCTTGTCACTGCCCAGCGGGTAGATGTGCGGCAGAACTACCGCCGATAGCGTGACCGACAGATTGCTGCCTGCATTGCGGCACCACTTGGGCACCTCGAAAGCTGGCGGGTCGATAGCGACAATTTCGCATCCCCGTCGGATCGGGCCAAAGCTGCTGATTGGAGGAGGGGCTGCTGCTGTTGTTCTACTGGGTCTAGTCAGCGCCTGGTATTTCTCAGGTTGGAGGTCTTCACCTTCGCCGACGCCAACGTCGGATGCCAATGTAGCCTTGGCCAGCATCACACCATCACCCACATCAACAGAGACGCTTACTCCCCAGGCGACAGCAACTGACACGCCAGAACCAGTGGCAACACCTGTAGGGCTGTCACTCGAAGGGGTCATTTTCCCAACCGGGAGGATCATCGTGTCGGGCGCGCAAGACCGGGTGCGCTCGTAGAGATATCGATAAATGATCGTATTGTGGGTACGACGGAGACAAACGAGTCAGGCTACTGGAACTATGCGGGACAACTAGAGGATCTTGGTCCAGGGGACCATAAACTCACCCTCCTGACAGCGTACGGAAGCACGTCTGATACTCTCCACTTTCCCGAAGCACCAACGGTCACTCCAGCCTCCAGTAACACCCTACGGCAACTGCAACGGAAACTCCTGGACCAACCAACACTGCTACATCGACAAGACCGCCACCTACAAATAGACCGACCGATACGCCGGAACCTGCGCCGACCGCGACGGATAGGCCGGCACCGATACCACCATCTATCGATCCAGCTACAGTTCCCGAAGCCGACGACGATGGACGGCTGACGATCTCTGGCATGGCTGAGCCCGGTGCCGAGGTAGAGATACTCGTGAACGGCCTGCCGGTTGGAAGGTTCCCGTCTCTCGATGATGGGCGCTGGACCTATGCGTTGACCTTGGACGAGCCAGGCCGGCATGTTATCGACGTGCGTGCGACGATTGATGGGCTGCGGATAGCCAGCGTCGCAGAACCCTTTCAGGTGCGGGTCTTGCCAACGCCGACGAATACGCCTACTCGCACCCGTACATCTACACCTACAGCCACTTTCACGCCCACATCTACGTTGACGCCCACACCGGCGGAGCCATCTGACGGAACGGTGCGCAAGCATCCTGTCGATGGAGCAGAGTATGTCTACATTTCGGCCGGTGAATTCATCATGGGATCGAGCGATGAGGATGAACTAGCCGACATCGATGAAAAGCCACAGGTTACTGTCTACCTGGACGGGTACTGGATCAAGCGTACCGAGGTGACCAACGCAGAGTATTCCCAATGCGTGGAAGCCGGCGCATGTGACAAGCTGGACAGCGACCGTTTGGATGACCCAGAGTACGCCAATCACCCTGTTACTAGAGTCAATTGGTTTGAGGCGAATCAGTACGCTGAGTGGATCGGTGGACGTTTGCCAACGGAAGCTGAGTGGGAGAAGGCATGTCGAGGAACAGACGGCCGTATATATCCTTGGGGCAATGATGCACCCAACTCAAATCTCTCGAACTATGCCCGTAACGTAGATGACACGGCTGAAGTGGGTACCTATTCACCGCAAGGCGACAGCCCCAATGGATTGGTAGATATGGCCGGCAACGTGTGGGAGTGGACAGCGGATTGGTATGCCAGTGACTACTACGGAACTTTGGCGGGGCGAACAGCACGCAACCCGCAAGGTCCGGAAAGCGGCATCCAACGCACGTTGCGTGGCGGCTCGTTCCTCAACTCTGCGAGGAGCGTGCGCTGTGCCCGCCGTAACCACAGCGAACCCGGCGGCAGGAGCGACTACGTCGGGTTTCGTGTGGTTTCCCCCGGCTTGTGATCGTGCGCCCGTAAAGGCGTCTGTAACAGCGGGGCAAAGGCCCCACTTTCTGCGGATGAGGAAGTTGCTCAGCACCTAACCTTGAGGTCGAAAGGCCGATGGGGACCAGAGCAGGGTGTGAAAAAGGGGAGGCGAGGATTACCATCCGAATCGGAGTGCTCCTCAGAGCAATCTCGACAAGGTGAAAGCTGGATTGCTTGAAGTCTAGGGTCGAGCGGGGGGAGGCCGCCCGCGTGGGAATGGATGGCGACGCCCACGGTCACCTGGATAGTTTGAAGGGGATCAAGTCGAGCTATATCCGCCCAGGGACGCACACCCAGTAAGGGAAGAAAGACCCGAAAGGGCCACCTAAATCGAGAGAATCTGGATAGGCGCTGAAGCGGGGATTGTCCGAGTCTGAATGTCGGGGAACCGGCTATGGCCGTACAGGGCCTGAAAATCAGACCAGGCAACGGAGCCGACGTAGTAGTCTGAGGTGGGGAAAGCCCACTACATGGCGAAGGTCGGCAGGTTTTCCAATTGTGAAGAGCACAGGAGGAGCACAGAGTGCAAGACCCAAATGTGCTGCTCACAATACTTGGCAAGATGGCCCAAAAACCGGAAGTCAAGTTCGACAGGCTGTTTCCCAAACTGTACAACGTAGCATTTGGCAAACAGCCTATGAGCGTATCGCACCCAAACCAGGCAACATGACTGCGGGCGCAGACGGCAAAACCGTGGATGGCATGGGCATGGAGATGATTGAGGGGATAATCGAAGACCTCAAGGTATCAAGATACAAGCCTGCACCTGTCCGGCGTGTCTACATCCCAAAATCAAATGGCGGACAACGTCCGTTGGGCATTCCGAGATTTGCCGACAAGTTGTTGCAGACAGTGGTCAAATTGATACTGGAAGCCATCTACGAACCAACATTCTCGGACACCTCGCACGGGTTTCGACCAAAGCGTAGCTGCCATACGGCGCTAACGCAGGTGAAGAAGATGAATGGAGTTAGATGGTGGGTGGAACGGGTACACAGATGAAGAGTTGCCAACCGATGATGTACTCCGCCAGCGCATCAATGACTTGGACTACAAACTCAGGACGGTCAAGAAAAATCAGCCCCAAAAAAAATTCCTGAAACCGATGCCATCTTCGAACAGTTGAGCACGGTACATGAAGAGGCAGAGAACAATGAAACCGTCCTACGCCTCTCCATTGATGCCAAAGCCACAGTGAAAATCGGTCCTTACTCCCGAAAAGGGAAGAGTCGAACTATCGTGAAGGCTGCCGATCATGACTTCAAGCCGGACTCGAAGCTGACGCCGTTTGGTATCTACCTGCCCGATCTCGGTGAGACCTTTCTCTATATGACCAGTTCACGGGTCACCAGTGACTTCATCGTCGACTGCCTGGCATCCTTCTGGGAGACAGTACGCAGTCGTTTCCCAGAGGTGACTACCTTGCTCATTGACTCAGATAATGGACCCGAAACGCACAGTCGACGCACCCAATTGATGTACCGACTGACTCGATTGGCGGACCAATACCAAATCAAGATTCAACTCGCCTATTATCCACCCTATCACAGCAAGTACAATCCGATTGAACGCGTTTGGGGTGGGCTGGAACAACATTGGAATGGCTCTCTGCTCGATTCCGTCGATACAGTCCTGAACTTCGCTCACTCTTTCACCTGGCGCACTAGACAACCAGTCGTCACCCTAATTGACCGCATCTACGAAACCGGTGTCGCTCTTTCTCAGAAAGCCATGACCCAACTTGAACAGCGTTTTGACCGACTCGATGGCCTTGAAAAATGGTTTGTCACCATCTCACCGATTCCCACCTAATTGGGGATTCAATTTCTTGGAACGGCCTAAAGTCTATCACCCACTTCGCCCCGATTCAACGAAGGTGCTGCCTGCTCCACTGCGCATCCAGTGCGCACGGTAACGGCACTTCCTGCCTGATGTGAATCACTGCCTGATTGCGCTTCCGTTCGCCTATCTCCCCCGGTTCGGGCACCTCCCCCACCGGGCTACACTGGGTCCGCATTTCGCAAGTCCGAACCCATCCAGGCACAGCGTCGAACCCGGACAGGTCCGGCACCACCCACAAGCTACGACAACTCATTGCGCTGGCCGTAGGGCAACCGCGACTTGAGCACTTGCAAGACCGTCATCGATGACACGTTCCACAGCCACATCCAGCCGCCGTTCGACAGCGACCGGGTCTAGCGTGCGGAATCGATGATAGCGGTCTGTCAACCGTGCCAGGTCACACAGTGCCCTAGCCCATTCCCAGCGCCGGCGACTCATGCCTCGGCGCAGCTGCATTGCGTCCGCGACTAATCAGCAGTCCGGCGTTCAGGTCGTGTAGCATCAGCATTGCGTCATCACGGGCACGCTGGGCGATTCTGGACGTTTCCGACGAGTATCGCAGCGACCGGGCCAGGGCTGCATTCTGTCTGCGCAAGTCAATCACCTCTGTTTCCAGCGACCGGAATGCTTGATAGTCAGCCAGTGAGACGCTTGCGGTCTGCGGACTCAAGCCGTTTCTGGCTATTGCGCTCATGTGCTCGCTCCAGGTAAGAATAGTACGCGTCAATCGAATGCATGTTCACATCCCGCCAGGCTTCCACCGTGGTCTTGTGGGTGGTCTTGGCAACGTCGGCCGCCCGGTCGACCCGGTGCCGTTCCGCCCCGATGGGCGTGTGCTTCTGCTCCGACCGGTCCAGCAGGACGAAGGTTAGCAGCCCGGCAATTGCCGTCAGGACCAACCAGCCGGCCGAAAGCACGCCCACGCCCGCCAGGGCCTGGATGCCGGCCATGACAGCCAGTGCCAGGAAGATGCAGGCCTCCAGCATAAGGACAGCGACAAACTTCAGGAGAAACGCCTGTGTAGCGTCTCCGTAGCTGCCCTGAATGCTGCGGAAGGAGTTTGACTTGCTGTCGATGACGATAGGCTGTGTCTGGATGGGAATCCCGGCCGTCTGTTGTGCGGGCAGCGGTATCATTTCGCCGCCGTCGATGATCTCGTCATCAGGCAGCGCCGGCACGAAGTTCTTGGAGACTAGGCCCATGTCGGTTTGCTCGTCGTAGGTAACTCTGCGTGTCATCGATTGCCCCCCGCTCGTCTCTGTACCCATGTCGTCAGAATGACGCCGTAGACAATGCCGACCACGAACGCCACGACTCCGATTGTGGCAATCATGCCGACACCTCCTCACGTTGCCCAGGACAGCGTACAAACTGTGTACACGGGCGCTGTCGGCATGGTTGGACGTCGATGCCTCCGCCTCGCTAGCGCCCGCCCTGGGCCTTCCTGTGAACTTGATGGCGTCGTCGACGTAGACGACTCGGCCGGCGTAGTCGTCGATGACGAATAGGGTCAGCTGCTGCGCTGCCTTCTGCCCGTTCCTGGGCGATGACTTGCCGGAAGTCCGTCGCCGACAGCAGCACATGCCGGTGCGTTCCTCGCCTGGTCATGCCGGCACCTCCACTCGCACGCTGTTCCACTGGACCGACATCCCTTCGGACCAAGAGTCAGTCACCAGACCGGTGTCGAAGTCCAGCACGAAGCCGGTGGACTCCAGCAGCCACAGTTCTTGTGCAGTGATGCCGGAGAACTCCATCTCGGCTAGTTCGCAGTTCATCTTGTGTAGCTTGTGAATTTTGCGGAGAAGTGCTGCCTGTACTGCGTCGTGGATATTCAGTTGGTCTTGCATGGGTTTGCCCCTTTCATCTAGGGGCAGTGCGTGGGGTAGAATCGTGTCAGCCCGTGCACTGCCGGTAACAGTGTTTATGGGTTAGCCCGTGGTCAGTGGTCCAAACACTGGCTGCGGGCGTCTACCGTCGTTAGAGATTGTCTACAGGTCCGGACTCCTCGTGTGCGTGCTGTGAGTCATCGTCAACAAGTGGGAGATATTGGCGTAGAACCTGAATGTCTGAATGGCCCATGATGCGCGCCAGGACGTAGACATTCATGCCGTTGCGCAAACAGGTGATCGCAAACGTTCGGCGTAGCGCGTGCGCTGACAGTTGATCCACCCCTGACGCCTTCTTCAGCCGGCGCATGATTTGTGCAACAGCGGAATACGTCAGTCGTGTTTTGTGTTGTTCGCTGAGGAATAGCGGACGCCTGGGATTAGATCGATCTCCCCTATCTGCGAGGTGCCGTAGTACGGCCTTGCGGGTCCTCGCGCCAATGTAGGTAGTGCGGTCCTTCTGACCCTTCCCTTGCCGGACCGATACTGCGCCGGTCTTCATGTCCACGTCACCAACATCCAGGTTGCACAGTTCCGACGCACGCACGCCGCTATCGACGAGGAACAGGACAATCGCGTGGTTCCGATCCGACTTGCATGCGCCCAAAACCCTACGCACCTCGGCTGGGGTCAGTGCCGGCAACACCTTCCTTGGCAGCTGGGGCATCTTCACTTTGTCGAAGGGACTGGCATCCAGTAGATCGTCACGAACGCAGAAGTTGAGAAACGTTCGGATTGCTCGCGCGTGGCCGTGGACGTAGTGTGCAGAATGACCACGCGCGGTGCAGTCGGTCAGGTACAGCCTGATCTGTTTTGCTGAGATTTCTTCCAGATCAACGAGGCCGGACTGATCCAGCCACTGACGGAAATAGGTCAGTAGATACTCGTAAAACTCAATTGTGCCGGCCTGTAGCCGGCACGCTTTCATGTCCAATACGAACAGATCGAAGGCATCGGTAAATGGGGTAGTCTTCTGCTGCATAAAAAATACCCGCTCAACTTGTCAGCAGAACGGGTACACAACATCTAGTGCATATATCGTCGTCAAACAACAACATGTCGAGTACTAGCACGCCCGGAGGGATTCGAACCCCCGACACCTAGTTCCGAAGACTAGTGCTCTATCCACTGAGCTACGGGCGCAAATTGCAGCGTTAGTCTACCACTAGCCGGTTCGTTCGTCCAGATCGAATTGGATCCCGGGAGCATCCCGGCGATAGCGGACCGCGTATGCTCTCAGGGCATCTTCCGCGTTCAGACCATGTTCGTGGGCCAGCGCAACCACCTGCCACAACAGACGTCCCAACTGCTCGGCATCGGTTCCATCCAGCAAGGCGACCACGGCCGGATCCCGCCGCGCGACCGCACTTCGGTCCAGCAGCCCCCCCTTGTGCGCCTTGGCCTGAAGCTTGCGCGCCTTCTCCAGCGCCGGCAGGTGCGCGGGCACGCCATCCAGAGGTCCGGCCGGGTAGAGACCTTTGGCGGCCTTCTCCTGGGCCTTGATGGCATCCCAGTTGGCGAAGAGTTGGTCCATGCCGTCCAGGTCTTCGTCGCCGAACACATGCGGATGACGGCGGATCAATTTGTGGACCACATGGTTGGTCACGTCGGGCATCTTGAATCGACCGCTCTCGGTCGCGATCTGGACCATCATGGCTGCCAGGAGCAGCAGGTCGCCCAGCTCTTCGGCGATGTGTTCGCCGTTGTCACTGCCGTCCCGTTCCACGTCGATGGCTTCCAACACTTCGACCGCCTCGCCGAGAAGATCCTGGCGCAGAGATGCCAGCGTCTGTTCTCGATCCCACGGGCAGCCCTCCGGTGCACGCAAGTGGGCGACAATCTCCTGCAGATCGGCCATGCTGCTGCCGTAGGGCAAGGGAGGCACGTACAGATGCGTCGCCGCGACCTGCAGCGGTTGAACGGCCAGCTTGTCGAGAGTTGTGCGCTGCACTTCAGGCAGTTGGTCGCCGGCTTCCGAAATCAGGCAGATGGGGTGGTCAAGCGGATAGGCATTGAGCAGCGTAGACCGTATCGTTGAGAGAAACCCCTTCTCTGCGGTATGGGTGACGAGCAAGGGTAAGGTCGGTTCTACGATCGGGTGGTGGCGCGTGGCCAGTGCCGCTGCATCGACGATCTGAATGCCTTGCGAGACCTCTGCACCCGCGGCGTCGAGTGCTGCTTCTGCGTTGCGAAGGGATATGGTCTTCATGTGAATATGCTCAAGATCTACTCTGCAAAAAGGCCTCGATCAATCCGGCGACGATCAAGGTGACGATCAGGAAGGCGACGTCGAGAATGTCGAGCAAGGTGAGGACCAGCAACACGCCGGCCGTCGCGGCGACGATCACACCCTGCCGTAGCGCAACAGCCGGGTCCGCCGGGCCGTGATGTGCACCCGCCAGCGCCGGCCAACGCCCATGCGCCAGCAGCGCGAGGATGGCTCCGACCCCGCCGGCCGCAACCACCGCCAATCCAATCGCGGCCACGATCACCGGTAGATCCGGATTGCCGGATTCATCTACCGGCGGGACTGAGAAGAGGAAGAGAGCCAATAGTGCACCACTGGCAAGCGTCACCACCATCGACCATGCAAAGGTCCGCTGTCGCGTCATTGCCCGAGTGTATCATCCGCGCGAAACGAGTCAAAATCAATCCCCTCCAAAGCTGCGCGTGCGCGGTGCCCATGGTATACTTGCCGCTGGCAAGAATCAATCAACACAACCACATCGGGTGCATACCACATTCGGGGGGCTACCCTGGCAGGGCGCCGTCGTCCTTCTGATTGCCGCCCTCCAAACTGGGATGCACTCAACCGCACCGGTGTAAATATTATGAGTCCCAAGAAACGATACAGCCGTAACGAGAAGATCTTTTACATCCTGAGCATTCTCATCATTGTCAGCATGGTGTTGAGCATGATCTACGTGGCGATCACGCCGTTCTAGATCCTGTTGACCAGTTCGGGTCAAGCATGAACGCCCAACATCGACTAGACCTCTTTCCCGTGACCGCCCAAGTTGCCGACCGTGGCGCAGGCTCGCGCCTGCATCTCGGCGGCATGGATCTCGTTACATTGGCCGGCGAGTACGGCACTCCACTGTACGTCTATGATGCCGAGACCCTTGACCTTGCGGTCGAGACATATCGCGCTGTGCTCGACAACCACTATCCGGGCCCGACGGCAATCACCTATGCAGGCAAGGCCGGACTCTCCACTGCGCTCGCACGCTGGGCCCGGCTTCAGGAGCTGTGGATCGACTGCACCGGCCAGGGCGAGATCCATGTCGCGGTCACGGCCGGTGTCGCACGCGAACGTATCCTGGTCCACGGCGTGAACAAGTCGCCGGCTGACCTGGGCATGGCGGTTGCCGTCGCCGGAACGATCGTGATCGACAATCTGACCGAGCTCGACCACCTGATTGCTCTGCACGCCGCAGCGCCGGAGCAGGTGTTTCCCAACCTGTGGCTACGTGTGCGGCCGGGCACCGCCGTCGACACCCACGCCTATCGTCAAACCGGTCAGGATGACAGCAAATTCGGCATGAGCCTTGCGGAAGTTGTGGAGGCAGTGCCGAGGTCACTGGACGCGCAACTGCCGCTGACGGGCATCCACTTTCACCAGGGGTCCCACTTCCACGATCCGAGCCCGCTTGGCCCGGGTATTGACGCCGTCCTCGACCTCATGGTCGCCCTGCGCGATGGCACAGGCTGGACGCCAGAGTCGCTCTGCCCCGGCGGCGGCTGGGGCATTGCCTACCACGACGACGACCTGCCGCAGCCCCATGTGGACCGATATGTACGCTTCGTCGCCGGTGCCGTCGCCCACGGTGCGACGGCACGTCACCTACCGCTTCCATCACTTCATCTGGAACCCGGGCGCAGCCTGGTCGCACGCGCCGGCGTCGCGCTCTATCGAGTCGGGGCCATCAAGCAGACCGGAAAGCGTCGCTGGATCCTGATCGACGGCGGCATGGCGGACAATATCCGACCTGCACTCTACGGCGCCCGCTACTCCGCCTTGCCGGTGACCGAACCTCTGCGCGAGTTGACCGGGCCGGCCTGGATCGGTGGCCCCTACTGCGAGAGCGGCGATGTCCTCATCCAGGATTTAGCGCTGCCCGCCGTGGAAGCCGGGGAGCTGTTGGCCGTGCCGGCCGCCGGCGCCTATCACATCAGCATGAGCAGCAACTACAACGGCGCCTGCCGTCCGGCCGTCGTCTGGCTGCGCGATGGCCGGGCGCACCTCATGCGACGTCGCGAGACGCCGGCCGATCTTGTCGCTCTGGATCAGCCGGTCTCCGACCGCTGGCTGTCGATCACCCCCACCCTTCCCTGAGATCCCGAAGCAACGATAAAGATCGCAAAAAAGAGGCGCTCAGCCATACAGACTGAGCGCCTCATACATCGACCCGAAGGCGATTGGCCAAATATTACGGGAGCAAGGAACCGACTCTCAAACAACGCATGCTGCCTTGCCCCTCTTCACCCGCGAGACCACCGAGCTGAATAAGAACGGGCCACTGCGGCACCGCCATCACACTATCCGTTCCTGCAAATGTGTACAGCCGGCGCCGTGGTTATTGTCGCGGGGCGGAACTCTGTTCTACCATGCGTAGAAGCTCACGCACCACGTCGTCGATCCGCCGTTTATACCGGAGCATCTCGCGACGGCATTCAACCTCGGCGCCGTTCTCTGTCTTGAATGCGCGCAGCGCCTCCTCCAGTTCATCGTCAATACGAACTTCATTGAGATTGATCAGATCGCCCCGCAGATATTCCCGCATCTGGCGAGCGATCGTCGTATCGTAGTGCGTCAAATCGTTGTGTAGATCAACTAGCCGGTCGGATGCGATAGCAGGCATCGGCATCGACCGCAACGTTTCCCAAGCCCGGTTAAGTTTTCGTCGGTACACAGTTCCTGTCCAAAGGTTGGTCGTCGCAATTCGAACACATTAGCTGCATAATCACGACAGTTGAGGGTGTTACCCATGGAAATGCCTGATGAGATGGAGAGTGCGACGATGGAGCGCAGATCGATTCGTATGGTTTGCCGCAATCAAACGTGGCTAATGCCGATTAGCCGCGGCCACTACATGTCGAATAGTCATATGGCGCTCGAATGCGGCGATTATAGCAGCAATCCGATCAAAGGCGAAAAAACGACAGGCCGCATGCCGCGATTGGGCGCTGCGTAGCGACGGACAGAAGAATCGTCCGCGCTCACATAGACACGAGACCGTCGCAGCGATCCGTAAAATCGAACAATCCGCAGTTGACATGCTAGAACAAATGAGCTACACTGTGCTCCGTACCCGATCACGCCCGCATGACTCGTGGATCCCGGCAGAAATCCCATGACGGCTCCGGCCAAAGGTAGAGACCGTGGATTTTCGCCGAGGTATTCACGCCCAACTGAACTGGGCCAATTATCCCCAACCTGACAGACACCTCAAAAATCCGCAAGACATTTCGCAAGACATTTCGCAAGACATTTCGAGAGAGAACCCGGAGGAATCGATGAGCGACGGCAAACAGAAGGCGCTGGAAACGACTCTTAGCAATCTGAACAAGAAGTACGGCGACGGCATCGTCATGAAGCTGGGCGAAGCGACCAAGCTACAGGTCGAGTCGATCCCGACCGGCAGCCTCAGCCTGGATATCGCGCTCGGCGTCGGCGGCGTGCCCAGGGGACGGGTCGTCGAGATCTACGGTCCGGAAAGTTCCGGTAAGACGACGATCTGTCTGCACGTGATTGCTGAAGCACAGCGAAAGGGCGGCATCTGCGCATTTATCGACGTCGAGCATGCGCTGGACCCGTCGTATGCTCGCAAGATCGGCGTCGATGTCGACAATCTCTACATTAGCCAGCCCGATACCGGTGAACAGGCACTGGAGATCACCGAGGCGCTGGTGCGCTCCGGCGCCATGGACGTTGTCGTTGTCGACAGTGTGGCCGCGTTGGTGCCTCGCGCCGAGATCGAAGGCGAGATGGGCGACAGCCACGTCGGTCTGCAGGCGCGTCTCATGAGCCAGGCTCTGCGCAAGCTGACCGGTGCGGTCAAGACCAGCGACACCATGCTGATCTTCACCAATCAGTTGCGCCAGAAGATCGGCATCATGTTCGGCAATCCCGAGACGACCTGTGGCGGCATGGCGCTCAAGTTCTACGCCAGTGTCCGGCTCGATATCCGGCGCATTCAGGCCATCAAGCAGGGCACCGACGTCGTCGGCAACCGCACCCGCGTCACCGTGAAGAAGAACAAGGTCGCGCCGCCCTTCAAGGTGGCCGAGTTTGACATCATGTACAACGAGGGCATCAGCACCGCCGGCGATCTCATCGACCTGGGCGTCGAGCAGGATATCATCGACAAACGCGGTAGCTTCTACAACTACGGTGATCTGCGTCTCGGACAGGGCCGCGAAAATGCCAAGACCTTCTCTCCAGGAAAACCCAGAGCTGGCGGCTGAGATCGACGCCCGTATTCGTGGCAGCTTCGGTCTACCGGTCAACTTCGAACTTGCAGAGTCGGCCAAAGCTGCGTCGACTGAGCAGGCGGCAGACGCTGCGGTCAAATCCGACGTCAAAGCCGCTAGCATCGACGCTGAACTGGATGAAGCTGCCTGACGCCAGTCCCGCTAGAGGCGGATTCCTTTTGACTGAATGTCGGGCGCGTGCTACGATGCTGTCGTTCAGATATTTTGTCAGCAGGAGGTAGCTGTGTTGGTCCACATTGAAGCTTTGCATATGCAGATTAGCGAGAGCGCTTCATTGGGGTGACTTGACTTTTACCGGACCGAGTAGCTGTCCGTTGCGATTCAATAGTCCGGCCACGAGCGTTTTTTGCTCGTGGCCGTTTTTTGTTTTGGCATATCGTCGGTGTGGGGAGTGCGCGGATGTTGTTGGAAGTTGACCGGATTACAAAGGCATATGGCGACAGTCAAGTGCTTGATGGTGTTTCGCTTCATTTAGAGATGGGGCAGAAGGTTGGGCTGGTCGGCGCCAACGGCATCGGCAAGTCGACACTACTGCGCATCATCGTCGGCGAGGAAAGTGCGGACACCGGCTCCGTCTTCGTGGCGGAGGGCAGCGAAGTCGGCTATCTTCCTCAGATGCTGCACGGCGCCGACTCGCTGACTGTCGAACAGCTCCTCAACCGCGCATTGGGTGGCCTACGCGACTTGGAGGCGCGGATGCGTGATCTCGAGCGGGCCATGGCGCGTGGCGATACGCGGATCGAATCGATCGTGGCCGCCTATGGCAACATTGCAGAGCAATTTGAGGCGCGTGGGGGCTACGAACTGGAGCATCGCCGCACGGAGATCTTTGCCGGGCTCGCACTCGACCACATCCAGCCGTCGCGAGCGGTCGCCGACCTCTCGGGTGGAGAGAAGTCCCGGGTCGGTCTGGCGTCGATTCTGTTGTGCGCACCGGATCTATTGATCCTGGATGAACCGACCAATCATCTTGATTTTTGGGCACTGGACTGGCTGGAGTCGTATCTCTCGCGCTTCCGCGGCGGCGTCTTGGCCGTATCGCATGATCGCGACTTTCTGAACCACACGGTGTCAGCCATCGTTGAAATCGACGAACAGACGCGGCAAGGTAGACACTTCGCAGGTTCCTACGACTTCTATGCGGAACAAAGAGAGCTCCAGCGCCTTCAGTGGGAGCAGGCATATCTGGCCCAACAGGAAGAAATCAAGGTGCTGCAGCAATATCTCAAGGGGCGTGCACGTCAGGTTGCCCACAACCGTGTACCCCACGATGGCGACAAATTCGCCTACACGCATAAGGGGGAACGCGTGCAGGACGCCATTTCGCGCAATCTACGCACAGCCGACGAAAAGTTACGGCGGATTGAGGAGAACCCGGTGCCGAGACCGCCGAGATCTCTGGAGATAAACACTGATTTCGACGCACAGGAGCTGGTCGGGCGGACGCCGATGGATGTTGCCGGCCTGGGCAAAGCCTATGGTACACGTCTCCTCTTTCAGGATCTGAGTTTTTCAGTCGGTCACGGAGATCGAATCGTGATTATCGGCGACAACGGGGCCGGTAAAAGCACCCTAATGCGAATCCTCGCCGGGCTCGAACAGGCAGACGCCGGAACGGTTACGGTGGCCACTGGCGTGGTGCGAGGCTATCTCGACCAAGAACAGGAGCAGCTTGATCAGAGCGCAACCGTCATGCAGATCTATCGCGCCGACCGTATCGCTGACCCGGAAGAGATCAAGGCTGAGTTGCTGAAGTATCATCTCTTCACCTACCCCGAACTGGCCAAATGTGTCGGCGTTCTGAGCGTCGGCCAGAAACGAAAGCTGCAAATTGCCGGTCTGATCGCGGCCCGCGCCGATCTCCTGTTGCTCGACGAGCCCACCAACCACATCAGCTTGGATGTGTTGGAGGAATTCGAAACGGCCTTGCTGGCGTTCTCCGGCCCGATCATTGCCATCTCCCACGATCGCCGCTTCAATCGCCGTTTTGCCAATCAGGTTTGGTTGCTGAATGACGGTCGCCTCATGCGTTTTTTGGGTACATGGGACGAGTGGCGCGCACACCAAGAGGCGTTTATATGCTGACCATCCGTCCGTTCGATTTTTCTCCCCAAGATTATCGTGCCGTCACTGCAATCCACAATGCTATCTACAAATTGGTTTTCGACAGCCCCTATTTTCGGGCCGAACGCCTCTTCGTCGCCGTTGACGGTGAGCGGGTCGTGGCGCTGACCGAGTTGCCGCTCAAGCCGGCCGACACGGAGACGCTCCACACCGGCTTTACGGGGGTCGTGCGCGCACCGGCGCCAAGGACTCGCGACCGCATTAAAGGTCGAGGCACTCACAGAGGCCAAACAGCTGGGGATCACGCACGTCTACACCGGCAACGAGGAACACAATCCCATGTACCAGATCAACCGTCGCCTGGGGTTTCAGCCGACAATTGCCACCTATGCCTATGAGAAGCGGTTCGATGTTGACAAATAACGGGTGGAAGATTACATTTAGTGTCTAATTGACTCTAAGTGCGAGACTGTGGCCATGGTATCGACAGAAGAAACATTGAACGGTGAAGCCGTTTACTCCTACCCGTATCCGCGCCCCGCAGTAACAGTGGACATCATCCTCTTCGCCTTCCAGAACGATCAGCTGACCACGCTGCTGATTCAGCGCAAAAACGAACCCTTCAAGGGCAATGGGCGCTGCCCGGCGGTTTCGTCCACATGGACGAGGATCTGCACGATGCGGCACTGCGTGAGCTGGCGGAAGAGACCAACGTCAAGGACATCTATCTCGAACAGCTCTACACCTTTGGCCAACCGGATCAGAGATCCGCGTGCACGCGTCGTAACTGTCGCCTATTTTGCACTTGCTGAGTGCCGACGAAGTTGGCGACCAAGGAAGTGCGCGGCGGCGACGACGCCCGAGACGCACGCTGGTGGAACGTCTACGATCTGCCCGAACTGGCCTTCGACCACCATCGCATCCTCGACTATGCGATGCAGCGGCTGCGCTGGAAACTGGAGTGGACCGCATTGGGCTTCCTGCTCCTGCCGGCCGAATTCACGCTGTCCGAACTTCAGAAGGTCTACGAAGTCGTGCTCGACGAGCAGCTGGACAAGCGCAACTTTCGCCGCAAGATGCTTGCACCGCGACGTGCTGGAAGAGACCGGCAATCTGCGCGAGGGCGATCACCGTCCGGCCAGGCTCTACCGCTTTGGCGCCGGGCCATCGAACTGGAACAAGCGCGACGTCGTTTCCCATAAGCATCGATTCGGTGCGCGACCCCGCTGCAAGCAGATAAGATCTGTCCGCCACTGCTCGCAGCAAGAGATAGAATCGAAGAGAACTCTTCACCCGGGGTTTCAGCCGCGACCTCTCGTTCGCCAACGCGTACAGGCGATTTCACTCAACGTCTGCTCGATCGCTGGGCGATGCCGGAAGAATTCGTGATCGTCGGCACCGCGCTGCTGGTCGGCCTGGGTACGGGCTTGGGGCCGGTGATCTTCATTCGCCTGCTGGAACTGATCGCAGTACTGACGATGGCCGTACAACAGTGGGTCGGCGTACTGACGGAACCCTGCTGACCATGGGGGTTGCCGGTCTTGCCGTCGGTGTGATCATTGCGCGCTTTGCCAGCGAAGCCAAGGGTCACGGTGTTCCCGAAGTGATGGAAGCTGTGGCCATGCGCGGCGGTCGCATTCGGGCGCGTGTGGCGGCGGCCAAGGTCGTGGCCTCGGCGCTGACCATCGGCACGGGTGGGTCGGCGGGTCGTGAGGGACCGATCGTGCAGGTCGGCTCTGCGCTCGGGTCGACGCTGGGGCAGATGCTGCGTTTTTCCGACGAGCGCGTCATCACATTGGTGGCCTGCGGCGCGGCGGCCGGCATCGCAGCGACCTTCAACGCACCCATCGCCGGCGCGATCTTTGCACTGGAGGTGATCCTCGGCAGCTTCACCGTGCGCTACTTCGGTGCCGTCGTCATCAGTTCGGTCACGGCCAGCGTCGTCAGCCAGATATTTCTGAGCGAGCGTCAGATTTTCACTGTTCCGGCCTATCCCCTGAACCATCTGGGCGAGATGCCCATCTATGTGGTCTTGGGCATTCTGTCCGCGCTGGTCGCGATTCTCTTCATCCGCGTGCTCTATTTCGCCGAAGATCTCTTCGACAGCTGGCGCGTACCGCTGCCGGTGCGCACGACGGTCGGCATGGTGCTAACGGGCAGTCGTTGTCGCTGTGCCATCGGTCGCTGAGGTGCTCGGCGCCGGCCTGCCCTTCATCGACGGCAGCATTGCTGCGAACGTCGATCAGGCCGTGGAGATCATGCTGCTGCTCCTGGTCGGCAAGCTGGTCGCGACCTCGTTGACCTTGGGATCCGGAAACTCAGGCGGCGTCTTTCGCCCCCAGCCTCTTTATGGGTGCGCTGCTCGGCGGCATTGTCGGCACGCATCGCCAATCAGCTCTGGCCGGAGGTCGCGGTCAATCCCGGCGCCTACGCCATCGTCGGCATGGCGGCCTTCTTCTCCGGCGCCGCACGCGCGCCGATCACGGCCATCCTGATCGTCTTTGAGATGTCGGGCGACTACAAGCTCATTCTGCCGCTGATGTTGGCAACCGTGCTTGTCGACCATCATCGCCGAGCTGCTGCATCCTGAGTCGATCTATACGCTCAAACTGCGGCGCAAGGGCATCACGCTGGAACAGGGGCGCGACGTCGATGTGCTGGACAGCGTCACAGTGGACGAAGTGATGACGACCAACGATGCAACACGATCGCCAAAGATGTAACCCTGCCGGAGCTTTCCGATCTCTTCGTCGACACCCATCGCCATGGTTTCCCCATCATTGACGCAGACGGGCAAACTGGCCGGCATTGTCACCATCACCGATCTGGATCGCGCAGTTCTGGACGAATTGCCGCGGCGAACGACTGCCATCGAGATCGGCGTGCCACGGTCACACCTGATCGTTGCCACGCCCGATGAGTCGGTGGGCGAAGTTCTGGCACGCATGGGAACGCGTGGCCTTGGTCGCATGCCCGTCGTCGCCGATGACGATCCCGACCGACTGCTCGGCATGGTTCGGCGTCGCGACATCATCCAGGCCTACAACATGGCTCTGTCGAGACGGGCAGAAATCCAACACCGAACCAAACGAATGCGGGTACGCAACATCGACGGCACCGAGTTCATCGAGGTTCTTGCCTGCAAGATGCGGATCCCGCAGTGGGTCAGTACGTTGCAGGAGATTGCCGCGCATCATGCCGCAAGAGTGTATCCTTGTCTCCATTCGGCGGCATGGACGCATGCTGATACCCCACGGCGACACTGTTTTTGAGCAAGACGACATCGTGACGGCCTTTGTCAATGTAGGAGATCGTGAGCGAGTTCGCGCCATTCTCTGCAGGACAACGGCCGATCCCAAACCGGGACCTACTTTGGCTTGATCAACATCTCATGGGGGGACCCCCACAATGCCCTTACACGAATCTCAGTTGACTGTACCGGCCGGCAATGCCTTGCGCAACGCTGCGGTCACGGCGCTGAGGTCCGGCAACAGCCTCGTTTCGGTCGAGCATCTGCTGCATGCACTGCTCAGCGACCAGACGGGCGATGCCTATGTGACGCTGAAGCGCTTGGGTGTCGATGTCGACCATCTCCGTTTAGAAGTCGAACAGTCCAGTCCGGCCGTTCAACCGGACGTGTTCTTTGTCTCTCAGAGTGAACAGAAGACAACGTTGGGCGATGACCTCAACCGCACGCTTGAGAGTGCCAGAGACGCGGCCATTGCCGCCGACTCGCCCCAGGTGGACACACACGCGCTCCTGCTGGGAACTCTGGCCAATGCACGAGACGATCTACTGGATTTGTTGACCCGGAGTGGTATAAGCGCCGACGAAGTTCGTGCCCAGCCGGTTCAGGTTGACGAAACGGCGCTGTTCAGACCGCCACCGCCCGACCCTGCAAGGAAGCGCCGCCGGCGTAGTTGGCGCGTCTTCTCCATCAGCCCGATTTTCATCGGCTTGGTGGCAGTGATGTCCGCATCCTTGTATGCCCTCTGGGCGGTGCTGCTCAATCAGCAGTTTTTTCTCTTTCTTTTTATTGTCAGCGCCTGGGTGGTTTCATTGGCGCTGCACGAGTTTGGACATGCGCTGTTGGCCTATATCGGTGGCGATGACAGTGTAGTGGACCAGGGCTACCTGACGCTCAACCCGCTGAAGTATACCCATCCACTTCTGAGCATCGTGATGCCGTTGGCCATTCTGCTGATTGGAGGAATCGGTCTTCCCGGCGGCGCTGTCTACATCAACCGGGCCGCCATTCGGTCGCGTTTGATGAATGTTGCCGTTTCGGCCGCCGGTCCCATCGCCAATTTGCTGTTTGCCGTTCTGCTGACCATCCCCTTCTTCGTACTGAAGCCGGAATTCGCGCTTTTTGATTTTGCCGGAGGACCATTTTTTTGGGTCGCCCTGGCGACACAGGTGTTGCTGCAGCTCTCGGCCATCTTCATCAATTTGCTGCCGATTCCCGGTCTGGATGGCTACGGAATTTTGGAACCGCTCCTGCCGGACAACATCGTCATGGCGCTTTGGCCCATCCGCCGTTTTGGCATCATGATCCTGATCGCACTATTCTGGTACGTTGAGCCGTTTCAAGAGTGGTTTTGGACGTCGATTTTTGATGTGCTCACCTTTCTCGGCATCGATCCCGGTCTGGCCGGTGCCGGGCTCGAACTGCTTCAGTTCTGGAAGTATTGACCATGCCGTCGCCTATAGGACTGCGGTGCGAAGTCGCTCGTGTACCCGCCGGTAATCCAGGCAGAAATCTACCGACGGCAACCACCGGAGGCGGATTGACCCGGTTTCTGTCGTCGTATTCAGGACAAATCGTACCTGTTTTACCGGGTGCATGGAGAGTCAGGCCATGATCGAACGGGCTGCTCAACCTGAGACGCGGGCCGATCTGATCAGTGCCATGCGCGACAACTATGTTGCCTACTTTCGCCAGTTCGCCGCTCTGCCCGGTGTGCATCTGCACGAAGAAAGGGATTTGGTCTGGTTTGTCGCCGCCGGTGCGCCGGGTCAGTATGTGTTGCGCACCCAGTTCCCGGCTGACGATGCCCGTGCTCGCATTGCTGCCACACTCTCGACCCTGGAGCAGCTGACCGATCGACTTCGCTGGCTAGTCTTCGAGACATCGCAGCCGGCCGATCTGCCGAGCCTACTGACGGAGGCAGGTCTGTACCATGAAACAGGTGAGCCGTGGATGGCAGCGCGACTTGCACAAATTGTGCCGGCGCCCGACGCGCCCTCTGATTTTCAGGTCATGCGCGTCTACGATCAGCGGAGTTTGGAAGATTGGATGTTGATATCGGCGGCAGGGTATGGCATGTCGATCAAGACGGCGCGCATCTGGTTCGAGGCGTACCTGGATCAAGGGTTCGCCCTTGACGCCCGGTCGATCCACTTTGTGGGTTACCTGGGCAAGGAACCGGCGACGACGGCAACCCTGTTGCTCAGCGAAGGCATGGCCGGCATCTTTGACGTTGCCACGCCGCCCCGTCTTCGCCGACTAGGACTTGCCGGCACCGTCACCCACGTTGCGATGTCGCTGGCCCGTGCATGGGGCTACCGTCACGCCTGTCTACAGTCCTCTGCCATGGGCGAGAACCTGTACAGATCGCTCGGTTTTGAAACGGTCTTTTTCGAGCGAGCCTTTTCGTGGAGTCGCACGTAAACGCCGTATGATAGAATTTGGACGATTGTCAACGAAACTCACTTCAAGGAGAAAGCAATGTCTTACACCGAAAAGTTGGCTGCCATGGGCTACGAGCTCGAATCCATCGACCTGGACGCCGGTCGTTTCGTCCATGCCGTGCACACCGGCAATCTGATCTTCACCGCTGGCCAGGTCTCCCGTTGGGGCGATCGTGAGGTCAAGGGGAAGTTGGGGCAGGATCTGACTGTGGAACAGGGCTACGAGGCCGCGCGCATGTGCACCCTCAACTGTCTCCAGGCGATCCATGCCGCGGCGGGTTCCATCGACAAAGTGACACGCGTCGTCAAGGTGCTGGGCATGGTGAACGTGGGGCCGGGATTTAACGACACGCCCGGCGTGATCCACGGCTGCAGCGACCTTCTCAACGAGGTCTTCGGCGAAACCGGGCGCCATGCCGCGCAGCGCGGTCGGTATGACCATTCCCTTCGACTATGCAGTCGAGGTCGAGATGGTGGTCGAGGTGCAGGATTGAGCCGAACGTTCTGGTCGCACCTGGAATCGCGGCTGGAAACTGCTGTCGCGGACTACCCCGGCATCGCCGGCCTCTGTCTGCATGATCTGACCAGCGGCGTCACGGTGGGCATCAACGCCGACGAAGAGTTTCCCGCGGCGTCCACCATCAAGATCCACATTCTGACCTGTCTGTTCGCACAGGCCGAGCGCCGGCGCAATCGATCTCGACGCCGGTGTGCGCATCGATCCGCACGCCGGCGCCGGCGATAGCGGCATCCTACGCTATCTGGACGATCCGGTCGAGTTGACCTGGCGCAATGTCGCCGTGTTGATGATCGCGGTTTCGGACAACACCGCCACCAACCTCTGCATCGATCTGTGCGGCATGGACATGGTGAACCGGTTGATCGCCGATGCCGGGCTGGTGTGCACCCGGTTGCGCCGCAGGATGGCCGACTGGTCCGCGGCCGCGACGCACGACAACCTGACGACACCGGCCGAGCTCTGCTCCTTCCTGCGCCTGCTGCACGACGGCTGGCCCGCGCCTGGCGTGGCCATGCAGACGCTGGCCATGTTGCGCAAACCGAAAGAGGATCTCCTCGGCCGAGCGATCGGCGCCGGTATACCCATTGCCAACAAACCGGGACGTGTGCCCGGTTCGTGGTCGGATGCCGGCCTGGTGACGTTGGCGCGTCGTCCCTACGTGCTCTCATTCATGACCAAGTACGATCCGGCGCCGGATGACTGCGCCGCCGTCGCACTGTTACGAGATCTGCACGGCGTCTTGAAATTTCGGGACGACAGCAATGAGCTCGGCCACGCGATCTACTCGGGGCAATGAAGCCAGCCATGTCCGGGAAGCGGTCGGCGAAAGCGTGCTGATCCTAAAGTACGTACTATAGTTCATCCACACCGACCGGCTGCCGCGGTGATCGTCATCGCAGACAGCCAGGTACACAACGGACAGCCATGTATGCAGCTAAATGAAATGCAGATAAGTGATGACCACGCGGATCGTCTGCGTTCCGGTCCCGGCTTCGGCGAGTTCGTGGCGCTCATGGCCATGATGATGTCCCTGGTTGCGCTATCGACAGACATGATGTTGCCTGCTTTGGCTGAAATCGGTTCGGAGCTGGGTGTTCAACGCGACAATGCCAATCAGTTGGTGGTTTCCGTTCTCTTTCTGGGACTTGCTGTCGGTCAACTCTTCTACGGGCCGCTGTCCGACAGCAAAGGACGCAAACCCGCCATCTATCTGGGCTATGCGCTCTTCATCATCGGTTGCCTACTTTCGGTCTTTGCCGTTCGCTTTGAGATGATGCTGGCCGGACGCTTTTTGCAGGGGATCGGCGTTGCCGGGCCGCGCAGCGTGACGATCGCACTCGTCCGCGACCGGTACGAGGGGCGTGCCATGGCACAGGTCATGTCGTTCGTCATGGCCGTCTTCATCCTTGTGCCCGTCATTGCGCCGACATTCGGGCAGATCGTCCTGTTGGTGGCACAATGGCGCGCCATATTTGTCGCCCTGTTGGCGCTGGCGCTGATCACCCTGGTTTGGTTCGCACTGCGGCAACCGGAAACGCTCCTGCGCGAGCATCGCGTACCGTTGTCCATCCGACACATCTCCAGGGCGCTGGGCGAGGTGCTGCGCAACCGGATTGCGTTGGGCTACACCATTATGGCCGGTCTCATTTCGGGCGCATTCATCGGTTATCTGAACTCGGCGCAACAGATCTTTCAGATTCAATATGGCTTGGGTACACTCTTTCCGCTCTTTTTCGCCGCCAACGCCCTGGCCATCGGCAGTGCATCCTTCGTCAACGGCCGGCTCGTCGGGCGTTACGGAATGCGTGCCCTTTCAAATCGTGCCCTGCTGGCGCTCTGTACGCTGTCGCTCACCTATCTGGTCATGGCCTATGCGCTGGGCGGCAATCCGCCGCTCTTCACGCTCACGCTCTACCTGATGCTGACCTTCTTCTGTGTCGGCATCCTCTTTGGCAATCTGAATGCACTGGCCATGGAACCGCTCGGACACATTGCCGGTGTCGGTGCCGCGGTCGTCGGCACGTTGGGCACCTTTATCGCCACGCCCCTCGGTATCCTGATTGGGCAGTCCTACCAGGGCACGGTCTTGCCGCTTGTGGGCGGTTTCGCACTGCTCGGCGTCACTGCCCTCCTCGTGATGAGATGGTCTGAAGGCGCGCGATCCTTGCCGACGCCCACCGGGCAACCGACATCCTAGTGAATCCCGGCAGGAGTTTTTGTACAGGTTCCGGTAGAGGCAGCATGGCCGGATTTCTGTCGTGGGTCTCACGCCGAACTGAACTGGTAGATCCCGGCATAAATAGGGCCACGGCTATTCTGCGGCTCCCACTCGAGTAGACTGGTCCTATTTTTCGTCGTGGTATCTACGCCGAACTGAACTAGCTGATTGGGGTCATGTACATGAATCACGAACCGGGACTTGACGCAATCGCCGCGTTCAACCGTCAACGTTGGGAAGAACTGGTTGAGGCCGGGGTACTCTACTCTCGACCCCTGTTGAATCTGGACGAGACCACGGCGCACAATGTAGTCGATCCCTACAGTTTGCTCGGCGATCTACAGGGCAAGGATGTACTCTGCCTCGCTGCCGGCGGCGGCCAACAGTCGGCTGCATTTGGTCTTCTCGGCGCCAATGTCACGGTCCTGGACATTACGGCCGGTCAACTGGAGAAGGACCGGCTGGTCGCACGCCATTACGGGCTCGATCTCACCACCATTCAGGGTGACATGCGCGATCTGTCCGTGTTTGCAGAAGATGCATTTGACGTCGTCTGGCACGCGTACTCCATCACCTTCATCCCCGATGCTCGTCCGGTTTTCGCCGAAGTGGCGCGCGTGATCCGGCCGGGCGGCATCTATCGTATACAGTGGGGCAATCCCTTTCTCGCCGGCGTCGACGACCGGGAGTGGGACGGCCGTTCCTATCCGCTCAAAGATCCCTATCTCGACGGCGTCGAGGTGCAATTCGCCGACGAGCACTGGGACGTGGAGCAGCCTGACGGTACCGTCAAGCATGTCGTCGGCCCCAAAGAGTTTCGGCACATACTCAGCGGAGTCGTCAATACGCTGGTCGGCCATGGTTTCATCATTCTCGGGCTGTGGGAAGAGACCAGCGCCGATCCCGATCCGGAGCCGGGCAGTTGGGACCATTACAAGCTCATCGCACCGCCATGGCTGCAGATCTGGGCTGCATATCGGCCGGATGTCCTGAACGCAGTCGGCACTGATCGATCTATCAACACGTCCTGATAACTTTGGATCTTTCACTGCCGTAATCCGGGGTTGTGGCATCGGGCCAACCGGAGCGATCACACTGAGAATCGAAGCAAATAGACCGTATAGTTGGGTTGACGACAGGCGCACATCTCGACTCCACCAATCGGAAATCGACTACACAAAGAGGGTCATTTTGACAGCACAAGCCATAGACCGCCGCCCACGCAAGGGCCAGGGCGGTGGCATGAAGAGCCTTGGCCGCGCCGTCGGCTATTTGAACCACTACCGCAAAACCGCGCTGATCGCAGTCGTCGCATTGTTGATCAGCATCGGGGCGCAGCTCATGGTGCCCCAAATGATCCAAGACATTTTGGACGCAGTGGTCGGCGGCATGGCAGCCCAGCAAGTGGCATCGCTCCCGGTCGCCGAACAGACCGCGGCATTGACCAGGCCGGCATTTCTGCCGAGCAATATCTCCAGTTTACGACTGCGCCTGAGCGGGTTGTCTACATCTCCGTCTTTCTGATCCTCGTCTTCTCTGTGGCTCGGGGCGCTTTTGCCTTTACCCAGACCTTTATGGCCCAGAAGCTGAGCCAGGACGTAGCCTTCGACTTCCGCAACGAACTCTTTGCCAAAATCCAGCGCCTCTCGTTCAGCTACCACGACCGCAACCGCACCGGCCAGCTCATGATCCGTGCCACCGACGATGTCGACAAGCTCCAGATTTTCCTGGGGCAGGGTCTCTTGCTGGCCTTACAGGCTTTGGTGCTGCTGACCGGCGCACTGATTCTCCTCTTTGTCACCAATGTGCGCTTGACGCTGGTCGTCTTGCCAATTCTACCCATCGCGCTGGGTCTGTTCATGGTCTTCGGCATGGTCAGCCAGCCGCTCTTCACCAAGGTGCAACAAAAACTGTCGGCCCTCAACAACATCCTGCAGGAAAACGTGGCCGGCATCAAAGTGGTCAAGGCCTTCGCCCGCGAAAAGGAAGAACAAGCTCGATTCGACCATGCCGCCGTCAACTTGATGGATCAGCAGATCACCGTGGCACGTATCTTCAGCTTCCTCTTCCCAATTATCTTTCTGGTTGCCAACCTGGGCCAGGCCGCGGTGCTCTACTTCGGCGGACGTCAGATCCTCGCCGGCACCCTGACCATCGGCGAATGGCAGAAGTTTAGCCTCTACCTGGTCTTCGTCTTTTTCCCCATCGGCCAACTCGGTTTCATCATCAGCCAGATGAGCCAAGCCAGCGCCAGCGCAAACCGCATTTTCGAGATCCTCGATGCCAAGAACGACGTGACCGACAAACCCGATGCGCAGCCCCTGCCGGACGTCGCCGGCACAGTGGAGTTTCGCGCGGTCTCGTTTCGCTACTTCAGCAACAGCGACGATGTCCTGTCGGACATCGATTTCTCGGCTCAACCGGGGCAGACCGTGGCCCTGCTCGGTTCCACCGGCAGCGGCAAGACGACCATCATCAATCTGATCCCCCGCTTCTACGATGTCAGCGACGGCTCGGTTCTCATCGACGGCTATGATGTGCGTGATGTGACCATCGAATCTCTGCGCCGTCGCATCGGCATCGTCCTGCAGGAGACCAATCTCTTCAGCGGCACAATTCGGGAGAATATCGCCTTCGGACGACCGGACGCAACGGACGAGGAAGTCATGTCGGCTGCCCACGCGGCGGCCGCCCACGACTTCATCATGGGCTTTCCCGACGGTTACGACACTGCTGTGGGCGAGCGCGGTGCAACGTTGAGCGGCGGTCAGAAGCAGCGTCTGGCCATCGCCGGCGCGTTGCTGTTGGATCCGCACATCCTGATCCTGGACGATTCCACCAGCAGCGTCGATGTGGCGACCGAAGTCCAGATCCAGGCCGCGCTGGACAGGCTCATGCAGGGGCGGACCAGCTTCGTCATTGCGCAACGGATCAGCACCGTGCTCAACGCCGACCAGATCCTGGTGCTCGATCAGGGGCGCATCATCGCCAGCGGAAAGCACGCAGAGCTGATGGAGAGCAGTGAAATTTACGCGGAGATTTATCGGAGCCAGCTTGTGGAGGATGCGACTGTTGTCGCTGATCCGTCAGACGCTGAACAAGGAGTCCTCTCATGATCGGTGGTCCCCGCGGGCTTCTGGAACAGGAAACACTGAAGCCCAAGAGCGTGTCGGCGACCTTGCGTCGCTTCACCCACTATTTCCGTCCCTTCTGGGTGGCTCTGTCGGCAGTCGTGATCTTGCTCTTCATCAACGCCTGGGTGCAGGTGATATCGCCCGAGTTGACCGGGCAGGCGGTGGACTGCTATCTGACGCCCGGCGTCGCCAATCTGGCCACCGGTGGCGCCGCCGATGTGGCTCCTGCCCAGGTCGAGCCGTCTGCTTCGGAGAGCAACTGCTGGTTCGACCCACAGCCCTCGGGCGCCACGAAAACCGACCTTCTGGTGGGCTTGACCCGCTTGACCCTGATCTTGATTGCGCTTTTTGCAGCGGGCTCGGTTTCGGCCGGTGCAATGTTCTATTTGATGAGCTGGGCCGGCCAGCATGTGCTGCGTGCGTTGCGCGTCGATCTCTTTGAGCAACTGCATCGCCTATCTCTGGGCTTCTACACCACCAACGAGTCCGGCGATCTGATGAGCCGCATCACCAATGACTCCAACATCATTCAACAGGCCATCAGTTTTGCGTTGATCCAGGTGTTGAGCGGGGCCATCCTGCTGGTCTGGATCGGCTGGAAGATGCTCAGACTCAATTGGGCTTACGGCCTACTCAGCCTGGCGGTCGTGCCGTTGATGGTCGTTACGACGCTCTGGTTTAGCAACCAGGCGCGCAAGGCGTTCCGGCGCACGCGCAAAGAGATCGGCAACGTCAATGCCGAACTGGAAGAGGGGATCTCCGGCGTGCGTGAGGTCCAGGCCTTTAGCCGAGAAGATGAAAACATCGAACATTTCCGGCAGAGCAACGCAGCCAACCGCGACGCCAACATCCGCGCCGTCACCTTTACATCCGCGCTGGCACCGACCCTGGAAGCGTTGGGGTATGTTGCCGTGGCCATTGTGGCCGGCATCGGCGCCGTCTTGATGTTACGCGGACAGTCGTTGGGTGGTTCGGCTCGTCTCCATGGGCTTGATCGTCACCTATCTTGCCTATGTCCAGCGCTTCAACCAGCCCATTCAGCAGATCAGCGTCCTGTGGACCAACATTCAGAGCGCGATTGCAGGAGCGGAGCGCATCTTCGAGCTTCTCGACGAAGAGCCGGACATCGCTGAGCTGCCGGGCGCACAGAAGATGGCGCCCATCCACGGACGCGTCGAACTGGCGCATGTGGATGCGCAGTACAATCCGGATGAACCCGTGTTGAGTGACGTTTGTCTTGTGGCCGAACCCGGGCAAACCATTGCGATTGTCGGACCGACCGGCGCAGGCAAAACGACGCTGGTCAACCTGCTGCCGCGCTTCTACGACGTAACTGCCGGCAGTGTGACCATCGACGGCGTGGACGTGCGCGACGTCACGCTCCACAGCCTGCGCAGCCAGATCGGCGTGGTGCTCCAGGACAGCTTCCTCTTCAGCGACACGGTGATGAGCAACATCCGCTTTGGCCGGCCCGCCGCGACCGACGACGAGGTGCTTGCCGCAGCCAAGCTGGCCCAGCGCGCACGACTTCATCGAGCGTCTGCCGGACGGCTACGAGACGGCCCTGGGCGAGCGGGGCGGCGGCCTGAGCCAGGGGCAGCGCCAACTGCTCTCTATCGCGCGGCGCCGCGCTGGCCGACCCGCGCCTGCTGATCCTGGACGAGGCGACCAGCAGTGTGGACACCCGTACCGAACGCCAGATTCAGTCGGCGTTGGACGAACTGTTGGCCGGGCGGACCAGCTTCGTCATCGCCCATCGACTGAGCACAATCCGCAACGCGGACCAGGTGCTGGTCCTGGCTGCGGGCGAGATCGTCGAGCGGGGGACGCACGACGAACTGCTGGCCAGGCAGGGCGCGTACTACGACCTGTACATGAGCCAGTTTCGGAACGAAGAGTTGGCAGCCCTGGTGACGATCCGAGTGATCCGTCTGGAGGTTCAGACCTAATCGAGGTCACCCAGGGTACGGGTGACGCCGGTCGGATGTGACTGCGAAAGGGCGTAACCTGCTAAGCAGTCTCCGCTTGCATCCCCAAAGCTCGATCCTCGTCCATCTGCGCGCGTGTATATCGTCGCAAGCGAGGATAGCGCCAGGCGATGACGCCGGTGAGTAGTACGGTCATCAGCCCGCCGCTGACGATGGCGAAAGGCGCTCCGAACGCCGCCGCCACCAGCCCCGCCTCCAGTTCCCTAATTGCGGCCCACCCATGAAGAAGACCTGGTTGATCCCGGTCATGCGCCCGCGTAGACGGTCGGCGTGGTCACCTGGCGGATAGTCTGGCGGATGACCATGGAGACGGTGTCGCTGGCGCCGATGCCCATGTAGAGCAGATAGCTGAGCACGAAGCTGGTCGAAAGTCCGAAGAGCATGGAGAAGAGCCCGTAGCAGGCCACCGCGGCCAGTAGGATCACGCCCTGCCGGTGGATATCGCGGCGCAGCGAGAGGATCAGGCCGGTGATGAGCGAACCGACGGCCTCGGCTGTTGAGAGGAGGCCGTATCCCTGTGGACCGACCATGAGGATCTGGCCGGCGACCAGGGGCAACATGGTGCGCGCCGAGCTGAAGAAGGTCGCCATGAAGTCGAGCATGGTCGTGCTCCAGATGATGCGCGTGCCGTGCACGTAGCGCCAGCCCTCGACGATGGCCTTCCAGCCCAGCCCGGCATTGCGTTCGGCCCGTCCGCCCCGGTGGTGCAGGGCTGCCAGCGCGCCGATGATGGCCAGAAACGAGGCTGCGTTGACGGCATAGACCACACCCGCGCCGGCAAAACCGATGATCAGTCCGCCCAGCGCCGGGCCGGTGATGGCGCCGACTGCCGGACTAGCGTATTGAGGCTGATGGCGTTGGTGAGGTGGGTGTCCGGCACCAGGTTGGGGATCAACGACTGAAAGGCCGGGGATGAAAAGGCTGCTGTGGCGGCCGTGGCAGCCGTGAGCAAATAGATGGTCGGCACGGTGATCCGGTTGGTCAAGCTGAGAACGGCCAGGATCGCGGCAAAGAGCGCGGCCGCCATATTGGTCCAGAGCAATAGCTGGCGCCGGTTCATGACGTCGGCCATGTTGCCGCCGATGACGGCAAAGATCATGATGGGGATGACGCGGGCCAGACCCACGCCACCCAGCCCCAGCGCTTCCACATTGAGCGGCACGCTGCGGCCCAAGAAATTGATGGAGAGGTCGGTTCCGGCCAACAACTCATAGATCTGCCAGTTGATGGCGATCATCTGCATCTGGGTGCCGAGGATGGAGACCAGGTTGCCACCCCAGACCAGGCGGAAGTCGCGATGCTGGAAGGCGATCCAGCGGCCGGAGTTTGACATGGGAGGATTCTCGATGTTCAGTGGTTAACATTCAACGGTCAATTGTCAACGTCAATGGAGCGCGACATGACGCACACTTGACCATTGAAAATTGAATATTGCTCACTCTAGTGTTTTCGGTGGTTTTCGCAGATCACTAGAGCGAATGCGGACAGGAACGAATGATTGTCGTCGTAAACGGTGACTGATCGGCAGAAGAGTCCGACATCGGTAACGAGAACTGTAATTCGTTCCTGTCTGAATTTGTTGTAGTGATCACTGAAGCAACCGGTCGTTTTCTGCGGCGAGCTCCTGCATAAATGCAATACTCGTCACGATTCCACGATAGAAATTCGGCAGATGCAGCTTTTCGTTCGGCGCATGCAGATTGTCGTCCGGCAGCCCAAAACCCATGAGCACCACCGGCGCGTTCAGCGTCCGAGCAAATGTGTTGACAATGGGGATGCCGCCGCCATGGCGCATGAAGAGGGGCGCCACGCCAAAGCTCTGCTCGTAGGCCCGGGCGGCCGCGCCGATTTCCGGCAGGTCGATGGGTGCGACAAACGCAACGCCCTTGTGCAATGCACGCACCGCGACCCTGACAGTAGGTGGAGCAATCGCCTGTAAGTGCCGGTCTAAGATCCGGCCGATCTCGTCCGGATCCTGGTCCGGCACCAGCCGGCAGGAAATCTTGGCGTGGGCCTGGCTGGGGATCACCGTCTTGGCGCCCTCGCCGGTAAAGCCGCCCCACATGCCGTTGATCTCCAGGGTGGGACGGGCGCCGATGCGCTCGACGATCAGGTAGTCTGGTTCGCCGTAGGGAGCGGGGATGCCGGTCTCGCGCATGAGTTCATCCACCCCGTAGGGTAGTTTCGCCATCTCGGCCCGTTCGACGGCCGAGAGCTCGCGTACGTGGTCGTAGAAGCCGGGTACCGTGACCCGGCCGTCGGTGTCGTGCAACTGTGCCAGCATCTCCGCCAGCGCCTGATTGGCGTTGTGCACCGCGCCGCCGTAGAGCCCACTGTGCAGATCGGTCGCGGGCCCGGTGACGGTCACTTCGCCGTACCAGATGCCGCGTAGCCCGTAGGTGATCACCGGTCGGTCCGGTGCAAGGATGCCCGTGTCCGATATTAGGCAGACATCGGCGGCCAGCTGCTCAGCGTGGGCAGGCACGTAGGCCTTGAGGGTATCGCCACCTGACTCTTCCTCGCCTTCCACGATCAACTTGACATTGACCGGCAGCCGTCCCTCGGTTGCCAAGAGCGCCTCCACTGCCTTGACGTGGATGAAGGTCTGGCCCTTGTCGTCGGAGGCGCCGCGGGTGAAGAGATCGTCGCCGCGCACCGCCGGCTCGAAGGGGAGGCGACGTCCATAGATTCAGGGGGTCGACCGGCTGGACGTCGTAGTGACCGTAGATGAGCACTGTCGGCGCGTCGACGCCTGCGTGTAGCCAGTCCGCGTAGACCAGCGGATTGCGCGCTGGACGGCACGATCTCCACGTGTTCCAACCCGGCAGCACGCATGGAGTCGGCCAGCCACTCGGCCGCGGCCACACAGTTCGGCCGGTGCTCCGAAAGGGTGCTGATGCTGGGGATGCGCAGCCAATCGCAAAGTTCGTCGAGCTCGGCGTTGTTGTTCATCTGCCAGGTATGCATGTAATGATTTGCTCATGTTGCTCTGGTTATCCATCTTCTTGAGGTTTTTCGGTAATCGTAGTGCGGTTTGTAACCGCACGGGCTCCAAGTACCTGTCGATAGCCCGTGAATCGTGCGGTTGCAAACCGCACCTACGGTATTACTAGTGAATCCCGGCAGGAATAAGCAGGCAGATACGCAGCTTCACTACTCGACTGAAACACCTGGTTATTTCTGTCGTGCTATTCATGCTTTAATGAACTAGACTAAACCGGCGCACAGTATGCAACGATCAACTGTCAAGTGAGAGTGTGGGAGCAAATTTCTCGCCAAGTGGCGATTGATTGCTGGCCTACCCAAACTCGATCCCCTGCGCCAGCGGCAGCTCCGTCGACCAGTTGATCGTGTTGGTCTGGCGGCGCATGTAGGCCTTCCAGGCGTCGGAGCCGGACTCGCGGCCGCCGCCGGTCTCCTTTTCGCCGCCGAACGCGCCGCCGATCTCCGCGCCGCTGGTGCCGATGTTGACATTGGCGATGCCGCAGTCGGAGCCGGCGGGGGAGAGGAACCGCTTCGGCCGTGCGCAGGTTGTTGGTGAAGATGGCGCTGGACAGGCCCTGCGGCACGCCGTTGTGGATGGCGATGGCCTCGTCGAGGTCTCGTACGCCATCACGTAGAGGATCGGCGCGAAGGTCTCCTCGCAGACCATGATGCGTCTGTCGCGGCATGCGGACGATGGTGGGCTCGACGAAGTGCGGCCCCAATGTCCGGCAGCGTGTTGCCGCCGGTCAAGATCTCGCCGCCCTGTGCCACGGCCTGCGCGATGGCAGCCATGCATGGTCGTCGACCGGCCGGATCGTGACCAGCGGCCCCATCAGCGTGCCCGCTGTCCAGCGGATCGCCGATGGGCACCTGCTGCGTAGGCTCGCACCAGCCGGTCGGTCAGCTCGGCCACGATGCCTTGTGCACGATGATGCGCCGGGTGGAGGTGCAGCGCTGGCCGGCCGTGCCGACCGCGCCGAAGACGATGCCGCGCACGGCCAGATCCAGGTCGGCATCGTCGGCCACGATGATGGCGTTGTTGCCGCCCAGTTCCAGAATGGTGCGGCCCAGGCGGCCGGCGACGGTCTGCGGCCACGTGACGGCCGACCTGCACCGAGCCGGTGAAGCTGATCAGCGGCAGGCGCTGGTCGTCGAGCATGCGCTGGCCCACCGTCCGGTCGTCGCCGATGACCAGGTTGAAGACGCCGCTGCAGCCCGTGGTCGGCCATGACGTCGGTTGCAGATGTGCTGGACGGCCACGGCGACAAGCGGCGTCGCTGGCGACGGCTTCCAGATCATCGTGTCGCCGCAGACGGCGGCGATGGCCGCGTTCCAGGACCAGACCGCCACCGGGAAGTTGAAGGCGGTGATGATGCCGATCGGGCCCAGCGGATGCCACTGCTCGTACATGCGGTGGCCCGGCCGTTCCGAGTGCATGGTCAGGCCGTAGAGCTGGCGCGACAGCCCGACGGCGAAGTCGCAGATGTCGATCATCTCCTGCACCTCGCCGATGCCCTCGGCGCGGATCTTGCCCATCTCCAGCGTGACCAGTTCGCCCAGCGGCTCGATGTTGCTCGCGCAGCGCGTTGCCCAGATCGCGCACGACCAGGCCGCGCGGGGCGCGGGCACGGTTCGCCAACTCTTGAATGCGTCACATGCCTGGTCTACGACCATGTCGTAGGTTACGGCCGAGGCCATGACTACGCTGCCGATCGTGCTTGGCCGGTGGTGGGGTTGATGGAATCCAGCTTGGCGCCGCCGGCGTCGGCGATCCAGCCGTCCGGACCGGTGCACGCGCCCGGGTTGACCGTGTCGAGGCGGAGTCGTTTGAGAAGTGCCTGCATGGCCGGTGCTCCTAGTTCAAATTGGCGTGAATACCACGACAGAAATCCGGCCGCTGTGTCTTCGGTGGTAACCGTACAGGGATTTCTGCCGGGATTCACTAAACCAAAATCCGTATGAAAACACGATTTTTGTAGGTCGGGCATCCTTGCCCGACACGGTTGGAGTACGACGATCAGTCAGGTTGGAGAGAGCGGTCGGGCAGGGATGCGCCGACCTACGAACTCATGATCTCGTACTTTCGATGGTGGTGTACTGGTGATTATCGCGGCAGGCGGGGCAAATGGGGAAGAGCGTCGGCGTTGTTGTTGCGGCGTATCTGCTGCCGCTCGTGGATCCGCAAACGATACATTCTGGCGCCAGGGCGTCAAGATGGACGCTAACGATTGCCCCCCATCCGCTCTACCCGCCGGATGCCTTTGCGCGTCAGGGTGGTGCGGGTACGTTCGATGACGGCAGGCTCATTGTTGTCCGGCATGTCGTAACGCTGCAAGAAGTTGACGTGATAGACACGCGGCAGCCGGATGGAGCGCACCTTTCCTTCGTCGAGAAATAACCAAGGCTGGCGCGGTTCGTCCATCTTGCGCAGGAAGCTGCGAATGTCGACGCGGATGATGTCCTTGAGCGCACTGATCTCCGGTGCATCGGCATAGACCTGGGTGAACGCATTCTTGTAGAGGACAACCACCTTCTCATAGCGGATCACCTCCTCGCCCTGGCCGCCGTTGTCGAGGTCGGCGAGGAATCGCCGGTTGCGCATCCGATAGACACACGCCGGCACTGCCCGTTCGTCGATGAAGTCCATCTTTTCGCGCAGATAGCCGAGCTCGTGGGCACCATCCTGGGTGTGGATGATCGTCCGTCGATCGTAGACGAAATTGTGCAGCAGGCGCGGTCGAGCGCCCACGCATGCTTTCCTTGAGACGGTCCTTGAACATGTAGCCGACGACCAATGCCAGAAAGAAAGGAAAGGTGAAGTTGCCGTAGCGCTGCTGAAAGTAGAAGGCCACGACCGTCGCAAAGATCATGGAGACGCCGGCCGCCAATGAGAAGAGAATCTGTTCCAACGTCGTTCCTTCCCGTTGGACCGTTGTCGATAGATAGAGGACGCTGGACGTGAACTTCTTCAACACCGACATCCGGAAAAGGAATTCACCGGCATCGGTGTCAGGCGACAAAACGGACGCGTAGTGACAGGCATGACGATGATAGCTCTCCTCGTCCACCCGTTTCAGAAGCTCGGCCGTCAGATCGGTCAAATTGCCCCGTAGCCGGTGACGGTCGATCAGATCGATAACCTGGATCAGCGCCTCCTCCACCACCAGGCTGATCGACTCGTCGGTCAAGGCAAAGGAGCGCTGCACGCGTGCATCCACATTGCTGGTGCGAATGACGGCGGAAAAGCTGCGAAATCGGCTCAGAATGTCGTCGAGTTCAGCGCTGGCTTGGGTCAAGTTTCGGCTGAAGGTGGCGGCGAGTGTGGCGTGGTCATGGCGGCGCTCGACCTCAGCCTTCGTTTCGGCGAAGCAGAGATCAAGGGCATTCTTCAACGTGGCGCGCAGAAACTTAAAATTGGTGATAAGTCGTCCGTCCACATTGGGAAGGGTCTTCCAGTTCTCCGTGGCAAGTATCCGCTCGATCCGAACCAGCGGCGAGCCGGGCGCAGACGCCAATTCCGCCAGGGTGAAGTCGGGCGTCTTTAATCGTACATAGTTCTTGAGATCGCGGTAGAAATCGCTCTGGGGATAGGTGAAGCGGTTGATGCTTAGACTCTGGGGGACGAAGATGTAGGTGACGATTTTGTAGCGCGTCCGGCAGTTCGGCACTATTTCGTAGTCATATTTGAATTCGAGCTGAAATCGATCGTGGGCCGCGATGACTGCGTGTACTGGGAAATCCATATCACCTCCTTGGCGCGGCGCGAAACTTCCTTTCGATATCAGTAGAACGTCGGCTGCGCCTACCGAATCCGGGCGTGATATCGGTCGACGATCTCCTGACCGGTTGGACCCAATGCAAAATCGATGAACTGGCGCATCCAGCCTCTGGGTTCATGCTGCGTCACCAAATAGAGCGGTTGAACGAGTAGGTAACTTTGGTCCCGAAGGTTTTCTCTGGATGGCATCACATCCTCGAGTGTGAGCACGCGTATGTCAAATGCAAATGTGTCGGCGTCGGTGGTCGGGGTGGGTTCCGGTTCGGATACATATGCGATCGACACATAGCCGATCGCCCGGGGATGTGTGGCCACGAAGTCGGCGACATCCGCGCTGGAAGGCATCACGATCGCGGTCAGGGAAACGCTCTTGTCACCCATAATGCGCTCTTCGAACAGCCGGCGCGCACCGCTGCCGTCTTCGCGGCTGACCAGAACGATATCGCCCGGCTTGCCTCCGATGTCCGCCCAGTCGAGCAACTGCCCGGTGAAGATGTCGCGGAGCTGTGTATAGGATAGGGCGTCAACCGGATTGTTGGGATGCACCACGATCGCGACCCCGTCAATACCGATGGGCGTGCGCACGAGCTCTGCCGACCGACTGTTCGGTTCGTCAACAGCCGCTCCGGCCGGCAAGAGCGTACTGACGGCCATGTCGATCTCGCCGCGCATGATACGCTCTTCGCCCAGGGTACTGCCTCCCTCGCGCAGGTCAAAGAGCACGTTGGGATGTTGGCGGTGGAACTCATCGGTCAGGGCGCGCAGCACCGGTTGCATGGCGGTTGCGCCGCTGACAACGATGCTGGTCGGTGTCGGTGTCGAAACCGCAGCCTGATCGCAGCCGGCCACCACGAGCCAGATCAGGAGGAAAGGACAGAATAGGGGAGCGACGATTCGTCGATGCATGGCTGAATGGCAAGATCTATGCTCGCACGAAGCTCAAGACGATTGTAAAGAGCCCGAAGACGACACAGTAGAGCGCGAAAATGTACAGGTTGTTGTTGCGTAGATAGGCCAACAGAAAACGGATGGCCAATACGCCGGTGATTGCCGCGGCGACAAAACCGGCCGCCAGTGGCAGGAGATTGTTGGTGACCAGCGAACCGTCGACGTTCAATACATCGATCAGCTGGAGTAGACCGGCACCGAAAAAGGCGGGCGTACCCAGGTAAAAGCTGAAGCGCGCGGCTTCATCGCGCCGGAGTTTGCGGGTCAAACCAGCGGCGATGGTGCTGCCGCTGCGACTGATGCCCGGCGCCAGCGCGAGAGCCTGGGCGATCCCGATGACGATGGTGTCGACCATCGTTAGGCTTGCGAGGTCGCGAAACTGGTGGGTCCGCCGCACCAGTAACTCGCTGCCGGCCAGTATGGCGGCTGTCACCGATAGGAAGAAGCCGGCGGCACGGGCGTTGTCGAAGAGCGGCTCGATCTGATCCTTTAGCAATAGGCCGGTCACGGCGATCGGGACAGTGCCCAACACGATGAACCAGGCGACACGTGCATCGGGGTCTGCCAGTGATCGTTGGACAATGCTTCTCAGCGCGGCCTTGATCATCGCCCAGAGCTCGCGCCAGAAGACCCAAAAGATCGCGACGAGCGTGCCCCAATGGAGAACGGTATCGAAAAGCAGGCCTGCATATCTATCCGCTTCCCAGCCGAACAACCAGGGGATGATGACTAGATGACCGCTGCTACTGACAGGTATGAACTCGGTTGCGCCCTGCACAATGCCGAGAAAAATCGCACGAATCAATTCTTGCACGGAAGTGAATCCAATCTTGAAGGTGGTGAGTCGGGCGCGTGTTGCACGACAGGGACAGTCACCGGTGGCACCGGCGCTATCCATGGGCCACGCAACGAAAGTCGACATTCTACTTCCTATCGCCAACTCTTGCCCGATTCCTTCGTCCCACCACGCATGGACGCTCTTCGTTTTTCGCGTTGCTGGTGCCGAACCTCTTGATTGCTGATCCGGTAGCGGGCATGGAACGCAGTGCGCAACTCTGCGTAGGTCCCTGCCTCGATTGCGGCCCGGATAGAACGCATCAATTCCTGAATGTAGTGGATGTTGTGGATGGTTCCTAGCCGCAGGGCTGTGACTTCGCCTGCCTTATAGAGGTGGCGCAGATAGGCGCGGCTGAAGGTGCGGCAGGTGTAACAGTTGCATCCTTCTTGAAGCGGCCGTGCGTCTTCGGCAAACCGGGCGTTGCGGAGGTTGATGCGTCCCTGGTCGGTGAAGACCGCGCCGTTGCGCGCGATACGCGTCGGCAACACGCAGTCGAATAGATCGATGCCCCGGTAGACGGCCTCGATGATGTCCTCCGGTGTGCCCACGCCCATCAGGTAACGCGGTCTGTCCGCCGGTAGCGCCGGACAAGTTTCGTCGAGGACCGTGTACATCTGTTCCTTGGTTTCGCCCACGGCCAGCCCGCCCACGGCGTAGCCGGGGAAATCCAGCTCGTGCAGAAACGCTGCACTCTCTTGGCGCAGATCCGGGAAGACGCCTCCCTGTACGATGCCGAAAAGCGCCTGATCGGGTCGATTATGGGTTCTCTTGCAACATTCGGCCCAGCGGTGGGTGCGCGCCAGCGCACGGATGTTGGTCTCCCGGTCCAGCGGATCCGGGCATTCGTCCAACACCATGGCAATGTCCGGACCCAGCGCCTGTTCGATCTCCATCACGCGTGCGGGCGTGAAGCGGTGGATGCTGCCGTCGATGTGGCTACGAAAGGTCACACCGTCGTCGTCGATCTGTCGCTGGTCGGCCAGGCTGAAGACCTGATAGCCGCCGGAATCGGTCAGGAGCGGACCGTCCCACTGCATGAATTGGTGCAAACCGCCCAAGCGTTCGATCAGCTCGTGGCCGGGACGTAAATAGAGATGATAGGTATTGGCTAAAATCAGCTCAGCCCCGGCCTCGTGCAGGTCGCGCGGTTCCAGCGTCTTGACATTGGCCAACGTACCTACAGGCGCAAACGCCGGCATGTGGATGGGGCCATGCGGCGTGGAGAAGAGACCCGTCCGCGCACGCCCGTCCTGCGCATGGCATTCATAGCGGAAGAGCGGCTGTGTGGTTGGTTGCGCGTTTTGTGGCGAATTGGTCATCGTTTTTTCTGGTGTTGTCTGACAAAGCGTCATTGTAACGCCCCGTACGACTGCCGCAAAGAAATCGATAGGGATAGTGGGTATAAGGCCGTTCCAAGAAAATAAACACCGGTGGCGTAGGGGCGGGTCTTGCGCCGCAAGGGCACGCCCCTACGCGCTGGGGGACCTGATTCTCTGGAACAGCCTAATTCGCCTTTTCGAATGCTTCATGCTACAGTCGACCACCTTGACTGAACGTTTATCGGGGCGGTTTCGTTGACCATTCGGCGCCACCGACAGACGTTGCCTGCATGCGAGGGAAGACCTATGAAGTTCCTCTTTTCCACCGGATCGCTCTATACGTATAGCATTGAGCGTTGTTTTGATCTGGCCGCCCGCTCGGGGTTCGACGGCATTGAACTCATGGTCGACCAGCGCTGGGATACCAGGCAGCCCGATTTTCTGCACCGACTCTCCGATCGCCATGAACTGCCGATTCTGGCCGTGCATGCACCGTTTACCGATGTACCGGGCTGGCCGAGCGGACAGCCGGCGCTGATCTCGGAGTCCGTGCAGCTGGCCGAAGCGTTGGGGGCGTCCGTCGTGATCCATCATCTACCTGTGCGGATCGGGTATGTACTCCTTTTGCGTGGCGGCAAGCGGACGTTCATACCGACGCCCGGCATCAACGGCGAAGGCGAATATCGACGCTGGTTGGAGGGTGATTATGCTGCGTTGCAGGCCCAGACCGAGGTGTCGCTCTGCATCGAGAATATGCCGGCGCGGCATTTTCTCGGCCGGCGTTTTAACGGACACACTTGGAACACGCCCGACGAACTCATGCATTTCCCGACGCTGACCATGGACACAACCCATCTCGGCACGTGGGGGCTGGAACCAAGTGACATCTATGACCACTGGGGCAAACAGGTGGGCCACATACACCTAAGCAACTACGACGGTCGGGAACATCAACTGCCGCAGCGGGGCCGGCTCAAGCTGAACGAGCTTCTGGCCAAGTTGTCTGCCGCGGCGTACGGTGGCGCCGTCACCCTCGAACTTCACCCCGCTGCGCTTGACGCCGGACGACCTGACGAGCATATCGCCGCCATGCTGCGCACCAGCCTCGACATCTGCCGGCGCTGGACAGGCTCGACCGCGTCCGATGAGCCGGGCGTTCGATGACCGTCCTCAAAAAGGTATTTGCCCGATTCTTCCACCGATGAACTGGACCCGCTTCTTCCGTCTATTACAGCCGATCATGGTTGTGGCCGCGCTGCTCTTCATGGCCTTGCTGCTGGCGTGGCAATGGCGCGATCTGCGCGAATATCAATGGACATTGCGTCCGGGTTGGTTGCTGCTGTCGGCCCTGTTGTTGTTGGCAAGCTGGGCCATGGAGATCGGCATCTGGCGCCATCTGTTGCGGCTCGTCGGTGCGACTTTACCTTTTGCGCCGGCCGTGCGCATCTGGTTCATCAGTGCGGTCGTCCGCTACATCCCCGGCAACATTTGGCAGCCACTGAGTATGTCACTCCAGTGCCTGCGCTGGCACGTGCCCGTGGAGGCGACCTTGACCAGCGTCGCGCTCTATCAAGCGGTCATCCTGCTAGCCGTCGCACCGTGGACGGCAGTCTATCTGGCTGTGACCGGCAATCTGGGGCTTTTGGCCCGCTACCTTGCCGGCGCAACGCCAT
This sequence comes from uncultured Chloroflexia bacterium, assembly GCA_963715415.1. Taxonomy (GTDB): domain Bacteria; phylum Chloroflexota; class Anaerolineae; order Caldilineales; family Caldilineaceae; genus JAWKOK01. Next base: position 47,176 of record CAVQSG010000028.1, on the reverse strand, counting down.
GGCTGATTGGCGTAGCCGCGTTGCCGGCGTTGCTTTTTCTGATACGACCCCGAATGGTTGATCCTTGCCGTCAATTGGGGGTTGGCCAAACTGGGGCGACAACCGCTTCATTTGCGTTTGACGAGCGCGCGGTTGTTGCTTCTGTTGGTCGTGGCTGCGGCCAATTGGCTGCTTTGGGGCGGATCATTTGCCGCGCTCGCCTTTGGCCTCGGTGACTATTCAGCCTCTGAGATGGCGACGTTGGCGCCCCATCTCGTCTTTTCCTATCCCATTGCCTATGCCATCGGTTTTCTCAGCTTTATCACGCCCAGTGGTTTTGGTGTGCGCGAGGGTGCATTTTTCGTACTCTTGTCACCGATTTTGTCCGGCGGCGTGGTCACCGTCATTGCCCTGGCCATGCGTCTGTGGACCACCGCCGGCGAACTAGTCATGGCCGGAGCTGGTGTCTTGCTTGCGCCTGCAGAGCCGGCGGGCGAACTACAAGATTCAGGGCATCCAGCCGACGGTGCATCCGCCGACTCCCTTGGCAAGACGGCATAGGGATATCCATGTCGCTCCTACAGCGTTCCGTCATGACGAGGCTGCTGTTACTGGTCATCTTGCTGCTGGCCTTCTGGGTGCGCGTCACGCGTCTGGACGCACAAAGCCTCTGGTATGATGAGGGGGTGACGGCCATGATCGGGCAAATGTCGCCGGCTGAATTGGTCAGGTGGACGGCCAATGACATCCAACCGCCGCTCTACTATCTGATTGTATGGATTTGGGGACGCCTGGCCGGATGGAGTGAGTGGAACCTGCGCTTTGTCTCCGTCTGGTTTGGGCTGTTGACCGTGCCGCTCATGACGGTTTTGGCCGGCCGGTTTCGCCGTTCGCCGTCGGTCGCAATCACCGCGGCTGTATTGACTGCGTTGCATCCACTGCTGGTCTACTACAGCCAGGAAGCGCGGCATGTATGCCATGCTGACCGCTCTTGGCCTGAGTGCCGGCTACAGCTTGATTCGTTACTCCGACAGCGGTGGTCGAAGAAGCCTAGCCGCCTACGTGATCGTCGCGACCGCTGCCATCTATACGCATTACTTCGGCTTTTTCCTGTTGGCAGCGCTGGGCCTGGCCTACCTCCTCGACAGGCGCTTCTTTGCCGGCGGACCGGATGGGTGGTGGCCGCGCGTGCGCGGCTTTGTCTTGGCCGATCTACTTGTCTTGTTGGCCTACGCACCCTGGTTTTTGGTCATGTTCAACCGGCTTGCTCTTGACACGAGCTATTGGCAGGGACGGTTGAAGCTGCTTGAAGCGCTGCGCAATGTTGTGGCCAGCTTTGTCGCTGGAGAAACTGTCGTCCAGGCACAAGCCACACTTCTGATCGGATTGATCGCTCTTGTCACCCTCTTTGCCGTGTTCCAGTTGTGGCAATATGGACGGGCAGGCCGGCGGACACTGATGTGGGGATTGCTGTGGCTGATCGTGCCGGTCATATGTGTGCTGGCGCTGGCATCGTTTGCACCCAAGTTCAACCCGCGTTACGCCATGGTCGCGCTGCCCGGCCTGTTGTTGGTCTGGTCGACCGGCATTGTGCCGAAGCGTGTGGACCGCATGGATTCGACGACGCTCGAGCGTTCGCAGTCGATCTCCGGCCTTCAGCCGACTATGACTGTTGTCTTCTTGTTCCTCTTGCTTTCCACCTTTCTCTACGCCAACCTGAACTGGTTTGTCGATCCCGCCTTTCGCAAAGATCAATGGCGCGAACTGACGACCGATCTGCGCATGCGCGTCAAGCAGGATGAAGCCATTGTGCTGGTCAGCGGCCATGCCTGGCCGGTATGGGACTATTACGCCGCCGACCTGCCTGTGCTTCGGCTGCCGGACCTGGATGTCTTGGATGTGGAAGCGGTGCTTGACTTCGGCGATACGGCACAGCCGCTGCGCCGGGCACTCAAACCGTTGGCGGAACGACCCGGCGTCTGGTTGGTGGGTTGGCAGGACGATGTTGTCGATCCCATGGACATTGTGGCTGCGCAACTCGAGATCGCCGGTCGCGAAAAGGGCATGGACTCGGCCTACTGGGGTCTTGAACTGCGCCGCTTTTCCCAGTTGAAGGCGGACTGGATCCCGGACACGGCGCCGATCGAGTCGCAGGTCGACGCGACCTTTGGCGAGATCGTGACCTTGCTCGGCTACAATGCGTTGGATAACGGCGATCTGCTTCTGTTCTGGCAACTGCAACCCGATGCCACTAGGTCGGCGCCCGATCTCTTCGTGACCGGCGAAACCCTTGATGCCCTGGGAAATCCGGTGGCGGTGCTGGCGGACCGCCGCAGCGCCGGGTACAATTTTCCGAGCTTTCGTTGGACGCCCGAGCGAGTCGCCGTCAGCTACCTGTCGGCGCGTGACTGGCTGGGCGACGCGCCTCAAGAGGGTATCTATTACCTGGACGTCCAGACGTATGATGTATCCGGGAATCGGGCGCCATTGCCGTTGCCGGACGGCGCGGATCGCGTCCACCTGGGTCCGATCGTGGTTGTCATCGACTGATGTCGTTCCATGGGACCGTACTGGTCAGCCTGTGATACCGAAACCTTTTGGGCTTGACTCCACATCTGCTAGACTCTTATGGCAAAGGGTGATATACCACGAATTGTGTAGAAGTTGCTTGCTCTCTCTGTTAAACTGACGGCGCTACGAGATCATGAGTTCGTAGGTCGGCGCATCCCTGCCCGACCGCTCTCTCCAACCTGACTGATCGTCGTACTCCAACCGTGTCGGGCAAGGATGCCCGACCTACAAAACTGGTGTTTTCATAGGGATTTCGGTTTAGACTGCAAATTTAGGCTTATCCTAGGAGACAGCTACCAGGAAGATCGGGGTGTCTATTTCTCTGGAATGGCCTTACACACAGTTCGGGACGCCACCTGGCAAAGCAATAGTGCACAGTTGTACCGGGCGCCAGCGGGGGGACAACCCTGCAACTGCGTCCCAGAGCGCGTCATTACGGATATGGATTGTGGGACAGTGATTGACGAAACAGCTCGATGCAGGTCGACAACGCGAAAATTCACTCAACGGTGCCAGTTGCTTGGCTTCGTGGCGTTTGCACTCTTTCTGCTGACCGGATGCGGACAACTCGCATTTTCCGGCGGTCCGTTGCTCCATGATGTCACGATGGAGCCGCAGTTGATTTCACCCAATGCCGACGGCGATACCGATGTGACCGACGTCTTCTACAGCCTGCGGCGACCTGCCGGCGTGAGTATCTATTTTGAGAAGAGCGACGGCGAACGCTTCTATTTCCGGCGCGAACGCCGGCGTTCCGCGGGCGACTATAATGTGCAGTGGGGTGGTGTGGTCGACCAACCGGAGGTGATCGAGACCGCTGGCGGCCGGCTGGAGTTGCTCAGCCGTGTATTGGAAGACGGCGAGTACCGTTGGGTCATCGAAGCGGTAGAGGAGAACGGCAACGTGGAGACAGCAACCGGACGTATCGTGCTGGAAGGCGCGGACACGGAGATGCCCGAACTGCACAACTTTGCCGTCGTTCCCGACATCTTCCGGCCCAACCAGGATGGGTTGCGCGACGACTGGGTCAGCATCAGCTACTATCTGACCAAAGATGTGGACGAGGTGCTGGTCTATCTCATCGACCCGGACGATCCCGACGTGCGTTTCTTTCTTCCGGAGGCGCCCGGTCTGGTCGATCCTGTCGAGCGGGGCTACCACGAATATCGTTACGAGGGCGGCGTCGATCTGAATGCCGAACCACCACCGGACGGCCTCTATGCCATCATCGGAGAGGCTCGTGATGCTGCGGGGAATGCGGTTCGGGTGACCCAGGAACTGACCATCGAGGAGGGCGGGAAGCCGCGCTGCCGATGTCGCGGAGGGCGAGATCGACTGGATGGGAGAAATGAACCGCGTCGTCAGCGTGCCGCTCGGCGACAAGCTCTGTTTTCGCGCGGTGGTGACCAACGAGGGGACAGTGCCCATCCGCACCACCGGTCCATGGCCGGGTCAGGAGTATGACTTCGCGGCCAACTACAACACCCTGGCTGCCGACGGCCACGAGGAATGGTTTCAGCAGGCGGGCGTCTGGCGTTTCGGTGTCAATTTCGACACAACTGGCGTAGACTTCCCCTATCGCTGGGCAGTGGGGCGGCTCGAAGATCTGGAAATGCGCCTGATCGACGGCCGTGAACAGTGGTACCTATTGCCCGGTAAATCCGGCGAAGTGAGCGGCTGTATCGTCATGGACGAGATCCCGCCTGTGGGCACGAACTTCTGGTGGGGCGGTCTGATCCATGAGTTTGTCGGGGTGGAGAACAACTATATTGACCGCATCTCGGTGGACGTCGGTGCACCGTAACGTTCGGGTAGAAACGACGCATTATCTTGATCCATCATCTGGCAGTCATCATCGTCTCCTATAACGTCTGCGATCTGCTGCGTAACTGTCTTGCCAGCGTGCAGGCCTCCGCCGCGCGCACGGCAGATCGGCTTAAAGTTGACATAATTGTGGTCGACAATGCCAGCGCTGATGGCAGTGCGGCCATGGTGGCAGATGAGTTCCCTGCAGTGCGGTTGGTGGCGCTCGACCACAACAGCGGCTTTACCGGTGGCAACAATTTGGCGCTGCAGATGCTCGGCTTCAATGTCGTGACGTTGGGCATCCAGGGATCGCCGGAAGCATTGTCGCCGCCGATTTCTCCACCGGATTTCGTGCTCTTGCTCAATCCCGATACGGAAGTCGACGACGACGCTCTGTGGCAGATGGTCCAATGTCTGGCCGAACGTTCGGATGCCGGGGCTTGTGGTGCGCATTTGTCCTTCGGCGACGGGGCTTTCCAGCACGGTGCGTTTACGTTTCCGACCCTGGCCCAGGTGCTCATTGACTTCTTTCCGTTAAACGGCGTGCCGGGCATGCACCGGATCCACCAGAGCCGAGTCAACGGTCGCTATCCGTCGGCCCTGTGGGCTGGGACGGAGCCGTTTGCCGTGGACTTTGTGCTGGGCGCAGCGATGATGGTGCGCGTGGAAACTATTCGCCGGGTCGGTGGATCGGATGACCGCTATTTCATGTACTGTGAGGAGATGGATTGGGCTATGCGCCTGCAGCAGGCCGGTTGGACGGTCTATGCCATTCCGACGGCGAGGATCATTCACTATGAAGGCCGCAGCAGTAGCCAAGTGCGTTGGGAAGCCTATGTGCGGCTATGGCGCAGTCGTTTTTTCTTTTACGCCAAACATGCCGGCAACTATCCCCCGGGCAACCTGGTGGTGTTGCGGGCTGTCGTCCGTCTCGTGTTGGCGCAGCGGGCGCGTCGCGCCCGGCGTCGTTTTCGCAAGGGTCGGCTCGACGGTACAGAGCTGGCCGAAGAGTTGGCCGCCTACAAAGCTGTGATGAGGCTGTAATGGCTGCTTCATCGTAGCAGTTCGTTCCCACTTCTCAACTCCGGACGCCCATGTCCTACGATGCTGACCGTCCGCAACTTGCGGCCATCATACTGACCAAAAATGAAGCGGTCCACGTGGGGGCCTGCATCGCGACGCTGCGCGACTGGGTCGATCTGGTCGTGGTCTGGGATTCGTGTAGCGTCGATGGAACCCAGGAGATTGCACACTTGGCCGGCGCGCAAGTGATCGAGCGTCCGTTCGACAACTACGCTGCGCAACGTCAGGCTGCGTTGGACACGATCGAGGCAGAGTGGATTCTCTTCGTGGATGCCGATGAGCGAGCCACACCGGGGATGAATGTTGAGGTGCGCAAACTCATCGCGACCGGCAACGCAGTTGGCTACTGGATACCGCGCCGGAACTTTATCGTCGGTTATGAAATGCGGCACGGCGGATATTACCCCGACTACCAGATGAGGCTGTTACGGCGCAATGCTGCTCGCTATGTTGCCGAGCGCGAAGTGCACGAGATTGTTGCATTGGATGGGCCGGAGGGTCATTTGACCCATCCCTTTATTCACATCAACTACACCAACTGGCCCCAATTCCACCGCAAGCAGCGTTTTTACGCCGCATACGAAGCGCGGATTCTGGCGGGCCGCGGCATTCGGCCCAGGCCCCATAACTTCGTGTTGCAGCCGTTGCGTGAGTTTCGGCGTCGCTACATCGCACTGCAAGGATGGAAGGACGGTTGGCCGGGGCTGCGTCTGGCGTTGCTGTTGGCCTGGTACTATGGCTTCATGCCCTACTGGATGCTGCTGCGCGCGGGAGCCGGCATCGCCGATTGATACGGATTCATTCTATTCCGTCGTTCATCAATGGCATCAGGAACATGTTGCAATTGATCAATAGCGTCAGCCATCTGGGCGATATCAAGTTCGGCGACCGCGCCCGCAATCTGGCGACGCACCTTGTCAGTCAGCACCAGCTGGCTACGCGTTATCGAAGCGTAACGCCACGCTGCTACGGTTCGGTGTCAAGCGGACTCAGGACGGAACCGGTTCCGGTTCGACTTCCTCAACCGGCTTCACGCCGTTTGTTGCGGGCCGGATTTCGGCGCTCAATAGCTCCTCCAGCACCTGGATGGCACCACTGATGCGCAGCAAGGTCTGCTGGAGATCGGCCCGTTTGGCCTCCAGTTCGGCTAGCATTTTTTGGCCAGAATCATATTCACCCTTAAGGGTGCTCAGGCGTTGTTCGAGTTGTTCTTTCATAGTCTGACTTTCCTGTGATGAAGGTGCTTGCGCGTGGTTCATTACGCTGGTGTCAATTCAGTGCCGGTCATGGCGCCGCGATAGAGCGTGCCATCCCCACCTTTCCAGTAAAAGACGAGATCGCGTTCGTTCGGGCTGCCGACAACGGTGGAGTTTTCCGGCAAATTGCCCAGCAGTTCCGCGGCGCCGGCATCATCGGCACTCCGGTTGCTGATCACCACATAGCCGCCATGGACGTGTAGGCGGCTCTTAGGGTCGACGATGCCAATGCCGACATGGCCGCCCAGCGGGTTGATGGCCAAGGGTGTGGGGGGCTGCTCCCCGGTTGACTGAGACTGAACCCAGCTATAGCTGCTGTGATAGCCCAGCCGCAGATGGCTCCCTTCGCTGCGCCCCAGGATCAGCGTGTCGCCAGTGGCATCCTGATTCTTGTTCAGGATTTGCAGCGATGTGCCCGAGTTGGCCGCCCCAATGGTGACGTTTTTGCCAGCCCGGTAGACAATGCCCGTTTCATCGCTCTTGTCCAACCATTTGCTTGCAACGCCGGTCAAGCCGGAGCCATCGCCCACGAACTTCTGCGCGGTGACGGTTCCGTTCACCGCAAGCGCATCCTCAATGGTCAGTGCACCACTGAGGGTGCCGCCCGCCTGGCTCAGAGCGTCGATACCGGTTAGCGCAGATCCGTCGCCTTCAAACGTGGTCGCGGTGACGGTTCCGTTCACCGTCAGCGCATCCTCAATGGTCAGTGCACCACTGAGGGTGCCGCCTGCCTGGCTCAGGGCATCGATACCGGTCAAGCCAGAGCCATCGCCTACGAAGCTGGTGGCTTTTACCGCGCCATTTACCTCCAGTTTAACCGTTGGGCTGGTCGTGCCAATGCCGACGTTATTGCCGAGCGGGTTGATGGCTAAGGGCTTTGACCCATGAGATTGAACCCAGCTATAGTCCTGATGATACCCCAGCCTCAGGTTTGATTGATTGGTTGGGCCAAGGATCAAGGTATTGCCACCGGCATCTTGATTGACATGCACGATCTGCAATTTCACTCCGGTGCTGGGCGTGCCAATGCCTACATTACCGGTTAGGGTTGTCGCGCCGGCGACCGCCAACGTCCCACCCAAATTCGTGTTGCCGTTGACGTTGAGCTTGAAACCCGCTGCGAAGGTGCCGATGCCCATGCGGCCTTCAAAATAGTTGTCCCGGACCCCGCTGAACCAGGCCGAGTTGTGGCGGCTGCCCGTCCAGCCATCGTGATCGACAAACAGACGGACAGCCTGCCCGCTGCTTCTTACCTGGAAAATCGGGGCCGTCGAAGCCGGGTTGTCCTTCACCCGATAGACCAACCCTGTCTTGTAGGCAGCTTGCTCATCCGCAGTGCGGTCGATACGGTGGTTCCCATCGGCCGGCGCCTCCATCAGCAACTCACCTTGCCCCGAACTGTTGCCGGTGGCTTTGATGTTGCCGTTTACTTCCAGCTTTGCCTGCGGGGCGAGCGTGCCGATGCCCACGTTGCCGTCGGGGCGCACCGTCAAACGCCAGGCATTCCCGCTATAGAAGCCGATCTGGTTGGTTGAATGGCCGCCCACAAAGCGATCCGATGCGACCCACAGACCGCCATCATTGCTGTCGGATCGCAAACGACCGTTGACAATTAGGTCGACGCTGCCGCCTCCCCGGCCGACGACGTGAAGCTGCGCCTGCGGGGCGAGCGTGCCGATGCCCACGTTGCCGTCGGGGCGCACCGTCAAGCGCCAGGCGTTGCCGTTCCAGAAGCCGATCTGATTGGCCGAATGGCCGCCCACAAAGCGATTTGACGCCACCCACAGACCGCCATCGTTGTTGTTGGAGCGCAAACGGCCGTTGACAATCAGGTCGACGCTACCACCTCCCTGGCCGACGACGTGAAGTTTCGCCTGCGGCGCAGAGGTGCCGACACCCAGGCGGCCGCCCACACGCAGATCGCCCGCAATCGTCTCAATGGTCTGGCTGGCCAGGTCTGTACGCAGTTGCACAAGCTCGCTCATGGCGCTGTTCCAGTCCTGGGCCAGGATGAAGTCACCCTTTTGCTTGGTCAACGGGGGCAAAAGTTGTATCCTGTTCTGCCATATTTGTTCTCCTTTTACAAAACCACGCTGCTTGTCGGAGCCGATGCGCACCGCGTGGCGTAAAAAAGCGTATGGTTCTATCTGCGTAACCCCGTTTTCTAAAGGGTTTTTGTCTCACCCAGTGGGAGTCCGCTGCGGAACTGATCTTTGCAGGTCTACGGGGCACACGCTGTGTACGAAGATTCGGAGAGCTGAGCGTCAGTGATCTACCCCTTATCCTTCCTGTGCAACGCAGCATGCTGGGCCTGTTTGGGTGGGGTGGTGGGGAAGGTTAGGCTGTATGTATTTTGTTCCTTTTTCCAAGATTAGCTGACAGCGATTGCAATGAAGCTGAATGTAGCATCTTCTGTGTTATCAGAATTAGCGTCACGAATACGTATGTCACTGCCAGACGAGACTGCCGTGGCGTTGACGATATTGTCATCGTCGCTATCATTGCATGTGCCGACAACGATCGGGACAGAGGCGAAAGCGGACGAAAATGTAACTTTACAGTTACCTTTACTTAGTCTGGAGCTCGTAAATCCGCTACCGGCTGCCCGAGTGCCATCTGCGTTGACGCGGCCAGCGATAATGCGTTGTAGCTTCGTTCCTCCGCTTCCCAGTACGAGTCCACCTCTTGGAATATCCACATGACTTTTGTATAGCTAATACCGGGATCCAAAATTATGCCGGTTGGCCAATCCAGCTTGAGCTGTTGATATGTATTGGGTGTCCAGGAGCCAGGAGTCCGGTAAATTCCATAGTCGGAATCTGTATGCCAGTAGATACCAGCCTGAGAATCGGTACCAACTGTCCCTGATTGTAGGAGCGATACTGCCCACCACCTTCGATGTGAAGCTTCCGTTTTGGATCCGTCGTGCCGATGCCCACGTTGCCATCACTCGTCATAACGAAATGGGCGTTTTCGCCAATATTGCCGCCGCCATTCAATTTGAACTTTCCACCATCCGATTGATCGATACCCATTGAATACCAGACATTGCCCGGATCATGAAATCTGAGTAGTGAATCTGCATTGTCTACTTTAATCTCGATCGCACCATTTACCTCCAATCCACTCTTCAGGGTTGTCGCGCCCGTGACCGCCAACGTACCGCCCAAATTCGTGTTGCCGCTGACATTGAGCTTGTAATCCCCTGGGCTGGTCGTGCCAATGCCCACGTTGCCGTTGGCCCACATCACCACCTTTGCTGTTTCCACCCCTTGGGTAGCTCCCGGAGAAAAAATCAAATCACCAAATTCCCTTAACTCCATCTTGTTTTCATTACGACGAAAAAGAATCCGATGGTAATTATCGAGACTACGGATTTGTCCATTGTCCTGAAACAAAATCTCTTGATCAGCGTCGAAGTGTAGTGACTCGCCTAAGCGGGCGTTACCTCCCTTTACATTCAATTTATAACTACCTGGATCCTGAATGCCGATGCCGACGTCGCCGTTCAGGATTGTCTTGCCCGTGACCGTCAACGTACCGCCCAAATTCGTGTTGCCGCTGACGTTGAGCTTGAAATCATCGGGATCGGTCGTTCCAATGCCCACGTTGTTGGCTTCATTGACGATCACAACAGGATCTGCGCCAAGATTGTTGGTCAATGCATTGGGCGGCGCCGGCTGTGGCCACAAATGAGCCATCCATCAGCCAGCCCCGGATTTCGGCGAAGGGCGCGCTCGCATTGTTGCTATACAGCACCTCGACGGCTTTGGCCGTGCCCACCGTTGCGGACGAGGAAGCTTCAAAAAGCGCAGCGTATGGGCGTCGCACACCTCCCGCTGTAACGGCTGCCTTGTACAGACCCACACGGCGCAGCGCCGTGCGTAAATTGTCCGAAATCGCGCCCTCCCAGGCATCGAAGCTGGTCAACAAACCGATCTGCTCTTTCGTGATGCCGTTCAAAACGGTGGCCAGTTCATTAGATTTTGCCGCTCTTCCATGCGTATCATATGTTGTCGTCGAAATCACGGAGTGATCTGTCTTGTTGAGAATTGTCAGGGTGAGTCCACGGCCACTGGCAACATTGTAGACCGCTGTGCTGCCAAGGATCAGCACTCTGGCCCCATTATTGTTGAGGCCAGTCCCCCGTACATAGAGTGGCGTAATTCTACCGAGTATACCCGTGATTAGATTGTCGCCGGTGAATTTTATGTCGCCTGCGACTTCCAACTTGGCCCCCTGGCTTGTTGTGCCGATGCCGACGTTGCCATCTACGGTCAACGTACCGCCCAAATTCGTGCTGCCGTTGACGCTAAGCCTGTAATCCCCTGGGTCGTTCGTGCCGAGGCCCACGTTGCCTTCATGGGTCAAAACGAAATGGGTGGTTTCGCCAATATTACCACCGTAATTTAGCTTAAACTTGCCACCGTCTGATTGATCAATCCCCATTGAATACACGACATGGCCTGGATAATTGAATCTGAGTTTTGAATCAGCATCATCCACTTGAATCTCGATAGCACCGTTTACCTCCAACCTATGATCTGGGTTAGTCGTGCCGATGCCCACATTGCCATCCACGGTCAGCGAGCCCGCTAACCCCACCAACCCCGATGCCGCCGTGCGTAATGTCGGTGCATCCGCGGCGGGGCCGGGTAGGCGCAGTCCTGAATAGACACGCACACTGGCATCCACCGTCTCCGCAGCCTGACTATTGAGGATGATGCGCGCCAGCAGGACTGGCGGCGTGGCAAACTCGTGGGTCGCCTTTTCGTCCACCACCACAAGCTGGGGCTGCTCCAGCCAGCGCCCGTAGTCTGTGCCGCCGCTGGCCTGTAGGTCCGACTCTACTTCTTGAAAGACCAGGTAGAGATTGACGATACTGTCGAGAAAGTTTTGCAAGTTGACGGTGCGTGCCTCGGCCGGCTCTTCGACCAGAACCAGCGGCCGCCCATCAGCATCGATGGCCGTGCCGGCGGCCACAACCACCTGGGCCGCGCCAACCTCAATGGTTACGTCCAGTCCCTCGGCAATGCCGGCCACGTGCAGTGTCCGGTTGTGGCGGCGTTGGCGGTCGATCTGGTAGTGCTGCTCATCCACGAAGTCCTGATCCTGCAAATATTGACCATCGAAGAAGCGCACCCGCTTGATTACATCGTTGGGTTGTTCATAGACTGCCGCCATGTTGGATTCTCCCTCTCGGATCTCGCTCTTGGTCCCTGTGCGGGCAATGGTGTACCAGCAAAGAAGTTCGACTTTTTTAGTTCTGGTGTTTTATGTGGTTTGGGTACTTCCTGTCACTACAACGAATTCAGACGGCAACGAATTACATTAATGGTGACCAGGATCGGCTACTACTGGACAAAGATCGGCGAAAACGAGAGCAATAATTCGTTCCGGTCTGAATTCGTTGTAGTGATTCGTTGCAACCACGGAAAATATTAGAACCAGGATTTCTTGTGAAGCCGGACGTATCGTCTCCAACTGTGGCCGCACGGCCTTGTGCCAGCCTGTTGCGGGCGGCCGCCAGGGTCGTGTCCTACCAGAAGATACAAGTCGGACTGCTGAAACCGTGCAAAACATGCCCTATGCATTCGGCGTTTCTGTGCCGAGTAAGGTTTCTTCTGTGCCCAGACGGGCCGGCAACCGCATGGTGGGCACGGCGATTTGCAGGGCATAAAACGTATGGGCCGGCTTTTCCTGATCGATAATCGCCCGCGCGATTTGCTGTTTGCGGCGCAGGCTATCTTTATCGCGGTCACTCAACGTCATCTTCACTTGAAAATAGTGAGCCGGTTCGGCAAAATCATCGTAAATTGTCACCGGCTCGCGAGTGTAGATGGTCAGCATCTTCTCCAGTCCGGCCTTGGTTCCGCGCAGCTTGTAGAGCGGTACGATCTGTTGAATGAAGTCGCGCTGCGTTGCCTCATCCCAGTCTGCACGCAGCGTAATTGCCACCCAGCCGGCCAACCAGGGCAGAAAGTCGGCCCCTGTCGTCTGCGGGTTAAAGAGCCTGTGTACCTGTGCATTCTTGGCTTCCAGCCCGGTTACGGGCTCAGCATTCACTTCAGCCAAAAGAGTGGGATCAAGCCCGCTTAAGATCGCCTCCATTGCCAGCAAAAAACGACCCGCACGCGTATCCTGCCGGAAAATTGCCGGCAGGTAATTCAGATATGTACTGACGACTGTCTGTTCATCCATCATGGCCTCGCTCACCCCAGCCGCCATTGTTCGATCATGCCGACCACATCCAGGTCGTAGCGGAGACCGTCGCCGCCATAAGCCACCAGCTCGGCGACTCGAATCTCCACCAGTTCGTGAACATCCAGCGCAACGCCGATGAGTGCCTCGCCTTCCATCAGAAGCCGGTGCGGGCCATCAGGAGCCGTCAGGCGGACTTCCTCGATAAAGTCGATGAGGGGCAACTTTTCCAGCTCCGCATTGATTTCAGAGACATAGACACCGCGGCCAAAAGGCCAGCCCTCGCCCTCCGGCCCGCCGCGGATGGGGTCAAAAAAGGTCGCCAGCGCCGTATGTACTTGGCGCAATCCATCATCGGGCAGGGCGTCGCTGCGCAGATAGACGCTCAGCGCAAGCTGCACGGGCACATAGACCGGCCCCACCACGTGATGGCGCACCGTCAGCAGGCGGCGTGCGTCCAGGAACTCCCACAAGCCCTGGCATAGCTCCGGGCAAGGTTGCGGAAACGGCTCCGACGTAGAAGGAATGACAACCAAGCTCAAATGGCCCGGCGCCGCGGCCTGGCGCATAGCCTCTTCTTCAGCATCCAGATTGCGCTGCGGCACGGCGCGTACCCGGACCAGATCGACTGTCTGCCCGGCTGCCACCAGCGCCTGCGCCTGCTCGGACTGGAGCCACTGTGTGTGGGCCAAAGTCTCATAGTCGGCAGCAGTAACGGCGCGATAGAGCGCGCGCACATCCAGAATTGTGCGCTGAATGGCGCTGTCCAGTGGTTCCTGCGGTTGGCGCTCGCCGCCTAGCAGATCTAAGAACGTCTTCACGTTCTGCTCAGGAATCTCGTTGAGCTGGTAGAGGACGGTTTCCGTCAGCCAGGCCAGCAGCTCCACCACCACGATGCCCGGATCGGACGGGTTGTGGTTGGTCCAGGTCGGGTAGACGCTGGGGATGAGTGCCTGGGCTTCAGCGGTCAGATCGGCATAGGTGCGGTCATCTAAATTCGGCAACGGTATGGGCATTGCACTATCTCTCCAATACCACGCGTATCGTATGTTCGCCGGCAAAGACGAGGGAGCGGTTGATCCAACTTTGCCAGCCACGCTCCTCGTCGGTCAGGGCCGTGGTCTGGGTCTGCGTGCGCTGAAGCCAGGTGCGCAACGCATCCTGGTCGCCGTGGACCGTCATGGGCGTCAGCGTCAGTGTCAGCGTACGCACATGGTCAACACCGGCCACCCCTTCCAGCACGCCAAAGAAATCAGAGCGATGGGGAACGATCCCAAAGGCCCAGCCGCGGCCTTGGGCGCCGCCGCTCAACGGGTGCAGATAGTTGTTCAGCGCCGTTTGAATGTTGGCCACGACCACATCTGCCAGGGCCAGTGACGTAGGCACGATGCTGGTACTGACGCCGACAGCCACCCACTCCGGCCCCGCTACCCATAGATCGGTCGTGGCGCTGCTGCGTTCCAATACATAGCGGCGCACACGTTCGATCAGGTGTAGATCCGGCGTCGGGCACGCCACGCGACCGTATGGCACGATCACCAGACCACACTGCCCGGCACGGACCTCGGCGTGAGAGCTTGTGCTGCGGACAGTAGGCCCTGGGTCCAGCCAAAGTTGATAGGGGTCAAAGGCCGGTACAATGGCGGCCACACGCGCAATTTCAGGTGCAGCAGCGTACGCCAGATCTACCAGATCCTGTGCCGTCACGGCTCGGTTGCGGTGACGCAACCCGGCGGGGCCGCGCTCCTTGACGCGGTCCAGCGCCTCCTGTTCGGCGCCGCCAGTGGCCGGCTCGTGATTGATCACGTTTTCAATGTAGGGTGCGCTGGACTTGAGTTCGACGATCGTGTCTGCAGCACGGTTGCCGCGTGCGCCGCCGCCGGAACGATATTGGGTCAGGCGAATATTGTTCCGGCCCAGCGGCGGAATCAGCCCCTGGCGACCATTGCCAAAGCGGATCTCCCCCGACAGACGGTCGATGGTGTAGTGGCGGTCGCGCGGGCCGGAGGCATAGAAATCGGTAACGGCCAGCCAGCGCACCCAGATTTCATCGGGCTCGCCGCCGCCATCCAGCGTCACCGTGAGCGCGTCACGACCACCGGCCGCAGCCAGTTCAGCCGACGGCGGTAGTTAGCGTTCGCGCACGTCCAGCCACTCTCCAGGCAAGACAGGCGTCTGGTTCGTCGCGAAACGCTGGGCCGGATCTCCGTTGCTGGACCCCAATATTTCGTGGCGACTGGTGGCGGCTTGTGTGGCCCAGGTTGTATTGAGCAGCACACGGCGCACCTGGGGTGGAAAAACAAATTCCCCATTCTGCCAACGGGCGCGCAGCCAATACAAGGACTGTCCCGCCTGCTGCCGGGCGGCAAAATCCATTGGACCCACGAAGTGAACCAGCCCAGCAGCCGCGTCAGCATCGTCGTCTCGTCCAATGCGCCGAATACGGCCCACCCATCGCCGCGGCTGTACTCCCACGACACCACGCGCCGGCTCGTTGTTCTGGGGCGCCACCAACATTTCGGCGGCCACATTCTCAGGGCGGGGCGGCTCCACCTGCACATAGAGGGTGAACGGTCGCGGCGCAAAGGGCCGATCCAGCCCCAGATAGACCGCGGGTTCGTCCGCGTCCAGCAGGGTAAAGGGCAGAAATTTGGCGTCATCGTCTGCGGCGGCTGCTGCCGTGACATCGAAAAACGCGCCGCCATTGCAGGTGGTGCAAGCTGACACCGGCATGGTGGGAGCTACGCCGGCTGATCCTCCAGCCGGTGTTGCACGCGTGCCGGCTTTGGTGACGGTGAAGGAAAGGGCTTTGATCAGCGGTGGTGCGTAGGTCAGCGTCCACCAACGTATAGCCCAATTGGGTATTACCCTCGTAGTGAGCGGCCACGCCAAAGTTACCGCCCACGAGTCGGGCGCGAAGCCAGTGGTGTTCCTCGCCGTTCACCAATGTACTCTTGATGCTGGTCGGTAAATTCAAAGAAATCGCACCGTCGGCCGTCAGCGACAAAGGGCTAGCAGCTACCGGCGAACGGAGCATTTCATGCCACGTTTGACCAGTGAACACCTCCCAGATGACGAGCGGCTTGCCATCCAACTTCACGGCCTCCACAGGACCGCTGCTTCCAGACGGATTGGTCAACGTGACCTTCAGTTCGACCGTAGCCCCCGGCTGGCCCAGCACGTCATCACAGGCCACATAGAACGCATCGTTATAGGCGGGCTGGTCACCAAAGGGGGCAAAGTCGCGGCCCAGATCCAGGGGTGTGCTGTTGGCAAAGCCTAGCTCCGGGACGGTTCTACCCACCGTTCCGGTTTCGCCTGCATCGCCCTCGGCAACTAGCGTCACCGCAATCTGGCGCAGGCGTGGCAATTCCCACTGCCAGCCCAGCGTCAGGCCGGCCACAGTTGGCATGGTGGTGTAACCGCCGGCGACGATCTTGACGCGTAGCCAGCGTCCACGCCGGCTGCGATGGTCTTGCAGATCCCAGTCCTGGGGAATCCGCAAGTGCACCTGACCGCTTTGGGTGAAGGCGCGAGTACCGTCTTGCAGGGCGGCGTCCGTCTCACTCACAGAGGCGCCGGCTGGCGTGGATTGACCAAGTGGCCGCCATGGTTCTTGTGTGGCGCCGGTTTTATACTGCCACTCAAGCCGTAGGTCAGCGCCGGCAATGCCTGTGCCGGTGGCTAGCGTCACATCCAGTTGGGCAATGGCACCGCCGTGGGCAAAGGGTTCGGCGCCGTCCAGATACCAGATAGGTGTAGCTCTCGCCAAAGGGTTGGAAGGGGGTGCTGAAGTCAACCGGATTATTGTTGCTGCCGATGCCGATGGATGCGGGCATCAACCCTTGCTGATGGGGCGGCAGGGGTAGGTCCAACCGGGCGCGCAGCCAGCCCGCTTTTACCCCGTTGACCTCGTGGGGCGTTAACTCTGGTAGTGCCTTCAGCGTCACCTGCCAGCACTCGGTTGCGGCTAGGTATTGCGTGGTGACAGGCAGCGGTTGCCACCCATCTTCACGCCAATAGGCCCGATCGATGGGCCATTCATCCCACTGCCAGCGGTCGGGCGAGTAGAGATTGAGGCGTACCGTGCGCCCGGTGGTCTCCAACAACAGTGGATCGCAGGCCAGATAGAGTTCGTGGGCAACGGGCTGCTGGCCCTCGAAAACGGCAAAGGGGGCATCGGCCGCGCCCTGCACCTGTTGAAGACAGTCGCTGTAGCGATCCGTGCGCGGGTCATAGACGTGGGCCGCCACAATTCGAGAGCGGGTGACAAGCAGCTCCTGCTCGGTTTCAAAGACCACTTCGTCTTCTTCACCTTCCAGTGGCGGGGCAGCGATCTGGGTACCGGCGGCGACCACGGCGTCAACGGGTGCGTTGGCGGCCGGCCTGAAGGTGAGGGGCACGCGGGCTGGTTGGGGCGGCAGCGGCTCGGTGCCGATCAAGTTGAGGAAGGCCAGAAAATTCTTCTCCGATACGCGGTTCAGACGCTGCACAATCAACTCGCTAAAGCGACCGAAGATGCGAATCAGCGCCTGCCCTGCGTCGGGTGCGCCATCGGATCGCGGCTGCCAGCCTGCAAAATCTCACGCTAAGGCTTCGGTTTCGGCGACAATGTCCTCATAGGTGCGTGGATCAATCTTGGGTGCTTGCATAGGTCAAGAAACTATCCCAGATAGAACGGGTATACGAGATTGAAGCGGCTATTGGTGGAGCGTACCTGATAGCTGATCTCGATCAGCAGGTAGTTGGGCCGCTGGGGATCGGGAAAGGCGTTGACCGCCAGCACGTCGATCCGCGGTTCCCACTCGATCAGGGCGTCTTCGACCGCGCCCGCCGCTTCGCCTGCCGTGGCCGCGCTGTTGACGCCGAAGACCAGATCGTGGATGGCGCAGCCGAAGTCCGGGCGCATGATGCGCTCGCCACGGCTGGTGCTGAGAATCATCCAGATCGACTGGCGGATGCTCTCTTCGTGCCGCGCCATTTGAAGCTGGCCATCCTGATCCAGCCCAATCGGAAAGTTGAGCCCGATGCCGAGAAAGTCGTTGTTCATTCAAGTCCCGTCTCTTCAAGTAGGCAGGTGACTCTCACCTGATCTCGTTCTCATCCGATCATCACCGTGCCGACCGCAATCACTTTGCCTGCGGGCAAGTCGGCCGGGTCATTACAGGTCATGGCCGTATCGCCATTGCGGGCCGCCGGTTTGCCGTTGATCATGACCGTCGTGCTGCCCATTTGGATCGTCGCCTTATTGGTGGGCGGCTTCTGAAAGGTAGTGCCGGGTGCAGTGGGAACGTGTGGCGGGCTGTTGTCCGCGGTGCTGCCCACGACCGCGGCCGCTTTACCCATGATGTTGACGTCTGTGCTGAGTCCGCCGTTGAGCATGCCTACAAAGGGATGGGGTAGTGGCGTTGGCACCGGTGAACCGGGCGGCGGCGCAGGAACCATCACGATATGGATGTCATTGGCGACGATCTGATCGCCCTGTTTGGCGGCCGGCAGGCCCATGATATTGCTCCGTCATCAATTGATGTTTACGACCGCACCCTTGATGGTGAGTTTGGCGTTGGCTTTGAGTTCGGCTGTGTTGCCGCTTTGTTTCAAATCGCCCGTGGCGCTCAACTCGATGGCGGCGTCTGATGTTACCTTGACGCCACCGGACTTGGCCCCGATCTCGACTGAGTTGCCGCTGAGCTTGAGCGCACCGTTTTTGGACTCGATGGTCAGATCCTTGTCGCTCTGAATGGCGATGGTGTTGGCCTTGGCATCGATGATGATTGTGTCTGTGCCGCTCTCGGCAATAATCTCGATCTTCTCGCTATCTTTGGTGTCATCCAGCCGGATGATGTGGCCGCTGCGCGATCTGATGGTATACAGATCGGGATTGTTCTTGCCTTCCTTGTTTTCGGGCGGTCTGTCCTGGCCATTCCACAGCGCCCCCAACACATAGGGATACTCAATTCGCCCATGCTCAAAGGCCACCAACACCTCATCATCTACGTCGGGTAGAAAGTAGAAGCCCCGTTCATTGCCGGCCATGGGCGTGGCAATGCGCGCCCAGTTGCTCTCGTCCACATCCGAAAGCCAGGGGTACTTGACCTTGACTCGACCCAGCCCGTCCGGATCGTTGTTGTTGGTGACGATGGCAATCATGACGCCAAAGAAGTGCGCCTCTTGCATTGGTGGTGCAAGCAGTTGATCAAAGAGATTCATCAGGCGGCATTCCTTTGCACGTGCAGGCGCGTCTTATAGCCGCGCGCCCCGCCGATCATGTGCGTGACAGCTGCAATATAGTAAGGACCGCTAAACATTTTGCCTGCCTCCGCAATTTCCACAACCTCGCCGGCATGAAGGTCGGTGCGCCCTTCGCAGACCACTTCACCGTGGATGTAATGAAGGGCCATTTCGTCCAGCCGGCCACGCGCCATCTGGTCGGCTTCGGCTTTGGTGGCGACGGGCGAGTGAACCTGGGTAACGCTGCTCTTGCCAAAGGCGCGCTTTGTAGCCTTGGGGCCCGTGGAATTACCGCCCATCGCCTGTTCGCTTCCGGTCGCGGCCTTGCCCAGAATGGCTTTCTTTTGCGTCACATCCCATCCCTGCACGAGCACTTCATCCACCTGCGACATGGTCGTCAAGCGCGGAAAAAAGTCGATAATGTCTTGGCTCAGCCGCAACGTGGCGACTGCTCGGGTAGCACTCTGGCGCGGCTGAAAATGGAGCGTTTTGTCCGTTACATAGACTTCATAGCCAATGCGTCGCGCCCGTTCCTGCAAAAAGGCCAAGTCGGTCTGGTTATGTTGCAGCAGATAGTCGTGAATTACCTGGCTGTCCTTCACTTTGGCCCGTAGTCCGGCGTCGACGGCAATTTTGTTGGCGATCTCGCTGTCCTTGATCTTGGCAAATGAGCGCGTCTGGAGACCGCGCTGCAAGCGGTGGCGACGGTCATAGCCGCGTACCGTCACTTGCGGAATAGCGCTGGCCTGAAACGCCGGCTCCAGACTGGTAATTTCGCCCGTCATCACTTTCTTGAGTGCATCCACATAACCCAGCCAGATCTCCACCCCGTTTCCCGGCGCAAAACGTTCGTCATCAGACCAGGTGATCTGGAGCTTGTTCTGGTCCCAGTTGTAGAGATCGATGGCAAACATGCTGGCGGCGTCCAGCTCTTCCTGTACCGTGACGGCCTTGATGTCCAGGCGCGCCGGCCCCATCAGATCGCGGCCGTTGATGTAGATCTTGAGGTCGGGTAACAGTGACGAATCAGGCATAGTCGAATTTCGACCAGAACTAGGGTTGCAGAGGCGGCACGATGAGAACCGTACCGGGCTTGACGACCCTGGGGTTGAGGATGCCGTTGGCTTTGGCAATCAAGCGCCACAGGCCGGCATCGTTGTATTCGGCCGCGGCGATGCTGGGCAGCGTATCCGTGCTCTGCATCACCACGGTCTTGGCCACATCGGAAGATTGCAGCTCATTCGGGCGGATGGTGCGTACCAACGTGTCGTACTCGGTAAAGGTACAGGACAACTCGGCGCGCACCGGCATGCCGTCGGGCATAAACAGGGTGAACTTCTGCTCCAGGCTGGTGAGCACGCCTACAAAGATCTTCGCCCGTCCCCACCAAAGTTCGCAGAGTGGCGGGCGATGAAGCTCTTTGGCGATGCGGGCCAAATCGGCCACCTTTTCCGAAAGCACCCTGACATCACTTGCCTGCGGTACATTGCCCAGCGAATCGGCGGGGATCGCAAAGCTGCGCAAATCGGTCCCCGTGTCGTGGGGCTCGTAGGTATCGTAAAAGAGAGTAATGGCCAACGTTTCGGGCGAACTGGAACGGAAATCCAGACGCCGAGCCTTGGATTTATAGCCTGTATCAGCGACTTGCCTGTCTTCCCAGTCTACCGTCTTCGAATAGGCGAGTTCGTTTGGATTGAAAAGGACGTAGAAGGATCTCCATTTTAGGATCAAACCCGCGCCGTTATTCTCGATCTCATATCTGATCTTCAACTTTTGCAGGCCGCCGCTATCGCCGGAGCCAATCCCCAGTGCCTGCCACGCCGCCATGCCGCCGACTAGCGCCATGATGTCCCTCCTCTCCGCTCACGTTCCACCTCCAGACGACGCATAAATTGGCGCTGTACCTGGTCCACAATGGCTTCAAGGTCTAGTTGATTCGCCCCATGAGCTTCGCCCCCCCGTTTGTCAGTTGCGGCGGCGCGCTGAATCACCTGGTCCGGCATGCGCTGGACGACCGGTGGCGAGTTGACGCCGGCGGCGCGCCGTGGCGTGAGACCACGCACTGCCGGTCGCGCGCTGCCGGTATGCGCAGCGGGCAAAGCCGTGCGCTGAATGACACCCGTTGTGCTGCCTGGTGTAGGTGCGGCTGCCCGGAAGGGGAATGGACCGGGTTGGCTGCCGTACCGGCTTGCGCGAGCCTGCACCACAGGTTGGGACACCGCCGAGTGTGAAGCCGCTGGCAGTGTGGTCGCAGACGGGGGGCCTGACCGATTCACGGCGCGCACCACCGGGACAGTTGGGGAGCTTGCGTGCGTTGTCAACGGCAGGGGAGTGGTCATCGTCTGGGTATCACTCTGTAATGACAATGCGGATGGCCTCGCGGTTGCGTCAGCAGCAAGGGGGCGCACAATCTGAACCCCAACATTCAGCGTAGGCGCAGAAGATGGGTTGGATTGCCGTGCGCGGATGGGTTCAGTTAATGGTGATGTAGCGGCCTCCTCTGCCGGCTGGTCTGGCTCAGCCAGGTGCAATGGCGGCAAGGACTCTTTGACCGGCATGCGCTGGATGATGCCCACGGTGGGGCTTGCCGTGGGGGTTGTACTGGCAGAGGCAATAGACCTGCTGCTGCTCACGGCGGATGCCGGAGCGGATGAACTGGCTGACGGCAGCGACAACGGGGACCGCACAGCAGCGGGTTCGGTATCCGGCATTGCCGTGCGCGTGCCGACCATTGGCCGGGGCGATTCCGGCGCAACGGTTGGCCCGGTGGGCACTGTCAAACTGTCTGTTTGCCTGGGCGCCACTGAAGCCGGCGCGGCCGCCACGATCGGCAACGTCTCCTGCGATAATGCCGGCTGGCTGCGTTCAACCGGGGCAGCTGCATTGGCTCCGACAGATGGTAACGCATCGTTCGACGGTCTTGGCGTGGACAAGGGGGTGACCACGGGACGCTCGGGTGTGATCGCTGCGCTTTGAATCGCACCGGTGGTTTCAAGGCCAGGGTACGTGTCCTGAAGGGCTGTGGTGGGTGGCGCTTGCACATAGACAATGGGAAGCTGTTCGCCGGCAGTCGTTGCGCCGGCGCTGCTGCGCCCCCAGCGGGCCAGCACCATGTCGGACAGTGGCAAGCTGGGCAACATCTGAACGCTACGCGCCAATGCGGCGTGGGTTTGGGAGAAGTTGACCAGGCCCGGCTCGTGAAGAGGCTGGGCCAGGCGCTGCACCAATCCTCGGTGCAGGCCATCTATCCATCGATCCACTTGAGCGAGCGAGCGTTGTGGCGTCATCGTCGGTTATCCCTGCCAGCCTGCCAACTGGGCCACGCCCCGGCCCAGCGCCGCCAACTGGCCGAACTCCGGTTTGACCAGTCCTTCATGGACCAATTCAATGGACTCGACGGCGGCATCGTTGCTGCCGGCGTCAAACTCCGGCCCGGACCATTTGACCGGAAAGGCGTTGCGAAAGTTCCAGTACATGACCGGGTATTGCTGACGGTCCAGAAGCATGATGGTGCCGTTTTTGCGTTCGACGATGCCCTGGGTGACGTTGTAGTACCAATTCCACAGGGTGCTGATGTCGGTCAGGCCATGGCTGAGAACCAGGTTGCTGTAGCTGGTGCGGCGCGGAAAGCTGTGGACAAAATCGTTGACGCCGCCTTCCTCGTGCGTGTCAACCTCCACCTCCCCTTCCAGCCCGCTGACCTGGGTAAAGCCACCGACCAACAACCCTTCAATTTCCACCACAAAGTTAAAGCTCTGGTAGGGGTCGAGCCGGACGTTGCCAAAGCGGCTGCCCAGAAGAGATGCAAAGCTGAGGCCAACAGGAATTCCGCCAAAACTCATAGAGAGTTAACCTTCGTTCAGTTGTTGATTGATGCGAGCGATTTCGGATACCCACTGCTGGCGCTCACGATGATCCAGCGCGACGACTTGTTCATAGGGCCAGTGAAAATGATAGGCAATATAGGCTACCTCTTCCCGCAGCCGTTCGGGAGGATAGCCCATCATTCCCCCAAGCCGGCTGTCTCCACCTCAAATTCGCCCTGGCAGTGGGGACAGGCCACGTGGAGCCGGCTGTGACCGTTCTGGTTGATGCGGATGTAGAACTCCTGCAAGTAGGCCAGATCACCCGCATAGAGATTTTCGATGGCCTTGGGATTGATAAATTCCACACTGCCCAATTGGGTGACCACGCGGGAAAGCAGGATGATGACCAGATAGCCCGGATTGGCCTGGACGCGCGGATCCTTCAGCGGCGCAATTTCGTCCATGGCCGTGGCCAAGCGCATGGTTCCTTCCCGATGTACGCCGCCATCGGGATCAACCAGGCCGTGGGGCAGCGTAAATGGGAAAAGTGGGGCATCCATGGCTTCCTCTTAGCTCCAGCCGTCAACGCTGACACCTTCATGGGCCAGCTCCAGGGTCTCGATGGCAACGTCGCCAGAACTGGCGTCGAAGCTGGGGCCGGTCCAGGTAGTGGGCCAGCAGTTGACCAGATTCCAACGAATCTTTTCGGCGCCGGTGTCGTCCATCAGCACAATGGAAAGGTTGCGACGGTCGGCAATGCCTTTGGCAATCTGCTGTCGCCACTTCCACAGTTCGTCATTGTCGCTAATGCCGCGGCCCAAAGAGATATTGGAGTAGGTGACCAGGCCAGGCAGCTTGCGCGCGGTCAGGGGATCGGTTCCTTCACGATAGTCACCTGCTTCGGAGGTGGAATCGAGACCGGAACACTCGCGAAAACCGGCGTGGACGATGCCGTCCCACTCGACGTGAAAATTATAACCGCCGTAGGGATCCGGCGCATGGGGAGGTCTAATGTTTGGCATGGAAAGCTCTCCTCTACAGATCGAACGAATTGTCAGTAATTACCTGCGAATTGTTAATGATCTTGATTATGAAGTGCCGAGCGGCTGAATGCTGACGCCGCTCTCACCGTGGATGATGCGCACGACGATAAATTCGTTGGGTGCCAAAGGGGCCAGGCCCACTTCTGTGACCACCATGCCAGCATCGATCACGGCGGGGGGATTGGTTTCGCGATCGCACTTGACGTAAAAGGCCTCGGCGGCTGTGCGTCCTTTGAGCGCACCTTGGCGAAAGAGCGCCTCACAGTAGGCATTCACCTCGCGCAGAATGCGCATCCACAAGCGGACGTCGTTGGCATCGAAAGCGACAGTGTTCATAAACTGCTCTAACCAGCGGCTCACCGTAATAAAAAGACGGCGCACGTTGACGTAGTTGGCCATCGGATTTTGGTCATTGCCCAAGGTGCGCGCGCCCAGACGCGCATCCCGCGCCCCGGAAAGGCGCGTAGGCTATTAACACCCATCTCATTCAACTGGCCCGCCTCGCGCTCAGTCAGATGGCGGCGCAGATCGAGAACGCCCGCCAGCGACTCATTGGCTGGTGCTTTGTGAACGCCGTTGCGCTGGTCGCTACGGGCATAGATGCCGGCAATATGCCCGCACGGCGGCACGGAAATGGGATTGCCGTCGGGGATCACCACCAGCAGCCAGGGGAAGTAGAGGGCGCCATGTGAACTCCGGAGTCTGGCTCTCTGTTCTTGCACGGACGCCGGATGTTCGCTAGCCTCGTCTGTGTCCACACTAAAAAGCTCGGTCGTGTTCAGGCTGTCCAAAATGGCGAAACGGGTTCCCATCTGCCGGCAGTGGGTCAGCACCATCTCCTGCATATGGGTGACACCGGCCAATGTCTGCGCGTCCGCCGTCAGTATGTTGCGCATGATGTCGGGCGCGCAGACCAGATCGATGGTCTCCAGGCCGATCAACGCGTCCAAGCCGGCGGCCAGCGCCTGTTGCGGTGGTACTTGTGCTTCCTGTAAGCGCACGACATAGCACATCAAACCGCCATTTTCAAAGAAGCCGCGCACGGCGTGGGCCAGATAGCTACTCGACGAAGGCGCACCATACAACTGTTCATAGTGGGTCCACAGTGTGAGCAGTTGCGGCTCATTTACATATTCTTCTGCCGCCCGCCCACTCCCCGTGGCATAGCCCAGGAACGCGGGGATGCCCGTCAGGAAGGGTGGCGGCGGCGGTGTAAAGATGTCCTGTCGATAGACGCCAGGCGTGGTATAGCTGTACATGGTCGATGGTCCGGATCATAGAACCCTTTCCTAGCCTCTTCAGTTTGAGGGCGGAACGATTCTCTCGTCTACAGGAGAATCGCTAGGGTGGGGTTGCGTTGGCTACGTCATTCGCCCGGGCCGGCCCACTGGCTAATGCGGAAGATGACAAACTCGGCCGGCTTGACCACGGCCACGCCGATTTCGGTGACAACCTGGCCTAGTTCGCGCACTTCGGGCGGATTGGTGCTCTCGTCGCAGCGCACGTAAAAGGCCTGTTCGGGCGTGGTGCCCAAGAGCGCACCGGAACGCCAGACGTTGGTCAAGAAGGCCGTAATGTTGCGGCGGATGCGCGCCCACAGATCGGGTGAGTTGGGTTCGAAGACCACCCATTGGGTGCCTTCGTCGATGGATTCGCGCAGGTAGTTGAAGAGGCGGCGTACGTTGATGTAGGTCCACTCCGGGTCGCCCTGGGGATCCGATGCCAGGGTACGGCCGCCGTAAACCTTGATGGTGCCGTTAAAGCTGCGGATGCAGTTGACGCCTAGCGGATTGAGGGTTCCTTGCAGGATTTTGCTGACCGGGTAGTAGACGTCCAGCGCGCCCATCACAACCTCGTTGGCGGGCGCTTTGTGGACGCCGCGCTGGGCATCGCTGCGGGCGTAGATGCCGGCTAGGTGTCCACTGGGCGGAACCGCGACGCGCGTACCCGCCGCTTGCAGCGGATCGGCTACCTCGATCCAGGGGAAGTAGAAGGCCCCATAGCCTTTGGGGTTGGCGGCCGGGCGCCAGATGCCTTCGTCGTCGGTGCTGATAACCAGATTGTCATCGGTGATGTCGCGCGTGCTGTCCAGAATGGCGATGCGGTCTTCCATCGTCTGGCAGTGGTCAACCAGGGCAAGGTGCAGAGGGTTGAGCGCATCTGCTGCGGTATCGGGTGGCAAGGGCGCGGCCACCAGCGCAATCTCGTCGATGCTCTCAAATTTGGCGATGGCGTCGCTGACATCATCAACAGCGGCCACACGGATGACCCAGCAGCGGGTGCCGCCGTTGTTGAAGAAGCCATAGACGGCGTGGGCCAAGTACTGGTTGGCGGCCTGAATATCGCCGAATTTCTGCGTGAATTCAGTCCAGCTATTGAGAGGTTGTGGTGTGGCCGCGGCGGCCTGGGTGTAGGGGTCACCAGAGGGGAGGGTCGGCATACCCGTTTGATCGTCAGGATTCCATGCGCCGCTGATAGCGGCGGAAACGCCGATAAAGCCGGCCGTGCTGGTGCCGACGCCGGCAATCGGCTTGATTGCCGAGGGAACCTCCTCGACATAGACGCCCGGCCACGTGTAATTCGGCATAGTGTTGTCTCCTTGAGTCGATAATGAGCTGATGCTGTCTTCTGAACGTCTATTCTAGTCCGTTTTTGGATCTACCTTGATCACGCTTTCGCTGACGACTACACCCAGGTCTTCCGGTTCGGAGACGTCGACACTGACCGTCACCGTGTAATCCAGGGCCGCTTTCGGTTTGGCGCCCATGGCCTGCCAGAACTCGCCCAGGCTTTGCAGATGGCTTTCGCGAATGGTGCCGGCGCGCAGCGGTGGTTCCTGACCGGCCAGTTCGCCCTGCAGCAGGTCGGCAGGTAGCTTGCGGTAACGCAGCAAGGTTTTCATGACCGCGCCCAGGATTTTGTGTTCATCATCGGGAGAGGCGTCACCGGGCCAGACCGTCACCAGATAGGCACAGTCGACGCGAATGGGGGGACGACGCCGGCTGGCTGTGGTTTGACCGTTGCCGTTCTCCCGTCGCTCGACGATCCATTCGCCACGGCGCAGCTCCATATTCTCTTGAATGTGATAGAGAAAAAAGTGGACAGCCGGCAGCGTCACCGATGAGGGGGGGAAATCCTCGCCGGGCGTCGCGAAACTGACGCTGAGGTTGGCATAGTCCACCTCACGCTCGATCAGTTTGGTCAACGTGGCGTCCAGGTCTTGGAACATAATTGGCAGCAGATGATTCGGGATCGGTGATTATGTTTGCTGGACGCCAATATAGCAGGCAGGGATCGGCGGCGCGTCTATCGGCGCGTCTGTTGGCGTGTCTTAGTCGCCGTATTCGGCCCCAATTCGGCATCGACGGCCGGGGATCAGGGCCCATATTTGCCCGTTCACGGGCCATGAATCGTAGAGGCGACCCTTGCGGTCCGCCCGAGGCGGGCGGGTGCAAGACCCGCCCCTACGATTTGCGGTCCTTGATCCGACAATTGGTATTAGGCTTTATCAATGAATCCCGGCAGAAATCGCTTTCCAGTTCCTATCAGAGGTGGGGTGGCAGGATTGTTGTCGTGGTATCTACGCCGAACTGACCTAGTGCCAACTCTTCTTCAAACTCTTGGATCAGTGCCTGCAGCGCTTCATTCTCTGGTTCATACGCGCGCAATTTTTCGATGAGCGGTACAGCCGCTGCAAACGCTCCGAGCAGACAGTGACAGATCGCGATCTTGTACAGGGTCTCCGCGACCCTGCCGTAGATCATGATCGACTTCTCGAAGTAGAGGATGGCTTCCTGGTAGAAGTCAAGGGCCAGCAGCAGATCACCCAAGTTGTCGGCCAAATCTTCGGCTTCGCCCAGGGGATAGTAGGTGTCCCAGATGCGGGGAATGATGAGGAAGAGATTCCAGCGTTCATTGTCGGAGATGGTGGGGAGGATTTCGAACAAGCGGGGCAACATCTGCCTGAAGATACGGGCATCATAGCCGCTGAGTCTGATGGCCGCCATGATGTCGCGGTAGTTTAGGGTGTCGAAATGCTGTTCAATTAGTTTTTTGAGGCTGAAGTAATCATCGGGGCCATAGTCGTTGACAAAGCGTTCGTAGGCGTGGAGGGTTTCGCGATAGGAGGTGGCATCGGCCAGGAAGAGCAGACAGCCGAGGTCCAGGCTGGTCTGTTGATGGCGAGGCAAGAGGGCCAGTCCCCCTTGTTGGGCGCAATATTGGCCGAAGGCGTGGTAGTTGACTGTGAGTGAAAAACTGCCGTGGGTGGCTAGCTGCGGCGCGGGGTGGCCGTCTAAATTGGATAGGTGATGCTCGCCCCGATCCGCCGACAACAGCAGCAGTCCCCGTTGGGAGAGCCGGCGTAAGCGTTCCAGGCAACGGATACCGACGTGGGGCAAGAGGAGATGGGTGTGGTTCAGCCGTTGGCGATAGGTCTCCAAGAGATCGTTGAGGATCGGGTCTTGGGCATAGATGGGTGGCTCAGCCGCTCTGTAATCGTAGTGCAGCGCCAAGTCTTCGATCAGCGCGGCGGTCTCCAGTTCTGATGGGTCAGATTCGGTGGCGAGGCTGAGCAAACAGTGTGCGATCGTCCGATCTTCGATCAGAAAGAGATCTTGAGGAATGGTGTCAAAGAAGTAGTTGGCGATGACGATTAGCGGCTGAGACAGGGAATGCGTTTGCAGCGTAATGCCCGCGGCTTGCAGGGAAATTTCGTGGCTGGTTTCCACGTCATACAGGGCGAAATCAACCCGGCCTTGGCCCAGATAGGGTTGTAGGCGGGGATGCTCTTGCCAGAAGGCCAGATTGGCCTGGGCAAAGTCGCTGAGGACGTAGCAGAAGGGGGGCAAGGGGATGGCGCTTTCGAGATAATACTTTTCAAAGTGCTTGAAGAAATGGTAGCAGAGCCGGCCGTGTCCCGCCCCCAATTCCAATAGATAGACCGTCTCCTCCCGTTGCCCGCGCAGAGACAAATCGCGCAGGAACGCCAGGACCAACTCGGCATAGGTTTTGCCGACGACCGGATTGCTGGTGATGTAGTGGGGGACTTCGCCGCTGCGCCAGGCCTCGATGCCGGCCTGGCTGAAATAGTCGCGTTGGAGTTGCCAGATCAGGCTTTGGGCGAAGGGTTGTTGCTTTTCGATAAAGT
The DNA here is from genome assembly GCA_963715415.1 of uncultured Chloroflexia bacterium. Lineage (GTDB taxonomy): Bacteria > Chloroflexota > Anaerolineae > Caldilineales > Caldilineaceae > JAWKOK01. The sequence continues at coordinate 18,051 of CAVQSG010000028.1, read as the reverse complement.
AGGTGGGCATAGCGATTCACGCCTAGTCACCCTCTGCCTCTCCACTCATTTTCTCCAACCATAGTCGCACCGTCACGATTGCTTCCTGCGCCTTTTCTAGCTGGTTCACTTCGTCACTCCTCAAACCTTCCTGTGGGATCTCGGCCAGCATTGCTGCCGCTTCATCCAACTGGGCGAAGGTGAGCGGCGTACTCTGTTCATCTCCGAGCAGTTGCCCCATCCTGCCCGCCAACCGTGTCAAATTTATTCCGCCCATCGTCAGACTGACTGGCGTCGTGATCGCCTTTATTGGGGGGAAGGCATATCCAAGCTTGTCTGCCAATGAGGCAACGGTGTCCAATGTGTCGATCGCTTTGTCTATATTGCCTTCATTGTATCCGGTCTTTTTCGCATATCCGCCGGCGAAGCCCGCCAGCACCCCTCCTGCCGTTGCTCCTCCTTTGAACTTCGACATAGCCGAGCCCTTGCCGAGAAGCCGTTCCGTGCCCCTTTTATCTTCTTTTTCCTCCGCTTCGTCTGCTTGTTCTTCTTCTGGCTGTCGGGCATTCCGTGGTGTTAAGTGCCATTCTTCCCAGTTTGGAAGTACCTTCCTCTCTACTTCATCTTCCGGTAGATTTAAGTCACTCATCCGAACAAGATATGACTTCACTTGGAAGACCATATTTTTGTGTTTTTTGCTCACGACCGGTGTCCGAGATCGATTGACCCGTATTATTTTCCCCTTCGGATCCACACCAAATCCAGCTTCGTCCCACCAGACCCAATCACCTTCCTTGCCTCTATTTCCAAGTTTCCGCTGAATGGTCCCATCAGCGCTCGGCCTCGTTGCAGGGGATGTCATATTCGCTGCCCCTTGGGTTTCTGCCGCTGTATCCAGTGACATCTGTTGCGGTGCCAATAGTGATTGCAGACCGTGGGTTAACGCCTTTGCACCCATGTCATTCGCTTCAGTCTCCAATCGTGCATCATTATTTACGTTCACTTTGCCCTGCATCTGCAACGTCGGCCTCACCCTGCCTTGCGCTTGCTGCACTACATGCCAAGCCTCGTGGGGTAAATGCTTCTCCTGCCCTGGTGCAACGTGAATATCCGTTCCTTGTGTATAAGCCAGAGCCTGCACTTGAGCCGGACTATCCGAGTTGTAATGCACCCGCACATCATCCATGGAGTAGCCGGAGAGGTGTTCGATCCCAGTTTTGAGGTGATCAGGTAAGCCGGTTTTGTTGGGTCGCGGATTCGCTAATGTGTCTTCGTGATCTCCTGCTATCCGGCCTTTTGCTTGGATCACCTTCTTGCCACTTGGTGCCGATGCCGTGGGCGGTTGTGGCCGCACTAATGCGGGGGGTGTCAGATGACTTGGAGGCGCGGGTGTACGAGCGAGTTCCACCACCTGCTGCACATAGCGATTGCCATACGCACGCTGCAATTGCAGAAGCGAACCCCCGGTGCGGCTCAACCGGCCGCCGCTGGCCTCGCTCAGCGCGGCGGCGTGAGTCTGGGGACGCGATTCACCGCCCGCGCCGGGGGGCATGTGCAGGCGCAAGTCCAGCTGCGGCGGTTGGACCGTGGTTGCTTCCGGCGTAGCCGACTGCTGTACCGTGTCCGGCGTGGTCGTTTCATGTTGACGCTGTGGCATGGTCATTCCCCTGCGGTCTGTCCGGTAGGCCGGTCGCACCTGAACTGACGGCGCTACGAGATCATGAGTTCGTAGGTCGGCGCGTCCCTGCCCGACCGCTCTCTCCAACCTGACTGATCATACTCCAACCGTGTCGGGCAAGGATGCCCGACCTACAAAAATCCTGATTCTGGCATTTTCTGTGGTTTGAGCACAAGGCACAACACTACAACGGATTTAGACAGGAACGGATTAGATTCGCCGTAGAGAACGGTGCGGATTTTACCCAAGAAGTGCCTCAACCAGTCAATAATCCGTTCCACTCTTAATCCGTTGTAGTGTTAATCGAGGTCAACCACAGAAAACACCAAAACTAGCAAAAATTGTGTTCTCATACAGATTTCGGTTTAGTTCACGTTACTGCATATTCACGGATGCTACATGAGACGCAGAGTGTCCAGCCGGTGCGTAGGGACAGGTGACACGTCACTCGTTCGACTTGTCATCCCTCGTCGCATATTCCGCGAACTCCGCGCTCGTCACCGCCTTGCCCATCTTCTGGTATTCGCGTCGGGTGGCCTGGATCAGGTGCTGCATTGTGATCACCCCGCCGTCGGCCGCGGCCAGGAAGGCGCCGGCCAGGGCGATGTTGCGGATGTTGCCGCCGGCCACGTCAATGCGCTGGGCCAGGAACTCAATGTCCAGATCGGGCGCGCGCGGGGTGGCGGCAGGCCAAATCTGGTGCCAGATGCGGAGGCGGTCGGCCACATCCGGCACAGCAAATTCGATCGTAAAATGGAGTCGCCGCACAAAGGCTTCATCCATGTTCTTGCGCAGGTTGGTGGCCAGGATCACCACTCCCTCATATTCCTCCATCTTCTGCAGCAGATAGGAGATCTCCACATTGGCGTGGCGGTCGTGGGCGTCTTTGACGGCAGTACGTTTGCCAAAGAGGGCGTCGGCTTCGTCAAAGAAGAGAATGGCGTTGCTGCTGGCGGCCTCGGCAAAGATGCGCGCCAGGTTTTTCTCGGTCTCGCCAATATACTTGCTCACAATTGCGGACAAGTCGATCTTGTAGAGGTCCAGCCCCAGCGTGTGGGCCAGCACGTCGGCGGCCATGGTCTTGCCGGTGCCGGGTGGGCCGGCAAAGAGAATGTTCAGCCCTTTGCCCAACGCCAGCTTTTGGTCAAAACCCCAATCATCGTAGACCTGGGTGCGATACTGTACCTGCTGGTAGATTTCGCGCAACTGCGCCATGTGGTCGGCGGGCAGCACCAGGTCGTCCCACGTGTGGTGGGGCTCGATTTTTTGGGCCAGTTCGGCTAGCCTGCGGTTGGATTGCAGGCGACAGGCGGCGTGCAGATCGGCCTGGGTGATCGCCGGCGCGGCCGGGGCGCGGGCATAGGCCAGGTGGCGCGCCGTGGCCGCGCCGTCGTAGATTTGGCCGCCGCTCAGGCGGAACTTGTTGGCCAGCGCTGCTAGGTCGACGGCAGGATCCAGCGTTGCGGCCGGATCGTCCGCCAGCGCGCGGTGCCAGAGGGCCAGGCGTTCGGCATAGCCCGACTGCGGGAATGACAGGCGCACAAAGGTGACCCCGTGTAGGGCGTCGGCCGGTTCCCAGGTGACATCTCCGGCCAGAAAGGTGGGGCCAGGGTGCGCGGCCAGCAGCGGGAGCAGGCAAGCCAGGTGCGCTGCTTTGTCGTCGCTCAACAGGGCGTCAAAGGCCTCCCAGTAGAGCAGCGCGCCCTGCAGCCGCGCCTCACGGTCAAGCAACTGCAGTAGGGTGGTGAATTCTTCAATGGTGCGGGCGGCCAGTTGTTGGCCGTCCACCACCAGCAGCGGCGCGCCTAATGGCTGACCGAAGGCGGCCGCCACGCTCTGTTTGCCCACGCCATAGGCGCCCTGGCAATAAAGAATCAGGTCGCCGCCGTCGCTTTGCGCCTGGGTCATAAGTCCATGCAGCTGTTGTTGAAAGGCGGCGGGGAAGTGCAGGTCGTCCAGCGTGTTGGTGGGCGTCACCAGGCGTGCATAGGGCTGCAGCCGCTCGTCGACCTCGTCGTTATCCAGCAGATAGTGGGCAATGCGCGGTGCCAACTGGAGATTCTGGGCCAACAACGTGGACGGGCGCTGGTTGGGGTCGTCAATCAGCTGCAGCAGGTGTTGCCGGCGTAGGGGCGCAGCATGGCCAAGGCGCGCGCGCGCGGCCACTTTGCTGTCCAGATCCGGGCAGAGCAGGTTGAGCGCCAGATCGACAGTAGGTTGGCGGCGTGTCACATCGTCGTGAAGATAGGCATAGAGGCGCTCGTAGCGGCGGTCAAGTTCGGAGGCCAGGCAGAGCAGGATCACATCGACGTCGAAGGTGGCCAGATCAAAGAGGTGAGCCAGCACCAACAGGCGCAGATAGAGTCCGGCTTCCAGGCTGGCGGTCGTGCGCTGGGCGACGGTGGTGGCCATCTGGTCGAGTTGCTCTTGGATGCGTTGCTGCATCTCCAGGGGCAAGGGAGCGGTGTGCCAGGTCGGGACGCCGATCGGCTTGTCCAGCAGCTTGTCCACTTCGCCCTCGGGGATGTAAAAGGCCGGCAGACCAGCCTCACCGGGCTCCTGCAGCCGGCGGGCGCGCCACACCTGCACCTGAATCAAGAGATCCAAGCGCTCCAACTCGGCCAGAATATGCTGTAACGAACTGTCATAGCCGTCCATTGTCGAGCTTAGGTCGTCTCAAGAAAAAGATCCACGGAAATTCACGGAATTGCACAGAGGGTTGCGGCTAGATTCTGTGTTTCTCCGTTTCCTTTGTGGGTCGTTTAGATGCTGTTTGAATAAGCCACAGAGGGTGCTACTGCATTTCGGGAACGGACCACGATCAGTCCGGTTTCGTTACATTTTCCAACCCATTCTCAGAATACGGTACGTACGGTTGTATGGTGAATTAGCGGCGCCACCAGGCACGCCACCACTGCTGGACTTGGGCAAAACGAGTTAATTGCACTCCTAACTGCGCCAGGTAAGGCTCGATAAAGGGCGGGATTTCGCGCAGATCGGTAAGTGCATAGCGCCGGCCGCTGGGCACGTGGGTTATTTGACCACGCCAGATCATCGGCGCGCCTGCCTGGTCAGCTGCTTCGCGCCACACCTTGACAATAAAGGAGTGTGTGTTGTGTTGAATCGTATCCATCGTGACCGGCTGGCGGCTTCGTGTCCGTAACTGCGGAAAATATCATTGGGTTGTGCTCAGCATAGCAGACATTGGTCGTCAGCGCGTCTTGCCGCGTGTCTGTCGGCGCATCTTCTGTTGATCTTCCAACATATGCGTAATCGCGGCCAAGCCTTGCAGTAGCTCCGTCCGGTAAGCGGCCAGGCCATCTCGCAAGTGCGCCAATTCAGCGCGCAGATCGGTGTTGTATGTATGTACTGGTGCTGTCTGGGTATGCTCACCGACCTCATTGGGTGCCGCGGCGTCGGCGAGCCGATCCGCGCGGATTTGCTCGTGGAGCGCCGTGGTCCGGGCCGTCGGCGCGATATCGAATTCGTGCGCGAGCACCCGCACACAGCGCTCATAGACGCGTAGCGCGGTTGTACGGTCACCCGCCTGATAGTGCAGGCGCATCAGTTGTTGATAGGTGACCTCGCGCGCCGGGTCACAGCGCAGAATGCGTTGGCCGTAATCGATGCCTTTGGCGTACCGCTGTTGCGCTATGCTGGCGTTCACGAGCTTATCCAGGATGGCCAGATAGGTTAACTGGAGCCGTTCGCGCTCATAGATGCACCAATCCTGATACCAAGTGGCCAGCAGATCGCCCTGGTAGAGGAGGACAGCACCCTCCAGTTCCGCCACCTGGGCGGCGGTCAGCGCTGCACCGGGAGTCTCACGGCAATGCGCGTGGGCCTGCTCCAAGCCGGCGATATCCAGCCAGACGGCGCGTGGATTAACCCGAATCCAGCCCGGGTCGAGCAAAAGTGGCGCCTGGCTTGCGTCTTCGCTAGGCTTCAGGTGACGATCCAGCGCCGTTTGCAGTTGCCAGAGCGTTTGGCGCAAATATTTCTGCGCCCGCGACGCTGATATGTCGGTCCACAGCGTATAGGCCAGCGTCCCGCGCGTGTGTGGGCGGTCGCGATAGAGCAACAGATAACAGAACATTTCCATCGCCTTGGCCGAAAGCTCAGTAATCGGATTCCCATTGTAGTGAATTGCAGGTTGTCCCAACAGTTGAACGCGGATTTGCATCATTGTTTTCCTCGATGAGCGTCTGTTGTCTTGACAAAGGATGCGGACGACTGATTGCTGAAATCGAAGTTCACTGACTGAAATGGCGCGCTGCGTCTTGCCTACCGCCACCAATAGCTTTCGCTAGGCTCGGTTAACATTCCACAGCCTTCGTCAGGAGCCGGTTATCGAATTCTGTCACGCTGTCAGAGGGGGCAACTGCAAATATTGACAAAAGTAGCCTGTCCAACGCCTGCAAGAGATCGGACTTGAACTGAGCAAGCCAAAGCCGGCAAATGTTGACAGTCTCTTATGTGTATCCTGATCAGAGAGACCATCTCTGGCACTGCTCGCTCACAATATCAAACAGCCTACCAGCACGTCGCATCGAGTGCAAGCAGAGTAATTCTCGATCTTCAATTCACTCGCTCACCCGACTCACGCCGTCCACGCGTTCGACGCGGATAAGACGTTCGGTGGCCTGCTCGAAGGTGTCGTCGTGGCTGATGACGAAGAGCTGGCGCAGGCCGTCCAGCTTGAGGATCTGCTGGGCCAGTGCATCGCGGCGTGCGGCGTCCAGATTGGTGGTTGGTTCGTCGAAGAAGGCGATGTCGATGCTGCTCAGCTCACGCAAAAGCGCCAGCCGCACCGCCAGCGCTGCACTCATCTGCTCGCCGCCGGATAGCTGTCCAAATTGGCGGAGGTTGCCCTCCACATCGAGCGCGATACTGTACTCCTCCTGCCAGACCAGATGGCGGGTGAAGTCCTGCATCAGCTCGCCGAAGATCTGCGCCGCGTTCTCGCTGATCTGGCGGATCAACGCCTGGGTGATATAGGGGCCGGCCTGGCGTAAGATCGAGCGCATGTCCTCCAGCACGTCGCTTTGACGTTGCAGACGGGCGCGCTGTGTCTGCTGTTCGACCAGTTCGGTCTGTTGCCGGCGTAACTTGTCCAGCCTCTCTTCTTCCTGTTGTTGAGCCTCGGTCAACATGCGGGTTTCGGTGCGCAGACCGCCCAGTATGCCGACTAGTTCGGCCTCTCGTGTCAGTGCGCGCGCATATGCTTCGGCATCAAATCCGGCGCGAGTCTCCGTCAATTTGGGTCTCTAGATCGACGCGCTCCTTGTCCAGGCTCCCAACGGATTGTGACAACGTCGTCACTGCATCCTGACGTTGATCAACTGTGCTCGCCAGGCGTCGATGCGACAGCAATGCCTGATAACCGGGTGTATGCTTGTCCAGATCGGCTGTGATCATGGCGATCTGCTCATCCAACTGCGTGAAAGCGTTCAGGGCGTCATCGATCTCGGCCAATCGGGCGGCCGCTTCTTCCTGCCGGTCGGCGACTTTCTTGCGACCTGTTTCCAGCTGTGGGCGGCGGGCCACAGTTGCCTGCACCACGGCCAGCTGTTGCCGTGGGTTGCCCAGCTGTGTCAGAGAATTTTCTATCTCTTCGATTTCCCGGGGCGTCTCCTGAAGGCCGGCAATGCGTCGGGCGACCTGCGTCAACGACGTACGCGTCGCTTCCAGCGTCTCCTGGGCGTCAGACAACTCGGAGGCCCGCGGCATGCGGCGCAGGCTTTGTTCGACTTCCTTCCGTGTCGCACGAAGCGACTGCAGACGGCTGGTTTCGGTCTTGGCCCGCTTTTGCGCATCCGCATACTCGCAGCGCATCTCTGTCAGAGCTTCCTCGTTGCCGGCCAACACCGCTTCCCGGTGCTCGGTCGTCAACTGTTGGCGGCAGATGGGGCAGTACGCGTCCGTGCTGCTCTGCAACAGTTCATTTTGCTGCTTGATCGTGTCAGCACGTACACGGTGTTCAGCCATGTTCTGCTCTGCGGTTGAGACGGCCGTCTCGCAGGTGCTGATCTGCGCTTCGAGCTCGCTGCGTTCCGTTTCCTTATTTTGCTGCTCGAACATCTGATTTTGCAGCGTCCGGCAACGGGACTCGAGCTTCTGCATCTCTGCCATGAGACGGGTCTCATCGGACCGAAGGTTGTTGAGCGTCGCGTGTTGTTCGCGTGCTTCGACCAGTACTTTGTCAAGGCGCATCTGTTCGCCGGCCAGAGAGCCGAGTTCACTTGCCGCTTTCTCCGCTGCTGTGACCGCGGCCAGGTCCTCTTCGATCTTCTGTAGCTCGCTGCGTGCCAACGAGGTATTCTTGTCCAGTTCAGCGCGTTGATCCAGCAGAGCACGACGTTCCTTTGTCCGGCCTTCCAACTCCTTCTGTCGCGTCTGAGCCGCTGTGTAGGCGTCATAGGCTGGCTGATGCTGCTCGACCGCAGTTTGCGCATCCCGTGCTTCCGCGAGCGCTGCTTGAGCCGAGTCGAGCTGGGCCCGCCCGGCGGCCAGCTCCTTCTCGGTAGCGCGAACTCGATCATCCAATGCGCGAATCTCTGCATTGGCGGCGTCGAGCTCGCTTTTCTGCTCGCGTACGGTCGCAAGTTCTGCGTCTAGCTTCGACACTTCGCCGGCCAGCGTCTCAAGACGTTTCCTCCGTTCCAGGACGGACACCTCCAAAATCGGCAACTGTTCCAGGCGTCCGGCCAGACCGGCGACACGAAGGTCTATCTCCTGAAGCCGGTCGCGCAACAGGTTGAACGGTTCGCGTAACCGAGACCAGGCAGTGTCGTATTCGTCCACCTGTAGCAGGGGATCAAAGACACCCTTGCGCTCGGACGGGCGCAGATGGAAGGCCGCGGTAAAGGTGCCCTGGGGCACGCCGACGGCATCGCTAAAGAGCTTGTCCAGGCTGGCGCCGGGGTCTACGCCCAGATGCAGGCGCAGAAAACGTTGGACGTCGGCTTTGCCTTCGCACTGCTTGAGGCCGGTCTCCGGATCGGTGACTACATAGGCGTTCGCACCGCCGCACTTGCGCTGGACTTCGTAGGGCCGTTCGTCTTCGCTGCTGACAAACGTGACGGTGACCGCGGCGCTCTTTTCACCCTTCGCGCACGAAGTCGCGCTGGTTGTAGGGCAACGAATCGAACAATGTAAAGCCGATGGCTTCCAGGATCGTGCTCTTGCCTGCGCCGTTGTGACCGGCAACAACGTTGGCGCCGGGCGCGAAATCGAGCTCGAGAAACCGGTAGCTTTTGACGTTGTCCAGACGGAGCGAGAGGATTTGCATGGTGTGGTTTGCTTGTGGAGTGGCGGGCTACGATGGGCGGTCGGCCGCGTCGATGGTGTCGAGCATGGCGGCGAGTTCGGTCGTGAGGGTGTCGGCGTCGGCACCGTCGACCGCAAGCCGTTTGAGCGTCAGGACGACATCGGTCCACGACTCGCTCTGTTGTTGGTAGCGGGCATCCCGATCCAACAGCCCGGCAATCACGTCGTGCTCGAGTTGTCCGCGGCCCACGCGATCGTCGGCAACCACGCCGAAGTCGGCCGATCGAGTCAGATTTTTGAGAAGCGGCACAAGCGGCCGGCACGTCGAACCGAGCGCCTCTTCGAGTCGTGACAGGTCGAGTGCAGAGCGGTTGAAGGCGAGGACGCCATACAGCTGCAATTCCACCACCGGCCGTTCATGCTGATTGAGCAGGTCAAGCTTTAGGTCTCGGTTTTTGGTGCGAATAAACTCTTCACACGCGGCATGAAGTGCATCCGGCGTGCGGTAGTGGTCGACCGGAAAACGCAGACGGATAAAGCGACGTCGCGGATTAGCATGTCAGCACGGCGGTATGTTTTGGCTCTTCACTCGACGTATCGATTTCTACGAGATAGAAGCCTCGTTCCGGCCAGTCGGCTTCGGCGATGCTGCAGGTCTCAGGGCTGCCGGGGTTGTAGATCCAGTCATCCTGGACAAATGGCTTGTGGACATGGCCAAGGGCAACGTAGTCCGTCACCGGGCGTAAGACCGACCATTGGCGATGGCTCAGGCCGCCCGACATGCCGTCGATGACGCCCTCCACACCTGCATGGGCGGTAAAGATCGTGTAGTCGATTCCGGCGGCGGTCTGGTTGTCCTTCATTTCGGCTAGCGCATGGGCATAGGCTTCAACTGCCGCAGCGGTGCCGGAGCCGATCCAACGCATACCGTAGACGCGCACTCCGGGTACCGGGTCATGGTAGGATCCGGCGCGCCGCTTGTCGTCCCAGGCGCGCAGCTGCGGTTTGCCCTCGGCAAAGTCCGAGTTGAGCAGAATGAGCAAATTGCGCTGGGCGAGAAACTCCATCCAGCCGATGTAGTTGTCGTAATAGGCGCGCTCGTGATTGCCTTCGATGGCTAAACAGGGGATGCGGGCCTCGCGCAGCTCTTCCAGCACGAGCATGGCCTGGTTAAGCGTCAGCGCGTCAATGGCCCGTTTTTGGAAGAGATCGCCGGCAAGAACAACGAAGTCAACTTGTTCTGTGATTGCCGTGCGCACGATGCTGCGAAACGCACGCGCAAAGTCGCCGAGTCTGGCTTTCTCGTTGTATTGCTGATAGCCGAGGTGGATATCCGCGCAGTGGAGAAATCGTGCCTTCATGACCGGAATTCGCTCACTCGCAGATCTTACGGCGCATGGTCATTAGCGAGCGCACCACCTCAAAACCGTGGCGCCGTGCCGCCTCCATGCCCGCTTCATGAAGAGTGCTCAATTCCAACGTCACCGGCAGACGCGGGTAGTCATCCAATGTCTTCAACACCCATTGCATCATCGCTTCTTCGACTTGGCCATAGTGATCGGGACGCACCCACAGTTTGAGCTGATGTTCTCCGCTCCAGCGCTGCGCCGTCAAGATCAGGGCGGCCTCGAAGCGGCGCGCAGCCTGGATACAGCGTCGATAGACGTTTCTGCGACCGATGGTACGGCTGAACCACTCACCGAACTGTTGGTCAATTGATTCCTGGAAGTCACTTCGGCGGACACCGCGCCACCACTGGGCCTGGGAGCTGAGCTGGAAGTTTGCCAACTCATACAGTTCTTGCCAGTGTTGGGCGCTGAAACCATAGAAGTGTTGGAGTTCAGGATTGAACTCCGTAAGAATTCGATGCGGGGGGACGATTGCCAGGCGTAGGTCGGCCAGCCCGCCCAAGTACTCGAAATCGAGCGCTTCGTAGAGGTGTCGCGCACTAGTGTTGCGCTGGTAGACCTGCAGTACGGCCCAGCGCCCACCCATATCGTCGATGTGGTCAAGTGCTTGGTCCATAAGTTTGCGGGCGATGCCGCGTCCGCGGTAGGCAGGTGCGACCGCGACGTTGGCGATCTGCCAGCGATTGCCGTAGCGGTCAGACTTCTGCACCGTCACATTGCCGACGAGGCGGCCCTCTTCTTCCCAGACGTAGCCGTTGAAGACATCGTTAAAGTCGCCGGTGGTGCGATTGAGCAGTTTGAGAAACCCGCCCATGTGGCTCATCACACGCATCTCACGCAGGGCCGCATTGCCGCGCTGGTCGAGTTCACTGGCAAACGCCTCTGCGATCAGCTCGGCCACAGGTCGTAGGTCACGACCGATGTCGAATGGACGAATACCGGCGCCCGACGCTTGCTGTAGATGCCCGGATGCGGCGTGCATGGTGGTCATAATGTCCTCGGGACGATTCTGACGGGACTAATTAGGCTGCGACACGCACCAAGGCCGGACGCAACACGCGTCCCTTGTGTTCGTAGCCGACTCGCAGCGTCTGAATGATATGGCCGCTCTCCACGTCATCGTTTGGCTCGCTGGTGACTGCTTCGTGTAACGTCGGATCGAACTCGCCGTCAGAGGCAATGGGAATAACGCCCTGATCGTCCAGCAATGCCAGTAGCTTGCGTTGGATCTGCCGAAAGCCATCAACCCAGGCTGCGTTCTCATCTCCAAGATCGTCCGGCATATTGTTGAAGGCCAGATCGTAGTCGTCCAGAATCGGCAGGATTTGCTGAATGATGCGAGATCCTGCGCGATCGATGGCATCTGCAAGCTGTTTCTCTTGACGCCGCTTGGAGTTCTGAAATTCGGCCGCCAGCCTTTGCAACTGCTCTTTCTGGCTCTCAGCATCCGTGCGGACGGCCACCAGTTCGGCTTGCAGCAATTCGATCATCGTCGCCGGATCGACTTCTTGGTCACCTGCATCAGGATCGTCGACCTCTTCACCTGTGTCTGCAACTTCAACTTCGCGATTGGAGCCGTTGCGTGTAGTCGTCTCTGCCGTTGCGGTCGTGGCCGCCTCCAGGTTATCATCGGCGAGATCGTGCGCTATCTCCACTGGCGACTCTTCGCCGTTCTGATCGGCGGCATCTTGTTCACGTAACATATCTTTCTCTTCTTGCATAGCACTTGTCCGCTTCCAGCTCTCGTTGTTCCGGCAGGTCTGGGGTACGCCGGCCGATGTGACCGGGCAGATAACGGATTCCAACTGTTCGGTTGTTATACCCGCGATCTAGCGACCCCTGCGGACCTACCAAGGAATCAGGATGATTGTTTCGGTGGATACCCGAATATTTCGTTGACCATTTCACTCATGACGCCGGCGACAAAACGGACTGCACTGATGTTCCGTCCATAGGTCATCCGCAGTGGTCCGACGACGCCCAAAATTCCGGTGGCGCGATTGCTGGTACCGTATGTGCCGATCACCAGGCTGATCTCCGCCAGTTGGTCATAACGTCCATCGCCCGCAATTACAACATGGATATCGCCGTCATTCAAATAATCACCCACGATTTGGTCGATCAGCGGGCGCTCTTCGAGAATACTGATCATCATGCGGGCGCTGGCGTTTTCCGAGAATTCGGGTGCCTCCAGCACCTGTGTCAGACCGTCACGATAGATCTGGCCACTCTGTTGATGATCGTAGCGTTCCATAATTTCGGCCACCGATCGGACGACCTGACGGGCCGGCAGTGCCTGTGGGCCATAGATCTCCAGCGATGCAATTTTCTGTAGGACGTCATCCGTGCCGGCGTCGCGCAGCATGGCATTGAGTGCGTTGCTGAGTTTGCTCAACTCGTCCTGGGCGATTGGCCCGTCCAGATCGAGCAATTGCTGCTTGACGGTTCCTTCCTGCAAAACCAGCACAAGCAAGACCTTGGTGTTATGAATCTCGACCAGTTCGAGATGTTTGAACTTGCTGCTGACCGCACGCGGTGACGTGGCCAGCGCAGCACTCTGTGATGTGCGCGCCAGCACCGATGTGCTGACCCGCAGCCACTGGTCAACTTCACGTCGCGCTTCATCGAACTCAGTACGAATCAGGCTTCGCTCCGAGGTCGACAGTTGTTGGTCGGCCAGCAGGTGCTGGACGAAAAATCGATAGCCGAAGACCGTCGGAATGCGTCCCGCACTCGTATGCGGGTGGGTTAGAAAGCCTTCCTGTTCCAGCGCCGACAGATCATTCCGCACGGTGGCCGCGCTCACACCCAGATCGTAATGTTTGACGATGGCGTTGCTACTCACTGGTTGCGCTGTACGCGTGTACTCCTGAACAACAATGTTCAACACGCGTTGGCGACGCGCAGCAACCGGATCAATTTGTTCTAGGGAGTGGTCTATCGACATCATGAGTGCTAATACGCGTTCTTGTTTGTACCCACTATGGTTTGAAACGTCGTGCGAATGATAATTTTTAAGTCTAGTGCAATCGACCAATTCTCAATGTACCACAGATCATATTTGGTTCGCTCGACAATCGAGGTATCGCCGCGTAGACCGTTGACCTGGGCCCACCCGGTGATGCCGGCTTTCTCGCGGTGGCGGTCCATATAGCGTGGAATGCTCTGGCGGAACTGTTCCACGTAGACAGGACGCTCCGGTCGCGGACCCACGAGGCTCATGTCACCCAGGAAGACGTTGACCAACTGGGGCAACTCGTCGATGTTGAAGCGCCGCATCAATGTGCCGAGTTTGGTGCGACGTGGATCGTCTTCTGTGGTCCAGCCCGGTCCTTCCATCTCTGCATCCGATCGCATGGAACGGAACTTGATCATCTTGAACGGACGGGCATCCAGGCCCATCCGTTCTTGGATGTAGAAGACCGGTCCCGGGCTATCCAGCTTGATCAGCAGTGCCGCCAACAACATAAACGGGCTGAAAAAGACCAGTGCAAGCGCACTCAGGAGAAAATCGACGCTCCGCTTGAGTGTGAGTCGCCACCCCTGCAGCGCAACGTCGCGGATGGTGAGCAACGGTAGACCGCCCAGATCGCCGATGCTGACTTCGCTGGCCATGATCTGGAAGACATCAGGGAAGACGCGGATACCTACCTTTTCGCGCTCGCACAAGCTGATGATGTTGACCAGTTCCTGGTGGCTGCTCTCCGGCAGGCCGATGATGACCTCGTCGACATTGTATCTGTCGATAATCGCCGGAATGTCGGCCAATGTGCCCAGGTTGTCCACGCGATCGTTCTCTACGGGCGTGTCGAACTTGCTGACCATGCCCACGACCTGATAGCCCATGCGCGGGTTGCTGAGGATTTTCTGCAGCAACATTTCGCCCACTTCGCCGGCACCGACCAGCAGCACCTGATCGTCGCCGATGCCTCTGGCCTGGGCCATCCACTGGATTTGGGCATGAACAAAGCGGACGGCAGCCAGCAGCAGGATGTTTGCCAGCCAGGCATAGAGCAACAACGAGCGGTGATAGCGGAAGTTCGGCATCACCAGCGTCAAGATCGCTACGGTGAAAAGCAGCGCCAGCGTATTGAAGACGACGATCTTGAAAAACTCATCCAGGTGGCCGATAGGGCGGCGGCGCTGGTACATCCGTTGCACGAAAAAGATGCTGAGCAGCAGTGCACCGTAGACGGCGGGCAACGGCCAGAACTCCTGAAAAGGGCCGATGACGATTTCGGGATTGCGATCCAAGAGCCACCAAGCCAGATAGAACGCGCACCAGGTCGACGCAAGGTCGAGCACCACCAACACAGCAATGAAGACCATCTGTGCGCGCTTCATGAACAGCGGCCGATTGCTGCGCCGGGTGGCGTATTCATCGTATGTTGTTGATTCAGTCAAGCTCTGTTGCATGGTGAATCAATGGTCAATGAAGGTCATTCGATCCGCTATGGCGAATTAACCGGATCGATAGAAACGGACAAGTCAGAGTGATGCATCACTGTCGGCCTGCAGCGAGGGTGGCTGAACATGATGTCCGCTTGATGCCGACAGACTGCCGGTGTGGCGCGTATCGTCGGGCGTATGACAAAAACGCCACAGACGTCTTGCCACATCTGAAGTACCTTTGCCGACAATGCCCAACATGATGAACTTGTCGACAAGCCAATTGGTCTGAGACCGGTAGTGTTTCCGATAGAAGATCCATTGCGCTTCGTAAAAATCGATGCGCGACTTATTGCTTTGGCTGCTGGCAGCCTCTTTGACATGGGTGATCGTCGTTTTGCCGTTGTACCATACCTGCCAGCCGGCGTCCTTAATGCGTTTGGCCCAGTCCAGATCCTCTCCGTACATAAAGAACGCTTCGTCCAACAGACCGGCATCGGCAATTGCCTCGCGACGCAACTGCATGTAGGCGCCAACAACCGAATCGACTTCATGGACGGCGTCTTCCGGCAGATACTCCATGTTGTAGGCGTTGAAGCGTCTGCTGTTCCGAAAGAGCTTGCTCAATCCGATCTGACGATAGAAGCTGACTTGGGGAGTTGGAAAGCTGCGACGACACGCCTTGTCCAACGTGCCGTTGGGTCGGCGCAGGCGAGGGCCGGCTACGCCGGCTGCCGGTCTGTCGTCCATGAATGCAACCATGGCCGCCAGCGTGTCGGGATGGACGATGGTATCCGGATTCAGCAGCAACGTGTAGCGGGGAGAGCGTGCCGAAGACTCTGTTTCGTCGCGCCGGCCAAAGCCAAACCAGCGCAGCCCAAGGTTGTTGCCTGCGCTGAATCCGGTATTGGCGCGGTTTTCGATCAGATGGATTTGTGGAAATTCAGCCGCGACCATGGCAGCGCTTCCGTCCGTACTGGCATTGTCGACAACACATATCTGAAAGCGCACGGATCGGTCTACATCTGCAATAGAGCGCAGACAGTTGCGCAGGAACTCACGCGTGTTGTAGTTGACAATGACGATGCCCAAATCGAGAATATCGTTGGGTTCGAGATGAAAAGGGGCACCTCGGTCCTGACTGTAAGAATTGTGCATAGATCTCCTGAGCCGACCACAATGCGATTATGCGGTAATCATCGACAGAGCGGGGACACCGTGTCGGAGCATGATCTGCAACCACGCACAATCGCGTCTTCACGTGGCGGCGCGCTCCAGTGCGGCCGGCAACGACACAACAAAAAACGGTCAATAGAATGTCGAATTTTAGCATAGTGCGGCGACGCCGGTCAAAGGTGACTGCGATTTCCCAGCGCTACCCGGGTTGTCCATGGCGGCGATTTGTGGGTGTCTTGGCTACGTCTGGTCAACGCTCGCTGCGCGCTGCTGTGTTGACGGCGCTTTCAACGATGCGACCTGGTACTAGACCTGGTAGCTTGAGATAGTGTGCTGTTGTCTGCAACAGAACCTCTTGCGGTAGCAGGCCAATGAGTTCGGCTTCCTCAAACGATGTTCCTTCTTCCTGCGCCAGCCGTTCGACCCATTCCGTCAAGGTGTGCAGCGGCGTCTGACGATAGTCGACCAGGTTGACGCTGACCTGAGCTCGCCCGTGCACCAACAACCCGATGGCTTTGATACCTGGCAGCCCACCACTGCTCTGTCTGATCCGTCGCGCGATGCGCTGCGCAATGGTGCTGTCTTCCGTGGCGAGAAAAAAATTGTAGGCCACCAAGAAGCCGCGGTACCCACCACGACGGCGCCGGCAGGACCCAAGTGTGCCGGGCCAAAATCGGGTTCGTGGTCGAGTGTCCCAATCTCATCAAGCAGCGCTTCAAACTGGCCGCGTCGCAAGTCGGCCAGATCGCGGCGCTCCGGAACGTGTGGCGGCTGCCGCATAGAGATAGACCGGCAGTTCTAGCTCTTGCCCGATCCGGCGTCCCAACCTGCGAGCCAGTTCGGCGCATTCTTCCAGTGAGCAGTTTTCGAGCGGAATCAGCGGCACGACGTCAGTGGCACCGATGCGCGGATGGACTCCCGTTTGTTCGAACAGGTTGATCTCTCGGGCAGCGACTTCAACGGCCGCGAACAAACCTTCCAACACAGAACCGGGCGCACCGGCAATCGTGACGACGCTGCGATTGTGGTCGGGATCGCTGCTGTGGTCGAGTAACATGACGCCCGGCTTCCTGATTGCCGTCAGAATCCTGTCCAGTACCTCCGGACGTCGCCCATCGGAGAAATTAGGCACGGCTTCGATAATCTGTTCGGGCATGGAATAGCTCCGGTTCTGGTCGATTCTTGCTGTCAGGTGCTCTCGGAAGCAACGGCAATTATGGTATCATGTGTGGCATGGTTGAGACGACCCTTACAGCGGAGGATCCTGCCGCACAAAGTAAGATCTCCGGCGCACCGGCAGCATGGGATGCATTCATCCGCGCTCATCCCGCCGGCCATCTTCTGCAGACCGCCGGGTGGGGTGAACTCAAGAGTCGGTTCGGCTGGAGTTGCCGCCGTGTGACTGTGCCACAGTGTGGCGAGACGCTTGCAGCCGCCCAGCTTCTTCTGCGCAGTGTGGCCGGTTTGAAGATTGCCTACATCCCACGCGGGCCTGTGGTTGATCGGGCGGACACCCAGCTGACGCAAGAGATTCTTGTTGCGGCGCGCCGGGAGGCTCTGAACGTGGGCGCCGTGGTGCTCAAGATCGAGCCGAACCTTCCTGAGACGGCTGATAACCGTGCTCTCCTGTATGCTCACGGCTTTCGGCCGAGCGTCCAAACGATCCAGCCACCCAGCACGATTCTGGTCGATATCGGCGCGGGGCAGACGGAAGACGAGATCCTGGCGCGGATGAAGAGCAAATGGCGCTACAACATCCGTCTGGCACAGCGCAAGGGCGTAACTGTGCGCGCCATGGCGCGCGCTGACCTGCATGTACTCGATGAACTCATGCAGGCCACGGGAGAACGCGACGGTTTCACCGTACACAACTCCGCCTACTATGCCGCGGCCTACGAACTGTTTGTGCCGGATCAGGCTCGCTTCTTTCTCGCTGAATACGAGGGGGCACCTCTAGCCGCCATCGCCGTCTTCCTTATGGGCGATACGGCTTGGTATCTTTGGGGTGCGAGCGGAGATAGCGAACGCAATCGCATGCCCAACCACGCACTGCAGTGGGCGGCAATTCGTTGGGCACGCGAGCAGGGTGCGCGGTGTTATGACCTGTGGGGAATCCCCGACGAGCTCGGGCACGTCGCGCTCGCCACGGTA
>CAVQSG010000027.1:0-66466 GCA_963715415.1 uncultured Chloroflexia bacterium | reverse complement strand
GAGTGTCGAGTTGTGGTGATCGGCGTCGGCGAGATGGGTATGCAAACACTCAAATCACTGCAAGCGCGCAGGGTCGCGAGCGTGACCGTTGTCAACCGTACTGTGACCAAGGCGACCATCCTGGCGGAGCAATTTGGCTATACCGCAGCCGGATTAGATAGGCTCGGTCTGCTATTGGCCGACGCTGATCTGGTCATTAGCGCAACGGGCGCAAGCGACGCCATTATCGATCGGAAGATGGTGGCCCATGCCATGAAGCAGCACGCGGACCGACCGTTGCTGCTCATTGACATTGCACTTCCTCGTGACGTTCATCCCAGCGCCGGGGATGTCGACGGTGTTCAGCTTGCTGACATAGACGAATTGACTACCGCCTGTGACGATGCACGCAAATCAAGGGAGCGAGAAGTGCCTCAGGTGGAAGCGATTGTTGCGGACGAGGCCGGGCGATTCGCAATTGCCCTTCAGCAGCTGGCCGTCGAGCCGGTGATCGCAGATTTGCGCCGTAAGGCCGAGTCGATCCGCGTACGCGAGGTGGAACGCACCTTGCGTTTTATCGGCGCTGATGCCGACCCGGACACGGTCAAACATATCCATCATCTGACCCGCGCCCTGGTCAACAAACTGTTGCATGATCCGACTGTCACGCTGAAACAGAAGGCCTCTGACGGCGACGGCGGTGCCTACGTCGAGGCGCTTCAAGAGCTGTTTGCGCTCTCCGATGTCATGGAACAGAGACCGTGAGTATAGTTCTTCGGCACAATGAGCTGCGCATCGGCAGCCGTACATCCGCCCTGGCCCTATGGCAGACCAATCACGTGATGCGGTTGCTGGCTGCAGCTTGGCCGGGGCTGGAGTGTTGCATTACACCCTTTGTAACCCAGGGCGACAAGATATTGGATAAGGCGCTGCCCGCTATCGGCGGGAAGGGTCTATTTACGGCGGAACTTGAGGCCGCTCTGCTCGACAAGAGAATCGATCTGGCCGTCCATTCACTCAAGGATTTGCCGGTTGAAAATGCGCCCGGAGTGATGGTGGGAGCCATCAGTAAGCGCGAAGACCCGCGAGATGTACTGGTCTGTACAAGTTCATGTTCGCTCGACACGTTGCCGGCAGGCGCCGTGGTGGGGACGAGCAGCACTCGCCGGCAGGCGCAGTTGTTGGCAAGACGTCCCGATCTGGTTGTGAAGCCCATCCGTGGAAATGTCGAAACACGCATGCGCAAAGTACAGGAAGGCCACTACGATGCCACGTTGCTCGCCGCTGCAGGTGTCAAACGTCTCGGTCTCGAGCACGCGGTGCACGAATGGCTCGATTTCGATGTGATGCTTCCCGCACCCGGCCAGGCAGCCCTGGCTGTGCAATGTCGATCCGATGACGAGAAGACGCTCGCATATTTGAGCGCTGTCCACCATCATGCATCCCAGGTAGCCGTGAGTGCTGAACGGCTATTTTTGGCCGCGATGGGAGGTGGCTGTTCAGCGCCGATTGCCGCTTACGCCCGCGCAACCGCAAATATATTAAGGATGTCCGCTCTGGTCGGTTCCATTGACGGCCGGAAGTTGGTGCGAGTGGAGGGCACGGCAGCCACGGCAGAAGCGCTTGCCGGCACATTGGCGGCAAGCGCACGACGGCAAGGAGCACTGGAATTGCTGGAACATGGATGACGAAAAGGGCCACCTGCACGGGAAGCGCATCGTGGTGACACGCAGCGCCGAACAGGCATCCGGCATGTGTAGTCGCCTTGCGTTGCTCGGGGCCCAAGTGCTACTGATTCCGGCCATCAAAACTGTACCTCTGGCATCCTCAAAGTTCACTTCAGCGCTGGCTTGCCTGACAGACTATGACTGGATATTGTTGACCAGTGCAAACGCCGTTCGGTTTTTTGCGCAGGCACTGCCCACCGGCGTATCGCTTCCGTCTCTGGCTGCCGTCGGTCCGGCAACAGCTGCAGCCATGACCGGGGCATCACTCGGTGTCTCTGCGCACCCGGATCGCTTCACAGGGGTGGAATTAGCGGAGGCGCTCGGCCCGTTGCAAGGAAATCGTATCTTGCTGCCCCGCTCACGGCGAGGGCGAGATGAGATAATCTCTGCGTTGAATGAACAAGGCGCACACGTGGACGACATCGCAATCTACGACACGGTGGCCTGCGCACCCTCGCCGGAAATGCGTACCGAACTGGCCAGGGGCGTCGACGTTTTGACCTTTACGAGCCCGTCGACGGTGGAAAGCTTTTCGCATCATGTTTTCCGTGAATGTTGGGGAAGCGCGCTGATCGCTTGCATTGGGCCGACCACCGCCGACGCGGCGCAGCGACTCGGTCTTTCAGTTGAAATTGTACCGGACACCTACACGGTTGACGGCCTCATTGATGCGATTGTACGATACTATGCCCAACGCGTATGCCGAACATAAAGGATCGGAAGCGGTTATGGTTCGCCACAGTAAGTCCGGCACCAAGCTGACGATTGCGAATTCGCCGATAGAACAAGAACTGATTGTCCGACCACGCCGGCTGCGCCATACGGCTGGCCTGCGGGCGATGGTGCGCGAGACGCAGCTGACACCCGGTGACTTCATCTATCCGCTTTTCGTGGTTCATGGTGAGAATGTATGTACGCCGATTGCCTCCATGCCGGGTATAGCCCAATTGTCCATCGGTTACGCGGTGGCAGAGGCCGGCAAGGCGGCAGATCTCGGTATCCCGGCGGTTCTGTTGTTTGGCATACCAGCTCGCAAAGATCCGATCGGCCTGGAAAACTTTGCCGCTGACGGCATTGTTCAACGGGCAACACGTGCAATAAAAACGGCCCTGCCGGACATGATTGTCGTAACCGATGTCTGTCTTTGCGAATATACTGACCATGGTCACTGTGGTGTGTTGCATGACGGACACAGCCATCGTCTTGAAGAAGGCTATGTGCTCAACGATGAGACATTGCCGCTTCTCGGCCGGGTTGCCGTGTCCCATGCCGAAGCCGGCGCTGACATTGTTGCGCCTAGCGGCATGATGGACGGTATGGTGGCGTCCATCCGCCATGCGCTGGATACCGCCGGCTTCCAACATCTCCCGATCATGAGCTATGCCGTAAAATATGCATCCGCTTACTACGGACCGTTCCGCGACGCCGCCGATGGTGCGCCCAAATTCGGGGATCGCAAGACCCATCAAATGGACCCGGCCAATGTACGAGAGGCGCTGCGTGAAGCGTCACTGGACGTGGATGAAGGCGCCGATTTCCTGATGGTAAAGCCGGCGCTGGCCTATCTCGATGTAATCCGGCAGGTGCGCGATCGATTTCCCGCGTTGCCGCTGGCCGCCTACAACGTCAGTGGTGAGTACGCCATGGTGAAGGCTGCCATCGCCAACAACTGGCTGAGCGAGGCAGTTATTCTGGAAACGCTACTTGGAATCAAGCGTGCAGGCGCGGATCTGATCATCACCTATCATGCCCTGGAAGCAGCAGTCTTGCTCTCCAACACATAGATCCCCTCCGTAAATTTGGCTGTGAGAACGCCCAGAGCCTCCAAGGGGTTGTTCGGCACGAGAATTTGTGGATAGACGACAGAAGGGAAACGAGCACATGATGTCTGCAGCAATGCCGGCAAAGCAGAGCGACCAACCGGGAAGGGACGATCAACTTCAGGGAGGCCAGGATGAAGTACCGGTCCAAACCCATGAGCTGGGACGTACGGCCGACGGAGAGATTTTGCGTTCCAATCGCCGCCTCTTTGTTCAACTTCATGCTTTTGGCGCATGCATGCATGTCGAGGAGCTAACGGACGCGCTCGTCGCGGCAAATGTTCCCGGCGCCCTCTATGTGGATGCCAACGACCCGCGGGGTGTTGCGCTCGTCACATACAGTGAGGAGCCGGAGTTCTTTATCGGTGACCTACGTACTTTTCTCCTGCAACGCCCGTTCTCCGACCTCGCACACAAGCCGGAATTTACCATGTTTGGGCGGACCTATTCGCTCGGCTACGAATCAGATTTGGATGAAACGCTCATTACACGTCCACGGCGACGGATCTGTGACCCGACCATGCCGTGGGCTATCTGGTATCCGCTGCGGCGTTCAGGTTCATTCGAACAGTTGTCGGCACAGGAGCAACGAGTAATCCTTGGGGAACATGGTGGCATCGGGCGCGCTTACGGACGCGCCGGTCTCGGCACAGATATTCGTCTGGCCTGTCACGGTCTGGACAAGAATGACAACGACTTTATTGTAGGTCTGGTCGGACCTGAACTGTCGCCACTCTCCGCGATCGTACAGCGCATGCGCAAAACGAAGCAGACCTCGCTACATCTGGAGCGCCTTGGCCCGTTCTTTATCGGCAAATCCATTTGGCAAAACGAGGT
Source organism: uncultured Chloroflexia bacterium (assembly GCA_963715415.1). Taxonomy (GTDB): domain Bacteria; phylum Chloroflexota; class Anaerolineae; order Caldilineales; family Caldilineaceae; genus JAWKOK01. The sequence continues at coordinate 62,103 of CAVQSG010000027.1, read as the reverse complement.
TGTGTCATGACGAAACCATTGGCGATGATGCCGATTCCACCACACGAGCCCCCCGCCGACGGATCCCCAGATCCGGAGCCGACTGCATCGTTTCTACGTGCCTGTCGCGGGTTAGAGACAGAGTTCACACCGATCTGGTTCATGCGCCAGGCCGGTCGGTATATGGAAGAGTACCGCGCCATTCGATCCCGGTACAGCATGCTCGATGCCATGCAGACACCGGAGCTGGCCGCAGAAATCACCTTGCAGCCAATCCACAAGTTTGGCTTTGACGCCGCGATTATCTTCTCGGATATACTGCCACCCCTCATCGGGATGGGACTAAACCTGGAATTTGTAAAGGGTGAAGGCCCTGTGATTCACAACCCACTGACGACGACCCATGATATCGACGTTCTGGCGACGCCACCGGCCGAGCAGATCATGCAACCGACTCTGGACGCAATTGCCCTGGTCGCCTGCGAACTGGCGCCACGCAATATTCCTCTCATCGGATTCGCAGGCGCACCGTTTACTCTGGCAAGCTACGCAATCGAAGGTGGCGGCAGCAAGACCTACAGCAAAGTGAAAGCGCTGATGTATAGTGAGCCGGCGGCGTGGAAGCGACTGATGAGCAAGCTGGTCACGGTTCAGGCTGACTACCTGATCAAGCAGGCTAAAGCCGGCGCGCAAGCACTGCAGATCTTTGACTCCTGGGTAGGCCTGGCACTGGGGAAACGAGATTATGCACGCTTCGTGGCACCGTACAACTCAGCTTTGTTCCGTATGTTGGAACGGGCCGGCATCCCAACAGTCAATTTCAGCACAGGTACGGGCGCCTATCTGGAAGACGTTGCGGCCTGCGGTGGAAGTGTGATCGGTGTCGACTGGCGAATCCCGCTCGATGAGGCATGGCAAATAGTTGGCTATGACCGGCCGATTCAGGGCAACTTGGATCCGGTCGCGTTATTGGCGCCATGGCGGGAATTGCGTTATCAGGTCGACGCACTCCTTGCCGCCGCCGGCGGGCGTCCCGGCCATATTTTTAATCTCGGGCATGGCATTTTTCCGAATACGCCCATCGACAACGTGCAACGCGTAGTTGATTACGTCAGAGAGAAGACGGCGAAATGAGCGACATCACCTATCCCATCGGCGTCTTGGTTATGGCCTATGGAGGACCAAACTCTCTCGATGAGTTGCCCGGATATCTAGCCGATATTCGCAATGGTCGACCAACTACACCGGCAGTATTGGACGAGATTCGCCACAATTACAGCCGTATCGGCGGTAAGTCACCGCTCTTGGGAATCACACGGCAGCAGGTCGCAGCGGTACAGGATCGCTTGGACGAAATTGCGCCCGGTATGTTTCGAACCTATCTCGGCATGCGCCACTGGGCGCCATGGATCGAAGATGTGATCGGCGACATGTTGGAGGACGGTATTACACATGCAGTAAGTCTGGTTCTTGCGCCCCATTTCAGCAAGTTAAGCGTGGCCAAGTATCAGGGCAAGATCGCGGATGGATCTGGAGATGTATCACGGCCGTATCGTATTCGAGCATATTTCCAGCTACCATGACGCACCTCAGCTAATCAATGCGCTGGCTGACCGCGTGCAACAGGGCATTGACCGCTGGCCGGACGGCGAGCGCGATGACGTCCATGTGATCTTCAGCGCCCATAGTCTGCCGGTGCGCATCATTCAAATGGGCGATCCCTACGACCGGCAACTGCGGGAAACAGCACAACTGATCGCGAACCGCGTTGGGTTGCCTGACGAGCGCTGGTCGTGGAGCTACCAGTCGGCGGGTCGCAGCCCGGAACCGTGGCTTGGTCCACAGCTGGAGGACTTCATCCCCGAACTAGTGGCGGAAGGCCACACGAAATTTGTTGGCGTTGTCGTCGGTTTTGTTTCCGATCATGTCGAGATCCTCTACGACATCGACATTCTGGCGCAAGAGGTCGCTCAGAGCCTCGGCGCTCGCCTGGAACGCCCCCCCGCGCTCAACACAGACCCTCGTTTTATTGAAGCTTTGACCAACCTCATCGTCGAACGCGCCGAGCCTTGGACGCGTGAGTTTGCCGGTTCAAGCGACTAACATGCACGAGAATCAGCAGTACATCGAGGAGCGTCTTGCGCAGATTCCCGGACTTTGTGTCGCCGGTGCAGCCTACCGCGGGGTGGGCATTCCAGACTGTATCGCCGGCGGCGAATCGGCGGCTGAATCAGTCGTGCGTTATCTCGAGTACAGCCTAGCGTAAATCGATGCCAGAAAAAGGAGCTTCTCGATGTCCAAAGCCTCATCACTCACTACCAGCAAATCGCAGGCGCTCTTTGCGCAAGCAAAGGAGTTGCTGCCGGGAGGGGTCAACTCGCCCGTGCGTGCATTCAAGGCTGTCGGTGGGCAACCGTTGTTTATCGCCAAGGGTGACGGGGCGTACATGACCGACGTGGACGGCAATCGGTTCGTCGACTACGTCATGTCATGGGGCCCGCTGATCCTTGGGCATGCAAATCCGCGTGTGGTGCAAGCGCTGCGGGAAGCTGTCGTCAATGGCACAAGCTATGGTGCGCCATGTCCCCAGGAAGTGGAATTGGCGCGGCTTGTGACCGAGATGATGCCCAATATCGAAATGGTACGCTTCGTCAACTCCGGCACCGAAGCAACGATGAGTGTACTGCGCCTGGCCAGAGCCTTCACCGGTCGCAACAAGATCGTCAAATTCCAGGGCAACTATCACGGGCATGCGGATATGTTGTTGGTCCAGGCCGGTTCCGGTGTAGCGACACTGGGCCTGCCAGACTCACCGGGTGTAACCAAGGCAACGACCGCTGACACGCTCACTGCTCGCTTCAACGATGTTGATTCGGTGGCCGAGCTGTTCGAGGACTTCAAGGGCGAGATCGCCGCGGTCATCCTTGAGCCGGTGGCAGGCAACATGGGGCTCGTGCCGCCGCAGCCCGGTTTTTTGGAAGGTCTTCGTCAATTGACCGAGAGTGACGGCGCGCTGCTTGTCTTTGACGAAGTAATGACCGGATTCCGTGTACATCTCGGCGGCGCGCAGACTCTATTTGACATAAAACCAGATCTAACTGCGTTAGGTAAGGTTATCGGAGGGGGGTTGCCTGTGGGCGCCTATGGTGGCCGGCGCGACATCATGGAGATGGTTGCACCAGTTGGGCCTATGTATCAAGCGGGCACCTTGTCTGGAAATCCGCTGGCGATGACGGCCGGCATCGAAACGCTGCGCGCTATCCGTGAGCCGGGGGTATGGGACGCTCTTGAGGCGCAAGGAGACAAGCTCATGGCCGGATTTGAAGAAGCGGCGAAAGCAGCGCAGTTGCCGCTTTCGCATAGTAGAGTAGGCACGATGTTTGGCATATTTTTTAACGGAGCTCCGGTTACGGATTGGGATTCTGCTGCGAATTCCGATACGGGCCGATTCGGGCGCTACTTCCAGGGTATGCTTGAGCATGGCGTCTATGTGGCGCCTTCACAGTTTGAGGCCGGTTTCCTCTCTACGGCCCACGGCGACAAGGAGATCCAACACACGGTCGATGCTGCCGCTGCCGTGATGGCAGCGATAGGATAGGACAGGGTCCTGGAATTATCCGGTCTTGACCCCTGCATTGGCGACCTCGTTCTCTTCTATGTAGCGACTCGGCATTGCCAGCGAGTTCCAGCCTCCGGCATCGCGCAGGGCAAAGGCATCGGTCCCGTGCCGTGCCGCTTGTGTCGCCCGATAGTGCCGGCAGTCGTGGGCTGACAAACCAAAGATGCCCAGGGTCTCGCCCAGATGACAAACCCGGGCAGTGATCGCACGGCTGCTCATTCCGGGTTTGCCGAGCTCGCCGTTTTTGAGACTTGCGTATAGCAATGGAAGCTGGGCAATTGTCCGTCCTTGGTGTAGGTCAAGGGCAAACCAACGCTTGAGCGCCGCTAGTGCATCGTCGCTCAGACGATGAAGCTGCATCTTGTCAACCTTGGATCGATAGAACCGGAACGTACCGGAGTTCGGCAGGACATCCGCCATTTTGAGCGCAGCCAATTCGCCGACGCGTAGTCCGTGATCTAGAAGTAAACACATAATTACCGCATCGCGCCGTCCTTGTGGCGTGTCGGGCTGCTCCTTGAGAGCCTCAGCTTGTTGGCGGGTCAGGGAGACATTTGACGCTTTTTTGGCACTACGCCGCGTTTCAGCGCGTTTCTCGTCGATGCGTTTTGCTTCGCGGTGACTGTAACCGGACACAATACGAATGAGCGCATGTTCCGCCGGGTCGATACAACCGGCCTTGGTCGCCAGCTTCGCATAGACCTTCAATGTTGAGAGCTTGCGATTCACTGTACCAACCGCATACCCCTCTGCCAACAACCATTTGACAAAGGCCTCGACCAGCCCCCAGGTGACTCCCTGCCACGACTCGGGTCTCTCCTGTAGAACTGCCGGTTCGAAGCCATCATCCACGGCATCGACTTGCTTCAAGAATTTCACGAATGTGGTGAGATCGTTCAGCTGTGCGCGGATCGTGTTGATTGACTTGCGGCTGGTGTAGTCACGAAAGACCGCAGAGGAGGCAAACTGATTTGCTGCGCTGCCCGCTGCTTCAAGTCGCGGCTGCACCAGTTGTGCGCCTGCGAATTCTGCTCCGGTCGTGATCGCTGTATCGGGAGTCGGCGTGTCTTTGATTGTCACGTCAAGAAACCTCGTTTCTATTTGCCCCTATGAATCATTATACCTTCTGATAAGTATAAATTATCAGAAGGTATAATCTCACAATTCGCTATTCGTGTCAAGGTACCGTCGAATATCGCGCGTAGATATACGTTAGAAAGCTGCCATAACTATGAAAATAAAGGTGCTTCCAGGCAAAATCCAGGAATCATCGAGCCGGTGACGCCTGGAGCTTAGTTTCAACTATTCAATAACGACCAAAATGTACCTCTGGGCACACGAAAAATCAGAAATCGAATAACTTCTATAAGAATGGATTGGCATGATCCTTGTACGAGCATGGCAACAGTCTTCATTTTTTCGTATAGTTGAAATCAAGCTTCATGCCCCAAGAAATCTCCACCTTCCTTTGCGGTAGCGGGTTTTGGGTTGACCTTCGTTTCCAAGATGGACGTAGCCATTGTGTATCCACATCTGTGCTAAGTTGATTCTCAGAGCTTGAATATCGGTTAGCATCTTCCACTCCTTATGGAATCGGTTTACCACATTGTGGAATGCTAATCGTGGTCTGTCATAGTTCCTTATCCGTCGTGCAGTATCTAGCGGAACTTGGAAGGAAGGAGGAACAAATGAGCGCGCATCGTGTCGAACTAGCAATGGCCCTGGCATTCGCCATCCTCTTATTGCCACTGACTGCCCTCGGCCAAGCGCCTGAGGAAGCTGATCCATGCCTGACGTCACAACCTGAGGACTACGCCTACTGCGCTATGAACGAGTGGGATCAGACATGCGGTTGCGACGATTCGGGTGACTGTACGATCAGCGACGCAGCCACTCTGCAGTGCTGTTTGGCTGGTAATGACCTCACCGGTCGCACCATCACCGTCGAAGGCACGCTCGAACTCGATGGAGCCGGCCCACCGATGGTGTGTGTGCCCCCCCACGCCACCTTGCAAGGAACTGGCTATACACGTAACGATGATGATCCCTGCAACAGCGAATGGGGCACTACCATCGATGGCAGCACGTTTCCTATCCGCTGGTTTGACTTCGGCTACCTGTTGATGGGCGAGCAGTCCACGGTGCAGACTCTCCAGCTCACCACCAGCGCCGGTATGGTGAACATCGGGGCGTACGCTGGTGGTACGGTGAGGGGTGTCTATGCCGGGAGTGCCGGAAGCGTTATCGTCTCGGCCTGGCACAGCTACGATAAAGTATCGACGCTGATCGAGGATACTGCCACGGCAACGAGATCGGTGCACTCGGAAGCCCCCCGCTGTTGTCGACGGTTGGCAGCGAGGTGCACGTCGAACTCCACAACAATCACATCCGGAACGCGCTCTGGGGCTTAGTCTTGTTCGGCGCAATCAACGGCGAAGGCGCAGAGCTCACGGCAGGGATGACCGACACGACCATCGAGAACGGCTTTGAAGCGAACGTCCGCGTTGTCGGTGGGCAGAGCGCCAACGCTCCTGGCTGACCCCAGCCGGCGGGCAGAACAATGAGACCACGCTGTTCTTCGGGCTAGGGAATACCATCAGAAACGTGACGTGCACTGGCTTGAGAGAGTCGATCGGGATTTCGGTATCAGGCGGCGTCAACGGCGGAAGCGATCGCACCACGGACGGCAGCCTCTCCTCGAACAACGAGGCCAAACTGATCTTGCTGCCGGGCTCGGTCCGGACGGGAGACGATCCCACGTTCTCCGGCCAGAGTGTCGACATCGGCCTGCAGGGTAACTGGACGCAGAGTCCGGTGGATCCGGTGTGGTACGCCGGCGAGGACAACGAGGCCAAGCTCGTGGCGCTTGATCCTGACGCCAAGACGTTGACCGTGACCGAGACAGCTTGCTTCTACCACAAGGATGCGACGGCAGCTCCTATGTATCCGCCGATAGCCGGAGGTGGCCCTGCCAACACGTGCTCGAGCGAAACGAGCTGCTCGGGGCCTGGCTGCCCAGAATATCGGCCAACCCTCGGGCACTGCGAGTAGAAGCCGGTGAACACGCGGGAGCTGAAAAGCGACCGAACAGCGTACTGTCGACGTGTACATACATAACAGATGGCGGGCCGCTTGCATATTCAGAGCAGCGCCCGCCAAGCTGTTACACAATAGTACAGGATGTAACCTGGTGTTCTGCCACCAGTACCCTACCAGAGCGTGCGTCGCTGGCAACGGCGGGGTGCGAAGCCTCTGGGACAATGTAGCCTCATCCGACATGGATGGCAACCTGATCGTGAGAAACGGTTGCGACTGCCAGCACCAAGGCGGTCGGGAGCTAGGGTCGAATGGTATGGTCAACAGATGTGAATCGCTGATAAACGTCGTCACTGCGAACAAGCCAAAGGTGCTGATAGGCTTGAGCCAAAAGGTAAGTGGCCAGGTACAGGTGCTTCGAAATCTCCTGTCGCAGATGTTGCGCCACCGGCGAAGAGGCGGGACCTAACCCATTCATGGGTACTCACGCGGAACGTGGTAAGCCCGTAGTCCTCCCTCTGGGAAAGCGAGCCGCAAGGCAAGCCGATAGGACTGCGGGTAAAGGATGATGGAGAAAGCGAATGCCGTCCTGTAATGGGTGAGATAGGGATTGAGCATCAGCAACATCATCCCACGCGAAAGCGGGCAGACTTCTCTGAATATGTCAAGCGGCCCGCCATCTGTTATGTATGTAAACGATTGCGTCTAGTTCGACTCCACGCTATGCACGCATGTCCACGCGGGATCCAAAGAGAAGCGAAGGGTCTTGATTCTTCTTTTGTTATGTCGACTTGCCTGTGCTTCGTCGTCGGCGGCGATTGTGTGCACCTGCAACGAACAAGCCCGCGAACGTCAGCAAGCCGGCGCCCAGGCCATTGAGATTAGCTCTCCAGATTGAAACACCAGTATTCGGCAGATCGATAGGAGCAACCGCGGCAGGCTCCGCGGTTGCGGTTGATGTTGCTGTGCTCGTAGCCGTTGGTGTCGGCGCAGCGACACGGGCGAAGACCGGTAAGGCAACGGCGATTACGCGATCATTCTCGCCGAAAATCTGCGCGCCGATGGCATAGATGCCGGGCGCGTTCATGGTGAACGGAAATTCCCAGCGACCGTCGTCATTTGTCGTTGTCGTACCGACTATTTGGCCGTTGACCACAACCTGAACCCCTGTGCCGGGCTGGCCGCTGCCGGTGATCACTCCCCCACCGCGGGCCGGATCGACGACCAACGGTACAGGTGTGTTGGTCGGTGTGGCCGTCGGCTCCGGTGTCGGGGTAGACATCGGCGTGGCCGTTGGCGTCACTGTCGGTGTTGCTGTTGGTTTGGGCGTATCAGTTGCCGTCGGCTCCGGCGTGTTGGTCGGGGTGGATGTTGCGGTCGGTGTAACTGTATCTGTCGCCGTGTTTGTCGGTTCAGGCGTTGCGGTCTCGGTTACCGTTGCTGTGGGTTTCGGCGTCTCAGTCGGTGTGCTGGTGGCCGTGCTTGTCGGCTTAGGCGTCTCAGTACTGGTCGGCGTGGGTTCAGGCGTATGGGTCGGTGTATTTGTTGATGTTGCTGTGCTCGTTGCTGTGCTCGTAGCTGTTGGTGTCGGCGCAGCGACACGGGCGAAGACCGGTAAGGCAACGGCGACTGCGCGATCATTCTCGCCGACAATCTGCGCGCCGATGGCATAGATGCCGGGCGCGTTCATGGTGAACGGAAATTCCCAGCGACCGTCGTCATTTGTCGTTGTCGTACCGACTATTTGGCCGTTGACCACAACCTGAACCCCTGTGCCGGGCTGGCCGCTGCCGGTGATCACTCCCCCACCGCGGGCCGGATCGACGACCAACGGTACAGGTGTGTTGGTCGGTGTGGCCGTCGGCTCCGGTGTTGGGGTAGGCATCGGCGTGGCCGTTGGCGTCACTGTCGGTGTTGCTGTTGGTTTGGGCGTATCGGTTGCCGTCGGCTCCGGCGTGTTCGTCGGGGTGGATGTTGCGGTCGGTGTAACTGTATCTGTCGCTGTGCTCGTGAGTGTGGCAGTTGGTCTAGGTGTCACTGTGTTGGTCGGAGTGGCCGTATAGGTCGCCGTCGGTTCGGGAGTATTTGTCGCCGTGCTCGTAAATGTCGCCGTCGGCCTTGGTGTCTCCGTCTGGGTTGGTGTGCTGGTCGCCGTACTTGTCGATGTCGCCGTCGGTTCGGGAGTATTTGTCGGCGTGTTCGTAAGCGTAGCAGTTGGTCTTGGCGTCGCTGTCCGAGTTGGTATGCTTGTAGATGTTGCGGTCGGTGTATTGGTCGCGGTGGGAACCTCCACCATGGTGAAGACGGGCAGGGCAATATCGGCTGCGCGGCCGCTCTCGCCGACAATTTGCGCACCAACGGCATAGATACCCGGCGCTGTCATGTCGAACCGGGACTTCCCACCGGCCGTTCTCATCAGCGGTCGCATTGCCCACCACCCGGCCATTCACCACAATCTGCACGTCCGCGCCTGGTTGACCACTCCCTGAAATGAGTCTTCCGCTTCCGACCGGATCAACGACCAACGGCACAGGTGTGTTGGTCGGTGTGGCCGTTGGCTCGGGTGTTGGAGTAGGCATCGGCGTCGCGGAATTGGTCGCTGTTGCGGTTGGCTCTGGTGTATATGTGAAGGTCGCGGTTGGTTTAGGTGTAGCAGTTTCGGTCGACGTGCTCGTTGGTTCGGGCGTTTCAGTTGGAGTATCTGTCGGCGTGCTCGTGAACGTAGCAGTCGGTCTTGGTGTCGCCGTGTGGGTCGGAGTCGGCGCCATTACCTGCACGATGATTGGACGCAACGTTCGCGACACTGTAAAGCCGTCATCACGTACAGCCTGCACGTTGATTGCATAGAGACCCGGCTCATCAAACACAAGTGTATAGATCCATCTACCATCGGCAGTGACCTTCGACTCACCGGCGACGACTCCGTTGAGCAATAACTCGACCGTGCCGTTCGGTTCGCCGCTGCCCGAGACGGACAGCTTGCCGGTTTGGAGGCGTTCCGGTACCCCCTCGGCATCTATGGAAGGTGGAACCGGCGTTGGTGTCTCCGTCGGCGTGTTGGTCGCTGTTGGCTCCGGCGTCTCTGTTGGTTCAGCTGTCGCAGTTGATGTTGATGTTGGGGACGGCATCGTCGTCGGCGTCCGCGTTGCCGTCGGGATGAGAATAAGAGACGGCGAAACCGATGTTTCGGTGACCGCAGTTCGTACATCAATTACGTACTCACCCGGTTCATCCAACGTCACATCGAGTCGCCAAACGCCGTCCTCGTTCGCTTGGGATTGACCGACCACGCGTCCATTCAGCAGCACATCAAGCAGGGAGTTCGGTGCGGCGCTACCGGTTATCGGCAGCTTCCCATTGAGAACGCCTTGCTCGTACACCGATCTGTCGACACTGGGACTAATGGCTGTTGCCGTCGGTGTAGACGTTGGCTCTGAAGTTGGCGTAGCGGTTGGAATCGGCGTGTCCGTCGGTTCGGGTGTCGGCGTCGGTTTCGGTGTTTCGATTACGACAATGCGCACCGGTGAAGACGCGTCCACACTCTCGGCTGTCGTCGACTCTGCAGGCAGGATCGTAAGTTCGTATTCTCCGGCCTCGTCAATATTGACAACCGCATTCCAGGCGCCGTCAGCATCCACAGTTGTCGTCGCAATACTCGTGCCATCGAGCTGAATCTCGAGTGCGCTTCCCGGTTGACCGCTGCCGACCAGCATCACTGAATTGGTAATGCCGCCTGTTTCAAGTGTAAATTCGCCGATCACGGGCACGTACGGCGTTGAGGTAGGCTCAGGCGTGTCCGTTGGTGTCGGCGACGGTTGCGGTGTTGCCGTATCCGTGGGGACCGGTGTTTCTGTCTCAGTCGGCTGCGGCGTTCGTGTGTCAGTAGGCGAGGGGGTCTCGGTCGGCGTCTCGGTGGGCTCTGGCGTGGACGTCGGCTCCGCAGTTGCTGTCGCCGTCGGCAGGATCACACGGACCGTGCCAAGAGGCACCGCGATCCGTAAAATCGAGCCTTGTTTGTCGACAGATTGCACGTCAATGTTGTAGTTCGTCGGATCGTCGAGTTCGACGCTAAGTTGCCAAGCGCCAGCTGCATCCACAGTACTGGTTGCAGCCACGGTCGCGTTGATCAGGGCCTCGACAACGATGCCGGACCGGCCGGAGCCGGACATGGTCACGATACCACCCTCCTCGGCTGTCTCCACAACAAAGGAATCCACCACCATAGGGACCGGCGTCTCAGTCGGCGTCTCAGTCGGTTCAGGTGTCGAAGTATCTGTCGGAACCGGTGTCTCGGTGGCCGTCGGCTCGGCTGTATCCGTTGCCGTCGGCTCTTCAGTCGGCGTCTCAGTCGGTTCAGGTGTCGAAGTATCTGTCGGAACCGGTGTCTCGGTGGCCGTCGGCTCGGCTGTATCCGTTGCCGTCGGCTCTTCAGTCGGCGTCTCAGTCGGTTCAGGTGTCGAAGTATCTGTCGGAACCGGTGTCTCGGTGGCCGTCGGCTCGGCTGTATCCGTTGCCGTCGGCTCTTCAGTCGGCGTCTCAGTCGGTTCAGGTGTCGAAGTATCTGTCGGAACCGGTGTCTCGGTGGCCGTCGGCTCGGCTGTATCCGTTGCCGTCGGCTCTTCAGTCGGCGTCTCAGTCGGTTCAGGTGTCGAAGTGTCTGTCGGAACCGGTGTCTCGGTGCCGTCGCGATCCTGCCGTCGGCTCTTCAGTCGGCGTCTCAGTCGGTTCAGGTGTCGAAGTATCTGTCGGAACCGGTGTCTCGGTGGCCGTCGGCTCGGCTGTATCCGTTGCCGTCGGCTCTTCAGTCGGTGTAGAGGTTGGCGCTGCGGCCGCTATCTTCGTCTCCGCGATCACGACAGCAGCCGGGTTCGATTGCCGACCCGCACTGTCCGTGGCGATGACCACATAGACGCCAGGCGTCTCGAGTCGGGACAGAAGAGTCCATGCGCCGTCCTCATTGACCATGACTCTGCCGACCACGACATCACCGACCTTGATCTCGACTTCAGAGCCGCCTTCACCGGTACCGAACAATGTCACAAACCCGGGAGGATGTGATTGGTCGGCCAGCGAGGAATCGACCGAAGGTGTGATCGCAGACCCAACATCCGCCGGCAAGTTCGCTATTGCATCCGCAGTAATGACAGCGTTAATTGGTTCAGCCTGGGCGCCGTTTGAGGATGCCCTAACAAGATATGTTCCCTCCTCAAGCAGCCGGGCGATAAAATTCCACGTGCCATTGGGTGCAACTATCGCGCTACCGAGCACAATGTCATCAACGGAAATCTCGACACCATTGCCGGGCACGCCGGTTCCTGCCAACACCACCAATCCGGGCGGCTGCGACAGCCCGGGCAGTGGATCGATCGCGAGGACCGCAGAGCGAGCCGGTTCCGCACCTACTTCCACGTTGTCAGACGGCAACGGTGCGGCGACAAATCGGACCGGTTCGGACTGCAAGCCGCCGGTTGAGCGTGCAGAGAATTGATATTCGCCGGGCCGGTTCACACGCGTGACGTAGAACCAGTCGCCCTGATCATCAGCAGCCACACGCGCAACCAACACATCGCCGATCAATACATCCAACTGCTGGCGAGGTTGCGCCGTGCCCGCAATACGAACGAAAGCAGTCTCGCTCGAAGCATCGCCGACCAAGAGTGTCATATCGATGGTCGGAGGTTCCAAAGTCTCTGCCGCTAAATCTGCGCCTGCGTCGACAACCTGGGTTGCCAACACTTCGGCGGGTTCTGCAGGCGCGGTGTCGACTATTGTGGTCTGCGCTGCTTGGGTGCCGGTAGGTGTTGCGCTCACTTGCGCGACCGTTTCCTCACTGGCTGCAACTTCGATCGCGATCGCGGTTGCAGCGGCCAAAGGCTCACCGGAAACAGAGGAAGAGGCCAAACTGACCGCGTACAGCCCTGGTGCATCGAATTCCGCCTCCAGGGACCAGAACCCGTCCGTTGCAACCACCACCGTGCCAATCACCTCACCATTTACCAACACAGTGAGATCAGTACCCGGTTCACCGGTCCCATTCAGAGCAACCATGCCTGGTACCAGTTTGGAATCGAGCACGGTCAGATCCAACGAAGGCGGTGTGATCTCGAGTGAGGGCACAACCACACGAAGCGCGATCGGCTCGGTGGCGGCGACGTCGTTATTCGGGCCGACTGTTTGTACGACCACTTCCTGTGAACCTGGTTCAGTCAATTCCAGGACAGTGGACCATGCACCCTTCGAATCAGCCTCCACCTCACCGATAGACAGACCATTCAGAATGATCTGTACGAGCGCGCCGGGGGCGCTCGTACCCGTCAAGGCGATGCGGCCCGCGTCGACTTCACTCCCGGGTGCAGGCGACAACAGCACCGGACTAATCACACGTGCTTCGGTGGTATAGGTGGATATCGGTGTTACATTCAGGGAGACCTGCTGAGGTTCATCGTAATCCTGCAAACTTCGAAACAGGAACAACAACACGAAGATCGCAATGAGAACAAGCAAGACCATCCATTTACCGAAGTCATATCGCTTGACTTCGTCAGGCCCATGGCGTCGGCGCATGGTTAACTGTCCCCGCTCATCGTGGTAGCCAGATCTCTGGCCGCGGAAATCCACGACGCTGCATCAACGGCCTGCCACTCCTCGGCGCGTACGGCGGCGATCACATAGTCGGGAGTTGAGCCGGCGAGCTCGGCAAAGGTGTAGATACCTGCCTCGTTGAGGCGCCGAGCAAAAACCGGACCGATGCCTTTGATCTTTTCGAGCCGATCACTCGCCTGCGCGGGCTGTGGGCTATCGGGCTCCGAAGGATCCGATCCAGGAGAAGAGGTCGAAAGGGTATCGAATGGCGTCGAGGCCGAAGCGGCGCGTTCCAGACGGTTGCGTAGTGCTACGATCTCGAGCCGAGCACGGTCAAGTTCCGCACGCAGATCCGCATCGCGATCGGGTGACTCCGACTGCACATCTTCGTCGTCACTGCGCCAGTATTTCCAATCGATAATCCACTCGATGACCCAACCGATAATTAAGCCTGCTACGAGGCCAAGCAAAAATTGCACAGTTTACACTCCCTGACCTTTGGTGTCGTAAGAGCCTGGCGTTCTGGAATATTTGATAATGGATGATCTTGTGGTAGATTCCGAAATTTGGGTTTTGCCGGCGCCATTGATTAACATATATGCGCCATGCAGATTTTTACCACAGAACGCATGATTCATCAATCTGATGTCCACTCCATTCACGACGGACAACCCGCCGGTTTCTTTTAGCCTGTGGTCACCATTCTGAAAGAGATGGTGCGTCGCTGTGCCGAACCCTGCCGAAGATCCGAACCAATCAGATGCGCCGAACTCGCAACCCGAGGATTTAGCAGGTCAAGGCAATACGAGCCGGCGAGCAGTTGAACGCGCAGGGACCCCATTCCACTTCTCGATCTCGTTGCCCGACGACCAGGCACATGCACGCGATCTGGCGGATGCTGAGTTGGAAGTACATACGCATGCGCGACAGAAGACAGCATTTAGCGAAGGCCCGTGGGTACTGATATTGGGCTTTGCGCTGATCATCGCTGCCGGCACGCTCGTGTTAAAACTCCCCTGGGCGGCGGCACCGAATACGTCGATTGGGTGGGGCGATGCACTATTCACCGCGACAAGCGCAACGACCGTAACAGGTCTTGTTGTACTCAACACAGCACTGGACTTTTCGATCTTCGGCCAAGTTGTCATCTTGGTACTGCTGCAAGTTGGAGGCGTCGGTTTTATTTCGTTTAGTGTCCTGCTCTTCCGACTCATCGGACGACGATTGACGCTGCAGAATCGCTTCATCGTCCAACAGAGCCTTGGAACAGACGAGGCAAGCGGCGTGCTTAATCTCGCGCTCTATGTTCTTGGTGTGACGTTGACCATCGAGGCATTGGGTGCGCTGCTCCTCTGGCTACGCTGGCGCCAAACGCTCTCCGGCGGTCAAGCGCTCTGGTATGCCCTGTTTCACGCGATCAGCAGTTACTGCAACGCCGGATTTGACCTGTTTTCGGGAACCAGCCAGGGTGTACTATTCGGCTACGGGACTGATTGGTACACGCTTTTGGTCATGGGGCTGCTGATTTTGTTGGGCGGGATCGGGATCGCCATCATGTATGACGTCTGGTCCTATCGTGATGATCGCAATTTGAGCATCAACACGCGCATTACAATCCTTCTCGGAATTGCGCTGACCGTCGTCGGTGTTGCCGCCATGTTCAGCGATATGCGTCTTCACGGCACGGTCATGGCCGAAAACAGCATGGCAGAGCGCTTTGCGGTTAGCCTCTTTACCATGATTTCATCGCGGACGGCAGGCTTGACAATTCTACCGTTGGACTCCTTGGGCGAAACGACACAGATGATTATCCTGCTTTGGATGTTTATCGGCGGTTCACCGGCCAGTATGGCGGGAGGTATCACGACCAGCACGGTGGGCGTCTTGCTCATCTCTGTCGTGGCCACTGTGCGCGGACTCGACGCTGCCGCTGCGTTTGGGCGTACCATACCGTTTGAAACGGTTGCCAAGGCTGTTGCAATCGTCACGGTCAGTACTTTGCTCGTGGCGCTCGTCACGCTCGTGATCGTCGTACGTCACGAAGGAGAAATATTCACTGTGGCATTTGAGGTTGTCAGTGCCTTTGCCAACGCCGGCTACTCGCTCGATTTCACCGCCGATCTTGGCCGGTTCGATCGCCTACTGGTCGCCTTGACCATGTTTTGGGGTCGCCTTGGACCGTTGACCGTGGTCGTCGCCTTGGCCCAGCGCCGGCAGCCGACGTTGGTTCGGTACCCTGAAGAGCCCATTATTCTTGGATAATAAGATATGGCAAAAAGCCCTCGTCCTCTCCCCATAATCCAGAGCATTCCCCATGCCGGACTTGCTGTTCCCGAGGAAGTGGCAAGATGTCTACAGATTTCGGAGACAGAGCTCTACAACGAGGCGGATCTTTGGGCAGACCGCCATTTTGATTTCACCCAGTACGGTCAACCATTGGCTGTTGTCACGGCCCAGATCGCACGGGGGCTCATCGATGTCAATCGCTCTGCCGATGACTTGACGAATCCTGACGGACCGATCAAATCGCGCACGAGTTACGGGAGAGCCATCTATGCAAAACCCCTGGACGATGCCCTTAAATTTGATCTGGTCGAGCGATACTATCGCCCCTATCACGAGCAGATGGCACAAGCGGTGCGGCAACACGCGTCGTCGCTGCGTCTGTTGGTCGATTGTCACAGCATGGCCCAGCGCGGACCGACAGCGTATGCATACCCGAATGCAGTTCGCCCCTTGATTGGCCTGTCAAATTTCGGCGATGAGCGCGGCGAAATCAGGACCGGCCACAGCGTTGTCAGTTGCTCGCCCACGCTATTGCGTCACAGCGCCGACATTGCATACGAACTCTTCTGCGATCTCCCGCTTGTTGAGCCGGAACCAAATGTAGAGGTACCCGTGGTCGCCATGAATTGGCCCTTCCGCGGAGGCGCGATCATGCGCAACTACAACTCAGGTGTTTATGACTCTTCACGACCCACCCGGGCGCCGGCAATCATGATCGAGGTAAATCGGGGCTTGTTTATCGGCAATCAGAATGCGGACACGCCGATCCGTCCGCCGGATATGGAACGAATTCGAGCAGTTCGGGAACGTCTTCTTCAGTGGGTGGTTGAGACATTAGCTGTGCTTGAGAATTTTTGATCGATGTCGTCAATGTTTTAGGTATGTTTATTATGACTACACGAAATACGACAGTTACCAACATTTATAAACTGACCGAATTTGGTGAGCAGCATGTCGGCTATCTGGCAGAAAGTGACACGGGCACAACTGTCGTCCGCCTAGAAGGGTGGACATCAGTCCCGATCGGCCGCACCACGCCGGATGGCCGCATCTGGCGCATGACACAGTATGGCGAACGCGAGGTTGGACGCTTCTCAGACAACGGTGCAATTCGCAGCCACGGCCTCTTCGAAGGTGGCGAGTTGGGCTGGATCGAATCGGACGGCGCTGTCATGCGCGGCGGGCTAATTTTCGCAGAGGAAGAGGTCGGGCGCGTCGAAGGAGCACAGCCGTTGGCTGCTGCAGCCGCCCTCCTGCTGATATTTTTGCCTGAAGACGACGAATCCAATCGGCAATTGAGCCGGTCATCCAGATAGCAAGTAATTACGCTTGCCCATAGAGACAGTCGAGACCAAAGCAATGCCTTTTCTGAATACCGACCGTCTCCGGATCCACTACCGAATCCACGGAGCACCCGACGGCATTCCCATGCTATTTCTCCACGGTAGCCACGCAAGCAGCCGCTGGTGGGCGCCGCTCTTCGCGGTTTTGCCGGAAGAAATCTTGGCGATCGCACCCGATCTCCGCGGCTGTGGACAGAGCGAGGGGGGTGCATCCCGATACGACATCGGTGAGCAGGCCAACGACATGTTGGCATTCATAAACCAACTCAAATTACACGAAATCGATCTGGTCGGCCACTCGAGTGGCGCGGCCATTGCAGTGGAGATAGCCCTCGCCAGCCGCCAACACATCAGCACGCTGACACTCATCAGCCCGGTGCCGATGGAAGGCGTCTTTACCCCGCCGGATGTCTTCTCGCTGCTGGAGCAAATGAAGACCGACCGCGACCTGCATGCCCAGGCAATTGCGGCGATGATGCCGTCGTTGGCACGGGACGGTGTCAACGACGAACATACACAGCAAGACTTCTTTTCACAGTTGGTAGACGACGCCCAAGCCATGGATCCGGCGGCGTTTACAGAAGTCGCAACGGCACTCGGGCGGTGGAACCGCTTCGCCGACACACAGCAGTTGACGCTGCCCACATTGCTCGTCTGGGGCGACCAGGATAGCATCGTCAACCGAGATGAGGTGACGCGAACCCTGATCGCCCTACCGGGCGCCAACAATCTGGAAGTTCTGCGCAACGTCGGCCACAGCCCCATGATTGAGGTGCCGCTCGTGCTGGCAGAACGGCTGATCGACTTTGTGACCGCTGACTATCGGCAGTTTGACGCCATCCGCGATTCGGTGAGCGAGAGCTACGCGGGTCCCGGCGAAAGTGTGAATGGCCCAAAATGATTGGGGCGGTCGTGCAGTCTCACGCCACCGCAGTGCCATCCGAGAACGGCTGGGATTCAGAACAGCGACCGTCGACGATAGGTTTGGTTTCGGATATGGGTAAACAGTGATGGGAAAATGGTGTAGAGCTATTTATTACTACATGAATATCCCTGGTGCGAACTACCATATTGCAGCGCGCATAACGTGAAGTTCTCCCTCTGGGGCGGCTTGGCGTGAGTCTTGCACCGAAGATTAACTACTCTTGGTGAATATCGCTGTTGCGTTGTGGCCACCAAAGCCAAACGAATTGTTGAGTGCGACATTGACCGTACGGTGCAGGCACGTTCCCAACGTCAAATCCGATCCCAACGGCGCCTCGGGATCGACGACAGTCGTATTGGCGGTGGGAGGAATCAGGTCATGGTATACAGCCAGCGTGCAGATGATCGATTCCACAGCGCCCGCCGCGCCCAACAAATGGCCCGTCATGGATTTGGTCCCGCTAATGTTGACATTGGGCAGGTGTTCGCCGAGAAGATCACGCACGGCATAGAGCTCGCTCACATCACCAGCCGGTGTCGACGTAGCGTGGGCGTTGATATAGTCAACGTCAACAGGTGTAAGACCGGCATCCTGCAGCGCATCGCGCATACTGAGCAACGCTCCGGCGCCTTCCGGATGCGTCGCCGTGGTGTGGTAGGCGTCAGCGGACATGGCCCCACCTGCCAGTTCCGCGTAGATTGTCGCCCCGCGTCTGCGTGCATGCTCATATTCTTCGACGATCAAAGCACCGGCCCCTTCGCCAATGACAAAGCCATCGCGGTCGGTATCGAACGGTCGAGAGGCCCGCTGGGGGTCGTCATTACGCGTGGACAGCGCTTTGAGTGCGCTGAAGCCACCTACAATCGAAGGCGTGATGCCCGCTTCGGAGCCGCCGGCGATGATCATGTCGGCTCGACCAAGTCGGATGGCGTCAAACGCACTGATCAGCGCCGTGTTGGCGGACGCGCAGGCCGACATCGTGTTGTAGTTGATGCCGTGAATGCCGTACTGCATGGCAATTAGCCCGGAACTGGCGTCGGCCAGTAGTTTTGGAATATAGAACGCACTGAAACGCGGTACTCCGCCGTCGACAGCGTATTTGCCAACCTGCTCTTCGATCGTCTCGATACCACCCAAGGCCGAGGCCCAGACGACGCCGACACGATCGCGATTCACCGCGTCAAAGTCGAGACCGGCCTGGCGAATCGCCTCGTCCACCACGACAAGTGCGTACTGGCAAAAGCGATCCATACGGCGCATCTGTCGCCGATCAAGCCGTGCCTCGAGATCCAATTCCTTGAGCTCGCAGGCAAAGCGCGTCTTGAACTCGGTCGCGTCGAAATAGGTAATTGGCTGCGCGCCGCTCACGCCGTCGAGCAGATTTGTCCAGAATTCCTCCACAGAATTTCCAGATCGGGGTCAGCGCCCCCAATCCCGTGATGACCGCACGCTTCAATTCCATTACCCTGCAACACCCTTCATTCAGTTTGGCGTACAGACCACGCCTAGTTCATTTCGGCGTGAATACCACGACAGAAATCCTGCTATACTAACTCTGGTAGGAATTGCACAAAGATTTCTAGCGGGAATCACAAGTTGATGGGTCTTTCTCGCCGACGCGCCATTGAGAAACCGCTATCGTTCCACACCGAACCGAAACACAGTACTCTCATCGTATCGTACCCCCGGGCGCAACACAACACTCGGAAAACCGGGCTGGTTGGGCGAATCGGGATAGTGCTGGGTTTCCAGACAGAGTCCTGTACGTTTGGAATAGTGCCGGCCGCCCTTGCCGGTGATTTCCAGCATCATATTCCCGGCGTAAAACTGAATTGCGGGCTGCGTCGTGTCCACCTCCAGCGTACGACCGGTCGTTGGCTCGACCACGCGCGCAGCAGGACGAAGCGAACCCGTCGCTCCGCGCACGATCCAATTGTGGTCGTAGCCGCCACCCAGTTTGAGCTGCCCAAAGTCCTCGTCGATGCGCCGGCCGATTGGCGTGGGTGTACGGAAGTCCAGCGGCGTTCCCGCGACGGATGCGATTTCGCCGGTCGGGATCAAAGTCTGATCGATCGGTGTGTAGGAGTCTGCATAGAGTTGGAGAACATGACCGAGGTTCGTACCAACACCGGCCAGGTTGAAATAGGAATGATTGGTCAAGTTGAGGATGGTCGCACGGTCTGTTGTCGCCTGATAGCGAATCGTCAGCTCATCGGCATTGCTGAGGAAATAGTCGACCGTCGTCTGCAGCGCGCCGGGATACCCTTCATCACCGTCGGGACTCACGTGGCGAAGTCTTACGCCCGCTGCGTCGACCTGCTCGATCGGTTCTACTGACCACACGACTTTGTCGAAACCAATCACGCCGCCGTGAAGATGATTGGCACCGTCATTTTTGGCGAGGTTGTACTGAACGCCGTCGAGTTCAAAGCGGGCTCCGGCAATTCGATTTGCATAACGGCCGGTAATGCAGCCGAAGTAGGGACTCCGGGATTCGTACTCCTCCAGGTGATCAAACCCGAGCACAATGTCCGATAGCCTTCCGTCCCTGTCAGGTGTCAGGATACGCGCGATGATGCCGCCGTAGTTGAGAATGGAGACGGACAGACCGTTGTCATTGCTGAGAACAGTCTCGGTCACACTGATCCCATTCCGGGTGACGCCAAATTCCGAGCGGTCGATGTTCATATTGTTTGCCTCTTGTGGATGTAGAGAGCGTTTGTCATTATCCGGTCTATTTTACGCATAACCGCACTCAGCCACAACCGGCCCGCGCACGGAATCTCGCAACATAGCCGGTTATGGCGCGTTTGTGGGATGGGAAGGCTGGATCGCAGAGGTCGAGGCGTTTATCTCGTCGCCACGCGGCAGTCTAAAGCTCGAAAAGAAAGGAAGATATTGCGACTGGCCCGATCACACACTGCGGATCAGCAGTCCACTCAGGAGGCTTAACGTGCCGGCTGTTGCGACGACGTAGAGAAAGCGATAGGCGTTGAGAATATCCGATTGGTCTACGCGTTGCCATTCGTTTGAGGTCACTGCAGGCGCTTGCCGACCGCGACGGTAGACAACATTTTGTTGCACATCCGACACTCCCTTCATGGAGAGAAGCCCGACCATCAGCGAGACAATTCCGGTCCAAATCAGACCGGTGCCGAAATCTGCGACATTGCGTAGATCACCCAGCCAGCAGACCAGCGCAGTTGCAGCGACGAGAGCTACATAGACCGCCGCACTCGAGGCGAATAGTCGCCCGGTGCGGCGCAACCAGGGCTGAATGCGCAAAATGACAAACCCCTTTGCGGTTATTCCAACACAGCGACGGTTCGATGAGGATAGGACCAAGTGGCGTTGAAGAGGTACATCCCATTTTGGAGGGCGGCAGGTGAGAAGTTCTCGACCGTGCCCACAGGAAGCCCCCAAATGTGATATACACCCGCGTTGCAGAATGGCGTTGCACAGTGGCGACAGCCAACGTATACTGCACGCTGCACACTGATGGTCCTTAACTTTGTCTACAAAGTCGGTCAGTCAGTTGACGCTGTTGATAACCGTGTTGGCATCATGGTAGCAGCCGGCTGCACACAAGACTCGACGTCAATCTACCAACTATCTGACAGCAACCCACGCGATTCGGCTACGATGTCCATGCGATGACCAAACGCAGGGGTCTCTTTCTACCCCTGTTTTTGTCTGACACGAATCAACCCGGATTTCACCCTGACCAGCGGAACGGAGATATTGCATGCCTGCAGAGACACTTGCTCGAAACGTTCTTCAATCGATCAGCTTTCGCTGTATCGGTCCACCCCGCGGCGGGCGCGTCGTTGCCGTTGCCGGCGATCCGACCAACCCGGCCGTCTTCTATTTCGGTGCGGTTGCCGGAGGCATTTGGAAGACAGTTGACGCAGGTACAATCTGGCAAAATATCTCCGACGGCCAGCTGAACACCGCCTCAGTCGGCGCCCTTGCCGTATCGAATTCCGATCCAAATGTCATCTATGCGGGCATGGGTGAGTCGACCATCCGGACTGATGTATCTCACGGCGACGGCGTCTATCGTTCGACAGACGGTGGCCGAACATGGCTCCACTGTGGCCTGGCCGACACCCGTCACATCGGCGAAATTCGCATCCATCCCAAGAACCCGGATCTTGTCTACGTGGCTGCCCTCGGTCACGCCTTCGGGCCCAACGATGAACGCGGTCTCTACCGTTCGAGCGACGGTGGCAGAAGCTGGGAACGAATTCTACACAGGTCGTCCACGGCCGGTGCTGTGGACATCACGCTCGATCCGCGCAACCCGGACATCCTCTACGTTTCTGTTTGGCAGGCACATCGCAATTTCTGGGAGCTGTCCAGCGGCGGGCCGGAAAGCGGGCTGTGGAAGTCGACTGACGGCGGCGACAACTGGAACGATATCTCGCGCAATCCGGGCCTACCCCAAACGGGCATCTACGGCAAGATCGGCGTCGCCGCGTCGCCGGTGCACGCCGGGCGCATCTGGGCATTGCTCGAAGCCGGTGAAGGAGCCGGCCTGTACCGTTCAGATGATTTTGGAGCGACTTGGGTGCTGGTCTCCGATGATCAGAACTTACGGTATCGCCCCTGGTACTACATGCACGTCTTCGCCGACACCCAGGACGCCGACACTGTTTATGTCAACAACTTGGGTATGTGGAAGTCAACTGACGCCGGCAAGAATTTTGTTGAGATAGGAACCCCTCATGGTGATAACCATGATCTCTGGATCGATCCGCTCAATAACCGGCGAATGATCCAGAGCAATGACGGCGGTGCCAATATCTCTTTCAACGGCGGCGCATCGTGGTCTACCATCTACAATCAACTGACCGCGCAGTTCTACACGGTTGCCACCGACAACCAATTCCCTTATCGCGTCTACGGCACACAGCAGGACAATTCCAGCCTCAGCGTGCCCAGCGACACCACCTGCGGCGCCATTGCCTGGGGCGACTGCTATCCCGCCGGCACCGGTGAGAGCGGCTATATTGCCGTCCATCCTGATGATCCGAACATTGTCTACGTGGGCGCGGTCGGCAGTTCGCCCGGTGGCGCCGGCGCGCTGCAGCGGTATGATCATCGCAGTGGCCAGATCCGCCTGATCAACGTCTGGCCCATGGCCTACGGCGGCATGGGCGCGGGGGATCTGAAATACCGTTTCCCCTGGACATTTCCAATTCTATTCTCACCACACGACGCGCGTGTGCTCTACACTTGCGGAAATCATGTCTTCCGAACAACTGATGAGGGCACGTCGTGGCAGGTGCTCAGCCCGGATCTGACGCGTGCAGACGCCGACAAGCTCAGGGCGTCGGGCGGCCCGATTACCAAAGACACCAGTGGCGCCGAGTTCTATGCCACTATCTACACCTTCCGCGAATCTCCCCATGAGGCAGGCGTTTTCTGGGCCGGTTCGGACGACGGTCTCGTCCACCTGTCGCGCGATGGTGGTGCGTCGTGGCAGGACGTCACTCCCACGGATCTGCCGGAATGGTCCTTCATTCGCACAGTTGAGCCATCGCCACACGACCCGGCAACCGCGTACCTTGCGGCAACCAGGTACAAACTTGACGATCCCGCTCCCTACCTCTACAAGACCAGCGACTACGGACAAAGCTGGCAGCAAATTGTCGATGGGCTGCCGACAGATGATTTCGTCCGCGTCGTGCGCGAGGATCCCAATCGCTCCGGTCTTCTCTACGCAGGCACCGAAACCGGTCTGTATGTCTCACTGGACGCCGGTGGCCAATGGCAACGTTGGGATGCCAATCTCCCAGTCGTGCCGGTCTACGATCTCCAGATCAAGGAGACCGATCTGGTGGTGGCAACCCACGGGCGCTCTTTCTGGATCGCGGATGATCTCACTCCGCTCTACGAACTTCATGCCGCGCTGGACGACAAAACAGTCCATCTCTTTACCCCGCGTCGCGGCCTATCGAATCCTGCCCGACCTGTTTGCTGAATGGACCGGCAGCGAGGGAAAAGGCTACGCAATTGGTCTCACCACTGCCGCAACATTCATCTCGCGTCAAAGACGAGACAGGCGTGGTACAGCGCACCTTTCTCGATAGTGGACAGGGCGCGCCGCGCGGCGCCGGTATTCTCTACTATCTGCGGCAGGAGCCGGACCAGGAAGCGGAGATCCGGTTGGATATCCTCGACGCAGCAGGCCGGACAATTGCTGTCTATAGACCAAAACCCCACGACTACGACAGCTGGGACGATAACCGCAAATCGGTGAATACCGGTCCATGGATACCAGCGAACAGAGGGGTTAATCGATTTGCCTGGAATCTGCGATTGCCGGAGCCAGTACGTGTTCCCGGCAACAAGACGACCCCCACAGCCAATACGGGGCCATTTGTGCTCCCGGGTATGTACAGCATTCGGTTGACGGTCGGCGACGCCTTTGAGACTGTTTCGCTGATCATCGTCAACGATCCCCGCTCGCAGGCCACACAGCCAGAGCTGGAAGAACAATTCGTCTTGCTCCAAGCCATCTATGCGAAGATATCCTCGGCGCACGAGGGCATCAATCGGTTGCGCAGCGTGCGCAGCCAACTTACGCACTGGAAGGAACGTCTCGCTGACCATAGCAAAGCTCTCGCCGCAATCGACGGATTGCTTGCCACGCTGGCAGCGGTGGAGGACGAACTGATCCTGCCCGGCGAACATAAGGACACCTTTGGTCTCAACGAACGTGTGCGGCTCAACGCTTGCCTGACATCACTCATCAGTGTTGTTGCAAGTGCCGACGGCCGGCCAACCCGGCAGGCCGCCGAGTTGGCGGCGGAGTATGGTGCCCAAGTTGATGCAGCATTGGCTCGTCTTGTCGCGGCGCTCGATCGCGATTTGGCTCTAGTCAACCGGGAAATTCAAGAGAGTGCAGTGCAACCGATCGAGGCTGTTTGAATCGCTGCCAACGTGCAGCAGAGGCAGCCTACTGCCCTGAAATTCTTATGAAAACACGAGTTGCGTAGGTCGGGCATCCTTGCCCGACCCGGTCGGAGTATTACGATCTGTCAGATAGGAGAGCGGTCGGGCAGGGATGCGCCGATCTACATACTCATGATCTCGTAGCGTCGTCGGTTTAGATACCATGGCAGAAAGAGTCAGCCGTTTCAGTCAAGTAGAATGACCTTCGATCTGCTCGGATATTCTTGCCGGAACCCACTAGCCACTGACCGACCTACGCCCGCAAAGTACGGATTTCGTCTGAATTTCGTCTGGCAGTTGAAGAGTAGTTGAAGATCAGTTGACGAGTAGTTGAAGAGAAAGTGACCTGCATAAACAGAGAAGAAGCCCGTATCGCGTTCAGCGATACGGGCTTCTTCTGTGGTAAAGTCATCTCTGACCGGCTATTCCTTGACCGGGTCACAGAAACCAGATATGGAGATGACGAAATTGACAGATCGGTATAGATGGCTGGCGTACCGGGAACAAACCGCCTGGTTCGCCGTATGCATCGCCCTCATCGCAATCATCGCGCCGGCCGCGCTCTTCGCTCAGGAACGCGGGATCGAAGAAACGACCCCACCCTCTGCATCGACACAGCAGATCCAATGGACAAGCTCAACCATGCTCGAACTGCCGGTGGATACCGTTTTCCCGGCCTACGTCGGCTGCGGAGGCATACGCACCGGCGTAGTGGAAGCAAACTACGAACAGCGTGTTATCGAGTTGACCAACCAAGAGCGCGGTGGACAACAACCTGCCGCCTTTGGCCCACAACGAGGATCTGTCCGTAGCCTCACGTTATCACGCGGTGGACATGTCACAGGATGACTACTTCGAACACGATTCCTACGATCGGAACGACAGTGTCTTGGTTGAGGCTTGCCCCTGGTACGAGAGGCTGCGTTCCTATTATCCAAACGGCTCGCGCATCGGAGAGAATATCGCCTGGAACTATCGTTCTCCAGAAGCTGCTGTCGAGGCGTGGATGAACAGCGAAGGGCATCGCGCCAACATTCTGGGTGACTACCGTGAAATCGGCGTTGGCTTCTTCGACTGGTATTGGGACGAGAATTTCGGCTCCCGAAACGGCGTCTATCCGGTTGTGATCAATGGCGAAGCAAGCACCACCGATTCTGCCCAGGTAAAGCTCTATATCTATGGCTCATGGACCGACATACGCCTCCGCAATGACGGCGGCGACTGGAGCGATTGGCAGACCTTCAGCAACGAGATCGACTGGCAAATCCCTGCAGTCGCCGGTGTACATACCGTCGAGGTCGAAATCCGTTCCGGAAGCTCTACCTACCTTAACAGTGATTCCATCGAGTATACCGGACGAGATAGCGAAACCTCGACACCGACGCCGGTTCCCACAGCGACACCGACCCTTACGCCGGTCACTACTTCCGTGCCGGCCGATACACCAGTACCGACGCCTACAATGACGGAGACCTCGAAACCAGGCACGATCCCTCCCGTGACCACACCGGATGAACCGGCGACGCCCACTGAGAATTTGGAGACAGGCGCAGCAACCTATTTGGGCGGCAACGGCACCGACAACGCCAACGCCATCGACATTGGACCAGACAACAGCATCTACGTCGGCGGTGCGTTTAGCGGTTATGACAATGTAGTCGACGCTGCCGGTCAGCACCAAACCAATCGAGTCGCCATCAGCCAGGGTGCAAACGCCGATGAAAAACGAGGCGTGATCTTGCGCCTGGTCGAGAACGGCGATACGCTGCATTCGGCCACGATCATCGGCAACTCTGTGGCGGATCTCGAAGTCCGTGCCAACGGAGACTTGGCAGCCTGCGGCGACTTTGGTGTGGCGACACTCGGAGACGGTGCGGCCACTCTGAAGTGGTTTGACAAGCCTTCAGCAGTTGACCGCTGCGCAATCGGTGCAGATGGGATTGTGGCGGTCATCAGCGCCGGTAGCGTCATGCTCTACGACGCGGAAGGCACCGCGATTCAGACTTGGCCGGCCGAGATGACACTGGTGTCCGATGTCGCGGTATTCGGTCCAGAACAACTGATCGTAGCGACCGGGTATCGGCAGGCAAGTAAGACACTGCAGGTTGCAGCAATCAAAGCCTGGAACTATAACGGTGAACTCCAGTGGACTGCCTATGACCATGATGACACCGTGGGGTTGAATGTGAGCACTCGCGGCAAACGCGTGGTAGTCGGTCGCGACGGTCTTCTCTACTTCGTCGCTACGGTCGACGGCAGTACGGACACATCGATCTTCGCTCGCGACCCTTTCGATGTCAATCTCGATGCAGAAGATCGCATAGCCAAGTTTGATGAATTCAACAACCCGGATGATGTGGGTTCGGCCAAGATCACCTGGTATGGCCGCTATGATCCGGCCACCGGTGAACTTCTCCGCGGCCAGTCCTTGCTGGCACGCCAGAGCAACGGCAGTGGAAATTCGGTGGAGCCTTACGCCATTGCCGCAGATCGCGACGGACGCACCTATATTGCCGGCAGCAAATGGGCGGATTTGGAGAGTCGTGATGCACAGTCGATCAACGATGATCCGGTCGGTCCGTACGAGGACGGTGAACCGTTTTTGCTGGTGGTGACGCCCAAGTTCGACAGGCGCATTATTTGGACAACTTTCGCACGCACAGAGCGCACTGCCGGTGAATCGCCGGCCACCGGTGTGGCCGTACGCAACGGAACGGCAGCTATCACTGTCACGGCCTCAGCCGAAAACGATCGTCGCCTCTACACCGATCCCAACGGCCTACAACCTGACCCGCAAGGCGCCAGTGACGGCTACGCTGCCGTCTGGCAACAGATCAAGGTCGCCGAGAAAGACCCCCATGTTCCGATTGACGACAACCTCGTCTACCTCCCATTGGTGGTCAAGTGATGTGACGTCGCGCTGGGGGAGAAGCGGCCGGTCATTGCCGATCACAGACGGCGCAGCTTCGACTCGGCCGCGGCACCCTGTGCACGAAGCCGAACTTCTGGCTTGGGTCTGTATCAGTCTGCCAGCTTGCGTTCCAGCAGTTGATTGACTAGTTGTGGGTTGGCGCGCCCATTGGACGAACGCATGACCTGACCCACAAAGTAGCCGAGCAATCCGGTCTTGCCCTCACGATATTCGAGTGCTTTGGCCGGATTGTCCTCGATTACCTGATCGATGATCGACAACAGGGCATCTGTGTCATTGATTTGGGTTAGGCCTAGTTCGCCGATCACCGCAGCGGCGCCGGCGCCGGTTTCGAGCATCACTGCCAGTACCTTCTTGGCCCCGGCATTGGAGAGAGTTCCGTTACTGATTTGGGCCACCAACTCACCCAGTTCACGCGGAGAGACCAGCAGGGCGCTCAGCGGTTGGTCATCGGCGAGCGGAAGTAGATCGTTGATGATCCATGCCGCGATCAGGCGGCTGTCGTCGTGCGTCGCTAGCGCCTCCTCAAAGAAGTCGCCGGCTGCCCGACTG
The DNA here is from genome assembly GCA_963715415.1 of uncultured Chloroflexia bacterium. Taxonomy (GTDB): domain Bacteria; phylum Chloroflexota; class Anaerolineae; order Caldilineales; family Caldilineaceae; genus JAWKOK01. The sequence continues at coordinate 33,889 of CAVQSG010000027.1, read as the reverse complement.
CCCGTCAACATGTCGGCATCTGCCTCTGAAAGGCCAAGTGTAGCCTGGTAACGCTCGAAGCGTTGTGCAAGCAACCCGTCCTCTTGACGCGCCGCTGCGCGCGCGAATGAAATCGAGCCGACTGCCGGATCCTGGTCGTTCTGTCCGGGATCGCTGGCCCGTGTTTGGGAATGCCGCTCCATCTCAATGCCGGACGGTTGAGGTGTCGCCCACGAATCGCGCAGGGCCACAATCCGGTTGAAGATGGGGCGTTCCGGCGTGGTGTCGAGTGCGTCAGCGATGAAGTAACCGTGACGCTCGAACTGAAAGCGTGTGCCCGCTGCCACTGCCAAGACGCTACGCTCTACACGGCATTCGTCGAGTATTTCGAGCGAAGTGGGGTTAAGGGCCTCGACAAAATCGCCCCCATCTGCCGTTTCGTCCGGATTCGGCTCTGCGAACAAGCGGTCGTACAGTCGCACGGTGCAGGGCACGGATTCGTGGGCAGAGACCCAGTGAATGGTGCCCTTGACTTTGCGACCCTTCACTGCACCACCTCTGGTTTCGGGATCGTATGTGCAGTGCAGTTCGAGCAATTCACCTGTCGTTGGGTCTTTGACCACATCGGTGCAGCGGATTACATAGGCATAGCGAAGTCGAACCTCCTCGCCCAGGGACAACCGGCGGAAGTTCTTGACCGGCACTTCCATGAAATCATCCCGCTCGATGTAGATCTCGCGTGTGAAGGGAACGGGACGAACGCCGTCTTTCGGAACGTCGCGCGGCCAGTAGTCCGCATCAAGCAATTCGGTCGCATCTTCCGGATAGTTGGTTATTACGACCTTGAGCGGACGCAACACACACATCACCCGCGGCGCAAGATAATTCAGTTCGTTGCGGGCGCAGTACTCCAATAATTCGAACTCAACTCTGCTGTTGACCCTGGCAACGCCAATGGTCTCAGTGAATGCACGCAAGATATCCGGTGTATATCCGCGCCGCCGCAGTCCGGCCAGGGTCAACATGCGCGGATCGTCCCAGCCGCTGACAAAGCCATCTTCCACCAAGCGTAGGAGTTTCCGTTTACTCGTCAGCGTATATGTCATATATAGCCGGGCGAATTCGTATTGATGCGGCCGTGGCTCGATTCCCAGGTTGATCAGAAACCAGTCATATAGTTCACGGTTGTTTTCAAATTCGAGCGTACAGATCGAGTGTGTGATGCCCTCAATGGCGTCCGATTGCCCATGTGCCCAGTCATACATTGGATAGATGCACCATTCATTCCCGCGGCGGTAATGTTCAGCGTGGCGAATGCGATACATAAGCGGATCGCGCATCTTCATGTTGGGATGGGCCATATTGATCTTGGCCCGCAACACCTTGGCGCCGTCGGCGAACTCGCCGATTCGCATCCGTTGGAAGAGGTCAATGTTCTCATCGACCGAACGGTCTCGAAAGGGGCTGTTGCGTCCGGGATCCGTCACCGTGCCACGGTACTCGCGGATCTGATCTTCGTTTAGGTCATCAACATAGGCCTTGCCGCCCTCGATCAATCGGACTGCAAACTCGTATAGCTGCTCAAAATAGTCTGAGGCGAAATGGAGATGGGGTTCCCACTCGAAACCCAGCCAGCGGATGTCTTTCTGCATGGCTTCGACATAGCGCATGTCTTCGGTTTCGGGATTGGTGTCGTCAAAGCGCAGGTGACACTGACCGCCGAATTCCTGCGCAACACCAAAGTTCAGGCAGATCGACTTGGCATGGCCGATGTGCAGAAAACCGTTGGGCTCCGGCGGGAATCGCGTGGCGACCCGGCCAGCGGTTGCGCCGGTGCGAAGATCCTCTTCGACTATCTGTCGGATAAAGTCCGTTGATTTGTGTTCGCTGCCGGCGGGCGGGCTATCCATTGACTTTTCACTGGCCACAAGAAACATCCTCGCGCTTGGCAGGTGCACAACCTGCATCATGTTGGTTCGCATTGACTTCATACCCCATCATGATACCGACCAGGGCGGCGCACGACCAAATCTCGGCCGGCGCTTTCGTGGCTAGATCAGTTGGGTGTGAATACCTCGACAGAAATCCAGAGTCTCTACCTGGGTAGCACAGTAGAATGATTTCTGCCGGGATTCACAGGACGCTGGGTGTGGGCATCTGCTCCTGACCGTGGCACGAAAACCCTTGGATCGACAATTCGGAATCGGTTTGACAGTGCTACCCACCGCACCTACAATGATCGAATCTTCATTGACCGTCGCACGTGCGGGACACAGCAGAAACGGCTAGACGGATAGTATCGATCGGTATAACCGGCTGCTGTGGTCACGGCGTTCCCGCCGGACGACGTCGGACGCGGCAATAGAACCAGGAGGTACTGTCATGAAACTTGAGGGAAGCTACCAGTTTGATGCCCCACCTGCGATCGTGTGGGAATCATTGATGGATCCAGCCGTTCTGACCCAGGCGCTTCCAGGCGGCGAACAGCTTGAGGAGACGGGAGAAAATGAATACCGGGCGGCGATGAATGTACGCGTAGGGCCTGTCCAGGGCAAATTTCAGGGCAGCATCGCGGTGACCGACGTCATGCTCTTGGAAAGCTACCGCATGACAGTGAGTGGCCAAGGTGCACCGGGATTTGTGTCAGGCGAGGGAAAGCTGCGGCTCGAGGAAATCGACAGTGGCACACTTCTCCACTATAGCGGAGATGTACAAATTGGCGGGCGTATCGCCGGCGTCAGCCAGAGACTGATCGACAGCACAGCGAAGTCTTTAACGTGCCAGGGTCTTCAGGCGCTGGACCAGCAGATCCTGGCGCGGTTAAGCCCTGCTGCTGCCACAGTTTCGTCCAGCCCTCCCGCAGCAATGCCGTCGGCGCCGGCTGCGCAAGCAACCGCTACGACCGGACCATCATCTTCCAACATAGCCGCAGCGGTGGCACGAGATGTGGCCATGGATTTGGCGCTTGACTATGTCCCGCTTCAGCAGCAAGAAAAGCTCTTTTACGGTGTGCTTGGCGCCCTGGGGATGCTGTTGTTCGTGGTGCTTGTCCGTCTCGTACAGAGGCGATGAAGTGTACTTCACCAGGATTTTCAGAGTGTAGGCCAGCGCCCCCGGCACCGGTTATCAGCGGATTCGCTATCGGGACTCTTCGTTACCAGTGCCAGGGATGCGAAACTCCACAAGATCCGGTTCAGCTTAGGTGCTTGTCCGCAGCCAACCGCCGGGGGGGGGTCGAAACCGCTATCTTGTCTTTGAACAGCGATCAGTGACAGATTACGAGTCCCGTTCGCCTTTCAGTCGGTGCTTTTGTAACTTTCCCATTGCGTTGCGCGGCAACGCATCCACCTCGTAGAAGGCCTTGGGAACCTTGAAGCCCGCCAATTGCGTACGGCAGTAGGCCATCAGACGCTCCGGATCCAGCGTCCCGTTACAGACCAGGTAGGCCACTGGCACCTCACCCCACTCCGCATGGGAAACGCCGATGACCGCTGCTTCAATCACGCCGTCGAAACTTTCGAGCAATTCTTCGATTTCACGTGGATAGATATTGAAACCGCCGCTGATGATCAGTTCATGGCTGCGACCGAGAAGGGTCACATAGCCCGTCTCTGCATCCTGGCGAGCCAGGTCACCGGTGACAAACCATCGCCGTCCCAATTCATCGTGAACAAAACTCTCAGCCGTTTTTTCAGGCGCGTTCCAATAGGCGCTGAAGACGTTTCCGCCCCGTACCAGCAGCACACCCTCTTCACCGGGGGTTACATCTGTCATCTTGCTCTGCTCGACGATGCGCATGGAAACGCCGGGAAGTGGCGTCCCGACGCTGCCGGGTACCCGGGCGCCTGCATAAGGATTGCTCAAGTTCATCCCGGTTTCGGTCATGCCGTACCGCTCAAGTATCTTGAATCCGGTCAGTTCTTCAAACTCCACGTGTGTTTCGGCGGCCAGCGGCGCGCTCCCGGAACAGAAGAGACGCATGTGGCTCAGATCGACCGGACCACGAGACCTCAGCCGGTCGATCAGGCGTAGGTAAATGGTCGGCACAGCAAAAAAAAGGGTCGGGGCCCCGCTGACCAAATCGGCAATGATCGCATCGGCGTCGACAACCGGTCGCAACAGGATAGTGGCGCCGGCGACCAACGCGCAATGTAGGCCGACGATCAGTCCATGGGTATGAAAGAGCGGCAGACAGAGTAGCAGCAGGTCCGATTGCTCCCATGCCCATGCGTTGACCAGACCCGTCACCGTTGCCAGCACGTTGTTGTGGGTAATCATGGCGCCCTTGCTGCGTCCTGTCGTGCCGGACGTGTAGATGATCATCGCCAGATCATCACCTTCCACGGTGACCGGCTGCAGATGATCCGCCTCTCCCAGCCACTGCTGCAGATCGTCTGCATAGAGTATCGCGGCCAATGGTGCAAGTGCATCGCCGACGTCGGCAAGAATCTCGCTCTGGCATCGTTCCGTTACAAGCAGTCGCGGGGTGCAGTCGGCCAAAATGTGGCCGATTTCAAGACGGCGATAGCGCAGATTGATCGGCACCATCAGCGCACCCACCCGCAAGACAGCAAGATAGGCAATCACAAATTCAGGCCGGCTGTTGCAGTAGAACGCGGCGCGATCCCCCTTTGCCAGTCCCCAGCGCTGTAGACCGGCCGCAAGTTGGTCGACTGTGTCGTACAGTTGCCGGTAGGTCAGTTCACGGGCAACGCCGTTGACTTCGCTCTGAAGCACAGCTTTGTCCGGCGTGCGTCTACGCGGAATTTCGAACAGATCGTGAAGATTCATGCGCGCTGCTTACTCTCGTTTCTTCATCCGGACTTCAAGACAGCATCGATCGTTTCCATTCCCTGGGCGACCAGTTCCATCCTTGCCTGGTTGCCCATATGACCGATGCGAAAGACCTTACCGGCCAGAGGTCCGTAGTTGCCACCGACGACCATACCGCGACTGCGAAGCGCGGCGTCAAAATCCGACCAGGGCCGGCCGTCGGGTACGTGGATTGCGGTTACCGTCGGTGAGCAAATATCGTCGCTAGTCGGAAAAAGGGTCAGACCAATCTCGCGACATCGTCGCCGGCAAAAGGCGGCCACGTCCGCATGTCTTGCATAGACCTGCTCTATTCCTTCTGCGCACAGAAGATCCAGGCCCACTTTGAGCCCGGCCATGGCGTGCCAATTATGTGTATAGGGAAAATATCGCTCGGAGACAGCGGTCTGCCACGGCGCCAGCGCGTCATAGCCGCTATAGGCCGTGGCGGCAATGGCATCCCAGGCGTGCGCGGAGATCGTCACCATCGAAAGATCGGGCATGAGGCTCAACACCTTTTGACTGCCCAGAAGACCGAGATCGATGTGGCTGGCGTCAACGTTAACCGGAACACCCACACCGCTGGCCACAAAGTCTACATAGAAGAGCGCATCAACTTCGCGACAGATGCTACCGAGTTCGTGAAGAGAATTGAGAGTACCTGAGGGCGTTTCGCAGTGTACCGCGGTCAGCAGTTTGGGGCGAAATCGACGTGCAGCATCCCGCACCCGCCCGGCGTCGGCGACACCATCCAGGCCGAAGTCGACGATCTCTACCTCGGCGCCCAATCCGCGGGCCATGTCGCTGATGCCCTTGCCGAACAGGCCGGTTGATACGGTCAGCACACGATCGCCCGGTCGTAGGACACTCTTGAGCGCGCCCCAAAGTGCGATCATCCCCTCTCCGCTCTGGATGGCAATCTGACAGTTTGCGCCCAGGATCGTCTGGAGTTTCCGCTCACATTCAGTGTAAAGGGCGAAAAACTCGTCCTCAAGATCGGCGCTGCCGTAGTCGGTCCCATAGGCTGTGCGAACTTCCGGTGGAATCGAGACCGGTCCGGGAACAAGAGGAATCGCGTAGGTTTGCATAGGCTTGATTTCGCTCTACAATAGCGGGATGGAACAAATAGATGCGCCAATTTTACCCGCCATCCAAGCTGTCAACAAACTATACCTGAGTGGACCGTTCGGCAGCGGCAAAACGTCGCTGGCGGTCGCACGTGCACGTTGGCTGTTGCGGCAGGAGAGAATGCGCGGCGACGATATCGTCATCATTACACCGCAGCGCACGTTGGCGAAGCCCTACCACCGGGCGCTGCGCAGCCCCGATTCGCCGCCTGGCGCTCCGCCCATGGTGACAACGGTTGCAAGTCTGGTGCGGCAGTCAGTTGAACTCTACTGGCCTTTGCTGGCATCGTCGGCCGGCTTCCGCGATCCCAGACGCGAACCTGTCTTCTTGACGCTGGAAACCAGCCAATATCACATGGGGCGTTTTGTCGATCAAGCCATCGAACAGGGCGAATTTGATGGCATCCACATCGAGCGTAGTCGTGTCATCAGCCAAGTTCTCGATAATATGAACAAGGCCGCGCTCAACAGCTTATCCTTTGACGAAGCGTATCAACGGCTGGAATTGGCCGTACCCCTCGGCGAGCAGCGCACGGCCCGGTTGAACGCGCTGCGCGCAGCGGCCCGCATCAGCGAGCGCTTTCGCCGACTCTGTCTGGACGACACGCTGGTGGATTTCAGCCTGCAGGTCTCGCTCTTCAACGACGCGGTACTGGTCAATGAATGGAGCCGGACCCACCTCTTTCGCTCTCGGCGTCACCTTATCTTTGACAACGTGGAAGAGGACACCCGTACGGCCCACCATCTGGTTCGACAGTGGCTCCCAAGCCTGGACAGCGCGTTGCTGATCGCAGACGACGATGGCGGCTATCGAACCTTTCTGGGTGCGGACCCGGAGGGCGGTTCCGAGTTGGCCGCGCTTTGCGATGCTGTAGCACGTACGACAACCAGCTTCGTGATGGCGGCTGAGGTTGATTCGCTGGCGACACGCATCGGCCGTGCCGTTGGCCGGCGTCGTTCGGACGTAAGAGAAGCTGACGGTTCGACGATGGTCGCCGCGGTCGGAGTAGAGGACAATCCTCTGGCAGCGCTACATATCCCTGAAATCGGCTTTCGTTTTTACCCGCAGATGATCCGCTGGGTCGCGGAATCGGTACGTCGCCTGGTCGTCGATGAAGGGGTTGAACCGGGCGCCATCGCGCTGCTGGCGCCCTTTGTCAGCGACGCGCTACGCTTTAGTCTGGAGACGGCACTCGATGAACACGGCATCGCACTGACGACCCACCGCCCGAGCCACGCGCTCGAGGATGAGCCGACAGCGCGCGCGCTCGTCACGCTGGCCCAGCTCGCCCACCCGGAGTGGGAACTGCGTCCGGCGCCGGAGGATGTAACCTTGGCCCTGACTCTGGCCATCGACGGTCTCGATCCGGTCCGAGCGAGCCTGTTGAGCCAGATCGTCTACCCGCCGCGACGGCGCACCATCGAGTTGGGACGCTTCGGCACATTGGTGCCGGTTGTACAGGAGCGGATTACCTTTACGCTGGGCGAACGCTACGATCGATTGACCGACTGGCTGGTGGCCTACCGTGGCAGCGGACAGTCGGCACCCCTGGATCAGTTCATCGCACGCATCTTCGGCGAAGTGCTCAGCCAGCCCGGGTTCGGTTTTCATGCAGCAGCTGACGCTGCGCGGGTCGCCAATCAGATGGTCGAATCGGTGCGTAAGTTTCGCTGGGCGTTGGAAAGCATTCAGTCCGATGGCGAGGATCGGTTACACACGGTACTCGGCCGCGAATATGTCAAACTCTTCGAAAGCGGGGCATTGGGGGCACTCTACGTGCCGGGTTGGCAGGAGGCAGAGCATGCGGTTTTTCTGGCGCCGGCCTACACATTTCTCATGCGCAACCGGCCGATGGAGGTGCAATTCTGGCTCGACATCGGAGCATCCGGCTGGTGGGAGCGGCTCTATCAGCCGCTGACCCACCCATTTGTCCTCTCGCCGCGCTGGCCGGAGCATGAGATGTGGAGCGATTTTCACGAATATAGCTACCGGCAAGAGACCATGCGCAGGCTGTTGCTAGGCCTCGTTCGCCGTGCACGCAGCCGCATCTATCTCGGCATCAGCGACTACAGCGAAAGCGGATTCGAGCAGCAAGGGCCCCTGCTGACCCTGATCAATCGACTGCTTGTACAGGAACGCGAAACAAGGCGATAGCCGCCGAATTGTCATCGTTCCGCCATTTCCCGGGTTATCCCTTGAGACCGGTGGTGGCCAGACCCTGGACCAGGAAACGCTGCAGGAGTAGAAAGAGCAGGAGCACGGGCACGGTTGCCATGACCGATGCAGCCATCAATTCGGCCCATATAGATTACAATACTTTTGCCAACCTGTCATCCAGCCCCCCTCAACCCAAATCGACAATCACCAATATCCTGTGGAGAATTTCAATGAAAGCAATTATGGTCATGTTTGACACGCTAAACCGCCACATGCTGCCGCCCTATGGATGCGACTGGACACATGCACCGAATTTCCAGCGCCTCAACGATCGAACGGTGTCATTTGAGAACAGCTACGTGGCCAGCATGCCTTGCATGCCGGCGCGAGGGAGCTACATACCGGTCGCTATAATTTTCTGCATCGCAGTTGGGGACCACTGGAGCCGTTTGACGACTCGATGCCCGAAATCCTCAAGGAAAACGGTGTCTACACCCATCTCACAACCGATCATCAGCACTATTTCGAGGACGGCGGAGCCACCTACCATCAACGCTACAACACGTGGGAGTTTCAGCGCGGACAGGAAGGAGATCTGTGGAAGGGACAGGTACGCGACCCGGAGATCCCGCCGGTAGTGCTCGAATCGGGCTCGCCCCAAATGTGGCGACAGGATCTGGATTAACCGGAGCTTTATGCAGTCCGAAGAGGAACAACCACAGGCCAAGACCTTTGCCGCCGGCCTGGAGTTTATTCGCCGGAACCATACGGAGTCACAGTGGTTTCTGCAGCTGGAGACATTCGATCCCCATGAGCCCTTCTTTACCCAGGAACAGTTCAAGACGCTCTATCCCGACGATTATGAGGGCGACCACTTCGATTGGCCGCCCTACCGCACGGTCACGGAACGACCGGAAGAGGTCCAGCATGTGCGCTACGAGTATGCCGCGCTGTTCAGTATGTGCGATAAGTATCTGGGCAAAGTTCTGGATCTGATGGATGATTTGGACATGTGGGGCGACACCATGCTGATCGTCTGTACGGACCATGGCTTTCTGCTGGGCGAGCACGATTGGTGGGCCAAGATGGTGCAACCCTTCTACAACGAAGTCGCCCACACGCCGTTGTTTATTTGGGATCCGCGCACTGGGCCGACAGAAACAACGTGTCAACGGGCTGGTGCAGATGATTGACCTGCCGGGCGACCCTACTCGACTTCTTCGAAGTGCCGCTGCCACCTGACATGCAAGGGATTCCACTGGCAGCCACCATCGCGGGCGACAGTCCGGGCCGGCAGGGTGTCATCTTCGGCATTCACGGCGGCCATGTCAACGTGACTGACGGTCGTTATGTCTACATGCGGGCGCCGGTGGACGAGGAGAATGATCCGCTCTATGAATACACGCTCATGCCGACCCACATGCGTCATCGATTCACGGCCTCTGAGTTGAAGGAGATGGAATTGGCCGCGCCGTTTTCGTTTACCAAGGGTTGTCGCACACTCAAAATACCGGCACGGACCTATCTCAACCCACATCGGTTCGGCACACTGTTGTACGACCTCACGGCGGATCCGCAACAGGCTGCGTCCATCACGGATGCAGTTGTGGAGGAACGTATGATCCAACTGATGGTCGGGTTGATGAAGGGGAATGATGCTCCGCGAGAGCAATTCGAAAGACTGGGTCTGGAGAAGTATCTGGCGTAATCCATGTCTAATCGGTCTGCTGTGCAAACTCCGCCGCTTGTTCGATAAATTCAGCGTCCACGACCTGTTCGACAGACCACCCGACGATCTCGGCTATCTCGTCGGGTGACAATGATGCAAGTTGCGCAAACGTTCGTATGCCGGCCACTTTGAACTGTGCGTCCAGCACCTGTCCAACGCCAACGAGCCGCGTAAAGTCATCCTCTATCTCATCGTTCTCGTCTCTGTCGATCACGTCGACCTCTGCACCACGCAGAAGCCCATCGTCAGCTCCATGGACAACAGCGGTACGGCCCGTCGACATAGATTCAGAAGATGCGACCGGTGTAACAGCCGTCGATTCTGCCGGCAACTGGCGAGAGTGACCGTTACGGGCGCGCTGCAGCCACGGCAGTACAACACCGCCTACGCCGATGGCGCCGACCAAGAAGGTGCTGACCATGACAATAAAGCGGAAACAGCCGCCCAGTGACCAGAGCGGCACAAGCAGGATGCTCAATAGGATGGCACCCGCGATTGTGGAAAGTACCGGAGACCATGCTGCGCGCACACCGACCGCCAACCGCCGCCCCAATGCCAGCGAGAGTGCGGTCCAGCCCACGAAGTTGAGCCCAATCAGAAGAAGCAGCGGAATGCCGCAAATGGAGATGAATGCGAGTACCAGTGTGGCGATCAGCCCGGTGATGAAACTCAGCGCCGGCTGCGTCCACATGGTTTCGACAACGCCGTCCACATAACCCGGTTTGGCAAATGTCAATGCGGCAGCCAGTGGGACAAATAGTAGTGCCAAAAGGGCTGCAAGCATCAGGTTGAGAAAGAAGCGACCGACGCGATCTAGGAAACTCGTACGACCATTGCCCGCTTGCAGGTCGATATCTGACCCGGCCGCGTCAGGATTGCCGTCAAACTGAAACGGAGCGCTCCATGCGGGCACCGCAAAATTCAACGTCGGCCCGCGTACCAGATTCCCGCCGACGACAGCGCCGTCAGCACGCCCAATATTTCCGCTCAAAACGCTAATATCGCCACCGATATTGGCCGTGGCGTCGAGATCGACGTCGCCGCTCCAGGATGCCACATTGCCGCCTACAGTGCCCGCAAGTTCGATGTCACCGCTGAATGCTGAGACATCACCTTCCACGACGCCTGCCTCCTCAATTTCGATGTCACCACTGTAGACGACCAAATTGCCGTCGATTCGCCCCTCACTCTCGACCTTCACGTTGCCGTCGTAGACCGTCACGTTTGACGAAACCGATTCACCGCTCTTGACGGTAAAATCGCCATTCAGAATTTGGTTCTGGACAACTCGTCGGTTGAACGACCGATGCAGAGAAAGCGTGGCCGGAGAGCCGCTTAATCGAACAAAGCTCTGATCATCTTCGGCGTGGGCCTGCCCAACAAGCAATAAATTCAGCGCAACGACGAGCACCAGGGCAGAAGCCATCCGTATCGTGTTGATCGGCAATACGCTTGAAAGCGCAAAATTCACGGCAGACATAATCCCTCAAAACCACTCATGCGAAGTCCGAATCGAACATCCGCAGCTTCATTAAGTGCAGACATAGCCGACATACTGTCCCGCTTTGCGGCCGGAAACTGTTGTCAGGCAGCGCTTGTCTGGTTGGGCGATGCACCGGAGATGCGCGTCGTGCGCCGCAGGAAGACGATCCACCCGCCGATGAGCCCCGTCGACACAACTGCGTAGAGAAGCCCGAATGTACGCATTTGGCCGGATGATGCGATGCTTTCGACAGCCACTTGCAGCGATCGATACCCGGCCGCAGCAGCAGCTGACGAATACGCAAGTGCATGCACCAGTTGGGTCAGCCAATCAGGTTGGCGCAAGATTACAAACGCGCCAAGTGAGACCGTTCCCAGGATGACACCGACGGACAGCAGCATGACGACGGCACCAAAGCCGAAGCCCAACCAAAGCCGACGTCGGCGATCCTGTTGCAGCAGACGAACTTCAAAGTTTTCCATAAACCCGGCGGGCGGCAACACGGACGGAACGGCACAGAGCCGCTCGTTCAACTCCTGCCACTGGCGCCAGTCATCAGCCAGCGCAGGGTAACGCTCCAGGTACTCGTCAAATGCAATCTGTTCTTGATCGTCGAGCAAATCGTCCAACGCCAAAGACATCAACAGACCAAACTCTTCTTCAACATGGGCGGGCGCTGCTTCGTATGGACGAAATGTTAGTCGATTGTCGAGCATCCTACACCTCTGTTTCCTTCAACACGGTCTCTTATACCCTGATCCCGTACCTTCATCCTGCGCTAGGGGAGCACCCTTGCTGCCTATCTTGGGTAGAAGACAAGCCCTGCCCCGACAAATTGAGAGATACCTGATCCAGTTCGGAAACACATCTTACCCAGTACCCCAAGCAAGTCGGTACATGGGCGGACCGTCGCTGCCTCGTGCAGGTACGGTCTGTGACAACTCCCGTTCACGGCGCGCGGAGGGTGGCGGCGACGTAACAGCTTCGTGCTCGCGATAGAGTTCGGCCATCTGTTTGCGCGCCCGGAACAGGCGGCTCTTGACGGCAGACACGCTCAAGTCCATAGCTTCGGCGATCTCGTCATAGCTGTACTCTTCCCAGTAACGCAGAATCAACGGCAGTCGATAGTCCGGTTCCATGCGACCCAAGAGCCGCTGAATGTCGGCATTCTGCTCCATCCGCAGGGCATTGCTTTCCGGTGCCGTCGCTTTCCCCTCAAGGTTTTGCAGGACAGGGTTATCGTCGATCGAGACAAATCTGGCGCGCCGTTTGCGCAGCCGGTCAATACAGTGGTGGTTCGCGATCGAAAAGAGCCATGTGCTGAACTTATGATTCGGGTTGTACTGCTGCAAACGCGCATATGCGCGCAAAAACGTTTCCTGCGCCGCATCTTCCGCCTCATGCGAATCGCCCAACATACGGTAGGTCAGGTTATAGACTGGGCGCAGATACGCCTCAACCAGGCGACCAAACGCCGCCTGATCCCCCTCCAAGGCCTGTTCCAACCAGATCTGCTCCTGGTCGTTCATATTTGACTCGTTTCTTCCGTGGTCATGCCGTCGTCCCCATCGCCGTTCCTGATGGCATCTCGTCAACGACATCGGTCCGGTCGGCGCTGCAAATCGGAGCTTATAACGCAGAGCAAGCGAATATGCGTCGGATTGTAAACTCTCCCCGGAGCACTACGCAAGGCGGGCGGAAAAGTTTCGCGCCTCGCCGAAAGTCATCTATAATTTGTTTCTGGACAACTTCCACACTGTTTGCGAAGGAACCTTTCTCATGCGAATGACCTACCCATTTACAGCGATCGTCGGCCAGGAGCGCATGAAGCGCGCCCTCATTCTCAACGCCATTAACCCCCAAATCGGCGGCGTTCTCATCCGCGGTGAACGCGGCACGGCCAAGTCCACCGTGGCACGCGCACTGGCCGCTCTGTTGCCGAAAATCGAAATCGCCCATGGGTGCAGGTTTAGCTGCGATCCCGCCCGGCCGGATCTCTATTGTGACGAGTGCCGGGAGCGCATGGAGAGGGAAGGTGTGCTGACCGGTGAAGCTCGTTCTACTCCCTTTGTGGATCTGCCGGTCAGTGCCACTGAGGACCGCGTAGTCGGCACCCTCGATATCGAAAAGGCAATTCAGCGCGGTGAACGACATTTCGAACCGGGAATTCTGGCGGCCGCCAATCGCGGCGTATTGTACGTGGACGAAGTAAATTTGCTTGACGACCACGTCGTGGATCTTCTGTTGGACAGCGCGGCCATGGGCGTCAATGTGGTCGAACGAGAAGGGATCAGCTTTCAACATCCAGCCAATTTCGTGTTGGTCGGATCGATGAATCCGGAAGAAGGCGATCTACGGCCACAGCTGCTTGATCGCTTTGCCCACGCTGTAGATGTGGTCGGGCTGGTCGAGGCCGGCGATCGTGTGGAGGTATTGCGGCGTCGCATCTACTTTGAGCAGGATCCGGATGGATTCGACGACGCTTATGACGATGCGGAAGGCGATATGAGCGACCGGATTGTGGCCGCTCGCCAGCGTTTCCCCATGGTGACATATTCCGAAAGGGACCTCTATACCATCGCAGCACTGACATCCAGCTTTAAGGTGGACGGCCATCGCGCCGACATTGTCGATTCTGCGCACGGCCAGGGCCCAGGCTGCGTTTGAAGGGCGTCTGGCGATTTCCGACCGCGACATCTTGCTGGCCGCCGAGTTGGCCCTGCCGCACCGTATGAAAAAACAACCGTTTCAGGAGTCTGTGCTCAATCCGGATCAGCTACAGGCAAACATGCGCCAGGCCCGCGCCGAAGCGGACGAAGCCATGGGTGACGAAGATGAGGCGACTGAAGCCCAAGGCGCTGCCACGGCCGATGAAAAAAAAGTCTAGAGGGTGACGACTCAGATCTGAGCGATGCCGGCGAAGTTGGCGAGGGTGGTGTCTCGCAGCCGGACGCATCGCCACAGCAGAGTTCGTCACCCGGAGACAACAAGGGCGCACGTAAGCCGGTCCAGATCGGCGACACATTCGAAACCAAACGGATCGACACACCACTCGATAAGATGACGCGCGAGCGTGCGGGAAAGCGCTCGTATACCCGCACAGAACGCAAACGCGGGCGCTATATCAAGGCGCGACCAGCCGGTGACAGACCTGACGATATCGCGTTCGACGCCACGCTACGTGCTGCAGCGCCCTACCAGCGCAAACGCCACGAAGAAGCAACCAACGAACTTGCACTCCAGCTACGGCGCGGCGATCTTCAGCGTAAGGTGCGCGTCCGCCGTACGGGCAACTTGATTCTCTTTGCGGTCGATGCCAGTTGGTCCATGGCTGCCAGCGAGCGCATGGAGGCGACCAAAGGCGCGATTTTCAGCCTCTTGGTCGACGCCTATCAACGCCGTGACCAGGTCGGTCTTGTTGTCTTTCAACGCGACAAGGCGCGGTTGGTTCTGCCGCCAACCAGCAGCGTCGACTTGGCCCAAAAAGCGCTGCAGGACATCCCGGTTGGCGGCAAGACCCCACTGAGCAGTGGGCTCTTCCTCTCGTGGCAGGTGATCGAGAATGCACGGCGACGCGATACGGAACTACGCCCGCTCTTGATCCTGCTCACGGACGGAGCGGGCAACGTCAGCATGACCGGCATGCCGGCGCAAGAAGAAGCCAACCGCATCGCCGGGATGTTCGCCAATGCCAGCCTGCGTTCGATCGTAATCAACATGGAACATGCAGCGTTCGACCGAGGACTGGCGCAAAAGCTCGCCGATGCACTCCATGGTGCCTGTTACAACCTGCCCGAACTGCGCGCCGATACGTTGCTCTCAACGGTCAAAACGCGAGATCGATCTCGGTTGATTCAACAACGGATGAACAGCCGCGTGCTGGCCAATCCTCAATTCAATGGCGTGGACCGACACAGAGACGGCGATAGATGAGCACACAGCGCGATGCACAACCCATCAAAGGTAGCTGGGAGGCCTTGCTTGAAGAAGCACAGGTCAATGCCGCCAACTTTAACGATGCTGCGATCCCGCTCTATGCAAAGATCGTAACTCAGCTACGCCGGGTACCACGAGCGCGGCGCATGGCTGCCAACCGCCGCCTGCAAAATGTCTGGCTCCAGTCAGCCATATCGCTCCAGGCGTACCTGACCATGCGTGAACGCTACGCCGAGTCGCTCGACCTAATCGCACAAATTGAAGAAGAAGTAGACGTCGAAGAATACAACCAATGGGAAGCCCACGCTGCCCGACTCCTACTCCAGTCAGGAGAGCCGGAGGCGGCTGTTGAGCGTCTCCGCAAAGTGGCTGAACGGCCGGAAAGCGATCTAGCGGTTTGGGGCGAATTGGCGCTGCTATTTGTCCGGCTCAATCGGCCCGATGAGGCGCTGGCAACGCTCGATCGTATGGACGAATGGGTAGACGAACACTACAGCGACGGGCCGGACAATGCTGAGTCGACACCACGGCGACGTGACGAAGGCTATGTGCTGAGCTTGCGTTCTCTACAGGCCCTGGATTCCGGTGACGCCGGCGAGAGTATACGTTTTCTCAATGCAGCAATTGACCGTGACGATGACTATCAATCCCGGCTAACACTCAGCTATGTTCGCCTGATTCGCCAAGGTGATTACGACGCTGCACTGCAGCTCATTCGACGGGACCAACGGTCGCCGCTGCGGGCACGCTTCTGGCACGCAATCATCCATTTCCGGCAAGGTGAAGCAGACAAAGCGCAGGCCATTTGGCGTCAGATCGTGAAGCGGGATCTGGAGCCGGATGTTGAGCCGGCTGTGATGGAGTATATTCTTGCGCATTACTATCTCGGGGATCCGGACGGCGAAGGGCTAAGCAGTATTCTGGCCGCATTGAACGAAGATTCGGCACAACATTGGGGCGTCTACCTCCTTGCCGGTCTGGGATGGGCAATACGTGGCAATCTGTCCAATGCACGCTCCGATTTCGAGACTGCCGTATTGCAACGCCGGTCGGCAGCAGAAGGCAGGCTGCTCCCCTATGAGTCGTGGCTCTACTGCCTCGATCTGCTGGGGAAAGAGTTGCGTGACCAGATAGCAGACTACTTTGTGACGGACCCAGACGCATGATCGACAACCTACCAAAACAGCAGCGGCCGACCTCCACTGCCATGGCCGAATTCGGCCCATTCGCTCTCCGCTTGGCCGCCGCCAGCGCCGACATCATTCGACACTATTTTCGACAGTCCTATGCTGTTGAATTGAAGGAAGACGCCTCGCCCGTAACCATTGCCGACCGCCAGGCGGAAAAGGTCATGCGTGACTTAATTGCCGGCGAATTTCCTGGCCATGGTGTGGTGGGTGAAGAATTCGGACGGAGCAATCCGGAAGCCGAATATCAATGGGTGTTGGATCCCATCGATGGAACGAAAACCTTCGTGGCCGGCAGCTATCTCTTCGGGACCTTGATCGCGCTGGTTCAGAACGGCCGCCCGATATTGGGCGTGATCCACCAACCGATTGTCGGCGAGCTTCTGATCGGCGACGGCTTGGGTACTTGGCTGAACGGCCGGCCCGTGCACGTGCGCGACTGTGCATCGATCGAGGAGGCCATCCTGCTGACGACGCTGCATTGGAACGTTGGCAAATACCATGATGGCGAGGCCTTTCAACGGCTGAGTCGTCGCGTCCACCGATACAACAATTGGGGCGATTGCCACGGCTACTTTCTTGTCGCGAGCGGCGGAGCCGACATCATGACAGATCCGATTCTGAATGAATGGGATTTGATGGCACTGATTCCGATTATTGAGGGGGCAGGAGGGCGAATCACCGACTGGCGTGGCGATGATCCGATCGGTGGCAGCGGCGCCGTCGCCACCGGCGGTCAAATTCACGAGGCAGTCATCCAAGCGCTCAATCCGGATGCTGTATGATTGCGTTGCATCAGGAAACTGCCCTGCTAACGCGTTCGAACTCAACCACCGGGCGGCTGAGTCTGCCAACGTGTCAAAAGGAAATGGTGACGTGTGCTACGGCGTTGTGTACAAGTACCAATAGGGAGTTGGTGGAAAGATTTCTGCCAACGATTCATCGCAAATAAAGGCGCCTCCGCGAGTCAACGCCCGTATCCGGTGGTCAATCAGACGAAGCGCCACTCGCAGTTCGTCATCCAACTCGGGACCAACCCGTTTCAATATCTCCTCGATTCGCTGTCGATTGCGCATTTCATAGGGGTAATTCGCACGACAGTTTTTCACGTCTCCGGCACAGTCGTCCAGAAACCATCGCAGGCTGTCCAGGCGCGCCTTCAATTCGCGCTGCAATCGGCTGTAAAATCGGGACTTAAGGCTGTGGATTACGTTTTCGGCACGCACGCTTACAGAGTCAAACTGCAACTGCATAGCCGGTTCCAGCCGATCCCGCTCGCCCTGCAGACGATGCAGTCTGGTCAGCAGGTCGCCCCCGGTCATCATGAGCTTCTCATCACCACGTGGTGTATGCACGAGCACGGTGCGGTAGAGATCATCCCGAACAATATACTCCTCTAATTCGTCGGTCATCAACGTTGCAATGGCGAGATCTACGGCTGGATCCTCAGCAATCACATGGCTATCGATCGGCATCCGTTTCCTCCTGGGGTATTGCATTCAAATTTGGGATTCGCTGTGGCTACAGGCCATGATTTGAATCCGATGACCGCTCGACAGCTATCCCCTACGGATTCGTGGTTCGGTCGGACTCTTCCAGAGTGGCGATGTCTTTCTCGACATCGACTGCCGCGGTCGCAACTGCCCAGCTGACCAGAAACCAAAAGCCTCCCCCGATCAGCAAGGCGACGGCGATATTTGCCATATTCATCGGCACATTCCCACGGAAGATGCCGATGACAACAAGTAGTACCCCGCACAGACCAAAACCGAGACCAATTTTGACCGGAAGTGACATCTGCATTTTCATAGGTGCAATTCTGTCGCGCTTTCTGGCGATAGTGGCCGCCTGCCGTTCAAGTCATCCAGGGATCAATTATAGCGGCAGCCCCTGGACTGTGCCAAGTGCTGCATGCGCCCTGACCAAGCGGTAGGTGCCCCCGCACTACCGGCAGTCAAGTACCAGCCAGAACGCAATGATCAGTGCGAACATGGCGGAGAAGCCGAGGATGACACCGACGCCCGCGATCACGGCAAGGAGCACGGTGCCCGACAGAAAAGAGAGCGTCAATGCAACCGCACCCAGTATACCGAGTAAAAGAACTGCCAACATGAGGTAGACCAGAGGAGCGCGCGATGAACCAGTTGTGCGGCGTAAACCGAACCAGTACGAGCAGAATGCCCCAGTCAATGATAAAGCGGCGCCAACTGAGAATCCGAAGAAGAAGGCGCTAATCGGCTGGGACATTGCATGAGGTGCTTTCACCTGGATGACGGGGATGGATCATCTACGCTTGGAAAAGAATCTGGTCGGTGGTGTCCCCCGACATCCGGACCTGGCGATCCGGCCAGCGCTTTCGCGCCACCACCGACCAGGCGCTATCATAACACGTTTTCTATGACGACGCTAGATCCAATTCGCCCATTCCCCTGGGGGCATGCTACATTTTCGGGCTGATGTACCCTGCGCCCGTGCCTGTCCACCGCCTGATCGAACAATCACCGTAGCAGATAGACGGCGGATAGATGCCATATCCGCCGCTGGTTTCGACCGTTCGCGTGGGCGGTGATAGAATGGAGATCAGAAGATTGGCAGACAATTGATGGGAGGAAAAACTCAATGACCATTGCCGGCGCCAATAGGGTTGCAGCTTCGACCAACGGCCATTCGATTGAGGAGGCCGTTCTGTTACGATTTCACAAAGAAGCACTGACATTCGACGATGTTCTGCTCGTGCCCGGATATGCGCAGATGCTTCCTGCTGACGTAGAGATCGCCGTTCGACTGCACGATCGACTGCAACTGAATATCCCTGTGCTCAGCGCGGCCATGGACACGGTCACCGAGAGCGAGCTGGCCATCGCGCTGGCGCGTCAGGGCGGGCTCGGCGTCATCCATCGCAACCTCTCCATCGCCGATCAGGCCGAGGAAGTCGACAAGGTCAAACGCAGCGAAAGCGGCATGATCGTCGATCCCATCACGTTGGGTACCGGACAACACGCTCACCGACGCCGAACGGCTCATGAGCCGCTACCAGATCAGCGGTGTGCCCATCACCGACGAGGACGGCAGGCTGGTCGGCATCCTCACCAACCGCGACGTGCGCTTCGCCACCGACTATAGCCGCCCGATCTCAGACTACATGACCCGGACGAATGTCGTCACGGCCCAGTTGGGCACCACGCTGGAAGAAGCCCAAGAGATCCTGCACCGCTATCGCATCGAGAAGCTGCCGCTGGTCGACGAACGAGGTATGCTCAAAGGACTGATCACCTACAAGGACATCCTCAAGCGACAGGACTATCCCCATGCCGCCAAGGACGAGTCGCGGCCGGCTGCTTGGTCGCGGCGGCCGTCGGCGTCGGGCGAGTGGGCTGGAACGTGCACGTGCAGTGGTCGAGGCCGGCGTTGATGCCGTTGCCATCGACACGGCCCACGGCCACAGTCGCGGCGTGTTGGACACGGTCGCCGCGCTGCGCAAATCGCTATCCGGAGCTGCCGATTCTGGCCGGCAACGTGGTGACGCCCGAGGGCGTGCGCGACCTGGTCGAGGCCGGCGCCAGCGTGGTCAAGGTCGGCGTGGGCGCCGGCTCCATCTGCACCACGCGCATCGTCAGCGGCGCGGGCATGCCCCAGTTGACTGCGATTGCCGAGTGCGCGGAGATGGGACGCCGGCTTGGCGTTCCCGATCATCGGCGACGGCGGCATCCGCTACTGCGGCGACATCACCAAGGCGCTGGCCGCCGGCGCGTCGGCCGTCATGCTGGGCAGCCTGCTGGCCGGTCTGCACGAGTCGCCCGGCGACATCGTCATTCGCGAGGGGCGCTCGTTCAAGGAATATCGCGGCATGGGCAGCCTGGGCGCCATGAAGGGCCGGGCCGGCGACCGCTACCAGACAGCGCAGAGCGGCAACGCGTCGCCCGGACATCGGCGGCAAGACGGTGCCCGAAGGCATCGAGGGCCAGGTTCCCTACAAGGGCTTCCTCAAGGACTTCGTCTTCCAGTTGATGGGCGGCCTGCGCAGCGGCATGGGCTATGTCGGCGCCGAGAGCATTCCGGACCTGTGGCAGAAGGCCCAGCTTCGTGCGCATCAGGCGGCGCAGCTACCAGGAGAGCCATCCCCACAGCGTCGATCATCACCAAAGAAGCGCCCAACTATCAGATCCAGCCCGGTCGGTGACGGGTTGGACCGGGTGGTATACCACGAATTGTGTAAGAGCGGATTGCTCTCTCTGGTAGATTGCGAATTTGCACACGATTCGGGATACCACCGTTGGACCGTGCCCACCGAATACATTGCGGCGCAAGCAGAGGGCGACATGACAACCGGCGAATCGGTTTGCACGGGCAAGTTGCGCTGGTCACCGGCGGCAGCACTGGCATCGGCGCCGCCATCGCCCAGCGACTTGCGCGGAGGGCGCGGCCGTGGCCATCTGTGGCCGTCGTGTCAATCTACTTGAGCAGCGACGTGCCGAACTAATTGACGCGCGGCTGGGCATCGTGTCGCCGTTCCAGGCGATGTCGCGCAGGACGCTGGACAGATCGTGGCGGCAGCGGTGGAGACGCTTCGGGCGGCTCGACGTCCTGGTCAACAACGCCGCCGTTGCCGCGGGCTGGGGATCGACGAGATGACACTCGGCGCCTGGCGCCAGGTGATGGCCATCAACCTGGACGCTGCCTTCGAGCTGGTCTCGTCCGCCCTGCCCCACCTGGCCCAAACACGGGGCAATGTGCTGCACATCAGCAGCATCAGCGCCGTTTCGGGCAATTTCGACGACCTGGCCTACGCGGCCAGCAAGGCCGGCCTGGAAGGCTTCAGCCGCAAACTGGCGCTGGAAGTGGCCGAGTATCGGGATTCGCTCCAACGTGATCCGGCCCGGTCTGATCATGACCGAGGCCTTTGCCGATATGCCCGTCGACTTCTTCGAGTCCCAGATTCCGCTGATTCCGCTGGGCCGAATCGGACGAGTCCGGAGGACATTGCGGCTGGCGGCGGCCTTTCTCTGCAGCGACGAGGCCGCATTTATCACCGGCGCCGTGCTGACCATCGACGGCGGTGAATCCGCCAAATAGGATCCATCAGTCGACACGTAATGATAGGATTCATTCCGGGTCAGCCAGCGGAACGGGGATGAAGTCATGACCGTTACCGCAGTCGTCGGCGCCCAATGGGGCGATGAAGGCAAAGGCCGCATCATCGACTATCTGGCCCAGAATGCCGATGTGGTCATCCGCTTTCAGGGCGGCGACAACGCCGGCCACACCGTGATCAACGAGTATCGGCAAACACGCGCTCCACCTGATCCCCAGCGGCATCTTCAACCCCGAGACGCAGAACATCATCGGCTCCGGCTGTGTGGTCAATCCGCAGGCGCTGCTGGCAGGAGATGGACAAGCCTGGCAGGAAGCCGGCGTCAACCTGGACAATCTCTGGATCAGCACCCGCGCCCAGATGGTCATGCCCTACCACCGCACGCTGGACGAGCTGGAGGAGGCTGGCGCGCGGGCAAGGACACCATCGGCACCACCAAGCGGGGCATCGGCCCGGCCTATGCCGACAAGGCCGCCCGCTCCGGCCTGCGCATGGGCGATCTGCTGCAGCCGGACTGGCTGGAAGCGCGGCTGGACAATGCCCTGCGCACGATCAACCGCAAGATCGAAATCCTGGGCGGCGAGCCGGTCGACGGCCAGGAACTCTACGCGCTGCTGATGGACTACCGGGACAAGCTGGCCGCACCGCATCGTCGACACCGTGCCCATGACGCGCACGCGCCATCGAAGAGGACAAGCGACATTCTGCTCGAAGGCCAACTGGGCGTCATGCGCGACCTGGACTGGGGCATCTATCCCTACGTCACCAGCAGCAACCCGACGGCCGCCTTCGCCAGCTCCGGCGCCGGTCTGCCTGCACGGCGCCATCGACCGGGTGATCGGCGTGGTCAAGGCCTACAGCACGGCGGTGGGCGACGGCCCCTTCCCGTGCGAACTCTTCGACGCCGACGGCGAGAAGCTGCGCGAGATCGGCGGCGAGTTCGGCGCCACCACCGGCCGGCCGCGGCGCTGCGGCTGGTTCGACGGCGTGGCCATCGGCTACGCGGCCTGGCTCAACGGCATGACCGGCCTGGCCATCACCAAGCTCGACGTCCTCGACCAGTTTCGAGACGCTCAAGATCTGCACCGGCTATCGGCTGCCCGACGGCACGGTCATCACCGACTCCATGCCGGACACGCCGCTGCTCTACCAGGTCACGCCGGTCTACGAAGAGTGGGCAGGGCTGGCTCACATCCACCGAGCAGTGCCGCCGCTGGGATGACCTGCCCAAACAGGCACGCGCCTACATCCACCGCCTGAGCGAATTGGCCGGCGTCAAGGTCGACTACGTCTCGGTCGGCCCGGAGCGGGATCAGATGTTTGCGGTCTAGGTTCTGTTGACGTTTGGCCGACATTGGAGCCGACACCTCCGGGAGGCGGACCGGCCATCTCGCCGGAATCAACCCTGTTGCAGTCCGCCTCCCGGAGGTGTCGGCGGTCTCGCAATAGCATGTCAACAGAACCTAGTGAAGCCCCAGTAATCCCTGTACGGTGCCTTCCAAAATTAGCATAGCCGGAATTCTGTCGTAGTATTCACGCCGAACTGAACTAAGGTCGATCGCGCTATCAGGCCAACATGATGAATCCGGCGACCAGTACGCCGATGACCAACACCAGAACGATCAAGAATATGGCAAATCCGGCACGAAATATTTCGGACCGTCCTTTGGCCGCTTCGCTCTTTGCCTTCTTGATACTGGTGCGGCCTTCGTCTTTGGCTTTATTGGGCGCCTTCAGCATGCCGCGTGCTTTTTTCCACCTATTGCGCGCAGAAATCCAAGAGGACGTGAGCAGACTTCCCACGACTACGCCGAAGATGAATAGAGTAAATCCCGTCATGACTTCACATTGCCTCGGTACAATCCTGTATGTGCAAAACTTGAACCGATGCCGCACGCTCCCAAATCATCATACTCAACAGCTATCCGGTTGACAATCCCGCAGTAGAAAAATCCAAACCCGGTGGGGTACATCCCATTTTCCGGGGCGCCGGTCGAGAGCACGAAACGAATCTCCTTGGGGAAACCCCAAAATGTGGTATGCACCCAAATTCGGCAGTTGGGGTTGACACCGCTCCCCCATCATGATATTCTGTCTGTTCGTTGTCAAGTCGTCGACAACAATCTCCTCACAAACCTATGGTCACGGCCAAAAGGAGGCGCTACATGATGAACACGCAAATTCGCCAGGAAATACCTGCCGTTGGAAAACGTGCTCCGGCGCCGACCAAGTCTGACGCGCGGACTTGCTGACCAAATAGCCGTACGCCGGTTCCAGGTCGCGAGCGATCCGCTTCGTGGCCTTTTTTGTTGCCCGCCGCCGGCGGGTGGATGAAGCGGCGCAGTCCACCAGACCGAAGACATCCAATTTGCATACCCGCTGTGAAGGCAGCGAATAGCTCGTTGCCTGCCTTCGTCGAAGCACGCGTCGACTGTTGGTCGACGTGTGCTGAGGCGTTCTCAACTCGCCTGTTGACGGATCGCGCCCACCGGCGCCGTGCATTGTTGAAAACGCACACGTTCGCTTGATGGATGTCGCCACGCCGACATCCGTTTGACCCTTGGAGAAACAGCATGAAACTCCCCGTCCGACAGTATTGGCAATTGCTCTCCGAATATCTATCGCCCCAGAAGAACGCGCGTCGTCATTCTCGGTGTGTTGCTCTTCAGCACCATCGGCCTTCAACTGGTCTCCCCGCAGATCGTGCGCCAGTTCATCGACGCAGCCTCAGCCGGGGTCGCCAACGAGACCCTGGTGCGCATCGGGTCTGCTCTACCTGCTGGTCACGCTGGTCAACCAGGTGGTGCGCACCGGCGCCGCCTACCTGACCGAAGACGTCAAATGGCGCGCCACCAACTGGCTGCGCAACGACCTGGCGCGACATTGCCTGAAGCTGGACATGGCCTTCCACAACGAACACACGCCCGGCGCCATGATCGAACGCATCGACGGCGATGTCAACGAGCTGTCCAACTTCTTCTCCCAGTTCGTGATCCGCATTCTGGGCAACGGCCTGCTGATGATCGGCATCCTGGTCCTGCTCACCCGCGAAGACTGGCGCATCGGCGCGGCCTTACACGCTCTACGCCGTCATCATGGTCCTCACGCTGCTGGGCACCGTGGTCAGCATCGGCGTGCCCTTCTGGAAGGACCGTCGCCAGGCTTCCTCCGAGATGTACGGCCTGACCGAAGAGTGGCTGGGCGGCACCGAGGATATCAACGCCAGCGGCGGCACGCCTTACGTCATGGTCCAGCTTGAATCAGGTGTTCTACAAGCTGTTTTTGGCTACACGAAAGGCATTCGTGCTCGGCAGCCTGACCTGGGGCATGAACAGCGTCTTCTTCGGCATCAGCACCGCGTTGGCGTTGGGCATGGGCGGCTACCTCTGGTCGATCGGCGAGATCACCATCGGCACGGTCTACCTGGTGCTGGCCTACGCCTACGCCCTGCAGCGGCCGCTGGAGGAACTGGCGCGTGAACTCAAGGATCTCCAGGCGGCCACGGCCAGCATCGACCGCATCAATGAACTGATGGCCATCGAGCCGACCATCTACGCGGTCGAGCCGGCGCAATCGTTGCCGGAGAGCGCTGGCGGTCGCCTTCGACGAAGTGGCCTTCAGCTATGAGGACGACGAGCCGATCCTGCATGACGTCTCGTTCGAGCTGAAGCCGGGCCAGGTCCTCGGCCTGCTGGGTCGCACCGGCAGCGGCAAGACGACCATGACGCGGCTGCTCTTCCGGCTCTACGACCCGACCGCGGGCATCATCCGCCTGGGCGACAGCGACCTGCGCCATGTGGCCCCGGAGACGTTGCGCAGCCGTGTCGGCATCGTGACGCAGAATGTTCAGCTCTTCCAGGCCAGCGTGCGCGACAACCTGACCTTCTTCAACCCGGACATCCCGGACAGTCAGGTGCTCGACACGCTGGATGAACTGGGATTGGACGACTGGCTTGGCGCAGTCTGCCGTACGGGCTGGACACGCGCCTGCTCTCGGGCGGACAGAGTCTCTCGGCAGGCGAAGCCCAGTTGCTGGCCTTCGCGCGCATCTTTCTGGAAGATCCGGGGCTGGTCATCCTCGACGAAGCGTCGTCACGGCTGGACCCGGTGACCGAACAGCTGATCGAGCGGGCCATCAGATCGCCTGCTGCGAAGGACGAACCGCCATCATCGTGGCCCATCGACTGGCCACGGTGCAGCGGGCCGACCGCATCCTGATCCTCCAGGACGGTCGCATTGTTGAAGAAGGCAATCGAATTGCGCTGGTGGCGAATCCGGAATCCCGGTTCAGCCAACTGCTGCGCACAGGCATGGAACAGGTGTTGGCATGAAGAAACTGGAAATGAATACCTGGCAAATGAGTTGGCGGCTGGTCTGGATGCATCCACCCATGTACTTGCTCAATGCGTGCTCTGGGCCGGTGTGCATTCGCTGCCGCTGGTGCCGGGCCTGATCATCCGCCAACTGTTCAACCAACTTGACCGACGGCGCCACCTTGGGCTGGGACTACTGGTCGCTGATCGCGCTGCTGGTCGGCGTGGGCGTGGGCAGGCTGGTCTGGCTGCTCATCTCCGTCACCGCCTATGTGCCGTTGCGCTTCAAGATCGACGGCACGCTTGCGCAACAATATGATGACGGCCGTGCTCGAAAAGCCGGGCGCGGCCGCGCTGCCCAGTTCGCCCGGCGAGGCCGTCAGCCGCTTCCGTGGCGACATCGACCAGATGGCCAACTTCGCCGGCGACCGACTGGTCGATCTGCCCGGCTTCGTGATCACGCCGCTGATCGGGCTGGCCGTCATGTTCAGCATCAACCCGCGCATCACGCTGGCCGTGCTCGTGCCGCTGCTGATCGTGATCGTGCTGGTCAACCTGGCGCGCCGACGGCTGGAGCGCTATCGGGAAGCGCGCCGCAGTGCGGCCGGACGCGTCACCGGCTTCATCGGCGAGATGTTCGGCTCCGTGCAGGCGGTCAAGGTGGCCAACGCCAATGTCGGCGTCACCGGCCAGCTCGAAATCCTCAACGAGACGCGCCGCAAGGCCGCGCTCAAGGACACGCTCTTCAGCGAACTGCTGCACACCGCCTTCCGCAGCACCATCGAGATCAGCATGGGCATCATCCTGATCATGGCCGGTCAGCTTGTGGGCGACGGCACCTTCACGCTGGGCGACTTCGCACTCTTCACCGCCTATCTCTATCCGGTGACCGACGGCCTGACCTTCCTGGGCAACATGATCGCCGTGCAGAAGCAGACCAACGTCTCGCTGCAACGCATGAACGCGTTGGTCGCCGACGACAGCGGCCAGACGCTGATCCGGCCGGTCGATGTACCGCTGGACGGGACCTTCCCGTCGATTCCGTACCATGCCAAGCAGGAGAGCGATCGGCTCTACCGGTTGGAGGCCCGCAATCTGACCTATCGATTCCCCAGCAGCGGGCGCGGCATCGAGGACATCGATCTGGACCTGGTACGCGGTTCGTTCACGGTGATCACCGGGCGCATCGGCTCGGGCAAGACGACGCTGCTGCGCTGCCTGCTCGGCCTGCTGCCGCTGGACTCGGGCGAGGTGCTGTGGAATGGACGGCCTGTCCGCGATCGTCGCGTTTCTTCGTCGCGCCGCACAGCGCCTACACGTCGCAGGTGCCGCGCCTCTTCAGCAGCACGCTGCGCGACAATCTGCTGATGGGCACGCCCGAAGAGGCCGTCGACATCGAAGCGGCCATCTACACCGCCGTCATGGAGAAAGACCTGGCCGAGTTCGACCACGGGCTGGAGACCATGGTCGGCCCCAAGGGCGTCAAGCTGTCCGGCGGCCAGGTCCAGCGAGCCTCGGCCGCGCGCGATGTTCGTGCGCGATCCGGAGCTGCTGGTCTTCGACGACCTGTCCAGCGCGCTGGACGTGAACACGGAGCGCACACTCTGGGAGCGCATCTTTGCGAAGAGCGCGAGGGCGAGGATTCGCCCACCTGCCTGGTGGTCTCCCATCGTCGACCGGCGCTGCGCCGAGCCGACAAGATCATCGTGCTCAAAGACGGCCGCATCGACGACCAGGGCACGCTGGACGTGTTGTTGGAGCGTAATGAGGAGATGCGCAAACTCTGGAACAGTGACTCAGGAGACCCAGCATGAAGATCCACCTCCAGTACGGTCGCGAAGGATTAGATGTCGAGGTGCCGGGAAACGATGTGACAATACTATCGCCACACTTCGTCCCCGGGCTACAGAACGAACACCAGGGCTTTATCGACGCCGTACGCGCGCCGATCCAGGCAGAGCCGCTGCGCGAGATCGTCAGGTCCGGCGAACATATCGCCATCGTGATTGCCGACGTCACACGCCCGCTGCCCTCGGCTCGGCTGCTGCCGTGGATCTTCGCCGAACTGTCCCATGTACCGGCCAAGGATTTCACAGTCATCATCGGCAACGGCACCCACCGGGCATGCACGGACGCCGAAATCGAACTCCTGGTCGGCCCTGAGATCGCACGGGATTATCGCGTCGTCAACCACGACGCCTATGACGACAGCACATTGGCAATTGCCGCGCCGCACGCGGGGTACACGCTCCGCTGAAGTTCAACCGCGCGCATATGTGGAGGCGGACAGACGGATCGTGGTCGGATTTATCGAACCGCACTTCATGGCCGGTTTTTCGGGCGGATACAAGGGCGTCTTTCCGGGCGTAGCCGATATCGATTCGATCATGCACTACCATCACGCTAGGTGATTGGCCACCCGCACAGCACCTGGGGCGTACTGGAGAACAACCCCACCCAGGCGCAGATCCGCGCCAACGGATCTGCGCTGTCCGTTGACTTCTGCGTCAATGTAACGCTCAACCACCAACGTGCGATCACAGGCTATTACTGCGGTGAGGTTGTCGCTGCCCACGAGCAGGGATGCCGTTTCGTCAAGGAGACGGCCATGGTGGCCTGTGACAGACCGTTCCCGGTAGTTATCACGACGAACAGTGGCTACCCGCTCGATCAAAATCTCTATCAGACCGTCAAGGGCATGTGTGCAGCGGCGGAGGTCATAGAAGAAGGGGGTGAAATTATCGTGGCCACGCGCTGCGAGGACGGATTCCCGGCCCACGGCAACTTCACCCGGCTACTTGTCGAACATTCGTCTCCCCAGGCAATTTTGGACACAGTCCTGGCGCCCGGTTTTCACATGGTGGACCAGTGGCAGGCACAGAAATTGGCGCAGGTTCAACTTAAGAGTCGAGTATCGATCTACAGTGAACTGCCGGATGCGGAGTTGCGATGCGCCAACTTGACGCCGATTGCAGATCTGAATGCAGAAATTCGCAGTGTCGTCGAGAGGGTCGGCTTCGATACCCCCATCGCTGTTATGCCGGAGGGCCCGATGACCATCCCCTACGTGGCTGATTGATGATCGCACATGATCACCGATCCGGGAGAGCAGCGGAATCGATGCCGTTCTTCTCCACAAACCAATTGATCAACCGGCGCGCGATGGAAATGATCGGCGGTACCTGCGGCAGATCATCGGCAGCAAACCAACGCGCATCAGCGATCTCTGCCTCTTCCAGCAGGAAGTCGCCGCTCTCGTACTCGGCCGTGAAGCCCAACATCAGTGAGTCCGGAAAGGGCCACGGCTGGCTACCGAAGTAGCATATGTTTCGAATGCGCACTCCGACTTCCTCGTAGACCTCGCGCTCGCAGCACTCCTCAAGCGACTCACCGGGTTCTACAAAGCCGGCGATCACGCTGTAACGGCCGGTCGGAAAGCGATGGTTGCGCACCAGCAGCAAACGTTCACCGGCGTCCGTAACGCGTGTGATCGCGATGATGATTGCGGGTGAAAGTCGCGGGTAGGACGAAAGTGTGCAGATGGGGCACTTTCGCGCCCATTCGTCTTTGACAGACTCGGTTGGTGCGGCACACCGACCACAATATTGGTGGTTGCGGTCCCAGTTCATGAACTGATAGGCGCGTCCCGCCAGGGCCAATGTAAGATCGTCGACCCGCCCAACGAGGCTCCGGACGCTATGTGCAGCGTAGCCGTACGGAAGCGCCGCCTGCGCGTCCAGCTCTCCGGAAAAGCAATGGATGGGCGGCGTGGAGCCGTTCAGGTAGCCCATGTATTGTGTCCGCACCAGTTCTAGATCCATTTGGGCCGGCGCATCTGCCGCCACCATGTCGAAGCGCTCTTCATGCTCACGCACGACCAGGCGATCATTCTGGAACAATAGCCAGCGCGCAGGAGCCTCAAGCGATGCCGGACGCTTAGGGCTTGAGACAAAATAAGCATGGGAAAAGGGGTTCATGCCTTGAATCTCCGCTCGAGTTCCTCCTCCAGATCCGTCATGGTCAGTCCACGTGCCGACAGCAAGACCAAGCTATGGTAGAACATATCGGCCATTTCGGACAGCACGCGGTCGATCCCCTTCGCCGAGCGCGGCGACCACCACCTCGACGGCTTCTTCACCGATCTTCTGGCAGATCTTGTTCTGCCCCGCTCGCAACAATTCAACCGTATACGAATCGTTTGGCATCTCCACCTTGCGCGATTCAATGGTAGCAAACAGAGTATCCAGTATGGAATTCATCAAGTCCCCCATTCCAGGCCACGGTAGAAACAACTCTCCGAGCCTGTGTGGCAGGCCGGACCAGCCGGCTCGACCAAAAACAACAATGTATCGCCGTCACAATCGATCGCAAGCTGCAAGACCTTCTGCGTATTCCCGCTGGTTGCGCCTTTGTGCCATAATTCTTGGCGGCTACGACTCCAAAAGACGGTCTCGCCGATATCGATGGTGCGGCGCAGGCTGCGGACGTTCATCCAGGCCATCATCAGCACGCAGCCTGTCTCAGCATCCTGAATCACGGCCGGCACAAGTCCTCGCTCATCAAAACGAATGTAGCCGATCAGGTCTTCATATGCGAGAGTCTCATCAACGACAATCCGTGCGCTCATTCCGGCAGCCTGCGGTGGATGATGTCTTGAGGCGGAATGCGGACCGGCACACCTGCGTCGAGCAGATGTTCTTTGACCTGCATGATTGACATCTGCTTGAAATGAAAAAGACTCGCTGCCAACACAGCGGCTGCCTGCCCGTCGGTCAGAGCTTGCTCAAAGTGCTCCAGACGTCCAGGCGCCACCGCTGGCAATTACAGGGATGTTGACGGCATCGCTGACTGTGCGCGTGAGGTCGACATCATAGCCCTCCTGCGTACCGTCGCCATCCATGGACGTCAACAGGATTTCGCCTGCGCCTCGCGCCTCGACCTCTTTTGCCCAGGCAACGGCATCGATCCCGGTATTGATGCGCCCGCCGCTCACATAAACATCCCAACCATGCCCCCGCACACGTGCCTCGTCCGCCTGCCGCCGTTTGGCGTCAATTGCCACGACAATACATTGGCTACCGAATCGTCTGGCGCCCTCGGTGACAATGGCCGGATCCTTGACCGCAGCACTGTTCACGCTGACCTTGTCGGCGCCGGCCAACAGGAGGGCGCGCATGTCATCCACACTGCGAATCCCGCCGCCCACAGTAAACGGAATGAAGACCGTATCCGCAACACGACGGACCATATCGATGACGATATCGCGGGCCTCATGCGTAGCTGTTATGTCAAGAAACACCAGCTCGTCGGCGCCTTCGCGGTCGTAGACCTGCGCCTGCTCGACGGGATCGCCGGCATCAACCAAATCAACAAAGTTAATGCCCTTGACGACACGTCCGTCTTTCACATCCAAACAGGGAATAATTCGTCTGGCAAGCATGGTAGCGAGTCCAAGGCTCTGTTGTCGAATCGGACTTTGTCTTCTTTATGTTTATGGGGACGGAGATGGACGCCGAGCAGATCGCCTACAAAGACTGAAGAAAAGCCATCGCAGCGTCCAGTGCGGGCAACTGTTCCGGCGAGGTTTCAGTCAGCAATTCCCATGTGTCGCGATAATTTTGCCAGCGCGCCTCGCAATGATCTTCATGTCCGAGCCGCACCTCGGCGGATTCCGCTTCCGCAAGATAATAGACGACAGTGCGGTGGATTTCATAATTACGGATGACGGCAATGTAGTCGAGCGTCGTACTACAAGGCTCGTGGATGCGCAGAATCGGGATACTGGTCTCTTCAGCAAACTCACGTCGTGCCGCCTCCAGATCACTCTCCCCTTTCAGCACACCACCACGAGGGAACTGCCATTGTTCGAAGAAGAGGTTATAGAGCAACAAAAACTCGGGGCCGTTCCGCGTCTGCCGGTAGGGGACGAGCCCTGCGCTACGTCGAGTTAAGGGACGATGGCCGATTTCCACGGCTTGCTTCAAATCGAGCGTTCCGGTATAGATTGCCTGCCCGGTAATGACGCCTTCTATATTATAGTGTTCGTAGTCCTTGAGTGTCTCAATGTCTCCCAGACCAGCCACGCCACCGCTGGCAATGACGCGCAGGTCCGTGAGATCGCCCAGCCGCGATGTTGACTCCACATTGACACCCGACATCATGCCGTCGCGACTGATATCAGTGTAGACGACACGTTTGACGCCCATGGCATGCATCTGGTGGCCAAGATCGACGGCGTCGATGGCACTCGTTTCTTGCCAGCCATGGGTCGCGACCTTGCCGTTTCGTGCGTCAATGCCGACCGCAATGCGATCTGCGCCCCACGTAGCAAGTGCTTGCGTTACCAGCGTCGGGTCTTTCACGGCAGCGGTTCCGAGCACCACACGATCTGCTCCCAACTCCAACGCCAGCCGAATATCCTCCAGGGTGCGTAGCCCCCCACCAAATTGTATCGGAATGTTGACGGCCTTGCGGATGCCGTAGAGCATGCGCAGATTCACTGGCAGCAAGCGCATGAGATCGTCATGCGGAGCAAGAGGCTGCTCGTCGCCTGGATGCTGGACGAGGATATTGTCGGGGCGGTGCAGCGTGTGAAGTTGCTCTGATGTTGCGCCCAACGCACCATCGAGATTGACTACATGTAGCCATTCCGCATCTTGGTTGGCCCAATGAACGGCCATGGCCACCGGATCCTCCCCAAAGACGGTTTCAGCAGCGGGGTCGCCCTGGCGCAACCGAACACAACGACCTTGGCGCAGGTCAATGGCGGGATAAATGATCATGAATCGATACTTCCTGCTTCGTCCAATTTTAAGCGTTTGCTAACTCTACCATAAGAGTATCGTAGGCAAACGTAACATCCCATCCCCGTTCTTGGCGTAGATTGTGTGCAATCTCTTCCAGTTCGTCCGGCGAGTTTGCGTCCGGCTCTTCGATGTGAGCGAATATCACGCGCTTTGGCTCCGATTGTGCGACCTTATCTAGCGCCTGGCGAAACGTTGCCTCGGTCGCCGGCACGGGATGCTGCTGAGGCATTCGACAGCCGCAACCGGGCCGAGGCGTTCGAATCGCCCCGGCAATGCCTAGAAATTCGAGTTTCATACGCGTGGAGATCCAATCCGGTTGATGTGCTGACTGTCTGGTGAGTTGACGCCTGCGGCAGGGAGCATATGGCCCAACAGAAGAGGCCCCAAGGGGTCATACAACCGCTATGCGCGCGGCGTAGAATCGGCAGCCGCCTGAAAGTCGCTGATCAGGCGACGATTTACCGGATCGACAAGCGCAACAGCCGCGAAGCTCAGCTCGCGCCACTCATCGTAGTGCACAGTTGGCCGGCCGAGGAGATAGGCCCGATACAGGCTCAATACCAGCCCATGGGAGATCAACGCGATTGTCTGTTGCGCATGGGTGTTGACAAGATCATCGACGCCGTCAAGGAAACGCGCCTGGGCAGACGCTGCCGCTTCCCAGTCGACCGCCCGCTGCTGCGGCGTAGCGAATGCCCTCCGCACTCGATCGCCGTAGTCGCCAACCCATCCCCCGCGTCGAAGCTCGTCAAAGCGTGCATCAACAATGGATGGCAACGCGTATCGGTGTTGAGTGGGAGCGAACGTCAACCGCGTCTTTGGTTCGCTGCTCAGTGCCACCAGCGCGACCTCGCGCCAGCAGGGAAGTTCGGCCAAGGCAGCGGCCTGCCGTTTTCCTTGGTGGGAAAGCCGCCAGACACGCGTATCGGTATCCGCGTCCTGCTCCGTATGGGCGTGGGTAATGAGATAGAGTCGCGTGATACTCAAGACCTCTGCTCACTCACCATGTCGCGGCGGTTGGTTCGGCGACAACCATTTCCATGAAGTTGGCGAGAATGCGTAAACCGACTGTGTGGCTCTTTTCCGGATGGGGCTGAATGCCCCATGCATTTTTGTACCGTACGATACTGGCGTAGTCCACCCCGTAATCTGTGACAGCGAGTACAGCGCTCTCGTCCGTCACGCGGCAAAAGTAACTATGGGCAAAATACGCGTATGCGCCGTCCGGTACGCCGTCGAGGAGAGGGTCTGGTATCTGGGCAGTGGC
>CAVQSG010000026.1:0-16833 GCA_963715415.1 uncultured Chloroflexia bacterium | reverse complement strand
GCAGCATGTGCGATGGCAGGGATGTGGAGCAGCAAATTGGTCGAACCGCCAAAGGCTGCATGGACCAGCATGGCATTTTCGATGGCTTTGTCAGAGAGAATTTCGGATAGTGAAATCGACTTGGCGGTGAGATTGAGCAACGCCAAGGCCGAGCGACGGGCCATGTCAAACCAGATCGGCTCGCCCGACGGCGCCGAGCGCGCTGTGGGGCAACGTCAAGCCCAGTGCTTCGGCGACCACCTGTGACGTGGCCGCCGTGCCCAGAAACTGGCAGCCGCCGCCGGGCGACCCGCAGGCACGACAGCCCATGTCTGGCCGCATAGTCCAGGCTGATCAGATCGTGGGCAAAGCGCGTGCCGATGGTCTGCACCGTGCCGGCGTCCTCCGCGTCCTGGCCCGGCAGGGTCACGCCGCCGGGCACGATGATGCCGGGCAGGTCGTGGCAACCGGCCAGGGCCACCATGGTCGCGGGCAGTCCCTTGTCGCACGTTGCGACGCCCATGACGCCCTGGCGCAGCGGCAGCGAACGGATCAGCCGGCGCATGGTGATGGCGGCGTCGTTGCGGTAGGGAAGGCTGTCGAACATGCCGATGGTGCCCTGAGAGCGTCCGTCGCACGGGTCGCTGACATAGGCTGCGAAGGGCGCGACGCCGTGGGCGCGTAGCGTCTGTCGCCGCCTCACGCACCAGCAGCCCGATCTCCCAGTGGCCGGTGTGGTAGCCCAGCGCGATGGGCGTGCCGTCTTCGCGCGCGCAGCCCGCCCTGGGTGCTGACGATGAGCATCTGGGGATCGCCGGTGCGGTCCGGGTCCCAGCCCATGCCCGCGTTCTGGGTCATGCCGAAGAGATTGCCGCTGGGTTCGTTGAGCAACATCTCGACGGTGATCGGCAGGCTGACCGCCGGGGCCGGGGCCGGAAAGACGCGTCGCGGTCTACGGTCCCGGCGTCGCCGACAATTTGTTCAAACGGGAAGGTGGTGAGCTTCGTCATTGGGTCGCCTTGTCACCTATGCAACCGGATTGGCCAGTTGCAGGCCGTCGATGGTGATCCTGACGTTGTCGCCCGACTGCAACGTGAAGCCGTCGCCGGGCACAATCCCGGTGCCAGTCATCAGGAGGCTGCCGTGGGGGAAATGGAGTTCGCGGAAGAGATAGGCGACCAATTCCTCGAACTGGCGTTTCATCTGTGCGGTCGACGTTTGATCCTGGAAGACGATGTTGCCGTCGCGGATGATCTCCAGCTCGATCGGTAGTTCGCGTAGTGAGATCGGCTCCGGCCAAGCTGATTCCGGGTCCGAGTGCGCAGCAGCCGTTGTAGAGTTTGGCCTGGGGTAGATAGAGCGGATTCTCGCCTTCGATGCTGCGCGACGAGACGTCGTTGCCGATTGTATAGCCGACGATCTCGCCGTGCCGGTTGATGATCAACGTCAACTCCGGTTCTGGTACGTCCCAGGTGCTGTCGCTGCGAATGCGGATGGCCGTGCCGTCGCCCACGACGCGCCAGCCGTTGCATTTGAAGAAGAGTTCGGGCCGGTCGGCGTCGTAGACTTTGCTGTAGACGTCGGCGCTGCTTTCCGATTCCTCTTCGCGCGCCACTCGACTGCGAAGGTAGGTGACACCGCTGGCCCACACTTCCTGGTGGTCTTCGATAGGGGGCAGAAATGGGCCTCCGGCCTGCTCCTCTGTCTGGAGCGCGGCCAGGGCATCACCCAGCACATCGGCGCGCAGCTCCAACAGTTGTTCGAGGGTGGCGCCGGGGGTCAGAAATCGCCCGTCTAGTGCCCAACGAGCGCCGTGGGCGGTGAGATGACGCGTCAGCATAGGAAGTTCCTTTGTTGTTCACGATGGCGGATTGAAGAGTTTCAACATTATCGCAGCAAAGTCGCGGTTGAGCAATCATGTCGGTTTCGTATAGTTTTGTGAGCCCGGACGTTGTGCCGCTTCAGCACCACAGCCGGCTCCATGTCTCGAATCCGTCGACAATCTTTGAGGCCGGGCCGTGAAATCGGCCAACAAGCGCCATTCGTATAGACATCGTTTTTAAGAATTTTTTGCGAAAATTGAGTGTTGCGCAGTGGAAATTGCCATGATAGCGTTGTAATCAGTTCACGCCGTAGCGCAGTTGCGCATTCGGTGCCTGGCTTGCTGTTTCGTTCGAGAGCCGTGTGCAGACCGACACATGTCTCCCGTCTGGGCAGCGGCCAGGCAAGCCAGCGAAAAGGGGAGTGCTGCGAGGGTGCAGATGTGGTCGGCGTGAACTTTTTCTTCTTCTATGTGAGGGCTGGGAAGCCGGCGACAAGTGAATGAGACAATGCGGCGTGCCTCCTAAAACGCCGGCTAGGGAAAAGGTCTCAGGGCCGAGTGGTCGGGAGAGAAGCCACTTCTATGTGAATGGATGCGACCGGTGGAAGAGAAGCTGCGGGTCGTGTCGGGAGGATGTGAGATGCTGAAGATGCGAGGGATTCGGGGGCATCGGTGGATGCGGACCGGGATCACGCTGTTATCACTGCTGTCGATAGTGACAGGGATGGCGTTGGTGGGAGTGCTGCCGATGCCTGCAGGCGCGTCCATGGGAGACGTGGTGCGGAACGGGAGCTTCGAAAGCGGTTTTGGGGAGATACCGGGATGTGGGATGGTGGGGAATGGCTGGAGCTGTTTCACGAACGGAGGGCTGGCGGGCTACGGGTTCTACGACGACGAATGGGAGCCGGTGGTGGCGGATGGAGAGCACAGCCAGCTGATCGAGGTCAACACCAAGGGATTGGTGCAGGGGGATGCGGACCGCTATGCGGGCATCTACCAGACGGTGAAGGTGGAGCCGAAGGGGAAGTACAAGTTGCATCTGCGGGGGATGATCCGGACGACGAACCATGAAGGGGACCCCTACCGGTACGTGGTGCAGGTGGGGTGGACGTCGGGAAAGGGAGCAGACTGGCAGCAGTGTGCAGAACTGGCAGGATGTGGGGTGGTACGAGTACTTTGACCGGGTAGAGCCGGGATATTTCAGCGATTACACGGCCATGATCACGGCACCGGCGGAGCAGATGACGCTCTATGTGCGGGTGTGGAAGAAGTGGGGAGTGCCGTTTGAAGAGATCGATGTGAATCTGGACGCCATCTCGCTGACGGGGGTGAAACCCATGGGCGGGATGATGGAACAGCCGATGGGAGAGGGTGCGATGGGTCTGCGTCCGGGCAAGCCTGGGATGGAGCGACCCATGATGGAACAGCCGGTGATGGAGAGACCGATGGCGCCGATGGAGCCGAAGCAGCAGGTGGTCTGCGGTGGCGAGAGCAGGGTCTACAACGGAGGTTTTGAGCACGGCTTCAACCCGACGAGAATCGGCCATGTGGGGCGAGGCTGGGGCAGCTTCACGAACGGAGGGCTGGCGGCGTACGGATTCTATGACGAGATGTGGGAACCTGTGATTTCGAGCGGGGAGCATGGACAGTTGATCGAGATCAACACCAAGGGAATTCTGCCGGCGGACGGCGACCGCTATGCGGGCATATACCAGAAGATCGGTCATTTGGAGGTTGGGAAGAGCTACGAGTTGGTGGTACGGGGCATGTTGCGGGGAGACGGAGGAGAGGGAGGCGATCCCAACCGGTTTGAGGCGCAGGTGGGCTACAACTGGGGCAACGACGGCGACTGGCGACATGTGGGCAACTGGAGCGGGACGGACCTGGGCGAGATCTACCCGAGGACGGAGCCGGGGAATCTGGGAACCTATCGGGTGAGGTTCAAGGCAGAGGCGCCGAGCATGGTGCTCTTTTTGCGGGGCTGGCTGAAGTGGGGCGAGACGGACCTGGAGTTCGACCTCAACTACGACGACATCAGCATCGTGGGTTGTCACGAGCAGGCCAAGTCCATGGCGATGATGCAACCGGGAATGGGCAAGGATGGGATGTCCAAGTCCATGCCGGAGCAGCGCCCCATGGGTTGGACGGCTGAGCAGAGACCGATGCAGCCGGAGAAGGGTCAGGGGATGAAGTGTGAGCATGTGGTGAAGCCGGGCGACAGTCTGAGTGCGATCTCGGTTCACTACGATGTGAGCATGGCTGAGTTGATGAAGGAGAACCGGCTGGCCGATGCGAACCTGATCTTCATCGGTCAGAAGCTGAGGATTCCGGGTTGTGGTCAAGCGATGGCGGAGAGCGGGCAGAGCATGGTGCCGCCCATGAAGCCGGAAGAGGCCATGGGTATGGAACCGCAGCACCCGAGCATGGGGTTGCGTGGGGCGAAGCCTGGGATGGAGCAACCGATGATGGTCGCAGGCTACACCCACACGGTGCGGGCAGGCGAGACCCTCAGCGGCATCTGTGCCCAGTACGGCGCCGACCCGCAGGCTGTGGTGCGGATGAACGGCATCGCCAATGCCAACTTCATCTATGTGGGGCAGGAGTTGATGTTGCCATAGTTGCCGTAGCCGTCGTAGTAGATGGAGAGAGGTGAGGAGACTGCTGTCTCATGTGCCGGTGGCAGTTGCCGGTCGAGGAGTATGTGCTCAGTGCACTTTGTCCGGACCGGCGGCAGTCACCACGAACCGCACGTTGGTTGCAGAGAGTATTTGGGGAATACGCAGGAGTCGTCTGATGCAGTGAAGCAGGGAAACGGAGCACGATGGTGCAAACATGACAACGAGGTCATGCACCCACCTCGACCTCCGTCCCCTGCTGAATCCGACAACACCTGACATTCACATAGAAGAAGAGGCGTAAGATCATCTTGTCACTGGGGGGTGCTGGATCTTACGTCTCTTCTATTGGGATCAAACGCAATTTGGAGACGTGAACGCAATTAGCAAAGTGGAGGTGGCATTGTGCAAAGCCAGGCGAAAGACGTGGATCAATATCTGACCGAAGTACCCCGCGAGCGGTTGGACGTGCTGCAGAAGCTGCGAGCACTCTGTTTGGAGACGCTGGACGGTTACGAAGAGAGTATGGTTTATGGTATGCCCAGCTACACCAGAGACGGCGTGGTGGAGGTGGCCTTTGCGAGCCAGAAGAAGTACATCTCGCTCTACATCCTGAAAGAGGAAGTGTTCATCCGGCATCGACCGTCTTTGCAGGGGCTCAATCTGGGTAAGGGGTGTATTCGCTACACCAAGCCGCAGAAAGTTGACCTCGACGTCGTCAGCCAGCTGCTCAAGGATACGGTGGCGTCGGACGCAGAAGTCTGCTGAGCATGGCCATAGGCTTCGCCTTGAACACAAGGATCGGCTCGAAGTGATACCCCGATGTCACACTGATTCAGGTACTCTGTGTCTGTTCGGGACCTTAG
Source organism: uncultured Chloroflexia bacterium (assembly GCA_963715415.1). Classification (GTDB taxonomy): domain Bacteria; phylum Chloroflexota; class Anaerolineae; order Caldilineales; family Caldilineaceae; genus JAWKOK01. Next base: position 11,551 of record CAVQSG010000026.1, on the reverse strand, counting down.
CATTTTTGTGTTCAGACTCTGCACTAGGACAGCTCTGTTTCTCGCGGTTCACGTACTGTAAGCCGGTTTGTCGTGATCGGGTGGTGCACCCAGACGTTTGGTTCCACGTAGCGGCCGATATTCATGCGGCGATCGATCTGAATCGGCGCGAGCGCATCAGACACGACGTAGTCACCGCTTTCGGGAAACGCCATGCCGGTCCACTCTTCCCACTCGTCGACGGTACCGTGACAGACCATGGACGGATGCGCGATGTGCAAGATCTCGCCACCGGCGCGCCAGTGAACGCGCAGCCACGGATCAAAAGGGGCGCCATCGTCACGCGTCCAGCGAACATAGCGCTCCATTGGTGTGAGCGGGTATTCCGCCTTGCGGGAGGGTCGCACCGCGATCAATAGCGCTTGATAACCGCGTTGTCCGGCAAACCTCTTCACCTCATTCACCAAACGGTGGCTGATACCGCGTCCCCGGTACTCCGGTTGGATCGCAGCTTCTAATGCTGACAATGTATTCGGCGCACGATCCGCTTCGTGATCAAGCACCGCGCGCAGGAAGAGATCCTGCCAGCCAATGGGAATATCGCCCAGGGTAGCGTCCCATGCAAACGGGACCGTCTGTACCACGGCAACCGGCATTTCAGCTTCATTGACGAGATAGATCTGATGGTCGGCAAATGTGGAGTCTACGTGATGCCAAAGCTTGTCGGCATAGAGATCGTGACGCATGAATTCGGGCCAAATACGCAGCTTCTGCGGCCAGAAAAGATCGACAAGTTCCGGGCGCTCATTGAGGTGAACCACGGATAGTTGTTCGCGTTTATCTTGCATTGCACATCGTCACTCCAGGGGACTGAGCCAACGGTCCGTGCCGTCTCCGTCGGCCGCCCAACCTTCCAGAGATCCGTCATCGCTGCGAATCTGGTACCAATTGTAGCCACCCGCCGGTTGTGGTCCGGCCAAAACAGTGAACTCTGCTCCGGGAGCGATTTGCGTGATCAAGGCCGCGCCGGTGCCCGGCTGCGACCGCAGTGACAACTGGATGCTCGCCCGCACGCGATCTCCTACCCGTGGGGGACGGTTTACAGCCTGCACTCCTGCTGTGTTGGGGCTCAACCATTCCGTCTCGCCATCGCCGTCTGCGACCCATCCTACGCGGCCGGCGCCGTCATCGATCTGCCACCATGTGAAACCATCAGCCGATGTAGGACCGTCAACCACAGTCACAAGCTGGCCGGCGCCCGCCTGCACAACCAATACCCCGCCGGTGCTCGGCACGTCGCGCATGTTCAGTCCCCCGGGCGCGACGATTCGGGCCGGCCGGCCGGCAGCCAGTGCAGTGCCCGGTTCCGACGTCGGCGTAAAGGTCGGTGTGGCTTCCGGCAGCGGCGTCGGCGTATCGACCACAGGCAGAGGAGTCGTCTGTACGGCGGGCTGCGCTCCCGGAGCGGCGCCAACCACTTCCGGCAAGACTGTCGCTTCCGGTCCGGCGGTTGGTGTAGGTGTCGGGCGCGGTGCAAAGCTGCCGCAGGCCAGCGCCGGCAGCAGCCAGATCAACGACACAGCAAAAAGCACGCGGCTCCATGGCCGTGTGCTGCTCCGGATTGCGGCGCCGGCGCAAGACGTTTTGGACGAGTTCACACAGCACGCGGCAGATCGAGGACATCTTGGCCCTTGGCGGAAGGTTGCCCCGGGTCTGATATGCACCCTATCTAGCGGTCGGGCTGAACTTGAGGATAGTCGATCAAATCGTGGCATCGTCACAAAATCTCTACAGAATGACCAACTTGGTCCAATTGATATTGGTTAAGGCGCCGATCTCATTGAGAAGCGATTCCGGCGGCATGTCGTCCAGGCCCAGTGCCATCACCGCATCCATGCGGGGACCTTGTCGACCCACATGCATAAAACTGATGTTGATATCCGTCTCACCCATCATGGTGCCGACCTTGCCGATGATACCCGGCCGGTCGCAGTGCGAAGTAAGGAGGATGATGCCGGTGGCCGGGAAGTCGATCCACTGGTCGAGCACGGCAACAATGTGGGGTTCACCGTGCTGTAGTGCACCCCGGACCGTCCAGCGTACGTTGTCGGTCGTTGCACGCAACGTCAGCATCGTATCGTGCGTCTCATGTTGATCCGGGTGCTTTTTGCGCTCGATCAGGTTCATGCCCCGGCGCTCGGCCAGCAGCAGCGCGTTGACCAGGTTGACGCGGGTATCGACCACGCCGGTTAGCAGGCCTTTGATGATGGCGGCGTTGATATAGGTCAGATCAAAGTCGGCCAGACGGCCGTGGGCCGTGACTTCGACGTCTCCTGCTCCTTGGGCGCCGATCTGACGCATGAAGCTACCAAGGCGTTCCGCGAGGTCGATGTACGGGATCAGGAACTCCAGATCGCGTGGCGGCAGGATGGGCGCATTGACGGCGTAGCGAGCCGGCCGATCGCCCAGGACATCCAGCACCTGCAGCGCAACATCGACCGCGACCTTTTCCTGTGCCTCGATGGTGCTGCCGCCCAAATGTGGCGTAAAGATGACGTTATCGCAATCGCGCAGCGGGTTGTCGGCTTCCAGCGGTTCCATGGCAAAGACATCCAGGGCCGCACCGGCAACATGGCCGGACTTGAGAGCGGCGGCCAGCGCGGTTTCGTCGACCACGCCGCCACGCGAGACGTTGAGAATGCGCACCCCCGGTTTGGTGAGCGCAAGACGTTCTGCATTCAACAGGTTACGCGTCTGGTCGGTCAGTGGTACGTGAAAAGTAATAAAGTCCGCGCGCTCGAAGAGTTGGACAAGATCCACCAACTCGACGCCGCGCTGATGGGCGTACTCCGGTGTTACATAGGGGTCGTAGGCAATGGCGTTCACACCCAGTCCTTGGGCGCGTTGGACAACCTCCTGGGCGATGCGGCCGAGGCCGACCGTGCCCAGTGTCTTGCCGCGCACCTCGGCACCCATGAATCGGCTGCGCGCCCACAATCCGTTGCGCACGTGCTGATTGGCCTGCGGGATATGACGGGCCATGGACATCAACATGGCAATGGTGTGCTCGGCTGCCGCCACCACGTTGCCGGTCGGTGCGTTGACGACGATGATGCCGGCCTGCGTCGCGGCGGCAATGTCGATGTTGTCCACGCCTACACCCGCGCGCCCGATGACGCGCAGCTGTTTACCCGCGCCAATCAGCTCGGCCGTCACCTGGGTTGCACTGCGCACCAGCAGCGCGTGATAGGTGCCGATGACGTCGTTGAGCTGTGCTGGAGAGAGGTCGGTTCGCACATCCAGGTGGATGTCTGCTGCTTCTAACAGCGGCACCAGCCCGGCTTCAGAAAGTGCATCACTGACAAGAACGCGGTAAGCTTCGGTCATGTCCCGGTTTTCTAAATGTGTGTTCACGGTTGGCGGACAATCTACATGCTGGTCGGCGCACTGACGCCGAGTAGAGCCAGCACCTTGCCGATCACGATAGCAGTTGCCCTGCTCAGATAGAGGCGCGCTGTAGACAGTTCAGCCGCATCGGCATCGACGACTTTGCAGTCGCGGTAGAAGCCGCTAAAGGTTTTGGCCAGGTCGAGCGCATAATGGGTCAGGTTGTGTGGCGACAGCTTGTCCACGGCGATTTCCAATTGTTCCTCGAACTCGAGCAGCTTGCGGATGAGCGCCAGTTCGGATGGGTGCACGAGAAGTGCAAGACTCGGCGCATCCACCGACGCGACCGTATCTCCGATGGCTAATCCTTCTGCTTTGGCCTTGTCCAGGATCGAGCAGATCCGGGCGTGGCCGTACTGTACGTAAAAGACCGGATTTTCATTGGTGGTCTGGACGGCCAGATCCAGGTCAAATTCGACCGTACTCTCCGGCGCGCGCGTCAGCAAATTGAAGCGCAGCGCATCCGCACCGACCTCATTCACCACCTCGCCGATGGTGAGTAGATTCCCAGCGCGTTTGCTCAACTTGACTTCCTTGCCGTCGCGCATGAGCTTGACGAGATCGTACATCAGAATGACCAGCCGCGCCGGATCCAGCCCGAACGCTTGCATCATGGCAGACATGCGCGGTACATGGCCCTGGTGATCCACGGCCCAGACGTTGACGACCCGATCGAAGCCTCGCCGGACAAACTTGTCATAGTGGTAGGCAATGTCGGAGGCAAAGTAGGTCGGCTGTCCGTTGGAGCGCACGACGACTTCGTCTTTTTCATTTTTCGGATACTTGCTGGCTTTAAACCAGACGGCACCGTCCCGCCGGACCAACTCACCCCGTTGCTCGAGATCGTCGAGAGCCTGTTCGACCAACCCTTCGTCATAAAGGCTCCGTTCGCTGAACCAATTGTCGAAGACGACTCCCATGCTGCCCAATTCCTGCTTGAGCGCGGGCACAACCACAGCGCGTCCGACTTCGCCCAACTGCTGAATTGCTTCGGTGCGGTCCATCTTCTCAAAGCGATTGCCGTACTCCGCGATGATCCCCTGCGCGTAGTCGGCGATATAGTCACCCGGATAGCCGTCTTCAGGCAGCGGTTCGTCATGACCCAACGCCTGCATGTAACGGGCATAGAGTGTCTCCTGAAAAAGCCGAAATTGGGTGCCGCCGTCGTTGACGTAGTATTCGCGCTGCACCGCATAGCCCGATGCTTCCAGCACATTGGCCAGCACATCGCCGATGACGGCGTTGCGTGCGCCGCCGTAGTGGATAGGCCCGGTCGGATTGGCGCTCACATATTCGACTTGCCAGCGTTGTCCCACCCCGATGTGCAGATTGCCGAAGCTCTGTCCCTGGTTGACGACGGTTGCCACCTGTGACTGGAGCCAGCCCTCGGCAAGACGCACGTTGATGAAACCCGGTCCGGCCAACTCCACGCCATCCAGAAGTTCGCCGACCGGCATGTGATCGACGATCGCCTGGGCAATCTGGCGCGGATTTACTTTTTCGCCACTATTTTTGCGAATTGCAGACGCCGCGATCAGGGCCACGTTACAGCTATAGTCTCCATGGTCGGCCTGCTTCGGACGTTGTATTTCGATCGCCGGCATCTCCATGGCGGGCAGAGTGCCGTCCGCCTGTGCCGCGCTGACGGCCGTTTCAATGAGGGCTCGAATCTTATCTTTTAACATACGCAGTTCACTGTTCCGGCTTCCGGCGGTTGGCAAGCAGATCGACACAACCGCGGGCAGAAGCGTGATTCCGGCATTATTGGATGATTGTCTGGTTGAACCAGTCCGGTCCGTGCTCGACATCTGCCTTGAGTGGCACGTCCAACTGGTAGGCGCCTTCCATGACTGCGCGCACGAGCGCGGCCACCGTCTCCAGTTCGTCAGGCGGTGCTTCCAACACCAGTTCATCGTGAACCTGGAGTAGCATCTTAGTGCGAAAGCGACCCAGCGTCAGTTCGTGGTGCAAGCGATCCATGGCAATCTTCATGATGTCGGCTGCCGTACCCTGAATCGGCGCGTTGATGGCGGCGCGCTCGATGGCCGTCCTTTGGTTGAACATCAGCCGCTGGCCCGACAAAAATTCGGGGAAGTATCGTTTGCGGCCCAATAGCGTCTCCACATAGCCCTGTCTCCGGCCATTTCCTTGGTCTTGTCGATGTATTCGCGGATACGCGGATACGTGGCAAAGTATTGATCCAAAAAGGTCTGTGCCTGGCCGGGATCCATCTCGGTACGGTTGCTGATGCCGAACGCACTGGAGCCGTAGACGGTCGCGAAATTGATGGTCTTGGCCAGCCCGCGTTGGTCCCGATCTACCGCTTCGATGGCCACGTCGAAGAGTTTGGCTGCGGTTGCCGCGTGGATGTCCTGGTCGGCGCGGAAGGCTTCGATGAGACTCGGTTCCTGCGCGACATGGGCCAGCACCCGCAGTTCGACTTGGCTGTAGTCGGCAGAGATCAGGGTCCATCCCCGGGCCGGAACAAAGGCGCGGCGGATCTCACGGCCCAACTCGGTGCGAATCGGAATGTTCTGCAGATTCGGATTGCTGCTGCTCATCCGCCCGGTAACCGCGCCGGTCTGATTGAAGCTGGTGTGGATGCGTCCGGTCTCCGGGTTGATCAGTGCCGGCAGCGCGTCGACGTAGGTGCCGCGCAGCTTCTCTAACTGACGCTGCTCGAAGATGATCTCGACCACGTTCCGTTGGTCGTCGGTCAATTCGTCACCACGCGTGGCCAGCCTTTCCAACGTGTCGACGGCAGTGCTGTAGTGGCCGGACTTGGTCTTCTTGAGGCCCTTGGTCGGGAAATCCATTTCCTTGAAGAGCACGTCACTCAGCTGTTGGGTGCTGCGCTGGTTGAACTCATGGCCGACGACCCGAAAGAGCTCTGTCTCCAGATCGGCGAGACGACTGCCGAGCTGCTCGGACATCTCGGCCAGTACGTCGGTGTCCAGTGAGATGCCGGTCATCTCCATGTCGGTCAGCACCTGCAGCAAGGGCATCTCGATCTGCTCATATAGCTCCCACATGCCTGCTTCCCGAAGTCTCGGTGCCAGCGCATCGTACAGCTGGATCGTGGCGTCCACGTCCGCGCCGCAATAGGCGCCGACCGGCTCGATCGCCACCTGGTCCACGGTAATCTGCTTACGACCTGTGCCGATCAGAGTGGTCAATTCGGTCATCTGCCAGTTGAGCACCACGTCAGCCTGGTTCTTCAGACCGAGACCACGGCTGGACGGATCCAACAGCCAGGCCATGGTCATGGTGTCGTGGATGGGGCCGGCTACGTCCAGCCCGTGGCGCAGGCAGACGGTCAGATCGTACTTGCCGTTGTGGGCCAGTTTGGGAATTGACGGATCGGCAAAGAAGGGCTGGATCGCCGCCCGGATTTCGTCCCAGGGCAGCTGTTCGCCCTCCTCGTGGGCAACGGGAATGTAGGCCGCCTGGCCGGGCGCCCAGCAGATGCCCAGGCCGACCAACTTGGCGCGCATGGCGTCGGTGCTGTCGGTCTCGACGTCGAAGCTGAGGCGCTGCGGCGGATCTGAGCACGCCAACCAGGTCAGTCAACGCCTGCCGGGTCTGGATCAGGTCGTAGTCGGTAGCGCCGACGGGCTGGATGTCAGGCGCATCTGTCGGCGCGTCGCCGAAGAGCGACATCTGGCCGTCGTCCGTAGTTGCGGGCGCGTCCGAACCGGGCAATTCCTTGATCAGGCTGTGGAATTCCAGCTCGTTGAAGAGGTCGATCACGGCTTGTTGATCATAGTCGCGCAGACGACAGGCGTCGGCGTCGTAGGCCAGGTCCAGGTCGGTGACGATGGTGACCAGCCGCTTGTTGAGTTCGACCTGCATCCTGGGCGTCGATCAGATTCTGCCGCGTCTTGGGCCCGCTGATCTCATCTACGTGGGCGTATAGATTCTCCAGCGAGTCGTACTGCGAGAAACATTGATCGCCGTCTTGTCGCCCACGCCGGGCACGCCGGGAATATTGTCCGACGAGTCGCCGGTCAGCGCCTTGAGATCGATAAACTGCTCGGGCGTCAGGTCGTAGCGGGACTGGACCTCCTCCAGACCGTAGATCGAGGTCTTGGGACTGGGGCCACCCGACGTGTAGAGAATCTTGACCCGGTCGTCGACCAACTGGAACATATCGCGGTCACCGGTCAGGATCAGCACATCGGCGCCTGCTGCACCGGCCTGTTTGGCCAGCGTGCCCAGCACGTCATCGGCCTCGTAGTCGGGATAGGTGACGATGGGAATGTTGAAGGTCGAGACAACCTGGTCGATCCGTTCCATCTGGGTGCGCATGTCGTCGGGCATGCGTTCGCGCGTGGCTTTGTAGTCGGCGAACTCCGCGTGTCGCCACGTGTCGCCCAGATCGAAGGCCACCGCGACGTAGTCTGGTCTGTACTCCTTGAGCACACTGAACAGCTTGCGCGTGAAGCCGTAGACCGCGGCGGTCAATTCGCCGTCGCGGGTCGAGAGCGGCGTCTTCATCCCGAAATAGGCGCGATAGGCCTGTGAATGGCCGTCGATCAACAGTAGGGTTGGCATGGGTGTCCAAGGTGGCAAAACTACTCGATTGTCAGGACTCCTTCTTCCACCAAGTCGCGCACCTGTTCGATCTCGATGACCGAGCGCAATGTGCGCAGGTGACGGCCCGCGTCCAAACGGCAGCGTCCGGACGGCATCTCGATGATGTAGTTGTTGCTGGAGCGATTGACCAGAACGATGATATCGTCCGGGTTCTCCTGCCAGGTATTGTCGTTCTTTTCCCAGGGCATTACGGCGCATCCTCTCTTGTCAGGCGGTTGGCGTTCCTGTCATTGTACAGTCGGCCATTTCATTTGACAAGACTATTGGCGGTTTTGCCGTCTCTAACTGCGCATGGCAGCAGTGGCGATTGTGGGTGCGACCATCCTACAGACCGGTCTCGATGGTCGGCTGTTTGCCAACTCTGGACACCCCACTCGCGGACGGATGAACAGGGCGTAACTGCCAGAGATCGACCAGGACCATGGTGCTGAAGCCACCTGCATAGAGCAGGAGGAACGGAATAGACAACCATTTGCCGTGTTGGATCGCCAACCCTGCCACAGCAAGGGCATAGATGAGCATGAACAACTCACCGAAGAAGAGCGGCTCCAGCGAGAGTCTATAGGTGCTGCTCCGCCAGCCGTCGCCGGTTTGCTCGACCCGAAACTTGGGTGTCCGCAAAAATTGACCGCCGCCGGCGCGCAATCCTTGCCAGACCGCGCGCGTGTTGTTGACACAGATGCCTGTACCCAACAGCATGAGAATCGGCAGATACAGCAAGTTGCGCCACCAGCGCCGTCGGTTCAACCGCAGCTGACCGATCGCATAGAGCACCGGCGGACCGACGGCTGTGAGGCTGAGCAACGCCAATGGAGCGGCCGGATCCGTCCCCGTGAGCATGAGCGGTCCCGTTACGAGCACAAGCAGCAAGAGCATTGGGTGCAGCAAATAACTGCCGAGATGGAAGAGTCCAAACAGGCGCGTGATCAGAGACCGATCGCTCTGCCAGACCTTGCGTCTCAGTTTGCGCAGGGTCTGGACGCTGCCTTTGGCCCAGCGAAACTGTTGGCGCTTGAACGCCGTCAGCTGGGGCGGAATTTCGGCCGGCGCTGCGATGTGGTTCACGTAACGTCCACGCCAGCCGGCCAGCTGCGCGCGATAGCTTAGATCCAGATCCTCACAGAGTGTATCGGCTTGCCAACCACCCACGGCCGGATCTTCAATGCAGGCCCGGCGCCAGACGCCGCCTGAGCCGTTGAAGCCGAAAAAATAGCCGGCTTCTTGTCGGCCTTCTTGCTCGACGGCAAAGTGGCCGTCTAGCGCTAGCGCCTGGCTCATCGTAAGCGCCGAATAGCTGCGATTCAGATGCGACCAGCGTGTCTGCACAAAACCTGTTTGCCGGCTGTCTTCTCTGTAGAAATAGGGAATTGTTCGGAGCAGAAAGTCGTGTGACGGCACAAAATCGGCGTCGAAGAGCGCGATGTATTCGCCTGTCGCTGACGGCAGCGCATTGGCCAGCGCACCGGCCTTAAACCCGGTACGTTCGCTACGGTGAACCACGCCGACATTGTGTCCCTGTTGTCGCAATTGGGCAACGGTTTTGGTGATGAGCGCGCGCGTGCCGTCCGTCGAATCGTCCAATACCTGAATCTGGAGTCTCTCTCTCGGGTAGGATTGATTCACACAGGCGTCGATCAACCGTTCGATGACATGGCGTTCGTTGTAGATTGGCAGTTGGATTGTGACGGGTGGCCAGTCGTCCTGCGGCGGGCAGAGGATTGCCTTCTCTTCGACCGGATGGCTGGCATTTAGTTGCCGGCGTACCTTCCATGTTAGCCAAAGTGCATGGAAACCATACAGCGCCAGAGCAGAAACGCCGAGTCCATAGAGGATCTGTAAAACCCATCCGGTCAGCACATACATCGGTCCGTACCCTGTCCAAAGTTCGATGCTCAAAAAACTTGTTCTGGTGTTTTCTGTGGTTGTTACAGATCACTACAACGAATTCAGACAGGAACGAATGAGTGCTCTCGTTTTCGGCGATCGTTGTCCGGTAGCCGCCGAACCTGGTCGCCCATAATACAATTCGTTGCCGTCTGAATTCGTTGTAGTGACAGCAGAAATACAAAACCACAGAAAAGGTCAGAACTAGAAAAAAAATATGGCTGACAAGCCGCCAGCCATTGATGCACAGTATAGCGTTTGGATTGGCGTCAGCAAAATTCTTGGGGCGACTCGCCCAAAATAAACCGGGAGGCGGTGCTTTGGACTGCCTCCCGGTTTATCCCGACGTGTCGTGGCCGGTCCAAACCAGTCCGGCCAAATTTGCAGCACAATGCGGATAGGTTTGTAGGTCGGCGCATCCCTGCCCGACCGCTCTCTCCAACCTGACTGATCGTGGTACTCCAACCGTGTCGGGCAAGGATGCCCGGCATACGAGAATCGTGTTTTCACACGGATTTCGGTTTAGGCCATTCCAGAGAAATAGCTACCCCGATCTTCCTGGCAGCTGACTGTGAGACAACCTGTTTGGCCAAAAGCTGCCCTGAAAATTAGCCACAGATATACACAGATGGCTCTCTTGTTTTCATCCCCCGTGGCGCACCAACCGCGCATGTAAACTTCCAGGAAGGTGCATAAAGTAGCTATTTCCTTGGATAGGCCTTAGTTCAGTTCGGCGTGAATACCACGACAGAAATAATCAATCGTTTCAGTCGAGTACGATGACTATCTATCTATCTATCTATCTATCTTTTCTGATCATTCCCACCGGGATTCATTAGTCGTCTTCGTGTTCCTGTTTGCTCTGGGCCACAACTTCATCCATTAGGTGCGACGGGACCGGTTCGTAGTGGTCAAACTCTATGGTGTAGATGCCACGTCCCTGGGTCATGGAACGCAAGTCGGTGCCATAGCGCATGATTTCGGCCAGCGGCACCAGGGCCTTGATGATGGTGCGGTTGCTCTTCTGCTCCATGCCGAGGACGCGACCACGCCGCGAATTGAAATCGCCCATGACATCGCCCATGAATTCTTCGGGTACGGTCACGTCGATGATGTAAATCGGCTCCAGTAGAACCGGACCGGCCTGATTCATCGCGGCCTTGAATGCCTCTCGCCCTGCAGTCTGGAAGGCAATATCTTTGGAATCAACCGGATGTTCCTTGCCGTCATAGACCACCGCTTTGACATCCACGACCGGGAATCCGGCGATAAAGCCGACGTCCAAGACTTGTTTGATGCCTTTCTCGATCGAGGGCAGAAATACGCCGCTGATGGAGCCGCCGAACACTTCGCTTGCATATTCGAAGCCGGTGCCGCGGTCGGTGGGCTCAACACGCATATGAACTTCGGCAAATTGACCCGCGCCGCCACTCTGTTTCTTGTGCCGGTATTGGGCTTGACCTTTGCGCGAGATTGTCTCCTGGTAGGGCACCTTGGGCACGGCAGTTTCCACCGAGACGCCAAATTTGGCTTCCAGCCGGCGCAAGTTAACATCGACGTGCACTTCGCCCATGCCCTGCAGCACTGTCTGTCTTGTGGCAGAGATCGTTTGAACCTTGATGGTCGGATCTTCTTCAGTCAGTGC
>CAVQSG010000025.1:0-8565 GCA_963715415.1 uncultured Chloroflexia bacterium | reverse complement strand
GAGAAACTATGTATCGTTATTGCTTGCAAGCCGCCCGCAACCTAAATTCGAAACGCAGACTCATTCGATCCGCCACCTGGGCAAGCCTGTTCCTGCTTGCTCTGACGTTGGTTGCCTGCGTTGCACCGCTTCCAGCCACTGTGCCGGAGCCAACTGAATTGGAAACCGCTCAACCCGTCGCTGAGTCGGAAATGGCGTCGATCACCATCGTTCACACAGAGGATGGGATCAGCGTCCCCGAGTCGATTCCCGCCGGGCTGCGACACGTCACCATCCAAAATGACGGCGAAGAGTGGCATGCGTCCATCTTCCGCCGCTTGAACGATGATGTGACCATGGAGCAGTTCGAAGCCGCTTTCCAGGAGAACCCTTTCGGCTCATTGCCGCTGACCGTACAATTGGGCGGCCCCGATCTTGCGCCTGGAACCAGCCCGGACAATCTGTTTTCGTTTGAGCCGGGCAGCTATGTCGTCGTTGACAACTGGACGGAACCGCCACGCATGCAACCCTTCGTCGTGACCATCGACGGTGAGGTCGATGATCCCACCCCTACTGCCGCGGTAACGGTCGAGATGCGAGAGCACGAGTTCGTCATGCCGGGTACGCTCCAATCCGGACCCCAGTGGTGGGCATTCCAAAACAGCGGTGAAGCGGTTCTCAAGCCGGTGTCGTCAAGCTGGCGCAAGGCACAACACTGGATGACGTTGTCGCCTGGCTCGACACCGAGGCGGGTCCGCCGCCCTGGGAAGACATCGCCTTCTGGAACGTGATGTCGCCGGGCCAGCAAAGCTGGGGCGAGCTGGATCTGCCGCCGGGCGACTACCTGGTCCTCGACTTCCTGCCCAATTTTTCCAACGACGGCGCCCCCAACTTCACGCTGGGGATGGCGAAAGAAATCGTTGTGACAGAGTGAGATCTGGCTGATCCTGTCTAGCCGGCTGTCGGATAGAAGGCGGATTATGCGGATCGGGCTGGTTTTCGCGGATAAATGCAGAAGAAATCCGCGTCTATCAGCCCAATCCGCGTTCTATGCAATCTTGCACCGACAAGCCACCGTCCGATCACAAACACAAGCTCAGTTGGCAGCGCACGCTATTGTAGCGAAGGTTGTGAAGGGCAGCAAGGAGGGCAAATTTCGTCATTCTCCCTCGGAGCAAAAAAGTTTTATGGATCCGATCCGTATCCTAATCTGTGATGACCACGAACCATTTCGCCAAGGGCTGCACATGATGCTGTCGGTTGACCGTTCACTTGCGGTATTGGGGGAGGCGGCTGACGGCTTTGAAGCCATAGCACTGGCCTCGCAGGTGCAGCCGGACGTCATCTTGATGGACTTGCAGATGCCTCGTCTGCATGGCCTGGAAGCCACACGCCGCATCATCAGCGGCAGCCCACACATTCGCATCCTGATCTTGACCATGTCGGACGACACGGCCACGGTCTTTCATGCTCTGCAGGCAGGTGCGCGTGGCTACATCCTCAAAGGCGCGCGCGAAAGCCGACATCGTGCGCTCGATCCACAACGTTTTCCAAGGAGAGGTCGTTTTCGGTGCGCCCGTTGCCCAGCAGGTCATCCAACAGTTCAACCGCATCCAGACCGCGGTTCAGCCCAACAAATTTCCTGAATTGAGCGAACGCGAAGCCGAGGTCCTCAAACTGATGGCGCTGGAACTCTCCAATGACGCCATTGCCGAACGGCTGGGCATCAGCCTCAAGACGGTACGCAACCACGTCTCCAACATCTGCACCAAGCTGCAAGTGAGCGACCGCACGGCGGCTATCCTCAGGGCACGCGCCCAAAATAGCTGAAAGTCCAGCGTCAACCCAATTGTCGAATCACAGAGCGCAAGTTTTCGACAGGGTGAGTGGAAGAGTGGTGACGAACCATCTCTCACACAGTCATCTTGTTTGTCTGCGAAAATTGGCCCAATCCGCATGATCAGCATCTCTATCCTCTTTTACGCCGAGATCCCGCTAGCGATTATCCTGAGCAATGGGGTAAGATCGAATGGTAGAATTGTGCGGCGCCCCAACGATCATAGGAATAGAACAAGATGCACCTACAGGCCCCACAGGATGACGACGCCGAAGTACGCGTCAACGCTGCGCTCGCTTCGGTGAAACTGGGTGATCTCAACCCGGCCGCAGTCAACACGCTGTTCGAGGCCGCGGACTGGCGCAGCGATCTGGAGGCGGGCAGCCTTGCACGTGACGGACTCGTCCAATTGGGCAAAATGAATCCGGCAATCGTCGATCTGATGCTGGCGGCACTCCACAGTGATGGCGGATCGTTGAGTGGGGTTGCGGAATGCCTGGGAGAAATTGGTCAGGCATCACCGGCCGTGCTTGCCGGCCTGCTCGAATGCACCCAACAGTGCCAAAGCAGCGACCCCTATGCTGCCGTGAGTGCTGCCCACAGTCTGCTGCAATTGGGCCATGAAGATGCTTCGCTGGTCGATCTGCTGCTCACGCTCTATGAACAGGGTGATCTGTTCGTGCGCAACGTCGTCTTGCGAGCGCTGGGGTTGCTGCACCAGCCGTCACCAACGGTGATCGATCTGCTGGTTTCGACACTGGAGTCCGACAATGCCGGTGCAGATGTTGCGGCACGTAGTCTGGCCCAAGTCGAACCGGACCATCCGCGTGTCGTCGCCGCGTTGCTGCAAGCTGCCACAGCGAACGATTGGCAATTGCGCGGTGCAGCGTTGGCCGGCTTGGGCGAAACCCCACATCCTACACCCGAGGCGGTAGACGCCCTCTGCCACGCCCTTGCTGACCCGGACTGGCTTGTGCGCAGCTTGGCATTGGAAGCCCAGGCAAGCTTGGCGTGGCGACGCCGCAGATGCTGGAGTCTCTGCTGGCGGCGCTGGCCGACCAAGCGCCGGAAAACCGACGCCTCCACGGAACAATCGCGCTCACGCTGGCGCAATTGGGCTGCGCCGACGAGGCTGTGATCGACATCTTTCTGGCAGAGTTGCACAGTCACGATGCCAGCGTCCGAGAACGGGCAGCGCGCAACGGCTGGCTCTTGAGTACGGGCAGCCCAGCCGTCTTGGCGGCACTCCAGGCCGTGCTGAACGACGAGGCTGAGATGGTCCGAAACAGTGCTGCCGCCAGCCTGGCGTTGTCGCATCAACAGAGGAATATCTGACTTCATGAAAACACGCAAGAACCTGATCCACCGGCTAGTTGGACCGGCCTGCCTGGCAGTGCTCCTACTGGCAACTGCTTGCAGCCCTGCTCTTGTTTCGACATCCACGCCGGCGCCACCCATTTCGTCGACCGAAGAGCCGATCCCTGTCACCGGAACGCCGGCGCCGGAAACAATCTCGCCCTCCGCGGTCTCGACGGCGAGCGACGAGGTGAAAACGGAACCCCAGGACGAAGGCAAGCCCAACCGGCTGATCAACGAGCAGAGTCCCTACCTGCTGCAGCACGCCCACAATCCGGTCGACTGGTATCCGTGGGGCGAAGAGGCCTTTGCGAAAGCACGGCGCGAAGACAAACCGATCTTCCTCTCGATCGGCTATTCCACCTGCCACTGGTGCCACGTCATGGAGCAGGAGTCCTTCGAGGACCCGAAGGTGGCGGCGTTGATGAACGAAGTCTTCGTCTCCATCAAGGTCGACCGCGAGGAACGGCCCGATATCGACGCCATCTACATGAACGTCGCCAGCTCATGACCGGCAGCGGCGGCTGGCCGCTGAACGTGATGATGACGCCGGATCAGAAGCCCTTTTTCGCCGCGACCTATATCCCCAAGGAGACCCGCTTCGGGCGAGTCGGGATGCTTGAACTGCTCCCGCGCGTGCAGGAGGCCTGGAACAACCGACGGGACGACTCCCTGCTAACCGTGCGGCGATCGGGTGCCGGATGCCCTCAACCCGATGATGAACGAACGCCCGGCGATCCGCTGGACAGTGACGATCCTCGACTGCGTCCGCCGATCAGTTCGCTCGTCCAGTTCGACCCCGAATACGGCGGCTTCGGCGCCGCACCCCAAGTTTCCGTCGCCCCACAACCTGCTCTTCCTGCTCCGCTACTGGCACCGCAGCGGCGAATCCCGAAACCCTGGCCATGGTCGAGACCACGCTGCAGGCCATGCGCAACGGCGGCATCTACGACCACGTCGGCTTCGGCTTCCACCGCTACTCCACCGACGCCCAGTGGCTGGTCCCCCACTTCGAGAAGATGCTCTACGACCAGGCGCTGCTGGCCATGGCCTACACCGAGGCCTACCAGGCGACCGGAAACGAGACCTATCGCCGGACGGCACGAGGAGATCTTCACCTACGTGCTGCGCGACATGACCTCGCCGGAAGGCGGTTTCTACTCGGCCGAGGACGCGGACAGCGAAGGCGAAGAGGGCATCTTCTACCTGTGGACCCTCGACCGAGATCCGCGAGGTGCTGGGCGCGGAGGAGGTCGAACTGGCCATCGATCTCTTTGGCGCTGACCGAAGAGGGCAACTTCCTCGACGAGGCTACCGGCGAGCGCACCGGCGCCAACATCCTTCACCTGAGTGCGCCGATCGCTCAGTCAGCAAGCGATCTCGGCCTCGACGAAGCCGAGCTGTCGATACGGCTCGATGGTATTCGTCAAGCAACTGTTCGACGCCAGCGGAAGAGCGCGTCCATCCCCACAAGGACGACAAGATCCTCACCGACTGGAACGGGCTGATGATCGCCGCGCTGGCCAAAGCCGGCCAGGCCTTCGACGAGCCGCGCTACACCGAGGCGGCGACTGTTGCTGCCGACTTCATCTTGTCCGAGCTACGTTCGGATGAGGGGCGACTACTGCACCGCTATCGCGACGGCGAGGCCGCCATCCATGCCACGGTCGACGACTACGCCTTTCTGGTCTGGGGCCTGCTCGAGCTCTACGAGGCCACCTTCGACCAGCGCTACCTGGAAGAGGCCATCGCCCTCAACGACGAGTTTGGAGCCACTTCTGGGATTCGGACGAAGGCGGCTTCTTCTTCACGCCCGACGACGGCGAACAACTGCTCGTCCGCCCCAAAGAAGGCTATGACGGCGCGCTGCCCTCCGGCAACTCGGTCGCCATGCTCAACCAGTTGCGTTTGGGCCGCTTCACGGGCGACACGGCCTACGACGAACGTGCGTCCGCGCTGAGCTTGGCCTTCGCCGGCCAGGTGCGGCAGAGTCCCACGGGCTTCTCGCACATGCTCAGCGCGCTCGATTTTGCCATCGGCCCCTCGCTGGAGATCGTGATCGTCGGTGAGCCGCGAGGCCGACGACACCGCAACGCTGCTGGCCGCACTGCGTAGCGAATACGTGCCCAACAAGATCGTGCTCCTACGCCCGCCCGGCGACTACGCGTCCATCGTCGAGATCGCCGAATTCACCCAATATCAGTACGCGGTCAACGACGCGGCCACAGCCTACGTCTGCCGCAACTTCGAATGCGAGTTCCCCACTAACGATGTCCAGACCATGCTCGAACTGATCCGTCAGCCTTAGTCGTATGGCGAGCAGGAAAAGATCAGCCACAGATAAACGCAGATTTTGCTCAGATGGGGCGCAGATGGGTCGTAGGCGACGTTTAGATCACCTGATGTGACTCTACCACCATCTGTGGCAAATCCGTTGGGTGTGTTCAATATGGGTTGGGCGACAATGCGTAGGGGCATGAGTACGGGCGGAAAAGGTACTCCGGTCTTTCCCAATCGTCCATCCGCCCGTCTCTCGTGCCCGTCGCGGCAGGTGGAGATTTGTCGGCGACGGGCACGTGATGGGGCGGGCGAACTTTTGTTGTGGTTGGATCCGTTTTCCCGCCCCAACACATGCCCCCTACGGTTCTCAACTCATTTTGAACACACCCAAATCCGTTCTTCTCGCAGCTTCACTGGATGACGGGTTTGTGGTTCAATGGAGGGTACATTTATGAACCATCCACCGACCGATTCGATGCCAAGGAGATCACCATGGCGAAGCTTGATAGCTATCTTGAGTATAAGTCCGGCGTGCTTGCACAGCAACGCGTCAATCTGACCGCCGATCCGAGCGCTGGGCGAGTGAAACTGGATGCCGTGGCCCACTGCGCCGGCACCACTGGCGTACGCCCGACACGCATGGGCGAGTTTTTGATTGCCAGCGACTCAGCGCCCGGTCTCGCAGGCCACTCGCTTGGCCCCTCTTCGCCCCAAATGTTGCTCGGCGCTCTGGCAAGCTGTCTTGTCCACACCTATCTGCTGCAAGCAGCCTTGATGGAGATTCCTCTTGATCACGTTGAAGTGAAGATCGATGGCGTGCTGGACATGACCGGCGTTGTCGGCCTCCCCTACGATGGTCCGATTCAACTGGAAGATCTGTCCTATACGCCTGTGATCGAATCGCCGGCGTCTGCCGAGGAGATTGAACGGCTGCATGAGGCTGTAGATGCGGGATGTGCGGTGCTCAACACGCTTCGCAATCCCATGAACGTGGTTCGCAACGAACCATCCGCATAAGGCAACCTATGACGCCCGCACTGACCGCAATCACTCTCGATCTGACCCGGCCGTGGTATGTGATCACGACCAGCGCTGCCGCGCCCGCTCTGCTGGCCGTGCGTGAACTGCAAGACCACTGGATGCAGATCTGCGGCCAACCGCTACTGCCCGGCGCCGGGGTCGAATCCGCCAACGTGATAGAACTCTCTGTCATTGAACACTCTGTCAGCGACATCGGTCAGGACGGATTCACCTGGCAGATCGAGTCGGATCATGTTCGTATCGAGGGGCAAAGCGGACGCGGGCTGCTCTTCGGGGTTTACCGCTTTTTGGAAGCCTTGGGCTGTCGCTGGCTAGCCCCGGTGCGCTGTGGACGCGTGTGCCACGCTTGTCCAAGGCCACACTGTCCGCGGGGCCGGTCACGGAAAGGCCGGACCTGGCCGGCGCTGCCTGATCATCGGCCACTACGCCTTTATGCTCGACGTGATTGACTGGATCGAATGGGCGGCGCGCAATCGTTACAACACCGTCTTGTGCACACCACGCCCAACGACATCGGGATCGGCTCTGTGCCGGACGTGGGCTTGGCTGCGCGTCAGGGATCAGGCGGGTGCGATCCCGAATTTACGGTCATAGAGAAAAGGCATAGATAGGAGAAAGAGTCATGGAAATGAACTGGCGCCAACGCCCAGACTTGTAGAAAGCACGCAGCATCAAAATCGCACTTGCATTCTTTTTGCACCAGAAGATGGCAGGGCCTTTGAGCCGCAAATTGACGACACGACGAATAGCGCTTTCGATGGCGCTGCTGCCGATGGGCAGGTTGAGTTGGGCGATGTGGTCGGTAGGTCATGTGAGTTCGATGTTTCACGAAGTAGTTGAGTTGGGTGCGAATGGTGCGACTGTTACGTCCTCGACAGAGTGAACGGATGGCATCGATGACTTGGTCAATCTGTCCCTGATGAAGCAGCTTGCGCTGTCGGTTGAAACATTGTCAGACAACTGAGACCATTTCAAGGTTACAAAATTAGCTGGCCTCATTTCGAACGATTGAGATTCACTCATTTTTTAAGATTGGAAGAGAGATTTATTTTTACAATTGGGGAAGACGATTTTTCTTTCGACTTAAGAGCACGATATAAGCTTGAAGCTATATTTCATAGAACACAACACCTGGTTGACTTTGCTGAGGGATTATACTTGCCAATCAGTGTTGAGTTTTTTGTTAACTTATATAGTACAGATGAATACAATGATGCAATAAGATTTACACCCGGACTCGGTTATTCATCTGAAAAAGATCGTTGGAAAATTCAATTTGATCTTTCGTATCAGTATAATGCTAATACAGATGGTTCTGATTTTACCAAAAGTACTGTAATTTACAGACTACGGTTTAATCATGCTATTAATTAAAATAACTTAAAAATATATTCATTAAGAATCATAGGAGACAAAAATGAATTTTAACAAAAACCTTCTCTCATTAATAATTGTAATAGTTGTTGCAATTATTTTATCTACTGGTTGCTCCTCAATTTCTGTCCAACAGGACTATGATCCTGAATATGATTTTTCAAAATTGAAAACATTCGGTTTCATTCCCCTCTCTTCAGAAGCAGGGATTGATCAACTTAGTGCGGACAGATTGAGTAGTGCAATCAAAACCGAGCTGCTTGCAAAGGGTTACACACTTTCTGAACAAGCAGATTTTGGTATCGCATTGCTCTTTAGTTCAAAGACCAAAACCAACGTTCAGTCTTATGGATATGGTTATGGTTACGGATATTATGGTCGACCGGGATATGGAGGAACGGGAGGTGTTGACGTAACTCAATACGAAGAAGGAACACTTGTCATTGACTTTGTTGATATGAAAGAAAATAAACTTGTATGGCGCGGTATTGGTTCTGGTGCATTGAGTCAATCACCTTCTGTCGAGGAGAGAACTAAGAGAGTAAATAATGCTGTCAATCAGATATTGGCTCAATTTCCTCCGGGAATGACTCAGAATTAATTTTGATTAAGCTATAAGCCTTTATCAAACTTTTGCTGGAATTCATTTCTAAAGAGATATTTTGAATATTTAAGTGGATCCTGATAAGGCTTGCCCT
>CAVQSG010000024.1:0-10753 GCA_963715415.1 uncultured Chloroflexia bacterium | reverse complement strand
CCAGGTGATTGACGATGGTCAACGTGTAGCTGATGCTCTCTCCCGGACGGACGGAGGACGCCGAGGGCTTGATGTCGATGGCCAGCATCTTTTCGCGAATGTCGACCGGTAGCTCGACATAACCGATGCGTTGGGCGGGACTGGGGTTGGTTTCGTCTACACCTTTGAGCAAGACAACGCTTACATAGATGTTGGGAATGTGGTCGCTGGTAATCGGGATTTCGATGACCTGGCTCGTCCCGGTCAGTTGGCGCACTTCACTCTCGAGCACGCCGTCCCGCTCTAGGGTGATGAGTGCGTGTGTAGAACCCATGAAGGGGCTTGGGATCAGGATGCGGGCGACATCTCCCGGTGTATACAATTCCTTGTCACGCACAAGTTCCATGCGATCGTTGTTCTCGCGCCGCCAGGTCACGGTTTCATCCTCTGCGCCGCTGACCCAGGTATAGGTTGCGGCTGCAACCGGATTCCCGCCCTCGTCGCGGCCTGACGCTTCAATTTGGTACTGGCCTCCCCGTGTTGGTATCCATGTGACGGCCGCGAAACCATCACGGCCGGTGGTCACGGTAGTCGAGTAGACCGGACGGCGATCGACTTCGCTGCGCCAACGAAAGACTCCGTCCACGTCACGTTCGTAGACGCTGTTCCATTGGAATTCGTAGACGGTCACATCCAGCGACGCGCCCGGATAAGGGGCGTTGTTCGGTGCGCCCAATGCATCGAGGGTGACGAGATCGACCACGGCTTCTTCACCGGAAGAGACCACCGAACTGCGCGGGCTGAGACCCACATAGTACGCGGATTTATGGGCGATCAATGAGGCGCCGCCGCTCACGAACTGGTCAGTGTTGCTCTGGACCGTGACGTTGTACTGCCAGTTTTCGCTACCGGGTGTGTCGGTGAGATCGACCGGCGTTGTGCTGACGAAGAGGCCGTCGGCAGTTGTGACTCCTGTTCCTTCGGCAACCAAACCGCCGTAGTACGAATTACGATAGGGATCGTAGCTGTAGTCATTGGGATCATAGGCACGAAAGCTGAAGTAGCGACCATCCGGCGCATTCAGCCATTCAAAGGTGTAGGGCGAGGAATAGATCGACCAGTGGACCTCGGCATCCGCAAGTGGACCGCCACTGAAATAGCCGGCTGTCGTCGTGACCTGTGCGCTGTCGCCCGGCACGTACTCGAGCGCCTGAGGTTGCACCGTCAACTCGAACTCGGGCTTGCGGTAGGATGCGACCTGGAAGCCGATGCCGCCGCCGTAGTCTTCCGGATGTCCGCCGACAAAGCTTGCTTCCAAATAGTAGAAACCGGAGACGGCTTCAGGCGCCAGTAGGAATTCGCCGTTGATCGTCCCGTACCCATTGGTCACGTACTGACCTCGGTGCACCTCGTTGCCGCGGTCGTCACGAATGACGATCGTGATCTCCGTTCCCGGCGGAGGCGGCGACGGCAAATCATTGCTCCAGGTTCGAATGATCCCCTTCCAGAAGACGGTTTGATTCTGCCGGTAGATCGGGCGGTCGGTGTAGAAATAGGTCGTGTAGCGGTTGCCGCCAAAGCCGTAGTTGATGTTGTATTCCCAGGGACCGATGCCCTGGTTCCACTCGGAAGAGATCAGCGCAAAGCCGGAATCGCCGGGTTCGGCGCTGAGTGCAAAGAGTGGAACCCAAGGATCCACCGCATCTGCCAGTGACTCTGTGCGTACGATCCCGTCTGCGCCGGTGGTGGCCGTCGCCAATGTCCGGGGGCCGTCGACAAACCGGATGTCGACTCCAGGTGCCGGCTCGCCTGTCGCCAGATCGGTGAGCCAGGCGATGCTGGCACCGGCGTCGCTGCGTTTGAAGACCAGATTATGGTTGGAGAGGACGATCACCTTCTGCTGGCGCTCCTGGGTCCCAGACGAAGCAGATAGAGCGACATCGGGCGAATTCATCTCCAGGAAATAGACGCCGGGCTTCAGAACGCCGCCCGCACCGTCGTCGATATCGAGATAGATTTCTCCCGTGACATTGGGACCGACAGATGGCTCGTAGGTGCGTGTCCAGATGCGTTCAGCGGAGTCCGGTATCGTGTACTGTGCCCAGGTGTCGTATTGATCGGCGCCGGCCAGCCGATAGAATTCATCCAGTGGCAGCCGGTAGAGCGAAGCTTCCAGATCGCTCATGTTGCGGTAATAGGCGCTTACGGTGGGCGGTGTCACTGCACTGAAATGGGTGAACCGGTCCAGGTTGATGCGTGTGTAGGGTGGGTGGTCGCCGGTTGTGAAACTGAAAACTGTCGGTTCACCCAGTGTATTGCCGTATGGATCGGCGATCTCTGCGCCGACTGTGACGGTGTAGGTCGTATTTTCGTGTTTGTACCAACTGAGCGTTGCTTCGCTCTGGTACTCGGAATAGTAGCTGAAGACCTGGGTCACGCTGACCTGAGGCGATACGTGGATGTTGGGCAGAACTGTGGTATTGCTCAGTGGTGTATTGAATCGAATCGTGACATTTCGATCCGTCGTGATCTCTGATTCGCCGTCTGCCGGGCTCGTCAACACGACGGCCGGGAGCGGCACAACCGTGTATTCTCGTGAGAAGCCGATACGTAGCATCCCCTGTCTGCCCGCCGGCTGCGCGGACTTTTCCACAGTCATCCGCACTGGGTCACCGAAGGTCAACCCTGACGTGGGCGTAAATGTTAGGAGTGTGTCGCCGTCAGACCAATCGAGGGCGCCCTCGATCGGTCTACCTGCTGCATCCTTCAATGCAGTGGCTGCCTCTGTCGACGCGCGATCCATGGCCTGGCTGAAGCGGATGTGAAAGCGTGCGTTCGGGGCGATGATCGGGTCGTAGGGTTCGGAGTCGGTTACAATCGGCGCTGATGTCCTGAACGAGAAGCGTACAGGCGCAGCCAACATTTCACCGTTCAGACCGCTGAGATCATCGACTGTGCCGACATACTCTGTGCCTCCGGCCAAGCCGGCCGCTGGTTCGAACGAGTAGATGCTCGTGTTGACCCACACACCGGTGCCCTCCACCGGTGGATCGAGGGTGAGCGGCTGCGGCAGGCTCGTCGCATCGTCAACACCCACCAGTGGTACGACGGGGCGGTTGAAGACGACAACGATCGGTGTGTTGACCTCCACTTCCTGTGCGCCGTCGCCCGGTTGTGTCGATGTCACTGCTAAGGGGCCGGCAGCCAACATGGAGAGAGTGACGTCTGCGTTGAGACGCTGCCCTGCGCTCGACTCTGCTCGGGACGAAAGTGTGACCGTGTAGCGCTGGTCCGGGGTGGCCGGCTCGGACGGCGTAAAGATGACCTGTGTTCCCTCAACCGTAGCCGAACCATCCAGCGACGGTGAAATAGTCAGCTGCTCGACGCTGCTCGACGCCATCTCCTGGTCAAAGGTGAGAACAACCGCGTCTCCGGACCAGGTCGCACCCTTCTCCGGCGCGGTCGCGATCAGCGCCGGCGGTGTACCGGTCTGTTGTTTGGGGAGCGGGAGGAGATCCAGTGCATCGACTGCGACGGGCGCTGCAAGACCCAAAATGCCGACAAACATCAGTAGTAGAGACAAGACGATGCGATTCGTGTAAATTCTCTGCGCGTGCTGCACATGCCCCTCCTTGTTGGGGACGCGGTCTTCGTGTTTGTGGTTAACCATGAATCACACACTTCGCGGATCAAAGCAAGACTGATTTCCGACTCCGGCTCAGAACGTAGCCGGCCATGAGAGGCTGAATGCCGCCTCCCGGAGATCGTATTTGAGATGAATGTTACGGATCGGCACTTCGCGCCAGTGCGCTCGGCTCATCGACAATCACCAGCGCCTCCTCTGAGCGCCAGATGTCGGCGTCCTGCGTCGCCTCGCCTTCCAGATAGAAATGATGCGTGCCGGGCTCGAGTGGCCACCAAGTTGTGATTCGTGAGGCGTCTTCAAGCTGAGTCAGCACCTCTCCATCCTTGACCAACCGCAACACTGCCCAGGACCGGCCGTCGTCGCCGAAACCGCTTATCTTCAGCTTTTGACGGTCGCGCGGCACACCGGGGTAAATCTGGTACGCCGTGTGTGATGTCGGACTGGTCAATACCAGCGCGTTCCCGGTTTCCCCTGCACGGCCGACCGCGCCGACACGTGCATGCGTCTGGGAAGTGAGTTTGCCGGTAGATACCTCTGGAGGCACGATCGGATTCCCTTGGCTGACCATCCATTCATGATACTCGGCGGGCAGTTGCCGGAAGGTCCGCTCCTCAATCTGTTGTAGTGGCGCCAAATGGTCGGCAACCAGACCCGTCTCCCGATCTACGGCCAGGCGGACAAACTGATCATCGATGCGATTGGGGGCGGTGCCGGCGGCAAATAGCTCCGTGCGCACACGTGGGCAGGCCGGCGATGGTAACATGCCGCTGGCGGCACAAATCGGAACTCGGACGATCCCCGCCGGTTCGGCAAACCCACGGGGGAAATGCGGATGGACCGCCAACATGATGTCGCGCCAGATGGGACCGGCGCCGTCGATACCGCTCACGTCCAACATGGGTGCGTTGTCAGCATTGCCGACCCATACACCGACAATACGTTCCGTAGAGTAGCCGACGGTCCAGTTGTCTCGCCAGTCTGTTGTCGTGCCGGTCTTTACCGCGGCCTCGAAGGGCAGGTCGAGCACGGAGGTCTGGCCGAAGGCAGGTGCGCGTGCGGCTGCATCGGACAGGATGTCGGTCATGAGAAAGGCGGTCTGTGGCGTAAGCACCCTGTCTGCAGAGTAAGATCCAAAGGATGGAGAAATGGTAGCGTCGCTCTCGCTGCTTTCTTTCTATCCCCAAGATTCCTCTGGGCTCCAACCGAACACCGTCATCCAGGATGCCATAGGAGGCGGCCAGTTCCAACAATTTCACCTCGCCGCCGCCTAACGTCAGCGCAAGACCGTAGTTGCGGTCAAAGTATGAATGCCGGCCTGACCGGCAATGGATCGCAATGTATCGACGCCGAGGCGATCCAGTGTTTTAACGGCAGGAATGTTGTAGCTGCTGGCCAGGGCGGTGCGCACGCTGACCGGGCCGTGATAGCTGCGGTCGTAGTTGAGCGGTGCGTAGGGGACGTTGCCGCCGTCCTCGTCAGTCACGTAAAAGGTGGTGGGCAGATCGGCGATGATCGACGCCGGGGTCAATGGAGTTACGCCGGCCTGACCGCTCCAGTCGCGGGTCCAGCGCCGCGGCGTAGGTCAGCGGCTTGATGGCACTGCCCGGTTGGCGCAGACTCAGGGCGGCGTTGACGTTGCCCTGGATGCGCGGGTCGAAATAGTCCGGGCTGCCGACCATGGCCAGAATCTCGCCGCTGGCGCTGTCCAGCACCACCGCAGCGGCATTGTCGACGCGGCGGTTGGGATCGGTCGTCTCGTCGCAGATGCCGGGCGCTGCGGCAGTTGAGCTGGTCCAGGCGACGACGGACGATCGCCTCGGCCTCATGCTGGAGCGTCAAGTCGAGTGTCGTCATCACCGTAAGCCGCCCTCACGCAACCTCTCGACACCGAGACTGTCGACCAGTTTGCTCTGGATGTACATGACGAAGTGGGGCGCCTCGATCTCGAACAGATCGGATTGGAAGCGCAGCGGCTCAGCTGCAAGCAGGTCAGCCTCTTCTCTGGTCAGGAACTGAGATTCCGTCATCAGGCGTAGGACAGTCAACTGACGCGCCTTGGCCGCGTCCGGCTCGTGCAACGGGTTGTAGCCGGTGGGGTACTGGATCAGCCCAGCCAACAGGGCACACTCCCCCCTGCTCAACTGGCGCGCCGGTTTGGCGAAGAATGTTTGCGCCGCTGCTTCGATCCCGAACGCCCAATTTCCGAAATAGGTTTGGTTCAGGTAGAGCGCCAGCAGGTCACCTTTGCTGTAGCGAACTTCCAATCGCAGTGCCAGCCATGCTTCGCGCAGCTTGCGCTGCAACGACTGTTCGTAGCGTTCGTCTGCGTCCATCAACAAATTGCGCGCTACCTGTTGGGTGATCGTGCTGGCGCCGCTGACCACTTGGCCGCCTGCATCAAGATATTGCAAGGCCGCGCGCGCGACGGCGATGGGATCGACACCGGGGTGCAGATAGAAGCGGCTGATCCTCCGTGGCAAGCGTAGCCTGGACACACGCAAGAGGAATTTCGTCCAGAGTCAAGTCGATTTGTCTGCCGGCCTGTGGGTCGATGACCTCGTACAGCAACCGACCATTGCGGTCCAAGATCTGCGAAGTCGGACGGGTGATTCGCTCATCGATTTGGCTAATCGCGGGCAGATCGGCGAGCAAGGTGAAATAGACAGCAACGCCGGTGCTCACGGCGGCGACCAGCAATGTTAGGCTCATGATTTTCAGGGTGGCGTGGCGGGTACGCAACAGGGTCTTCATACGAAATTCCAACGTGAGCCTAGCTGTGAATGTTCCGGTCTGGGAGCGCCTGTTTTCCGTTGATTGCAACCAGGTGTCCGAGTCTGGTAGGATCGAGTTCCGATCGAGGGTGGCATACCCCGAATTGTGTGAAAGTGGTTTGCTCTCTCTGGTAGATTGCGAAATTACACACAATTCGGGATACCACCCAATCGAGCATGGAGAAAGCCATTGATGGAGTTCATTCCCTTTTCATCTACACATATTGGTGCCGCCGCCGAACTGCTTGCCGCGCGACATCGCCATGATCGGCAAGTAGCCCCAGATCTACCGAACCGCCATGAACGGCCGGTGGTCGCGCAAGCTGCAATTGCTGCGCTGTTCGACACGGGCGCAACCGGTGTGATCGCAATCGAGAAGGGCAGACCCGTCGGCTATCTGCTCGGCTCCCCTGCCGTCAGTGTGCTCATGGGGCGGGGCGTCTGGTTTCAACCCGCCGGACACGCTGTCGCCGCCGGCCAATCATACGACCTCTATCGAGATCTCTATGCAGCCGCGGCACAACAGTTCGTCGATCATGGTTGCTTCGTCCACTACGTTGTGATTCCTGCACAAGCGGCTCTAGTCGACATCTGGTGTTCACTGGGCTTTGGGCATCAACAGGCGCATGCACTGCGTGCCCTAGGTGATTCCGGCGCAGCGCCGGCTGTCAGCGGTGTGGAGATCCGGCGCGGAACAGCGGCCGATCGTGAGGCTCTGGTCACTGTTTCTCACCTCACCGGCGAACACATGGTCGCGCCGCCGACATTTGCCCCGTTGCCACCTGAGGCGTTGGTTGAGCGTCAAGCCGGCTACGGCGAAGTGGCGGGCGACAAGGAGGCGGTGGTCTGGCTTGCGTTTCATGAACAGAAGATAGCCGGTTTTCAAATCTACTATCCGGTAGAGGTGGGCGATTCGGATTTGCTTGCGCCACCCGCCTCTATCGAACTCGCGGCCGCGGCAACGATTCCTGCGTTGCGCGGTCGCGGCATCGGCGCTTTGCTTACCCATCGAGGCTTGGCCTGGGCGCGATCAGAAAACTTTCGCCTTTGTCTGACCGACTGGCGGATAGCCAACCTCAGCGCTGACCGTTTCTGGCGCGACCAAGGGTTTCGGCCGATCTACTTTCGCATGTCGCGACGGCTTGATCCGAACATTGCGTGGGCCCGGGGATCATACGGGTAGTCAGTGGGCGCTTGACGTAGCGGCGCCCGCCAGAGCGTCCAAAAACGCGCGTACGTCGGCCGTGGTGGGCAGGGCAGGAATCGCGCCGGCCTTGGTGCATGCCAGTGCACCGACTGCATTGGCGTAGGCCAACATCTCTTCAACAACCTGACGTTCGACTTTGGCGAGGGATCCCAGCCGCTCCCGTTCGGGCAATAGGAGCGCGATCATGGCGCCCAGAAAGGCATCGCCGGCGCCCGTGGTCTCGACGACGTCGACGGCCAGCGCCGGCACTTCGATCCGATAGTCACCGTTGGTCGCGATGGAGCCTTTCTCGCCGCGGCTAATGACCAACAATTCCACGCCCGCATCCAATACGGCGCGGATACCCGCATCCAGATCCCGGTGACCTGTGGCTACTTCCCATTCTTCTTCGGCGACCTTGGCCAGATGCGCATAGTTGAACCCATCACGGATGACCTCCATCGCCATCTCGCGGCTGGGCCAGAGTGTGGGGCGGTAATTGGGATCATACGAGAGCATCAGGCCGCGTTCGCTCACAATCTCCAGCGCTTTTCGTTGTGCCGAAGCATAGGGTTCGTTGATGAAGGCGATCGAACCGTAGTGGAAACAACGGGCGTCGACAAACATGCCGTCATGGATCTCTTCAGGCGCCAGCCGCATGTCCGCTCCGGGGTTGCGATAGAAGCAGAGATCTTTGCGTCCGTCGTCCCACACCGCGACGAAGACAACGGTTGTCCGTGCGGCATCATCGACCAAGAGATGGCGCGTCTCGACGCCTGTCTCGTCCAACGTGGCGCGGAGATATACCCCAAACGGGTCGTCGCCTATCTTGCCGATAAAGGACGAGTGCAGACCCAGTCGCTGGACAGCCACGGCAACATTGGCCGGCGCACCGCCCGGCGCCTTGACGAATCCCGGGCTCTCGACAAGCGAAAGATTCGGCGCGGTCGAGACAAAGTCAATGAGCAATTCGCCCATACAGATCACGTCGGCCACGGTGGAGACTCCTTCTGACGGTCAGTGGAACGGATGATTTTCAGCATTGTAGCCGATCTGCACGCAACTGCCAAGCAGTTTCCGGTCCATTCTCCTGTTAGGCCGAAGAACCTCTTGCGTTGAGCGGTTGGCGGATGTTCGCTCGATGGCCCGGTGCTATGATCTTCACACTATCCGATCTGGAACAAACTCAAGCTTCCGACGGGCTTGAACGGCGGCAGCACAATTCGACGCGATAGGAGTGATGTTAGATGACCAAGGTTGAGTTTCCACAGCTGGATGAGGCGACCCGAGTAGCCCGGTTGGCTCCGCACCAGCCACCGCACCAAGACCGTATCCGCATGGTGCTGGATACCGACACATACAACGAGGTCGACGACCAGTTCGCCCTGGCGCACGCTTTGCTTTCACCGGATGTTTTGAGTGTAGAGGCGATCTACGCCGCGCCCTTTCACAACAGCCGTTCGACCGGCCCGGCCGACGGCATGGCAAAGAGCTACGAGGAGATCTTGCCGCGTGCTGGACCGGCTGAAGATGCCGGATGCCGCGCCGTCTTCAAGGGCGCCGACCGCTTTTTGGCGGCTGATTTGACGCCGGTGGTCACACCGGCGGTCTCTGACTTGATCGATCGGGCACTGGGTTCTTCCGACCAAGGACCACTGACCGTTGTGGCCATCGGCGCGATCACCAACGTGGCGTCGGCGCTCTTGGTCGAGCCGTCGATCGTGAGCCACATCACTGTCATCTGGCTGGGCGGGCACGCGCTCAACTGGCCCCACGCACGCGAGTTCAATCTGAAACAGGATGTGCCTGCGACGCGGGTTGTCCTCGACTCCGGCGTGCCACTGGTGCTGATTCCGGCCATGGGTGTCATGTCCCATCTCCACACGACCGTGCCCGAACTGGAGGCGTACCTGGCCGGACGCAGCGCCATCGGCGACTATCTGACCGAGATCGTCAAGGGCTATCATGCCGACCACAAGGGTTGGTCCAAGGTGATCTGGGATATCGCGACCATCGCCTACCTGCTGGACCCGGCATGGACGCCCAGCGTGCTGGTCCATACGCCGCTCCTTACCGACCAAGTGACCTGGAGCGTCGATCGGCGCCGGCACCTGGTGCGTTACGTCTACCACGTCGACCGCGATCCGATCTTTCGGGATCTCTTTGCAAAGTTGGCCGGGGCATGATGTAGCCGGACTTCAGCGGCTCACCGAGCACCGGGTGCAGCGGTTTCCTGCGCCCACCGGCGGCGATCGCGGCGCTCGTGCCGGATCTGGTCGCTGAATGTGACGGCCGGGCCGCTGCGCAGGACGTTGATGATCTCGGCCATGATGCAGACCGCGATCTCGGCCGGCGTGCGGGCGCCGATGTCAATGCCGATGGGCGCGTGGATGCGGTCGAATCTTCCGGGCGGGATGCCCTGCTCCCGCTCCAATAGATTCGAAGACCGCGCGTACCCGGCGGCGGCTGCCGATCATGCCGATGTAGGCCAGGGGATCGTCCAGCACTTCGAGCAGCGAATCCACGTCATATTGGTGGCCGCGGGTGACGAGCACGATGTAGGTATGCCGGTCGAGCTTGCCCGCTTGGCGTAGCTTGCCAGTTCCTGGCGAAACGCACCGGCAATGACCCGGTCCGCCGTCGGGAAGCGCGCCGGATGGGCATACTGTGGACGATCGTCCAGCACGGTCACGTCGAAGTCGCTGATCTTGGCGATCTGGGCCAACGGCACGGCGATGTGGCCGGCGCCGACGACGATCAGATGTGGGCGGCTGGGCCTGTACGTCCACAAAGAGCGTTGCGCTGCCCTGCATCATCCCGAATCTCCAACTGCCGATGCTGCCGTTGGTAGAGTGCAGAACGAGCCTGGCGCAGTACCGCCTCGGTCTGCTCGCCCAAGTCCAACGTTCCTACCGGCGCACGTGACTCGTCAGTCCACATCACACAGTGGCTGCCGACGGCCTCGGCATAGTCGCCCTCCGCCTGCGTCACCGTGATGACAGCCACCGACTCGCGCCGGTCGACCGACGCCACCAGCGCACGCAAAACTTCGCCCTGCATCCCGACTCCATGTCTTGGCGTTTGTGAATTGACCATGACCGCTGAGCTATTTCCCGTCCTCGTGCCGCCATTGCTCCACAAAGACATTCATGATCCCGCCGCAGACGCCCA
>CAVQSG010000023.1:0-16083 GCA_963715415.1 uncultured Chloroflexia bacterium | reverse complement strand
AGAAAAATGATGCCCAGGATCGGCCAGAGCCACCAGACAGGACCGCCAAAGATGTTGCGGAAAGCCAACTCCCAGCGCGCCGGTTGAAAGAGCCACCACAGAGCGTTAACGACGCGGGGACCAAGCAGA
Organism: uncultured Chloroflexia bacterium; assembly: GCA_963715415.1. Taxonomy (GTDB): domain Bacteria; phylum Chloroflexota; class Anaerolineae; order Caldilineales; family Caldilineaceae; genus JAWKOK01. Next base: position 15,954 of record CAVQSG010000023.1, on the reverse strand, counting down.
GCAAGTGAAAGCAATGCACAACACATAATTGAATCTCCTTTAAGAGAAATAGATATTCAGCAAAACGTACGGCGTCGCCGACGATCTCGACGCCGGACGCTCGCTTTGGTCGCCTAGGCGGCTGTCATCCACTACCCGAATCAAGGTGTCTGCGACATGCTTCCACATTCGTTTCGCGCCCATCATGTCACGGACGGCTTATCCAGTAGTGGATGCTTCTCGGTCCGAAACAAACGACTCTACGGAGCTAACCTTGCGGCACCATCTTGCCTGGCGCTCACTGTTCGTTCAGTCTATGGCCGTTAGCCTGTGATGACCAGAGCGATCACTGAGCACGCTGCAGCATCACCGCCAGAGCATCGCTGGCCGTGCGCCGAACTCCAGCGTGTCGCCCTCTACGCGGTAGCTGGCAACTGTAGCCAGCGCAGCGAGAAACGCCTGTTCCTGCGCCATGATCCCTTCCGGTCCTTCGCAGGCCATATCCGTCATACCGATCTGGTCGATTGTGAGTGTGCCGGCCTCGGCATCCGTCTCGTAGGTGGCGAAGTAGTTGTTGCAGCCGGCCGTACCGCTGAGTTCTCCGTCCTCACCAAAGCTGGCCGTTAGCTCAGTACCGTCGATGACGCCGACGACAGCCTCGCGACCGTTATTGTAGCTGGTGACGATCCACGACGTACCGCCAACTCCTGGCTCACAGCGGTGAAAACTGCCAATTGGTTACCGTCACCGTCCACCAAGACCAGCTCTTGCTCAGTGGCTGAGAAAGTCTCAGTCCCGGCCAGCGCCGCCCCAAAGGTGGCCGCCTGAGACGTGACAGCCTCATCGCAGGCTATCAGTGTCGATGCCCCTGGCTGGGTTATGGAGAGACCGGCCCCATCCTGCGTGTAGGTGGTATTGAACCGGTTGCAGCCGTCTGAACCGGTAAGCGTGCCATCGGCTCCGAATTCAACGAAGACGTCTGTACCCGCCAGCGGCGGTACGCCGTCGAGCGAACTTAACATCCAGCTTGTTCCGGTCAGGTCAATGCTGGCTGCCGGGTCCGCCGTAGGCTGGCATGCGGTCGATAGAAACAGCGCCATAGCCAACAGGATGATATGAATCGTCTTTCTCATCAGGTAATCTTCTCCTCCAGTCACGAAACAGCTCGTGAATTGGTCTTTCGGGAACAGAAACCGGAGAGCAGAGATTAGCATTACCCCCGGTCTCCGGACTTCATACGCTTAATTGTGCGCCATCATGTCAATGGCCACGGTAAGGGCCAGGATCACAATGTCGTTCTGCCCCGGTTCGATCTGGACCCCATAGGTATCGGCAACACGGAACCACTTCCTTGATACCTCGGCGATTTTGCGATTGCCTTCGCCAATTGAGTATTCCAGGCTCAGAATATTTCCCTGAACGTTTAGATCAGGGCCATCGCCAATCTTCACCGTCCAACGGTTACGTACGGGAGTGATGATTGCCTTGCGGACGGTAGCCAGCTGCTCGTCGTTAGGGCCTTCAATGATCTTCGTGTCTTTGACACGGACCATTCTTTCCTGAAGTTTGCACAGCGTCTGCCCGTTAATATTTTGAAAGAACAGGGTGTCGCGCACGCGCAGCATTTTGCCGTCTACCTTGAAAGCACGCTGACCGCTCTCGTTCTCGATCCAGAAATCGTCGCCAAAGGCAACGAGTTTCTGCCGCATTCTGTAGCGGATAGCCGTTCCACCCCGCCCGAAGACTTCGCGTTCCTCTTGCCGTTGTTGACGTCGTCTACCCATGGGTTCCCTCTAGATCTCGCTGGAAAATGCACGAGGAGGGCGCGATCTTGACGCCCCCCTCTCGTACGTCAGGCCGATTTCGGGCGTTAGCCGGCGAAATCTTCCATCAACTGCGCTTCCTGCTCGCTGGTCAGGTTCGATTGAATGAGCTCAGCCGAGATACCTTGAAAGGCTTCGGCCACGCGGTCTTGCACCGCGCCGCTGGTTAGCAAGAAGAGCGCCGACGTACCTTCCGTCACCTGATCGCGCACTTCCTTGATGAATTTGTCGTTGATGCCGTAGTCCGCAAACTTGCCCGACATTGCGCCTATCGCCGCGCCCATCGCCATGCCTAGGAAGGGGATGAAAAATAGCAGGCCAAACAGCATGCCCCAGAATGCGCCAGAAAGCGCGCCTTGCCCGGTAAGGCTGCCGTTATTATTCGTGGTGGGCTTCTTCTTACCCTCCGGCCAAGAGACCGTCGCCGAATCGTCGATCTGAATCAGTTGTTGCTTCGACAGATCGATGAGTTTGTTGAGCGCTTCCTGCGCGCCGTCCGGTGTATCAAATTTCCATACCGTTAACGTTGCCATTTGAGTATTCTCCTTTTGTCAATTACCTTGCTTCAGCCCCTGTATTGATTTGGGCTGCTTGTTTTTGCAGATGGATGCTTCAAACTATCAGGACGGAAGCAGACCGGTGCCTGCATGGCAGACTCGCCGCCACAGCTTCCGGTCTCCTTGCGCACTGCGTTTCAGTAGTCGAAACTCTGCTCCATTTTCTTCATGATGTCGTCCACGGTGAAACTCGTCGGCTTCATGCGCGGTGGGAACTCCTGGAACGTTTCCAGGAATCCTCGCACGAGGTACTGCGCGGCGTAGATCAGGTAGACGCGGTCGATCATCCAGTCGTAATAGGTGTTGGACGTGATATCCGCCCGCTCGAAGGGATCGGTGCGCAGGTTGAAGATCTTGGGCACGCGCAGGAAGACAAACGGTTCGGCCCAGATCTGAATCGTCCCCTGGACGCGCTGCTCGGCGAAGACGAGCTTCCAGTTGTCGTAGCGCAGGCCGACCAGGTCGCCGTCGTCGGAGAAGTAGATGATCCCCTGGCGCGGCCCCTTATCTGCCTCGCCTGTGAAGTAGGGCAAGAAGTTATAGCCGTCGATGTAGAGCTTGAACTGCTTGTCGCCGGCCTGGTGGCCTTGCTTCAGCTTCTCGTTGATCTCCGGCTCGCCGGCGGCGGCCAAGAGGGTCGGCAGCCAGTCGGTGTGGCTGATGATCTCGTTGGAGACGACACCCGCCGGGATCTTGCCAGGCCAACGTATCATCTCCGGCACGCGGAAGGCGCCCTCCCAGTTGGAGTTTTTTTCGTTGCGAAAGGGGGTCATGGCTCCGTCGGGCCAGGTGTTGATGTGCGGGCCATTGTCGGTCGAGTAGACGACAATCGTGTCTTCGGCGATGCCCAGCTCGTCCAGCTGGTCCAGCAACTGGCCCACGTGCTTGTCGTGCTCCACCATCACGTCGTGGTAGAAGGACTGCCAGCGCCCGGCCTGGCCCACCACGTGCTCCGGCGGGTGGAGGCGGAAATGCATCCAGGTGGTGTTGAACCAGACGAAGAAGGGTTTGTCGTCGTCGTGGGCGCGTTTGATGAAATCCTGGGCTGCGCCCAGAAACTCAGTGTCGCACGTTTCCATACGTTTTTTGGTCAGCGGGCCGGTGTCCTCGATGCGCTGTTTACCGACGCGGCCCCACCGCGGCTGCTCCGTGGGATCGTCTTCCTCTGTGGCCCAGGAATGGATAACACCGCGCGGTCCGAAAATATTCTTGAAGTTGGGGAAATCCGCTTCGGGCGGATAGTCCACATGCTCCGGCTCCTCCTCGGCGTTGAGGTGATAGAGGTTGCCAAAGAACTCATCGAAGCCGTGAGCAGTCGGCAGATACTTGTTCATGTCGCCCAGGTGGTTTTTGCCGAATTGGCCGGTGGTGTAGCCTTGTGGCTTGAGTAGCTCGGCGATGGTGGCGTCTTCAGCCTGCAAGCCAACGTCCGCGCCGGGTATACCTACCTTGGTTAGGCCGGTGCGGTAGGGGTTCTGCCCGGTGAGGAACGCAGCGCGGCCGGCTGTGCAACTCTGTTGGCCGTAGGAGTCGGTGAAACGCATGCCTTCGTTGGCAATGCGGTCGATGTTGGGCGTGCGGTAGCCCATCAAGCCATCACTGTAACAACTCAGGTTGGTGATGCCGATGTCGTCGCCCCAGATGATCAGGATATTGGGTTTGCCGTTGGGCATAATACTCTCTCCTTGTTGGTTCTACTGCGAATTACGTCGTGTTACTCTGATCAATTATTCCCGCGTTAATTGTCTATGCTTATCCTTCCGCGGCCGGTTCCAGGCTTTCGACTGATATGAGCGGGACATTGTAATCGTAGAGACTGGTCAGCAAACCCAGCAGAGCTGCCTGGTCGAGCAAACGGACAGTGAGCGTGGTCACAGCCCCGTCCGGTGCGTCGGCATCAATCTCGATGGAGAGGTCGGGTCCGTGCCACTGCAGCCAGGTATGAGCAAGTTTGCCCTGCACGCGTACACGGTAGTTGGCGGCCGCGTACATCGTCAACCGTGTCGTCATATAATGATGATAGCTGTGGAGTGCACCCGGTTAAAGGGAGCAGAGGAAGTATTAGGGGAGTATCCAGAAGGTATTCAGGCGAGCAGACCTAGCTCAGCTACCTTGGCCACCGCTTGCTGCCGGCCGCTTACACCGAGCTTCCTGTAGATGTTCCGATTGTGCTTCTTGACGGTCAGGACGGATAGAAAAAGCTGCTGTGCGATCTCTCGATCGGTCAAGTTCTGGTGCAGGAGCAGCAGGATCTCCTTTTCCCGGTCCGAAAGCGTTTCCACCGCAGATGCCCACTGTGCGATGGATGAACGCAGCAGGCGCCGGAGGTAGGGAGAAGGTTCGCCGGTCGCCGCCAGCCGTTCAAGCACAGGCAATAGCTCCACGCCCACATCGACCAGCAGGCGAATGTGCCCGCCGGGTTCGGCCAAACGCAGCGCCTGCCAGGCCGCGTCCAGCGCCTCATCCAGCCGCTCCCGTTTGGTCGCCAGGATCGCCCGCAATGCCCATACCTGGATCAGCAACCAGGTACTCCGCGTGCGCAATGCATCCTGTTCACTCGCAGTCAGCAGCCTCTCTGCCTCTTGCAGGTCGGCGCTGTTTGCGCGGGCCAGGTGGACCTTGATCCGCGTCAGGTCCGAGGTTTCCCAGAACCATAGTGGTACATGGTTCGGGCGGATTCCCGTCTCTAACCAGTGGGCCGCCAACCCCCTATCTCCGTTCAACAGCGCCAACCGGGCGCGAAAGGCATCGATTTCAGGCGCAAGCTGATTCTGGTTCATCTTCAGCAAGAACTGCGCCAGGCCGGCGAGCGTCTCCTGAGCCTGGTGTGGGTCGCCTTGCAGTTGTTGAATCAGTGCCAGACCCAGCGTTGCTTCGTGATAGGTACGAAAGTGCGTGTGGTAGCGTAGCTCATTGACAGCTGACCAGTGGGCAGCGGCTTCTTGCAGGCGATCAAACTGGTAGCAGACGTGACCCAGGTAGAAATGGGCCCAGCCAATGTCGAGCGGATTGTTTTCCGCCAGGCTCACTTGTAGAAGGTAATCGCTTGTCTGTTGCAGCCGCCACAGATCGCCGGTGGCCCCATAGATACCGCCGGCCGCCATCAGCAACCGCCCCTTGAAGGGTAGAGGCTGCAATTGCTCATCATCCAGCATCTCGTTCAGCCGGGTCAAAGCGCCCTCGGTGTCCCCGCTAATATGCACGCCCAGGATCTGATACAGAGCGGCGACACCGCGCGCAAGATAGAAGCTTGTTGGCAATCTGGCTAGCGCTGATTGCGCCAGCGATAAGCTGGCCTCAATGTTGCCCTGCCAGAATGCGATTTCGCTGCGCATGACATCGCGCTCACCTCGCAATATCTCTGCTTCAACCTGATCAGCAGCGACCATTTCCGGGGACTCCAGGCTCTCTGCCTGGTCCAGTAGAGGTAGGACGGCCGGCAACTTGAAGTGGATGCGCAAAACCCAAGCCCTCAGTTGCAGCAGGGCCGGCCGAGTGTTGATGACCGCGTCCGGCAGCAGAGATAGCCATCGCTCCAGCAGATGCACTTGCTGGGTATTCATAATATCGTGGCGCCGAGACTCGACCAGCGTCGCCGCGCCGATGGCATCTCCTCCGCTAACGAGATGCCGTAATGCCTGTTCTGTCAGACCATGTTCAGCGAGCCACTCTCCCGCTCGCCGGTGCAGACGCGCGATCTCGTCTTTGCTCAGCTGGCTCTGAAGATTGCGGAACAGTAGCGTACGAAAGAGATTGTGATATCGGTACCATTCACCGTGTGCGTCAAGCGATTCGAGGAACAGGTTCGCCTGGGATAGATGATCCAATTGCTCCTGCGCCGCGGGCGACCCTGCTGGTTCTTCCAACAATGCCGCACATAGCTCGGCGCAGAAACTATCGAGGATTGAGGTTCTTAACAAAAAGCTCTGAATATGGTCAGGTTGCCCGGCCAGAACGCCTTCAAGCAGGTACTCCGTCACCATGCGATTGCCCTGGTCCTGAAAGGCGCGAGCAAATTGCATCTGGTTCGCCTGGCCCTGCAGGGAAAGGCCGGCCATTTGTAGCCCAATAATCCAGCCTTCGATCTGTGCCTCCAGCAGTTCCGCGGCTTCCTCGGAAATGGGGGTGCCGGCCGCCTGCTCCAGAATCGTGCGAGCTTCCGCGTCGACAAAGCGTAGATCGTTTGCCCGTATTTCAGCGATACGGTGTTCGGCGCGCAGCCGGACCAGAACCGCCCGCTCAGGATCCAAGCGTGCGATAAGGAGCAACCGGAGCATAGGGGGTGTGCGCTGAATCAGCGCCGCCATTAGCTGGCGGAGCGCTGGGTCTGTGACAATGTGATAATCGTCCAGCGCCAGAATCAACGGCGCGTCCAGGGCGGACAAATCAGCAATGAGCGTTTCTACAATAACAGAGACGGCCGGTTTATGCACGGCATCCAAGAGTGACTGCGTGTCAGCGCAAAGTTGCGTATTGTCACACGCCAGGCGCACGGCAGCAATGACATGCCGCAGGAAAGGACTCAGGTAGTTATCGTCCGCATCAAGGGATACCCAGGCAGCACGGCCGGCCGCAGGCCATCTTAGCCAGTCGGCCGCCAACGTCGTCTTGCCATACCCGGCCGGGGCGCAGATGAGGACTACGTCGTAATCCGCCGCAGCATCCAACTGCGCCAATAAGCGCGGTCGCGGCAGATACGCCCCGCGTAGACGCGGTGGACGGAGCTTCATTGTGGCGAGAATGGTCATTATAAAGGCCTGGGAAGATACCGGAAGTCCAACAAGATTCTATATGGAAACGTTTCTAAGCGCTATGCTGCTACAGTTGCTCTGCTAAGAACCTCTGATTCCACAGTTAAAGCAAAACCTGCGCCTCCGTTTACCTTCTGCCTACTTCCTCCTAATGCGGTTGAAAGGCGCCCTTGCCTTTATGAACTGGTAAGAAATACTGGTTAAGGCGAACTGTGTTAAGGAAATCTGGTTGCAGTTGAGTATGCTTAACTGATTTATGCTGGGTGCCCAATATTGCTAATTGATCATTCGTATGTCGTTTTCAGAAGCGTCGTCTTCTGATGGACCCCTTTTCCGCAGACGAGGTCGTCTACGGCAATGTGCGTGCATTCCGGCTAGATGGGGTTGCGGAGTTGGTCGATGTGGAAGCCGCGGTCGTCGTAGATGATGCCTTGCAGGATCAGGGCGACGCGAGGCGGGTGGTTGGCGGGGACGGGGAGGTTTACGGCTGATACTGGCAGGCCTGCTTCCTGGAGGGCGCGGGCGGCTGACTGGAAGATGCTGAGGAGATCGGGCAGGGGGAGCGGGTCAGCGGTCGGTTTTCGCGCGTTGCCAGTATTGGGCTTGCCGATCGGGGCTGAGTTGGTCGAAGCGGCCGCCATAGCGCCAATTGCCGGGGCCACCGCGACGGCCGCGGCGTCGCCAGTTCCAGTAGCGACGGCCGTTGCGGTTGGTGTAGACTTCGATGCGCCAGTTTCCGGGGCTGAGTTGTTCATTGTCTAGTTCCTTTGTTGCCAGCATGTCCAGCAGCTCGCTGTCGGTTAGCGACAGCGTTAGGTCTGTGTATCGGGCCTGATTGCCAGTATCGGGGCGCTTGCTGCCAGTATCGGCCGCAGGCGGATCTGGCAGTAGTTGGGGCGCGGCTGGTGATGGTGCGTCGGGCGGCGGAAACGCCGCTAGGGAAAATTTGGATTCTGACCTCCATGGGGGCGCCGGATCGGGCCGTTGGCGCCGGGCTGGTCGGTTTCGGACGGGCCAGCCGAAGGTGGCGACGGGTCGTTGATGGGATGGGCCAGACGGGTGACGGTGGCTGGGCCAACTTCACGGACGTCGGGCAGGTCGGATTCGTCGCCGTCGAAGGTGAGTTCGGGCGTGTGGCTGGCCATGAAGCGGATTTGGGCGTCGGTGTAGCCTTGGCGCCGGAGGTCGTCGATGACCTGCAGGTAGGCGCGCTGGCGTTCGATGTTGAGCATGGCGGGGGAGAGTCGGGCTTTCTGGAAATACTGGAAGCGCATGGCGTTGACGCGCTCGGCCGTGGCGGCTTGTTCTTGTTGGCGCCGGTGGGCGGGGTCCACGCGCATGAGGGAATAGGTGAGGGCGCCGGCGATGAGGGCAGAGAGGGGCAGACCGTACTGAATCCATGTTGTTTGCCAGCTCTGGAGGGGCTGGCCGCGTTCGACGGCAAAGAAGGTGATCATGTTGAGGGCGGCGAAGAGGAGCCAGATGAGCTCGATGCCAAGCCCGACGATCTTCTGGGGGCCCTGCCAGCGGGCCTTGATGAAGCCGATGCCGACGACGACGGCTGACGCTTCGACGAGGAGCGGGAAGGCGACGCGGAGGGCGGTGAGGATGGTGGTGATGAGGCTGTCTTCGGCGGCGAAGGTGTAGGTGGCGGTCTGGCTGAGGACAAGCATGACGGCGTGGGCACCGGTGATGGCGACGACGGCGGCAAGAACGAGATAGAGCAGGCCGTAGACCAGACCCTGGACGTTGCGCTGGCTCTCCTGATCGGTCAGCTGGTACAGATTGTCATTGTCGAATTCGTTCACGGTAATCTCCTGTTGGGGCACTTAGGGTTTGGATATGGAAACGGGTTATTGTGTTCGCGGCGGTGGCGGCTGTGCGCAGGCGGCCGCATGTCTGAAAGAATGGCGGGAGCAGGGTGTTTTGGCTGCAGGTTGGGACATGGGTTTACCTTTTGTGCCTGAACCAAAGAACCAGTTGCAGGACGAAGATGAACAAGGAGACGATCGCGGCCGCCACCCAACGCGCGTACAGGCGGATGGTAGCGGGCTTCATGATGTTCTCCAGAGGGGAAGCTGCTCCTGATCCAAGGCGCGGGCGGCAGCGGGGTTGAGCCAGAGTGATTCGGCGGCCATGTGCGGGGTATTGCCGTTGGTGCGGACTGTGCGTTCGTGACGCAGCCAGCTGTCGAAAAGATGGCGGTAGAGGTCGCTGTCATAGCCGGAGAGTAGAACCATGCCCTGGCAGGCGTGGAGGACGGCCGCCAGATCGCGGTGCTGATCGTCGGTCATTTCGTGCCGGTAGGCGGATTCGTTTTGTCGGGCGCGGGTGGCGGCGACGTAGGGTGGGTCGACGTAGAAGAGTGCGTGAGGGTGGTCGTAGCGCTGGATGAGGCGCAGGGCGTCTTCTGATTCGATGATGACACCGCGGAGACGTTCGGCGATCTGATACAGGTGTTCAACTTCGGTGAAGGATTGGGCGGCCGGTTTCATGCGGTTGGTGCCGGAGCGGCCGCGACTGAATCGCTTCTGACGACGCCAGCCACGGTTCCACTGCGGCGTGGGACCGGAGATGGTGAGGTGGGAGCGGACGTAGAGGCGGCGGGCCTGTTCCAGCGGGTCGGCGGCTGGTTCCTGGGAGAGTCGCTGTTCTTCGTGGGCGAAGGGGGTCCAGTAGATGGCGCGCGTTAGTTCTTGGGGGTATTCGCGCAGGAGACGGAAGAAGTGGACTATTTCGCCGTCAAGGTCGTTGTAGACTTCGATCGGGGAACGGGATTTGCGAAGAAGGACGGCCGCGCTGCCGCCAAACGGTTCGATGTAGACGTCATGGGCGGCAGGCATGTGGGAGAGGATCCATGGAGCCAGACGCCATTTGCCGCCGTGGTAGCGGAGGGCAGGTCGTGTGGGTGTGGTTGAAATGATCATGATGGCATCCGTTTCAGCCAAAGCAGGGCGATGAGGCAAAGACCGAAACACAGGGTGACCGTGAACTGCAGTTGGGTGGACAGTCGCTCCCAGAAGATTGAGAGGAGCAGAAGCGCACCGATGAGGGCAAGGGCGATGCGGTGGGGTGGCAGATGGAAGTGGTGGTTGGCGTTCATGCGTCTCCTGTGGTGAAGCATTCCTGGTGGCGGACAAGGAAGCGGGCCAGTTTGTGGGCTGTTTCCAGTGCGGCCGTTTCGCTGAAGCGGGCGGGTCTGTCCTGGCCGCGCATGCGAGCGAAGGACTGGATGCCGATCTGAAGGTCGGCTGCGATGGTTTGCCAGTCATCACAGACGGCCGGCAGATCCTGGCCGTGTTTTTCCAGAACCTGACGAACGCGGTGGTATTGAAGGAACTCGCGCTCGGTCATGATAGCTCCGCGATGGCCTGGGAGAGGGTGAGCCGGTGGAGGGCGGCGTACCAGTCAAGGTAGTCGCCCCAGAGGCAGCCGGCCCAGCAGCGGGCATGGCGGCCGTCGGGGTCGATGGTGACGCTCGGGTTGAGGTCGGCGTGGAGGGGGCAGTGGGCCCACCAGCGCCGGCCGCGACGAACAGCGCCGGGGAACAGCTCAAGGAGGTTGTGGGAGGCGGTGATGTGGGCGATTGACGTCTGGGCCAGCGATGCGGGGCAGAGGGCGGCCTGCCATGGGGAATCGGGCAAGGATTGGACGCGCTCCGGCCGGGGTGGGTGATCCGTGCGGGCGAGGGTGAGCAGGCCAGCGGGCAGGATGTCGGCAAGGCGATCTACGCGCTGAATGGGACCGGTCGACATCTGGCGATAGTTGGCGCCAGTGGGGTGGATGGATGGCGGGGCGAGGACGTAGCCGCCACTGGCTTTGACGTCGATTGTGCCGGCGCGGAAGGTCTGTACCGGCTCGTTGACGAAGAAGTAGACGTGGATGCCGCGGGCGGTCTGGACGGTGTGGGAGAGAGGGGCCTTGGGCGCGGCCGTGCGTGACCAGTCGTGCCAGAGTTGGTAGATGGGAAACTGATCGAAGTCCAGAACGACCAGTCCGCGCCAGCCGGTGACGATGGCGATGTTGTTGAATCTAGACTGAAACCAGCGACGGAGTTCGGCCGGTGTTGGAAGGCGATCCTGGAATTCGCGCCAGCTGGGTAATGACGGCCGTTTGCCGCGGTAGGAGATGGGGATGACGGCAATGCCGTTGGTGAGCCAGTGATCGGCGGTTGTTTGTAGTTGATTCATGGAAGGTTTCCCTGTTTGCGGGTTACGCCGCGATAGCTCCACACTCTTTTGACACGGCGCCGCTCGATGCCGGCGCGCTTCATGATGCGCGCTAGTTCCATGAGTGACGCGCGCTGATTGTCCTTGAGGCCGAAGATTTCAAGCTCTTGAATGATGTCGATGCCGCTCGTCCAGATGTCCTGGGTGGTGTCGGGATCGATGTTGTAGTACTTGCGAAGGAGGGCTTCCAGTGGGGTGTCAACTTCGTAGTCTTCGTTGATTTCGGACTGGAGGGACCGTTCGGCGGCCGAAAGGCGCCAGTCTTCGCCGCTCTGGTAGGCGATCATGGCTTCGGCCCACAGTTGATCGGAGCACAGTGCGGTGGCGTAGCTGCGGTCGATTGATGTGAGATTGACGACGGCGAAGCGGCGGCTGCCGGTTGGGTCGTTGAGGAAGCCGGGTCCTTCTTCGTTGATGGTGCCGATGAGGGAGGCCAACGCGGGTTTGACAATGTCATGGCGGCCGTAGGGGCGGCGGACGGTGACTTCCTGGCGGCTGATGAAGTCTTTGAGGGCTTCGCGGTCGGCCTTGCGCGTGGTGGCGCCCAGTTCGGACAGTTCCCAGATCCAGCGGCCGGAGAGACGAAGCCATGTGTCTTTGTCACCGGTGTCGGCCGCGCCTTCAACGAAGTAGTCGGTGAGGAGTGGCGGGCACAGCCAGCGGACGAAATAGGACTTGCCAAGGTCCTGGTGGCCGTCAAGCACGAGCATGAAGTTTTGGGCTCGCTGAAAGACTTTGGCGACCGTGCCAATTAGCCAGCGGCGAAGGAAGAGAGGAAAGACGCCGTGGCGGTCGGTGAAGTAATCGCTGATGCGGCTGATGGCAGGCTGTCCATCCCAGACGAGACCGCTGAGGTAGTCGCGGACCGGATGGTAGCGGTTTGTCCACGCGTGGGCAGTGTAGGCGTCTTCCATTTCAGCCATGCGTTTGAAGCCGCTGTCGCGCATGCGGGTGCGAATCTCGGCCTGGATGACGTCGCTGATGGGATCGCCGTTGATTTCGATCCGGTCGGTGACTTCGTTGAATTTGAAGTTGTAGCCCAACCCGTGAAGGGCCATTAAGTATGCCGCTGATGACGCCATTGTGTGCTGCCTCGACCTCCAGCAAAGAGAGTGAGTGTGTCATGATGCGAGTAGAAGCTGTTCTACGTTGTCGGTTAGGAGGCCGGGGGAATCGCTCTGGAGGGCGCGGCCGCCGGTGGAGTGGGCGAGCTGCCACAGGAATTGACGGCCGCCTTCGAAGTCGTTTTCGGGGCCGATGTAGATGGTGTGGATTGGATGGTGGTAGCGGCGGGCAGCCTGCAGCGCTGCCTCGGGCGTGTTGGGCAAGCCGTCGCTGATCAGGACGATCTGGCAGACACCATCAGCGACGCGGGCGAAGTTGAGGACGCCGGTCATGTCGGTGCCAAGTCCTTCGCGGCTGGGGCGGCCGCCGGGGCAGAAGCGAATGGAGTAGGAGAATTCGACGACGCCGACCTGGCCGGGATGTTGTTGCTGCAGACGAGCTAATTCGTCTTCTGCGGCGTCGTAGCGGCTGCGGCCGCCCGGTGCGTCGGTGTCGGACATGCTGCCGGACTGGTCGATGAGGACCAGAATTTGGCAGTTGAGAAAGGATTCGGCAAGACTCAATCCGTCGCGCTCGGCGATGGCGGCGAGACTGCCGGGGACAAGTGCTGATTTCATAGCCAGTTCTCCGTGAAGTGATCGGCGCCGGTCGGCCATGATGTAACTAGCACGCGGCCGTCGGCGTCGGTGATGTCTTCCCAAGCAAGAATGCGGTTTACATTTAGCCGCGAAAGGCGCTCGGTGGCTTCGACCAGCAGCCAGCCGCAGCGGAGTGGTGGTCGCCAGAAGTGGGCGAGGCTTAGTCTGTGTGGCTGACGCCGGTCATTGGCGAGCGACGCTTCCAGCGCCAGCCCGGCGTCGTAGCGGCCGCGTTTGGCCGGGTCGCTGAGGACTTCGTGGGCAAGGGTGATGCGTTGGAACATTTCGCTGGCGTCGGGGTCTTGGTTGACGTCCGGGTGCCAGCGTTTGGCGAGGCGGCGATAGGCGGCTTTGAGTTCGGCGGGGGTGGCAGCCCTTGTGATCCCCAGAAGTCCGTAGTAGGTGGTAGCGGCCGTGGGCTCGGTGACGCCGGGCGACAGTTCGAACCAGCCACGCAGGACATCCTGTGGGAATATGATTGACCAGCTGCCGTCGGCGTAGCCGAATGAGGTAAGGCTGCCGTCCTCGCGTTCTTTGGGTGCACCGATGTATTCGACCCGGACGATACGCTGGAGTGTACGCGGCGGCACGTGGACGGTGGATAGCTCCTTTGCTGTTACCAAGCCATGGCAATCACAGAGTTGTTCCGAAGTGGCGAGATGCGTTGGGGAAACGAGCCAGAGCCGGCTGTGCGGATCCCAACGGCGGTCGCTGGATGGGATGCGCGATTTAAAATCGGCCAACATTAGCGCGTCATAGGGTGTGTCGAACTCCAGCGATCCGTTGGCCGATTTTATTTTTGCTGTCTTCATTGGAAGTTTCCCCGGGCGAATTCTCCGGCCAGTTGGCCGGCAGCGTTGTCGTAGGCGACAGCGGCTTCTTCGGCAGTATCAAAGCTGCCTAGATGGATCTTTTTGTAGTTGAAGGTGATGGCAGCCTGCCACGGCCGCTTGCTACGCGGGCCGCTACGATAGACTCCTTTGAAGCCTGTCGTGTTGTGTCGGGGCAGGTCGCGGTTGAACTGGTTTTGGGCGTTGGTGGCGAGGCGCAGGTTTTCGCGGCGATTGTCAGCCCGGCTGCAGTTGATGTGATCTACGAGTTCGTGGCGTAGAAGCTCGCGGTCAAGGGCGCGGCTCATGACCACGCGATGTAGGCGCTGGAAGGGGTAGTGACTGTTGCCGGCGCCGAACAAGGTACCCGCGGTCGTTGATGAACCACAGGCCATTGGCCAGTTCGGCGTCTGGGTCGCCGAGTTTGACCGGGGTGCTGCCGATGTAAAACGTAATCGTCATAGTAGCTCACTCTTCTTCTTCGGCTATGAGCCGGTAGCGCACGGCATCTACCTCTTCTAATGTGACCGGGATGGCGCCACTATTGGAGGCAAGCACGGATTCCGCACCGTACTGGTTGACAAGTTCCTGGGCGAGTAAGGCGGCTGCAGCCGTTTCGTCAATTGCTACATCAATCGGTTGAATTGGATCCGCCTCCAGCCATTGGCCGTCGACGATTTCGACATCGAATTTGGCGGCGGTGTTGATACCGTTGGTGACGTCGGGTGCGGCGACATCGGCGCAGAAGTCGACCGAACGCCACAGGGTCATGCGTTCGGGGTACTTTTCCCAGTTGGAGTTGGGCTTTATGAGGCCGGCACGCCGCGCGTCTTCAAGGGTGAAGCGGGCGGCGTGTTCGAAGCCGTCGACCCGGCGGATGTAGCATTCGTGTCCCATGTGCGTGCCGTCGCCATTGAGTAGTTGTGTGATGCGGAGTTCGGCAATGACGTGTTTGGCGTTGTGGAGAAGGACCAGCATGCCTTTGCGCTGAGAGTCGGACGCCCTTCGACTGTGCGAATGAATTCAAGAGAGGCGGCCAACTGGAAACCCAGCTCGTGACCCTTGAGCATGATGGCAGCGGCCGCGGCCGGGCTGCTACGCCGAATAATCGGCTCTGGTGCAATACCGGTGCGATGTGGTCGATGGTTTCCCACAGACTTGGTGTGAAGTGAATTTCCTGTAGACCTGTTGGTGGACATGATGGTGCTCCTAGAATGGATGTGTGGCGGCTTGTTGACTCGCGCGCTGGACCAGCGAATCGACGGGATCAAGTTGCTGCTCGACGTCAGACAGGACGACGGCTAGTTTGGCACCGTCTGGAAGGGATAGAGCCTCGCGGACGCGGGCGCGAAGGCCGTTGCTGATGCCGCTAACGTGTGCTGACTGCCAGTTTTCGTCCGTCAGGTATTCAGGAATTGCCCAGGCAGCCCCGGACAGTTCTTCGAGCAGCCTCTGGCGCGATCGCTACCGATGCCAGGGAAGCGACATCAGGAGTGTCATGCCGGGCGTCAGCAATTCGGGCTTGCGGATGCCGGCTGCGCGGACGTGGCCGCGGTCGCGATCGGCAAGTCGACGAAGAAAGCGAACGAATTCGGCTGGGTTGTGGTCAAGGTGGATGACGGTGACACCAAGCTCCTGGATGGTCTGTAGAGCACCTTGAACGGCCGACCATTGCCAGTTGGTTTGGGTTCGGCCCACGGTGGTCGTGCCCTGGCGATTGGGCGCCAGAGTGCCCTGGATTGCCATGTAGGACCACGGGGACGTTTGGACCATGGCAGACGATTGGTCGAAGAGGCGCCCGTCAGCGATGGAAGCCAGAAAATCATCGACCGTTTTGCGTTCCACGATGAGGAGCTGGCCGTCGTTGGCAGCGAGCCAAACGTCACCACACCGAAGCTGGGTCGGCACGATTTGAGCACCGTCCAGATTCATGTGGTGGACCCCAAGCCGGTTCACGATGGTCAACGAGTACAGACTGGATTGAGGATTGCTTGGTCATTGTCGTTCCTTTGATGTGATTTCGGCCGGGCGCCGGAACAAGGGATTCGAACGCTCGGCCGGTTTGAAAGCAGAGATATCCTT
>CAVQSG010000022.1:0-66304 GCA_963715415.1 uncultured Chloroflexia bacterium | reverse complement strand
TTTCAGATGGAAGGAGCAAGAACAAACCATGCGTTACGCAGCCTATGTACGAACCAACTGCCCAGACGAAACCGGGAACGCCTACCTGATGTCACAGAAAGAGGCCATCGAAGCCTGGATCGCCGCCCAGGGCGGCGATCCTCGTCGAGGTCTACACCGATGAAGCCCCAGGCGGTCGCACAGCCGACCGTCCGGCGCTGACGCGGATGCAGAGCGATGCAAGCCAGGCCAAGTTCGACGCCCTGGTCGTGCACAAACCCGACCGCCTCTCCCGCAACCACGCCGACCTGCTGGCCCTCCGATCACTGCTCTGTGAAGACTATAGGATCCAACTCTTCTCAGTCGTGGAACAAGAGGAACTCGACACCCAGTATCAGCAGCATCAACTTGAAAGGAGATATGCCGCAACCCAAACTTAACTACGTCAGTGCCAGCGAGGGGCCACGCTTTTTCGTCGCCCCTCGCAACGACATCTTCGACGATTTTGAACCCACCCAGACGCTCAACCAGGAACCTACGAAACAGCAGCAGCAGAAGGAGAAGAAAAAGAAAATGCGCTACGCAGCCTACATTCGAATCAGCTCAGAAGACCAGGTCGGCAATTTCTCGATGGACGCACAGGAACGCGGCATCCAGACCTGGGTGACCGGTCAGGGCGGACTCCTGGTCAACATCTACAAGGACGAAGCCAAATCCGCTCGCACCGCCGACCGCCCAGCCTTCCAACAGATGAGGAAGGACGCACGTCAGGGCAAGTTCGACGCCCTGGTCGTCCACAAATTCGACCGCTTTGCCCGCAACCGTACCGATGCCCTGGCCATCAAGTCGCTGCTCCGCTACGACTATGGCGTCAAGGTCTTTTCGGTCACAGAACCGTCCGAAGACAGCGACGGCCCCATGGGCGCGCTCATCGAGGGCATCATGGAGTCGGTGGCCGACTGGTACAGCAAGAACCTGGCCTCCGAAGTCGCCAAGGGCAAGAAGGAGCGTACACAACAGGGCTTCCACAACAACATTGCGCCCTTTGGCTATCGCAAGGACGAGGACAAGGTTTTGGTACCAGACGAAGTTGAGGCCGAAGGCCTGCGGCTGGCTTTCGAGATGTACGCCACCGATCAGTACAGCGACATGGAGATCGCCACCATGCTCAATGAGCGGGGCTACAAGACCAAGCGTGGTCGCCGTTTCTCCAAGGACACCGCACGTGACTTCCTCCAGAACCGCACCTATACGGGCAAGGTTCGCTACCAGAAGACCGAACGTCATTCAGACGGTTCACGCTGCAAGACTGGAACCATTGAGTGGTTCGATGGTCAACATGAGGCACTGGTCTCTGACGAACTCTTTGAGCAATGTCAGGAGGTACGGCGCAAGCGTGCCAGTCATCGTCAGGCAACAACGAAATACAATCCGTTACCTTCTACGCGATATCGTCTACTGCTATCGCTGCTGCACCAACCATCCCGACGGCGAGGTTGTACCCAGCTATGGCAAGATGCGTCGCCAATCCCACACCGGCAACAGCTACCTGTACTATCGATGTCGTGCCAAAGAACTGGGCTATACGTGTGACCAAGGCGGTGTAAGCGTTGATGATTTGGATGAACAAGTACTCGGCAATCCTGACCAGCCTGAAACCGCCGAAGCAGTGGCGTGAGAACATCACACGTTCAATCGGTGAGTTGCTGGGCGAACAAGACCTCGAAGCGAGACTAACGGAGATACGCACAGTCATCGAGCGCATGGACACACGCTGGGATCACGGCTTCATCACCGATGAGCAGAAATTCCTGGAACAGCGCATCAAGCTGCAGCAGGAACTCGAGCAACTGACGCCGGTTGACAGCAACGATCTTGAGCGAGCGGTTGATCTGCTGACAAACTTCTCCACCCACTGGGAAGCCTGCGGAGACGACATCGACGCCCAGAGTGAATTCATCAAGCAGATTGTGGAGCGAGTCTACGTGCAGGACAAGCAAGTGGTGGCGATGACGCTAGAGGTCAAACTGTCATCTGGTATTGGGGCATAAAATAAATGAGCCAACCGAATACACGGTTGACCCATTTATCTACTGGTAATCGGCGCTGACCCGAGCTTTGTACACGAGCGGAGACGACGGGATTTGAACCCGCGACCTTCGGCTTGACAGGCCGATATGCTAACCGCTACACCACGCCTCCATACTACTAATTCGGAGTCTACCACCCGCCTGCATCCATGTCAAATCTAGTGGCAAATTGGGAACGCCCAAATTCATGGAAAGCGGCCGGCACCAGATAGTCGGCCTGGAGACCGTCGCCGTACTGCGCACACAAGCCGGGTTTAGCCGGCGTCGCTGTCATAGCCCATGGCTTTACTACCTGGCTGCGACAAATCGTGCGCACACACGAGACGCTCTCGCTACGCTGCTCTATCCCGACTATCCCACCTCCCAGGCCAAAAAGAACCTGCGCGCCGCACTCTACCATCTCCGCAGCCGGCTGGACCCATTCCTGACCGTCACGCGCAATGCGGTGCACCTCAAGTCCGGCAACAACCGGGAGCCGCAGCCGGCCATCGATGTCGATACAATACGCTTTGAAACACTCCTGGACACCCATGCAGACGGTCACCGGACGACCACCGAACCAACCCAGCTCGTTGCGGCACTCGATCTCTACAAGGGCGAGTTTCTCGAAGGCTTTCATGTTGCAGGGTGAGGATGTCGATGTCGCCGTCACCCAATGCGAAGTCCACGCGTCTGGGCTTGATGATCCGTGAAATCGCCGGCGTCACTTACAGGCCGCATGCGGCCTGCGCCGTCGTTGCGATAGACGCGGTTGGAGACTAGCGTGTCCGCGTGACCGGTGTTGACGCCATCCAGATCCAGATCGCCCAATGCAACATCGGTTGTGGCATCCGCATCCGCAGGAAGGAAACCAGCCGATTCGGCGTAGCCACCATCGCCGTCACGCAAGTAAAGTCGATTTGCGTCCGGCGCCAGACATTTTTCGGGAATCCGATTTGTGTAGTTCGGCTGGCCGTCGGCCGTGTCGCCCGCAAAGAGAAAGTACCGGCAGAAAGTGCTTTGGGCCCCCCGTTGCCCACCACAAGATCCAGCCCCTCTTCGTCGTCCAGATTGCCCCAGGCCAAGCTGGTGGTGGCCTGGCTGCGATCGTCGGGGAACGGCGCTTCGATGGTAAAGCGAGGTGCCGGCTCCGTTGTCTCAGAACCAAGGTTGTTCCGGTAGATCTGATTGGGCTGCCGCCAGTTACCGATCGCCAGGTCCAGGTCGCCGTCGCCGTCGGCATCTCCCCAGGCGACCGCGGTGGTGAAAGTCAGGCCGGTATCCGTGCCGGCGTCCTCTGAGGACCAGAAGAGACGAAACTGACCTTCGCCCATGTTCTCATAGATGAAGTTGGGCGCGGCACAGTGGTTCATTACCATTACCTTACCGGTCGTCACCGCCGGATCGATGACCTGATCGGGATCAAAGCCGTGACAGTTGTTTCTGCCGAAGCCGCCGACGGCCAGATCGAGATCGCCGTCTCCGTCCATATCGCCCCAGGCGACCGCATCTCCGCTTTTGCGCTCGGTGCTGAAGACAGGGGTGAACTGCGTCTCTTCTTGGAAGGAACGGCACCAACAGTACATGAGTGGCGTCAGCGAGTTTGGCTCGGCGTGAATACCACGACAGAAATCCGGCGGCCCCGTTCCCGGCAGATCCTGTACAGGGATTTCTGCCGGGATTGACTAGGCGGGTTGGCAACCGTTGCATTGGTTCCTCCGAGGGGATAGGCACAAAATCGAACGACAATGGTGGTTCGGCAAGATCAGTACTTCCGACTGGGTGACAGTACCTTAGACGATCTAGGGTAATTTCACAATCGTCACGCGCAGATCCCGGTGTAAATAGGGCCACGGTTATTCTGCCGCTACCACTCGAGTAGACCGGCTCTATTTTCCGTCGTGGGTTCTACGCCCAACTGAACTAAACAGAAGAGTTGACGAGATCATGATTTGTAGGTCGGGCAGGGATGCCCGATCTACGAAACTCGTCTTTTCATACGGCCGTCAGTTTAGGTGTATGGATGCATACCACACTTTGGGACTTCTTCAAGGGGATTCCTAGTACCCGGCATCTGTCTGCTGCCGGAGCGCCCGCGACGTTTCCGCGACGATGGTCGCTTACTCTGTGGGCCAGCAAGACCATCGACGCCAACAATGAGCAACCGTCCAGCACCGACGTCACTTGATAGCAGAATGAAAGGAACCCCAGCCATGACTACAGCCAACGCCATTTCCAATACCGTCGCCCGTATCTTTGGACGCCCGACCGACCTCGAGGTTCGCCTGAAGAAAGCGATCAGACAAGCCCACGTCAATACGACCCGGCGCTATGCCGTTGATGATGCCTCACTCTTCGACCATCAGTTCCTGTTCGAAGCCGGCACGCCCATCATCGACAACTTTCTGTCCGGCAAACAGTCCCGCCAGTCCGCTACAGTCGCTCTCGCCCAAGCCTGGAATGTTGATTTGGGGCCGATCTCTTCCCGCCAACGCAAATGGCGCATGGCCGACACGGCCATGATCGCCGACACGTTTCTAGTCGAACTGGGCAAGGCGCTGGACACGTAGCCGCCAAAAGAATCGGCGCAGGAGATCGCTTGCGACGTTCCAGCGACGATGTTTCTGCATACTGAGCGCAGTCAAAAGAAGCCGGACAGAGCAGCAGACCAAACCGAGACCGCCAATAGAGCATCCTGGAGGAAACCAAATCTCATGTTGACCATCAAACCAGTGACCACTGCCCTCTCCGACATACTTTCCCAATTCTTCGGACAGACCGAGACCGAGACCGCTTCGTCCGTCCCTTCACAGGTCGAGACTGCCGTCGACGCCGCGCTCGCACGATTTACCGTTGACCAGGCGGAATGGGTCACAAGCCTCTTTGATGCTCACTTCCTGCACGGTCGTGGTGCGCCGGTCGTGGCCGACTATCTGGCCGGCACCCAAACCCGACAGCAGGCAGCAGCCGAGTTGGCCCGCCTCTGGGAATTGCAGCTTGGACCGGCGAAGGCTCCCGTACGGAAACAGCGTCTCGCCGACGCCGCCCTGGCCGCAGATAGCTTCCTGACCTATCTACCGGCTGGGTCACAAGATCACGCTACGTCTCCTCTGCGACCGGCCGTGACCACTACAGAGAAGGCCGCAACGGTCACACTCAGCGGCGTGTTGGACAGCCACACCTATGGGCTTCTGCCGGCCGAAGTGCAGACGCTGCTCGACACGGATGTCGACCGTATCGCCATCGATCTGAACGGGCTATCCGGCCTGGAGCTGTGCGGGATCTACGCACTGCACGCAACCGCCGCCCTGGTCCGCGGCGACGAACCGCCGGAGCCGGAGCAGGGTCTGCCCGGTCTGCGCCGCCTGGCAGAGCGCAACTTCGTTTGCGGGCGAAGCGAACGCCTGACCGTAACCTGCGCCGACCAGATCATTCGCAACAAACTGCAACAAGCCGGTCTGGACCATATCTACCTGTTGGATGCATAGAGAATGCGGCAACAACCTCCGGGAGGTTGAAGTCGGGAACGCCGAACCTGCGCCACGCCAAAACGAAAAATGAGCAGCGAAGGGAGAATCGTGATCGTCGGCGATCACGCTTCTCCCTTTGGATATCACCAGCCTGCGTTGCCGGCAACGCTCGTCAGGACCACCGATTCAGAACTCGTGAAGCAGACGTATGAACTATGCTGGGTAAGCACGACCGAGGACAGTGCAGCACAAGTTGATTGCGTAGGTGCGGTTTGATGAACTTTGAGAATTGGTTTCGGTAACACGTCGGGCACGGCCCTTGCGGTCGTCCGCTTTCGACCAGGGCAAGCCCCGTCGCCACCTAAACCGAAATCCTGATGAAAACACGAGTTTCGTAGGTCGGGCATCCTTGCCCGACACGGTTGGAGTACAGCGATCAGTCAGGTAGGAGAGTGGTCGGACAAGGATGCGCCGACCTACTGACTCATGATCTCGTAGCGTTATCGGTTTAGGTTATGATGCGAAAGGAGAGTCACATGGACTGGGCACGCCGGCGAATCCGGCCAGCAAACTCTTGCCTCCGCTTGCTTGCGGTTTTCGTCCTACCCGTACTTCTCACCTCCTGGTTCCCCTGGCGTTCGGCTGTGGCGCAGACCACCAACTTGGTACCCGTTTGGGCCGATCAAATCCATAGCGAAGGCGATCCGGAGAAGACGAAGATCCATGCCGTCGCCGCGGATGAGCTGCTCTATCTGGCCGGCGCCACTCGTGGCGGTCTTGATGGTCTTCAACAGTACGGTGGGTGGGATATTTTCGTGATCAAAATGTCCATCAGCGGCCAAAACCAGTGGTCCGTACAGATCGGGTCGGAGGCGGACGACATCCCGGCAGCACTCACGATCCTCCCCTCCGGCGTCGTTCTCGTCGTCGGCCGGACCGAGGGTTCGCTCGACCCGGATTCGACCACGGCGGCGCCCGATGCCTTCGCCATTGCCCTAAGTACGGAAGGCGATGTTCTCTGGCAGCGGCAATTCGGCACCATGGCGGCCGATGCAGCGACTGCCGTCACAGCCCAAGACGACGGAGGAGCGCTCATTGCCGGCACAACCGGCGGAGCGTTGGCAGCGGAGGAAAACCAGGGCAGCAGCGACGTCTTCATTCTGCGCATGGACGGCATGGGCGTCATTGACTGGATCCAACAACTCGGGACACCTGAAACCGATACTGTCACGGCCATCGCCATTCCTCCGGCAGGCGGATATGTGATTTCAGGCGCCAGCGAAGGCGCTTGGCAGCAGATACCCACTGCCGGCATGTCCGATGCATTCGTGACCATGTTTGACGACGAGCAAAACGCAGTATGGACTGATCGCTTCGGCGACCGTTTTGCCGATCAGGCGAATGACGTCTACATTGGGCCCAACGGTCTCGTCTATGTCTGCGGGCAAGTTACGTTGAACGCCACTCCTCTCGAGGATGTGGTCGACGGTCTCTTCCGCGCCTATGGCGTCGGCGGC
This sequence comes from uncultured Chloroflexia bacterium, assembly GCA_963715415.1. Lineage (GTDB taxonomy): Bacteria > Chloroflexota > Anaerolineae > Caldilineales > Caldilineaceae > JAWKOK01. The sequence continues at coordinate 59,269 of CAVQSG010000022.1, read as the reverse complement.
TCCCTCCAGTGGGAACAGACCATCCGCACGGAAGAAGAGGACAGCGCTGTGATTCCATGGTCAGTGACACAGGGCGAAACGGGTGACCTCTACCTGGCCGGCCAGGCCAACGGTCCGCTGGATGAAGAACCCCACATGGGCGCCTATGACGCCTTCATACAACGGTACGACCTGAACGGCACGCACCAATGGACACGGATGATCGGTAGCAGTCTCGACGATATGATCAGCGATTTGGCCATCAACGCAGCCGGCGAGATCGTCGAGGTGGGCTACACCGGCAACAACCCATGGGACGATGAGCGCGACAGCCTCGGCTACATCGCGACGCGTCGCGCAGACGGTACCCGGCTCTGGCAACAGCCGATCGCCGGCACTGACCCCGGCTACGAACTGGCGCATGACGTCGCCGCAGCCCCAGAGGGCGCCAGCTATGTGGTCGGCTACACGACCGGGGCGCTGCAGACGACAACATCCACCTTCAAGACAAGCACTCTGCAGGCAACCGAACAGGCAGGATATGTGCGCCGCTACGATAGCCAGGGCAACATCGTCTGGACGCGACAAGATGACGGCACGGTGCCGTCACAAGCCTGCGCGGTCCACGTAACCGCTGGCGACGACGCAATCGTCTACTCCCTGCTCGACGGGCTTGGCACGGTCGAGCGGATTGACCTCGCCGGCGTCCGGCTTTGGTCGCTTGCGCTGGCACCTGAACTGCGCACAGGAGCGCCCTGCCAAACCGGCCTGGACTCAGCCGACAATCTCTACGTCAGCGGCTGGACCGCGGACAACGGCCAGTTGGAGAGCGATGCATTCTTGACCAAGGTGACCCCGGACGGGCAATTGGCCTGGACCAAACCGCTTCCCGGCAGCGGATTCAGCAATGTGATGGAGGTCTTGGCGGACGATCACATCGCGGTTGCGGGTCGAGGCTGGTTTCTGGCTCTCCTCACCAATGACGGCGAGTTGGAGATCAGACAGGACTTTCCGGCGCCTCAGTCGGAGAGGCCTGTCTCCATCGTGCAGCACCAGACCGGCGCGATCGTCGTTGTCGGTTGGATGTATCACGATGGGCGGATCGTCTACGATCAGGACACCTTCATCAGCTTCCATGACGAGCTCGGCAGCCGGCACGCCCAATTGACGCTGGATATCGACCGGTATGAACGGCCCTGGAAGAGCATCATCGCTGCAGACGGCAACGTCTGGATAGTTGGTGAATCTGCAGGACCGGGCGACTGGGCGGGCATTGACACGGCGAAGAACGGCTTTATTGCCAAGATCGATCCGATGGTGCCTGCGGCCACCTGGCAGGAATTCGACACCGGCGAGGATGACCAGATTCTCAGCATTGCCGAACGTGCGGACGGCGACTTTCAGATCGCCGGCTACACCGCAGGTGCCGTGGTTCCTGGCGCAGTGGTCGGAAACGGCGACGGCTTCACCATCCGGTTTACACCGGTACACCATGTCATGTTGCCTATCGTCTATTGATGCACAGCGGCAAGCGCAGATTTGTGGGTTCTCTGGTAAACTACCGTTGGTACGTTGAATTCGTTTGCGTGTCACCGACGGAGGGTCTATGCCTGCGCTACCCAATCACGCCGACCTGATCTTGCGCAATGCGCGCATCTACACCGTGGAAGATGAAATGCCCTGGGCAGATGCCGTGGCCATGCGCAAACACCGCATCATCGCCCTGGGCAAAGTCGAAGAAGTCATGCGTTTTGCCGGTTCCCAGACCACTGTGATCGACCTGGAAGGACAGTTGGTTCTGCCCGGGCTGTGCGACGCACACATTCACTTTCATGACTGGAGTCTGGGGCTGCGCGAGGTGCAGCTGGCCGACACCTCGAGCAAGGCCGAAATGATGGCGCGCATTGCCGACCGCGCTGCCGCCACCGCGCCCGGCAGCTGGATCAAGGGGCGCGGCTGGAACGAGAGCCGCTGGGGCGCAACGACATTTCCAAACCGGGCCGACCTGGACACGGTCACCGGCCCCGAGAAACCGGCGATCTTCTGGCGCAATGACATGCACGGCGCCGTTGTCAACAGTGCTGCTCTGCGCGCCGCCGGCATTAGCTCTACCACGGAAGACCCGCCGGGCGGGGTCATCGACCGCGATACCACAGGCGAACCCACCGGTTTTCTACGCGAGACAGCCATCCTGCTCGTGGCCGCCATCCTGCCGCCGGCCACGTCCGACCGAACTGGATGCGGCATTGCTAGACGGCATGTCCTCGCTGCATCGCTACGGTATCACCGCTATCCACGACCAGCGCATCAAGGATGTACCGGACGGCGCGCCCACGCTGGCCGCGCTGCGCCGTCTGCGCGAGCGCCGCGCTGCTGAAGCTGCGCGTCAACTGCCAACATCGCCGCGCATGACCTCTGTTATGCTGAGGCACTGGGACTGCGTTACGGCTTCGGCGACGATTACCTGCGGCTGGGCCACGTCAAGGTCTTCACCGACGGCAGCCTGGGGTCGCGCACGGCCTGGATGCTCGCCCCCTTCCAGAAACCGGACCCCGGCGAGGCGGACAATTGCGGTGTGAGCGTGACGCCGCCCGCGCAGATGGCCGATGAATTCCGCCGTGCCGTCGAATTGGGCTTTCCCCATCAGCGTTCATGCCATCGGCGACCAGGCCAACCGCGTCGTGCTCGACATCTTTGAGGAGTTGGCGGACGCCGGCCTACAGCCACCCGTACCCCACCGCATGGAACATGTGCAGATCATCGATCCCGTCCGACCTGCCCAGGCTGGCCCAATTGGGCATCACGGCCAGTGTGCAGCCGGTCCACGCCATCGACGACATGGACACCGCCGATCTGCTGGTCGGTGAACGCGGGGCCAACATGTACAACTTCTGCACCCTACTGGAGTTGAGAACCTTGAGCGCCTACGGCAGCGACGCGCCGGTGGCCGACGTCAATCCCTATCTCGGCATGCACGCGGCCGTCACCCGCCAACGTCTGGACCGGATGGACCGCCCGGGCTGGTACCCGGACGAATGCATCTCACTCGAGCAGGCCATATATGGCTATACGAAGGGCGCGGCGCTGGCCGGCGGGTGGGCGCGCCTCATCGGCTCGATCTGGCCGGGACGCCGCGCCGATCTCATCGTGCTTGACCGCGATCTCTTCGACATCGCCGCCGCCGGGATCACCGACGACGCGCTGGCCGTGACCCAGGTCGCAATGACCATCTTTGACGGCGAAATCGTCTACGAAGCCCATCCATCCTAGTGAATCCCGGCAGAAATTCCTATACAGTTCCGGCCGGAGGTAGAGACCCTGAATTTCTGTCGAGGTATTCACGCCCAACTGAACTCGTTTGTTTCGGCGTGAAACCCATGCCGGCAATCCGGCTATGCTACCTCCGCTAGGAACTGTTCAAGGATTTCTGCGGGATTCACTAGAGCAAGAGACCACCGAAAGGACCCCACCATGTTCACTGTCGTCATCGTCGGCGGCGATGCAGCCGGGATGAGTGCCGCCAGCAAGATCAAGCGCGAGCTGCAGGACGCCCACGTCATCGTCTTCGAGCAGAGCGAAACCATCAGCTACTCAGCCTGCGGCATGCCCTACTGGATCGCCGGTATCGTCGAAAATGAAGACGATCTGATCGTCATGACAGCGGAGACAGCCAGGGCGAAACGGGGGCTTGACGTGCGCATACAGCACCGCGTCACCGCCATCGACCGCGAGGCCAAAACCGTCGCCGGTGTCGATCTCGAAACCGACCGGCCATTCACCCAAGCCTACGACAAACTGGTCATCGCCACCGGTGCACGCGCCGTGAAACCGCCCATCGACGGGATGGAGTTGCCCGGTGTCTTCACCCTGCGCGCCTTTGACGACGCTCGGCGCATCCACCGCTTCATCAACGAATATGATCCCGGCCATGCCGTCGTCATCGGCGGTGGCTACATCGGCGTGGAGATGGCCGAGGCCCTGCGCGAACGAGACATGGAGGTGCACATCGTCGAGATGCTGCCCCAACTGCTGCCGAACTTCGACGCCGACGTGGTCGACTACGTCATGGACCACATCCAGCGCCCAGGGAGTCCAACTCCGTCTCAACACGGCATCGTCGGCAATCGAGCAGAGCGGGGAAAAGCTGCTGGTCCACCTGGTCGAACGGATCGGCGGTGGCGACCGAGATGGTCATCGTCTCGGTAGGTGTGCGGCCCAACAGCGAGTTGGGCGCCGCAGCCGGGCTGGCGCTGGGACCACGCGACGCCATCGCCGTCGATGCCCACATGCGCACCAGCGATCCCGACATCTATGCCGCCGGCGACTGTGTCACCCACTTTCATATTGTCCTGGATGACACGACCTGGATTCCTCTGGCGCCGTCGGCCAACAAGGGCGGACGCATCGCCGGCGACAACATCAGCGGCAGCGACGACGGTCTTTCCCGGCATTCTGGGCACGGCCGTGGTCAAGGTCTTCGACTACACCATGGCGGTGACCGGCCTGACCGAGACGGCAGGCGCGGGAAAGCAGCAAGTTCGGGCGACGCGATGTCGGCGTGGCGTCCGTCAACGCATATGACCGCTCCCACTACTGGCCCGGCGCCGGCAAGATGAAGGTCAAGCTGATCTTCCGCAAGCGCAACGGCCGCATACTGGGTGCGCAATTGGCCGGCATTGCCGGCGTCAACAAGCGCATCGACATCGTGGCCGCGGCCATCGTGGGCCAACTCACCGTCCGCGACCTGGGCATGATGGACCTGAGCTACGCGCCGCCCTACTCGCCGGTCTACGATCCGCTGCAGGTCTGTGCGAATGTGGCGGAGAAGCAGGTGAGCTGACGAGAGATCCATCACGGAATCACCCGCCGTCGACGCCGGCATCACCTTCTTGTTGCCCACCGAACGGCACATCCCAGCCACGTACCAGATCGGTGACTGCAGAGCGAGTGGCTTCCGCACCGAAGCCCCATGCGAAGAGCGCGGTGTAGTCCGACCACGCGTTGGCGCCGAAGGTAGCTTTGTCGACATAGAGTTCGATGAACCCGGCCAAACCCAGCAGAACAACGGCCACTACATAGGCAACGATGCCGAAGGTACGCAACCGCTCGCTCGCCTTGCCCGCGTCCTCGGCATCGATCCGGTCGTCATAGCCCGGCACGTGCGGGACGGCAGCGGCAACCGGCATGGCGCCACCGTCGTCGATCTTGCCGTCTTCTCGATTGCTGCGCACAGACAACGGCTTGTCCAGAAGCTCTTCGAGTGCTTGGACGTCGTTCGTCAGTTTGAGCACCGAGCGCGTCATACGCCGCCACAAACCCCGGATCGGATGTCGGGCGAAAAAACTGCAGTTCGCGGGTATATAGCACTAGCTTCTGCTCATACTCCCGGCGCCGCTTCCTCTCACCCTCAAGTCTGTTCGGCAACTGCTGCACAAGTTTGCCGAGATAGAGCAGTCGGGCCTCCGCCTCACGGTATTTCCGCACCAGTGGTGGCAATGCGGCCAATTCTGTCTGGAGTGTCGAGGCATCGGCCTCTTCGGGCGCAGTACGTACGACCGTCGCCAGTTTGGCTGCGACATCCTCGAAATAGGCAATTCCGTCATCTTTCTCTAACTCCGACCGGAGACGCTCGGCCGCCTTCAGCTGCGCGATCCAGTTGCGCTGGTCCTTGACCCACTTGCCGTAGAGGTCGCGCACGCCCTTGAGTGCGGCCGCGGCGCTCTCCCAATCCGCTATGCGCATGGCGATCTGTGCATCGTAGAGTCCATTGTCGAGTCGCTGGTAGAAGACTGCGCCGGCTGCATCGGGCGCCAGATATTCGTCGCCGTCGATACTGTTGCGTAGATCGCCCGCTTCAACAAGCAGCTCGTCCCGGCGTCGACCGCGCTTGCGATAGTGGGACATGGTCATGCCGAGTCCCAGCCCTGCAGCCAAAACCACCAGAGGCCAAAACCGGATCGACTTGACCGCCACACTCATGACCACCGGCAGTTCGCCCACGCTGTCGGTCACCACATAGAGCTTGCCGCTGTATTGGCCGCTCTCCACGCCATTCAGGTTGACCGTCACGACCAGCGGCTGGGGACCGGCAGCGGAGGCGTCTGCTTCGTCCGCACCGTCCGGCTGTGTGGCGTCAACGTCCGGTTTCGGCCATGCCGCGGTGATCGACGCCGACGGCAACACCGCCACACCATCGCCGGTGACAAGATCCTCGGCAACCACGTCAACCACGCTCACCTCCGGCGGTAGGCGCAGGAGCAGGGTACGCTGGTGTGTCGCGCCGCGCCGGCCGGCGATGGTGAGCGTGTCCGGCGAGACCTCCGCGACCGGGTCGCCTTCGGCCACGCGTAGAAAGGTATGCGGTATTGAAGCCAGCAACAGACCCATGACAAAGACGATGATCAGTTCGACAGCGCATTTTCTACCTCCTGATGAATAGAGAACATGCCGGCATGGCTCGGGCAGGAATGAATTCGCAGCTCGATGCGGCCGTTCGACGCGGACGTCGCCAAATCGTGATTGCGCACGCGATATCTCATTCACGAACCCGCCAACCTAACCGATGATCCCCTCGTGTGGACGCAGTCCAAAACCATTCGTATCGATAGGGTGGCGTTCGTTCGGGTAGGTCGAGAGCAGAACCTCGCCCTTGGCAAAGAACTGTGTGTCGATGACCTGGGCGTGGCGCGAGAAGTTGAGCGCCACCAGCAGGCGGTCGGAGGCAGACTGACGCAGATAGACTCCAATGTCCTTGAAGCCGGCCACCATCACATCGTAATTGGGGTTGGGTGGGTTGTCGCGCAGCTCCGGATCCTTCATGATGAAGTGCGCCACGTCAATGCGAAATCCGTCCACCCCCCGCTTCAGCCAGAAGCGGTAGACGTCGAACATGGCCGCCTTGACCTCAGGATTGCGCCAGTTGAGATCCGGCTGCGAGGCCAGGAACGAGTGCAGGTAGAACTGTTCCGTCGCATCGTCCCATTCCCAGGCCGAACCACCAAAGAGACTGAGCCAGTTGTTGGGCGGCGAGCCGTCACGCTTGGCATCGACCCAGACGTACCAGTCGCGCTTGGAATCGTTGCGCGAAGAGCGTGACGACTGAAACCAGGCATGCTGGTTCGACGTGTGATTGGGCACCATGTCGACGATCACCTTAAGTCCGCGGTCATGGGCCTGGGCGACAAGACGGTCGAAGTCAGCAAGGTCACCGAACATGGGGTCGACATCGTAGTAGTTGCTCACGTCGTAGCCGAAGTCGTCCATGGGCGATGGGTAGAAGGGCGACAACCAGAGCGCGTCAACACCCAGCGTGTCGCGTAGATAATCGAGTTTGGCAATAATACCGGCCAGGTCGCCGACGCCGTCGCCGTTGCTGTCCAAGAAGCTGCGTGGATAGATTTGGTAGATGACGCCAGTCTGCCACCAGAGATGGGTGTTGGTCATGGCAAGAGTCTCTAGTTCAGTTTGGCGTGAATACCACGACAGAAATCCGGCCGCAGTACCTCTGGTCGTGACTGGGCAGAAATTTCTGCCGGGATTCACTAGATTGGTATGAATTCGGAGTTCGAGGATCGCTGTATGGCGCAGGCTACGCCAGGATCATCGATGTCCGTTGTGTATCGAGTTTCTTCAACCTCATTTTATCACGAGGTGCCCCGGTTTTTCGACTGGGTGTGTTGAAGAGGTCCAGCCAGTAAAGCGTGGTTTAGTGGGGCGGAGGCAGGGGCTTTTCTGTAATGGTGGCGAAGTACGTTCACCCTGTGCGCAGGTCCAATTGTATCCGGATAGCTTGTTCCACTTGGCGCATTTCATCCGCACTAATTGAACCGGCACGATTCATCATCCGCTGCTTACTGACTGTCGTCAACTGGTCTGCAAGCGCCTTGCCTTGCTTGCCGGCAACGACGACGGCTGCTTCGCTGGGGTAAAGACGACCGACCTTGGATGTCAACGGCACAACCTGTACCCGGTTCAGATGCCGATTCGCAGCGTCGTTGCTGACGATGATCGCTGGACGCTGCTTTCGGATTTCTCCGCCTACCGACGGCTCAAAATTAACCCACCACACTTCACCGCGTTTCATCTCACCAGGATTCATCGCCAATATCCCCAATCAATGTCTCCGTCCATTCATATGCCTCGGCTTCTCGCTCCTCGTCCGCTGCCATATCTGCGTAGGCGGCGTCAAGATCAGTATTGAGTACATATGGACGAACCAACTCTTCGATAAAACGGCTGATTCGTCGAGGACCGACGATTTCGTAGAGCCCTTGATAGACTTCCTCATCGATCGTGATTGTTAATTTCTTTCTGCATGCTGATGCCTCTGTTCCGTGGTGCACGTACAATACACGTGTTGGCATGATAGCACGGTTGTTCAAACCGTTCAAGACCACGTTTCAGCCCGTGTGCAATCACACTGTGGTCGAGATCGTACGTGCCGAATCTGAAACGCACCCAATTCAGCCCTCGAATGTCCAGACGGAATCGGTCGCTACGGCGAGCCAAACTGAAGACACAGCGAGAACAGTAGTTTTTCCAGCGGTTGCGGTGGACCCGGCTTCGACAGGCTCAGCCTGCGCCACTGGGTAGCCGCCGCCTGAGCCTGCGGTGCGCTGAGCCTGTCGAAGTGTCGAAGGCAGAGGCGGTCTCGTCAGCAAAAGTCATGATCTCGTCATGCCTTCAGCTAATTTCGCCAGGGAACGTTTTGGAAACGCTCAGCCCTGTACTCTGAGTCCATAGTGCAGGAAGATTGCCGACATTCTCGCAATGCCCACTCAATAAGGCCAAACAAACAGGGAATCAAACATGATCAATAGTATGCTCGACCATACCCGCAGCCGAATTCACTGGCACCACGAGGCCTTGCTCAGAGTCACAAGCGACTTGACGCCGGCTCAACCCGGCTTGTGTGGCGATCTGCAGCGATCCCAAAGAATCTGGCATACGCCTGCATTGGTTTGGTCACGCAGAGTAGGGCGAGATGGCATCTCGCCCTACATGTAGATTTATATCCGAGCTATCCGTATTGCCGCTACTTTACGACGAAGGGCAGGAAGACCTGCTGCACATCATCGCCACCGGGACCCGGGTCCACCACGTCCACGCCGACCAGCGCGAACTTGGTGAAGTGATCCGCCCGGCACTTGACCGACCGGCGCCGGCGTCCACGGTGTGATCGATCTGCTTCCACTTACCTTCCGCCTCATCGAGCCAGATGCAGTAGAGATCGTCACTGGTCAGGCCGTCCTGGGCCAGTGCGTCCGGCGAATACGCCACGTCCATCGCATAGTCGCCGTCGAACTGGGTGACCAGGTTGCCCGCTGCGCCCACGGCCTGGGCCTCGAAGTGCCGGTAGATGATCACGTCGGTCATGTGCGGGCTGGCCTGGATGTCCGGCGCGGTCGGCTTCACGGCCGGCAGCAACCAACCGGTGTCGACCTGGATGGTCGGGTTGCCCAGTTCGCCCAGCAACAGGGTAACCGGCTCAGGCAGGACCGTCGGCGGGAAGACGATCTTCACGCTGCCGTCGCCGTTCTGGACGCTGCCGCCGTCTTGGGGGTGCCGCTGCCGGTGGCGTCGGCGATCTTGAGCGACTTGGCCACCGCGCCGGCGCACTTCGGCCGCCAATTCGTATGGCTTGCTCCTGGTCGAAGCTCGCCCACGAAGTTTAGCTGTGCCCTGCCGTCCTGCACCAGGCCACGGCCGACGGGCTAGGCCGTCCTGCAGCAGCGTGATGACGTGCACCCTCGACCGGGTAGCGCAGTTCCCACCACTTTGGCTGAACTTCACTTCCCAGACCAGTTCCGGCAGGAAGATCCGGTTGGGATTGCTGGTCCACATGGCCATGGTCGGGTCGCCGTAGACGTGGTAGAGCACGATGTCGGTATTGGCTTCATGGTCGAGGCTGACGCTGCCCGCGGTCTGCGCCACACCCACCTGGCCGGCCAGGTAGAGCTTGCCGTAGTTCAGGATGTCGCCCAACCGCTTGATGGAGCCGGCGCCGCCGTAGGTCGGCATAACCGATCGGCCAGGTGGCGTCGAAAAGACCGCGGGTCAAGGCGCTGTTGGCCCAGGTGGGGCTGTTGCGCGTGTCGCCGATGATGCCGACCGCGCCGCCGTCTGCCATGCGCAGCGCCTTTTCGGCCCAGTAGAGAGCGTTGACGCTGCCGCCTGGCGCAGTCTCGTTGTCGAAGTAGCCGCTGGTGCAGTTGACGCTGTAGATGACCGGCAGCTTATTGCCGTTGTTGAGCTGGTCCAGACTGTTCATGTCGAAGTACGGATCACCCCAGCCGCCGCTCCAGCCATGGTCACGATGGAAGCACCAGGAAGCGCCCGTCGTTGATCGCGTCCACGATGTCGGGTGTCGCCGTTCCAGGCGAAGCCGCTGCCGGGACCGATGGCCGCGGGCAGGGCAGCGCCGTTGCGATACTTACGCGGGGTGGTGTCGCGTCCGGCGTACTCCGGATGGTAGCCGATGTCGGTGGTGTAGATGCGCTCCACGTTGTAGCCCAGTGTCGGTCAGACCGGCACGGGCGAACTCCGCGGTCTCCACGAAGCTGCGCACGGTGCGGCCGTCGTCGACCACGTCGTTGCGGCAGCACTGGAAGTAGGACGCGAAGCTCACGTTGTTGTAGAAGCCGCCGCCGAACAGGTAGAAGGGCGGATTCTGCTCGTAGCCCACGATCTTGTCAACCACGATCTGCGCCTGGTCCAGGGTATCGACCGGAATGCGTCCTAGCCCCAGGTCCGGCAGGATGTCGCCCGCCGTTCATCAGTGCGTAGTCCAGGTCCGTGCCCGAATTGCCGGCATTGGTCGTTGCGATAGAAGGGCGCGATGTGCTCGGCGTCGCCCAGCAACAGCACATAGGAGGGCCGCACATAAGCAGTTGTCGTACCGATTCTTGATGTAGTCGCGAATCTGCTCCCTGGTCGAACCGGCTGTGCCTGGACCGTTGCCGGTCTCGACGACGACGGTGGAGATGCCCTTGGTGACCTTCCAGGTGCGCAGCGTGTCCGCCGCGGGCCGGAACGCCGGGTCGGTGACGATGATGAACTCGCTGCCGATGCAGGCCAGCGTGCACCAGGTTGCCGGGGATGATCCACTCCTCGACGGCCCGGTAGTTGAGCGCCTGGCTGTAGAGTCGCGTCGCTTGCACTCTCCCACAGGTTGTCGCTGCTGGTCCTCAGGCAGGAAGCCGCCCTCGCCGCCCTCGAAGACGATCTCGAACTCGACCGTTGAAGATGGTCAGCGCTTGCTTGGCCGGGAAGTACTGGCCGGCAGCGATGTTGACCTGCACCAGGTCCAGGTCACGCATGCGGCCCAACGGCTCGATGCTCACGATCTGGGACGGGAACTTGTCCTCGCCGGCGTAGGCTTCCTTGTCCAGCGACGAACGGTTTGTCGCCGAAGATGGCGGGGATCGGACCGTTCCTCGCTGGGCGGGCCTTCCTGGCCGAGGCATCGCGTCGACCGGCGATTCCTGCACGGGGTAGAGCAATGCGTTCAGTTCGTCGCCGACGACCGGGCGCACGCCGGTCAGCACGGCCTTGGCGCCGCGCGGCACCGCCAGGATGCGGCGGAAGAACCGGACATCAGGCAGGCCGGGCGTGCCGTCGGCCGGTTCCAGACCGGGCACCGCGAACTGCACGAACTCGGCACCGTCAGGGCCGTTCACGGTCCACAACTGGGGCGCCGGGAAGAGCGCCTGGGCCGCGAAGACCTCGTTGCTGGAGTGCCGATTTCGACCACCGGGCCTGATTCGCCGCCGAAGAGCGGTTCCTCGGCAGCCGGCAGCTTGGTCGTCTTCCGGTGCCGGACCGGGCGCGAAGTAGAGGTTGTCGATGGACTCGCTCAGCGTCGTCTTGCCGTAGTCCAGCGTCACGATCTGAATGCGACCGGCCGGGTCGAACATCCCGATGAACTCTTTGTACTCCTCGGGTACCGGGCGATTGGTGACCTGGCAGATGACATTGCCCGCGGCGTCGTAGCCGACCATGGCGCCGGCCAGGTCCCTGATCCTCGCCGTTGCCCATGTAGAAGCCGACGTGGGTCTTGGGCGAGTCGAAGTTCATGCGCAGGGGCACGCCCGCGCTGGTGTTGGGGAATTTGGCGTCGTTGATGGCCACGTTGGGCGACGAGAGCGCCTTGGTCGGATCGGCTGTCGCGGTCCGCGTAGGAGATGACGTTGGTCACCTCGTTGTTGCCGAAGCGTCACGCCGTGGCTCGCCTGATAGATCGCTCTCCAGCACGACAGCATCGGCTACGTCGTCGAAGTCGATGAGCGTCGGGCGACGGAATCTCGCTCGGGCTGAAGAGTTCGTAGCAGCCCGGTTCCGGTTCTTCGGGTGCGTCGGGACAGTTGTCCAGCCCGTAGACGACCGCGTTGATGAAGAGCCGCTTGCCCTCGGCGGTCATCAGAGTCCGGCGCGCCGCCGAAGCCCCACAGTTGCTGGCAGCTCTGTTTTCCCTGCTCGGCGATGAGGGGTGCGTGGTCGTTGTCGGCCGACTCCCAGCCCAGCTCCGTCACGCCGGAGATAGGGGTCGGCATGTAGATGCTGACCGCGTTGACGTCGTCCACGTAGAGCTGGATCGGACCGGGCAATGCGCTGGTGAAGTCGCCCGGCGTCTGCCAGTAGCTGAGACCGGCCACGCCCATTGCGTCCAGCAGGTTGCTGTGCCAGCCGTGGGGCCAACCGATCTGCAGACCGTGGTCGCCGAAGTAGGCGTAGCCGCCCTCGGCCAGACCGATCACCGGGATGCCGCTGCCCAAAATGTGGGCGGACTGGCCGGCGGCGCTGCCCCAACTGCTGAGGTAGCCGGTGTCGTCTGCGATGACTGGCCAGGTCGAACTGGGTGAAGTTGGTGGCGAGCACGTCGCTCAGCGGGATCAGCACGACGCTGAAGCCGGCGCTTTCCAGCAGGCGCTTTGAACTGGCCGGCCGCATTGCCCGGTCGCCCTTGTAGACATAGGCAATGCGTCCGGTCAGTGGTCGGCAGGGTCGGCGCCTTGGCGTCAAGAGTCGCGGTGAAGCCCAGTGTCCCTGCGAGCGTGGCCGTCACGTCGCGCGGCGGATTCTTGGAGGCCAGCCCGAAGAAGAACGATGTCTGCGCCGGGCAGACCGGCTTGCGGAAGAGGAAGGTGATGGTGTCGCCCACCTTGTTCGCTGCCGTGGGCGCGACGTCGCCTAGTCCGCCCTGGGTGGTGACCCAGACATCCTCCGTCTTGCTGTCACCGTTGTAGTCCATGGGCACGACGTCGCCGAAGTCGATGCCCATGCTGGTGACGCATGCTTCAGCAGTGACAGCCTGCATCTCGGTGGCGCTGATGCGATAGACATAGGGGTAGAGACCGGCGCCCGTTGTCCCGGCCTCGCCGACGGGCCACAGGCGGGACTGAAGAAAGCCATTGCCCGTGGCCCCGGGCAGGTTGAAGACATCGGTGCTGTCGCTGACAGTGATCGTGCAGTCGTTGTCGAAGAGACAGTTGATGGCCGGCGCGGCGACTGCAACGATGTTGAGCGCCACGCCGGGTGCAGCTTTGGGCGCGCTGGACGGCGACGCCTGGACGGCGGCCGGCGTAACGACAAAGCTGGTGAGCAGAAGGGCGATCACCTGGCAGAGTGCCAGCGCTCGCCGACGAATGAGATGTCTGTGTCTGTTCATGGATTGCCTCCTGTGCGGTTCAGTCGCAAATGTGCGTGTCGAAAGCATACGCTCCCTGCCGGCAGGGAGCAGTGGTGGAGGCGACCGGCAAGTTGTGGTCTAGCGCACAGGGGCGACACGAATGGTCGCCGGACGTTGGATGCATCCCATTTTCCGGGGCGCCAGTCGAGAGCACGAAACGAACCCCTTGAGAAAGCCCCAAAATGTGGTATACACCCCCGGACGTTGTGTACATTGACGATCTACACTATATTTCTGGGCGGTATAACACGAAATGTGTAAAAGCGGCTTGGTCTCTCTGGGAGGTTGCGAATTTACACGCAGTTCGGGATACCACCTATTTTTGACAGGTAATCGGGATCGGGCGCAACCCGTGTCACATGTGATCCAGTGCACACTCCGTGGGTGATCCACATCGCTGCCGAACTGTAACATCGACGCTATCATCACAACCACGAGCATAGGCACGCTCTTGGGTCTGCTCGCAGCGACCGCAAGTGTACGCCCGTACGCGACAATATTCTGCCGTGGTTGACGAGACCAAGGGTACGGAACGAGATGAATGACGAACGACATGCACGTCGCATAGCGCTCCTGCCGCGACATTCCCCTCTTCGCCGAGGTTTCGGAACGCGATCTCAGCCGGCTGGTGGGTGATTTTCGTCTGCGTGAGTACGTACGTGATGAGCTGATCTTTCGTCAGGGTGACGAGACGACCGAAGTCTATGTCGTACTGCGCGGCAAAGTGCGCATATTCAGGACCAGCCCGTCCGGCGATGAAACGACCATTGCGATCTTTTCCGGCAACGACCTGATCGGCGAAATGGCGGCGCTGGACAACCAATCGCGGTCGGCCACAGCCAAGGCTATGAACCCGGTCGCGCTGCTGGTGATGACCCAAGATCGGTTTGTCGCCCACGTGCAGTCGTTGCCGCGGCTGGGCTTCTCGCTGGCGCAGTTGCTCTCACTCAAACTGCGCTGGACCGCCGGCTATGCCGAATCGATCGCGCAGTACGACGCGGCGGGACGCCTGCTGCATATGATTCTGGCCAACAACGAACGCTACGGCGAGGAGATCGAATCGGGCAAGCGCTATGTACTCGATCTGGGCCTGACACAGAGCGATTTGGCCTCCATGGTCGGCGCGCGCCGCGAATGGGTCAACCGCCTGTTGCGCGACTGGACAAAGCGCGGTCTGCTCGAATTTGATCGTGGCGCCATCACAATTGTCGATCTGTCGCGTGTCATCGCCGAACGTGACAGTCGTATCGAAGCAAACCTTGGGGACGTGGAGTGGTAGGGAGAATCAGATGAAGATGACAATGCGAACTCGCTGTTTTTGTGTGGTCCTGTTCGTGGCTGCGTTGGGTGTGCTGTTTGTCAGCCGGACCGCGACTGCACAACTGAATCCCATTTTGGTGGCGTCGCCAAAGGCCGGCAACGCCGGCGACTTGATTACGCTACGCGGCGGCAACTACGATCCGGGCAATTACGAAGGGCTGGTCTTCTGGAACGGCGAAGCAGTCGACGCTCTGAAGATCCCCGCGGGCGGCGACTTTAGTGTGACGTTCCGGATACCGCCGGCTGCAGATCCGGGCGTACACATCATCCGTGTTTGCGCGGCCGAGCGACCATCCGGCAACGGTGCGCTGGAGTGTTTCAGCGGCGACTTCGAGCAGATTGCTGAGGCGCCGTTCGAGGTGCAGGAGACCTTGCCGATTCGCGTCTGCAAAGAGACTGTGGAACCATGCAGCGCGTTGTCCACCGCAACTGTCTACAACACGACCACCGGCCAATCGTTTGGTGTAGACGAGAATCGGGTACTTGGTCGGACGTGGCCGCTTGCGCGCCGACGATCGGATCTGGTCCTATGCACCTGACAGCAAGACGGCGAACTATACGCTCAACATCACCAGCGCCGAACCCGTGGCGATCAGCGATCTCCATTTCGACCCCCAGCTCCTGGAATTGCGCCTGGCCCCAAGGCCGGACGCGCCTCTGCTGATCCACAACCTGACCGTGGCCGCAGAGTGGTATGTCGAAGGTGACCCGCTGTATGCCCAAGCCTTACGCAACAAGTTCGAGAGGGCATCGCCAATATCTGTATGACATTACCGAAGGGCAGATGGCGCTGGGCGAGGTTACGGTGTACCAGAGCCTGGACAACTGGGACGACGTCGACGTTCACCTCTACGGCAGCAACACGCTGCGTCCCAATGCGATCATTGGCGGCGTGGTCTCAACCTACACCGCTGACCTGAACCCGGTGATCGACATCGTCTACGAACCGGGCACGCTGGACATGGGGTCGCAATGGAACCGGTTTGGTGTGCCGCCCGGCCAACAGGTGCAGTTTGACGGCGCGACCGTCGCCACTGAGACGTTGACGGAAGACTGGAGCATGGCCTTTGCCCACGAGATGGGTCACTATAGTCTCTTCTTATTCGACACCTATCGCGATGCAGAAGGCGAAGATAACGTCGAGATTGCGGCGCAATGTTTCGGATCGGCCATGAGCGATGTCTACAAAGATGAAAACCACGCCCTCATCGGCAACCCGGACATTTGGAAGCTGCGGTGCGGCGCTACAGAAGCATACGCCAAACAGAATGCCCGCACGGAATGGGATACGATTCTCGGCAGATATCCCAATCTGATCAAGCCGCCGGGTGAACCGCAGGCGAACCAATTGCCGGTCAATCTGACCAATGTACTCTTTATCGCACCGGCGCAGACGCCCGGCGCCGCGTTGCCCGCTACCGTCTTTGATCTCAACTATCAGGATGCCGAGAGCAGCTCCGGCGAAGCCCGTGCTTTCCTCTATCGCAACGACCGTATCTTCGAGCAGGGAAAACCGATCAAGGATGTGAACAAGGTCACGCTCACCGGGCCGGAGGCCAGCGACTTGCTCTGCGTCTATGACGTCAACGACTACAGTCAGGAAGATGCCGACACGCCACGCAACCAGTTCGGCTGCGAAACCATCCAACCGGGGGATACGGCGCTGGAGATGACCAAGAATTCGGGCTGGCGTCCCGTCGTCACTCTGCACCAAATCTCTACCGACACGCTGCGTATGACCGTGACTCAAGAATTGCCGTCGGCGTTTGTCAGCGCGCTGACAGCCAAGATCTACCCGGAGCACAAGCAGGGTCTTTTGCCCGAGAACATCCCGCCAATCCCAGGGAGTGACTTCGGCCGTGACATCGTGCTGCAAGGGCCGGTTCCGCCACTCTATGTGCAGCTCTATGTGGATGAGACGGTGGCTGGTCTGACCACACGGCGAGAAACGGTGTTGGATCGGGGAACCGGCGGCGGTGGGCTCTTCGGGCCGGCAAAACAATTTGGTGGTGTGCTGGTTTACTCTTCAGATGGAGAGGCATCTTTCTCGAAAGACGGCGGCATCGAACTCGGCCCAGGCGAATCGATTGCGTGGCAGACCATGCCCGGTACACCTCCGATGCCTGCGAACAAACAGATTACCGGCCAGGCATATCGTCTGGACGCCTATCCGGCGTCCAACGTCGCCGACGGAGCAATTTCGATTGAATTTCGTGAGATTGCGACCGTGTCGGCAACCTCGAGTAGCCAGGGTCAGGCGCCCCTACCGGCAATTCACTTTTACGATGGTCGATCGTGGTTGCCGGTGGCGACAACCATAGCCACGCCCGCAAACGGCTCAGACGGGAAAAACGTCGCCTCAGCTTCCAGTCAAGGGGTCGGCGTCTACGCGGTGCTTTACGAGACCGACGTAAAGAGAATCATGCTCCCATATATCGCTCGTCCTTGACGGCGATCCGGGCCATGCCGTGCCAGACGTCGCGGTACCGGACGTCACGGTGCCGGACGCCAACTTCTTTCGGTTGCGCAGCAGGCGCTCGTCCATAGCTCCTGCGTAATTCCGGTTCGACCGGGTCTCGTGGAAGTACGCCTCCCCGACACCGGTTACGCAGAGTCTCGATCGCGAATCTGTCAGAAATCAGTGCCGGGGCCACTGGCTTTCCCCCTGAACTCCTGGAGCACAATCTTAGTCAGCGGTGGTTCGGGCAGATGCGTTGTATGCGAAGGCTGCGATCTCCCGATTAAAATCATGGTTGTGCAAATATGCCGACCTCAACGCAACGTCCGATATTCGCTCTGCCTCTTCATGCATCGTCCGTGCTGCGTCCTCGAATGCTGCTTCTGCAATTGCGTCTTCACCAAGCTCGATCAGCATCTTGCCGCAAATCCAATGCTCACGCTGCGGAAAGGTTGCATCACGACCAGCGTCCGATTTGAGGGAACTGCGCCGCGCGTTTCGATTGCGGCTCTCGCCAAGGTGTTCTCACCGCAGTTGAGATGTACGGCGGCCTGGATCGTATCATTCGGTATATTGGACCCTGCCAAGGAAAGTCTTTCAAAACGCGAGGAAGACTTGCTGGCCAAGAAAAGCGCATCTTGATGCTTGTCCATGCGCAGATAGGTCAAAGCTAGTTCCTGTAGACAGAGCGCCTCCAGGTGGGTGTCGTTGTGCTCGGCGGCGATCTGTTGACCGGCTTCAAGGACAGTGACGGCCTCTCCGAGCCGGCCCTGGCTTTGCAAAACCTGACCCAGATTGCACAACCTGTAGGCGATCCCGATCTTGTCGTCGAGCTGTCTGCTCATCTCCAGACCTTTGTGCAGGGCTTCTTCCGCCTCTGTCCAGTTCCCCACCATCATGAAGACGATGCCCAATTCGTTCCAGATCAGACTCTGATACCAGATATCGTGCTGCACTTCATAGATGTGAAGAGCATTCAACAGCATCTCTTGAGACCGCCCGTGATCGCCGAGGCTACCGAAGCCTTGGGCAAGGCTGAAGAGGTTATATCCGATCCCGGCCCGATCTCCCGTCGATCGATAGAGGGGTAGCGCTGCTTGGTAGGCCGCCATGGCAGCTGCCAGGTTATGGCGGTAGTGTTCGACATGGCCGATCACGATCAGCGTCTTGGCCTCATTGGGCCGGTGACCGAGACGTCGATAAATTGCCAGTGCGCGGTCAAACTGCGCACGCGCCTGGCCATACTGACCTTGCTGGCGATATACAAGCCCGAGCCCATACCGTGCGTCCGCCTCTTCATTGGCATAGCGCGGCTCATTGCCCAGGATATTGAGCGCCATATGATAGTGCTCGGTTGCCGTGGTGTAATCCCCTCGCCGCCAGACAATGTGCCCGAGACGGACCAGCGCGGCGGCCTCCTGTTTGGCATCGGACATCTGCTGCGCACCCGCCAGTGCATTCTCCATCACGGACGCTGCTTCGTCATAGCGGCTCGTGGCTTCGAAGAAGGCGCCGCGCGCAAACGCAACCTCAAAATCCGGTCAATCCGGTGCGCACGCCAAGCGCTCCAGCGCATCCACTTCCTCGTCACGCCGGCCCAGGAGATGCAGCAGGTCCACCCTGCGCAGAAGCCGGGGCCAGCTTTCTTCCAAGGTCAGCGCCCGGTCCACATGATGGAGCGCAGTCTCATTGGCATAGTCGCGTTGGGCGCGTTCGGCCGCCAGGTCCAGGAAATGAAGAGACTTGTCTCGAACTTCCTCGCGATCGATGTGGGCGTTGAAATAGTGATGGGCCAAGGAGGCCGCTTCGTGTCCGGACGAGGATTCGATTGCCCTCGCCGCCAGCAGATGCAAGTCTCTTCGCTGTTCGTCCAACAATGTCTGGTAGAGGACTTCCTGGGCTACGTTGTGGCGGAATTGCAGCATGTGCGGCCGGCCGGGTTCGAGCCGGAGAAAACCACCTTCGATCAGTGCGGTCGTTTGGCGCTGGGCCAGATCGGTGTCCGCACCGAGGGGATGGGCTGCGGCCAACAATTCCAGGGAAAACGTGCGTCCGAGCACACCCGCGACTTTCAAGGTTAGTTTGTGCTCTGCGGAGAGTCGATCGAGCCGCGCCAATACGATGCCGTGAATGGAATCGGGTACGCCCAAATCCAGGGCGCCGGCATCGCCCTGCAGGCGCGGTTCGTCGCCGGACTCGTCCAGAAGATTGGCGCGCCGCAACGCATCGAGAGCTGCAGCGGACAGTGACCATCCATGGTCAGCGTGGTAGACCAACTGTGCCGATTCATGCAACACGTCGACAATCGTTTCGAGCGTCAATGGATTGCCCTGGCCGCGGGCCTGAATCAGTGCGCCGGCCAGCGGCGCGACTGCAGCACCCAGACGATCTTGCATCACCAGTCCGGCCGCGTCGTCCGATAGGGGAGTGAGGGAGATGCGCACCGGGTTTTCGATGTCGTCCAACATCTGTGACTCGCCGTCAGGGGCTTGCATCTGTGGCCTCTGGGCAACGATCAGGAGTAGTGGCGACCGTTCGGCGGCGCGGGCCATGCTGCGCAACAGACCCAGCGACGCCTCATCGATCCAGTGCCAGTCGTCGATCAGGACCATCAGCGGCGTAGCATTGGCAGCTGTCACGACGATGTCGACCGTCAGGTCGGCCAGCGCTTCGCGACGTAGGCGTGCATCAAAGGTTGCGGTCAACTCGTTGTCGTCGATGGGAAGCCCCAGAAGATCGCCCAGCAACGGCATGCCGCGGCAGCCATGCTGGGTTGACATTCGACAGAAACCGTTGGACGTGGTCGATCTGATCCTGTTCATTCACGTCGCGCTGGGGGCCGAGGCCAAGAAGCCGGCACACGATCTGGCGTGCCGCAGAGTAGGCCGTATTCTGCTCTGTACTCTGACATACTGCGCCGGCGACAAGCATCTCAGGCTGTTTGGCCCGCGCCAAGAACTCGGCGATCAGGTGGCTCTTGCCGAGGCCGGCGTCACCTTCGACGCACAAAATCGCTCCAGTGCCGGTCCGCCTCACTCTCTTCCAACAAGCCTCCATCTCTGCCAGCTCGCGCCCACGGCCGCGAAGAGGGACGCCGAACCACTCCACATCCGGCGCCGGCATCTGGTCCTTGCGTGCACCAACAGTCCAGACGGGCAGCGGCGCCGAATGACCCTTCAACCGTATCGTCCCGGCTTCATCGACGGCATACCGGTCGACCATGAGATCGGCTGTGGATCGGTCGGTGCAGATGACGCCCGGATCGGCATGAATCATCAGCCGGGCCGCCAGGTTGACCGCCGCGCCCTGTACACCATAGGTACATCGGCTGTCACTCCCGTAGGCACCGACGCGCATGTGGCCGGCAGCCAGTCCCATTTGCGGCACCGGGCGATAGGGGAGCGTCAGTAGCGGATTCAACAGGGCGCGTGCAGCCGGCAGCCAGCACGTAGCACATCGTCATCGTGCGCGACGGGTGCGCCGAACGCCGCATAGAGATAGCTGCCCTTGTCACCGGTGGTGAGCTGGATCAGCGCGCCTTCATATCGCTGCAAGACCGACTGCACCCAGCAGATATAGGCATCGAGCTTGCGCCGAGCGCGTCCATGTCGGCGTCGTAGTCAAGACCGACAAAACGCACG
Organism: uncultured Chloroflexia bacterium; assembly: GCA_963715415.1. GTDB lineage: Bacteria > Chloroflexota > Anaerolineae > Caldilineales > Caldilineaceae > JAWKOK01. The sequence continues at coordinate 38,184 of CAVQSG010000022.1, read as the reverse complement.
AAGAGTGCGACGGCAGGGCGCAATTCGCCCAGATATCGTTCCTGCCCATCTTTGAATCCTTGGCGAACCGCCGGCAAGAGCCAGGATGCGACTGACGTACCAGGCAACGATGCCACATCATCGGTGCGCTCGTCGTCGATGGCAGTCGAAGTCAGAAACGCGGATTGGTCCGCAACAGAGACGACAGCCAGACTTTGGTTGCTGGTGCGCCACTGCACGGATTCCAGCAACGTGCGCGTCAGTTGCACCGACGCTGCATCCAAAACGATTTCGCCCTGCTGTGCCACCTGCTCCGCAATGCCGGCGCGATCGACAGTTGCCCCGGCCAAAACGTCGATGCTCTGAATCTCCGGGTTGCCGACGACGAAGCGGGCCACACAGCCGCTGGTCAGTGCGGTCTTGGCGGCCAATCGAAATCGCGGTTGACTGCCCGACCTGTACTGTCGCCATGCTGCGGATCCGCGTCTGCACAGCGCAAGCGGCTGCCAGTCCATGTTGTGCGGCATCCGCCGGCATCATACGGTCCGCCCCAAACCAACAGAGCATGCCGTCGCCGCTGAAGCCGACAATGCTGCCGCCGTAACGGTGGATCTCGTCGATCAGGAGCGTGTAGATGGCATTCAGGTGGCGGGTCGCCGCACCCGCACCCGCGCGCCGGCCGAGTTGCGCCACCAGTGCTTCGGTCAAGGGCGTGAAGCCTGAAATATCCACAAAGAGTACGGAGCCGAGGGCCTTGCCGCGCCAGTTCACGCCCGGAGGCAAAAGCGCGGCGACGATCTTCGGACATGTAGGCGATTGCGCGTTTCATGGCTGCATTATAAACGAAAGCAAGTTGCGCTGCGGAGCAAAATGGCTTAATGTTTCTGACGTGTTGGTGGTGGCTGTTCGCACCCAATGCGGCCGGCCTATCCGAAAACGGTACAGGCGGTCGAAGATGCGGAAAAGAAGTCCACTACACAGATTTTGCCGGCCATTCCTCAAAGCAAGACGATCTAGGTCCGGTATAGATACGATCTGAACAATGTCCGAGCAATGGCATGAGTGGATCGCAGGTGCATCTAACCAAAACAGGAGCAGAGCAGGGATGAATGACCCACGCCAAACTTTTACCGTTCGCGCGGTCCATTGTGACGATCGTGCTGCGGAAGATGAAGTCTACGCCGCGCTCAAGCGCGCCACCGATCCACTGACGGACGCCTGGGCGCGCCTGGAACGCGCACGCTCCATCGGCATCAAGTTCAATCAGGACAAGCGACCTGCCTACCGCGTCTATCATGAGGGCCATCTGAGCAACTCGTCAGTAAGATCGTCGGGCGGGCCGTACTGCGTCTCCTGCGCGAACGCACCACTGCCGAGCTCTACTGCATCGATGTCAGCTTTTACACCATGTACAACGGCGCTACACTCGAGGATACCACGACCTTTGCGGACGTACTGCAAGAGTATCACGTCCCCTATATCAACGGCATCGAGCCGCCGCACAAACTGGTCGACGTACCCGACGGCGGGCTTATGTTCGCCAACTATCTGCTGCCCGCCGCAGTGGCGGAGGTGGACGAGTTTGTCTCGGTGGCCACACTCAAGAGCCATGCCTTCATGGGCGTGACGCTGACGCTCAAGAATCTATTTGGGCTGATGCCGGGTCGCGATCCGGCGCGACACCGGACCTATTATCATCACCTGGTGCGCATGCCCTATATGCTGGCTGATCTGGGCCGCATCATCGACCCGGTGCTCAACATCGTGGATGGCCTGGTGGCACAGGCCGGCAGCGAATGGGGAATCGGCGAAGAGGACGGTGCGCCACGTATCTGCAACACACTCATCGCGGGTGATCACACCATCGCCACCGATGCCTGCGCCGCCCATCTTATGGGGCACGACCCGCAGTCCGACTGGCTCACGCCGCCCTTCCATCGGGACCGCAATGCGTTGCTGGTGGCAGCCCAAGGCGGCTTTGGCTCAGTGGACCTGAATGAGATCGATTTTGCCAGTGAGGTCGAGTCCCCTGTGGGTGACTACTATGCAATCCAGACCGATTCCAACGAGACCATCATCAGCTGGCGGCGCACCACGGCCGAACAGGCATTGCTCTATCACGACAACCCGCGCCCGTTTTACGATCGTTACGCCGGCGAGTACATCCTGCTCCAAGACGGTGAGGTGCGCTGGCACGAACCGACCAGCAACCTGTCCGTGAGCCGCCGCATCCTCGCCGGCGAGAACAAGGATCAAGCGATGTGGTTCAAATATGTGGACCCGGACGAGAAGGAAGGCGAGCACCTCGAGGCATACACACATGCACTGGATGTGGTGAACGCACTGTGACGTTGGCGTGGTTACGATGCCTGAATCGATGAGTGAATCCGACAGAAATACTATACAGTTCCTACCAGAGGTAGCATGGCCGAATTTCTGTCGTGGTATTCACGCCCGACGAACTCAGATCTCTGTGGAGAAGAGCCTGGCTCACATAGCCCTTGATGCGTTTGCCGCCATTCTGGAGGATCGGTTCCCCGTGGCCGAAGACGACGACCTCGAAATCATCGCCGTGCTTCTTGGCCAGCTTCCAGATGCTGCGCTGGGCGTTCTGCATGTCGGGCGTGAAGAGTGCGGGCGGAGAGTCGAGCTTGTGCTTGCGGTTCTGCATGGCGTCGCCCATGATCAGAAGACGCCGTTCTTTGTGCAGCAAGGAGATGTGACCGGGCGTATGGCCGGGTGTGTGAACGACGGTGAAGCCTTCCGGCGTACGTTGACCGTCCACCATCAGTTCGTCGGGCGTTACCGGGTTGATACGGAACTGGGGCAAGCGGCGTACGACAGCGTAAACGGGCTGCATCCAGAAGGCAGCCGGCTTGCGACGCTCCGGATGTTCCAGATACTCTTTCTCGACCGTATGGCAGGCGACTCGTCGCACCGGTCGCTTGCTTGAGCTTGAGCAGACTGCCCACGTGATCCACATCCATGTGGGTGACGATGATGCGGCGGACATCGTGCAGCGCATGCCCTTGGCCCTGAGCGCGTCCAGTGATCGTCTTGGCGCTCGGCCGGCATGCCTGTGTCGATCAGCGTGAGCCCGTCATCCGCTTCCCACAGAAAGCAGTTGACCATGTCGCCGATCTCGTCGATCTGCCAGAGGCCGGGGATGATCTGTTTCATGGTGTTCTAGCGGCGCAGGTAGAAGGCTTCGCCCTTGACGCTGCCGAGATGGCGCAGGCGCGCGCGGGTGGTCGATGGAGGCGGTAGAGTTCGTCTATCTCCAGCCCGGTTTCCTGGGCGAGGCGCATGAGCAGTCTGGAAGGAATCAAGATCAAGGGCCAGGATCGCCGTGCGCTGGTCCTCGCTGAGCTTGTAGCCGATCCAGGTCGTTTCGCGGTCTTTCCAGGAGATCGTCGCGACAGGCCGTAGCAGCGCCAGACGTGGCCGATGATGAGCGCAAAGTCCGTTACACGGTCAGACATCAGTAGCTTGCCTCGATCTGTCGCCATCCGTTGCGCTGGCTCCGGATCGCTCCGCCAAGCGTCTGGACGATGGCGATCCCTGCGCTGGCGCCGATTCGGGTGGCGCCGGCCGCGGCCACCATGAGTCGGGCATCGTCGCCGTTGCGCACGCCGCCGGCCGCTTTGACGCCCATCTCCGAGCCCACCGTCCGGCGCATGAGGTGGACGTCGGCCAGTGTGGCGCCGCCCTGGTTGAAGCCGGTGGACGTCTTGACGAAGTCCGCGCCGGCTGCCTGCAGATGATGCTGACGCTGCGATCTTCTCTTCGGTCGTCAACAGGCAGGTTTCAAAGATGACCTTGACCAACGCGCCGCAGTTGATGTGCCGCCTCCACGACGCCTGCGACATCGTCAAAGACGGCGTCGTACTCCTGTCCTTGAGCCGCCCAATGTTGAACACCATGTCGACTTCCTCGCGCCGGCCGCAACCACGAGTTCGGTTTCGGCCGCCTTGGCTGGCTGGACAACGTCGCTCCCAGCGGAAAGCCCACCACCGTGCAGACAGGCTGCCTGCTGTCGTGCCAGCAACTCGGCGCAGAGGGGCACCCAGGTGGGATTGACGCAGACGCTGGCGAAGCGTGTTCGTCGCGGCTTCGGCGCACAGCGTCCGAATCTGGTCCGCGTGGCTTCCGGCTTGAGCAACGTGTGATCGATGAGTGCGGCGGCGGCCTCTGCGCGTCAACACCGTCGGCGCGCCGGTCGATACGCAGGATCGTACGTTGGCGGCCAGACGCGGCAACTGCGTGGTCAACCCGGTCCGTCAGTTCATGCTCCGAACTGTTATACTCATGCTCGCTCTCTCCTTACCGTCACTCGTCGCGCGGTGGACTGGCGTCATCGCCTCTGATGATGGACCAAACCGAACTGGTGAAGGGCCAGACCCGTAGCCACGCTTTGCCCACGATCAGAATCCTCGTTCAATTGGCCGAAACTGCGGCTGTCGCGCGAATTGTTGCGATTGTCGCCCATCACAAAGAGTGACGTCCGGGCCAATGACAACTCGCCGGTTGGACCGTAGGTCGGTTCCACTGATCAGCGGTTCGATCAGCTCCTCACCATTGACGTAGACGTTGCCGGATTCGAAAGTGAGCGTGTCCCCGGCAGACCGACGATCCGTTTGATATAGTCTTCAGCAGGATTGTTGGGATTGTGAAAGACGATCACATCACCCTGCTTGGGATCGCCAAAGCGGTAGGCCAGCTTGTTTACCAGCACGAACTGGTTTTCCGAGAAATTCGGCTCCATGGAATGGCTTTCGATCCGGTAGTTCTGGACGCCCTGCCGGATGACCAGAAAGATCACCAGGGCCAGGACGACGGTTTCCAGCAATTCTCGCAAAATCTGCCACGCCTGGTTCTGCGTCCGATCGTCGACCGGCGGCACGGCTGTGGCAGCGCCTTCCTCATCGTCAGCGTAAACTCCGGCGGAATCTGGGATACTGGCCGCCCGGATTGTCTGATACCTTCCGACATAAACTCTAGCTATGCTCCAATCGCCCGCCGGAGCAGTGTCATGCGCATTATCCCAAAAATTATCCCAAGTATCCCAAGTCTGACTGGCGGGACGGGCCCGAAATCCTAACCTTTTACCCCAAAATATCCCAAATCCATCCGCGATGGCAGGTTGTCGCGCTCACCCGCCCTTCAGGATATACCGTGTGCCCCGTTTTTCGCCAATTCGGAGCAGGACACCCTTTTCGACGAGATCGACCAGGTCGAGGCGCAGTGTCTCCGCGCCCACGTGAGGACAGAATTCCCGGTACTCCCGGTTGGTAATGGCGCGGTGGCGTTCCACATATTCGAGGGCCTTGAGTTGGCGATCGTTCATGCCGGATTCCCACTCACGAATAACGCCGGCGCCAGTCCTTTGTGTTGTAGAGCGTGACGGCAAAGCTGTGCTGTTTGTCCTCAAACGTGGGCGGCGGGTGGCCGGCCTTGGTCATGTCTTCGATCATCCGGTCCACGCCCAGCCCCAACTCTTCGATGAAGCTGAACTGGTAGAGGCCGTTGACGATACGCGGGTTGCGGCTGTAATGTTCCTCGACGATATTGTCCAGCGTGATGTAGGCCGGCAACCCGCCGGGGCTGGTCACTTCCAGCCGGTCAGTGTAGATACGGATCTCGATGCTGCGCCCTACGATCTGGTAATCGCGGTGCGCCACCGCATTGACCAGCGCCTCGCGCACCACCGAAGTGGGATACTCGGTCTCGTCGGTGCGCTTGAGACCGTGGACCTTGGCATTCTTGTCCATCTCTTCGTAGATGATCGACCAGGCCCGCTCGATCATGTTGGGTAGGGGGCCGATGATATCTTCACGCCGGCCGTGTCCGAAGCTGCCGCCCTCGCCGCGCGGCTGCGTGTCGGCAAACTTCACGAAGACGGCGCGGCTTTGAGGCAGGAAGAGTTGGGGCTCTTTGCCGAAGAGCAGAAGCCCGCTGACCGTGGGCGATGCCGATCCTTGGTCAGCGCACCGACCTGGGTCAGCAGCCTGTCAGTTGACATAACCCTGGACTGGGGGTTGCGACGCTGGCGCTGTTCCACGTACGCGGCGATGACCTCGTCGTCCAGATCGTCGCGCGTCGCGCCGGGAACGGGTTGCAGCTCGAATTCGCTGGCCTGGCGCTGCAGCGCCTGAGCGCGGTGATGTCGTCCGGCGCGGCACCTGCATTCTGCGCCCCTTTGCGCACCAACATGCGGCCATCCACCAGCGTGTGGATGTGATCGCTGCGCGGCACGTGGAGGATGACCACCGTGTGGCCGCGTACCTGCTCATGCTGCCACTCGGTCTTGACCGGCGGGTTGCAGAGCCGCAGCCCGGCCTGGAGCGCGCCTTCGACGTCGTCTTCCAGATAGATGCGGCCCGAAATCGCCCTCCGCGTTGATGCCGAGACACCAGGTGCACCACCCTCGCTGTTGGCAAGGGCAATCAGGTTCTCGGCAATCTCGTCGGCATTCTGCGTCAGGCAGAAAGGCCAAGCGTGGGGCCCGGCTCCTGGCGGAAGAAGCGTGCTGGTTGATTTCATCGGATCTCAGCCTCGAACAACTCTACTCCGCGTCGAGTTCTCCGACTCTGACTCCAGGTCGGCATCGTCGATCCCTCTTCACCCTGGGCGCCGGCGACCGCCATACCGTGCTCGGCGGCGGGGCCAACGTCTGTGCCTGCGACACCGGTGCCTTCCTCGTTCTCGGCGCCGCCGTCGATGCCACGGTTGAGATCGTCGGCCGTCGAGCACGGCCAGCGCGGCCACTGTGTCACCCTTTTGCAGGTTGACCACCCGCACGCCTCGGGTGGACCGCCCCATGCGGCTGATGCCCGAGACCGAGGTGCGCAAGACGATGCCCATGCTGGTGATGACCGTGATCTGGTCGTTCGGGCCCGACCACCCGGGCGGCGACGATCGGGCCGATCTCATCCAACCGCCGGTAGTCAGTCGTCCAGTTGCCCTGGGTATAGCGTCCCTTGGCGTTATACTCGTCCAGCGGCACGCGCTTGCCCCAGCCGCGCTCGTGTAGGATCAGCAGGTCGTGATCCGGCATAACGACGTCGAGGCTGATCACCTCGTCCTTGCCCAAGAGACGGATGGCCATGACGCCGGCTGCCGTCCGGCCCATGGGCGCGTACCTGGCTTTCCCGTGAAAGCGCAGAGACTTGCCGCCGCGCGTCACCACGATGAAATCTTCGTCATCGCCGACGTTAGGCGCGCCCAGTCCAGCGAATCGTCGTCGTCCAGGTTCATGGCGATGACGCCGATCGAGCGCACGTTGCTAAAGGCGTTTAGCTCCATGCGCTTGATGCGTCCCTTGCGGGTGATCACGGTCACGTACTCGGCCTGCTCGAAATCGGGCACGACCAGCATGGTTGTCACCGACTCGTCGGGCATGAGGTTCAGGATGTTGGCGATGTGTGCGCCGCGCGAGGTGCGGCTGCCTTCCGGCAGTTCGTAGACCCGGCTGCTGTAGACACGGCCCTTGTTGGTGAAGAAGAGGATGTTGTCCAGCGTGCGGGCGAAGAAGAGGTTGATGACCTCGTCTTCTTCACGCGTCGTCATGCCCTTGATGCCGCGACCGCCCCGTCCCTGGGCGCGGAAGTTGTCGGCGGTCATGCGTTTGATGTAGGCATTGGCGCTGAAGCTGATCAGCACGTTTTCCTGGGCAATCAGATCCTCTTCGTTGAAGTCGCCGCTGGCGCCTGCCATGCAATTGAGTGCGGCGTTCATCGCCGAACTTCTCGCGCAGCCCGAGAATGTCTTCACGAATCAACGCACGAATCTTGGCTCGGGTGGGCCAGCAAGTCTTCCAGATATTCGATACGGGCCAGGACTTCCGCGGTATTCATCCTCGATTCGCTGGCGTTCCAACGCGGCCAGCCGGCGCAACTGCATGTCCAAGAATCGCCTGGGCCTGGACCTGGCTCAGGCCGAAGCGTTCCATCAGATTGGTGCGGCGCATGCTCGGCGCTGTCGCTACTGCGGATGGTCTGGATCACTTCATCCAGAAACTCCAGCGCAATGCGCAGGCCCTCCAGGATGTGGGCCCGCTCGCGCGCCTTGCCGAGCTGGAACTCGGTGCGACGGGTCAAGCACGATCCTGTCGATGCTCGACGTAGATGATCAGCGACCGGCGTAGACTCGAGCGTAACCGGCTGGCCGTTGTCCAGTGCCAGCATGTTGACGCCGAAGGAGCTCTGGAGCGACGTGTGCTTGAAGAGCTGGTTGCGTACCTTCTTGGGGGCCGCGCCCCGCTTCAGTTCGATGACGATGCGCATGCCGCGCCGGTCGCTCTCGTCGCGCAGATCGCTGATCTGGTCGAGCCGTCCGCTGCGAGCCAATTCGGCGATGCGTTCGATCAGCGTCGTCTTGTTGACCTGGTAGGGGATCTCGGTGACGATGATGCGGAAGCGGCCTGCTGTTGGTCTCTTCGATTTCGGTCTTGGCGCGCACCAGAACCTTGCCGCGGCCCGTGGCAAAGGCCTGGCGTACACCCTCGGTGCCCAGGATGATGCCGCCGGTCGGGAAATCCGGTGCCCTTTGACGAACTCCATCAACTCTTCCAGGCCGACTTCGTTGCGCCGCTCCCAGTCGTCGATCACATAGACGTAATGGCATTGGCGATTTCGCTCAGATTGTGCGGTGGAATGTTGGTGGCCATGCCGACGGCAATGCCGCTGGTCCCGTTGACCAGCAGATTCGGCAACATGCCGGGCAGGACCAATGGCTCTCTGCAGACTGTCGTCGAAGTTGGCGCCCCAGTCGACTGTATCCTGGTCGATATCCTGTAACATGCTGACGGCGATCTGGGCCAGCCGCGCCTCGGTGTAGCGCATGGCGGCCGGGCTGTCGCCGTCGATGGAGCCGAAGTTGCCCTGACCGTCGACCAGCGGATAGCGCAGGCTGAAATCCTGCGCCATACGCGCCATCGCGTCGTAGACCGCACCGTCGCCGTGGGGATGATACTTACCCAGCACTTCACCGACGATACGTGCACTCTTCTTGTAAGAGGTATTCGGCTGCAGACCCATGTCGTGCATCGCATAGAGGATGCGCCGGTGGACCGGTTTGAGGCCGTCACGTGCATCGGGCAGCGCACGGGCCACGATCACGCTCATCGCGTAGTCTAGGTAGCTGGCCCGCATCTCCGATTCGATCGAGATAGAGCGAACGGTGCCGACATTGAACGTGTCTTCATCGGCGCCGTTTTGCTGGACGTCGCCCTGCAGTTCGTTATTGCGAGCGCCGTCATCGTTGTCGTCATCGTTGTCGTGGCGACCGTCGTCGGTGCCGTTATTCATGTTCTCTTCCATACGATTCTCCCGAGATCATCCGGGTACCATGAGTCCTGTCTACCCCGAACCAATGTCTGAGCAATTATACCTGATCCGGGCGAGTCTTCCTAACTTTCGCGGCATGACATGGAACATCTGTCTCAGGCGCGCGGCAAGGCCCGAATACACGCGCGACACAGGCGAAGACGTGTCTGTGGCGCACTCTGATCGGCCGGTTCCGCCGTGAAAGATTCGGACAGGGAGAAGAGCGGTCGGGCAGGGATGCGCCGACCGACAAACTCATGATCGCGTAGCGTTGTCGGTTTAGGTGGGTACGGCGTGACTGCCGCGACAGAAATCCGGCTGCGCGACCTCTGTTAGAGCGCGTGTGTGGCGTCTGCCGGGGCGTCGACCGCCGTCGGCAGCGCGCCGTTGGCACCATTCTGGTCGCGACAAATCTGCACAAATTGCCCCGCCCATTCGACCGGAACCTGTTCGCGCCAATTCTCGGCAGCCGCGCAGGCAAACCGGTGGAAGAGACTGCCGTGGAGATGGTCGGTTTTGGCGAGTTCTTCCGGGTGCCACTGCACACCCAAGACGAAGGGGAGCATGGGCATCTCGACCGCTTCGACCAGTCCATCTTCGGCCGCAGCCACCGAACGCAGGCCCCGACCGAGCTGCGCAATGCCCTGATGGTGCATGGAGTTCACTTCGTGGGTCGATCCCAAAGCGCCTGCCAACCGGCTGTCAGCCTCGATCGCAATCTGGTGTACGATACGAAACCGTTCAAATTTGGGCGGAAAGTAGTCATGCTTGTCGAGATCGGGTCGCTGGCTGTGGAGATCCTGGTAGAGCGTACCGCCACAGACGACGTTGATCACCTGTGCACCCCGGCAGACGCCTAGCACCGGCATGCCGCGTTCCAGCGCCCAGCGCGTCAGCAGCAACTCGGTACGGTCTCGCTCTTTGTCCGTTGCCCCCAACTGTCCGTGACGCATATCGCCGTAGTTGCTGGGATCCACATCTTCGCCGCCAGGCAGCAGCAGCCCGTCCAACCGCTCAAATATGCCGCGCAAGGTCGCTTCGCTCATGTGCAGCGGAATCATGACCGGAAGCGCCCCTAGCATCTCTAACGCGCGTAGGTAGGACTGGTTCATGATGTAGAGCGGTAGTCCGAAAAAGCGCTGCGACTTTTCACGCCCGGTCGGTACGCCGATCAGCGGGCGTTGCAGAGCCGTGCCGTCGACGGAAACATGTAGGTTCGGAAGATTGCGCAGGTCCGGAATTATCATTCTGATATTATAGAACCGGTCCCGACCGCATCGCAAGATTCTGCGCCGGTTCGTAATGCGTTTCAATGTAGGGGCGCGACAACCTGTCGGTAACGTTCCCGGCACGCCGCACACCAGTCGACGCATACAAAACATTGCGTGCGGCGTGCCGGGAACGTGGCCTGCCCCAAGGTTGAAATAGGCCTCGCCCTTTCGTGATGCGTTTCAGAAGCAGCGCCGAGCGTGTCGGGGCGTGCCCAGACGATCCACCAGCGCCGGATCTCCGCACGAACTTGCTCCGACACAAACTGCCGCGCCCGATCCGCCATGGACTTTGCCCCCCCGATATTGGCTGTGCTAGCATGGATCGCCATGAATTCCGATCGTTTGTTTGACGCCTGGCGCGGCTTGGTCAGTTGGGAGCATACCCAGTTGCTGCTAGCAGTCCTCTTCTACTTCCTAATCGCCTGGATCGCGGCGCGTCTTCTTCCGGGCGTGGTTAGCCGCGCGATGTTGGCCATGGCGGAGGGAACGCAACAACGCCCCCTGAGTACACAGCGACGCAAGACCATTCAGCGTTTGGGACGCGATTTGACGCGTCTGGTGGTCTATGCCCTAGCTGCCATCGCATCGCTTGCCCTCTTTGTGGATTCACGCGGATTGTTTACCTTCCTGGGCTTGTTTAGCGCCGCTTTCGGCCTGGGGGCCAGACCGTTGGTCAGTGACTATATGAGCGGTATGATCTATCTGTTTGAGGATACCTATGCCATCGGCGACAAGGTCGATGTACTCGGTATCGAGGGAATCGTCGAGGATATTCGTCTGCGCACGACCATAGTACGGGGCACATCCGGCGATCTGTACTATATTCCCAACGGCGAAATCCGGGCCGTACGCAATTACGCCAGAGGCGTCTACAGCGCGGCCGGTCTATCGCTCCAGGTAGACGTCGCCAAACTGGACGAAGTGCTGGCACTGCTCGACGGCTGTGTGGTCACTGCACAACGCCGGATTCCCGAACTGATCGAGGCGCCGCGCGTCGTTATCGGCGACGCAACGATCGGAGACAAGGCCGAAATCAAGCTCGTAGCCAAGGCCGGCTACGGCCACGGTCCGGAAGCGCGGAGGCATCTGCTCCATCTCGTTCAAGAGGCGTTGGGGACACTCGCCACCCATGTCAGCGAATAGTCGTACCCCACTCTGGGCGGGGCTGACGCTTCTCGCCGTAACGCTGATCCTCTACATGGCGACACTGGACAACGGTCTTCAACCCCACGAAGTGCGCGGCGGTGATTTGATCACCCATCAGTACGCCCAAGTGCAGGCACGCCCCAGCAATGCACCCGGATACCCGCTCTACACCATGGGAGGATGGCTCTGGTTTCACGCCCTACGCCGCCTACCATTTTATGTCACAGGCCGATCGAATCCCATCCCACTCCTGAGCAGCTACAGCACGCTGTGGGCATTGCTGGCGCTGGCGCTGTTCTACGCCGTACTTTTGCGCGTCACCCGCAGCAGCCGCTTTCCGCACGGCAACTGGCCGGTGGCCTGGTTGGTCAGCGCCTTCTATGCGGTCACCTACTTTTTCTGGTTCTACGCGACCACCACCGAACAGTACAGCAGCGCCGTTGCCCAGACGTTGGCGCTGCTCTATGTCTATCTGCTCTGGTGCGACGCTGCTGACGCCCCCGACCCCGTGACAGACGAAACCGGTTCGCGGCGGGCGGATCGGCTACTGTTGCTGCTTGCGTTTCTGTGTGGCCTGTCTCTGGCCCACATGTTGACGATCGCCTTCTTCGTACCGCCACTGGTGGCAGTTATCTTGTGGCAAAAACCGGATTTGCTGCGTCGCCCAAGGATGCTAGCGGGTACGATCATTGCGGCAGCTTTGCCTTTGGTCAGCTATCTCTACGTCTATGTGCGCGGTGCACAACACCCTGAATGGCGGGGCAGCGGCAATTGGGCCGGTGCCAACGAGTGGTTTTGGTCTTTCGTCAGCACCGCCCAGGGTCGTGAAGAGCTGGGATGGGCCTTCGAGCCAGGCACTACATTCTTTGCCAATGGCTTCCCGCAACTGATCTGGCAGGAATTGAGCGTGCCGTTATTGGTGCTGGGCTTGGTCGGCATCCTACTGTTCGATCGCCGGCTGAAGACCTTTCTCTATGGCGGCATTTTGTCGACGGTGCTCTTTTCCTGGGCCTACCGCTACGGCAACTGGTTCCAGGTCATTCTGCCGGTCTACCCCCTGATCCTTCTGGGCGATGCGGCCATCGCCGACTGGCTGATGATCGGTGCGCTGAGACGCGTGGGCCAATCGCGATCGATCGCGTGGCGGGTCGCCGCGACCGCACCGCTCTTCGTGTTGTCCGCCATGTTGGTTTGGCGGCTTAATGGTTCGCTCCCGGCCGCCAACAGCCGCAACCGATCCGAGGACACGGCCCTACAGCGTGCAGCGGTCCTGTTGGACCAGACGTTGCCGGCCCACGCCGGGCTCTTTGCTGCGGTCGACGATGCGTTGGCCCTTCACTACTTGCTCGACATCTGGCAACTCCAGCGGGGCGCGGTCGACGTGGCCAGCAGTTCTGAGGCCGCACGTCTCCTCCAAAGAGGAGAATCTGTCGTGAGCACCATTGACGCCGTTGAGACGCTCTTGGGCGAGCTTCCGTCTGATCTCCAGCCGCGCGTCCAGATGCTCTCGCCCGATTGGATGCGGCTTGACCTGGTACCCGAGCCGCATCCCGGCAGCATGAAATTCATCCCAGTGGGCGGCGAAGTCGAACCGGGCGTTCAACTGGAGGGTTATCACGTGCAGCCTGCGCCGTCGGGGTCGCCGTTGCCGTCTCTCGCATCCGGGGGGCTTGATGTATTTGTGCGCTGGAAGCTCGTCGACGGCGTCTGGCCGGATGGTTTGGCAATCAGCGTGCGCCCGGTCGCGGAAGGCGATTTCATCCCCGACCCCGATACTGAACCGGGCGCCATCATCCAGCGTGACGCGTCTGCACCGGCGCGCGGTCTGTGGTACTTGGCGCCCGATTCCCCCGGCGCCGGCAACGGACAACCTGCACGTCTATTTGTCGATGCATACCGCTTGCCGGCTGCTGCCGTCAGTGCTGATGCAGTACCGCGTCATCCTGTACCGGTCAACCGACGCGGGATTTGAGAACGTCGCTGAGATTGACTTGCCTGTCGGGCAGAATAATCCGCGCGAGTAAGAAGCAGGCACGTAAGTAAAAAGGGGACGCCGCTTCTTCACAGAGAGAAGCGGCGTCCCCTTTTTACTGAACGTGACGGTGTCGGGAAGTCTACTCGTCAGTCAGTTCGTCGTCGTCTTCATCAGCTGCCTCGGCTTCGGCGGCTGCTTCGGCTTCGGCTTGTTCTGCGGCAACTGCTTCAGCAGCGGCGCGTTCGGCGGCTTCGACAGCGGCTTTGGCGTCCGCCTTGGCTTTGGCACGGGCCTCGGCGTCGGCCCAACTCTCCTCTTCCCGGGCCACGGCCACCTTGAATGTACCGCTAACCTCGGGCATGAGGCGGATTTCCAGTTCGTAGATGCCCAATTCGCGCAGGGCTACGGGCAACTGCAGCTTGCGGCGGTCGATTTCGAATCCGCAGACAGCGGTGAGCTTCTCGGCAATATCGCTGGCGGTGACCGAACCGTAGAGACGTTCGTTGCCACCGGCGTTGACATTGAAGAGCAACTGATTGCCGTTGATCACCGAAGCCTGGGCTTCTGAGTTGGCGCGCTCCTTGGCGCGCCGGCGAATCCCGGCCTGTTTGATCTCTTCAGCTTGTTTCAAGGCGCCCTTGGTGGCGAGGATCGCATAGCCACGCGGGATGAGATAGTTGCGGGCAAAACCGCCGGCAACCGCGTAGACATCTCCCGCCAGTCCCAGCTCCGGGACATCTTCAGTAAGCAATATCTTCATCCGTGCCATTCTAGGTTCTCTCTTTCTCGAGCGTACCGACCGAGTCGCCGCAATCGGTTGTGACTGCACGTCGGTGCGTGGTGTGCAACCCTACGCCGTGCCAAGCATTCCCATACGGCGGCAGAGCTACGTAATTTGTTGACTCCAAGCGGATAGTATAGCAATGATCCGGCGGCCTTGCCACTTCCAGCAACGCTGAAAACCAAAAAGATCGGACATTAGCGAAATTCTGACGACGCGCGTAGAATAGACGCACGCGAACCGACTATGGGGGGCTGAACGCAACCGGCAGGAGAACGAATGATGGCAGTCGAAATCCGGATAAACATGACGACGGTGAATGTCCTACGTGAAATGGACGATGGATCCGGTTTTTTTGCCGACCTTGTCGAAGAGTACGTCGATCAGTCGGATATGCTGATCGAGACAATCGCCACGGCGATGTCCGCCCGGGATGAAGAACAGATTCGTTTTTCCGTTCACACGCTCAAAGGGTCGAGTTTCAACGTGGGCGCAGATCAGCTCGCTGACCTATGTCAACAGATTGAAGATGCCAATGCTTTGGGTGACTACGCCGAACTTCAGTTATTGCTCTCCAAACTCCAAGCGGTCTTTCAGACGACGAGCGAAGAACTTCGCAGCCTGGCCTAAACGCAACAAACTTGAACGAAGCGACGTTACGGGTCTGCCCCTAGACTGAAGTAGGTCGATCCGCGCCGCGCAGCGGTACCCTCGGTTTGTCAGGCTCGGCGATCATGCCCGCATTAGTGCTGATGCCCGCATTAATGCCAATGTCAATGTGAGTAGCCCGCATTTGCAAGGCGATACATCTCTGCGCACCATTCTGATACCGGCGGTTCTATTTGTCGGGTTGTTGCTCGGCTGCTCAGCGGCGGACCTGGTTCAGCGCGATCCGAGCCCGACACCGCCACCGCCGACGCGCGAGCTTGCACCGACTTTCACCCCAACGCCGACACCGGAAGCGGGCGAGTCGAATATCGTCATCATCGTCACACCGCCGGCCGCCGGCACACCCGGTGTCATCATTGTGCCTGAAGGAATGGACCCGAGTCTGGTCATCCCGATTCCGACCGACACGCCGGTTCCGCCGCAACCCGATTCTGATGTCGTGGTCGTGCCCGGCGCGACGACGCTGCCGAATGTGACGGAGTTACCTCCTAGTACACCGACCGACACCGCGACATGGACAGCGACGCCGCTGCCGACTGCAACTTCGACCTTTACGCCGCTACCGACTGCCACGCCCTATATCGTGGTTCAAAGCGGGCTGGTCAATCTGCGCCAGGGCCCCGGTGTCGAGTATCCGTTGGTAGCTCAACTGGGTGCTGACATTCCGGTCGCCATTATCGGTCGGAATCCTGAGGGCACCTGGTATCAGATCTGCTGCGTCAGCGGTGAGTCGGTTTGGGTGGCCAGGAGCCACGTAACTGTGGGAAACGATGCGTCGGTCGTTGCACTGGTGCTGCCTGACGAACCGCCGACCGTGACACCGACCGGCACCCCGACGATTACGCCGACGCCGACAGCGACGGCAACGGCCACCCGCTATCCATTTGATCGTGCGCGTGGCCCCGAGTTCTTTCCGACCAACAACGATTTCCTCACGATCTGGGCCAA
The DNA here is from genome assembly GCA_963715415.1 of uncultured Chloroflexia bacterium. GTDB lineage: Bacteria > Chloroflexota > Anaerolineae > Caldilineales > Caldilineaceae > JAWKOK01. Next base: position 22,089 of record CAVQSG010000022.1, on the reverse strand, counting down.
CCTGTTCGTCCAACCCGATCCGCAGAAGACGCCTGATCCCGCAGAGGGGTACTATTTGCAGGTTCTCTACGAGGGCTTTGAGCGTCCTGCCACCAACGATGTCAAACCGAGCGCAAAGGCATTTTTCGAAAGCGCGTCGCGCGGAGCCGGCAACCGGGTGGTCTTCAACTATAAGTACGAGTATGCCCCGCCCGATCCGGGAACCATCGACTGCAATTCCTTGCCACAGACATTGGAACAGTCCTGCAGAAACAAGTCGCTGACGCGCAAAGACCTTCTCGGCACCGGCGAGTGGACCGTTTTCGTGGCAGACGGCGCCGGCAATCAGTTGTCGGACGAAGTGGTATTTACGACATCTCCCAGCAACCCTAATCGCGAAATATACATTGGATGGAATCGAGTACGCTGATGCATATGATTGACGCCGATTCGCACCCCACCGACTGTGCTTTGCACGTTGTCAGCACGCGGCAGGGCGGTAGATTGTCATGTCACCTGCAGTGGCCCTACCTGTCTGCGCGGTCATTCGCCAAGATGGTGCAGGCCGCAACCCTGGTGCTCCTCATCTTTTCTGCGGTTGGCTGCAGCCGCGGCGAGACCCGATCCCTCCGGCGCCGAACAGGCGGCAATTCGCGAAGCCAAGCCGACCTTCACGCCGACGCCGAGCCAGTTGGTTGCGTCCCAAGCCGATCAACAGTCGTCGGCCGCGGACGCTGTGCCGACCATTCCTGCGGTGCCGGCGCCCACCGGTGCCAAGGTCGTCATCAATACGCCGCTGGTCAATGTACGGTCAGGGCCCGGTCTCGATTTCGAAGTCGTCACCATCGTCGAGCGCGGCCAGGAATTCGATATTCTTACCAAAGATTCACTCGGTGAATGGTGGGAGATCTGTTGCGTTGAGGATGAATCGGTTTGGGTCATCGATCAGCTGGTCGACACGGACGGGCCGGTAGACCGAGTACCCGTTCGAGGTCAGCGGAGCGGGTCCGTCAGCGCACCGGCTGCCGCGCCTCTCCGCGCCACCGGCGGTGAAGACATCCAGTTTGAGTTGTCGGATCAGGAACAGTTCTCTGAATCCGAGTTGGTGCGTATCTTCATGTACGTCCATGACGACAACGAGGGTCTGGCCGACTACTCACTGCGCGTCCTCTACAACGGCACCGAGTTGCCGGTCAATGCCGTTTCGTTCGGCGGTCAACCCGGGTTCACCTGGCCGTTCCAGGATGCACGGCAGCGGTCACAGAACTGGAAGGCGGAGTTCCGCGATATCGGTCCTGCGGGCACGTGGGAAGTGCAGCTGTTGGACGGCAGTGGTCAACTGGTGGGGCCGCCCACGACCTTCACCCTGGAAAGTGCCGATCTCAAACAGGAACTCTATGTTCAGTACGAGCGGCCGTAGTCCCGTGAATAGGGCCAATCCTCCGGCCGGCCATCAAGCGGCGGACACGCCCGGTGCACACTTGACACGAGACAAACAGACGACCCAGCCTGGCCGGAGTAACAAAACGACAACCACGCCACCACCGGCAGATGGGCTAGCCGGACGACCACTTCGCTGGTCTGTGCTGTTGCTGGTACTTGCCCTGGCAGTGCGCGCCTTACGGCTCGATTGGCAGCCGCTCTGGTGGGATGAAGGGTACAGCATCTACTTCGCCACCGAACCGTTGGCGCGTATGTACGACCTCACTGCGCACGACATCCACCCGCCTCTCTACTATGCGCTGTTACATCTGTGGATAGCGGTCTTTGGGGCCGCGACCCCAGTAATCCTGCGGTTGTTCTCAGTCCTCATCGGTGCGTCAGCCGTGTTGACGATGCCGTGGCTGGCCCTGCGTCTCTGGCCGGCACATCGCCGGGTGGCTTGGATCGCGGCGCTGTTGCTTCTTCTAAGCCCGCTGCACATCTTCTACAGCCAGGAAGTGCGCATGTATGCGTTGGCAATGGTTTTGGGGATGGCGGCGGGAGGAGAGCTATGGCAATGGCTTGAGCGACCCAAGCGCGGGACTGCGTTTGCCTATGTTTTCTATGCAGCCGCGCTACTCTACACGCTTTACTACGGAGCGCTGCTCCTATTGGCCCATGCCGTCCACACACTCTGGCATTTGCGCCGGAATACCGGTCGGCTGCCGTCTGCGGGCGGTCTCTTTGTGGCAGTAGGTCTGTTGTACCTGCCGTGGCTGCTGTACGCCGGACCGGCGTTGGTCGGCTATGTGGATGACAAGGTTCAGTCCGATGCGGACCGGCCACTTGGGATTATCGGTTACTGGTTTCGACATGCAGTCGCGTTTGCCGGCGGCCACTTGCCGGCGGACGATCGGGCAGCTTTCCTGATCTGGGGCGGGCGCGGTAATCCTCTCAGCGCTGACGCTGGGCGCGCTGGCCGTTCTATTGATGCGCAGTGCTACCCGGCGGTCGGCCGGCCTGAATCCGGGTGGGTCCCCTGCAGTGGAGGATGCCGGCGCGTATGGCGGGATTGACGCTGCCAATGCCGTGGCAGTCTGGCTTGTCGTGCCCAGCCTCTGCAGCTATCTGATCAATCTGCGCCTGCCCTTTTTCCCGGACGGCGGCGAACGGCTGCTCTTGATCGTTCTTCCGTATGCCTTGCTTCTGGCTGCATGGGTTCTCGATCGGCTTTGGCAACGCTACCACCTCGGGAAGGCGTTGCTGGCGACCCTGTCGGCGTCGGCGCTGGCAGGCATCTTCGTCTTCTACGTGACCCCGCGCTATGTCCAGCGCGACTACCGGCCGATCATTGCGCAGGTGGTACAGCAGGGGCGAGCGGGTGACAGCTTCTTCGCGATTTTTCCGTGGCAAGTGGGCGATCGGCGTGCCTATGTCACGCCGCAGCAGCAGGCGGAGATCGGCGGGCCACAACCGGTTCTGGCCGCGGAGGGCGCACTGGTTTGGAACGACACGTTGCAGTCAGTCTTAGACCGTGTACTTGATGCCGGCGCGGTCTGGCTTCCGGCGCCCCTCTCCTTTGGCAGTACTCTACCCGGCGAGATCGAAGCCTACCTATCCGGGACTGCCTTCAATCTTGTCAATCGCTGGTACAGTTCGACGACGCGACTCTCGGCCTGGAGTCGCACGGATCCCTCTGAACTACGCGCCGACGGCGCTGAGTTCGGGCCGGTGCAGTTGGCGCTGACCGGAGTCTCGCCGGCGTCTGTCTCCGCGGCCAATATGCCGATTGCGGTCACGCTCAGTTGGCTTTCGTCAGCAGCCGATGGGTCCGGAGCAGTCGAGCAGGGAACGTTGTTTGTATCGCTGCGATTGGCGGATGAGACGGGACGGGTTTGGGCTGCGCGCGACTACACGCCGATTGGTGCTTACAGCCAGGGAGAGCTTGGCGAACTGACCGATCATGTCGGCTTGATCGTTCCTGTCGGTGTGCCGCCCGATCGCTACCAATTGCGGGTTGGCGTGGGCATATCCAGTACAGGTGAGCTGATCTACCCGCCGTTTGCCGCCGTGAATACCGACCCTCTGTTGAGCGTGGCGTCGATCCAGGTGACAATGCCCGAACAGGTTCAGTCTGCCGCGCGTCTGCCCATGCGCTACCGGTTGCAGCCGCCGGAAATCAGGGAAGGATTGGCCTTTCTCGGCTATGCCGGCATCGATCCGGACGATCAGGTGTTGGCAGGGACGCAGTTAAGGCCAACCCTCTTTTTGCGGAACGAGACCGATTCACCCCGGCGCGAAATCTTTACGTCAGCATCCTTGACCGCAGCGGTGCGGGTGTTGCCGGCTGGGAAGGCTGGCCTCTGCCCAACTATCCGACCGAGATTTGGCCTGAAGACGCCCTGGTGCGCCTGCCGCTCGAGTTTTTCCTGCCTGCAACACTTCAGTCAGGGAGGTACCGCTTGATCGCCGGTCTACTTGATCCCATCACCAGCGCCAAAAGCTCACCAGTGGAAATGGGTGAATTTGACATCGTCCAGCGCGCATATGTGCTTGAAGCGCCTGTGCCGCAGTCGGCCCTGAACCCGAGCCCACGATTGGGGACGCATGTCGAGTTGCTCGGCTACGATCTAGTCCGTGAGACACAAGATTTGACGCTCACCCTGCATTGGAGAATCGAGCAGACGCTGCTGCCGCCCCATCAGATCTTCGTTCACGTGGACACACCGCAGGGCGTGACAATCGCCCAAGCCGACGGACCGCCTGTGACTGCAAGCGGATTTGCGCCGACCGGCAGTTGGCTGCCGGGCGAATACCTCAGCACCGTGCACACCATCGCGCTGCCGGCCGATCTCCCATCGGATGCCGAACTCAACGTGGGGCTTTACAACGTAGACGGCAACATTCGTCTGCCTGTCACGCTGGACGGCGTACCCCAGGGCGATGCATTCACGATTCCACTGGATCCGCGAACGGATTAACGGCGTCTGGCCGATGAGGCATAGGGTTCAGATTCGGGGCGAAAACGTGCCGGGGACGGTCCGGGAGCTTCTCCCGTGAACGAACCGGACTGGACTGTCCCGGGCACGTAAACATGTTTAACGTGACATGCACCCCGGTTCCAAAGCCCCCTTGAAATCAGCTTGTTCCCGTCCTACAATAGATCTGGGTGACAGCTGCAACTTTCCCAGTTGGTCGGCGTAGTGAGATCTGAAGCCAACCGTGAACCATTCAAGTGGAGGAAGAGATAATGTCCGAACGATGACCACGAGTATTTGAACCGATCCGAGGGCTCGTCGGATGAGCCCGAGACGCCCACGCCTAAGGCGGCCGCCGAGCAGGCGGGCGAGCAGAGTAGCGAGCAAGAGAATCTGACCGGCGAGTTATTTGAGGAGTTGACTATTTTGGGCAACAGATTTGTTGAAGTCGTGCAGACGGCATGGAACAGTGACGAGCGCAAACGCATGGAGGCCGATCTGAAGAAGGGACTCAACGTCCTGGCCGAGAACCTAGAAGAGGGTTTTCAGAAGGTCAGCGAGAATCAGCAGGCTAAGGAAGTGCATGGAGAAGGCTGATCATGTTGCCGAGAATGTCGGCAACAAGGTGCGCGACAACGAAGCCGTCAACGACATCACGCGCGGACTCGTCCGCGGGACTGCAATCCCTTGCGGGCGTGCTGGAATCATGGACCCAGGAGATTCAAGACCGCGATTCCGCTGTCGATGTCGAGGCCAAGCCGCACGACTCCGAAGACATTCCGATCGATCGAGGGCCGGTCGATCGAGGGTAGAGGCAGAGCCTGCCTCCGCCCGCACAGACGACCACGAGGGTGCACTGTGGTGGTCGACCACCACAGTGCACCCTTGCTCAGAATAGTCGTTTTGCGATGCCCAGCGCGCCCTGTTTCCAGGGCACCCGGTGCGAGACGCCAGACTGGCCCTCGAATGTGCTTAGATTGTCGAGATACCACTGGTAGTTGCGGATCATCGCATCCTTGTTGGAGTACTTGGGCGCGTAGCCCAGCACCCGCTCCGCTTTCTCGATCGAGACAAACGAATCCTCGGTGACCGTTTCGTACACCCACCTGTAGAGCGGCGAAAGCTTGAGCTTGTCCAGTCCGCGCAGCGTCCAGATGGCCGGTGACGCCGGGATGGAGACGATCTTTCTGCCGAAGCCGGCATAGTCCAGCACCGCCTGGTAATCCTCCTTGAGCGTCGTAAACTCCTTGGCGCCGATGTTGAAGGTGTCGTTGACCTGATCGCGCGGCAAGCGTCGCCGCAGGTAGATGGCGGCGCAGAGATCCTCCACGTCCAGCAACTGGTACCGATTGTTGCCGCTGCCCAGAACCGGGAAATTCTTGCCGTCTTTGGCCCAATCGTAGAAGAGCGCAAAGACGCCCAGCCGTTCCGGTCCGACAAAGGACTTGGGGCGAATGATCGGTATACACATGCCCTTGTCCCGGTATTCTTGACAGATCTGTTCGACCATCACCTTGGATTCGCCATAGGGGCCCACTCCGTCCAGCTTGTCGTCTTCATAGAGCGGATGATGGTCGGGAATGCCGTAGACGGCGGTCGACGAAATGTGGATCAACCGCTCCACATTGTGCTGGTAGGCCGACTGCAGCACGTTGCGGCTGCCGTCGATATCGGTGGTGTAGATATCTTCCGGCGTGTAGAGCGGCAGTGCAGCCGCAGTGTGGATCACCAGATCTACACCTTGCCAGCGCGGCGTCGACCGCGTCCATGTCGCGGATGTCGCCCCGGATCTCGGTGATCTGGTCCCGTTCGGGATAGTCGAAATCTGCGATATCCAAAGTGACAACCGTATGGCCGTGTGCCAACAAATGGCGCACCAGATTGATGCCGAGAAAACCGGCGCCGCCGGTGATCAGAAATGTCTTGGTGTCGTCCGTAGCCGCCGAGGCGGTCGTGGACTCGGTCGTCTCTCTCGAAATTACATCATGCATGGAATGCTCCTTCTAAGTGCTTTTTCCGTCCGCCCACTGCTCGATCACCTGGCGCGTCGATTCGAAAGCCAGGTCAGCGGGAATCTCGTCCGGACCGAACCAGCCGGCGGCGCTGACATCATCGTTTGACTTTAGCGCAATCAAGTCGTCATCCATGGGCTGTGCCGAGTAGACCATCACAAAGCCCGGGCTGGATTCACCGGGACGTTCCATGGGCAGAAGATCGCACAGCTGTGGCGACTCTATCTCCAGCCCCACTTCTTCACGTAGTTCGCGGCGCAGGGCTGCAACAGGCAACTCGCCGGCATCGACGAAACCGCCGGGCAGCGCCCATTTCCCACGCGCCGGGTTGACCGCACGCTGGACCAGCAGCAGGCGGCCTGCGTGCACGACAAAGGCGATCACAGCGACCTTGGGATCGCGGAAGTGAATAAAGCCGCAGCGCGGGCATGCCGGCCGGATCTGGCTCATTAGGGGTTTCGCCGCCAGTGGAGCAGCGCAATATGGACAAAAGATAAAGTCGGCTGCTGGGTTCATGGTTTCTCCTCGCCCGGAATTATACAGGGCAGGAGGCGGATGGTGGAAAAATCGACCGTTTGTTAGGGGGAAATTTGGGCATACCTCGCGGCGACGTCTATAATTTATTCACTTCGAAGCACCGTTTCTTCAATGAGTTCCCATATCCTACCCCTGCGTCAGGAGGAAGAGGTTGAATCTACACGAGTACCAGTCGAAGCGGATCTTCGCCAAATATGGGATTCCCATCCCTAACGGCGAAGTAGCCACGACACCCGCCGAAGCGCGGGACATCGCCATACGTTTGGGCGGGCCGGTCGTGGTCAAGAGCCAGGTGCTGGTCGGCGGACGCGGCAAGGCCGGCGGCATCAAGGTCGCGCAAAACGCTGACGAAGCCGAAGCCCGCGCGCAAGAGATTCTGGGCATGGACATCAAGGGTCTGACCGTCAGGCGCGTCCTGGTCGACGAAGCGGCCGACATCCGGACCGAGATCTATCTCGGCGCCGTACTGGACCGCGCTCGACGCAGGGTGGTTCTCATGGCCAGCAGTGAAGGCGGCGTCGAGATTGAGCAAGTTGCTGCGGAAACGCCGGACAAGATCTCTACGGTGGCGGTCCATCCCTTTCTGGGCTTGCGCGACCACCAGGCCCGTATTCTTGCCGACGGCATAGGGTTGCCCAAACAGCATGTTCGGGAGTTCATTCGTATCGCCAAGGGGCTCTATCGCGCCTACGTGGAGACCGACGCCAGCCTGGCCGAGATCAACCCGCTGGTCGTCAACGGCGACAACAAACTCATCGCCTTGGACGGCAAGATCGGGTTGGACGACAGCGCACTCTTTCGCCACCCTGACCTGGCCGAGATGCGCGACCCCGACTCCGAGGACGAATCCGAAGTCGAGGCGCGCCGGTATGGACTGAGTTACATTCACCTGGACGGCGAGATCGGCTGCATGGTCAACGGCGCCGGACTGGCCATGGCGACCATGGATATCGTCAAGTTCTACGGCGGCGAACCGGCCAACTTCCTGGACATCGGTGGCGGAGCCCAGGCCGACAAGGTGGCGGCGGCGCTGCGCATCATTCTCTCCGACGCTCGGGTGAAAGCCGTGTTGATCAACATTTTCGGCGGCATCACCCGTTGCGACGAGGTGGCCCGCGGTGTGTTGGAGGCCATCGACACATTGGACGTCGAGGTACCCTTTGTGGTCCGCCTCGTCGGTACCAATGAGGAGGAAGGACGCCAGATTCTGGCCGAAGCCAATTTAGCCACCGCCACCAGCCTGGCCGACGCCGCGCAGAAAGCCGTCGCCGCGTCAAGAGGAGAGAGCGCATGAGCATCCTGGTCAACAGCAACACCCGGTTGATCGTACAGGGCATCACCGGTCGTGAAGGCGCTTTCCACGCCGGGCAGATGATCGAATACGGCACCAACATCGTTGCGGGAGTTACGCCCGGCAAGGGTGGTGAATGGGGTGTGGGCAACACGCCGGTCTTCGACACGGTGACCGAAGCCGTTGCCGCCACCAACGCCAATGCCAGCATCATCTATGTCCCGGCGCGCTTTGCAGCCGAAGCAGTCATCGAAGCAACGGACGCCGGCCTTGATCTGGTGATCTGCATCACCGAGGGTATCCCGGCGCTGGATATGGTCCAGGTGTGCGCCTATCTGGATGGCGCACACACGCGGCTGGTCGGTCCCAACTGTCCCGGTTTGATCACGCCCGGCGAAGCCAAGGTCGGCATCATGCCCGGCCACATCCACACTCCGGGCAATGTTGGTCTGGTCAGCCGTTCCGGTACGCTGACCTATGAAGTAGTCTATGCGTTGACGGCTCGGGGTATCGGCCAGAGTACCGCCATCGGTATCGGCGGCGACCCCATCATCGGCACCACGTTTTTGGATGTCTTGCAGCTCTTTGAAGACGATCCGGCGACCGAGCAAGTCGTGCTGATCGGCGAGATCGGCGGTACCGACGAGCAGAACGCTGCTGAATTCATCGCCAACCGCATGACCAAGCCCGTCACCAGTTTTATCGCCGGACAGACCGCGCCTCCCGGACGGCGCATGGGCCATGCCGGCGCTATCATCTCCGGCGGCGAGGGCACGGCAGCCGAAAAGATGGCCGCGCTCAAGGCTGCGGGTGCGCGTGTCGTGCGCCATCCGGACGAAATCGCCGAAATCGTGGCGGAGAACGTGAGCTACGGATAGGAGAGACAGTCGCAGACGGTTTTGACGACGGTCGAACCGTAACAGTTGTCGGCAGGGAGGCGCCTTCGGGCGCCTCCCTTTTTTTGCGGCTGTAGATCAGATTTTCTCCCCCAATCCGTCCATTCCCCCTATCGTTCAAAAACAGATCGACCCAATGAGCGCTGATTGAACGGGCATTCAGTACCTTGTCGTCAAGCACGTGCGAACAGACTTCGTCCGAATGAGCAAGTGACGAAAGGAAGCCACCCGTGAACAGCCAGCCAATCCATGCCTATCCCTATCCCTATCCGTTCCCGGCCTGTCCGTATCCAAGTTGCTAGGCAGCGACTGAAGAGAGGTGCGCGTTCCCTTGCGCGCATCTCTCGGCAAATAGAGACCGCAGACGTCGGCAACATCAGAATTCACATAATCCACTAAAGAGAGGTAAGATCCGGTGGGAAAGACGACAGCGCACAAGTCAATCACCGAATTTCGACCATGCAATGAACGCGATCGCAGCGCCATCACCGAATTTCTCTATTCGCTGCGCGATGACTTCCTGTTCAGCGAAAAGGGCGACGCCGCTGAGGTGACTTCGGTGCTCTTCCGCAAGGGCGGCGCCTACGCCGCCTGGCGGGGCACGGAGATCGTCGCTTTGTGCGGCTACTTTTTCGGCGATCCGGCCGATGATTATGCCGATCCATCAGTGGGGTATCTCTACGTAGCCGGTGCCGCACCCCGCTATCGCCTTACACGTCTGATGCGCGATGGGCTTGTCTTTGTCTCCAGGAACCTTGCCGCGTTGGGCGTGCGTGAGTTGCGTCTGCAGGCGGCCGAACGAAACGCCTACGCCCGCCGGCTCTACGCCAAATTTGCCGACCCGATTCGCCAGGAGCGCAACAGGCGAGGACACCCTACTGTGCTCTTCGCTGCGCCGGTGGACGAAGTATTGGTGCGGTTGGGCGCATAGTTCGAGTCGGTGGCCGAACGTCGAAGAGGCTGCGGTCATTTCGAACTGACAGTGAGGAGAAACGAGTTGACAGAGACGCTATTTGAGCGGTATCCGCTGGCAGCGCAGCCGGTATCGACCAGCGCCGGCGACCAGCCGACGCCATACCACGTCTACGACGGCCACGTGCTCCTGATTGGTGGCACCGCGGATTTCGATGGGGTCGCGAGCATGCTGGCCAATGAGCAGATCTCTCCAGTCAGGACCGAGTCCGGGCGGGCCTTGATGGCCATCTATGTGGCGAACGAGACCGAGGCCAGCCACGGGCCACACACCGAGCTTCAGATTTCGTTCTACGTCTCCCACCAGCCGACCATCGCGGTCAAGGATGGCCCTTTTGCGGCTGTCCACTTTCTGATCAGCGATGCCAATGCCCGGCAGATGTGCCACATGATCTGGAACAATTCGGTCGAAACGGTTGCCTACAATCGGGAGGTGCTGGGGCTGACGCCCAGACTGGCCACATCCGAGTTCTCACGCCGGGCTGGTCAGGTGGATTTCGCTTTCCACGACGCCGAAAGCGCTGCACTCCTGGCCCAGGGTTCTGTCCATGAGGCGACGCGCCAACCGTTGGGGGCGGTGGTCGCGCTCTTTCGCTCCTTCGGTGTACGCCGTGCGCTGGCCGCGGCCTCGATGAAGGAGGTGGCGGTCAAAGTGGTCAACCCGGTCAACGATGTGCTGTCGCGCAATGCAGACGCGCAGACCGTCAGTGTCAGCGATACGATAGTGACGCAGCGTTTCGATCCGACCAATGACTGGCTCGAGATCGCCGGCAACAGCCCCTACAGCCGGCTCGACTTTCGACCGACCTTCGTGCAGCATATGCGTGGCTTCAAGATGGTCTATCTCAACCCAGAATAAGCGCTAAGCACTTCATCGATAGCGTGGCGGGCGATACCGGCCAGCACCGGATTGGTGCGATGATAGTAGGGAAGAGCAATCAACCCGAAGGAGAGGGCCCAGCCGCGACCGCGCGTCCAAGTCGCGTCATCCACCTGTAACTCGGCCCGGAAGAGGTCACGAGTTTCGGATGGCAGAAACAGCCACGCCGTCATGACGTCACAGGCAGGATCACCCACGCCGAGACAGCCAAAGTCGATAACCGCGCAAAGCCGACCCGCTTTGGCCAGTAGGTTCCCGGATTGCAGATCGCCGTGGAGCCAGACGGGTGGGCCTTGCCAAACAGGCGCCTGCCGGGCTTCTTCCCAGGCAGCAGTCACTGCATCAGTATCAACCATACCGTGCAACTCGGCGATGGCGGTGCGGGTCTGCCGGTCACGTGCCGCCAGGGGTACGCCACGGCCTGAGTTGTTTGGTCCGGGGTGTGGTGCGCCGGTCGTGTCGATCCGCTGCAGTGCGCTGATGAAGTGTGCCAAGTCTATCGCGGCTTGGCGCGGATCGGCGATGCGCTCGACGGTGGCGTTCTCGCCTTCGAGCCAACGATAGACTGACCAATGCCAAGGATAGCCCTCGCCTGGGCTGCCCAATGCCAGCGGGACAGGGATGGCCAGCGGCAGCGACGGCGCCAACATGGGCAGCCACCGGTGCTCTTTCTCAACTTGCCCGACAGCCCAGTGGATGCGAGGCAGGCGCACGACCATGTCGTGACCCAGCCGGTAGAGCGCGTTGTCCGTACCGGCCGAGGAGACCGGCTCGACAGGCAGGTCTGCCCACTGAGGAAACTGGTCCACCAGCAGGCGGCGCACGAGCGAACTGTCTGTGGGCACCTCGTCGGCATGCATTTTTCCAGTCACTGCCCTCTCCATACTGCCTGTAACGGTCGATAGTCCAAGAGGACGATGCCTTCTGCTTTCACAACATCCTGCGCCTCTTGTGACATCAAGAAGTCAAAATCGGTTTGGCGCTGGCGCACACCATCGGGTTGTATGGCTTGCAGCTCGGTGCCATCGAGCCCAGGATGGACGGCCCACTCGCTCAAGCCCACAGGCAGCTCGCGCAGCGTCTGAACATACCGTGCCGATTTTTCGACCGGGTCAAACTGAAAGCTGTCCAAAAAGTCATGGTCATTGGCGGGCAAGCCCTGTCTCTGCACTTGTTCGATCATCTGCTGTCCAACGACTCGCAGCGCCAAGCCGTACTCTTTCGCCAGACCGAGCATCAAACCGGGAATTTCGGCGCGGCTGCCGAGACGCAGACAATGCCAATCCAGATGGGTTGGCTGGAGCCGGGCGGAGATCACCGACTCGATCTGGGCCCTGAACTCCGTTTCCAGTTCATTCAGCTTCGCTTGAGCCAAGAACTCGGGCATACGCTCGAAACTGTAGAAATTGCCTGTCTCGTCGATCAACGACGGGACCTGTTGCTTGGGCGTGAGCGGACCATATTTCTCGTTGACCGTATCGCAGATGACGGTCAGGTGGACACCGAAGGCAATATGAGGCCGGCTCGCCAGCAAACGTATGGCGTCCATCGCGCCCGGGCACGGAACCATCAGGGTGGTAGAACGAACCAGCCCGGCCTGGAGCGTGCGCAAGATAGCCTCATTGACGGCATGGCACATCCCCAAGTCATCGGCGTTGACGATTAACAGCCGAGCGTTGTCGGGGTACCCTAACAAGTGATTTGTACGACTGCCGTTCAATTGGGTCATCCAGTTGGTCTCGCAAAACACCGCTTTAGCGGCGTGGGCTGGTGCAGTTTTGGGCCATGCTCTTTCGCTTCCCTATCGCCGCCCTGCTCTAATGTGAAGTCGAGCGGCGCAAGGAAAGCGCAACGACCGCAAAACTGATCAGCGTACCCAGTAGCGTAAGCAACACTGGATAGTCCAGAGCAAAGCCGATGCCATACGCCATGGCTACACAGGCGGTGGCGTAGCCGGCCGCCTGCGCCACCGGTCCTCGCCAGCGCTCGAACTCGGCGGTTCCGGCTTCTGCATTGGGCGCTGCTTCCGCCCTGCGCGCCGTCACGAGGGCGGCAAGCAGCAGGGCCGGCTTCAGGAGATTGGACACGTTTTGAAGCGTATTGCCCGGCGCGAGATTGCCCGTAGTGAAAATATCCAGGAAGTGGACAACCGTTGCGCCGACGCCAAAGATCGTGACGCCCATGACCGTGGCCTCACGAAAGCCGTCACGCCGGCCAACCGCCACCAAGCCCAGGACGCCCAATGTCAGATTGGCAAACGCAACCTCAAGCTGAAAGGGACTGCCCGGAAGCCACCCGATGGACTCGGCCACCAGGTCAGAGAGGAAGAAGTGAGCGAAGAAGTTGGCCAGCCCGCTGCCGGCCACGCCAAGCGCAAAGAGGAAGATCAGGAAGGCTTCAATCCGCCGTTCTCTGGTCGAGGCACTCGTGTCGAAGACGATCACAAAGCCGGCAAGCAGAAGCGGTAGTACAGAGAAGATGAAGATCCGCAAGGCGAAGTTGGTCATGGTGGTCTCACCGGCATGCACTGACCAGCCTCGATGACGCTTGCCAGCTATTTTGACGATGGAAAGATCACCACTATCTCACGACTGGTCGGAATCTGCAATAGGCTCCTCTGATCGAGCATATACTGCCGCCATGGCAGAGACCAAGGTGTTTTGGCTTGCCAGCCTCTGACGATCTGACCTGTTGGAGGGCTCATTTACGTACGCGCCCGTCGAACGCAGAGCCGGGCGCGACAGCTTTAACGAAGCCGATACCCTTATGAAAACACGAGTTACACGGATTATACGGCGGCAACTGGACTTGATGATCCTTTGGCTCTATCTGCGCCGCATAATCCGTATTTCGTTACGTAGGTCGGGCATCCTTGCCCGACACGGTTGGAGTACTACGATCAGTCAGGTAGGAGAGCGGTCGGGCAGAGGTGCGCCGACCTACATACTCATGATCTCGTAGGCGCTTACACAGCGACGTCGACAAAAGAGTGTCGATAGTCGATGTCATTTTGTAAGCGCCTACAGGATCAGTGTGGGTCGGATGAGTCGAACATGGCTACGGCACGTAGCCGAGCCCAAAGGGATTCAGGCCGACCATTACCTCGTCAACCAGGACCGGCACCGGATTGTGCCCGTCTATCGAGTAGACCGATACCCTATCCGCCGTGGCGCCGGAGTGGGTGACGTAGAGTTTCTTGCCCGCCGCAACGACGTTGTGGGGCGTCGGATAGGGCGTATCAGCGGCGCCGATGACAGTGTTGGTTCTTAGGTCAATGGCATAGAGGCCATCGGCGCCGCCGCCGGCGATGTTGGTCGTGTAGAAGATCCGGCCGTTCTTGACCGTCCAGGCGCCGTGTGCGTCCGGCACGTCGATGGTCGTGATCTGCTCCAACGTGACAGGGTCTAGAACGTAGACGGCGTTGCCCCCCTGGCTGGGCACCAACAGTTGCTTCTGCTGCTTGGAGAGCGAAAGATGTGGATCGTCGCCGACGTCAGCAGTGGTACCGACCTGGAAGGTCTCGGTGCTGAACTGCACGACTTTGCCCGGTGTACCACCCAGCAAGGTGACGTAGGCCAACGGCTTGTTGGGATGCACGAAGACGTCGTGGGGCTTGTATTCGTCTCCGGCAGGTATGGGCACCGTTGCCAATACAGCCAAGGTCGCAGTGTCGATGACGGTGGCCGTCTTGTCCACGTCGTTGTTGACCCAGAGTTGCTTGCCGTTGGGGTGTGCCCACTGGTGGAAGAGCCCGTTGCCCGCCGGCACGGTGCCGATGAGCGAGAAATCCCGGGCATCGTAGACCACAACCTGATTGCCGCCTCCGTCGCCTACAAAGACCTTACCGCGTGCGTAGTTCACATACATGGGTTGGGGTGCCTCGCCGGGAAGGGTGATGGTGTCGACGACCTGGTCGGTGGCGACGTCGATGAGGCTAATGGTGCCGGCACCGCGGTTGGCGACGACGATGGTTCCTTTGCCACGGTCCCCGCGACCGGGTCCGTCGGCCTGAGCTGCTGCCGGCAGTGTGAGTGCCACGGCTGCAACCAGAATAGCGGCCAAGATTCGCTGAAACATCGATACCTCCTTGGTGATTGGGCCAATCGTTCGGTGAACGGAAAGAGATCTGTCCAGGACGCATGCCCCAACGGCGACTTGCGCTCATCAAACTCTCTAGGCGAGAACATCGATTGGCGGGAAAGATGTGCTGTCGTACGATCGCACCGTACGACGATGGGTACGCGGTCAATGTAAGCTCCGTTACGCAGCGTTCGTCACAGCCGGTCGCCGTAATACTCTCTTAATATTTTCGGACTGCTCGGGTATTATGTAGAGTGTGTTCATCGATGGCGTCGCATGGCTGATTGCACCGAGATGGATCAAGCCAAACTGACATGTGAGTTTAGCCTCGTTTGTCAGTTTGGGGCCGGGCATTCTTGACCGACACCGTTTGAACGGAGGGAACGATTTCATGCCGCAACTCGACAACGCACATGCCCTATTGGTCGGCATCGCCGACTATGCCCACGTGCGACCATTGACGCGGACCGTCATCAACGACGCGACCGAAATCCACGCGGCGCTGGTCGACGTGACGGTTGGTGCGTATGCTGTGGAGAACGTGCAGCTCTTGCGCGACGGCGAGGCGACGCAGGCCGGGCTGCGCGACGCCCTGGCCAAGCTGGCAGACAGGACCAACGACGGTTCGACCGTTTTTATCTACTTCTCAGGCCATGGCGGGCGCGTCGAGAGCGGTCCGCATGCGGGTGAGTATCTGGTGCCGGTTGATGCCAAGGCTGACGCCGACGAAGCGTTGGCATCAACGTGCATTTCGGGTGCGGAGTTCAGCGCTGCCTTGCGGGCAATGGACGCGCGGCGTATCGTCGTGATCTTCGACTGTTGCCATGCCGGCGGCATCGGCGAGGCCAAGGAGCTGAGCGACGGTGGGCCGGAGCTGAAGACGCTCTCCGAGAACTACTACGAATCGCTCACGAGTGGCCGCGGGAGAGTGATCCTGGCTTCATCGCGCAGTGACGAGTTGTCGTGGATTCTTCCCGGCGCCGAACACAGCCTCTTCACGCAACATCTGCTCGACGGACTCCACGGCCAGGCCAACGGCCCCGGCGGGGTCATCCGCATCTTCGACCTCTTCGACTACGTTCAGCCGCGTGTGACCCAAGAGAGAGCGAACCAGCACCCGCTCTTCAAGGCCGAGATCGAGGAGAACTTCGCCATCGCACTCTACAGGGGCGGCGTCAAAGAAGCGGTGATCGCCGAACCGCCCGGGGACCAGTATGAGTACGACGCCTTCATCTCCTACAGCGAGACCAAGGCGGACCGCAAGTGGGTGCGCGACCTGGTCGGGACATTGGAGGGGCAGGGTCTAACCATCGCTGTAGAGTACAAGGCGCCGCTGGGGATGCCCCGCATCACGTTTGCCGAGCAGGCTGTTGCCAAGAGCCGCTACACCGTGGTGGCGCTCTCGCCCGACTATGTCAACAGCGGTTTTGCCGAGTTTCAGAGCTTGATCGCCCAGCATTTAGGCCAGGAGCAGAGCCAATACCGGGTTGTGCCGCTCTTGTTGGCGGAATGCGAGCCGCGCCTGGGTCTGCGCATCCTGCCCATCCTCGACATGAGCGACGAGGAGGAGTACGAATTCAACCTGGACCGGCTGGTCGACTATCTGCGAAAGGCGCCGGCCGGACAGGGCGGGTAGTGGCGTTACAAACCAATGAGTCGGCCACCGCAACTTTGGGACGCGTAGGGTCCAAATACCTCATCGTCTCGAGCAACAGCGTACTGGCTACTTACTTCATCCGCCGGCATTTTGATCATGCAACTCGCCCGTGCTGAATTATCCGTTGTTCCCGCAGGGAGTACCCTAGTGGCCCAATACGCGGATGCCTGCAATCTCTTCGCCTTCATGGGCAACGACGCGATGGCGCGCAAGTTGGATGTGCTCAAGGGGCATTGCGATGCCGTCGGTCGCGATTATGAGACCATCGAACGTACAATTTTGACCACGGCCAACTTGAGCGCCGGAGACGATGCGCTGTCCCGTATGGTCAAAAAACTCTCGTCGACTCGAGAGAATGACCTACGCGGCCATGCGATAGTAGTCGTTGATGATGCCGCCCAGCACTGGCCGTCTCTGCACCGAGCCTTCACGCTTTTCAGGCAATCTGATGATCGGAGATTGCTGACCGATTCCTTGATGCGGTCGACGTGTGTTGTAGAACTCGACGTATTCGGTCAGCACTGAGCGTAGATGTGCTTGATTGACGATGATGATCTTGTCGAGACACTCCGAGCGGGCCGATCGAATCCACCTTTCAGCGTGTGAATTCGCATTTGGCGCCTGTACCGGAGTGCGGATTATTTTCAGACCCTCAGATCGAAAGATCGTGTCGAATGCTTCCGTGAACTTCCTGTCTCGATCACGAATCAGAAATCGGAATCGTTGCTCTGTGTCATCGAGATCCCATGTAATCTGTCGTGCCTGCTGAGTAACCCAGGCATCATCCGGATTCGTGGTACAACCGGCGAAATGAACACGTCTGCTCCCGAGTTCAATGAAGAACAGAACGTAGATCGTCTTCAGGAAGAGCGTTTCGACGGTGAAGAAGTCACAGGCCAGGATCTGGTCTTTGTAGTGAGTCATCAGGTGACGCCAACTTGGCGATCTTCCACGGTCTGGTGCCGGCGGAATGTTGTGACGTCTCAGGATGTTGGCGATTGTCTCGTCACTGATCGTGTAGCCCAGTTTGGCGAGTTCACCTTCAATTCGGTCATAGCCCCAGTCAGTGATTCTCTTGAGCAAGTCGAACAACGAGACGTTCAAGCTCTCGATCGATTCTTGGTCGACCGCCGCGTCCAGTGGGATTGTAGGTCCATTTGCGTTTCACCAACTGACGATGCCAACCAAGGACAGTCTCTGGCTGGAAGATGCGAATGATCTGACGAAGCTGCTCGACGGTGCGGTTGCTGGATGATCTCAGTTTGGTCGTGACCACGGCAAGTGTCAGTCGCTCGACACGAGATGCGCGAACCGGTTTGTGCAGCTTGCGTTCTGCGATTCCGAGTTGCTGACGCAGCAACAAGATTTCGAGATCCTTTTCGTGTTCGCTGAGTCGTCCAATCCTGATCAGGTCAAACAGAGTGGAGAACAGGTGCATCACAACAAACCAGACCATGTGACCATCGCCTTTCAGTTGATCGAAAGACGGATATTCTATCAGGAAACGGCGATAGCATCTGACTGAGAGATGTCGTGAGAGTGATTGAGGCATTTTCTGGACTTGCGACATCGACGTGAAATGCGATTTGCGACCCGTTTTCTGAATCGACGCGTTCTTCATCACCAAATGGGAAATCAACCCTCAGATCGCATTCTGGCGCGTTCTGCATGGTAGTTGGCGGCCACGTGTCGCTGCTCCATCCCCACGAATGTCGACTTCACTCGACTGAAATCGGTCGTGCACGAAGTTTTTTGACCATACGCGCCCCAGCCGTTGTCTTCACAAAGCCGGAACTGACGTCAAGGATGCCGCAAACGACGTAAATTCGCTGCCCGGCTCAGGCCCGCGACACCTAAACTGCGCCACAACCTGCGCACCCTTCTGCTCTAATCCTTGCGCCATGTACTTTAGCGTTGGCCCTACAGCCAACTTATACGTGCAGAAGACCAGCGCCTTCTTGCCCGTCAGGTCGCCTAGCCGATCGATAAAACGCATCGTTTCCTCTGTGGGGTGCTGCAAGACGATGAAGATCCCCTTCACCCAACTTCCGATACAGATGAGATCGGCTTGCGATACTTCATCCGGATCCGCCTGAAATACGGACTGTATTTGACACTGATGACCCTGTTTCTCTAGTGCTTTGGCCATGGCTTGTGCTGCACTTGCCGTAGTGCCGGTACTGCTGTCAAAGACGATCGCGATGTTCATCTGCTCTTCTCCTCTCTTCCTCAGTCGAGCCTTGGTCATGAATCTTTCGGTAGGCCACCCGTAACGCTGAGAATCCAGCGCATGCATTTGTGGCCGACATCTGCCCCTTCACCAAACATGAGCGGGCATCCACCGGCAATCACATCAATATCGTGTTCTCGGCAATACTCAACAGCGGCATCGGACACGCTGCTGTTGCTTGCCCCAAAGAGCGCGTTGTAGTGCATCCACACGTGGGAAACACCAGCCTCTGCACAGTCATGCACGACCTCTTCAGTCACTTCCGGACGGGTGACAATCACCACTGCGTCAACACCACCGGGAATCGCTTTCAGATTGGGATAACAGGGTTCCCCCATCACTTCTGTGGCATTAGGATTGACCGGATACACTTCGTATCCTCTCCCGCGTAGGCTTGTGAAGATGCCATTGCCAGTCCCCTGTTTGCGGGATACGCCAACAACTGCAATGCGTTTCTTGGCCAGAAACTCATCAGCTTGCTTATTGATGTTCATCTCTGTTTCCCTTTGTTAAACCTATCTGATAGCTTGAATTTGACCGCTTTCGATGGCTCAAGCCATTTCATGCTGGGGTTGAGCGCATGGTTCCGGTCATATCAATTCGTCCAGAAGCGATGCCCCGATGAGCCGAAAGATGTCTGCACCGGAAACGCCACGCCCGTCGCCCAAATCAATCAATAGTTCGGCACGACTATTCTCCCTGTCGCTCTTGCTCGAATGAGGTCGCGTACGCGGGAGAGGCAACGCGCATCGGCTGAAGCTTCCAGTAGGTGAGCGAGCGCCACAGCCACTCGACCGGACCGAAGCGGAAATGGCGTAGCCAGAGCGGCGAGAAAATCAACTCAAATGCCCAGATTCCGAGCACGATGAGCATCTGCTCGGACCGAGAGACCGTGGCAAAAAGCCCAAAGCCGTGGCCGTAGAAGATAAACGTAGCAATGATCGTCTGGAGCAAGTAATTGGTCAACGCCATCCGCCCCACCGATCCCAACGCGTGCTGCAGCCATGCCAGCCAGTCTGTCTGCAGCCAGAGCACGATCACGCCAACATAGCCCAAGCTGACAAAGAGACTAGCCCAGTAGTTGAACTGATACCCCATGCCCAACCGGGCGTAGATCGGATCCCAGCCGTGTGCGAAATTCTGATAGCCGCCCCAGGCAACGACGGGCAAACCGATCAGCAACCCCATGACGATCAGCACGAGATAGAAGCGATTGCGCCGTTCGCCGGAAAAGATGCCCCACTTGAAGAAGGCCATCCCCATAAGCATCAACCCACCGGCCCGCCAGAAGCCCCAGAAGAATAATGCTGTCGTCTGCAACTCCACCGCCGTGGGCACGCGCGCCGCCATTTGACCCAGCCAACCGCTGCGGTACGCTTCGATTTCAGTATCCAGAACTTCCTGGGACGGCCAGAAATCGGCGACCAACTCGGCGCGCACTTCGGGCGGCGCATATTGCACGGATGCCCCACCGGCAAAGGAGATAAGCGGACCGATGGCAAATACAATCACGCCGAGCAGCAGCAGCCACTTGGGTGACCAGCGCCGGAACCAGTAGATGACGAATCCGCAGATGGCATAGAGCACCAGGACATCGCCCGACCAGAGCAAGTAGCCGTGGACCAGACCGATAATCAACAGCCAGAACATGCGCCGGTAGTGCAACCTCAGCGAGTGTCCGCCCTGCCGTTCAGCTTTGGACGTCATCAAGACGATGCCTGCACCGAAGAGCATGGAGAAGAGCGTCATGAACTTCTGATCGGCAAAGAGATAGCTAAACCACCAGACGCCAAGATTGGTACCGGTCAGATCACCGAAAACAGCCGGAATAGAGTATGCGGCCTCCGGCATAGCAAAGAACTGAATATTCATCAACAGGATGCCGAAGAGCGCAAAGCCGCGTAGTACGTCCAATGTGAGGATCCGATTCCGAGCGGTAACCGGCTTGACTGCCGTTGTCATGATTGTGCCTCCAGAACTAGATGGTGATATCTTGGCGCTTCGGAGATCAGGGTCTTCTGAGATTGATGGACCCGGCCTCTGGTTTGAACTTCAGTAGTCCACGCTTCAGCACAGACAAGAGGACTGCCAGCCCTAGAGTTGGTAGGTTTCGGTAACGAGAACAACCTTGCCCGCATAGCCGCCCCGCTCCAGTATTTCATGCGCGCGGGCAGCTTCCGCCAGCGGAATACGCTCAGCTACCAGTGGTTTGAGTTCGCTGTTTGCCAACAAGTCGAGGAGTTCCGTCAAGGTTTGCCGATACCAAACTTTGTCGGCTGCCAAATCAGGCGTCAACAGCAGTTGTCGCCCCCCAGGCTTGAGCTTGAGCAGCGCCACCATGCCCAGCGTCAGGGGAATGATCTTCAGCCCCGACCGCTTCGCTGCTGCCACGCCAAACCAGACCAAGCGACCGTTCCTATTCAGCGCATTGTGTGAGCGCCATAATTGTCGGATTCCGCCGATGGGATCGAAGACAACATCCACGCCACCGTTGGTCAGGCTGTGGATTCGCTTGACGACATCTTCGTTGCGATAGTCGACGGGGGTAGCGCCCAAAGCAGCAACATGTTCGTGGTTGTAGCTGGATGCCGTACCGTACATCTCCAGCCCAGCCAGTCGGCCTAGCTCCAACAGGGCCGACCCCACGCCACCGGCTGCCCCTTGAACAAGGATGCGCTCGCCGAGCTGCACCTTGGCCGTGCGGTGCATGGCAAGATGGGCTGTTAGGTAGTTGGCCACGACGCAGACCGCTTCGACCGAATCCACACCGTCAGGCGCCGGCACCAACTCGTCGACAGGTCGACAGACAGACTCTGCGTAGCCGCCGCTCGCCCCAAAGGTGAAAGCGGCCACCCGCTGCCCGAGCTCAACGGTATTCACACCCTCGCCCAGCTTGTCAACAATGCCGACGACGTCCTCACCTAGCGTAAACGGCGGCTTGGGTGTGCCGGGGAGCAACCCAGAACTGCGGAGCATCAGGTCATAGGCGGAGACGCCCGCTGCCAGCACCCGCACGCGTGCCTCGCCAGCTTGCGGTTCGGGAATCGGTTCTTCAATAGCCTGCAACACCCCCGGCCCGCCGTGGTGAGCGACGACAATGCGCTGATGCGTAGTCTGTTTCACAATGTCTTGTGTGATCATGCTGCCATCCTCCA
>CAVQSG010000021.1:0-16706 GCA_963715415.1 uncultured Chloroflexia bacterium | reverse complement strand
CGCCATCGTATTGTCATCGATCCAGTGCATGCCCTCCGGCGTATAGACGGCGGGCGTGTAGTCCGTGGTGAAAAAACGGTCACTCTTGAGCCGGCGCGAGGCCATCAAGATGAAGATACGGAAGGCCGTATCGCTAAAGCCAAAGCCCGGCGGCGGCGCCTCCGCATAGAGACCGACCATCAAGTCGACATCCTCCAGCCTGCCCTCGTACACGCGACGCAGTTCATTGGCCCAGATGGGGTTGGGCGTGATCTGCTCGAAACTCTGCACGGGCCGCTTGTGCACCATGCGCCGGAAGTCGTTGTAACGCGGCACGCCCCGCTCGCGATCGCGCAGGATGTCCACGGCAGCCACATCCGTCAGATGGCTGCTCTCCGGTTTCTCGAGCGATTGCAGAAAGCGCGGGTAATTGTGGAGTGTGATGGCGCCCGGATGCTGCCTGGCAAACGAATAGAGCAGGTCGGGCAGACCACAACTCTTCGACTTTTCTGCCCCGTAAACGCAATGTCGCGAAAGGTGCAGCGCCGCAACGGCCGATCATCGCGCCCGAGCGCACCGTATAGTCGTCCGGGATGAGCGGGTGCATGCGATGGACGGCGGTAAACTCCTCGGTCATGGCATAGAGCGCGCGGTGGTGATCCGTGGGCGACCCCATGATGCCGCTGATAATCTCGCCGCTGCCCAGACGGCCGTAGCGGCGATAAAAGGCTTC
Organism: uncultured Chloroflexia bacterium; assembly: GCA_963715415.1. GTDB lineage: Bacteria > Chloroflexota > Anaerolineae > Caldilineales > Caldilineaceae > JAWKOK01. The sequence goes on along the minus strand of CAVQSG010000021.1, from coordinate 15,994 downwards.
ATCCAGCACGCCCCACCAGTTGCCGCGCATGGCCTTGCGCAGCGTCGGTGTGCCCAGGATGCCGGGCGTCCACTCGACCGTGTGGATCTTCGCCATGAGCGCGACGTTGATCAGTCTCGCGTGGTCGAAGAGCACATCGTCCGGCCAGCCAGGGTAGTGTTGCTTGAGCATGGCGCAGATGGCATTGTGCTCGCGGGCAAAGAGCGTATGCATCAGGCTCAAGCCTAGCCACCAGTTCCCCGCCACGCCGGACAATTCGGCGCCGGTAGCCGGGTCGATCGGCAACAGGCCGGTTGGCGTGAGCCGCAACCTGCCGTCTTCCTGCGCGGCGACATCCTGGATCGGCTGGCTGCTGCCATACAGTTGCGAGCCGTCCCACCAGTGACTTTCCAGGTTGCGGAAGGTGGGCGGACGCCAGTCGTCGTCGGCCGTGCGCGTCGGGTCGGGGCTGGTGCGCGGCACGTACATGGGATGCTGCGGCCAGGGATCATCCTCGGCCAGCGGCACCTCGATGAGCCGGCTGCCATCATTCGGGCCGTGGCTGACCCAGTCATGAAGCTGAAACTGGAGCCACGCCGCGGCCAGGAGATTGAGCGTGGTGGCCGGCTGAAACTCCCGGCGCGTGAGCAACGCGAAGCTCACCGTGCGCGGGATCGGCGATGAAGAGGCGCGCTTCATCGGGATAGGTGACCATCAGCGGAGCGTTGCGGCCAAAACGTGTGTCGCTGCTGCCCATCAGCGGCACACTCAGGTCGTTGTAGACGCCGTCCGGCGAACGGGCATGGAGATAGCTCGGGTCCGGCGGTCGAGTCACATCGGGAATGACAGAGGGCAGGGTCTGGGTGTCGACCAGGTTTTCGTCGCGCAACAACTCGCGCATGCCGACGAAGTTGAACAGTGCCAACACATAGGGCAGCTGGGTCCAGGGCACGCGCAGATTCCAGGCACGGCTGAGCTTGAGCGCCGGCGACCGCAGTGGGCTGAAGAGTCCTTTGCCGGACACGGAGTTACGCCGCCTGACCAACAGCGTAATCGTGCCGGTTGCCAGCAGCCATAGCCAGAAGCGTCGCTTGCACGGCTTTCGAGTTGTGGTTTTCATTTTCTTCTCCCAGAACGCAAACAGAAACCAGCCGAAGCGGGCGCTATCGTGAGGAAAGCACGCCGTCAGTTTAGCGTATCTTCAGATCGACTTCAACGGGTGGATGTGGATCGCACTTGAGCGCTGCCTTTTGGTTCGCTATACTGTGAATTGGTAGCGTCGCATTCAGGCCAGTGTGGATCGAAAGATGATGTCGGCTTAGTAGGCCATTGCAGAAAAATAGCTGTCCACGCAGAGGCACGAAGATCCACGAAGGACAACGCTAACTTCGTGTTTATTGGTGTACTTCGTAAGAGATCATTATTCCCTTGGCATGGCCGTAACCACAAAGGAGCGTTCGCAGATGGGCATACACAAGCCGGAAACGATCAATGAACCGGCTCATCAACTGCCGGTCAGTGCAAGCTATGATGTGCTGATTGCGGGTGGCGGCGTCGCGGGTGTGGCGGCTGCAGTGGCCGCGGGCTACTCGTCTTGGACGCTCGGTCTGTCTGTTGGAGAAGGCCTGTGCACTGGGCGGGCTGGCGACGTTGGGCAACGTCACCGTCTGGCTGCCGCTCTGCGATGGCATCAGCAGCCAGGTGAGCACGGCCTGGCCGAGGAGATGCTCAAGCTGTCGGTGGCCGATCTGGCGCAGGATAACCGCCAGGCCCGTTTCATCGGCATCCCCGACGCCTGGCTGCCGGGTGGGGATGCCGAACAACGCAAGGAGAAGCGCTATCGGGTGCAGTTCAACCCGTCATCCTATCTGCTGGCCCTGGAGCGTTGGGCCGTCGAGAGCGGGGTCACCATCCTGTACGACACACGAATCTGCGCCGTGCAGCGGATCGACAATCGCATCAGCCATCTGATCGTCAACAAGAAGAGAGCGGACGCAGCGCCATGGCATGCCGGGCCGTGGTCGACGCCACCGGCGACGCCGACGTCTGCTTCCTGGCCGGTGAGCAGACCGAATCGCTCGACACCAACGTGCTCTGCGAACGTTGTTGCCATTTGACGACGACGGTCTGCACCTGCACGCCGTCTCCAAACCCTTCAGCCCCTACGCCGACCGCGCGGGCGCCGAAGGCCCCTTCTTCCGCGGCGATGACGCCGATCAGGTAACCCAACATTTGCTCCGATCCCGCACCTGGATGCTGGACAAACTGGCCGATTACCGGGTGCGTCACCCCGACCGGTCCGTACAGATCATCACCCCGCCGACCATCCCCACCTTGCGCATGACCCGCCGTCTGGTCGGCGCCGTCTCACTGGGCGAGCGCCACGATCATCACCGCTTTGACGATACCGTCGGCTTGACCGGCGACTGGCGCAAGCGTGGCCCGGTCTACGCCTTTCCGCTGCGCTCGCTGGCCGGCGTGCGCAACGACAACCTGTTGGCCGCGGGCCGCTGCATGTCCGCCGATACCACGGCCTGGGACGTGACCCGTGCGCTGCCCGGCTCGCGGTCACCGGCGAGGCCACGGGCACGGCCGCGGCCATGCTGGCCGGGCAGCCGACGAGCCTGGCCGCGTTATCCGTGCCGGACTTGCAGGCTCAATTATCTGAGCAGGGGGTCATTATTGAATATTGACTCTTGCCGGCCGCCATCCATTCTTCGTTGAGTTGCCAGCTAATCGGCTGGTCGAAGGGGGGAAAAACGCTCTTGGTCGATTGCGTCCCTTTGCGGTTCTTCACGCAGACGCGCGTGGGGCAGGACTCACTGTCTCGTACACAATGCACAACCCGTTATGTTGAATGCGTTTCTCAAGATAATGGCTGAGATGTGAAATCAAGAAGGGATTACATTCTATCCCCTTGGGTAGGATGCCCGATTCCCGGCCAATGTTGGAGGTTGAAGAGACAAACATTGCAGCCATGCGCAGGCCAAAGACGAGCAAGATCGTGCTACTCAACGGAGGTAGCTGGCGCGCCGTCATGGGATCTATCGGCCCGCATGCGTAGGGCCACGACAAACCAAAGAAACCGTCCTTCCTGGGAAGGGAATGACGTAGAGACCGACATTCACTTTTTTTTATTGCTTTTCGTAGCATCTCAATAAGTCGGGCCGCGTGCGACGCACTGACCGCATGCACTCGGCTAACCGGAATTCCCGAGTCAATGCGTCGCACGCGCCCCGATATATTGAGATGCTACCACTTTTCTGCCAAAATGAACGCCAGTTGCACAAAACTTACGATAGGGGAAATGAACGATCCCGAAACAAACGGACTCAATAGGTGACTATGCGCGGCAGCGATTTGGCCTGCTGAACCCAGTCTGCCACAGATGAGCGCGGCGGTATACGCCGAACAAGCTTCTTCTCGGCGTTGGTATTTGCCAACGCCTCATACAAATTGTCGGGATTACGTTGGGCCAGTTCCGGTACCGTATCCACCCCTGCCGCCTCCAGTAGCTCGGCGTATTGTGTCGCCACGCCGCGGATGCGGAACAAATCTACGTGATTGACCCACCGAAGGATCTGGGCGTGACTGATTCCTGTCATCTCTTCAATTCGACGCCGTCCTTGCGGGCTTGCGCCTTCCTTCAAGAGAGTAGTTGTCGTCTTAATTCTCGCATCGCGCAGCTTCTGTCCAAAGACCTGACCGATACCTTCCACATCGATTACACTTGCCATTGTAGATTCTCCTTGTAGTAAATTGGTTCCAGCTTTCGAGACGACCCTACCAAATCTGGGCATCCTATTGACTGGATTCGCTCGCTATGTAACGATAGATCACGGCACCGAGAATTCCGCCGACGATCGGGGCTACCCAGAAGAGCCAAAGCTGTGCAATCGCCCAGCCGCCGACATAGATCGCCACACCGGTGCTGCGGGCCGGGTTGACCGAAGCGTTGGTCACCGGGACGGAGACCAAGTGAATGAGCGTCAGTCCCAGACCGATTGCGATCGGCGCGAACCCCTTGGGCGTGCGCTTGTCGGTGGCGCCAAGAATGATCAGCAGGAAGGCCATGGTCATGACGACCTCGGTAACGAGGCCCGCCAGCAGGCTGTACCCACCCGGAGAATGGTCACCGTATCCGTTGGCGGCAAACCCGTCGGCGACATTGAAGCCGGCTGTACCACTGGCAATCACGAACAGCACGCCGCCAGCGGCAATGGCGCCGATCACTTGGACCACGATATAGGGCACGAGTTGGGCCGCCGGAAAACGCCCGCCTGCCCAGAGTCCCAGCGAGACGGCAGGATTGAGGTGACAGCCTGAGATGTGTCCGATGGCATAAGCCATGGTGAGAACCGTGAGCCCGAAGGCCAGCGCTACGCCGAGCCAGCCAATGCCCACGTCAGGGACGGATGCAGCCAGCACCGCGCTGCCGCAGCCACCGAGGACCAGCCAAAAGGTACCAATAAATTCTGCCGCATACTTTTTCATTCCCGCTCCTCCTTTGTCGATGGCTGCATGCCCAGGACGCTTAACGAGCCACAAGCATGCAAATCATCACAGGGCGCCTTTACCGGCGTCCATGTCATATTTTCTGAATAATCTTCTAGATTTCGTATTGCTGTGGTTGATCCCAAACATCCGGATTTGACCTTCCGCGCTCCAGTAAGATCACACATAGTACCAACACCCACACCGGAAAGACCAATGCCAGCACCTTGCTGAAGGAGGCGCTCAGTAGTAGAAATAGCCCCACGGCAAAACCCACGAACACGAACCACTTGGGTAGGATGCCCGATTCCCGGCCAATGTTGGAGGTTGTAAAGACGAACATTGCAGCCATGCGCAGGGCAAAGACGAGCAAGATCGTGCTACTCAACTGAGGTAGCTGGCGCGCCATCATAGGATCAATCGGTCCGCGGACAAACTCCATGCTGGCGGCGGTGGCTGCAGAGGCCCCTCCTGCCGTGAACAATAACCCGATGAAGATGATCCCGCTGACCAATTGTACGTTTGAAAGTAACACATTGATCTGTTTCGTCGAGACCGCAATCCACATGCGTAGGGCCACGATAAACCAAAGAAACGCAATCCCTGCGAAGGGCATGACGTAGAGACCGACCAGAATCAGCCGTCGGCCCCCTCCACTGCTGTAGAATCGAATGATCTCGGCATCCGATGCGTTCCCGCTTGGCGTCAGCTGAAGCAGGAAATAGGAAAGAAAATACAGTACTGCGTGCGCAATACCCAAGGCAGCAGTCAATTGGGCTGCGCGTCGCAGCGACCGCTGTGGTTGCCGACGATCGGTAACTTCGTTTCCGATCAGACCGGCGTTCCCCGAGTTATCAGGCTCCGAAATGCCCATTCGGCCTCCGTTCGTCCAAATCGATCTCTAACTGAACGTCTCGCCTCCCAACGGCATGGCGATGGCCGAGGCCGGCGCCATGCCGTCGAAAAGGTTCGCCACCGAAAGATGTATCTATTCGGAGGCCGCACCGGCTTGTAGCTCTTCCACAAGCGCGAGATCTTCCCCTATGGCAAGGAGCGCTCCTGGACTTAGGAACTCCTGGGCCAATACGATGCCGCCCTGATCGCGGATCGCGCTGCGCAGCGGAGTCAACCACGTATGCTCTATCATCATCAGTAGCGCACCCCCACCGACCGGAATCTGGTCGGAGATGGCGAGAAGGTTTTCCGCAGACAGTCCATACTCATACCTCTCGGCGGCGCGAGCGGCGCCAGCCAGCGCGCCCTCGGCCACAACGTCCGTCGCACCGTCTAGATCGATCTCATCATCTGCGTTGAGTGCTGCCCGCGTGCCTGCAACACCGGCGGCGATGAGACCGCCAATGGCTGCACCGGTCAGCACCGCTTCGTCCTCAGTCAGATCGCTGACTTCCGCTGACCATACTGAACCCTCCTCATCCTTGTAGACGGCCAGAGCGTCGACCAAGCGGATGAGTCCCTGGTCGCGCACAGCGTTCAGTTCCGCGAGAATCGAGCCGTCAGGCTCTGGATGGTCAAAGCCGATCACGATTAACTGAATAGGTCCGAATGGCATGATTTTTTCCCTCCCTGGGGTAGTAATTAATCTGGACAAGCAAGACGATGCGTGTAGACCCTTTGCTGCCGACTCTATTCCCGGTCAATGTTCTACACGCCAGAGGCTGTAGCGGTCACAGCCTACTTCTGGGTATGGTTCTCGACTGCGTGACGGATTTGATGCGGTTGCCTGCGTCGAGTATGACCGCTGTCGCAACGCGGCCCGTTGTCGGTCGAGTACATCTGCTTTCTATGAGCGATCGTGCGGAGTGCTTCTGATTGAACGTCATGAGCTTTCAATGCGATTGCCGAATGTCGCCAAGCGCAAGTTCAACCGGGCGCCAACACCAACGATGGGTGTATGCGGGCCGGGATTGTCGAGTCGGTACAGCCAAGAGAGTGCGGCTGCACCGGCTCGGTTACATTGTTTCCCGCAAGAAGACTCGCAGTCTTGCGGTGTTTTTGCGTTTACAGACCCAGGGCGGACCGTACCTTGTTCCAGCCGTCATCCCAGACGTCCAATTGCTCAGGAGTTAGCCACTTTTCGACGGCGCTGCGCATCGCATTCTTGGCCGTCGGTCCATCGACCGTTTCGCCCTTGGCCGTCATGTCATTGAGTTTGGAAATGGTCTGGTCAACTGCCGTTTGGAACTGTCCCTTCTGTGCATCAGTGAGGTTCAGTTCCTTCACAAATGCCTGAAACGCCGCCTTCGCTTGCTCTTTCGTGATTGTAGCCATAGTTAGATTCTCCCTCTTAAAACCCTTGCGGCGGCACGCGTATGTGCCGCTCTTATCACAGAAGCCGCGCCCTACAAGCGACGCAAGCCAATGCACAATGTTGAAATGTTGAAGCGTTGTTGCGCGTATGCCTAGGTGGTGAATGCTATCTCTGACAATGGCAAATGCAGCGATGGAAAATCAGCTTCTCTACCGCTGTCGGAGCGGTGCGAACGCCCCCAGTTCCCTGTTTACTGTATCTCCGCTGCCAGTTGCGAACGCGACTGCGGCTGCAATTCGGGTAGCTCGACCCGACTGAGTTGGTGCTGCCGATCGTGGCACTGCTTGAACTTGCGCCCGCTGTTGCACGGACAGGGGTCATTGCGACCCACGCCGGCGAAGGAGCGCTGCAAAATCGGCATCACCTCACGGATCTCGCGCTGGCGATGGTAGAGTCCGACCATGAGCTTCATCCCGAAGTCGGCGTGGTGGAAGAAGTACTTGAAACCGGCGCAGAGATAGTTGAGTCTCGGTTCATCATCGGGGGAGATGATGAACCGGTTCTTGGGGCATTCGCCGTGGCAGGCAAAGCGCACGTCGCATTCCCGGCAATAGTGCGGCAGATCGTCGTACTTGTCCTGACCGAACTTGAGTTGTTTGGGCGCGGCCACCAACTCGATCATGTGCTCGTCGTGGATGTTGCCCAACAGATAGTTCGGCTCCACGAAGTGATCGCACGCATAGACGTCGCCGTTGTGCTCGATGGCCAGCCCCGACCCGCACGTCTGGTTGAAGACGCACATGCCCGACGCATCCATGCCCAGCCAGTTGCGCAGCGCGGCCTCGAAGGTCTGTACGAAAATGCTGCCCACGTCGTGCAGGATCCACTCGTCAAAAATGGTACTCAGAAAGTAGCCGAACTGCTCTGCCCCCACCGAACGCTCTGACACGCGATCGCCTGCTTGAAATAGCGTCAGGCCATCATCGTTGATGCGCTCCACCACAGGGATGAACTGCATCCAAGTGGTCCCCACCTCGTCGCGCAAAAAGCGATAGACCTCCAGCGGATAGTCGGCGTTGACCCGATTGACTGTGGTCAGCACGTTGTATTCGATGCCGTACTCCTGCAATAGCTGCAGCCCGCGCATGACTTTGTCAAACGTCGGCCCGCCGCCCTTGTCCACCCGATAGACGTCGTGGAGTTGGCGCGGCCCATCCAGGCTGATTCCGATGAGAAAGTTGTGTTCCTGGAAAAAAGCGGCCCATTCGTCGGTGAGCAGCGTGCCGTTGGTCTGCATGGTGTGTTGAAAGCGCATGCCCGGCCGGCGGTACTTTTCCACCAACGCCATAGCCCGGCGAAAGAAGTCCAGCCCCATAATCGTCGGCTCGCCGCCCTGCCAGGCCACAGTCACCTCGTCCACCTGGTGGGCTTCGATGAGCTGCTTGATGTACTGCTCCAGCGTGGCATCGCTCATGCGGAACTTGCTGCCCGGATAGAAGACCTCTTTATCCAGGAAGAAGCAGTACGCGCAGTCAAGATTGCAGATCGCGCCGGTGGGCTTGGCCAGCATGTGAAAGGCGGGCGGCGCATGGTCCGGCAACGTGAATGTTCGTGAAGTCATTGATCCGACGCGCCTTGTTGAATTTGTTTGCGATGCAACACCGCAAACAACGAGATAGCATTTCTTGGCAATTGGGTAGGGTGTAGAGGAACATCCGATCATTACATGACCGGATGTTCCTCTAGGGCTAGCGTTTACTGCCGCGCCAACATCGCGCGGAAGTGAGCTGCCTGATCCGCAAAGGCTTCACCGCTCACGTCAAGCCGAACGCGCTTGAGACCGCCGGTGAACTTGAACGGCGGCTTGTATGCGGGCGTCACCGGCGCCCCGGAGTCATAGCCACAAGTAATCGCGCCGCCCAGACCGAACTGGATGGGCGTGGTCACCGGCATCTCCACACGGCCAACCTCTTTGTCTCCAAAGAAAAGCTTGGCGATGCCGGGTGCGCCCTTGCCGTGGTCGATATCCGCCTTACCAGTGACCTCGAATTCCATGCTCAAGTATTGATGACCGGCGGGAATCTTGTCCTCCGACACGGCCAGGAAATACTGCTGGGCAACGTAGTTGTGGACGAAGTGGAGCTTGCCGTCCTGGACGTACAAGGCGATACCGCCGTCGTTGCCGCCGTAGGCCAGCAGCACACCTTCCGCTCCCTCTTCGGGCATTTCCAACTCGGCGGTGATGGTGAAGGGCCGGTTGAAGACCTTGGCCGCCACGTTGCCGGGCACCGCCTGGGTGTTGGGGTAGTAGATGTAACTCTCGCGATCGGCTGCGATCTGGGGCCGTTCCTCGGCGAACTTGAGCGTGCCGCGGCTGTCGATGGGCAGCACGTTGTACCTGCCCGCCTCGACGTACCACTGGCCGATCATCTCGATGAGCCGCGCGCGGTTGGCCGGATCATCCGCCACATTGTTCGCTTCGGCATAGTCGGCGTCCACATGGTAGAGTTCCCAGCCTGTCTGGTCCAGCTTGGTCAACTCGTCGTAGGACAGGGGAGTACCAAAGGCCCGGCCGCTCTCGATGAACGACGTCCCAGGCCAGGGGCAGACCGCACGCCAGCCGTTGTGGAAAATCGAGCGATGGCCAAACATCTCGAAATACTGGGTCGTATGCTTGCTCGGCGCATCGACGGCGTCGAAGCTGTGGGCGAAGCTGACGCCCTCGATGGGCGCCTGGCTCACGCCGCGGATGGATGCCGGGGGTTCGACGCCCAACGCATCCAGCACTGTCGGCACCATGTCGATGGCATGCGCGTACTGGCCCCGAACCTCGCCGCGCGCCGCAATGCCCTTGGGCCAACTGACGATAAAAGGATCGCTGATGCCGCCGCGATAGGTCTCGCGTTTCCAGCGGCGGAAGGGCGTGTTGCCGGCAAAGGTCCAGCCCCACGGATAGTGGTTGAAGTACTTGGGTCCGCCGATTTCATCGATGGCGGCCAAATTCTGTTCCAGACTGTCGGGAACGTTGTTGAAGAAGGCGTTCTCATTGACGGAGCCGCTGGGGCCGCCCTCGGCGCTGGCGCCGTTATCGGAGATCACCATGATCATTGTATTCTCATACTCACCGATCTCCTTCAGGAAGTCGATCAGTTCGCCGATGTAATGATCGGTGTGGCTCAGGAAGCCGGCGAAAACTTCCATCATCCGCGCATAGAGTTTCTTCTCATCAGCCGACAGCGAGTCCCAATTCTGGACATCGGGGTCATGGCGCGAGAGGACCGTATCGGCCGGGACGATGCCCATTTCTTTCTGGCGTGCGAAGGTCTTCTCGCGGTACGCGTCCCAACCGTCGTCGAACTTGCCCTTGTATCGATCGGCCCATTCGGCCGGCACGTGATGGGGTGCATGGGCCGCGCCGGTGCAGAAGTACATGAAGAAGGGCTTGGTGGGTGCGATTTGCTTGGCATCGGCAATCATGCCGATGGCCTTGTCCACCAGATCGGGCGTAACGTGGTACCCCTCCTCCGGCGTCTTCTCAGGTTCAACCTGGGTGTTGTCGCGCACCAGTTCGGGGTAGTACTGGTGGGTGTCGCCGCCCAAGAAACCGTAATAGCGCTCGAAGCCGCGGCCCAGCGGCCAGCGGTCGTAAGGACCGGCCGGCGAGTTGGCCTCCGCCGGCGTCAGATGCCATTTGCCGACGGCGTAGGTGTTGTAGCCGCGCTGGAGCAGCATCTCGCTCAAGAAGCCGTTCTCAAAGGGAATGTTGCCGTCATAGCCGGGATAGCCGGTGGAGATCTCGGTAATACCGGCCATGTGGTTGGAATGGTGGTTGCGTCCAGTCAACATACACGAACGCGAGGGCGAGCAGAGCGCCGTCGTGTGCATGTTGCGGTAGCGCAGACCGTCAGCCGCCAAGGCGTCCAAATTAGGCGTCTCCACCAGTCCGCCGAAGCAGCTTAAGTGACCGAAGCCAGTGTCGTCGATGACGATAAAGAGCACATTGGGCGCGCCCTCTTCGGCCCGATTGGGCTCGGGCCAAGCAGGCGTCGACACATCCGCCGTCCGTCCGATGACACCGGGAAATGCAGTGCCGGGTCTGTATTCAGTGATAGCCATGCGATTCGTATCTCCTTTTTAGTTGAAAGCCGGTACAAAGACTAGACCTGCACCGGCCCTCCTGTCATAATTGATACAACACCATCGATTCCTGCTGAACCCTGTCCTGCCTACAGTCCGAGTAAGGACTACGAGGTGGCGATATCTGCCTAACTGCCGACACAATTAGCCCTCAGGATGTGCCATCATGTCAATGGCCACACTTACGGCGAGGATCAGCAGATCATCCTGTCCCTGTTCGATTTGCACGCCGTAGCTATCGCGGAGGCGAAACCACTTCTTGGAAACCTCGGCGATCTTGTCGCGGCCTTCGCCGATGGTGTACTCGTGATCCAGGATATTGCCCTGAGCGTCCAGGTCCGGCCCGTCGCCGATCTTGACCACCCAGCGCTCGCGCAGCGGTGTGATCAGCGCCTTTTTGACCATGGCCATACGGCGGCCGTTTGAATCCTCGATCTCCATGCTGTCCTTGACGCGCGCAACTTTCTCCTGGATCTTGCAGTGTTCCTGGCCGCCGCGATCCCGGAAGATGAGGGTGTCGCGCACGCGTACCATCTTGCCGTCGACCTTGAAGCACTGTTCGCCGCGCTCGTTCTCGATCCAGAAGTCATCGCCGAACGAGACCATGCGCTGCTTCATCTGGTAGCGCTCAGCCGTGCCTCCCCGTCCAAACTCCTGGCGGTCTTCTTGCCGTTGTCCACGACGATCCTGTCCTCTACCTGGCATAATATGTTGGTCCTTTCAACTGTATCGACGTTTTGCCCTCGTGTGGGCGTCTTGCGTAATTGCTGCGCTTTGGGAGGTTTGCCTCCCTATGTCTTGCTCGCAGAAGCAACGATGCTTTCTAACGGAGTCTGATTCTCCAGCGGCTTTCAATGGACGACTTTATGTCGCCGCGTTGTGCGAATCCCGCTTTGTCCGCTCTTCGTCCGCCTGTAGATGTGCGGCACGAACAACCGCGTCCTTGGCAGAGACAACACGCTGGAAGGTCCAAACTGCCAGGCTGAAAGACGCCACGACTGCGGCCACGGCGATGCCATACTGCATCAGGTTGACCTGCTCGCCCATTTCACCTGCCGCCTGCCCAAGGAAAAGTATGCCGAGCATGACCACGACTACGGCGAGCAGATTGAATTTAAGTTGTTCAAGGTTACTTACAGCCAACCATTCCGGTAGGTCCATGGCCGGTTCGACAAATAGTTGGTACAGGCCCAGCGACGTTATCAACAAGATAGTGCCGAGTAGAAAAGGTCGATCAACTCAATCAACGAAACGCTAAACATTCGCGCGCCCTCGGCGCTGTAATCTGCCTGGCCGAAAGCCTCGATAATCACTGTGGCCGTCGTGATGCCGCCAAATATCAAGGCGGCCGCTGCACCGACCAATAAACCGATTATTGCGATTAGGACAAGATAACGGGACCACTTGAATAGGGCTTTCATTGTTTGTCTCCTGCTTATTTGCCGCATTCCGGTTTTTGACGGTTCTCCATGCGGCCAACCTTTCTCGAAGACGTCAGTCAACCTAGCACCAATTCGACAATGCGATTGCGCCGCCCAAACCGGGTCGATGCATTCTGTTCGAAACAGAGAATCTACGAACAAGCCTACGCAGGTTTCTCAGATGATGCTGGAATTCGGCGTGCCGGAAATCAGTCACGTCTACGATCCTACGGCCTTGCACAAATAACCAAGTCAGCTACATTTCCGTGTAAATGAACTCCGGCCCACATGATACTTACTGGCCATCTTCCCGGTCGGGATCAGATACGCTCAAACACTCTATGGAAATCACAGGCATGCGCAGCATGAATGCGAGGTTCAAGACTCCGGCAAGCGCAGCTTGATCGGCGACTAGACCCGTCAATGTCGTAAATAGCCTACCTCCGGACTCACTGTATTCCACTTCCATGTCGTTTGCAGCATCACGCCAGATGGCTGGCAACGCGCCCTGGAGTCGAATACGATAAATAGCAGATCGATCAATTCTCCGAAGGTCTGATGGTAGCTCCTCCTCATCCATGGCCTCCGCTCCTCGCGTATTCGCTCTGAAGACGGCCAACTATCGCCGCAACAATGTCACCGTACGATGCAGAGTTAAGCATAGGGCAACTGGCCATTTGGCGCTGGCACCAAATGGTCCAAAAATGGTCACTTGACCAAGTCAATATGCGGCTTTACGGAACTGCTGTGGGAAGATTATTGGTATGCGAGGATGTTGAGGATAAAGTCTGCGTGTGTCATCAATTATGCAACGGGCCCAAGTTAAGCTGCCGCGCTTTGGCCGCCGCCTGGGTGCGATTGGAGACCTCTAACTTATCATAGATGCTAATAGTGTATTTACGGACAGTACTGGGTGACAGCGAAAGAGAACTGGCGATCTCCTTGTTTGTCAGACCTTGCTTGACAAATCCAGCACCTCAAGTTCTCTGTTGGTCAGTGTGTCACCGTTGATTGCAATGAGGCCATTGCTTTCCGCCCTGCCTGTAGGCGTCGCGGAAGTCGTACGATAGAGTTGAGTATCACTGGCCACTACGGCAAGCACCTCATCAACATAGCCAGATGCATGGTCAGCATCACGCAACGCGACCAAATACGGTTCGAGGTCACCGGCATCATCTGCAACGAGCCGCAATGCTCCGCCAGGCGCTGCCAAATCCACCGCAACGCGCAGCGCCTCCAGCGCCGCTTGTGAATTGCCGCGTAGATGGTTCAATTTACTGTTGAGCACAGCCACCTCAACACTGTGGCGAGTGATTCTCCTCGTCTGCAGCAGTTCGCCGCAGACCCGCAAACGTGTATCCGCTTCCTTCAGCGCTCCACTGGACTGACGCCACAGGTGTTTCGCGTATCACTGTCAGAACCGGCCACTCCCACACCTCGATATTCATTCCGTCGGTAGGTAACAGGCTGATGGTCGACTTCGCTTTTGAACTGTATCCACGTGGAGCGCCTCGTATGGCAAGGCGCGTTTCGAGCGACTCAGCGACAAGCATCAACTTGACTATTCCTCGTTTTCGGGCAAATTCGTACAGATTAGCGACATGCTGTTTGGTCCCCTGCGGTTTCCCCAGACCATACAGTGACAACGCCAGTCCGCAAATGCAGTCAGCATATGCGCGCAAATGAACTGAGTCTCTTGCCTCAATGGTCTGGGTGAAGTACTCTGCTGAAACATCAAGCTCGTTGCACTGATAATGGAACCAGCCAAGACAAAAGTTGGACCAGCCCTTGAAGAACGGTTGATCGATTCTCTGGGCAACATACTCTATGTATAGGGCGATTTCGTTCAGCAGTGCAAGATTGGCGCTGAAATAGTATTCCTGCGCAAAGGCCAGAAGCTTACGCAAAAGACGCGCATCCATCGCATTAGCCTCGGAGCGCAACTGAGTCCGAACGTTCGTAAGCATAGCCTCGCCGTGACCAAGCTCAATCATGGCACTGTATCGAGCGAATTGGGCAAAGCTAAGAATCGACACGATTGATTCCGGCGATTTGACATCCGCTTGTTCCGCATGATTAATAGCCTCTTCATACTCGCCTAGGATTGCGGCCGCCATCGCATGCAGTGCCTGAATCAACCCATCAAGTTTGCGCAATTCATCGTTTGAGTACCCAGAGGTATCTTCTGCAAGTCTGGCCGCTGCGGCAACCAACATCGTGGGAACTACGTCGAAATTGTTCAGAAAATGCTGAAGATAGGCCTCCGCCACCATAAACAACGGGCGCGACTTCATCGAGTTGGGCGATGCATCCAGCCACAGTTCCAACAGCCGCCAGTTATTGTCAATAATCGCATCGTAGACGCCTGCTTCCGCACTGCGGACCATGTAGCTCTCATCGCCACATAGGCAAGCGTGTTCGACTGCTTCTTGAGCAAGCCATGCTCCAAGAACCACACGCTTGCCTGCAGATGCAGATTACGCACCGTCTCTGGAGACTCAATCAGTGCCAATTGCTGCAGCAGAAATTTGCGAACCAGGTGATGAAATCGATACCAAGTCCCATCGAGATCCAGTGCCGACAAGAAAAAACTGGACGTCCACAACGAACTGATGAATTCGGCACTTATCGACACCGCTAAATCCCCGGCCGAACCAACTCGACCAACGGTTCAGATAGTCGTTCGAAAATTACAGTCTACGCCAACAGAACCTGCAACGGCGGATCGAGATGTTGCAATAGTTCCGCGAACAGGTAGTCAGCCAGCACCCGATCCGGCTGCGCTGACAGTTGGCTGATCACCGCTTCCGGATTTCTCTTCTGTTGAAGAGAAATCGCAGCCAGCTTCAGGCCAACCGGCCAACCTTCCGCTAACTGATCAATTTTCTCGACGACATCGGACTGTAGGGGCAGATCGACGCTATCCCGCGGCAGTCGACTTGCTTCTGACTCAGTGAAGCGAAGAATCTTTGCTACGGATTTCCGCCAGTTGACCCTCAAGGCGCATGCGAGCCAACGGAAACGGCGGATCTGCCCGTGTGATGATGACAAAATGCACTTCAGGAACGAGATGAGTCACCACACGTGACATGAAGGCGTGAATGTGATAATCCGCGATAGCGTGATAGTCATCCAGTACGATGACCAGGGGGGCAGTCAATTCAGCCAGGTCATTGAGCAGGACATCCGCCAGTTGGTACGGCTCCGCAAGTGGAACTGACTCCAGGTATGCCGCCGTCGTTAGGCAGGAGTTTGGACGGGTAATCGAATGGCGGCCAGCAGGTATCTGACAAACGGACGCAGGTTATTGTCGTGTTCATCAAGGACGACCAACGTGAGATCGGTCAAGCGTACTCAGCCAAAGGCAAATAGACGTCGTCTTGCCATAGCCCGCAGACGCTGAAACAAGTGTCAACCGACGAGCGGCGAACGACGCTAAGAGGGCGCGCCTTTATTGCGTCGCGTGGAATCGCAATCCCCGCCAGTCGAGGCGGGAAAATTTTCGTTACTAGGTGAAAGGGCTGTTCTTCTGTGGGCAACATCGGGCTCCGATGTCAATTTCAATGCAATCACGCAGACGGATTGTGCCACCTCTTTCTTCAGTTACCCAACCGCAATATTACCACAAAATTGCACGAGATTCCAGCGCTGAATTTCCCAAGGGTGCATTTCAGAATGGGGGCAGCTTTCGACA
>CAVQSG010000020.1:0-77555 GCA_963715415.1 uncultured Chloroflexia bacterium | reverse complement strand
GGCGGCGCAGATGGGGCAGATAGACAAGATTCGACACATCGACCATACGGCGATCTGCACTCGAAAACAGTTGCCCGTCAAAGACGTCATCGGCCGCGGCAGCCAGCGTCAGCGACAAGATTCTGCGGCCGTTGCGATGGTCGACGAATGCGCCATCTGCTTTGGCGGTACATGAGTCTTGACGTGATGCCTGCGGCCCCAACTCCTCCGACGTCGTCTCACAGCCGGAAAGTCCGATGCCACGAATCTCGAGATCGCGCAGCGTAGCATTGCCGGCATTGGAGACAGTGTAGCCAACTTGTGCTGTACCACCGCTGTAGGCAATCTGGTCGATGGTGATCTCGCGATCCGGGCTTGCGCGATCACGTTTAGCGTGGCGGCAACCGGCACAGTGATCGCGACATTTGCCTGCAGAGCCGCGCCGACGCCGCTGACGGTGAGTAAACCGACCGTTGGGGGGACGACGGCACATGAATATGAATGCGAGCCATTGGGCGCGAGCTGATCCAGGGCCTCATCACAGTCAGGGAAAGCAGGAAAGCGCACGTCAATCTGGTCGAGCGCGGTGAGACCGGAATTGTCCACATCGACGACCATCGGCACAGGCTCGCCTTGAACTGCTGGACCAACAGGCAACGTCAACTTCAGCTGCAGTGCATCACCGCCATCCACTGTAACATTCAACGGATCGCTGGCTGCGTCTAGACCACGCCCACCGGCGGTGTCGGCCGTCGCAGTGACGGTGCGATTGGATAGTGAAGCGAGAAGCTGCACCGTGCAGGTCCGTTGTTCAGATTGCCCGGCTGCCAGTGTCGTCACCGGCGCGACTGCGCAACCGGCTATGGCGGGCGTGATCGCAACGTTGCTCAGAGCGACTCTGCCCGGGTTGCGCACGGTGAAGGAGAAGACGACTTGCTCGCCCTGTTGGACTTGACTCTTGTCCGCTTGTGCATCCAGTTCAAAGGCCGCGACGTCGGCGGTCAGCGTAACCGTTGCATCAGCGGCGGCGATGGCGTCCCCCGACGGCCACTGTGCGGAAGCGACCGCACGCAGAGTCAATTTGTTGTTGTCGATCATCTCGTCAGTCACGTTGCCTGTACAGGAAAGTGACTGCGTGGCACCGGCAGCAAGAGGACCGGGCGCCGCTTCACAGGCAAACGTGCCTGTTGCATTGACGACCGTTGCCGTTGCGCTGAGGTCGCTGAGATCAGGCAGTGGGAATGGACTGCCGTTCGCCGGCGCGGCGGAATTCTTGACCTCGACGGCGAAAACGAGTGGATCGCCTTCGACGACTTCGTCAGGGAAACCACTTGCCGTTATGTCGACGTCAAGCGTCGCATCCGCACTGGCGGGATCACTGCCTCGAGTGATTTCAGGACCGGTGTCGAATCCATCGCTGTCGAGGTCGAGAACGTCTACGGCGTTGATGGCATTGCGGGCATTGGCGGTTGTCACAAGTCCGGAATGAGGCGTCAACTTCAGTTTCAGCGCCAGTCCGTATGTATTGAGACCACACTCCGCCCCATCGATTCCGGTCCGGCACGCCGTGATATTTGCATTGCCTGACGGAATCGACGTATGGCACGTCGTACATTGCGACGCTTGGCCATATTTGGTCAGATATCTGCTTGTGAAAACGCCACCGCTGTCGGATCTCGTCGTCTCATTGACAGACAGAACCAGCGTGACGGCAATAAGCACACATACAAGTATGCTGATGATGAGACGGAGCCTCATGCTTCCCCTCCAGGTCTACAAGTCAAATTCAAGTTGGTCCGGTGTTGTCAGCTGGGCGCAGAATCATTGCCGTTCAATTTCCGGGTAAGGGAACACAATTCCCGGTACCTTGGATAACCGAATGATCGGTATTGGCTACCAGAATACACATGGTCGTGGCGCCGGCCGGCCGAGCGGCAGGGCCATAGCCGGTGAAGGGACTGGGACCACCGTACAGCTTCCAGGGTCCGCGACCCGGGACACCGGCCTGGTCAGGCGATACGGTATCGAAGAAAAAGTGTACATGTCGTCCTGGCAACTCGGGTGTGTAGCCGAAGGTCTTGAACTCGATGTTGTACACATTCTCATTCGTCGTGATGGCCGTAATTCGGGCCGTCCGCTGCGTTACTACTGATTCTATAGAATTGTTGCCGCCATCAGGATCGTCCTCGTTGGCGGCGACGCGTCCTGCTGTTCCGGTCGGCAGCGTGACTTCAGGCGGGACACTGAAACCGATGCGCACAGTTGACACCAGCCCGACGTTGAGGGTGCCGAGTGCATCACAATGCACGTGCATGCTGTCCGCATCCAGTTCGCAGCCGATGGAACTGTAGCCCGGCTCAAAGGTCACACCCGCCGGGATGGTCGCCTCCAACGTAACCCCTGTCGCCGTCGCCGGCCCCAGGTTCAACACGGAAAAGGTCGTCCGGGCGACGTTGCGATCGGGCAAGATGAGACCGTCTTCCCCGTCGACACCGGGAATGGCCAACAGCACCAAGTCAGCTGAGTCCGGGTCAACAGGCGGTGCTGAATCGGAGGCAATGACCGGCGTGTCCACGAGGACGCCCATCGTCGTCAAATTTAGGTCGACCGTGCTCAAGTCCGTGGAGACGTCAAAACGGCTGGTCAGTCGTTCCACGCCCGCCGAAACAGCGTCGACCACGACAGCAATTCGTACAGTTTTGGATTCATTGGCACCCAGCGTGCCCAGTGCACACGTAACCTTACCGTCACTGCTCGCGCACCCGGCGGAGCTGCCGGCAAAACGGACGCCGTCCGGCAACGTTTGGGTGAGCTGCAGTTGCCGGGCGGCATCCATGTTCGGTTTGTTTTTCACGGTCACGACATAGTGGAGATCGGAGCCGATCACAGCCGGGTTGGTGGCGGCGTATGCGTCCACCACAAGACCCGCGGGCACTCGGACCGGGGATGAATGCCTGACAATTGATATCGGCTCGATTTGGATCGTCCGCGCACTTGTTGAGTAGATCCTCGGTCGGAGGCGAAAGCTGAGAGAAACCGGGGCTCTGTGACGGTGGCATCCATATATTGCCGTGGGCGGCGATATCATCATGTAGAATCGTGAGCAATGCTGAAAGTCGAAGACATGTTCGATCCTCGGGATCACAGCGAGTGTTGCTCCCTGGGTCGATACGGACCGCTTTGTCGCCGGGCGCCATCATTTTCATGGTGTTTTGGCCAAAGAGATGACAGCCGATACAGGCGTTGTTGCTGGGGTTGATGCGTTTTGGCTGCGGTCGTTCCACCCCATCGGCCGAAGATCCCCAGAAAGCCCGGCACGTAGGGCGATGCCACCGTCGCGCCGACCCAGCCATCCGGCGGGCTGATGCCGTTGTCGCGCAGTGGAAATGCCGGTTCAAGGTATGGTGTCCAGATCAACGGATCGGCATCGTGACAGCGCTGGCAGTTCTGGTCAGCGACGTAACCGCGTGTGTCGCCCGGTGCAAAGGGATGCAACCAAAGACGCTCGGCGCCGGGATCCATAGGACTGTCCACCAGAGCGCCGTCGATGTCCGTGAAGATACAGTTACCTTCGCCGTCATTTTGACAGCGATTGTCGGGCAGTAGCGTGGGGACCTGGAACCAACAGGTGTTGCCGGTTGCGCTGTCGTGTTGGATGACCGCGATGTCGTCGAACTTGCCCGGTGCCGTCTGCTTATCGTAGACGCGGCACCGGAAGATCATGGAGACAGTCTCCGGCGTGTCAGGTTGCGCCTTGAGCGTTCGACCTGCGATTGACGTTGGAATCGAACATTGGTTGTCGATGCCGACGAGACGTGGACAGATACTGTTTCCGTCCACAGGCAACGCCTTGAGCAGTTCGACATTCTCGTGATTCGGATCGGTACAACTGAACTCGGGTACCGTGCCCATATACGCGGCACTGCTCAGCATAGTCGCGCAGAAGGAACGGCGATGCGTCCGTTTGCGCAGCGGCCCCGACGAGCAGATGCCGGTTGGTGGGATCGGGCATGTCGGTGACCGGTGGCGCTTGCTGAGTGGCTGACATCCGCATGGTCGATGCAGACAGCGTGGTGGCCAACGAGATGTCCTCCGCCAAACAGCGCGCCAAGCGCAATAGTGACGGCCAGCAACCAACGGTAGCGTCTAGTTCGTTTCCGGCGCGAAACATCGCACCAGAAACTATTTACGCTGATGCGCTGTTGGTATGGATGATTCACGTGATCTCCTCCTCAATTGACGGCTACTACAGTGTGGTGCAGCTGTCAGGGCAGTCAATAGGGCCAATCTACTCGAATGGTAGCAGCTTTCGATCGGTACTTGAGGCATCCTACCTTGCCAAGCGTTTCGAAAGCGTTTCTTGTGGTGGCGTGCGAGTTCGTCCAGCGTGTATTCTCGACCGGGTACGGCCTACTTTGTACAAGTACACCTGCCGTGTCAACCGACAGACGTTTCTTCGCTTGTTCATGGGACAACTGCGCTGAAACTTTCTACGGCTGTCCAGGATATTCAGGGGTAGGCCAACGTCACCGGACGTGAAGCCCCACAAGATTCGGTTGAGCCCACTTACCAGAGAGACGGAACAAATCCCAGCAACCCGGTACGCCAGTCTTGTATTGCCTTCACGGTACTATATTTGACCCGATTGCTCCATGCGCCACCGTTTGCACGTGGCGAAAAACCGGCGCATAATACTCGTAAGAAACATTGAAAATCCGTCTTGAAGTCGCCATGTTCCCCGCACACGAGTCGGTGCGCGAATCGGCGGCTTTTATTGTGGGTGCACGACACGTCAGCGGACAATAGGACAAGGACAAACAACCGCAATGAGCAAATTAACCGTCGATAGTCATAGTCAAACGGACAATCCGCCGGCGCCTTGGCACGATGTCCCCATGCAAAAGTGGCGAGACTGGCGCTGGCAACTCAGCAACCGGCTCAACACAGTGGAAGAATTCGCGCATTTCATCAGCCTGACCGAGAGTGAGCGGGCCGGCCTGTCCGCACCCGACCGATTTCGGGTGGACGTCACACCCTATTTCGCCAGTCTGATGGACCCGGAAGATCCCGGCTGTCCGGTCCGCCGCCAGATCATGCCGACGGCGGCCGAGTTGACGCCCTTTACAGCAGAGATGGTCGACTCGCTCAGCGAAGATGCCCATTCGCCGGCGCCGGGCCTGGTTCACCGCTACCCGGACCGGGTTCTCATGTTGGTGACGACCCAGATGCGCGAGCTACTGCCGGTACTGTACCCGTAGCCGTATCGTGGGTGACCCGGGCGCTACCTTCACCGCGCGGCCCACGATGCCCAGATCGAGTACATTGCGCGCACACCGGCGGTTCGCGATGTGCTCCTCTCGGGCGGCGATCCGCTGACCGTGCCACAGAAGGTGTTGGAGGATTTGCTACGGCGTCTGCGGGCGATTCCCCATGTGGAGATCATCCGCATCGGCTCGCGTGCCGGTCTTTCTGCCCCAACGGATCACGCCCGAGTTGGTCGACATGCTGCGTCAGTTTCACCCGCTGTGGCTCAACGTCCATTTCAACCACGCCAAGGAAATCACGCCGGAGGCATCAGAGGCGCTGGCGCGTCTGGCCGATGCGGGTATCCCACTGGGCAACCAGAGCGTACTGCTGGCCGGGGTTAACGACTGCGCGAATGTCATGAAGGAACTGCTGCATAAACTGGTCATCAATCGGGTGCGGCCCTACTATCTGTACCAGTGCGATCTGGTCCACGGCGCCGGCCATTTTCGAACACCGGTGGCCGCCGGCATCGGCATCATGGAGGCGCTACGCGGCCATACCTCCGGCTACGCGGTGCCCACGTATGTGATCGACGCGCCCGGCGGCGGCGGCAAGATCCCGATCATGCCCAATTACTTGGTCAGCCAGTCGGACGATCGCGTCGTGGTGCGCAACTACGAAGGGTACATGAGCGCGTACACACAGCCGGCCGCATACGAGCGACACGACCCGGCAACCTGTTCGGCCTGTCTGCGTCGCCGGTCAGAGGTGGGACAGGAAGGAGTCAGCGCGCTCCTGTCGGGAGAGGCCCTGGCCATCCGACCGGAAGGGTTTGACGTTGTCCACCAACGCCTGACCAACATCAAGTGGCGATCGATAGACGATGCGCTTACCGAATAACTCTGTTTGCTGCCGTCCAAGGAATGCCGCGGGTTTCAGAGATAGGATCCGCCATATGTGGAGAAACTGTGAATGAACGTAGCGCTGCTTGCCAATTTGAAGAAAAATGCACCGGCATGGGAGGGCATGTCGCCCGATCAGTGGGACGACCTGGATTCCGAGAAGACGATCGAGGCGATCATGGCAGCCTTGGAAAGCGGCGGCCACAACGTCGCTTTCTTGGAAGGCGATGCCACGCTTCACGATACACTGCGCAAGGCCAAACCCGACATATGCTTCAACATCTGCGAAGGGCACTTCGGCAACGCACGTGAGGCGCAGATCCCCGCCATCCTCGAGATGTTGCGGATTCCCTACACGGGGTCGCAGGTGCTGGCGCTGGCACTGGCGTTGGACAAACCTATGACCAAACGCGTGCTCGCCTACCACGGTCTGCCCACGCCACCATTCCAAAGTTTTGAACGCCTTTCCGAGGAGTTGGATCCCTCACTACAGTTCCCGCTCTTCGTCAAACCCAGCCGGGAAGGCACGGGCATGGGCGTCAGCGGCGAGTCGATCGTCCACGATGAGTCGGAATTACGCGTCCAGTTGCGCCGCAGCTTCGAACGGTACGACCAACCGGCGTTGGTCGAGCGCTATATCGAGGGACGCGAGTTGACCATGGGCGTGGTGGGCAATCTGGTGTCACCGGTCGCACGGCGCATACCGGACAACGAAGAAGCGCCACGCGTCTCGAAAGGTCTGCACTTCTTCCCGACGTTGGAAATCGACATGGGCAAATATCCAACTGAAGAGCGCGGCGTCTATACCAACCGCATCAAGGTCGAATTGGTCGATGACTTCTACTATCTCTGTCCCGCGCCCATCGATCCGGAGCTGGTGGAGGAATTGCGTTGGCTAACGGCCGCCGTCTTCCGTGTCACCGACTGTCTGGATGTTGCGCGTGTTGATTTTCGCCTGGACATGCACGATAACAATAAGCCGTACATCCTCGAAGTCAACCCACTGCCTGGTCTGAATCCAGGTTACTCAGATCTTTGCGTCGAAGCCGGGGCCGACGGTTGGAGCTATGAACAGTTGATTAACCGGATTCTGGACGAAGCGCTGGAACGGTACGGATTCCTGTAGGCGAAGTCTCGACTAGATCCGGCAGGGCAATCAGGACGCCTTCACAACCGCTGTGTAGCACAGGTTGGCATCTTGCCCTATACGGCCACAGTGAAAGAAGCGGCGGTGCAGATTGCTGTTACAATCTACACCGCCGCTTGTCGTGCATTCGTTTTTCGGTCATCGACTTGAGCGTCCGGAACCGGGCGAGGTCGACCGCCGATGGTCTACGGCGCAGCAAGGATGGGCAAAAAAATCTGGTGGCCCGGGCGACTGGTTTCCACCCAAGTGGTCGGCGAGATGCCGGTGCCGGCAGGGTCAATGCCGCCGCCCCAGGCATAGCCACCACCCCAGGCGTAGCCGCCACCCCAGGCGTAGCCGCCGCCCCAAGCGTAGCCGCCGCCCCAAGCGTAGCCGCCGCCCCAAGCGTAACCTCCACCCCAAGCATAGCCGCCACCCCAGGCGTAACCTCCACCCCAGGCATAACCACTGCCCCACTGCAATTGGCCGTCCGCAAATGAAGGCATTCGGATCGACATCGCGTCAAAATCGAGCCAGGTCATCGTCTCTACGTCCGACGCACCAAGTGCCACCGTCGCGCCATCGTTGGGGTCGGTGAAATAGTAGAGATAGGTATGGCCGTCGTCACTGACCATGCGCTGCACCGATCCCTGAAAGTGATAGGCCAGTGTGGGATTTTGGGCCGGGTCGGTACTGTCGCCGTCTTGCCAGGGATGCGCCAGGTCCAGGTTGATGTCGAGCCCCGTGTTGGCGCTCGCCGCGGGGATATCAGCAGCCAGAACGGCCGCCGGCGCCCAAATGCGTCCGGCGCCCTGTTGCAACAGGCTATATTGCAGTGCGTTTTCGGTCGTGGTTGCCGGGGCCGCGGCGTACTTCAACCGGAACTTGACCTGATCGGGTGATAGCCCGGGATCGGCATCCAACATCAGTGCGATCACACCGGAGGCAACGGCTGCCGACATGCTGGTACCGGTCATGCGGAAGAGGCTGGTGGTTTCGGAGTAGTCCGGATGCTGCTGGGCAAGCAATGCCGAATCAGCCGGGTTTTCCGGATCGTTGTACATGAACGAGATGATGTTGACGCCCGGTGCCAGCACGTCCGGTTTGAGAAACCCATCGCTGGTCGGTCCGGACGAAGACCAGGTCGGCACATCGTCATCACCCCATTTGGTCGGTGTACGTTGGGCATCGACGGCGCCCACGGTGATGACATAGGGATCGTTGCCGGGTACGGTGATGCTTTCTGCGCCAGGGCCCTCGTTGCCGGCCGCGGCCACGACCACCAACCCGGCCGCCCAGGCTTGCTCAACGGCCCGGTTCAACGGATCGACGAAGTAGGGTACGGTCACAGGGGCGCTAAGGCTCAAATTCAGGACTCGAATCGGGTTCTTGAACTCGGCGCGATTGGCGACGACATATTGGATGCCCTGGATGACATCTTCGTAGGTGCCCAGGCCGTCGGCGTCCAACACGCGCACGCTCAACAGGCTCGCCTCCGGCGCCACACCGCTGGAGGCGCCAGTGTCGGCATCGGTAAAATCGCTCCAAATGATGCCGGATACATGGGAACCGTGGCCGTATGGATCGCGCGCTTCCTGCCACCCTGCGAAACAGTGGTCGCTCTGCTGCCTACCGCCCCCCGGTCCGCATCGTCCGTCGCCGACAAAGTCGGCCTGCCCCATGAACTGCTGCTTGCGCTTGCCGTCCAACAGTTTGCGCACCTCTTGGTCAAAGTAGACGCCGCTGTCGACGACAGCCACACCGATTCCGTCTCCCTTGATCGCCTGATTGTGAACCAGATTCGCACCGACGTCGACGGTGACCGGGCTCAAATACTCGTAGACCATCGGATCGTCGGTGGGCTGGACGTCACGCAGCGCGGCGCCTTCCAATTGTCCGTTGTATACCACGGACGATACACCGTCCGTGCGCGCCAGTCTATCCAAATGTGCCCGCGACACCGTCGCCGCCACTGCATCGATCAGCCAAAGTTCTGACGTGACCACACCACCCACAGCCGACACGGCCTCGTAAAGGCTATCTGTGTTCGGGCCGCTGATGATTACGCTGACCAAGCTTCCACCGGCGACAAGGGCACTCTCATCAACATAGACGTCGGCAAGGGACGCGCCAGGTCGCAGGTCTGCCTTTGCCTCGGGCGCGATCCCGATACTCAACAACCCGATGACGACGATCAACACCCGTGTCAAGTATGGCTGCAGCAGCTGAGTGTTCATGTTCGATCTCCTTGTCCTACTTCACAGGCAGGGATCACGTCCCATCTGTCCTACAGAAATACCTTACTATTTTCTTGCATTGATGATTATATACTATTTTTTACAATATGACGAATAAATTGAATTAAAATCATGGCAAAAACACATTAAAATTATAATAATTCACGGAATTGTGCAGATTGAACTACACTCTGGTTGGACATCCGGATGTGGATGGTGTGATGAGCCGCCGCAGTTGCCGCGGGTTGATACCAAAGAAGCGGCGCGTGATCGCACGCGCGCCGGTCTACGGTCGTGGATATATGAGATTGTGCGTTGGTGGCCTGATTATGTGGGGTTATTCTTCACTTACGGAAATAGAGGCACAAACTCCTGTGTAGCGACGTCAAACAGACCGCCCAAGTCGCTCATGCGCAGGGCAGGAATCACGGTCAGGGCAAGACCTGTCGTTGCGAGGCCTTTGGCAGTATGGTCGACGCCGAGCTCGCGAACGACCCGGTTGAGACGCCGGGTTTCCTCGGCCAAGGCAGGTATACTCTTGCGCGACATCAAGCCGGCCAGCGGCAACGCCACCTTTGCCAACACGTTGCCGCCGGCGACCACAACCAGTCCCCCCCCAGATATCTGCAGCTCGCGCACGGCCAACAACATGTCGTCCGCCGTATGGCCGGTGACCAGAATATTGTGCGAGTCGTGGCTGATCGACGTGGCCAGAGCTCCGCTACGCAGACCAAGCCCTTTGAGCAGCGCCGTCTGTGGCCGGTGGGGTTGGCCGTGGCGCGGAACGATGGTGATGTAGCAGATATCGTGCGTGGGAACGAGGTGGAACTCGCCTGCCCTTACTTCGACTGTAGCCTCTTCCAGATGGGTTAGGCGACTCTTCTCCAACACCATCAGGTTGACCGCGACGCGGCCGGACTCGATGGGCGGGGTGAGCACGAAGTCTTCGACCCGGATGTCGTGCGCAATCCGCACTGTGTTTGTCATGGTGAGATCGAGCTGTGTCGGCGGTGTCTCGATCGCGACGATCAGGTTGCCGGACTCTGCAACCTGCCGACCACCCACGATCACACCGGTTGCGTGGACGGACTCCAGGGAATCCAACAGCACGATGTCAGCCAGGTAACCGGGAGCGATGGCACCATGATCGCGCAGTCCGTAATTACGCGCGCCGTTCAGCGTAGCCCATCGAATCGCAACGGCCGGTTCGATGTCATGGGCGATCATCTCACGAATCACCCGATCCATATGACCATTTTCCAGCAAGTCGGCCGGCTCGATATCGTCGGTGCAGAGCGCTACATCCAAGAAACGAGCTTGCTTGAGAGTCGGCAATATATTGGGGACATGGTTGCCGTGGGAACTGACCTTGAGTAATGGGAGCGCGCCTAAGCGCAACTTCTCCAAGCCTTCATCACCTCGACGCAGTTCGTGATCGTTGTCGATGCCCGCGGCCAGATAGGCATTGACGGCGCGACCGCGCAGCAGCGGTGAATGGCCCTGTATAGTCAAGCCGGCATCCAGTCCAGCCTGGACAATCTCGACCATGCGCGGGTCGGCGTTGACCACCCCCATGTAGTCCATCACCTCAGCGACGCCCACAACGCGTGGCCAGCCGAGCATTTCGATCACCTGGGCCGCGCCAAAGTCCGCACCGGCTGTCTCCTTGCCCGGCACCGCCGGGACGCAACTGGGGATTGTGATATAGACACGCAGCGGCAGCCCCTCGCTGCCCTCAACCATCCAACGCACGCCTTCCATTCCCAGCACGTTTGCGATCTCGTGGGGATCGATGATGGATGTGGTCGTGCCGAAAGGCAGCACCCCGGCAGCATAGTTCGCCGGTGTGACCATAGTGCTCTCGATATGTAGATGGGTGTCCACAAATCCGGGCGCGGCCCAGAGACCCGAGCCGTCGATAACCTGTTCGGCATCCAGCGCAAAACTGCCGGCGGCGCCGACCACCGCGATCCTGTCTGCGTAGACGCCGATGTCGGCAGGGTAGATCTCACAGGTAAAGACATTGACCAAGTTGACGTTGAGGATGGACAGATCCAACGCACGTGTGCCCATGGCCGCTTCGATGAGTGCAGTTCGATTCATGTTTTTGCCTGCTCAATCCTGGTTTTGTCAGGTGATGTTTGGTAGCTTTCGACGGCGTATCTGATTTCGGGGACTGGCATAAGCGGCGATCACAGTGTCGCAGGCGAAAGCCACGCATTGCGGATCAGTTGCCGGTAGTGGTCGGCATCTACCGCCGTGATCACCTCGACTTCAACCGGACTCGTCGTCCACCAATCGCTGGGCCGCGCCCGTTGGCCGGTCGCGCGGCGATCGAGGATGGTCATGCCGCGTGTTGCTGTACCGGTCAACTCGACGCTTACGGGATATCGCTCGACACGGCAGGCAGATGGATCGATGACCGTAGCAACCGTACCGGCGTCACCGACCAGCGCATCATTGCGGTCGAAATAATTGCAGGCAAAGGTGAGGATGCGGCCGGCTATCCCGGCGGCCGGCGCAGTTGACGCGGCGAGTTCGGCCGCCTCGCGCCGGCTAAAATGAATGGTGCGAAATACGTCCAGCGGATAGAGACGGACAGGCAGCCCGCTCTCCAACACAATGGCAGCAGCCTCCGGATCGTGGCGGAGATTGAACTCGGCGGTGGGCGATGTGTTGCCGTGTGCGGCCAACGTGCCGCCCATCACCACAATTTCATGGATCCGGTCGCGAACGTGCGGATACATGCGCAACAGGACGGCAACGTTGGTCAAGGGCGCCAGGCAAATGAGCGTCACGCGTTCCGGGCTCTCGGCCAATAGGTTGCGCATATACTCGACGGCGTGGACGTGGACGGCAGAGTGACGCGGCAACGGCAACCCCAGATCGGCCATACCATCGCTACCGTGCAGCTTCAGAGGGGGACGCATGGCTTCGAGCAGCGGACGATCCATCCCCCCGGCCACCGGCGTCCGGCTCTCCAATGCATCGAGAATTTTCAGCGTATTGACGATCACTTGCGGCAGTCGTTGGTTACCGGCCACACAGGTGATCGCCTGCACATCCAGCTGCAGTGAGTTGAGGGCGAGCAGCAGCGCCAATGCATCGTCATAACCGGTATCGACGTCGATGATCACGGGAAGTCTCATGGCGTTCGAATCGCCCCCAACCAGTTTATGTCAACTAAAATCATGGTGTGCAGGAATCAGCTGCTCGGTCCGAGCCGGGACAGATGACGGTTAGGGAGGGGCGCCGCCGACTACTCGCGGCATGACCACAGCCTTGGCCGGTGGCACCACTACTTGCACGCGATCGCCCGGGTTGAAGCGCGTGTGGTGTCGTCGTCGTAGACAGTGCATTCGCCGGCCTCGGTGCGGACGACATACTCGGCTGTGGAGCCGCGAAACGTACGCAGCAGCACATCTCCGGGAAGGCTGTTCGGCTGAACGTCCACGGCCAACGTGGCTGCTTCCGGGCGGAAATAGATTTGGACGCGGGCGCCGTCTGTGACGGCAGCCGTCAGAGATCCGGCGCGCCAGTGCACACCGGCGACCAACAGCGACGCGCCTTGATTGCCCGTCACGAGTAGCGCGTCCAAGCGGTTCTCAAAGCCCATGAAGTCGGCAACGAACGGCGTTTGAGGATGGGAAAAAATCTCTTCCGGCGTGCCGATCTGCTCGATCGCACCGCGATTCATCACCATGATCCGGTCCGACAGCGTCAGCGCCTCGACATGGTCATGGGTTACATAGAGTGTCGTCGTACCCAATCGTTGCTGAAGCCGCCGAATTTCGGTGCGCATGCCGACCCGGAGCTTGGCGTCGAGGTTGCTCAGTGGTTCGTCCATCAGCAACAGGGTCGGTTCGATCACCACTGCCCTGGCCACGGCAACGCGCTGGCGTTGGCCACCGGAGAGTTGAGCGGGTCGGCGATCGGCGTAGTCGGCCATGTCGACCAGAGCCAAGGTATCTGTGACTCGTTGACGGATCGCATCCTTCTTGACCCGTCGCCGTTGCAGTCCGAATGCTACATTCTGAAAGACTGTGAGGTGGGGGAAGAGCGCGTAGCTCTGGAAGACGATGCCGATGTCCCGCTTATGGGGAGGCAGGCGCGTCACATCACGTCCGGCCACCTCAACGGTTCCGGTCTGCGGTTCGATAAAACCGGCAACAGTCCGCAACGTAGTCGTCTTGCCGCAGCCGCTGGGACCCAGCAGCGACACCAACTCACCCTCATTCACGGCGAGAAAAAAGTGATCGAGAATCGGGTGCGCCTTTTCGTATTCGATGCGAATGTCGCTGAGCGTCACATATGTCATGGGATTCTACACAAATCGCGAAAGGCCGAGTAGTCGTTCCGCGCCTTGCACCAGAACGATGGTGAAGATGATCAGCAACGTCGACAATGCGGCGATGGTCGGATCGAAGTAATATTCCATATAGACGAGCATGGAGATGGGCAGGGTGGTGACCCCCGGGCCGGTCAAAAAAGCGAAACGGGCACGTTGTTGAACGAGACGATGAAGGCCAGGATAAAGGCGGCACCGATGCCGGAGCGGATATTGGGCAACACCACCAGAAGGAATGACCGCAACCGCCCTGCCCCCAAACTGATGGCCGCTTCTTCAATGGCCGGGTCGAGATTGCGCAGACTGGACGAAACGACCCGGACGCTATAGGGGAAGAGGATGGCGATATGGCCTACGAGCAGCCCAAAAAAGATGTCTAGATTCCCCAGTAGAATGAAGTAACGCAGCATGGCAAAACCGATCACCAGCCCCGGCACCAGGATCGGTACGGAGAAGATGGTCTCCAATACGCCGCGACCACGAAATCGAAAACGCACCAGCGCATACGCGATGGGAATCCCCAACAGCAGCGCGACCATCGTGGCCACGATCCCGAGGCGCAGGCTGAGCCAGAAGCTGGTCAGAAACTGGCTGGTCTCAAAGACATTGACAAACCAACGCAGAGAGAAGCCCTGTGGCGGAAAGGCTAAGGTCGACTCCGCGCCAAAGGCGGCGATGAAGATGATCAGATAGGGTCCAAGCAGGATCACATAGAGCAAGATCAGCGACAGATAGAGCCAAGGTGAGCGACGCATGATCAGGCGATCTCCGGCCGGAACCGGCGTAGCAACATGTTCACGAACAACGCCGTGACCAGCATGACCACAGCGACCACCGTGGCCCCCGTCCAATCCATGGCCACCAGCGCACGCTGTTGCAACAACGTCGAGAGCACCAGCAAGCGCGGGCCGCCCAGAATCGCCGGCGTCACATAGGCCGTGATCGCGCCGGTAAAGACCAGCGTCCCGCCCAAGACCAGACCATCCGCCGACAGCGGTACAATGACGCGCAAAAAGGTTGTGAAGCCGCCTGCACCCAGGCTACGGGCGGCTTCCACAACCTCGTCCGGGATGTTCTCCAACGCGCTGACCAGAGAGAGCACCATGAGCGGCAAGAAGAGCTGGACCAGGCCAATGATGATCGCGCTTTCGGTGAACAGAAATCGCGTCGGCTCCTCGGTGAGTCCCAGCCACATCATCGCCTTGCTGACCAGCCCGAATCGACCCAGGATGATCAGCCAGGCATAGGTGCGGGCCACCGGATTGGTCATCAGGGGCAAGATCACCAGCGAAACCAGGAAGGTACGACGTCCTACCGGCATCCGCGACAGCAGGTAGGACGCGGGATAGCCGAGCGTCGTCGCAATCAAGGTCACGATAAAACCGAGCCGCAGGGTGCGGAGATAGATGCGCATCGCGCTGCGATCGGCAAAAAAATCCAGGTAGCCCGCTACTGTGAAGCCACTGCCGTCCGCACCGTAGACGCTCTCGGCCAGAACGTAGATCAGCGGCGCTACAAAGAAGAGCACGATAAACACCAGCCCCGGCAGGACCAATATCGTCAGCGTGCGGGTCTGTCCGATCTGTCGCATTGCGCCGCTGTTCCCTACTGCAGCATCACATCGTTCCAGCGCTCCAGCCATTCATCCTGGAAGCTGTTGAGCTTTTCCTGATCGAGAAAGATCAGCGAACTCATCATCTCGTCGCCATAGGTCAGCAGAGGAGCCACCGCCTCGGAAACGGTCACCTCCTGATCGGTGGGCGAATCGACCAGCGCCTCGGCCATGGCGCTCTGTACCTGTTGCGAGATCAGGAAATCGATATATTTGTGGGCTAGATCGGCCTTTTCGGTGCCTGCGACGATGCTCACGACGCTGGGCGCGGCGGGCAGCCCCTCGACTGGAATCACCATCTGGAGCGGGTGACCGGTCTCCATCAGATTGCCGATGGCAAAGCTCGAGTAGGGTGCGACCCAGACTTCATCTTCCTGCACCAATGTCGTCAATTCCGAACTACGCCGGTAAGTCGTCACCAATTGATCTGCCAACGCCGACAGATTCTCCCAGGCCGGCTCCGTGTTGTCGATGTCACCGCCGAAGGCTGTCGCCAGCATGACGATGGTGGCAGGACCGTTTGTGGTTGCCAGATCCGGTACGGTGACATAGCCCTTCAGATCTTCCCGGAAGAGATCGGCCCAGGATGTGATCGGCGTCTCGACCTTGTCCGTGCGGTAGATGAGCGGGTAACTGGAGATGGCATAGGAGACGCCTTCACCGTTGCCCAGTGGATCCTTGGCCCAGTCGTACAGCTGATCATAGTTGCTCAACAGGCTGGGATCGATGGGCTGGAGCAGCCCCTGTTCCGACGCTTCAAAGGTGAAGGGGCCGGCGAAATGCACGACGTCCACATTGGGACTGTCGCCGCGTGCGACGAGCTTGGTCAGGCGCTCCGAGTTGTTCCCCGTCTCATAGACAATGGAGACGTTGTACATCTCTTCGAAGGGCTTGGTCAGATTCTCGTCGATCAGATCCTGGTTAAAACCCCAGGTCGAGATCACAAGCTCCGTCGGTGCGCCGGACGAGCCGGCCTCATCCGCGACCGCGTCCCCGCCGGCAGCGGGCGCGGTCACAGGGGCGACGCAGCCGGCCACGACAAGCGCAAAGACGAACAAGCACCCAACAGCGAACAGACGGCGTGTGCGCATGATTTTCCTCCAAGATAGTGTGGCGATGGATGGTAAGGTGGGGGCGTTCTAGACAGGCTGTATAATGGCTTGACTCTACGGCAGCCAGTGTATAATGTCAAACATCGGCAACGCATGAGTTCACGATGAAGATGCCGACTTCGTCGACCGGCAGCGCGACGCAGTATAGGTTCGACGGTGGAGAAACGCCCCACCTTCGACGTACATGGGAACGCCGACGCGTTGCTTGACAGCTGTGCGAAGAAAGGCTACGTTGCAGTGGTCGATTTCTCCCGGCGCAAAACCTTCACATTACGGAGACACGACCATGACTAGCCCAACTAAGCAGGAACGCATCGATCGAATTCGCCGCTTGCCGGCGCAAGTTGCCGGGCTGGTTGACGGCCTATCGCCGGAGCAGCTCACCACACCCTACGATAGTGGTGAGTGGACCATTGCCCAAAACGTGCATCACCTTTGTGATTCCCACATGAACAGCTATATCCGCTGCAAACTGATGGCAACCGAGGAAACCCCCACCCTAAAACCGTACGACCAAGATATTTGGGCCGCGTTTCCCGACGCCTGCAGCGCCGATCTGACCGCGTCGCTGGCGTTGTTGAGCGGTCTCCATAGTCGTTGGGTCATCTTCTGGGAATCGCTGCCGGATGAGGCCTGGAGGCGCCAGGGCTTTCATCCCGAAGGGGGACCGGTCACATTGGAGAGCCAACTCAGCCTCTATGCACAACATGGGCTCGACCATCTGGACCAGATGCAGCGCGTGATGATTGCCGGCGGCTTCGAAGGTTAGCTCGGCAGCGTCGCGGCTATAGGCGCTTCTGCGACGGGGGAAAAAAGCACGCGCCCAGTGACACAAAGGGAGACAAGGGTTCTAATGGCACTATTTGCGGGCTACGAAAGCTACGACGGGCTTGGTCTGGCCGAACTGGTGCGTCAAAGGGCGACGACGCCGCTGGAACTGGTGGAGGCAGCCATCGCGCGGATCGAGATGCTCAACCCGCAGCTCAACGCGGTCATTCACCCCATGTTCAACCAAGCGCGCGCGCTGCGGCAAAAGCGATGTTGCCGGATGGTCCCTTTCGGGGAGTCCCCTTTCTGCTCAAAGACCTGTTAGCCAGCTACACCGGCGTACCGATGACCAGCGGCAGTCGCTTCCTGCGCAACTATGTACCGGACCACGACAGCGAACTGGTGCGGCGTTACAAAGCGGCCGGTCTCATCGTTGTGGGCAAAACCAACACGCCGGAAATGGGTCTAATGCCCTACACCGAACCGGTCCTCTTCGGTCCGACCCACAACCCCTGGAACCGCGATCGTTCACCAGGCGGCTCCAGTGGCGGATCGGCCGCAGCAGTGAGCAGCGGCATGGTCCCCATGGCAGGCGGCGGTGACGGCGGCGGCTCGATCCGCATACCGGCATCGTGCTGTGGCATCTTCGGCATGAAGCCGACCCGTGGGCGCACACCCACCGGTCCGGACTACGGTGAACTGTGGGAAGGGCTCACTGCCGAACATGTCTTGACCCGATCGGTGCGCGACAGCGCCGCCATGCTCGATGCGCTGGCCGGCGCTGACATCGGCGCGCCCTACTATGCGCCGACGCCGGCGCGCCCTTTCCTGGACGAGGTGACGACCGCGCC
The DNA here is from genome assembly GCA_963715415.1 of uncultured Chloroflexia bacterium. GTDB lineage: Bacteria > Chloroflexota > Anaerolineae > Caldilineales > Caldilineaceae > JAWKOK01. The sequence continues at coordinate 59,373 of CAVQSG010000020.1, read as the reverse complement.
GGGCCGGCTGCGTATTGCCTTCACGACCCAGCCGATGATGGGGAAAACCGTTCACCCCGACTGCGTGTCCGCCGTTTCCACCACGGCTAGGCTGCTGGAAGAACTGGGGCACGACGTCGAGGAAGCAATTCCGCAGATCGATCGAGACGAGGTCAACTATGCCTTCGCAGTCATGTTGGCCGGGCAGACCTGCGCGGGTCTGCGCGGATTGGTACGGCTCACTGGCCGTAAGCTCAGGCGCAGTGAATTTGAAACGGCAACGTGGGCGCTCTACCTCCTGGGCAACTCGATTTCAGCAGGCGACTATCTATTGGCAATCGAAACACTGCAGCGCGCCGCGCGTGGGATCAGCGTCCTCTTCGAGCGATTTGACGTGCTGCTGACACCGACGCTCAGTACGCCGCCTATTCTCATCGGCGCGCTCCAGCCGAGTGAAAGCGAACTCCGCATGCTGAACATGGCCGGCATGGTGAACAGCGGCGCACTTCTGAAGGCCGGGCACATGTTGGACCAGCTTGCCGAGGACGCCTTCGAATATATCGCGTTCACGCCGCCTTTTAACATCACCGGCCAGCCGGCTATGTCCGTGCCGCTGGTCTGGAACGACGATCAATTGCCGATCGGCGTGCAGTTCGTGGGTCGCTACGCGGACGAAGCCACACTCTTCCGTCTGGCCGGTCAACTGGAGACGGCGCGTCCATGGTTTGACAGGCGTCCCCCTCACGCCGCTTAAACGCCGTACCTCCAGCCCGCGCACCGCAACTCGACTAATCACCACGAACTCGCGCCACAGGATGAACGGCTGTGCCCGTTTCTGTCATCGAGGTACCCCCGTCTGCCGGGAAAGCTCCATGACGGCTACCTGCAGCAACTATCCCTGTAGCCTATCCGTGATCGCCGGAGGGATGGTGATGGAGGGGCGTATGTTGGTGAAAAACGCCGTGCCGGTGCATCCGCTGATGCATGCGGTTGTAGGCGCTCTCCAATGTAACCTGGAGCTGTTTGAATCGCTGCGCCTCCGGCCGTGGCGCAATGGTGTCAACATACGCCATGGCGCCCTCGATCTGTGCCAACACCGCCATGGCATCGGCCGTGGAAAAGAGCGGTTTGCCACCTACGATGATCTGAACGGCGCTCGTGTGTGCAGCGATATCCCCGTGTTTGCCCTGGTAACTTCCACGCACACGCAGGGCAATCCAGGTCGACTGGCTGATGGGGACCATGACGCTGCCATGTCCGGCCAAGCCGCCTTTGATGTCGATCTGTTCGACCACCAGGCCACCGGCAACGACCTCTACCTGCTCGATCGGCACCCGTACGGACTCCACGCGCCAGGACACGGTTACGGTTCCACCTGTTGCCGGCAGGTCAAGTTCGCTTCCCGGGGAAAGACCTTCGACCTGCAGTTCGGCCAGCGGACCAACGGTGACGAAGGTGTTGCCGGTCCGAACGGCAGCCATCCAATTTTCATAGGTAAAGAGCTGGTCGCCCATCTGGGTGTAGGTACGCACGCCTCCCAACAGAGAGGAAGCTGCCATCTTGTCCGAACCGCCCACGACGGGTATCCGGTAGCCGAGATTCAGATATCGGTACCAGTCCGCGATGCCGTAGGGGCTGATCTGCCAGTCGTGGGGATTGAAGGTCATCATTTCGATGGCGTCGACAACACCGAGAACAATATCGGCTGCTCGCTCACACTGCGGATCGGGACCGTGAGGCATTACCACAAGTCCTTGCTGGTCAAGGCAACGCCGGGCCCAGTCCGCCATGGTGACCTCTTGGGGATCGCCCAGAGCGGACTCCGACGGTCCACCGGTGCACAATGGGTGGATCATGCGACCGGCATAGCCTAGCAACGAGATATGGCCCAGAACCTGCATACGGTTTTCGGTGCCGACCCGCACCAGGAACTCGCCGTCACCGCCGAACTCCTTGGCGCCGAGGGTAGTGCGGCCGTCAAAATCGCTGACGTTGCTGAACATCTCACCCCACTGGCTGGCCAACAGATTCACCACGTTGACGCCCTCGGCCGCACCCTCCAGCAGCGCGGTCTGTGGACTGAGAAAATGGACATGCGTATCGGCCGTGACCCAGCCCTTTTCCCGCCAATGCAACACCCGCTCCAGCTCAAAGGTGATCTCGTCGCGCTCTTCCGTCACCATGAACTTGGTGCGAATCGGCGCGATCTCATAGCCGCGCGTGATTTCCACATAGACCTCGCCCAACGGCAGGTCGGCCACGCATTCGCCGGGCACATAACAATATTGGTTGCGGCCGTTGACGAATTCACCGTAGTTGTCCTGGAACCAGCCGCCGTTTACCTGGCGGTGGTAGCCGCGCGGCGGCAGATATTCGCCCGCGGCGCCGTGTAGATGGAGCCGCACCGCAACCGGGCGATCGGTTCCCTCTTCCACCATCCGCAGACGTACAGGGCGGTCAGCCGGCGGAAGAGCTTCGAGAGCCGCCGCCGTGTCAGCCAATTCGTAGACAATCTGGGTTTCACCTGCACCGACATAGAGTCTTGCCATCGGGTGTGCAACATATTCGACGACGACAGCAGCATCTTCGCGGTTCGGCTGGACGTTCGGCGTTCCGCCAGTCCATTGCCGATGATCGTAGGTGAGAGCGGCCCTGGCCGAGATGACCGTGCCCATGTCGATGCCGACGTCAGCCAATTCGTGCACGGCGTTGAGCGTCTGGCCCGGCTTCAAGGCCAGCCGAAGCTTGCGCCGCGTCCAGTCACGCAGTGGGTGGTCCGACAAGGTCGTGTGGGAGATCGCGTAGATCAGTGAGCGCTCTGAACGCGGAGTGCAGACCAGCCGCTGTAGTTTCTTGTCCGGATGCGGATTGGGCAGTGCAAAGAGCCAGAGGTTCTCACGGTTGGAGTCGCGCCCGGAGCGATGTCGCGTCTCGCCGCGCCCGTAGTCGATGTCGAGGAGCGCACTCACTGTTTGTGGGTGAGACGGATCGGCGATGCGCTGGGCCTCACTGAGCGACGTCGTCACCTGTGGCCCGCGCGTGGTCACGGCCAAAAAGGGACTGGCGCCCCAGTCGATGCGGCTCTGTTGAATGGCAAAACGGCGATGGATGGGCGTTGTCGCCACGGAGCCGTCGTCATAGACGAGCTGGTAGTCGGACACGTGCCGGCCCAACCCGTTGCCGTCTATAGAGTCGTCGGCAAAACCCTCCACGTAGCTGGTCGCGCGATCTTCGACCGCGTGGACAAAGATCAGGTACGTGGCCTCGATGCCGCCCAAGTCGATCTCTACAGCTTGTTGATCGACCAGGATCACGTTAGGTACATTTGGTGCCCCTAGCGAAAAGGCCATGCCGCGCAGAATCTGCGGACCGAACGCAATCGATTCGTCGCCGATCGGGCGAATCGCTTCCACCAGCGTACTTCTATCGACGGTATAGCTCTTTTCCAGAGGGATGGCATGAACATGTGGACTTGCGGCTGTTTCCATGGATGTGCTCCTCGTTTTCTGTGTTCATCTGTGACTTTGCTACAGAACAAGAGATCAGCCACAGATGAACACAGATGGACACAGAAAATCACAGATTTTGCTTGAAATCTTTTCTTTCGGCTCGATATGAGTCAATCGGCCATATACCTGAATACATCTGTGTGAATCTGTGTCCATCTGTGGCGAAAGAGAGTTTTTGCAGTAAAGTCATCTGTGTGAATCTGTGGCCAAATGGAGCTTTTCAGCAGAGCCACGAGTGAATCCCGGCAGAAATCCTTGTACAGTTCCGACCAGAGTTAGCATATTTGAAGAACGGGTCCATCAGTCGGCCACGGACGCGACCACCCGCCGACGGGCCAGCTCGCCGCGCGGTTTGCGGAAATAGACGGCGAAGGCCCCGGTGCCGAGTGCGACAGACAACGCGCCGATCAGGAATTGGGCGCTGTAGCCGAAAGTGGTGATCACGTAGCCGCCCAGCAACGCCATGCCGGAGAAGGCGATGCCGGCCGTCATCTCGCTGAGACCGGACATGGTCGGGCGCTGTTCCTCGGTCACCATCTCCATGGTGTAGACCAAGAAAGTGGGGTAGCGAATCGCGGCACAGATGGTCACACCGATGAAACCCGCGGTGGCTGCGCCCATAAAGGGCAAAAGTGCCAGCGGCAGCAGGGCCAACGCCGTCCCCACACCGGCCAGGATTACCAAGTTACGCTGTCCCCAACGAATCGCCAATGTGGCCACGGCGAGCGCGGCCGGTACGGACAAAAGCCGTGCTGCTGCGGCTACAGCACCGATCTGTGCGGTCGGCACACCCAGTTCCTGGTCCATGTAGACGTTGTAGAAGGTATTGACCGATGCCATGCCGGCCACCTGCAAGATGCGTACGATCGATACCGCAAGCAGGAGCTTCAGATAAGCGCGATCGAAGTTGGCCAGACGCTCCAACATATTGATGCGAGAACGCGGGCGAACCGGCGGGCGATTTTGCTGCGTCCCGGTGGCGGCAAGAATACCCGGTAAGAGCAACAGCGCGGCGACGACCAGCGGCACACGGTAGGGTGCCGGACCGCCAATATCGCTGCCGGTGAGAGCTGCAAATGTGCCCGGCAGCAACCCACCCAGCAGCCCACCACAAAACGCAGCCAGCGAGAAGATCGCCGTCTGGACGGCAAAAGCGTGGTTGCGTTGCTCCGGCGTCGTCGCCCCCATAAGAAAGGGGACGCCGTTGACGAAGAAGAGCGAATAGCCCAGAAACATGGTCACATAGCTGATGTAGAGCCAGGCCGACTGGGTCTCCGGTGCGACGGTGCCGGCAAAGGGCAACGCCAGGCTACCGCCAAAGACCACCCAGAGACCGACGATCATGGAGCGCCGGCTGCCCCAGCGCTTGCCCATCTCGCCGGCAGGAAGGCTGGCAATCGCAAAGGTCAGCAGTCCGGCCGAGTTGATGCGCCCCACGAAGGAGGGATCGTAGCCCAGGCGCAGCAGATAGAGGTTGAAGACCACAGCGTAGACACCGTCGATGATGAGCGTGGCCAAACCCAATGTCAATAAAAAGAGCCGTGCATTGCGACTGAAGCCACGCACGGCGTAGATATAGGTCGTAAACATCGGTAACGGACAGGCCTTTCCGGTCAACAAGGTGCAATTGCGGGTCTCTTCTTGGGCTTCCGGGGTAGGTCGCACCCTTGCGGTCACCCGCCGTGGGCAGGAGCAAGACCTGCCCATAACCCCATTGAGAAGATGCCAATTGCGGCAGTGTATGCCGGATGTAGATGGCTGTCAAAGTGGGCGCACAGCCATCCCGCCACGAACAGGAACATTCCGCTCTATGCACCCGTCATATCTGCGCATACGAATTCTGTCATGCAACCAAACCAAAACCCGTATGAAAAGGCGATTTTTGTAGGTCGGGCAAGGATGGCCGACACGGTGGAGTACCAAGATCAGTCAGGTTGGAGAGAGCGGCTGGGCAAGGATGCCCGACCTACAAACTCATGATCTCGTACCGTCGTCGGTTTGGCGAATCCCGGCAGAAATCCCAAAAAGTTGCAACTCGAAGTAGACCCGCCGGATAACTGTCGTGGTATTCACGTCCATTTGAACTAAGGCCGATCCAAGGAAATCAGTACTCCGACTTCTTCCTGGAAGCTCTCGGCCAAACAGGTTGTCTCGCAGTCAGCTTCCAGGAAGATCGGGGCATCTATTTCTCTGGAATGGTCTAAACTGGATAGGATCTGATCTATGTCAAAACTGCACGCACCATACTATTGCTTGTCACCTGGTACTGCCGGTAACGGCCTGTCAGGCAGTGCCCTGTGGCAACGCCCTCGGCACTACCGTCGCAGTCCCAGCCGCTAAGTCCGCCAGCGCCGACGCCGCTTGTTCAGGAGGAGAGCCCCATGCAATTGCCGGAATTGCCGATCACCCCGGATGTCCGGCTGGCAAAGGCGGATTTGGCCCAGCGGTTACAGATCGAGCCGGACCGGATCGAGGTAGTGCGGGTCGAGGAGGTGGACTGGCCGGACGGGAGTTTGGGTTGTCCACAGCAGGACATGCTCTACAAGCAAGTCTTGGTAAACGGCGTCTTCATTCAGTTGATCGTCGATGGGGTCACCTACAACTACCACGGCGGCGGCGGTCGGGACCCGTTCCTCTGTATTTCTAAGAACGAAAAGCTACCGGATGACCTGCCGCCGGAGATGCGCGGCGATCCGGATGTTTAGGCCAGTTGTTCCTGCAAAGCTAAGCCTACAATCGAAGAGGCGATCGATTCCTCGTTCGAGGAAGAAGAATCGATCGCCTCTTTCAGGATACCGCGCTCCGCTGACAGTGTCTACGGAAAGCACGCGGATCACGCAGCACGGCACGTTAGACAGCTTCGTCAGGTATTACGCCAACTGTACTAGCGGTTGTCCACGTCCACCAACGTCAGGCCCATGAGGCCGCTGTCGCCTGTGTGGGAGACAGCACCAAGATGCCATTGACCGTCAGCCGCACCGCTCCAGCTCACGTTGACCGTACCGGAAGTACCGACCGCTGCCGACGCCGGCGCAGAGTCGATGCTCAAGTTGCCGCCGGGTGTAGCCGAGACCGCCCAGGTGTACATGACATAGTCCGCTGACGGACCAGCCGTCTGCCAACCATGGACATAGACGCTCCAGGTACCGTCCATCGGTAACAGAATGTCCACCAGTTCGTCCGTGCCGCCGCTGGTGCTGGAGGCAACCTGGTTGCCGTTCGGGTCATAGACAAAGATATCGAGATCGATGGCATCCGGGTCAGAGACCGACTCCGGCGGCATAGCGATGCGGAAGTAGGCTGCCCCGGACAGGTTGAAGTCGTGGCGGTTGCTGAAGCCGTCATTCGGATCGAAGCTCTGATCCGGATCCTGGACCACATTGTCCACGGTAACCGTCGCCGGCACGAGACCGTGGGCCGCGGCGGCATAGGATCCGGTGTAACCGAAGCGAACGTCGAAGCTGAGTGAGCCATTCGTGCCGCTACCCGCGATCACTGCGGGTGCGTCGAAGAGCGAGGCCTTCACGGCGATGGGGCTATACACGTCGTAATGACCGGTTCGATCGCGCCAGGTCAGCGACCCAAAGCGCCATTCGCCGACGGGGGCACCCTGGCTGGTGATGGTCACCGAGTAGCTCGCCGACTGCCCGCTCTTGAGACGCAAGCTGGACGGACTGACGGTCACGCTGTAGCCGGGAGGTGCTTCCACGGAGACATCGTAATCACGCCAGCCGTTCTCCTTGGCCACACTGGTCACGGTGCGTACCACCGTCTGGCTGCCGGGTAGTTCGGCAACACCGATGGACGGGTAGTTGAGATCGCTGGGATCGGACGGCACGCCGATCGAGGCCAGGAAATCACAGCTTCCCGGCGTGAAGACGCCGAAATCCATGCCGCACGTGTAGGCCGCATACTCGAACAGACCAGCGTCATAGGCAAGTCCGGGTTCGAAGATCGAACCCTTGCCCGCCTTGCCTCCCGGATCCACGTGGCCCGAACCGAAGTCGAAGGGATCGGCAAGGGTGACGCGGTCGTTGTCGCGCACGTCCTGGTCAGCCGTCGTCATGAGAGCCGACCTGGCCATAGCAGGCGACCAGTCTCGATGTGCCTGCTTGATCAGTGCGAAGAGACCGGCCACGTGCGGGCTGGACATGGAGGTACCGGCGATGGCCTGGAACAGTTCGCCGGGATAGCTGCCGGGATCGGGTGTCGGCGAGTTGCCGGCAAGGATTTGGATACCCGGCGCGGTCACGTCCGGCTTGATGATGTCAGGCGAGACGGGATTGGGTCCCCGCGAGGAGAAGAAGGTCATGGACGGTGCATACATCCACGTGCCGATCTCCTGGGCAAAGATCTGTGCGGTCGGTGCCGGATCGCTGGCGATATAGGACTTGATTGCGAGACCTGGCGTGTTGTCCACGTGTACGGACGGCACCCAGTGGGTGTCGGAGAAGAGGCTGTTGTCGTCGGTATTCTCGTACATGACCATACCGACGCCACCGGCCTGGAAGACGGCCAGACTCTTGGCGGCTCGGGCAATAGAACCGCGGCGACAGAGCACGATATTTCCGGCAACGATATTCGCATCGAGTGTGCCGGGAATACAGAGGTCACCGCCGGCAGATGCAGCGTCGACCAGCGGATGGGTACCCACACCGGCCGTGATCGAGGCACCGTAGTGGATCTCGCCGTTGCCGAGCTGAACTCTGCCTTGGAAGAAACGACTTTGCGTGCTGGCGCCCACGGTGGTCATCCAGGGCATGGTGCCGGGGTTGCCGAGCGTGGCCGCACCCGGCCCGGAATTTCCGGCCGAAGTAGCAACGTGAACACCAGCATTGGCCGCAAATAAGAAGGCAATCTCGTCGGCGCCGGGTCCTGCCGCACCGCCGCCGATGGAGTAGTTGATCACGTCAACGCCATCGGCCACAGCCTGATCGATGGCCGCGGCCAGATCGGAGGTAAAGCCACCCAGGTTGCCCAGTCCCTTGTAGGCAATGACGCGCGCGCGGCGCAATACCGGAGACCGTACCGCGCGGGATGCCGTAGATGCTGGCAGCCACATTGGCGTTGCCGGCCGCAGTCGAGGCCGTATGGGTACCGTGACCGTCGTCGTCACGTGCCGAGTCGTACTCGTCCGGGTCGGCGCCGATGAAGAAGCGATACGTATCGAGCATCTGGCGTGCGCCGATGAGCTTGTTGTTGCAGGTGAACGGTGCGTCAGCCCCGTTATGCGCTGTATTGCCGAATTCACAGGTCGGACGACTGGGATCCAGCGTGACCGGTGGCGGGCCGTAACTGCCGTCATCGGCGAAGCTTGGATGTTCCGGCCAGATACCGGAGTCGATGACACCGACGACCACGCCCTCACCGGTGTAGCCCTTGAGCCATGCGCCGCCGGCATCGGTCAGACCCAGGAAGGCTGGGCTGCTGTCGGTCTGTTTATAACGCATCACGTCGGGCAAGACCATCGCCACACCCTTCTGCTTGGTCATGTCCTCAGCCTGCACCTCGCTCAACAGAGCGGAAAAGCCGTTGAGGGCATAGGTGTACTCGTTTACCTTGTTCTCAGGTCCGGCACCGACTGATGCAAGGGCTGCATTCTGCTGCTCCTTGAGGAACTTTTCGTACTTCTTCACGTGGGCGCTGTTGGGGTTGATCTTGCCGCCCTTGCCGGGTTTGGTAGCGGCATAGCCCTGCACGTCGCCTTCGTAGACCACTACCGGTTCAAGCTCCATGACGACGATGTAGCTGCTCTTGTCGCCCTTCTTGGCCTGAATTTGCGACGCAGCGCCGCCGTTGTCCGGGTCCTGCGCCATCACAGGTACGGCAACTGAGGTCAGCAGCAGTCCCATGAGTACAGCAAATGTCAACAATCTTTTCATTGCTCTTCTACCTTGTGTGATCGGATGATTGGGAGACAATTGAACCGGTTCAAGGTACCGGCAACCGATGACGAGGCCGATCAAACGGCCCGTCCTGAACTACTGGATTCCTGGTCTGGTCAGCTGCTTCACCTCCTTGTGAAATCGCAGACACCAACAAGATGCTGGTCCGCATGAATCGCCATACAGACAGGAATATCAGGGATGATCGAGGCAAAGTGACGTCCTGCGCAGGGAAAACCATCCAGCATCTATTGAATTGGGGATACATCCTTGGAAAGTCGCGCTGTGACAGGCCCAAACTAAAGTAGTGTGAACGAGCCGAAATCTGGAATAATTCTGAACGCTGCTGTCTACGCCATCAACCATTTCGTAGATAAAGAGATTACCACGGAAGTCGCCAACGGGTCAATAGTCGATTTCGTAAGGAGCATCCCAGATTTTTTGGACAGCAAACCTGAGGGCGTTGCTCTGGACTCGGCCTTCACGGTCTCGTCCTCTCCCTCGCCACCGGTGTCGCGGCTTTGCTCCCAATACTCGACGGCTAACGCACGCTCGGGGCGGAGCCGCACGGGGATGAATCCCCAGGGCGGTCGTCGTCCCGCCTGTTTCCGGCACCCTTTTAGCCCAACGGCAGGATGTGAGCAAAGATGAGACCTTTGCGGAGTAGGGTGGGGCGACCACGAATCCGGTTACCAAAAATCTGGGCCACTCCCTTTCGTAAGGTGGTGTCGGCTCGCCCGGGACGCGGCTGTCAGGGATGCGGATCTTCCGTGCAGGAAGCGGAGCCCGGTGAGGCGTCCGGAATATCCGGTCATCGACGTCACGGTAGATCGGACGGCCAACGCGACTGGATAGGTCATCCGCTCGATGAAGAACCCGTGGAAAGACCGGGCAGGAACGTCGAAATCGCGTCATTCAACGTCGGCTCGCCGATCTCCTGCAATTCATAACGAACGCGCAGTGCCGGCTTCGTCGATCCTCAACACCCGGCGCAGGTCAATGGGTGTCGCAATGAGAACGACGTCCGCCGGCGTGGCGGCGATGGTTGCTTCCAACTCGGCAACCTGTGCGTCGCCGTAGCCCATGGCCGGCAGGACTGGTCCGGTGTTGGGCCACTTGGCAAAGGTGGCGGCGATGCTGCCCACGGCATACGGACGCGGGTCGACGATCTCGGCCGCGCCGAAACGACGGGCAGCCACCCAGCCGGCGCCGTAGGCCATCTCGCCGTGGGTCAAGGTCGGTCCATCTTCGATAACCAGTACGCGTTTGCCTCTGATGGATTCACTGTTTTCCACGAAGATGGGACTGGCCGCGTCGATAACGACGGCGGTCGGATTCAACGCATACGCGATCTGCCGCGTTCGCTCGATGGCCTCGAAATCTGCCGTATCGATCTTGTTGATGACGAGGACATGGGCGTTAATCACGTTGATCTCACCCGGATGATAGTGGACGGCGTGGTCGGCGCGGTGAGGATCGACGCACGGTGATCAACAGGTCGGGCGCGATAGAAGGGCAGGTCATTGTTGCCGCCGTCCCAGACGATCACATCCGCCTCTTCTTCGGCCTGCACGCAGGATCCGCTTCGTAATCGACACCGGCGTAAATCACAAGGCCCCGCTCGATGTAGGGCTCGTACTCCTCGCGCTCTTCGATCGTCACATGGTGGCGATCCAGGTCGGCCGGGGTCGGCGAAGCGCTGAACTGTCTGCTCGGCCAGGTTGCCGTAGGGCATCGGATGGCGCACCGCCACGACGCGTAGCTCCTGTCCGCGCAGGAGCTCGACGACACGCCGGCTGGTCTGGCTCTTGCCAGCGCCGGTGCGCGCGGCACAGACCGCGATGACCGGCGCCGTCGATTTGAGCATGGTCTGGCGCGGACCCAGCAACAGATAGCCGGCGCCGGCCGCCATGACCTGCGCGCCCAATCGCATGACATGCTCATAGGTCACGTCGCTATAGCCGAAGAGGGCGACGTCAATACGCTTCTGCTTGACCAATCGGGCGGCATCCTCTTCGGCGATGATGGGGATGCCGCCCGGGTAGAGTGCTCCGGATAAGACCGGTGGATAGAGGCGCCCTTCGATGTTGGGAATCTGTGCGGCGGAAAAGGCCACTACTTCGTAGTCGGCGTTGTCGCGGAAGAAGACGTTGAAATTATGGAAATCACGCCCGGCCGCGCCGAGAATGAGTACACGCTGTGCCATTGTCGATACCTCCTGTTGGCTGGTCAAGACTGATGATTGACAGAGACAGCCCTCGATTTCACGGGCAAGAGAAGTCGGTGCACGTCGCCACTACTATAGGGCATGGTGACGCGTTGCGTCACCATACGCTCGGCGGGTTCGCGGCTGGTCGAAGGTCTAGTAGATTCCGGTTCGCCGGGGCGGTCCTCGCAGCCGCCCGCTGTGGTCAGGCTACGTGCTGGCAGGATATGGCATACAGGTTTCGTTCAGTAGTCATTGAGCACACAGGCCCGGTTTTCCGGTAGCCTGAGAGCGAACCGTTCGATACCGGGCGTTTGTTACGCTCCATTTGGAGTCCACTTCCGTGGACACACACGCATCCAGAAGGGAAAGCAGGCCATGGCAATCAACAACTACGGAGTTTGGGTCGCCAAACCGGTGCGCGTCAGCGCCGAGCGCGCCCAACAGGATCCGAATACGCCCCACATCCATCTATTCTACGACGACGGCTCGGGCGGCTCGTTCGGCAACGCGCGCAGGGCGTCGATCAACGTGAAGTCCGGTTCGGCCATCTCGGAACTTGTCTTCTGGCTCGAGCCGGACTTTCGTCATCCGGTCGTCGACGCCGTGCGCGCAATGGGGACGGGCTTCAACCGCATCCCGAGTCGTGCCGGCGGCGGCGCGCTGGACTTTATTCGCGGGAATCTGGTAGACCTCAGCAAAGGTCGCCTACTCCCTCACGACCAGCCGGGCGAGCGCGACGACATCATCGACTATGTGATGCCGGAATTACAGGCCGCCATCAACCGCAACGCAACGGTCTATCTCTTCGGCGAGCCCTACAGCGACAACCAGGGCATCCACGACATCCACATGAACCAAGGCAGTCAGGGACGTTTCGCCAAATATGACGGTGTCTGGCAGGACGGTGGTGTACTCATCCATTTTCCGGACGAAGATCGCGTCGCCGCCATCTTCCTGGCCTTTGCCTCGCAGGCAGTGCACACGGACGAGGAGCAGGGCCATGCCTTGCCGGGCAGCCAGACCCTGGCCCAGCTGATCGACCGCGGCTACGAGGAGGAAGTAGAAGAAGAAGTCGAGGAGGGCGACGAGGTCATCATCGTCGACGATCTACGTGTCGCGATTGTGGCGGCGTTGGTCAACCCGTTGGGAGGCGAGAATCAGCCCGACTCTACGGGGCGACCGGAAATGGTCTATCTGCTGAACCGATCCAACCAGGGTCTCTCGCTAGGTGGGTGGTCCTTACTCAACAAGAACGACGAGGCGCACACCATCTCCAACGACATCTGGCTCGCGCCCGGTGAAGTTCGGTCGGTGACCATGGGGACGACGACGCTCTCCAACAAAGGCGGGTTGATCTCGTTGTTGGACGTACGGGGCAACAAGGTCGACGGCGTGAGCTACACCAAAGAAGAAGCGCGGCGGGAGGGGCAGTTGGTGGTCTTTCGGTAGGGATGCCACCGAAGTTCGCACAGTGTCATGAACTGGTTCACGCTTCCCACCCGGCGATCTCGATCACCTGGTGCCTGAATGTCACGACAACCGGCTTCGAGCGCGAATGCTGGTTGATGGGATCAGTCGACCCAAAGCACATCCACGTCAAGACCGAGCACGGTCGCATTTCGGGCCAACTGGCGATCCGCCGTGACCAACGGAAGTTGCTCCACTACAGCTGCGGCCAGGTGCAGCGCATCCGGTGCTTTCAAGGGTAAGTCGAAGCGGGCGATATAGTCGCGGGCAAGACGATAGACAGCGCTTTTGAGATGCAGCACGCGGTAGAGTGCCTCGTTCAGGTGCCCGGCAAAGAGGGCCGCCACTCGCTGCGCGTCGGTCAGTGACAGATCACCGGTCCGCTGGCGCAGCGCTAGGGCCGAGAAGAACTCGACCTGAGCCAACTCGCTCACTGTAACGCCAGTGGCAGACAGGATGTACGCTTGTGCTTGCCGGCTGATCGGCTCCGGCAAGTAGTAGGCGACCAGCACACTGGTATCGAGGTAGATCATGGGTTAGTACTGGGCATCCCGTCGCTGGTTCACCACAGTTTGGCTCATCCCTTCGCCACGCAGTTCAATCGACGCACGAAATGCGGTCAGGTCCGGCAGCTGTGTCGGCGTCTGAGGCGGCGGGACCAGTCGCGCCACGACCTTGCCACGCCGGGTAATGGTAATCTCATCGCCCGCCTCGGCTTGAGCAATAAACCGTGCCAACTGATCGCGCAGTTCTTTGACATTGATTTCGGACATGGCGTCTACATCCATTTCGGCATATGGCCTCTCACCAAATGTGTACACATAAAGCGTACGCCATTTGTAGTTAAAAATCAACTCGGATAATCAACAAATCAACATCTATGGTTTTCACCGGTGACATGGAGTACGACTTGTGATATGATGCCTCCATAGCTCTTCTCATACAGGACTTATTTCTCCTCTCGATATGGTATGGATTATGTCGACTTCGAAGATGAAATCGACGCCGGAAACGGCGAACCGGTGGCGACGGCATTCTGATCGTCGGCCATGTAACAGCGCGCGTTGTTGATGCCGGAAGGTTCAGACGTATCGGGATCCCCGAACCCACAGAACGAACATGGCGCTAGACGGACAAGAATACCGACAAATTCAGGAAGCCCTGCTCGACGCTTATCGTGGCGAACCAGCGTTGCGTCACATGGTGCGTTTCGAGTTGAACGAAAACCTCGCTGAGCATTGCGGGGGGCGAGAATCTGAACGACACTATCTTCAACCTCATCGAATGGGCGGACGGTGCCGGACGTATACGGGAGTTAATCCAAGCGGCGCACAAGGATGTCCCTGCCAATCCGCTAGTTCGGCAGCTTTACGATGCCTGGTTTTCAGAAGTAGCGGTAGGGAACGACCTCCTTGGCGAAGCTCTCGCCACACCCCAGATCTTTCTCAGCTACAACCGTCTGGATGCTGAGTTCAAGAATCGACTCGGTACGGGTCTGTCCGCGGCCGGATTCAGTGTTTGGACAGACGAGATTCTGACATGAGGCTGGAGGCGACCATGGCTGCCCACACTGCCTGTCGAGACCATCGGCACCCGTGAGTACCGGACCGACTATGCGCAGGCACTGGGCCAGTCGGATATGGGGCAACCGTCGATTGACTACTACGCGTGCAAGTGAAGACGGGCGGTCGAGGTCGAGGATCCGCTGCTCGCGGCTGAGCGGGGCACGCGTCGGTCGGGAGAGAAGATCGCTACCATGGTCGGCGTGCGTCTTCCACAGACCGAGGGCCGGTGCTGGTCTCGGCTTGTCCAGCTTGAGAGGCTTCCGCTGACGTGAGCCGTCCGTGCGGTTATGGGCTGAAGACGCGGCAGGCAGAGCTTTGCAGGGACGGCCCGTTGTCGAGCACGAATCTGCCCTAACCATGCAATAGATCTTCCGGCGCAGCTTCAACAGGGCGGTACCCGATCCGCCTGAAGCAACCGGCGTCAGCGCTGAGCCGCTGACGCTACAACGCAACACGCCGCGCCGACGCAACGCCAACCGACACAGCGCAACCGACGTCAACAGCTACCGAAACTCACGAGCCAACTGCAACGGAGACGAACACGCCGCGTCCAACTGCCACAGCGACGCAACGACCAACGGCAACGTCCACCGACACGCCGATCCCATCTGAGACGCCAACTGTCACCCCTCAGCCAACTGCGACACCGACGAATACATCTACGCCGAGGCCGACATTGGTGCCAGCGTCCACGGCAGGAACATCACCCAGTGCAGCCAGTCCCACTGTCCGGCACCGTGCGGCGCGTCTCTCCTGCAGCAGGAGAGACGCTCGACAACAACGGCAGAAAGCGCTTTGCCTGGACGGCATTGGCCGCCGGCTTGCCCACAGACACCGGCTACGAGTTGGTGTTTTGGAGGTTAGGCGAGGATCCCATGACTGCGGGAAAAAGCCCGGTCGGCGCCGGAGAGCAAATCGAAGTTCTTGTGGACATATCCGCAGCCGACAGCGTCCTCGGCACAACTGTTGAACCTGGCCAGGCGACCTGTTGGGGGGTGCGCCTCTGGGACATGGCAAACGATCGGGCCGCCACAATGTTGAGTGACGGCTGCAGATTATTCGTCTACCAAGCCGGTGGCGTAAATGGGCAAGAATTCAATACACCTCCGCAAGACTGATCGCACTGCATTTCGACTGCGAAAGGAACGGCTAATGCGAAACACGATTTTGACAACGATAGCGTTCTGCGTCGGCGTGACTCTCTATGCGAGTTGCCTCTTATTCGTCGGCGTCGTCAGTGCGGCACCCCGCGTGCAAATAGCAGACGCCGGCAAACAGATAGTTGTCGACGACTTTGAGGACGGCTTCGACGGCATCAATAACCTGGATGGAGAGGCGAGATGTTGGGCGGAACTGGGCGGCACGGTCGATTGCCAGGGAGTCGTTCAAGGCAGCCAGGGCCGGCTCAAGATGTCGTATGATGTTACCTCACCCGACGCCTACGCCCTCTACTCATCCAGTGCGATCAGCCTCAATGTGACCGATCTCGATGTGGTGTGGGTCAGCCTCCTCGGCACTGAAGGGGGTGAACAGCTCTACGTGGAATTGAAGGACTGCGGTCTACATGGGCCGGCGCAATTTCCCAAGGAGAAGGTAGACGACTACCTGCACACCGGGATTCTAACCGCCAGTTGGGGCGCGGCCGTAGTCCCGCTCACCGAATTTGAGGCCATCACCGACCTGACCTGTATCGGCCAAGTGAATGTACTTGCCCATCAGCACATCAGCAGTGGCGTCGGCGCTGTACTACTCGACAACATCCAGTTTCTCCCTGAGGATGTCGTCATCGACGATTTCGAGGACCAGGATGAATACAACCGACTGGGCGGGCTCACAGGATACTGGAGCCGGCCTGAGGATCAGACCCACATCACCTTCAGCTACCCGAGCGGTGAGATCAAGCTGGTCTACGATGTCGAGACGACCGCCGGTATCTCTGAATCCATCTACTGGACGCATCTCGGCAACAGCAGCTTGCTCTCACGCAAGGACGTTCTCTCCTTCGACATTCGGGGTGAAACGGGAGGTGAACAGGTCGCCGTTGAGTTTCGGGATTGTGGACTGGGTGGCGAACGGCAGATTCCGAAAGTGAAGATCAGCGATTATCTTGCCGGAGGAATCACCACAAAAAAGCAGCGGGTCTCAATACCCTTAATCGCCTTCGGTCCGGATATTGATTGGAACTGCGTCGAGAACCTGAATGTGCTGGTCAGCTCACATCCGTGGTTTGCCAGTGACAGCGGTACAGTCTATGTCGACAATTTCAAGCTTTCTCCGGCGGACGACTTGCCGCCTCTCTGGGTAGACAATTTTGACGACTGCAATCTCTGGAATGCACAACTGAAAAGATGGGGGCAGGATAACAATCCTCCGGCGACGATCAGTGCAGACGCAGTCGCCCACGGCGAAAGTGGCTGTGCATACCGAATGAATTACTCGGTGACCGGCGACTCATCCGGTTGGCTCATATCAGAATTGGACCGTCTGGATGTATCGGAGTACACCTATCTCCGCTTTGTGATCTCAGGCGCCGAAGGCGGTGAGGAGCCACATTTCTACCTTCGAGACTCGAAGGGCAAGCAACGATACTTTGAAAACGTGCGACCCACCAAGTTCGCCAGAGAGGTCTTGATTCCGCTAAGTTACTTCGGCGCGGCAATCGATCTGACTAGCCTATCCGAGTTCAAGATCGCCTATGAATGGAAGTCCATGTCCGGTTCCGTACTGATCGACGAAATCGGTTTTGTCGACAAGTGGAAGATATACATGCCCCACATGGTCAAACCCATACCTGTGACGCCAGTCGATCCACCGATTGCTCTGCCATGTGGTGACGAGATCCCGTCTTGCTCAGCTCCTGGTCCACTTGAGCCGAACAATCACCGATGCTCGGCAACGCCATTGGAGTTCGGCCAGGAGGCCAAGTCGGAAATCTGCGGCATCGCTGACGGTAGCGACTACTACAGCGTCACATTGGCGTCGGCTAGCCGAATTAATGTTAGGCTGAGCGACATTCCGAAAAACGCAGACTACGATGTCTACATTTACGATGGGGAACGCGACAGGTTTCTGGACGGATCGCGTAGAGCAAAGGTAAAGAATGAGTCGTTTGGCTTTACACCCAAAGAGCCGGGAACATACTATATTCGAGTCTATCGCGTACGTGGCTATAGCAGTGAACCTTATCGGTTACTTGTGACCGAGGAGTAGGTTCACAGCGTTGCCGCGCGATTTGCATGCCGACAACGCCTACTCTGTGACAGGGATCACTGGCGAAGACGTATAGGATATTGTGTCGCATACCGCTGTCCTCGTCAGCGACTTAAAGAACCATGCCGACAGCAAACAGCAACCCAAAAACCAGACTCAATCGTGCCGATCCGGCCAGGATAGGATTGAGTGGCCTCCCGGTGACGGTGAAGACTGCGCGCACCAACGGTACGGCCAGACCAAGGCTGAGTAGAGGCAGGATTATCCAGAACGAAAAGCGCCCGTCCACGAAAAACCAGATAGGGATGACATAGGCGATGACCAGCAGGACCGTGTACTCCAACCGCGTGCCGCGACGGCCGAGCATGACAGCCAGCGTTCGCTTGCCCGCAGCGCGATCGGTCTCGATGTCGCGTAGATTGTTGACCACCAGGATGTTGGTAACCAACGCGCCGATGGGAACGGCGGCCAAGACTGCGGTCGTGGTCAGCGCCAACGTTTGAACATAATATGTGCCGCAAACGGCCACCAATCCGAAGAAGATAAAGACAAACAGATCGCCCAATCCGTGATAGCCAAAGGGAAAAGGGCCGCCGGTATAGAGAATCGCGGCCAATATGGCGGCGACGCCGATGACCAAGATCGGCCAGCCGCCGATCAGGATGAGATAGCAGCCCACCAGGGCAGCCAGTGCGATGACCACAACCATGCCCCGACGCAATTGTGCCGGCGTGATCAGGCCGGACGCAGTCACCCGGGTGGGGCCTAATCGAGCATCCGTATCCGCACCCTTGAAGTAGTCAAAGTAGTCGTTGGCAAAGTTGCTGAGCACTTGGAGCAACAGCGCGCCGACCAACGCTGCCAGCGCGGGCAGCCAGGCGAAGCCGCCGTCGGCAACCGCCACGGCCGTGCCCACGACCACCGGACCGGCGGCGGCGGGAAGTGTCTTGGGCCGGGCTGCCAGTACCCAGGCCCGCGAAGATGATATGGGTTCTGCGTTTGTCATCGATCTACCTTACTGCAGATTTCGTGGTCTCGGCCGGTGCGCTTGGGCTTCCAGACGCCGACGAAGAGCACCAATCTCAACGTCATCGGGCAATAGCGTCAGCGCCTCCAAAAGCACAGCCGCCCTCTCCTGATTCTGCTCCAACCGTGCCACGGACAACAACTCGTCGATCAGCAGTTCGTCGCCGCACGCAATAACGGTCATGGCAAGGTAGCGGTAGGCGTCCAGGTTGTCGCCCTCGCGTAGATATTCTTCCAGAAACGCACGCGCCAGCGGTCCCTCGCGGTGGTTGAGCAGCAGATCAAAAAGTCCCACCAAGATGATACCGTCATCGGTCTCACGGTGGCGCGCCAGCAGACCCGGTACGAGCGAGACCGGTAGAAATGTCAGGTTGCGCAGACATTCGGACACGACCTCACCCAGCGTCCCTCCGTGCCGCATGGCATACGAATAGAGCGCCACCGTCTGGTCCTGGCTGGCTAAGACACGCACGGCGGTCAGCGCCGGTTCTCCGGACATCTCGTGGGCATAGCCGTCGATGAGCAGGCGGGCGGCATGAAATCGGGCCAGCGTTTCGTCCAGCTCGTTGAGCATGACCAGCGCGCCGGCCCGCAACAGGATCGCGTCTTCCTTGAAGTCCGGCGGCAGAAACTCATAGGTATCCACCGCCGCCAAGAGCAATGGTGTGTCATCGGGTCGCGCCAACGGTCGCCAGGCCGGCAACAATGCAGCGCGCATAAAACAGCCGGGATCACGTAGCTCGCCCTGTTCAGCATAATAGCGATAGAGCGCCAACAGAGCCTCGCGCGCCGGTTCATACGGGCGCTGGGTCAAGACGTTAAGCGCAGCCAGCAATGTATCGCGACGCCGGCGCGGCTCTAGAAGTGCCGCTGCCGCCGCGCTCTGTTCGTCCGGCTTGGAGGCCAGGGTCTTGAGCTTTGCGATTTCGCTGTCCGGATTGCGGCTCACCACGCGCCTTTCCTGTCGTCAATCGATGATCGCCCTGCACCGACATGACGATGCGGTCCGTTTGATGAGTTTGCTCGATGGTTGGTGAGGATGCGATGAACAGGTCGCCAGGTCGCGGTGCCGGCGTTCACACGATGCGCAATCGGACATTGAACATTGATGTCAATACCGATTAGTATGTCTGCTTCAACGCCCGTTGAATATCCCGATCCGCATCGCGCTTGGCGATGGTGTCCCGTTTGTCGTAGAGCTTCTTGCCGCGGACCAGCGCGATCTCGACCTTGGCGAGCCCTTTGTCGTTGATATACATCTTCAGCGGCACGATGGTCCAGTTCTTCTGCGTCGCCTGGCTGAAGAGTCGATTGATCTCCCGGCGGTGTAACAGCAACTTGCGCGGACGGGTTTCCTCGTGGTTGTACCGGTTGCCCTTCTCATAATGCGAGACATGGACATTCATGAGCCACGCCTCATCATTTTTGACCAGGACGAACCCTTCGCGCAGGTTCACCCGCCCCTCGCGGATCGACTTGATCTCCGTGCCGGTCAATGCAATACCGGCATCGAAGCTCTCCTCGACAAAATAGTCGTGCCGCGCCTTGCGATTGGTCGCAACGGTCCGCGGACCTTTGGGCGTCTCAGTTACGCCTGTCTTCTTCTTGGCCATGATTGACAATGAACGAAGGTCGTCGGCAGACCGTCATTCCCTCGTTTCCTCTTCCTCAAGTTCATTTGGGCGTGAATACCACGACAGCAAGTATTCGCCGTTTCAGTCGGGTACAATGACTATTTGTCTGTCTGATTCTTCCGGCCGGGATTCATTAGATGCTTGATCGCAGCGTCTAACTGCGGGTCTATGTCGGCCTCGAACTCTTCATCTGTGATCTCAATCTCCACGTCAGGCTCGAGGCCCGTGCCGTCGATGGAGCGATCTTCAGGAGTAAACCAGCGCGCAATCGTCACGCGCATGATGCCGCCATTGCTCAATGTATGGGGAAGCTGCACGCTGCCCTTGCCGAAGGTCGTTGTGCCGATCAAGGTGGCACGGCCGGCATCTTGCAGCGCGCCGGCCACGATTTCGCTGGCGCTAGCAGATCCACCGTTGACCAGCACGACGATGGGGATCTCATTGACCAACGCGCGGCCTTCCGTGGCATAGGTCTGTGTTTCACCGTCGGCGAAGCGCTCGATCAACACATCCTCGTCATCCATGAACACACTCGTCACCTTGACCGCCTCGCGAAGCAGGCCACCGGTGTTGCCGCGCAGATCGAAGATAATGCCGACGGGGTCATTCTCCATAGCCTCCTTCACTGCGTTACGTACATCCTCGCCGGCGTTCTCGTTGAAGGTCGAGAGCCGCACGTAGGCGATTTCCTTCCCTTCGCCCAGGCTATCCGTGGCAATGGTCGGCAATTCGATGGTGTCGCGCGTCACCTCGATGTCGAACGGTTCTGCTGCGCCCTCGCGCACGATGGTCAACGTCACCACACTGCCCTTAGGGCCGCGAATCTTCATGACGGCGTCCCTCAAGTCAGAACCGGCCAGACTTTCGCCGTCGACTGCGGTGACAAGGTCATCGCGACGCACGCCTGCATTCCAGGCCGGCTGGCCTTCGAAGGGTTCGACGATGCGGACTGCATCGCGTTCTTCATCCCAGTCAACCCGTGCGCCGATGCCTTCAAAGCTACCCTGGATGCTGCTCCGGAAGAATTCCGCATCCTCCGGCGCCATAAAAGATGTATTCGGGTCGTCGAGCTGGTTGATGACACCGCGAATGGCGCCGTAGGTCGCATCCTCGTCGCTGGGCAGTTCGCCGTAGAAATCGCGATAGAGCAGATTCATGGCTTCCCAGAAGACGCCAAAATCATCCTCGAGTTGCTCGGATGCGGCGCCGGCGTGGTTGCCGAACCCGGCAGCCGCCGGTACCGCCAGCGTACTGGCAGTGGCGCCGCTGTCCGAGATTCGGGCGGCGCCGAAGCCAAGCCCGAGACCAAACAAAAAGACTGAGCCAAGGACGAGCAGGCCGACACAACCGTAGAGTAGCGGTTGCCGGCCAAGGGGGCTGCTCCGGGCGTGCCGGCGCCTGACAGGCGCCGGCACGGTAGTCGGCTCATCTCTCGAACGCTCAAGAGACGATCTTTCTACGGCAGGTTCACTGGATGGCGCCGAAGCGACTGTTGGATTTGTTTGATCTTCAGACATGCGTTCCTAATACATTCCGGTGTAGATACCACGGCAGTACTAAAGGGGCAGGCTTTTTCGAGTGGAAATGACAAGATAGCCGCGGGCCTCGTTACTTCCGGGATCTACTGGGGCCAAATTACACTGTCTTCTTCGATGCTTGACTCGGCCACCGCTTCGTCGCGCAGGAGCTCGAGTGACACCGGCAACGGGTCCGACCCCGGCTCGATCACCTGGTCCGGCGTGAGGCCCTGCCCGCTGATCTGGCGGCCGTCCGGCGTAAACCACTCTGCAGTCGTTACATGCAGGCTGCTGTCATCGGTGAGTGGGTGGATCAACTGCACACTGCCCTTGCCGAAGGTCTGCTCACCAACCACTTGCGCCCGCCCATTGTCCTGCAGAGCGCCAGCGACGATTTCACTGGCGCTGGCCGATGCTCCGTCCACAATAACGACGAGCGGAAAATTGACGCCGGCGCCACCGGGAAGGGCGCGGTATTCTTGGCGGGCGCCGTCGGCGCGCTCTTCCACGAGTATCAGACCACCATCGAGCCAAATGTCGGCAGTCTTGGTGGCGGAATCAAGAATTCCACCGGGATTGCCGCGAAGATCGAGCACAAAGCGGGTAGCGCCCGCGGTCACCAGTTCGTCGATCGCCTGTTCCATCTCCGCGGGGCTGCGTTCCGTAAACAGTAAGTGCCGAATATAGCCGACCTCCGCCGTTGCGCCACTCTGCTCAAGTTCGCTCTTTTCGAGCAGGCTGTACTCGATGCTGGGCGTTTCGATGACAGCACGATTGACGGCAATGGTCAGTTCGTCAGATTCATCGTTCGCAACCGCGCGCCGGACGACCAACACGACTTCCGTATCGACCGGACCACGCACCAGCGCCACGACGTCATCTTCGCTCATCTCGAGCGTGATTTCCGTGTCGTCCACCAGGAGCAACAGGTCGCCTTCCCGAATACCGGCCTTTTCGGCCGGCTGGCCGGGCATCGGCGACAATTTGAAGCCGTCCTCATCGCGCAGTATGTAGGCGCCGACACCGCCGAAGCTTCCGCGCAGGCTATCCTGCTCCAGTTCGCGCGGCTGCGGTTCGACAAAGAATGTGTAGGGATCGCCAAACGAGTCCACAAGACCGCGCACGGCTCCGTACCGCCGTGCGTCTTCATTCGGCTTGTCGCCAAAAAAATCGCGATCAAGCAGCCGCCAGACTTCCCACAAGAGTTGCATATCTGTCCCGGTGTCCGCTGTAGCCGTCGCGGCGGATCGATCTTCTTTGAGAGTTCCGCTCGACGATGGCCTTGCAAGGTCAACGGTCAAGGCATCCATATAGGGGTGTAGCAGCGGGTATGCGACGTAGCCCAGGCCAAAGGCCAGTCCGGCGAAGCACAACAACAAAATCAGGAACGGCAGTTTCCACGCGTACATAGGTGACGGGGATTGTACCACAGGGCGCACGCCACCAAAAGGTATTCGCCTTGCATTTCGCTCTTGGCGACACTCAAGGCCCGTGCTACACTCGATCGGAAATATCCGGCGTCATGGATTCGAGATACCTGCACGATTACGTGGAAAACAGATGTCCACTAAACCGGCCGAAATCGCCACAGCGTATGCCTATTTGAACTCGCCTATCGGTCTTGTTGAGGTCGCCAGTGACGGCCGTGCACTCATTGCCGCCAACTTCGTGGAAAGCGCGCGCGCGGGGATGGGGTCAGATGCCGTCGTGGCCGCTGCCGTCGACCAGCTGTCGGCCTATTTCGCAGGCGATCGGAAGGATTTTGATCTTCCGATCTCCCTCATCGGCACGATCTTCCAGCGGTCAGTGTGGCAACAGTTGCTTGCGGTCGCCTTCGGCGAGACCGCAGCCTACCGGGACATTGCACTGGCTCTGGAGAAACCAAACGCGGTCCGCGCCGTAGGTGCGGCCAACGGACAGAACCCGATTTCAATCATCGTGCCCTGCCACCGCATCATCGGTAGCAACGGCGCGTTGACCGGCTACGGCGGTGGGCTTTGGCGCAAGGAGTGGCTCTTGCGCCACGAGGGCGCGCTGTTGATCTAACACACCCGAGGCATAAGGAAGGACGGACAGAAAGCAAATGTCACAAAATGTATTGGGAGGCGACCTCCAGCCCTGCTCAGATGACCCGCTGACCGGATTCTACCGGGACAGCCGTTGCCGCACGGGAGCCGATGACGCGGGCATTCACGTGGTCTGTGCGCGGGTTACCGATGAATTTCTTGAGTTTTCGGCCGGACGCGGCAATGATCTGATCACGCCTCGACCGGAGTTCCTCTTTCCCGGCCTGAAAGCGGGAGACCAGTGGTGCCTCTGCGCGCCGCGTTGGCAGGAGGCACTCGAGGCAGGGGTTGCCCCTCCCATTGTGTTGGAGGCGACCCACATTTCAGCCCTCGAGTTCATCGCGCTGGATGACCTGATCCGCCATGCGGTCAGGCCCCTGGTGCCGGATGATGAATAGCTGCTCCGGCGCGCTCGCTACGCCGCACTGAGCGTTTGGTCGTGTCCGGCACGCGCCGGATTCAGCCGTTCCTCAGACATGATCAGCTCCCAGCCTCCCACGCCATCTCCAAGTCAAGCGGATAAATGGGGCGGGGAATGTGCTCAAACGGCAGACGTCGATAGTCGGCAGTCGATACGCCCGGCGTGTCCAGCTCGATGGTCAAGTCCACCACCGGGTCGAAGGAGGCCCGATGCGCCTGGTTCGATTTGACGACAATGATCTTCTTCTCCTCCAGCACGATGCCGGCGCTCTTGAAAAAGTCCCGATCTTTGCCGGTCCGCTGGTTGGTGCCGAAGATTACGTCGATCTTGTCGCCGATCCGAATGACCGCGCGGGGGCCGACATCGGCATCACGGAAGGACTCTTGGGCCACCTCCTTGCTCCAGCCACCGTGGGTTGGGCCGACGATCTTGTATTTGCCGTCGTCCAACGACTTCACATAGCCGGTCACGTCCAGCGGTCTATAGAAACGCTGGTCGGTCTTGCCGCCCATCGGCATGGTCAAGGTCGCGCCGACGCCGGCCTCCATGGCTGCTGAGACCACCTCGGCATCGCGAATGGTCAACGCGCAATCCGATGCGCCCAAACGGATCAACGCCTCGAGCACCGCCGGGCTGTCGGCCGGGCAGAGGCTGCCCGGATCGTCGCCGATGTCGACCAGGCAGACCAGGCCGTCCTCAAAGGCCATGGCCCGCCGGATTCCCTCGTCGATGGGCAAGATGGGGCGCACGGTCAAGATCTCGCGCCGTTTGCCCCACAGCTCACCCGCCAGTTGATTGGCCAGTCGATAGCCAGCTCGGCATCGCCGTCGGTGGTCACCATGACACACATGCCCGTGTAGGGCAGGTCCGAGTAGCCGTAGCCGCCCTGGATGGTGACGTTGATCACGCCCGGCAACGCTCTCCATCTCCTCGCGCCCCAGATTGAGCTGGAAGAGCGGCAGTCGCTCTTCTTCCGCCGGATCGATGTTCCAGGTGCTCTGGCCGATGTTGGGGCCGATAATGGGTACGTAGACCCGCTTGGTCACCGGTGATCTCGCCGGCCAACATCCGCACAGACATTGCGCGGCCTCGATGCCACGCTCGTAGGCGTCGATGTGGGGGTTGGTGTTCAGCGGAAAAGGGACCAGGGCCGAACACTCATCGTCGGTGTAGTTGCCGTGGAAGTCATAGGTGCCGACAAAGGGAATCTCATCGCCCAGCAGCTTGCGCGCGGCACGAATGAGCACGGCCTCGGCGTCGGCGTAGGGAGCCTCGACGGCCATGGCGCCGTGAAGCGCAAAGTAGACGCCGTCCAGCGGCTGTGCCTTGCGCAGTCCATCGATAAACAGATCAAGATAGTGCCGAAGACGTCGGCACTGATTAGCCCACCGCGTCCGCCCTTGACAAAGTCGACGTTGGCAATGGGCACCAGTTCCACGTCCGCATGCCGTGACGCTTCTTCCACAAAGCCGCCGATGTAGTCTCGAGGGTGCGCCTTGTCGAGCAGCTCTTGCCCGATCTGGACCGGCACTGCGCCGGATCATCGTTCTGCTCGACGGCAAAGGTATTGGTCTCGTGGTACATGCCGAGTACGGCGATTCTCATTTTGCTACCTCCCGAATGGTCGAATGCGTGGTTGATGTTAGCCCAACGGCGGCGCGACACGAGCAATCGAGTAGTCGCGCAGTGCGGCCGACGGGTGACCCATCGGCCCGTACGAGTCAAATTCATCGCACTGATCTGCACCGGGGACGAAGGTGACGTCGATTCCGCTATCCGTCACATCGCAGCGGTGAAAACCGAAACGGATGTCGGCATTGGGCCAGCGTTCGGCCAGCTGTGCCGTGTTGCCGGCCGGCTGGGTCCGGTAGACGCGGATACCGTCCACGAGCTGAACGGGCCGTCCCGTATGCACGTGGCCGCAGAAGAGGATGTCTACCCGTGCCTCCTGAAGCAGCTGCCAGAGTCGTTGACGGTGCGGTCGATCGATAGAGAAGTACCAGTTGTCATATTGCGCGGGGTCCGTCAGATCCCAGGCAGGCTCATCCGGTTCCTCCATGAAGGGCCAGTAGTGCATCATTGCGACGTGCCGGCGTGCGGGCGGCAGCTGGGGTATCCGCCCAAGCATGTGCCAGAGCCGTTCCTCATGAGGCAGGCCCGTTCCGGCCACGGCCGCGTAGAAACCGGTAAAGCGCACGCCTCGGTAGAGAAATGTCCAGTTTGCCGGTCCAAAGTAGGAGGAAAATAGATCCAGCCGACCGGCCGTCATATTCAACGCCGGATCATGCCAGGCCACACCCAGTTCTTCCCACTTGGGTTTGGCGCCGTTTTCCGGAGCGTGTTTGTTGCCGACATCCATATTGCCCGGAATCACGAAAGTGGGAAAGGGCAACGTGTCTAGGTCTTCCCGTGCCTGCCGGTACTCGAACTCATGGATTTCGCCGTCGCGCGTCAAATCGCCGCCGTGAAGGAGAAATTCGGCGTCGATCGTCGCCATCTGCTGCTTGATGGCTGCCCATCGACGGTTAATCGCCGGTCGAAAGCGGTACGACCGCGGCGTACCCATGTGGCTGTCATTGACGTGCAAAAAGGTCCAGCTGTCTCCGGTCCGCACATCCGCCATGACAAGCGCGGCGTCTGCGGAGGTCAACCGCTCGTCGATGTCAGCGCCAATGCCCCGGGCATCACCGGTTACGAGTGCTCTTTTGTCGTCGGATCGCATAGAACTCCTCCTGGGTTGACGCTCGATGCCGATCGCGGGCATATCACGAATGCCCTTGGCGGGATCACGCTTGCGCCGTTCGCACGGTTGTCGGATAGCCTACCGGATCGATCAACGCATCCAAGATGGCGGGACGACGTGTGATCCATGCCGTTTCGACGGCCGCGCGACAGCCAGCCTCATCATGCACCCGGTAGTAGTCCAGCCCGAATGCTGTGGCCAGCGCTGCATAGTCGGGATTTCTGAACTCAGTGCCGTAGACGGTGCGACCGCTGCGGATCTGGGCGGTGCGGATCAGGTCCAGTGCTTCATCGTTCATGATCACGACGATCACGGGCAACTGCATCTCTGTGGCCAACGCCAGCTCGCCACAGACCATGGCCGCGCCAGCGTCGCCGGTGATACAGACGACCGGCCCGTCTGTGGTGCGGGCAGCAGCAATCGCGGCTGTGATTCCAAAGCCCATGGCCGACAGCCCGTTGGAGACAAAGTAGCGATTGGGGTAAAGAGCAGGCCAGGCAAGCGCGGTAAAAATCTTGTGGGAACCGACATCGGTCGTAATCGGAACATCGTCCGGCGTGGCATCCCGTACAGCCGACAGGACAGCCTGGGGTAACATCCGGCCGGAGCGCGGCACAGATAGCGGTCTGCCGGCCTGCGCCTGACGGAAGCGCGCGACCCACGCTCGTCCCCAAGCGGCATCACGCGCGTTGACACCGTGGTGGGCCAAGCTTTCCAATGCCGGCGCAATCGGGCCGACAAGCTCGTGTTCCGCCGCAATTGCCGGATCCAGATTGCGCCAGTTGGCCAGCCAGATCAGCGGCTGCGGCTGACGCCACGGCTTCACCAGCTCCACGACGTCAAAGCCGACGGCGACGATACAGTCTGCCTCGTCCAGCAATTCGTAGACCGGATCGACGCGGGTCAGACCGATGGTGCCGGCAAAGAGCGGATGCCTGGCGGCCAACGCTCCCTTGCACTTGGGCGTGTCGATCACCGGTGCATCCAGAGCTTCGGCTAGTCGTTGGAGCTGCGCATACGCTCCTTCCGGCTCCAGACCGAGCCCGGCCACGATGAGTGGTCTTCTGGACGCAGCCAGCGTGGACGCAGCTGCCTCGACCTCTGCCTGGCCAAGTGGCGGTCGCGCTGCCGGCAGCGGCGCCGGCAGCGCGGCATCAAGGGCGAGCCGGCTCGCCGTTTGGCTGCTGACGGCCAGATGAGCCGGGCCTGGGCGGTCCGTCTGCATGGCAAGCAGCGCATGGCGGATCGTCGCTCTGGGCGTGAATTCATCGAGGGAAGCCGAGAACTTGGTTACCGGACGGAGACAGGCCTGCAGATCGAGCACCTGGTGCGTGTGCGTACCGACCAGATGGGGTTCGGTCTCCGCCGTGACCAACAGCACCGGCGCCCGATCGAGAAAGGCGTGGGCGACGCCGACATAGGCGTTGGTCGCGCCCGGTCCGAGCGTAGTGAGAGCGACGCCCGGGTGCCCAGTCAGCCGCGCCGTCACATCGGCCATGAAGCAGGCCGAGCTTTCGTTTTTCACCAGCACGAACTCGATGCCGCGACGCCGAATGGCATCGAGAACCACCACGTTTTCGCCGCCGGGCAGGCCGAAGACGACCTCGACGCCGGCCTCCACGAGTTCATCTGCGAGGACTTCAGCAACAGTCAGCATAGTTGAGTCCGGTAATTACCTGATGGTGGTGATCGGCACTGGATAGGTGGGCAGTTCGCAGAACCGTATACGATAGTACGAGATGTTGTCAACCGGCTCCTGTCGGCGGGGTGCATACCACATTTTGGGGCTTCCTCACGGAGGTTCGTTTCGTGCTCTCGACTGGTGCCCCGGAAAATCGGATACACCCGTGCCGACGCAATTCGGTGTGCCGTTCACACGCTTCGCGCCAGTTGGGGTAAACTGAAACGGTCAAAGTCCGTTATGAATCAAATGATCGAGGCAATCATGACTTCCGTATACGAAAGCGCCGGCCAGATCAACGATATCTTCGTGCGCCTATTCAACCAGATCAATGCCGAAGAGCCGCATGCATTGGACGACGTGGCCAAATCGAATATGGTGATCAAGTTTGAACTGACCGATCCCGTCACCGATCTGTGGGTCGACGGTGGCTCGAAGCCGGTACTGGCATCCTATGGTGACCAGCAACTCAAGCCGACGATCACCGTCACAGTGACAGGCGACACGCTGCATGAACTGCTGCTCGGCACCCTGCGCATCAGCAAGGGAATATCCAGCGGGCGGCTCAAATTCAAGGGATCGATCTTCAAGGCGATCAAGTTGGAGAATCTGCTGCATCACTGCCAGTCGCGCTATCCGGTCTATGCTGCGGAGTTGTCCTGATTGGGCCGGTGAAGCGACAAACACAATATGCGCCTGCAAAATGACATCGACAAGAAAGTGTCGACAGGCGAATAAACGCTCGTCGAACCTGCCGAAGGCCCGATTTGCGCCGCCGTCCCGAGTCTTCAGCGAAGGCGCAAGTATGTAATACCTGACATGCCATACATTCAAATCCGGGATCAAACAGACCCACGATCAGGCACTTGGCTGACCGTGGGTTAAGCAGACAGACCTGATCCGGATTCCCCGACCAACGCCTGTGCCACTGCTTCAGCCAGATGTTCAAGATTCGGCGGTTT
The DNA here is from genome assembly GCA_963715415.1 of uncultured Chloroflexia bacterium. Classification (GTDB taxonomy): domain Bacteria; phylum Chloroflexota; class Anaerolineae; order Caldilineales; family Caldilineaceae; genus JAWKOK01. The sequence continues at coordinate 29,499 of CAVQSG010000020.1, read as the reverse complement.
CAATATCCAGCCTACGACACACTCCGGAAATGCACTGATTGTCTCCTTGCCCAGTGGATAGCCGGTCATCACCAAGACGTTTACTGCAATTTTCCGTGCGTCCAATTGGCGCACCAACTCTAGACCATCCATTAGCGGCATCATCCAATCGCTCAACACCAGCGCAATTTTGTCTCCGTGGCTCTCGTAAATATCGAGACCCTCGCGACCATTGGCTGCTGCCAACACCTGATAGCCCAGTATCTCGAGCACATCTACCAATGCGGCCCGCATGGTCGCATTGTCTTCCACAACCAATATGATCTGTCCTTTGCCTTCTATGGAATAAGACTGTACTGGAACCTGAGCCTTTGGTTCGATCATAGGCAAGGCCGGCCAATAAAGCCTAAATGCCGTTCCCCGCCCTATTTCTGTATCCACCTGGATGTGGCCCTCGTGCTGCATGACGGTACCGTAGACCTGCGCCAACCCCAAGCCATGCCCCAGCGGCGCTCTGGTGGTAAAGAAGGGCTCAAAGATGTGGGACAGCACATCCGGCCGAATGCCCGTACCGCTGTCCTTCACCGTCACTCGCACCCACTTCCCATCCGCCACCTGACCGCAGTCCACGCAATTGATTTCCTCGCCCGCAACTCCCGCCAAGGTAACAACGAGTTCTCCACCATCCGGCATCGCATCTTGCGCGTTGAACGCCAGGTTCATGATCGCCTGCTGTACCCGCACTGGATCGGCGCTAATGCGATAGTCACCCGGCTCAAACACCAAGTCGATCCGGATCGTCTCCGACAGCGTACATTGCAGCAGCTTGACCGCCTCAATCAAGACCGAATCTACGGCCACAGGGCGACGCTCAATCAATGACTGCCGTCCAAAGTCCAAAATCTGCTGCACCAATTTGGCAGCGTAGTCAGCCTGTCTGGCGATCACCTCCAGACGCTCGCGGAGAATCGACGATAGATCGCTCATACGCAGCGACATATGGGTGTAGAGGACGATTGATGCCAGGATATTGTTGAAATCATGGGCAATTCCGGCAGACAGCTTCCCGACGGCAGCCAGGCGTTCCTGCTGCATCATTCGCCCCTGTGTTTCCTTTAGTTCCACCAGGGTATTTTCCAGGAGGCGGTTGCTCTCTCGCAGCGTTTCCTCTGACTGCACACGCTCGGTGATGTCGCTCACCGTTGTCCTACAGATAGTATGGCCATCACTGTTTTTCGCTACGATTGCCTCTATCCGCGCCCAGAACAGGATGCCGTCATTTCTCTTGATTCTCAATTCGTCAACCTGTGGCTCTTGCGTTGCCAAAAGCCGCCTGCGATGCAGGTAAAAGATGTCTTGATCCGCGCTGACGATAAAACGGGGCATCGGTTGCTCGATCAAAGCACCTCTTGCCACACCAAACAAGTGAGCGACGGTGAGATTTGCCTCCAAGATCACTCCCGTCTCACTGAGCGTGAGATATCCTACCGGGGCGAAATCGTACAGGTCAGACAATCCATTGCGTGAGATTTCAAGTTCCAGTTGCGTCCGGCGCAATTCGTCGTTCTGCATCTCCAGTTCGATTTGGTGCACTTGCAACTCTTGGAACAACCGCTGCACATCCTCAGCGGAGAGATCGGCCAAGACCAATGGTTGATCGAGCGCCGCTTCTTCAGCCCGGCGGCGTAGATCGGTAAACTTGTCGGAATGAGCATTCTCTGCCATCGTTTGCCGGTTCCCTTTCACCCCCCCACGAAGGTTACGCAGTTCCTTGCGATGGTTTTCATGGTTTGCGTACCGTCATGTCCCGCTCGGTGGTGGCAACGGCGTACGGCTCCCCATCATCATTCACCAACGCCGTGCCTGTCAACCTAATGTCCAGAACCTCACCTTCTTCTGTGATGCGCTGCGTCTCAAAGAGTTCCATGGTCATTCCGTCGGCCAACTTTCTTACAAACGCCAGCGCATCCTCACGCTTCTCTTCAGGGATGAGTTCTCGGATATTCATTGTCAACGCCTCAGCTTCGCTCCAGCCGTACATCCTTTCTGCACCAGGGTTCCAAGCAGTGATATTGCCTGCGAAATCCTGCACGGTAATCGCGTCGTTCGAGTCGGCAAGAACCACAGACAACCGGCTAAGTAGCTCAATCTTCTTGCGTCCTGTGATGTTTCGAGTGGTCACCAACAGACTGGCAATCTCATCGCCGTGTGCAATTGGGCCGACATTCGCCTCGTAGAGATCAATGCTACCGTCAGCGCGCATAAACTCAGTTTCATACTGGTCGGGATTGCCGGTTTTCAACACCCGTTCAAAGCACGCCTGCATCATCGGCCGGAATTTTTCCGGTACATAGTCATAGATCGGTGTGCCGACGACTTGCTCCACAGTCAGTTCCGGCACAGTGTGGTTGACAAACTCGATATTGGCGTCTCGGTCCAGCAGCACAATTTGATCGGGCGAACTTTCTGTGAGAGAGCGCCAACGCGATTGGGACTCGTGCAACGATGCCCGTATCCTCTCCATCTCTGTGACCTCGACGAACGTGATCACCGCGCCCTCAATCACATTCTCCAAGGTGCGATAGGGCAGGATGCGTAGTAGATACGACTGCCCTTCTTCAGTTTCCACCTGGGTCTCGATCGGAATTAGGGTGTCCAAAACCTGCTGTGCGTCCGCCACCAAGTGGTCATAGTCCATCAGGTTGGAGGAAATGTGGTCGACAGGACGCCCAATGTCATTCTGGATCAAGTTGATCACTTTGGCGGCTGCGGGGGTAAAGCGTTGAATACATAGCTGGTGATCCAAATAGACGGTGCCGACGCCGGTGGCGGCCAGCAAGTTGTTCATGTCGTTGTTGGCCAACGACAGTTCATCTATCTTCTTCTGGTGTTCGGCGTTGACCATCACCAACTCCTCGTTGACCGATTGTAGCTCTTCCTTGGACGTCTCGAGTTCTTCGTTGGTGGATTGGAGTTCCTCATTTGCGGATTGCAGTTCCTCGTTGGTAGATCGAAGTTCTTCGTTGGAGGTTTCCAGCTCTTCGACAGTGGTCTGCAGATATTGCTCCTTGGCTCTCAACTCCTGTTCCAACCCGGCGACGCGACTCCCGATCCGATCGGCATCTTCCGTGGCCGGATCGGGAGTCGTTTCGACAGCCTCAGCGCGGTTCTCTGCGCCTATGTCTTCGAATAGAATCATGATCAATCCCCGCATGCCGGGTGGTTCCAGCACCGGCCGGACCGTCAAGTTGATGGTCTGGCGTTCGCCATTCGTCTTGACCTCCAGGCCCGTGTAACGGACCGGGATTTTCTGTGCGATGACTTTGCGAATGGCTGTGGCCAGTTCCAACCTCACCCCTTCCCGCGCCATTTTGAGAATGTTCAGACTGGCTTCTCCGGGAGACGGTTCCAGATATTTCCCGGTACGACCATGGATATAGAGTACGTCGGCCTTTTCGTTGGCGATGACGCAAGCCGGCGTATAGTTCTGCAGGAGCGCCGTTTCAGCCAGTTCGCGCAAACTGGTCTTTTTCTCGAGCCCAACCGCATCAACTCCGTGTGCAGATTCAATATCGGTCAAAAATGTAGGGCGGGGGAAACCCATCAACGGGCGCTGAATGGACACGTTCTCCCTGCGCCGGTACAGCTTCCATTTTTTATCCACCGCGGCGAAAAGGTCCGCAGATACGCCCACGCTCTCCGAATTGCCCAGCAAGAGGACGCCATCCGATCTCAATGAGTAGTGGAAGAGGGACAGCACCCGTTTCTGTAGTTCGGGCTGCAAATAGATCAACAGGTTGCGACAACTAATCAGGTCAATCCTGGAAAATGGCGGATCTTCGATCACGTTCTGCTCGGCAAAGACGACCATGTCGCGGATCGATTTCTTGATCTGATAGACGTTTCCTTCCTGGGAAAAGAACTTGTTCAACCGGTCTGGAGCGATGTCTGCAACGATACCGTCAGGGTAGACGCCTGGCGCGCGCTTTTTCGATGGCATCCCCATCAATGTCGGTGGCGAAAATCTGGACCTTGATATTCCGTTTCAGCGCGTCCGTCTGTTCCCGCAATAGGATGGCAATGGAATAGGCCTCTTCTCCGGTGGAGCACCCGGCCACCCAAATGCGCACCGGTTGCTCCGACGATCTGCCTTCCAAGAGAGGCGGGATCACTTGCGGTCTGAAGAGATTCGAACGCTTCCGGATCCCGAAAAAAGTTGGTCACGCCGATGAGCAGCTCCCGAAATAGCGTCTCCACCTCCATTGGGTTCTGTTGGAGGAAACGCACGTAATGGTCGAGCCGCCCGATCTGATTGACCGCCATGCGCCGTTCGATACGACGCCGAATGGTATTTTGCTTGTAATAGGAAAAGTCGTGCCCTGTCTGGGCGCGTAGCAGGATAAATATCTTTTCTATCGAGTCGATAGTTTCGGGCACCGGAGCGGCGATTCTTTCTCCCTCCAGTCCAAAAGCATGTTCGACGTAGGCCATCAGTTGCCCCGGCATCTCCTCAGGCGGAAGCACATAGTCCACTTGGCCGGTGCTGACCGCGCTACGCGGCATTCCGTCGTACTTGGCTGACTGCATATCCTGGGCCATGACCATTCCACCTTTGCCTTTGATGGCCTTGAGACCCAGGGTGCCGTCGGCGCCTGTGCCGGATAGTACGATACAGATGGCGCGCTCGTGCTGATCCTGCGCTAGCGAGCGAAAGAAGTAGTCGATGGGCAGCCGCAGACCGCGCTTCGCTTCCGGCTCCATTAGGTGCAGCTTGCCGTGCAGCAAAGCCATGTCCTTGTTGGGGGGAATGATGTAGGCGCAGTTGGGCTGCACATCTATCCCATCAGTGACCGCGTAGACCTTCATACGGGTCAAACGCTGCACCAGGTCACCCAAAATGCTCTTATGGGGCGAACTGAGATGCTGCACCAGCACAAAGGCCATGCCGCTATCGGGTGGCATATGTGTAAAAAACTTTTCAAAGGCTTCTAATCCCCCGGCCGAAGCGCCGATGCCGACGATGGGAAAGCTGACTTTGCATTGGTCCAGCGCAGGGACATCATTAGGCGTCTCGGCCTGTTTGTCCCCAGCCGCCCGGACATCATCCGGCGCCCCACACTCACTTTGTTGGTCCTGTGGAACCTGCTTATTTGCCATGTCAATCTGACCTCATGCACGTCCGGCGGATCACTGAACGCTCTCTATTGAATCCCGGCAGGAATAATGTTGACCCTGCAAACGAGATGGAAGCTTTGGGAGGCAATGTCTCAATATAGTCAACAAACGTGCCACTGTCAAAGGCCTGCGCGAAATCACAAATTCAGTCCTTCACGATCTGCGATGATATGGCGCGCAGGAGTGAATTTGGCATTGTGTTCATTCCGGCCATTTTGGGCGCAAAATTTGAGGCATGTTACACTCTTCCCAATCAATACCATTACCCCAAAAAGACAAAGGATACAGACCCATGAGTGCAGAACTGATCGACGGCAAGGCCATTGCCGCGACTATCCGCCGGGAAATCGCCGCCGAGGTAGCAGATATGAAGGCACAGACCGGGCAGCGTTCCCGGACTGGCCACTGTGCTGGTCGGCGAACGCAAGGACTCCCAGTCCTATGTGCGCATGAAGAAAAAGGCCTGTGCGGAAGTAGGAATCACCTCGTTCGGCCACGATCTGCCGGCCGACATCTCCCAGGAGAAGTTGCTCGAAGTTGTTCAGGAACTGAATGCCAACCCGGACGTGCACGGTATCCTGGTCCAGCTGCCCCTGCCGGATCACATCGACGATGAGGCGATCCTGGGCGCCATCAGTCTTGAGAAAGATGTGGACGGCTTCCATCCGCTCAACATCGGGCGTCTCTCCATGAAGCGCCGCGATCCACTCTACGTTCCCTGCACACCCAAAGGTTGCATCGAACTGCTGGACCGCACCGGTGTCGAGATCGAAGGCAAGCGTGCGGTGGTGCTCGGTCGCAGCAACATCGTCGGTCTTCCGGTGGCCATGCTGCTGCTGCACCGCAATGCCACGTTGACCATCTGCCACTCGCGCACCGTGGATCTGCCCGGTGTCGTCCGCGAGGCAGACATTCTCATTGCCGCAGTGGGCCGGGCGGAAATGGTCAAAGGCGACTGGATCAAGCCGGGTGCGGTGGTCGTCGACGTGGGCGTCAACGCGGTGGACGATGCCGGCAAGAAAAAAGGCTATCGTCTGGTCGGTGACGTGGACTTCGAGGAAGCCAAAGAAGTTGCCGGCGCCATCACACCCGTGCCCGGCGGCGTGGGGCCCATGACCATCGCCATGCTGCTGCGCAATACAATGGACGGGGCAAAACGATCGGTTGGGATCGGGTAGAGCAAAGTTCAGGACGACATCTCGGTGGGGGTCGCACATACGCCACTCATGGACACTCTGAACCATCGACTTGACTATGCGAATCTCGCCGCCGGCTATGCTGCCCATCGCTGCGCACAACCGGCTTTGCTGGCGGCACTCGTCGAAACGAGCGGGGTAGACGAGCGGTCGGTCGCGGTCGAGGTCGGTTGTGGCACGGGGAACTATAGCGCAGCACTGGCGGCCAAGACAGGTTGCCGGACGCTCGGGATCGAACCAAACGCAGCCATGCTGGAAATCGCCTGGCAACGTGCGGGTACGGTCAAATGGATGCAGGCCACTGCGGAGTCCTTTGCCCTTGCAGATGACAGCATCGACCTGATCTTTACCGTGGATGTGATCCACCATCTGGTCGACCGGCAAGCCTACTTCCGCAACGCATTTCGTGCGCTGAAGCCGGGCGGTCTCATCTGCACGGCCACCGACTCGCCCAGCGTGCTGCGCCGCCGCCAACCACTGGCCGGCTATTTCCCCCCAACCATCCGCGCCGACCTGGCCCGATACCCTGCGCCTGACCGATTGCGCAACGAAATGCGCAGCGCCGGACTGGCACCCACCGGCGAGGACGAAGTGGAGTACCCCTTCCTGCTGACCGATATTGCTCCTTACCGGGACCGCGCCTATTCGGTCCTGCATCTGATAGACGACGACGCCTTCGCTCAGGGAATTGACCGCATGCGCAAGGATCTGGCCACAGAGCCGATCCGGGCGCTTTCCCTCTACTGGCTGCTTTGGGGCGTCAAGTTGTAAATGGAGAACCCGGATGACGCCTGAAGAATTCCGCCGCGTCGGCCACCAAATCATCGACTGGATCGCGGCCTATCGTGCCGGCGCAGGAGATTTGCCGGTCATGTCCACAGTGCAGCCGGGCGACGTGCGTGCACAACTCCCCGCGCAGCCGCCGGCGACAGCTGAATCGTTCGCCGCCATCCTGGCCGATCTCGACCAGATCCTCCTGCCCGGCGTAACCCACTGGAACCACCCCAACTACTTCGCCTATTTTCCCGCCAATGCAAGTCTGGCGTCGGTGCTCGGCGATCTGCTCAGTTCCGGGCTCGGCGTCATCGGGCTGAACTGGCAGTCCAGCCCGGCTCTGACGGAATTGGAGGACCTTGTCTGCGATTGGATGCGCGGGATGGTCGGCCTGTCGCAAGCCTGGCAAGGGGTCATCCAGGACACGGCGTCGACATCGACATTGGTTGCGCTGCTGTGCCGCAGCGGGAACGCACGTCTAACCAGAGCCAGGCACGGGGTGGTCTACAGGCGGAAGAGTCGCCGTTCACGATCTATTCATCAACCCAAAGCCACAGTTCCGTGAAAAAAGCCGCACTGCTGGCCGGATTTGGACTCGACAACCTGCGCGCCGTCGAAACGGACGAGGCTTTCGCCCTTCGTGCGGATGCGCTGGAAAGGGCGATCCGCCGGGACCTGGCGGCCGGTCGCACTCCTTGTGCAGTGATCGCCACCACCGGAACCACGGCCACCACCGCGCTCGATCCGGTGGCGGACATTGCCGAAATCGCCGGCGCACACGATCTTTGGCTACATGTCGATGCGGCCATGGCCGGTTCGGCCATGATCCTGCCGGAGTGTCGCTGGATGTGGTCCGGAGTTGAGCGAGCGGACTCCATCGTCCTCAACGCCCACAAGTGGTTGGGCGCAGTCTTCGACTGCTCGCTCTTCTACGTCCGCGACCCCGAACACCTGGTCCGCGTGATGTCGACCAACCCGAGCTATCTGCAGACTGCGGCCGACGGCGCGGCCAAGAACTACCGCGATTGGGGTATTCCCCTAGGGCGCCGCTTCCGTGCGCTGAAGCTCTGGTGCCTGATCCGCGAACAGGGCATCGAGGGTCTACAGGCACGCCTGCGACGCGACATGGAGAACGCGCAGTGGCTGCGTGAGCAGATCGATGGTACGCCCGGATGGGAGGTGCTGACGCCGACGCCGTTGCAGACGATCTGTGCACGCCATAGACCGTCCGGCCTCGGCGGCGACGCGCTGGACGCCCACACGCTGGCCTGGGTCGACCGGATCAACCGCAGCGGCAGGGCCTTCTTGACGCCGGCGCAGCTGGACGAGCGCTGGATGGTGCGCATCTCCATCGGCGCGGAGCCGACGACCCGCGGCGACGTAGAGGCGCTTTGGGAAGTCATGCAGGAGGCCGTGACCGCAACTTGAGCCAAGTCGAAAACATTCTCCTGATCATGTGCGATCAACTGCGGTGGGATTATCTCTCCTGCTACGGCCATCCACATCTGGAGACGCCCAATATCGACCGCCTGGCAGCCAGGGGTGTGCGCTTCACGCGCGCCTATACCCAAGCGCCGCTCTGCGGACCGGCGCGCATGTCCTTCCTGACGGGACGCTACATGTCGTCCCACGGCGCACTCTCCAACGCCGATCCGCTGCGTCCGGGCGAAAAGCTATTGGGCGATTACTTGCGCCCGCTGGGTATGCGCACTGTCCTCGTCGGCAAGTCCGGCGTCAAGCCCAACCTGCGTGCCCTGAAACGGTTGCAGATCGATCCGGAGTCGGCCGTCGGGCAGCGGCTGGCGGAAGGAGCCTTGGAACCGTTCGAGCGCGATGACGGTCTCCATCCCGATCCGCTCGTATCTCCTACACTTGCCTACAACCGCTGGCTGAGAGAGCAGGGTTATACCAACGAGAACCCGTGGGATCGCAACGCAAACAGTGCGGTTGACGGAGCCGGCAACACGATGAGCGGACGGCACATGCGCTATGCCGGCGAACCGGCCAACATTGCCGAGGAACACTCCGAAACCGCCTATATGACCGATCGTGGCACTGGCCTTCATCATCGAGCAGGGTGATCCCGGCCGTGGCTGGTGTCTACCTGTCGCTATCATCAAACCGCATTGGCCCTACGTAGCACCGGCGCCTTACCATGCGCTGTACGGACCCGAACAGGTGCTCGCGCCGCAACGACACGAACCGAGCGCGACAATCCGCACCCGGTCTACGGCGCGTTCAGCAGCAGGAGTACAAACCTTGCTCCGATGACGCCATGCGCAAGACAGTCATCCCCACCTACATGGGGCTGATCAAGCAGATCGACGACCACATGGGCCGGCTGTTTGCACGCTGCCGGCAAAGCAGCGAGCGCTTCGACGACACCATGATCGTCTTTACCACCGATCATGGCGACTATCTCGGCGATCACTGGATGGGCGAAAAGGAACTCTTTCACGAGGCTCGGTACGGATTCCGCTAATTCTCTGCGACCCGGACCCGCGAGCCGAGTCCGACGCGTGGCACGGTCGACGAGCGGTTTGTCGAGGCCATCGACCTTGTGCCGACCTTTGTGGACGCGGCCGGAGGAACGCTCGAACCGGCACGCATGGAGGGGCATTCGCTGCTGCCGCTGGTGCGCAACGGCGCGCACGATGAACCGTGGCGTGACTTTGTCATCAGCGAGATCGACTACAGCGACCGCGGGCCGCGCACGTTGCTCGATCTGCATCCATATGATTGCCGGGCCTATATGGTGCGCACCGACCGTTGGAAGTACATCCTGCACGAACGATTCCGGCCGCAACTCTATGATCTGTACGAGGATCCGGACGAATACGCCGATCTGGGCGACGATCCCGCCTGCGCGGAGATCCGCGCGAGCTGCACGAACAGCTCTTCACCTGGCTCCGGCGGCGGCGCATCCGTACGGAAATGCCGACCGATCTGCTCTACGGCATGGGCCCGGATGCCGACGAACGCGCGGGGATCATCATCGGACGTTGGTAAGAGACCGGCATCCGCGCACGCCTTGATACGCCGATCCAGCAGATCCCCGCCGCAATGTACCAGCCACAGAGGAGGACCGCATGTTCACGTTCCGACAATTAGTGCTGATCCTTATCGCGACGACCGTACCGTTCTTTTCGACCGCATGCACGATATCGCTGACGGAAGATACAGACGCGCCCATCAAACAGCCGCAAGAGGAAACAGGCCCGACGGCAGCGCCAACCGGCCCGACGGATCGAGTCGAGGCATCATCCGGCGGCGCGCCGTTGCCGGCAGATATCGTCCTGCCGCCGGGTTTCCGCATCGACATCTATGCCGAGAACGTACCCAACGCGCGGTCGATGGCACTTAGCCCCGACGGTACTCTCTTTGTCGGCACGCGCACGGTAGGCAACATCTATGCGATCGTCGATCGCGACCAGGACCAGCGTGCGGACGAGGTCTACACTCTGGCCACCGGGCTGTTCAGCCCAAATGGCGTTGCCTTTCGTGACGGCTCGCTCTATGTAGCGGAAATCAACCGCGTCTTGCGCTACGACGACATCGAGAGTGATCTGGCGAATCCACCGCCCTTCGTCATCGTCAACGACACCTTTCCCGGCAACACCCATCACGGCTGGAAGTTCATTCGCTTCGGTCCCGACGAAAAGATCTACGTGCCGGTCGGCGCACCGTGCAATGTCTGTGACACGAACGATTCCGACTATGCTTCGATCCTGCGCATGGACGCGGACGGCAGCAACCTCGAACCCTACGTCCAGGGCGTACGAAACTCGGTCGGGTTCGACTGGGATCCACAGACCGGCGAACTGTGGTTCACCGACAACGGGCGCGACATGCTGGGCGACGATCTGCCGCCGGACGAGCTAAACCATGTCACCGAAGAGGGCATGCACTTTGGCTTTCCTTACTGTCATGGCGGCGTCGTGCCCGATCCGGAATTTGGCACGGCCGACGCCTGTGATAGGTATGCGCCGCCGGCCATGGCGCTGGGACCGCATGTCGCCGCGCTCGGGATGCGTTTCTATACGGGCACCATGTTTCCGGAGGAGTACCGCAACCAGATATTCATTGCCGAGCATGGTTCCTGGAATCGTACGGAGCCGATTGGGTATCGACTGTCGCTCGTGCGCGTTGAGAACAATCAGGCCGTGAGCTACGAACCCTTTGCCCAAGGCTGGCTGCAGGACGGAAGCGCCTGGGGCCGGCCGGTCGACGTGCTTGTCATGCCGGATGGCGCGTTGCTGGTTTCCGACGACACTGCGGGCATGATCTACCGCATCTCATATTCCGATTGAAGCAGCGAGGGCCGTCCCCGGGCACGCAAACATGTTGCCCCCAGTATGTGAAGTACCCCAGATTCCGCGGGAGCATTGAGGTTCCAGGCGATCTATGCTACAGTCTTGGGGCTACGCGACCGCCCCAATCACAGAAAGGAGGTGTATTGATGAGTGTTTCCTTCGTCCAATCCCAACTGGCTATACACCTGCTGAGACAGCGCTAGCATCGACTTTGTCCCGCCTTGCGGCCGCAGGTGTATTCCACGCCTGCGGCCGTTTCGATTGGTCGCAATCGTATTCCGAACAAAGACGCTGTGCAAAGGAGATCTTGCGACCATGTCGACACACAACCCACGACACAAAACGTTTACTCCTGTTGCGTCGCTTCTGACCGACGACGCTTCGGCGCGGGCCATGGCGCGCAACGTTGCCGCCTGGACCGCCGTCTCCGTACGCGCCTTCGACATCGAGGCAGCGTCCACCGACACGCTCTGGTGGCGCCAACCGGGTGGTTCGCCAATCTATATCGGCGCGGTTGTCACCGACGGCCATGCGCCGGCCGAGCAACTTGCGGCCGATCTGCAACAGGTTCAGCAAGACTGGGGTGCGAACCGCTTTCACATCTATGAGAGTTGGGCCAACCGTGATCTCGGTCAGATGGGCTTCGAACTTCGCTGGCAGAACCCGTGGTATGTCCGGCCGCCGGCGCCGGCGCCACCACCTGTCGCGCCGGACGGCCTGGACATTTCGACCGTCACCACGATCGACGAGCTGGCCGAGTTTGAGGTGGCGACGGCCATCGGCTTCAACGAGTCCGACACCGATATCCCCGCCCGCTTCAGCCAGCACGCGCCGGCGACGTTGGAGGATCCAGGCATGTACTATCTGGTCGCCCGGCTGGACGGACATGTCGTGGCGAGCACCATCCTCTACGTCACCGACGACATGGCAGGCATCTACGGCATCTCCACGTTGCCGGCCATGCGGCGGCGCGGGTATGGCACGGCGCTGGTCCAGACCTGCGTGGCGATCTGCCCCGAACTGCCCATCAGCGTCTATCCCGACCCGGAATCGCTGCCCATGTATACGCCGAGCGGATTCTCGCCTGCCGGCGAGATTGCCGTCTGGGAGTCGCCGGCAAATTGATGCTACGTCAGTGTCCGGAAACGACCTCCGGGAGGTTGAAATCGCCAAGTTAATTGTAGACATTGACTAGGTGTCGTCTGCCGGCCGCGCGATCACAGCAATGGAACGAGCACCGTTTCCTCTCTTCCGAAAAGGGTGCATTTCAATGTAAGGGCAGACAAGGACGAGACCCTTCGCTGGACTGGCGCAAGGGCGGAAGTTTCCCGGCGACCCGCTCAGGGTGATAGACTCGCCCCCAATGTGAAATGCCTTGTTCTGGTGTTTTCTGTGGTTGTTACAGATCACTACAACGAATTCAGACAGGAACGAATGATTGCTCTCGTTTTCGGCGATCATTGTCCAGTAGCCGCCGAACCTGGTCGCCCATAATACAATTCGTTGCCGTCTGAATTCGTTGTAGTGACAGCAGAAATACAAAACCACAGAAAAGGCCAGAACTAGTGAAATGCACCCTCCCGAAATTGGGTCTTGACAAATCAACATAAACTATGTATATTAGTTTTCAAGGTTAACCATATTAGTTTATAGCTTTGCCAAGGGGGATTCAGATGAAACATATTACCGCACAAGGAATGCTGTTGCGGATCGAAAGCCTGGCCATTCTCGCATTGGCCCTCGTAGCCTACAGTTACTATGGATTCAGCTGGTGGGTGCTGGTGGTTCTCTTCCTGGTGCCGGACCTGGCAGCATTCGGCTATCTGGCTGGTCCGAAAGTAGGCGCCGCCGTCTACAATGCTGTTCATACCCATACCGCACCTGTTCTCTTTGGGACGCTGGCGCTATTGCTCGGTTGGCAACTGGGGTTGCAGCTGGCGCTGATCTGGGTCGTACATATTGCCGTCGACCGATTGGTGGGCTATGGACTCAAGTATTCAACCGGATTCAAGAACACCCATCTGAGCCAGGTCTAGCATGCCCTATCCTAGCCAGATTTCGGCCGAAGTGGTGCTCGAGACGGCGATCGCCATGCTCGAGCTGGACGACGCCGAAGCGCTCTCGCTGGGTAAGCTGGCGAAAGCGCTTGGCGTCAAGACTCCGTCGCTCTACCGCTACTACGACGGCAAGGCGGCGTTGCTCCGCGCAGTCAACTTACGCACGCTGGAGCAGCTCTTCGCCGCGTTTAACGCGGCCATGGAGGCTGCGCCGGACGATCCGGTTGAACACCTTTTGGCGGTCGCCCAAACCTTGCGCACATTTGCGCTGTCACATCCACATCTGTACGGCGCCGCCATGACGGCACAGGTCGGCGTTACCCGCCCGGACGAAGATCTGCTGGTGCAGATGATCCTGCCCCTGCAGGCTACGATCACGCGCCTGACCGGGAACGAGACCTCGCTGACCGCGCTGCGAGGTCTATTGGCGCTCATCCACGGCTTCGTGATGCTGGAAATTCACGAGCAGTTGCAGCGCGGCGGCAATTTGGATGCGGACTATGCCGGCGCGGTGCGCGTCTATCTTGGCGGCTGTGCATATCTTCGCCCGTGAATCGTCCGGCAATCAGGCAGCAGTAAACCCTGTCCAATGCCCTGGCGCGGCAAGCGGACCAATCTCGTTGGACCCTATCTTCCATGCGAAGCCTGACGATCACAACCTGCCAAGCGCAAAATACCGTCGAACCCATTGCGGCTCTGGCCGGCTTTCTCGGCAAACAATTGGGCTTGGTCATTGATGTCGTTGCGTTGCCCGGCTGGCAAGATCGCTATGCAGCGGTCCGTTCAGCCCGGATCGACCTGGCCTGGATCTGCGGCTGGCCCTACGTCCAGTTTGTCGATTGCGGCCTGGCCCGGGTGGAGCTACTCGCGGGCGCGGTCTATGCCGCCCCACGCTATGCACGGAGTCCGCGCTATTTCGCCGACGTCATCGTCGGAGCGGACAGCCAATTCCGATCGATAAGTGATCTGCGCGGAGGAATATTTGCCGTCAATGATGCCGACTCGCTCTCCGGCTATCACTCTATGAAGGCAGCGCTCATATCTACCGGGTACGTTGGTGATGAGTCCAGCGGATTCTTCCGGCATGTCAAAACGAGCGGCGGTCACGTTCGCTCCATACGAATGATCGCCCAAGGCGACGCCGATGCCGCAAGCATCGATTCAACTTTGTACGCATGGCAATGTGAGCAAACACCTGCGCTGCGGTCGCGCGTACGCGTGCTCGAATCCATCGGCCCCTTCCCAATCCCTCCCCTGGTGGTCCAGAGATCGTTGCCGGAACAGTTGAAGAGAGATCTACGACAGGCATTGATTGCCATGCACTTCACGAAGGGTGGCAGGGAGATTCTGGCACAGTGCGCCATCTCCCGGTTTGCCCATATCGAGGATCGCCACTACGATTCCGTTCGACAGCTTGCGAAGCGTACGGCCCATTGCCGTCTAGGTCCGGTAGGTCCGGATAGCCTCTGAATCGCGAGCGTCATGCAATCACAGTCGTTGCAGGTTTCAGGTTGCCTCAGATGCACACCATGGAGCAATCAAGTGAATGAGCAGTTCGCGCGCGATCGAACGCGAAATAGATGGATTACACCGGTTTTTCGAAGAGTGGTTCACCGGGCGTCTGGCGCAGACATGGGAGGTCTACGCCCGCTTTGCCGATGTGACGGCACCCGAATTCCACCTAATTTCGCCGACCGCGGCGATGATCAACCGCGACCAGGCACTCACGTGGGTGTGGAACATCCATGCTGAGCGGCCGGAGTCACGTATTTGGGTGGAAAACGTGCAGTTGACCGCGGTGCGCGGGGAACTGTATGTGGCCACCTACGAAGAGTGGCAAGAAGGTCCCGACGGACGCACCGTCCGGCTCAGCACTGCGCTGCTAGAGGAGGACGATGCCAAGAGACCGAATGGGCTGCGCTGGCTGCATGTACACGAAACATGGAAGGATATCGAAACGACGTCATGAATCTGTCGATCAACGGAGAGAGCTACACCGTCGACGCCGCGCCGACCGACATGCTGCTCTGGGCTCTGCGCGATGAACTGGAGATGACGGGCACGAAATATGGCTGCGGAGCGGGTATCTGTGGAGCCTGTACGGTCCATGTGGATGGTATGGCGATGCGTTCGTGCATCACCCCCTTGGCCGCGGTTGCGGGCAAAGAGATCCGCACCATAGAGGGATTGGCTGACGGCGATGCTCTGCACCCCGTTCAACAGGCGTTCGTCGATGCGCAAGTGCCCCAGTGCGGCTGGTGTATGAGCGGACAGATCATGACGGCCGTGGCCTTTCTGGAGAGTACGCCCTCCCCGACAGAAGAAGAAGTTGTCACGGCCATGGGCAACAACTACTGTCGCTGCGGCTGCTATGTACGCATCCTTTCGGCGGTGCAAGCGGCTGCAGTCAAGATAACCGCAACCGCACATCAGCCGGTGGGCGACCGGATGCCGGAGGCTTCCGCATGAGCACTGCAAACGAAACCATGCCACCGGCATCAACGCGGCCGAAAAAGCGCCGCTGGCGCGTCAGCCGGCGCGGCTTCCTCATTGGCGCCGGGGCGACGGCCGGGGTATTGGCGTTGGGAATCGGCTTTGGTCTACCCGCGGCGCGCTTGCGCATGTGGGATGCCATGGATGAAGGTGGTGGCTTTGGAGAGATGCCCGATGAACCGTGGGCATGGTTTGAGATCGGATCCGATAACTCGATCAAGCTCTACCTGGCCAAAGTCGAGATGGGACAGGGTGTGCACACGTCTCTGGCCCAGATTGCGACCGAAGAATTGGGCGTGCAGTGGGGCGATCTCTCGGTGGAACAGGCCACAACTCATGTCGGCGTGGCCGACAAGTCGGGAACCTCAGGCAGCTTCTCCATTTCCACCACCTACGATCCCCTGCGCCAGGCGGCTGCGACACTACGCACCATGCTGATGACCAAGGCAGCGGTCGCACTCGATGTGCCGGTCGAGCAACTGGTGCAGGAAGGCAAGGCATTTGTCGTAGAGAGTGCGCCCGAGCGGCGGCTGGAATTCGGCGCCGTCGTTGCCGCACCCGGAGAATGGGTGGAGCCGGACGAACCGGTTCAGCTCAAAAAGCCCACCCAATTTACGATCGTGGGCCGGCCGTTGCCGCGGATCGACATTCCTGCCAAGGTGACGGGGCAGGCGGTCTACGGCTACGACGCCAAGCTACCCGGCATGAAGTTCGGCGCCATCTTGCGGCCGCCAACGATTGAGGGCAAGTTGGAGGCAGTCGACATCCGTGCGGCCGCGGCTGCAGCCGGCGTGCACCAGGTGGTCAACGACGGCCAGTTTGTGGGTATCGTCGCCGATTCGAGGGCGCTGGCCCGCGCGGCCGTCGAACTGATCGAGGCCACCTGGGACGTAGGCAAGCTCTGGCAGCAGGACGAGTTGGACAAGGCCGTGACTGTTGGCGGCAGCGACGGCACGGCGATCCAAAGGAAGGGCGATGCCGGCCGGGTACTCAATCAAGGCGCCACCTTGACTAGTGAATATCGCAGCCCGTTCGCGATCCAGACACCGCTGGAAGCGCAGGCTGCGCTGGCCCATGTCCAGCCCGACGGCGCAACTGTCTGGGTCTCTACACAGATGCATTTCCTGGTGCGCAGTGAGGTAGCCAAGGCGCTGGGCATGGACGAGTCACAGGTCGAGGTCGTCCCCACCTATCTCGGCGGCGGTTTCGGTCGTAAAGCCGGACACGAAGTCGCGGTCGAAGCAGCCAGGCTCTCCCAGGCGGCGGGGATGCCGGTGCATGTGGGCTGGGATCGCACCGAGGAACTGCGCTATGGCTATTTCCGCCCGCCGACCCACAGCCGCCTACGCGCGCGCCTGGATGACCAGGGCCGCATCGAGGCCATGGTGCATGAGCAGGCCAGCGGTGACGTGGCGGCCGAGTTCGTTCCTGGCTTCCTTATGACCATGTTTGGAGCAGATTTCGGTGCGCTGCGCGGTGCACGCATTCCATACGCCATCCCCAACATCCAGACGATTGGCTACCGGCGTGCGTTGCCCGTGCGCACCGGTTGGTGGCGTGGCTTGGGTTTGCTGGCCAATGTCTTTGCCGTCGAGAGCTTTATGGACGAGCTGGCCGCAGCCGCCGGCATCGACCCATTGGCCTTCCGGTTGCGACATCTCGACACGAATGACTTCCGCCATCAACGGCTGGCTGCTGTCTTGAATGCAGCCGCCGAAAAGGCCGGATGGGGGGCCACAGCGCCGGCAGGTCGCGCCCGGGGCATTGCTTGCTGCGTCGACGCCGACACGGTAGTGGCCGAGGTGGCCGAGGTTTCGTATGACGAGGAGACCGGCAAGATTCGGGTTCACCAGGTGACTGCAGCCATGGACTGCGGGCTGACGATCAACCCCGATGGAGCCAGAGCACAGATCGAGGGCAACGTCATGTGGGGCGTCGGTTCGTCGCTGATCGAAGAGGTAGAGATTGCGGACGGACGGATCGTGCCCGCCAACTTCGACGGCTATCCGCTGCTGACCATGGCCGAAGCGCCCCACGTCGAAACGATCTTGCTGGAGGCCGGCGACGGCAAACCGCGTGGCGTGGGTGAACCGCCCATCGGCCCGGTGGCCGCGGCCGTCGGCAGCGCGTTTTTCGCGCTGACGGGAGTGCGTCTGCGCCGGATTCCCTTCACGCCGGAGCGCGTCCGGTCGGCGATGGCCGCGTAGTGCCGCGGTACTCGTCTTGTGCGCGTGCACCGCTGAACACGCACCATTTTTTCCTCAGTTGACTCTTCACCTATCCTGGTTATACTCTCCGTACCGCTCACAGCTTAACAACGTTCGCATTGATAACAGGGCCACCAGCCATCGCAAATCTAGTGGTCTGGACTCGAGATCGTGACATGCAAACATTCGGCAGGCTCCTCCTTACCCAACCCGGTGGTGACGAACAAGAATACGTGCTGGAGAAGTCAACCAGTGTCCTAGGACGCAGCACTACCAGTGACATCATGATCCACGACGCGCAGGTGTCGCGCGCCCATGCGCGTCTTGAGTGCGGCGCCGCAGGCTGCACCATCAATGACCTTGGCTCGACCAACGGGATGACGGTTAACGGCCAACGAGTGGAACGCGCCCTTCTTGCACCGGGTGATGTCATTGGAGTTGGCCACAGTACGTTACGCTTGGAAGTCGACAAGCTGGAACTTGAGGCGGACACCATTCCCATCGAATCGGAGGCAGACCTCGACGCCACCTTGGCGCAGGCGACTGTACCCATTGTGCTGGCCAATACGCATGTGCCGCGTCTGGTCATTCACACGGCGGAGAAGACCTGGGAAGTATCGCTCCTACACGAGACCTTCTCGATCGGACGACACGAGAGCAACGATTTGGCGCTAGACCAAGGCCACGCTTCGCGCCGTCACGCCCGCATCGAACGCACAGGAAATGAGTTTCGCATTCGCGATCTTGGCAGCACAAACGGCACTTGGCTAGGTCCACGGCGCATCGACGAGCACATTCTATAGACCGGCGATGGTATCCGAATCGGGAACGCACGTCTGGTTTTCAAAGGTGGCCACGAATCGGAGGATCTGACGTTGCCTCGTGATCCGGAGCGCGCCGAGAAGAGCCTGCGCCAACCGGTTGTTTTCGTTCCCGGCATGATGAGCTCGGAGCTTTGGCGCGGCAGTGAACGGTTCTGGCCCAATGTCAAAGTGTAGATGGACTTTGTTTGCGGCTACGGTATCTATACCGCCGGCTGCGGTAGCAATGTGTTCAGCGCAAGGAGAAAGAGATGAAGGAGATCGGAATTCTCGAATTACTGACCAGCAAGGTGACCACAACACAGGAGACTATCGCAAGCTTTTTCTTCAAGAAGCAATTTATCAGCGTCACGCCTCAGGCGATCTCGGTCTGGTGCCGCCAACTAGGCCATCAAGTACATTACGCGACCTACTACGGCATTGGCGATCCACAGAAGAAACTGCCTACCGACCTGGACATTGTCTTCATCTCAGCGCCGACCCACCTGGCAGCCTTCGCCTACGCGCTTGTCGAAAATCTACCGCAGGCAAGGGACGCGCACCGTTATTGGCGGACCCCACGCCAAATCGTTTCCCCATGATTGCCTTCGCTACTATGACCTGGTCGTCCTGGAGTGCAATGAAGCCCTGATCCGCGACATCACCAACGATGAGTTTGCGCCGGGAAGTCTCATCTCCAGCCCGAAGCCGTACGAAGAGCCGCCCAGCATTGAAGAACGTTTGCCCGAAATCAAAGCGTCTGCCTTTATCGGTGGTCGACCCCATTGGGGCAGTTCACTTCCCATGCTGGCCAGCGTCGGCTGCCCCTACAGTTGCGATTTTTGTACGGATTGGAACGTTCGCTATCGATCGCTCTCATATGACCGGCTCGAAGCGGACCTGCGCTTTGCCGGAGAGCACCTGTCCAGCACGATCCTCTATTTTCACGATCCCAACTTTGGTGTTCGCTTTGATGAAACAGTGGATGTCTTCGAAAAGATTCCTCCTCGAAATCGCAACCAGTATCTTGTCGAGAGTTCATTAAAGCTCCTGAACCCGGAACGCCTCAGGCGGCTGCGCGACACAAATTGCCTCGGCATTGCTCCGGGTATCGAGTCATGGAACGGCTATTCCAACAAAGCCGGCGTCGGCAAGGCAACGGGCAATGAAAAACTCGAGCAGGTTGTGGCCCAATTGCACGAATTGCGCGACAATATCCCCTACCTGCAGGCCAACCTGATTCTCGGGCTGGATGTGGATAGCGGCGACGAACCATTCGCTTTGACCAAGGAATTCCTCGCTCAGACGCCCTTTGTTTGGCCCCACATGAACATTCCCATGGCCTTTGGCGGCACCCCGCTCTTTGATACCTTCTTGCGCGAGGAGCGTATTCTGGCGCGTATCCCCTTTACCTTCTATCGCCAACCCTATCTGACGGCCAAATTGAAGAACTACGACGCGCTCGACTACTTGCAGAAGATGGTTGATCTCCACAGCTTCGCGGTATCGAAGCAGATGGTCCTGCGACGGCTGCGGCTGAGTCGCAATGCGGTCATTGCGATCGGTACCTACATCCGCATCTTGACCGTTCGCAACGAAATGGCCGAGATGCAGGAAACGGTGAAACATTTGAAACACGATGCACAGATGCAGGCGTTTCACGCCGGCGACACAGATGAATTGCCCGCCTTCTATGCCAAGGCCTACCGCAAGAGGCTAGGCGACTATGCCGAGTTGATGCCCGTCGAGGAGAGTGCACCGATTCTCAGCCGTGAAGGCATGACACCGATCTTCGGAAGTACGATGCATACGTTCTGAATTCTCCCATGACTCCCCAATGTAAGCTAAAGAAACGAATGCATCCGTAATCCCGGGCTGCTGACGACGTCGCTATCCGGCATCAACTCGTGCCCATACGCGTCAACCATCGTGCGGAACTCTGATCTGTCGCTTGTGCCACCAGATCGAGATGCACACGTTATCAGCTGCGCCGGCGGACGCCGAGATGGGGCAAAGGCACCGGCGACGCGTCTTCGGTCTCGATCATCCAATCGGCCAATCGACGTCGCAGGTCGGAAACAATCGGCTCGTTGGCCTCTTCGTCTGCCACGTTGACGAGTTCCCAGGGATCGTTGACCAGATCGTAGAGTTCGTCGAGATCGCCCATGGGGTCGTGGACGTATTTCCATTCGGCCGTCCGTACCATTTTGCGCCGGCCTTCCGCCTCGCGCCATTGGAGTGTATCGATGAGCGTTCGCCGTCCCCACGGCCGCGGCAGTTTCTCCAGTTCGGTCATGCCGAATGGCGGACCACCGGCGCCATACTCGGAGAAGGTGGCGGTTCTCGGCGCTGTGTCCGTGACGGTAGGCAGTGGCCGGCCGTGGAAGGCTCGTGGTACCTCAAGCCCTTGCAGCGCCAGCAGCGTCGGCAGAACGTCGACCAAATTGGCCATACTGTGATCCGTCACACCCGCCGGCAGCCGGCCAGGCCAAGAGACGATCAAGGGCACCCGAGTCAAGGCATCGTAGAAGACGCCGCCTTTGCACTGCATGCCGTGCTCGCCGGCGAAATCCCCGTGATCCGAACAGAAGACCACGATCGTGTTTTCCCGCAATCCCAACCTCTCCAACGCGTCCAGGATTTGGCCCAGACCATCGTCGATAAAACGCACCATGCCATAGTAGACGCCCAGCAGGCCATAGACGTCTTCGATGTCATCGTCGGCCCAACCCAGCATCGCATAGAGCACACGATTGCGTTCCGGCGCACTCCGGTCGAACTCGTCCTCTCGACGGGGCGGCAACTCGATCGTTTCGCGTGAAAAGAGAGCTGCGTACTGTTGTGGGCAGACCCACGGCTCGTGGGGGTCGGGAAAGGAGACCCACAAAGCGAATGGTTCGTCCTGGTGTTGCTCCAGAAAACGCACCGTCTGTCCCGCCACCAACCCTGTAGAGTAATCTTCCAGCGGGTAGTCCGACGTGGCGTAGGCAAAACGAGGGTTCTGGGGTGTCATGTTTGCGCGCAGCGCATGGGCGGCCTGAATGCCGTTAAGGGGTCGAAACCACTCCATGCCTCTGGTCGACGGGTCGGCCGGAAGTCCGCCGTGCGAAACTTCGCACCAGGTGTCGAAGAGCGCCAAATCCGCCGGGTCGACGAAGCAGTGATTCTTGCCGATGAGACCGGTGTGAAAGCCGGACTCCTTCCAAATGCGGAAGGCATGATTCGTGCCGGGCGGCATGGGGGTTTCGTTGCGACGACCGCCGTGGCTGTGCGGCCATTGGCCCGTCCAGAATGAGATGCGGGCAGGCATGCAGAGTGGGTGGGGCGTGATCGCATGCTCGTAGAGCACGCCCTGGTCCGCCAGCCGTTGCATGTTGGGTGTCGCGCAGAAAGGATTGCCGTAGAGGTGGCCGGCGGTCGCCTTCTGCTGGTCGGTCATGATGACGAGGACGTTCGCTTGGGAAGCTGTGGGCATTGTGGATTCACCCGAATTGGACTGGTCGATGATGATTCGATTCTACGTTGGGATTACGCTCGAGTCATTGCCGGCGCGAAATGCCAGGGCTGAATCGATCATACGATAGATGTCATATTGCGGGGTGAACCCCAATAGATTGCGGCACTTGGACAGGTCGAATTCGTAGTTGGTCGGGTTGCGCCCGTGTAGTTGCACATCGGCATAGGCAAGAGCCAACTTGTCCGCCAAATAGGGTATGGTCTCCTCCCATGTATAGGCGGCCGGCGCCGCGAGCTGAATCGCTTCGCCGCCGATCCGCTGGTTGCCGATCCCGCAGAGCATGCCGTCTACCAGATCACGCACATCTACAATGTGCTTCTTATAGCTCCTGCCGCCAGCATCGCGCACGATGAGCAGAGCGTCGTCGTCCAGGTCAAGCGCCTGAAGTTGTTGGCTGGTGCCGCGTGCGGCTTCGGTTTGAGCATCCGCATAGACCCTGCGCCAGTGACCCAGCCGGAACTGCGGAAAGGCCAGGACCTCGTCTGCCGCCAGCGCCATCGCGAAGCGGAAGACGGCAACGGGCAATCCGTAATTGCGGGCATATCCGCGACAGAGTTCTTCACCCAAAGCTTTGGTCAAGGCATACATGCCGCCCGGTTCGATCGGCATGGTGTCTTCCTGAATCGGGTCGGAAACGCCTCCGGGAATGTACTTGTTGTAGAGGGCATCGGTGCCCGCAAAGAAGAAGTGTTGGAGGTTCGGAACGCGCAGGCGGGCTGCCTCGAGCATGTTGAACGTCCCGCGTACGTTGATCTCGAAGTATTGGTCGTTGCTGAAGGGACCGCCACCTTGAAACGCAGCACCCAGATGGTACACGGCGTCCACACCTTCGACCGCCCGTTCGACATCCGCGGAGCTTGTTAGCGAACCGGTGACCAGCTCGACGTCAAGCCGGGAAAGTTTGCTTTGGCGGCTATCCTGCTCCCAGACCAATCCACGAACTTGGTGCCCTGTCTCCACAAGAGATCTGGCCAAATTGGCGCCGATCCGTCCCGAAATGCCTGTAACGAGAATCTTCATGCGTGGCTACGTACCCCCTCGATTGACGATCATGAGTCAATATCGTACCTCCAACAAGTCGAAGGCACAACCGGCACAAAATCGATGGGTGCATACCACATTTTGGGGCTTCCTCAAGAAGATTCGTTTCGTGCTGTCGACCGGCGCCCCGGAAAATGGGATGCACCCAAGATCGATTGGGATCCATACCACATTTGGCGGCTCCTATGGGAAGGGCAGCGTCGTCCATCTGTTTGCCGCTCCCCAAATGAGATGTACCAGATCGATTGAACCAGTGTCATGTATTGCGGATTTTTGCGCCCAATGATATTTTGTCTTTTCTGAGCCACTGACCTTATTTGGTCAACGACGGAGCGATAGATTGCAAGAGAAAGAGAGCTACCCCGAACGGCTGGAAATCGACATGCCGTATCACTTCGTCAAACTGGCAAAACCGCCGGCAGAAGTTAGCGGGAGTACGACCTCTCCAAATGCTTGAGAAACCCGATCTCCAGGACGCAGACATCGGTACGTGCTTGTACGTGACCTATGGGGTATCGGTTACGGGAGTGACATTTCTTCCCCTTGGCGCCGATTTCAACACAGCCGTCTACCGCATCGTGGCGGACGAATCGGAGTGCTCACTTTCTCAAATTGCGGCGTGGCGACTTTGACGAAACCTCCGTCGCATTGCCCGGATTGCTCAGCGACCTGGATATCGCGCAGATCATCCCTCCCTTGACCACCAAAAATGGACAACTGTTTGGGTATTTGAGTACGTTCAAGACGATTCTCTACCCATATGTTGACGGCCACAACGGCTATCGAATCGCGCTCACAGAGGACCACTGGGACGAGCTGGGAACGGCGCTCAAGAGGATTCACACGGCAGATGTACCACCGGCACTGACCAGCCGCATCCGCCGAGAGCGCTATTCGCCGCACCACCGCGACGCGGTCATGAAATTCCTAAGCAGGGTTCAACACGAATCGTTCGCCGATCCTACAGCGAGCCAACTGGCCGTCTACCTGGCCGGCAGGCGACCCGTGATCGAAGAGCTCATCAGGCGGGCCGCTCAATTGGCCCAAGTGCTGCAGGCCCGATCACCGGCGCCGGTTGTCTGCCACTCCGATATCCATGCCGGCAACGTTCTAATTGCCTCTACCGGCGCGCTGTACATTGTCGATTTGGGACGAGCCTATCCTCGCCCCCAAAGAGCGCGATTTGATGTATATCGGCGGCGGGCTGCTGGCGTCCGGACTGGCACCCGAGGAGGAGGAAAGGCTCTTCTACCGGTCCTATGGAGACGAGCGCATCAACCGGGCTGCACTCGCCTACTATCGCTACGAACGTATCGTGCAGGACATCGCGGCCTACTGCGAGCAGCTGTTGCTGACCGATGAAGGCGGCGCCGATCGGGAGCAATCGTTGCACTATCTAAAATCGAACTTCCAGCCCGGCGGCACGATCGAAATTGCCCATCGAACAGACCGGACCCAGCCGGCATCTTGGAGGACCCTATGATGTTAGATTTCTCACGAGGAAGATGGATCAACAAGCCCCGGGACTTCCACGTGACCCGCGAGGCGGTCGAGATCACGACCGGGCCGGATACTGATTTCTGGCAGAGAACCTATTATGGATTTCGAAACGACAATGGGCCGGCGCTTCTCGTCGCCAGTGCTGACAACTTCACCTTTACGGCGAAAGCCACTTTCAGCTACCGGCAGATGTTCGACCAGTGTGGTCTGATCATATATGTGGACAGTGAGAATTGGGTTAAGGCCTCCATCGAATACGAGCAGGCAGACTTCTCGCGTTTGGGTAGCGTCGTGACCAATCACGGATACTCTGACTGGGCGACCACAGACATTCCGACGGCTCACTCTGTATGGTTTCGTCTCAGCCGTCGAGGGCCGGACTTTCTGCTCGAGTCTTCATCGAGTGGCAAAGACTTCCAGCAGATGAGAATCTTCCATCTACATTGCCTCGGCGAAACAACCGTAGAGATGGGAAAACAACATCCGCCGGCAGCGGCGGGAATGCCCGTCGACTTTGGAGTCTATGCATGCAGTCCGCTGCGTTCCTCCTTTACGGCAAGGTTTGAGCATCTTGCGCTGGAAAGCTGTGGATGGCAGGCACATAGTGGTTGAGATGCCATGGAAGCACCTGGCAAACCTCCTCTAGGAGTTGCAGAAATGTTCGACCAAGACGCCTCGAAATTGAGCAGCATTACCGGTCGCAACAACCGTCCAGCACCATGGGCGGAAGGCGACAACATTCCTTGGCACGATCCCGATTTCAGCCGGCGTATGCTCGCGGAACATCTTTCGCAAGCGCATGATGCGGCCAGCCGGAAATTCGAGACAATCGACTGCCACGTGGCCTGGATCCATTACCAGCTCCTGTCGGGACGGCCCTCGCGAGTTGTGGACTTGGGATGCGGCCCGGGGCTGTATGCATATCGTCTTGCCAGGCTGGGCCATTCGTGTACCGGCATCGACTACGCACCGGCGTCGATTGCGTATGCCGTGGAGACAGCGCAAGAAAGTCAGCTTGAGATCGTCTATCGTCTAGAGGACATCCGCACCGCACAGTTCCCGCCGGAACAAGATCTTGTCATGCTGATCTACGGCGAGCCAAACGTATTTGCCCCCGCCGACATGCGCCAAATACTAAAAAGAGCCTCAGCCAGCCTGACGAACAGCGGCCAACTGCTGCTTGAGGTCCACGCGCCGGGTGTGATCCGCCGGCGCGGCCAGGAAGAGCGGAGTTGGCACGCAGCGGAGTCCGGTCTATGGTCCGACGCACCCCACATCTGCCTGCAGGAAAACTTCTGGAATGCCGAGAGCAAAACGGCCATCGTGCGCCACTACGTAATTGACGCTGCAAGCGGCGACACACGCTTTGAATCCGCCAGCTATCAAGACTATGCCGAGGACGAATATCACTCACTACTGGTCGATTCGGGCTTTACGACTGTCAGCCATTACCCGTCTCTGTCTGGAATAGAGGACGAACAGCAACAGGATTTCATGGTCATTGTGGCGAGCAAGTGAAATCGTGCTGCTCAGCGTACAGATACACCATTTCTTCCCCATTCACTTCGGTACGGCCTGTTCGGGAAAATGGGGTTTGCGAAGCATCAGGCTCAAGATGCCTGCTGCGAATGGCAACAGTGCGGACAACAGCACATAGTTTTGTTTGATGGACGATCCTATCGAGGACACAAAGTGAAGAACAGCTCCGGTTCCAACCAGCGAGGCCTGAAAGACACAAAAGGCAAGAATCCGGAAAGCCGGTGTGCACAGCGCCCGACCTTGGGTTAACGAGGGTTCATCTGTGCTATACTCCATCCTATGATGACAGTGCGCAGATGACCGACGGCACCGGTAACCGAAAAACACCATGAACGACATCATCTGCCGTTCGGCAACCGAGCTTGCGACCTCTATCCGTACGCGCCGGCTGACCTCAGAACAGGTCGTGACGGCGTACCTGGAGCACATCGAGGCTGTCAACCCCCGGATCAACGCCATCACCGAGAGCGCGCCCGATGCTCTCCGTCACGCACGCGCGGCTGACACCGACCTGGCGGCAGGACACATCCGCGGTCCGCTCCATGGTGTGCCGTTCACGGTCAAGGATGTCTTTGCCACACCCGGCCTCTACTCCCGGCTCGACACCCATGTACGCCGCCGCGCCCAGCCGGCAGCAGATGCCACCGTCGTTGCGCGCTTGCGTGCAGCCGGCGCGGTTCTCATCGCCAAGACCAACTGTCCGCCCAATGGATCAGGCTTCGATACCGAAAACGCCACCTACGGACGCACGGTCAATCCCTACGACGACAAACGCTCGCCCGGGGGCAGCAGCGGTGGTGAGGCGGCCCTGGTGGCGGCCGGCGGGTCACCCATCGGCCTCGGCAGCGATCTGAGCGGTGGTCTGCGCGTGCCGGCCCACTATTGCGGCGTGACCACGCTCAAACCCACCTTTGGCCGCGTGCCCAATACCGGCGCCTACAACCAGCCGGGCGGTCTGACCGATCCCCGTACCCAGATCGGTCCCATCGCACGCGCGACAGAGGATCTCCTGCCTCTCCTGCGTGTCATAGCCGGGCAGGACGGACAGGACTCAAGCGTTGTACCGGCCGAACTTCAGACAGACGCCGCAGTCCACATCGATAAACTGCGGGTGGCATGTTTCGCAGAAGACCCCGCACAACCGGTTGATGATGAGGTGCGCCACGCAGTCGGTGCCGCCGCACAGGCACTGGCCCGGGCAGGCGTCAAGATAGACGCCGCGCTGCCGCTTCACTTCATTGTCAACAGCCACGAGGTCAACGACTTCTGGCAGGACATGGCCGGCGCGCCGGGCCGCACCTGGGTAGAGCTCTTTGCCATGTGGGACTACTTTCGGACCGACATGCTGCAATTCATGCAGCCTTATGACGCCATCCTCTGCCCGGTGGACCACCACGCCGCCCCCCAATTCAACCGGCGCGACGCCGACCGCTTCAAATATACTGTGCCCTTCAGCCTGACCGGCCAGCCCTGTGCAGTTGTGCGGGTGGGATCGACTCGGAACGGTATGCCCATCGGGGTGCAGATTGCGGCCAAACACTGGTGCGAGCATGTGGCCGTCGCGCTGGCACGCACACTGGAGCAGGCGTTCGGAGGCTGGTCGGCGCCGGTATCGCTCTGAGTCAAAAGCTGAACATGTCCTACGACTACCTGATCCAAAGTCTAAGAGAGCAGGTTGCCCGGCTCCGCTTCGGTCAGGAGCGGGTCACCGAACCGGTCGACGAGACCGAGGTGGACGCACGCGAATCCGTTCGCAAGCTGGCACGCACCCGTGTCGCCGAGTTGATGCGCCAATTGCGAGCGGTC
The DNA here is from genome assembly GCA_963715415.1 of uncultured Chloroflexia bacterium. GTDB lineage: Bacteria > Chloroflexota > Anaerolineae > Caldilineales > Caldilineaceae > JAWKOK01. Next base: position 1,102 of record CAVQSG010000020.1, on the reverse strand, counting down.
CACGGCTTCAACTACGAACAGATCCAGAGCGAGACCGGTCTATCGCAACAGTTGCTCTTCGACTTCGAGTACAAGGACCGCCGCCTGACCCTGGATGAGTTGCGCTTACTGACGACCATGTACGGCGTCAGTGTGGACGATGTGCTTGGGGTCGACCTGGAGTGACACGGTTCGATCTGAACGCGAGAGACGCATCGAACAATCACGTTTGACAATTCGAAACTCGACTTGTATATTGCCATACAGGTTGTATACAGGCTGCATATCTCCCTCGATTGCCTACCAGTGTCAGTGCATGGATGAACTAGAACGTTATCTCATTGCCAATCAACCGGATAGTCCGGCAGATGATTCGCGTCTCTTGCGCGACGTCGCCTATGAGCGGCTCAAGGATGCGGTTCGACACGCCGATCTCGACCCGGGACAGCCGCTGTCGGAAAATCGGCTCTCGAAGATCCTGGGCATTAGCCGCACTCCTGTACGTGAAGCCCTGCAGTCACTGGCCCAGGAAGGGCTGGTTGAGATCATTCCCGGACGTGTCGTCACCGTCGCTTCTCGCTCAATTCAGGATGTTCTCGACACGCTGCAAATACGTTTACTCCTGGAGCCGGAGTTGATCCGGTTGGCGACCGAATCCATCGCCAGGGAGCAGTTGGATACATTGTGCCGCTGCGTCAAAGTCATGGAGGAGGCGGTCGAACAGAAGGATCGTCCGGCATGGTCACGCGCGGATACTCTCTGGCACGAGACATTGAGCGCCGCCTGCCCAAATACGTTGCTGGGCGAGATGGTTCTCCAAATGCGCAACCGTATTCATCGCTACGCCAATATCGATCACAAACTGAGAATCGAACAGTTGCGCGACGGCACCGCCGAACATCGTCGGATCGTGGAGGCTGTCGCAGCGTCCGATGCAGCGGCAGCAGAGACCGCCATGCGCGAGCATCTGGAAAATTTGCGCGACAACCTGTTCAACCAGATCTTCTATTGATCGCATCCTGCCATGATCGATACTGACCCGAAACCATGATCGCGGGAAAGGAGGTGGCGGCTGTCGGGATAGAAACGCCAGATTGACGCCCCCAATACGAGAACATTTTGT
>CAVQSG010000019.1:0-339915 GCA_963715415.1 uncultured Chloroflexia bacterium | reverse complement strand
GGACTGCGTAAGGCGTTCTGATGATGAATTTAGTCATCCCCATTCGAAGTACAGGCATAGTGAAGTTGAAGTTGGTGCGGCGCTCAGGGTTCGCTCAAGAATAACTTACCTGATTAATGCGGTTGAAAAGCCATAAATCGAGCACTTTATTATTGAGCAGTCCCTTAGGTTAATTTGAATAGTAGCGATAAGTTGTTGCGTTCAGCTTGCACACTCGAACAGGAACAGGCATGACAAATACGCAGGTCAATGAATTAGGTCCTGTCTTCATCGTCGGGATGAACGGCTCAGGCACGACAATGCTCGGGGATTGTTTGGATAACTCAGATGAACTGTACGTATTCCCCCGCGAAACGCGACTGGTACCTTGGGTGATCCGCTCCCTCGACAAATACGGCGATCTGTCAGATCCAGCCAATTTGGCCAAATTGCTGGACACCGTTAGCGACTTTTCGGTCTTCCGGGGAAAGCTAGCAGATGCACCCTTGACGGTGGAGGAAATCGAGATGCCAACCGTCGCGGCAGTCTTCGATGCGGTGTACGGTCGGATGTCGACCCGAGAAGGTACGGTGCGCTGGGTAGAACATTCCCAATGAACGTGCAGTTCATTCCAGAATTAGCAGCAGCGATTCCAAATGCGTGCTTTATTCACATAATTCGCGATGGACGAGACATTGCGCGTTCAAACCTGCGTCGCTGGAATAAGAACCCGTTGTGGTCCATTTATCGTTGGAAGCAGATCGTACGCAAAGCATGCAGAGACGGGACCATGCTGGGGAACCGGCGATATTTTGAGATTCGCTATGAAGATCTTACTGCGAATGCAGCTAGCTGGATTCGGCGAATAGCCGAATTTCTGTCAATTGACTACGGCGATGAATTACTGCGTTCGTCTATGCCGTTTGTGAATACAGGCAGCAGGCGTGGTGAGGGAAGCCAAAAGATGGGTACGCTGGTGAGTAACAGCAACAAGTGGAAAGTGTACTTCTCGGAGTCAGACATACGAAAAATGGAACAGATTGCCGGTCAGGAACTTGCCGCACATGGTTACGAGGCGGAAAATATCTCCGGTGATCGCAACCCGTCTAAGGTCACGCTCACACGGTGGCAGATAGTGGATTCGTTTAGACTGCTGATGGTCGAGTATAAGCTTTATGGCATTCGAGGGCGCTCACGATTGGTCCTGAAACGCGCAGTAGACTGGATGCGTTTCAAAAGTGTTCTACGATACTAGTATCTTCACAATCTTTGATTGACGAGTAAATTATGTGATGTTTACTCTGGAAAAATCGGTTTTATAACTCGTCAATCAAAGATTGACGTTACACTAGTCGCTCGACGGTTGAACGAACAATCATTCTTCTCTTTCCACTCTAACTCATAAGCATGATATCTGCTGATCCGACACCGGAAACCCCCATGCAAAACCAAAGAGACGAGCGCAAGACGGTCTCCCGGTCTGCGTCCAAGGTCATTTTCGGAAGTCTGCTTGGAACGTTGGCCGGTCTGCTAAGCCAGATAACAATTGCTGCGCTATTCGGTGTTGGGCTGGAAATGGATGCCTACATTACAGCTTTGGCCGTTCCACTTTACGCACAAGCCGTTTTCTTGGCAGGGTTATCATTTGTATTCATACCCACATTTGTAGAAATGGTTCAACATGGTGAGGAGGATGTTGCCTGGCAGTTGATTGGCACCTTTTTTTGGGTTATCGGCTTGTTTCTTCTTGTCCTGACAATTTCGATTGCGCTGTTCGCCACACCGATCATCAACGTGATCGCTCCCGGACTAGGACCCGAGAAGTCGCAACTCGCGGCGGGAATGCTGATGGTGCTCTCTTTTTCGATTATCTTTAACGGATACAGTGTATTTACTGTCGGTATTCAGAACGCCCGGAATCAGTTTTTCTGGCCTGCCACCGGTGGTGCTGTCAACTCACTTGTTGCTGTTGTCGTGTTGCTAGTACTCTATCGACCATTGGGGTCCATGGCGCTGGCTTGGTCATTTCTCGTGGCTATCGCAGCTCAGGCTCTGGTTACGGTTATTCCGGTAATTCGCCACGGATGGCAGGGGACATTGGCAGTAACTGATCCGCGTGTGCGTGAGGTATTGATGTTGATGGCGCCATTTATCATTCTTGGTCTTTTTACCCGACTGACACCATTGCTTCAACGGTTTTTCGCGTCCGGCCTGCCCGATGGCGATCTTTCGTATTTAGGATATGCAACAAAAACATCAAGAATGGTTCAGAGTCTGCTAGGCGCCACTATTGTGACGGCGATATTCCCCGTGTTTTCCAGGCGTTACACACTATATGGGATCAAGGGACTATTCCCAATATACCGCTACGGCATGCGGCTGACAACAGCTGTTGGACTGCCGGTACTAGCTATCATATCCGTGCTGGCCGTGCCGTTAATATCATTGCTATTTGAACGCGGAGCCTTTGATCGGCAAGCTACGCTCAGTGTTGCCCGCGTCATGCCATTGATTCTGACGAGTACGCTACTTTTGCCAATGATTGGCAATCTGTTGACACGAGTCTTGTATGTCACCAAGGACACGCGCTCTGCGCCGATAATCTCCGCTGTAGCCGTCATATTTTACATCCCGGCAGCCTATATAGGTAGTCAATACTGGGGATATATGGGTTTGGCAATTGCAGACGTCGCCTACACGGTTAGCGGGATAACCGCCATATTGGTCTTGCTCTATTTGCGCTACGGTGCTCAAATTTTGACCGCCCGGGCGTCACTTGTGTATGTCACGAAATATCTCACCGCTGCCATTTTGGCGGGAATGCTAGCCTGGGTGTCAGCGAACACGTTGCAGATCTTTGGCACGTTTGTTCAATTTGCCACCAGTTGCCTTGTCGGTGGCGCGACTTATATGGCGATTATGTTTGTTTTTGACAGGGAAATCATGCGCGCAATAATTGATATTTTGGGGGCCGGTCTGTTGATGCGCATAAGTGGCAAACGGACATCGCGGCCCGTTGTCGCGCCAGGCACCGGTAACTCTCTATAGTGAATATTGCTTGTCACGTAAGCCGAAGAACTCTGTTCTCTCCGTCAAGCGCAGATAATCTCAGTATAGAAATACTCGGTGTTTACCATTCAATGCACTGCGAGGGCCACTTGGGCGATCGCGTCTAAATTGGGCGTCCAGAGGTAGCGAGCCGCAATGTTACGCTCGATAGGCGGAAAATCGCCCCGACGGCATGCTGTGCCCCTCTGGTAGGAAAATTAGACGCGATTGCCCTACGAGGGCCACGGTTCGGTCTTCTCCCTGCCGGAATCTATTGATATAATGAAAAATTCGAGGACAGTCTCATGCTCGTAGACTTCATGATTGTAAGTGCCCAGAAATGTGGGACAACCAGCCTGGCATCGCAGTTGGCGCAACATCCCGACATTTGCTTCAGTCGCACCAAAGAGCCGGACTACTTTAACGCAAATAGCGACTGGCAATCTAGACTTGTCCAATATCATCAGTTATTCGATCCTCAACCGGAGCAACTCTGTGGCGAAGCATCGACCATGTACACGTTTCTACCTGAGTATATGGACACGCACGTCCGGTTACATGCCTACAATTCGAACTTGAAACTGATCTACATCATGCGCGATCCAGTGGACGCGTAATCTCCAACTATTCACACAATCTTGTTCGAAAGATCGACACCCGTCCGCCTGAAGAGGCTATTTTTGCTGACCCGGCTATATTAATCGGAGCCGGTATGCAGTTCAGATCCGCCCCTATATCGAATTATTTGGCCGCGAGAATGTGATGTTACTCGTCTTTGAAGAGTACGTACAGAACCAGATCCCAACACTCCTGAAGATTGCGTCGTTTATTTGCGTTGACGGCGTCAAGTTCGAGAATATGACAGCCGCGGCCGAGAACATCTCAACTGGTAGCCACTATCTGAAGTTCCAGAATGTAGAGAAACTCGCTGATTCAGGTCTGTTTCAGTCAATCCGTGCGTACATACCGGCCGGCATTCGCCAACCGGTGCGGCGCGCTGTTTGATCGTATCGACGAAAAGCCGGAATTTTCAGCGTCGTTGCGCAGTGAGATTACGCGGTGGCTGGAAGATGATGTCGTTGAAATCGAAGCTATGCTTGAACGCAAGATAGCAGAATCGAGCCGGTCGTGTGCTTATGCACAAGCAGTGGCGTTGGCGGATCCGGTGCCAGCTTGATATGTTGTAGAGCGTCAATCGACAGCCATTCACCTTGTGCACTTCTGCTTTGAATCCTATGACCACCACCCAACATAGTTACGTCGAACAACCCGCAACTGGTTCGACAAACCTGCAGTCGGCGAGCTATAAATTCACGCTCATCCTCATCGGTGTGGCCTTTTGTATTGATCTGCTGACGCCGTTTCTCATCTCGAACAGTATTCTTCCCGGGGCCGTACGCTGGCTATCAGATCTCTTGTTGTTGTCTATTATTGGTGTAGCGCTATTTCAGATGCTTCTCCAAGATCGGATCCCGGGCGCCGTCCTGCTGATTGCTGCAATTACGATCGTGGGTTGCGTCGTTTCCATCTACTCCGATCAGGTCTGGCTCGCGACAGCATGGGGCTGGTGGAGGCTTTTCAAGTTTCCAGATCACCACGATCTTTGTCTATATCCAGCCGTACTGGCCAGTCCACTATGCGGAACGCTTGTTGCACATCTGCGTGGGAATACTGACAATTAACACCTTTTTGCAGATTCTCCTTTATCTTAGCGGTGAGATCCCCGGCGATCACCTGTCCGGAACGTTTGGCCGGTTTGGTGTGGCGCCACTCTTCTTCTTTCTCTGTTTTGTCATTGCCCTTGCTTTTGGACGCTGGCTTGTTTACGGAGATTGGAAAACGTTGATTTGGGTTGTCTCGCTGGGGATGGTTTCTAGCCTGTTGGGCGAGATGAAGGCGTTTACCATTGTAGTTTCCATATTTGCTGCGTTTACATTTGTCATACACGCAGTGCGAGGTGGCCAGATCCGTCAGCTAATCCTGTATGTATCACTGTTCATCTTCGGCGCATTGGTTTTCACTGTGCTGTACAACAATCTTGTTGCTGATCCCCGGGGCACGAGACGAATACAGGAATACTTAAACTCTGATACAACATCGACATACCTTGGCAATATCAAGTACGATTCGTCGACTGGTGGATACGAACTGGGCCGTAACGCATCTGTCGTGATCGCGTGGAACACGGTCAGAAGCGACTATACGACCCGCCTATTTGGCATGGGAATCGGCTCGCGAAGTGAAAGCCGATCGCTTGCAATCAGAGGTGTTGGCGTGCAACAGAGCTACTACGGTGCGGCTAATGTCCCTACGTTAGGCGTCTTCATGCACGAATTGGGATTAGTAGGGCTGCTTATTTTTGGGCTGCTGATACTTTGGATTCAAGCTAGACTCGTCTCATATCTTGGTGTGTGTCAAGAGGAGAGCGTTCGCACCATCATTTACGGTCTCATCATCTTTTCTATTACGTGGCCATTCTGGATCTGGTATACGCAGGTCTGGATTCACAGTGTTGGAATGCTATTGTACTGGTGCACTTTGGCCTACATCATGAATATCACCTTGCGTTGTCGTGTAGGAATCCAACTAGAGTCTGATAGAACTGCGGTGTCCAACACTTTGGCGTCAGAGTTATAGAAACCAAGACTGAAGGTACACTCCAGTAAGTATTGAACGACACGTAGTTGATAGATTCAATGATAACTGCTGTGGCCACGTAAGAAACCAAGCACATGATGAAAATTCAAGCTACGCAAGCCCAGCCCGTGCAGACTGTGGAAGGGCATATTGACGAACCCATACGGCGGGAACGCGGTAAGCTCGTCTGGGTTTCAAATATTCATATTCACCATTCCCTGGACATTGCTACTTGGTTCGAGACAGCGGCCAGCCTGCAGCAACTGGGTTGGCAAGTCACGCTCATTGTGGAGGGGCCATGTGAGACATTGCTGGTGAACGGTGTTGAGGTCATCTGCATCCACGGGCGGAACGCTATCTGATGGGACAGGTGTCCTATCATTCCACAATAGTCCGGTATCTGCGCCGTCACTGGTCAGAGATCAACGTTATCCTCTATCACCAGACAGCGGCCATGTGGATATTACCGCTTCGTTTGCAGATGCCTGCGAAGCCACGCCCGATTTTGGTTATGGATACACCGCGATCTGAGCGATGTATCGCGGGGTGATTGGAAGGCACAGCTGCGCAATCGCTATTCCGACTTCGCGCACGCTGCATCAGCCAGATGGGCTGATGGTCAGACAACCATTACGCATAAGATGGTCGATCTGGTCGGTATTCCCCACGAGAAACTCCTGGGTATCTGGCCCTCTGGGGTCACTCTCTCTCATTTTGAGGTTGCTCAGCAACTACGTCAGTGGCCCAGAGAGTACGACCCGAATACGCCTTGTCTATGTGGGAATCCTGCTGGAAAAACGAAATCTTCTTCCGCTGGCTCAAGCCGTGGTCCATGCCAACGCCCAGGGCATGAATATACATTTTTCACTGTACGGCGATGGGGCGTTTCGACCGGTGCTCGAGAAATTTGCCTCAGAGCATGACTGTATTGAGGTCTTGCAACCCATCCAGCGCGAGGAGGTTCCTCGCGTTCTTGGCGCCGTCCATGTGGGCGTGACGTCACTGCCGGCAGTCGATGATGTAAAATATGCTGCGTCCAGTCCTATTAAACTCTTTGAGTATCTTGCGGCCGGGATGCCGATTCTGGCCACTGCCAATGCCTGCCATACCGATGTGGTCGGTGATCGTCGATATGCGTTCTGGATCGATCGCGTCGACAATGCTGATATGCTGCGCGCCTTGACCAACATTTGGCAACAACGCCACACGTTACAAGCATTAGGAGCAGAAGCTGCCGCTGACGCGGCTGGCTGGACTTGGGATGCAGCTGCGCGCAAGTTGGATATTGCCCTGTGCTTGGGTTTGGAGAGGCTGTGGAGCCCGCTCTCCCCGGGTTGTGCTGCCACTATATAGCACGATGAGCCTCTGTTGTTGGCCATGTCATGCACCGGCGCGGACGTAAACTCCTCCGAAGGAATCCTTCAACGTGACCGATTAATCTGTTCGAGATGTCGGCCCAATTGAGACGGCGTCCCCAATGTCTGTGCGACTGTGTCTCATCAAGTGTTGTTGTACACCGAACGACCATATATGGCGGGAATCTAGATGCGTATTTTGATGTGTAATAGCTTTCACTATCTGCGTGGTGGGGCCGAAAGGTGCTTCTTCGATCTGATGACACTGTTGAGGGAAAAGGGACATGAGGTGATTCCATTCTCGATGTCCCACGAGCAGAATCTGTCATCGGATTATTCAAAATACTTCGTCAGCCATATTGACTATCCAAACCTCATGAATAGCGACGCGTCGATGTTGACGAAGCTAAGGGCTATGGGACGGCTCGTGCACTCGCGTGAGGCGGCTCAACAAATCGATCGTCTGATTCGCGATACCAAACCGGATATTGCCCACATCCACGGCATTGCACATGAAACATCGCCGTCGATTCTGCCTGTGATAAAGCGGCACAACATCCCTATTGTTCAGACATTGCATGACTACAAGTTGCTCTGTCCCAATACAAGCTTTGTGACCAACGGTGAGATTTGTGAACGCTGTAAAGGACGCCGCTACTATAATGCTGTTCGTTATCGTTGCAAGCGTGGTTCGCTAGCCGCCAGCATGATGGCCACGGTTGAGGCCTATGCCCACGGGACGACCCGGATTTATGAACGCAATGTCGACTGCTTTATTTCGCCCAGCGAGTTTCTGGCGCAAAAAGTGGCAGATTTTGGAATTGATAATGAAGTAATTACAATTCCAAATTTCATCGACATCGACAATTTTCGTCCCGTCTTTGCGCCAGAACCCTATTACGTCTTTTCCGGACGACTCGTTGATGTCAAGGGCATTCGGACCTTGATTGAGGCCGCCGAAAAGGTGCGAAAGGGCCGTCTCTATGTCGCCGGAAGAGGCGATCTCCAGGATGAGCTGGAAACTTATGTGTGTGAGCGCGGGCTGGATCATGTCAAGTTTTTCAGGACATCTGTCCACAGATCGCTTGATCGAGCTATTACAATTCGCGTCGTTTACTGTCACACCGTCGGAATGGTATGAGAACTATCCCATGTCCATTTTGGAAGCGCTGGCCTGTGGTACACCAGTCATCGGCGCTGATATCGGCGGCATTCCCGAAATCGTGCACAACAACGAGTCGGGATATCTATTTCCGTCTGGAGATGCCGATTCGCTGGCGACGAAGATTGAGTACCTGCTTGACCACCCTGAAGAATCTGCACGAATGGGCCGCATCGGCCGGACGCAAGTTGAGAAAATCAACGATCCGGAATCACACTATGCTGCAACGTTGGCCGCCTATGGTCGAGTATGTGCCCAACACACGGGTGTAGAGCCTATCCCACGTGCCGAGAACTTGCTGCCTCAAGAGTCATCTGGGCAGTGGGACGATAATGCGTTTTCACAGATCCCCTAATAAATGTCAGCCATGGCTAGGAAACGAATTGCCTTTATCGGAATCAAGGGTTTACCCTCGAAAGCGGGCGCTGATCGAGTGGTCGAAGCAATCGCCACTCGTGTTGATATGAGTCAATATGAACCATTCGTCTACTGTAGTGCCGACGTCGTATCGCCGGAGGTCAAACTCCCCGGGATTCATCTGATTCGCATCCATTCTCTGCCAGGGAAGCACTTGCATGCGACGACGCTGTTTCTCTTTGCTGCTCTGCACGCACTTATCTATGGCCGTTTTGATTTGGTTCACTTACACAATGTCGAGGCATCCTTCGTACTTCCTCTACTACGACTGCGCTACAAAGTCATTTCGACATCTCATGGTCCCGCCCAGATCCGCGATAAATGGAGCGCTCCTGCGAAATCGTTGATTCGTCTGATGGAAGTACCCTACGTACGGATGTCGAACGTAGTTACGAGTGTATCGCAACCGCTCGCGTTCCAATACGAGAGACAGTACCAGCGCTCTGTTCATTTCGTGCCTAACGGTGTCGATGTGGGAGAAGAAGTGGATATTGCGGCAGGCAGACGGTTGCTTGATGAAATTGGTGTTCTGCCTCACAACTTTGTATTTTTCGCGGCTGGACGCATCATACCGTCCAAAGGCTGCCACCTTTTATTGGATGCGGTGCGCAACATCGAAAGCGATTGTCAGTTTGTGATCGTTGGCGATGCATCATACCTGCCCGAGTATGAACGTAAGCTACATGCGCAGGCTGACAAAAGGGTCCATTTCGTTTCCTTTATTTCTGAGAAGGCGACCTTGATGGGACTGCTAAAACTCTGCCCGCGTCTTCGTCTTCCCCTCAACTGTTGAGGCCATGTCGATGATGTTACTGGAAGCGGCGTCTATGGAGGCGCCGCTTGTCTGCAGCGACATTCCCGAAAATGTGAGTGTACTTCCCGAACAAGCGGTACACTTCAAGTCCGGCGATGCTGCGGATCTTGAGCAACAGTTGCGCTGGGCGTTGAACCATCCTGCGGAGATGGAGGAGTTGGCGCATCAAGCTCACGCATGGGTAAATTGCCATCATCGCTGGGAAGAGATCGTTCATCAGTATGAGTTGCTCTATAACGCTGTTTAGAGTAGCCATTAGGGACCAAACCCAGTCTTAGCGACATTGTTGTCACATACGCAAACAGACTATATGCGAAAAGTAATCTTTGTCGGCGGTACTTCGTTCAGTGGTTCAACCGCCTTCCATTTGATGCTCGCCAATGATCCAGGCGGCTTTGCTTGCGGCGAAACCGAGTCACTCTTCTTCCCACGACGCGACGGCCACGTGCGTCGTCTGAATGACTGTCGGCCGGAAAGTCTGGCTATCTGGCGCAAGGCTTATGCCGTTGGTGCCGCGGAACGGGTATATGCTCATCTATTTGAGTCAATGCCTGACGTAGAGTTTATTGTCGATTCCAGTAAGAATCCCCATTGGATTCGAATGCAGCACGATCAACTTACGAATCAAGGGATCGAGGCCTGTCACTTTCTGATCTGAAGCCCCGCTGGAGTTTGCCGATCGCGCAAAAAGCGCAAGATGTGGATGGCTGGCAGAAGGAATGGCGGAATGCACACCGAGTCTACTTCACGCTTATCGATCACTGGCGTGCAGTACAGTACCAGCAGTTAGCAACTGATCCTGAAATCGTTTTGCCTGCGGTCTGCGATTCAGCCGGGCTGCGCTACTTCCAAGGCAAGGCCGACTTCTGGCACCACGATTCCCACCATCTGGGTGGCGATCTTCGGTTCGAGTTCATCTGCACCGGAGTGATGTGGCCCAAAAGTTCTCGTCGCAGTGGATTGCCGATAACCGCATGCAGTATCACCAGCGAGTGTACTATCAGGCAATTAGGACAACACGTTGAAGGAGCGGGTCGCAGCAGTCATCGATACAGATCCGCGCTTTGAACATATCCAGGAAAGTTTACTCAACGATAACGTCGTCGGCGCGCCAAATTTTGTATCGCCGCGTTGCGAGCTTTACATTTCCGCTGCCGAACGAGCTATGCGTTCAACTCGAGAGAGCTATCGCATCTGGACGGGAAATCGCCGTTATGCAGAGAGTGTAAGTGCGATTCTCAATCAAGACCGGCTAGAGAGTGTAAACGTATGACAATTGTCGTCAAGCCGGTGCGCACGACGGTAGCCATGGAAGAGGCGCCTCGACTCGGCGTCGGAATTCCAGTGTATAACGGCGCCAGATATCTGGAACAGACGCTGAACTCTCTGTTATCTCAGAGTTACAATGACTTTGTATTGGTGATTTCTGACAATGGATCCACAGACGCTACAGAAGATATCTGCCCACGACTATGCGGCGTGTGATGCACGAATTGAGTACCATCGCCATGATGAAATCGCGGTGCAGCCTGGAATTTCAACAATGTTTTCCGGTTGACAAATACCTACTATTTCAAATGGTCTGCGGCCGATGATCTCTACGCACCGACCTATCTAGAAGAGTGCGTACGAATTATGGATACGCGGCCGGAGGTTGTCCTTTGTTACAGCCGTGCAAAGGCGGTCAACGAAAACAACGATTTTACCAAAACATATCCTGCCCAGAATCGCGGCGCGAACGACTCAGTTGTACAGCGCTTTGCCGCCGCTATTATCGATCCCCATCCGTTTATACCCGTGTTCGGAATTCATCGTCATTCAGTTCTCGTGAAGACCAGTCTGATCGGAAGTTACTCGGGCTCGGACCGACCACTTGTGGGCGAAGTTGCGCTTCACGGTCAGCTATATGAAGTGCCGGAGTTTCTGTTCTATTATCGTCATCATGATGATCAATCGTGGGGCAGCAGTCGTAGTCGCCACGAGCAGCAGGCCTGGTATGATCCAAGCCGATTGAATCAATTGACTTTTCCTACTTGGCGCTTGATGGTTGAGCATGAAAAAACTGTCTGGCGATCACCTCTTTCAATGCGTCAACGTATCGATTGTCATGTTGTAATGGCGAGGTGGAATACGGCGTCGGTGGCGTCATCTGGCCAACAATCTGATTCTTCGTGATGTCTAGAGGACAATACATTACTCCATGCGCATATTTTTGCTTCACTATTATCTCAAGAAGTCAAATCCTGCATACACGGAAATCGCAGCGGCACTTCGCATGCGTGGGCATGAAGTATGGATCGGTGCGCCTGACGCCAATTTCGATTTGGTTTGGAGTGACGGCAAGAACGAGACAGGTCATATCGCTGGACCTGAAAACCGACGGGGACATTCAAATTGGCGGCCGATTCAGGTCCAAAACGTGGCATTTATCGGTCGCATACGATCAGTACTTGCGAATGCATCAGCCTGACATCGTCCAGGTTAATCCGGCTGCGTTGCAGGGCGTTGGTCTTTTACCCGTTGCCATGCCATCCAGCATGCACTTTATCGTAGACTGGCGGCAGATTGCCTGGCCGACGTTCACGTCTCCAACCTCCCGAGTAAGGCAAAGGGCAAAGCATGGATGGCGAACCTATTTCTCAATGCATCACTTTCACCGTGCAACTTTTCTACATGAAGCTGGAGCTGAAAAATTCCTTGGGCCGAAGTGGCCGAAGTGGGCTGATGTGGTGCCGCTGGGGGTGAGCGCGCACTTCCTTAGATCTCCCTTAGAAGGCTCTGAAAAAACCGGTCAGGATGTTGTACGGTTCCTTTACATTGGAAGCCTAAGTCGTGTCCGTCAATTGGAATGTATTCTCCAAGCAGCTGTACTTCTTAAACGTAGAACACGAAACTTTCAAGTAACATTGGTCGGACCTGACAATGCGTCAGATTATTTCCAGCAACTCATTCTTGAATATGACATTTCTGATGTTGTCTCCATTCGGCCCCCAGTCAGTTACGAGAAAATACCGGAAACCGTACGCAAGTTTGATGTGACACTAGCATACGTACCGACTGAACCCAAAGACTGGCAATATCATCCAACTCTCAAGGCGTTAGAATACCGTGCATTAGGTGCGCCGATTTTGGGTACTGATGTTGCGCCGAATCGTGACATCATCGAACATGGGAAGAATGGACTGCTAACATCCAATTTGCCACAATATTGGGCAGATGCTATGAACCACTTCATCTCCAATCAACGTTTCCTAGCCACAACCACCGCTAACTCTCGACGGATGCGCACGGGCAATTCTTGGTCTGACGTTGCAGCACAGTATGAATCTCGAGTATATCAGCCACTTGTGGCCGGATCAAGGCGCAATTATCTCCCAATTATCTCGGATGTGTCGGAGAAGCATTGAGGACTATTGACAATGTTACCGAGTTTTTTGGGAATTGGCAGAATCGAGCCGGTACAACATGGGCATATCGAAATTTGGCTGACCATCCGGATGTTTTCATTCCATGGGCAAAGGAACTGCATTTTTTCGATACGCGATGAGAGATTTGATATGGGTATCGGATACTATGAAGAGCAGTTTGACGGCTGGTCGGGTGAAGACGCAATCGGCGAGATCACACCTCGTTATCTTCATTTTGAGCCTGCTGCGCAGCGCATCGCAGAATATATGCCGGATGTGAAACTAATCTGTTTTCTCCGCAATCCGGTTGAACGTGCGTATTCACAATACTGGCGTTCTGAGGCACACTCTGAGTCAGAAACCCTGATACCGTTTGAAACAAAACTTGATACAATGCCCGATATCATTGGGACTGGATTCTACGATGAACATCTGGCGCGGTACCGAGGGTTCTTTCCAGAGACGCAGATGTGCGTTTGTCTATTTGATGATATACAAATGCGCCCGAAAGAGTTACTAAGCGAACTTTATACATTTATCGGTGTGGATCCGACGTATGTTCCCTCATACGTTGAGCATAAGATCAACGCTAGTGCTGCACAAGGGAAATTGGCTCGTTCCAACGCCATTTGGAGGGTGCGAAAGGTTCTAAAACGAATGGGTGGAGCCGTAGCTATGCTTGAAAAACGATTGGAAAACGTAAATTCCAGCGAACTTCCTTCAATGGATCCGGTGACAGAGGTTCGACTGAAACACATCTACCATGACCATACACTTCGTCTTCAGGACATGATCGGGCGTGACCTAAGTGCATGGCTGTGAAGTGCAATCGGACAACTACATGACGCCGCTGCAGCCTGTCTTTGTCGTCGGAAATGTTCACTCGGGAACAACGTTGGTTCAGAAAATCCTTGGGCGAAACTCTGCTGTGTTTACCGGGAGCGGCGAAACGCAGTTCTTCTTCCATTTATCCACCATACGAAGCCGATTCCCGACACTTCGCGATGAAGTTGAACGAAGGGACTTCATCGTCTACTTATGCAACCTGATTATTCAAGGATATCAGCGCACACAACGACTACCTATATCTGAAGAAGCGCTCTTTTCAGCTACAAAAAGCCTTACGCCGCAAGATCTTAAGTTGGTCACCGCTGCAATAAAAGATACAAAAACCCTTGAGCAAGCGTTTTTCCGCGTATACGATGTGCTTTGCGTCCAGCATAACAAGTCGCATTGGATTGAAAAGACACCTGCGCATATCTTTTCCGCCGATACTATTCTTCAAGAAGCGCCAAGCGCGAAGTTTGTGGAGATCGTCAGGGATCCTCGCTCGGTTCTCGCTTCGAAACAGCGACGATCCTCCGCGAACACCTTGCGCTAAGTCGTAATCCTTCAATCGTGCACCGTGCAGGAGGATTCGACCCTTTACTACATTCGATAGGATGGAAGTCAACGATTGCTGCCGGTAGTCTTGCACATGCTCACCACCCACAGAGAGTCCTACGCCTTAAGTATGAGACACTAACAGAAAGCCCGGAAGAAGAGATCAAACGTCTGTGTAATTTTCTTGGCCTTATATATGAGGCATCAATGAAGGACGTTGGATGGACAAATACAACCACACCACGAGTTGGTGCCGACACCGGAGTGAGCACAGCGGCAAATGACGCTTGGCGTCAGTCGCTGTCGCCTGAGGCAGTGGCGATCTGCCAATGGGTGACGGCAGGCGAAATGAGTATGCTTGGTTATGAATGCGACAAGTTGCCTTTGGTAGTGAAGATTCGTTCAGTTGCAAAACTCAGTTATTTTTCGGGTGTTGCATTCCCAAAGATGCTGTATGCCCGTTGGAAACTTGGTGGAGTCAAGTATCTTCAGACGCAGTTGCAGAACTACCTCAATCGCTTCAGGAAAATTTCGGTGCGCATCCGATGAGCACAAACCACAACCAGCTGGACGACAAGCCGTAGTTCCTCATGAGACTACGGTAGGCCGGCTCGCAGCCCAATTGCAACGCCCTGTTCGATGATATCGCCGCGGGTTATCTCGACGTCAGGAATCAATACGCTATGTTCAAAAAATCCAAGGTCTGGTACAGCGTCACGAGGAACTCCCCGTATATCGTTCTGGCCGAGAATGCTACCGTCTCGTAGTGTAATCCTGTGGTCAACTGCGGCATCGATTGCCGGCGATGCATCTGTTAGACGGTAGTTGGTCATATCTAACGTACCGCCGGTAAAATCGGCATCCCGGTTCTTTAGCCGTGGCTCGCCTACGACGTCCCCCTGGCCTTCGGCCATACTAGGTGGAGTAACGCGCCAATTGTTGTTACGCCATATGATTCCTTCAGTCGACACGACTTCACTTGAAGCACAGTCGATTACATTATTTTCGAATATTGAATTGCTGCGTAAACGAATATCATCAAAGTCACTGCTAACGGCGAAAATCTCAATACCTTTATTGCAGTTAACAATCGTATTGTACGCAACTACATATGAGTCAAGATTTGCTTTCGCGGTTACCCAAATACCTCGCCCAAAACCAACGATTAGGTTGTTGTAAACATACACGTTTTTGCTTTTTCGGCTGCTACTACAATTCCTATCACCAGCCGGCTCGTCACGGAAAATGATACCACGGGATTCATTGCCGCTCGGCGATCTTCGAGAGGTTGTATAGACGATATTGTTGCGGATAATCGCTCCCGAAGACCGATCCGTATAGATATGTACAGTCTGCACGTTATAGACAATGCAATTTTCGACAGTAATATCTTTACCGCAACTTCCGCATCCAATTCCTTCGCCGCCGCCATCATGAACGATACAACGCCTAAAGGTTACATTATCGCTGTCAGTTGCACTACTAACAGTCGGGTGGTTCGTTGCAATCCCAGCCGATCTAAACTTACCGCGCAAGGCAGTGAAGCCGTTTTCGCAATCTTCAAAGATGCAATTTTCTGCGCTAAGCGCCTTGAGCCCTGTTTCAAATACATGATGAACGTAACAGTTCCGAATCACTGAATTTTTGGCGCCGTTGAAGAATCGCCCGCGATGTGCGTGACTATGGGCTTCAAATCCATCTACGATAACATGTGAACCAGTAATCTCGATGAGACCTGGTCCACCAGAATATTGAGTTGGAGGCGATGCCGTAGGCGGTAAATCGTCATTGCCCGGGAACCCGGGGTTTTTCCAGGCATCCCAATTCCCTATGATAACGGCGCCTAAGTAATTCTCTGCACGTATCGTTATTTCGTTGCCGGCGCTCGCCTTTTGGGAAATGGTGATGTTTTCCTTATACGAGCCATCTTTGACAATTAGCGTATCACCTGAGCCAAGCCTGCTAATGCCAAATTGGATTGTCTTCCACGGCTTCTGTTGGGAGCCGTCGTGGCCGCCATCGTTGTTTCCTGCATCTGCCGATACATAGTAAGTATTGCCCATAGTTCCTCGCGTTGTCGTCGTCGCAGCCATGAACGTGGAGACCGACAGCTACCGACCAAAAGGGCGATAGCGCCAATTGTACCCAGTTGCAGAAGCTTCCTGCCGCGTATGATGATATTTCACAACTATCTACATATTCGTTTCATCGAAAACATGACTCATCAGGACAAATCGACGCGCAATGATTGTAGTGAGACGGTCAGATTATTGTCAACTTGAATGCGAACTGATATGTCATCCAGATTTGGAATAGCGTGACGCTGCTTTTTGGGTAGGGAGAACCTTTGCGCTAGACTACCTAATTCTGGATCCATGACAACGTACGGAGCTAAAAGTTCCAATACAACCGTTCGACCGATTGAGGCATAACCAGCACGACTTCACCAGCGTATATCAACAGTGCGTCCTAACTCCGCTCGTCCGACGCTCTGCCGATTTGTCCGTGTCCATGTCATGACAAGCAGTCAAAGAGCGGCTATCGCAATACGGACCGCATCACACTGATCCATTGTGGGCGGACATGAAAGAGGAGTCTTTGGAGAACTATGAAAGCGATCGAACAGATTTACCAAGGTTCCAGGCGTAGCCTGATGGCAGTGCTCACAGCATCATTGCTGTTTCTGTCATGGAGCATTGCTATTAATGCCGATCCTACGCAACAGCCCCCCGGTGAACAGGACGTATATTCAATCATCACTGACGGCGACCTGAATGATCCGTCTATTCCAGATCTGATCGGCGGTAAAGTGCCGGACCTTCCTATCGTGTTTTATCAGGCACAGGAGATCTCTCCGGCGGCCGCGAGTGCAGCCGCCATCGACGTCTGGTATGGCAATACCCAGTCGTTCGGTAACCCCGGCACGCCCCAAGAGTGGGTCAATATTCTGGGGCGAGTCAGTGGCGCCAGCCCCTTTACGCTCTCCTATCAGTTAAACGGCGGCGCAATCACGCCGTTGAGCGTTGGCGATCAGCCCGACGTCGGCAATGATCCGGGCGATAACAAAATTAACCCGCGCCTAGCCATGCCAGGGGACTTCAATGTTGAGATTGCCACGACCAGCTTGAACAACGGCGCCAACACTGTTGCGATTACGCTTCAGGATGACAGCGGGGATACGACGACGGAAAATGTTACCGTCAACTATAGCGCCACCAATAAGTGGCCAGCCTCCTGACTCGACGGATTGGAACGGAGCGTCAGCCGTCACCGATGATGTAGATGTCGTTGACGGCCTGTGGGAGATTAGCGGCAACAATGTCAAGACTACGGAGATTGGGTTCGATCGACTGCTTGCGATTGGCGATATGGACACGTGGACCGAGTACGAGATTACGGTTCCCGTCACCGTTCGCTCTATCCTGTTGGACCCAAAGATTCCTGGAAATGGCGCTGGCGTTGGCCTGATCATCCGTTGGAAAGGCCATTTTGATGTTGACGGCCAACAGCCGCGGTTGGGATGGCGACGTCTTGGCGCTTTGGGTTGGTACCGCTGGGATCTAAAGGGAATGGCCGGTCTTGAAATGCGCGGTCATGAAGGCAAGTTCATCGGCACGAGCACCACGCGTGAGCTTGAATTCGACACTCGTTATATCTTCAAGTTGAGCGTACAATCCTCGCCGGAACCGGACAAGAATGCCTACTACCGCCTGAAGTTCTGGCCATCTTCTGAACCTGAGCCGGCCAAGTGGGGGATCGAGGGCTTTGGCAAAGATGGTGAGCTGACCTCTGGTTCCATGCTGCTGGTTGCCAACAACGCTGATGTAACTTTCGGCAACGCGACAGTTGTACCGTTGAGTGACATTTCCTCTACACTGAACACTTCGGTTGCCTCGACGGATAGTGTCGGGGCCGGCATACTCGGCCAGAATCCAGATGGAAAGACGACCTTTGCATACGGTGAACGCGTCGTTCTGATTCCGGTTCCCGATGAGGGCTCCGAATTCGCCGGCTGGTCCGGCGACTACACGGGCATCGGAACAGGAAGTGACAATCGTCTGGTCATCTTTATGACCAAGAACATCAATGTCACTGCCAATTTCGCCAAAGGAACGCCCAAGACACTAACTGTCAATGTCTTGGGCGATGGGACGGTTGTTAAGTCGCCCGACAAATCCGAATATGCCAAGGACGAATTGGTGGAATTGACGGCCGTGCCTGGTCCGGGCCAAGCCTTGGCTTCTTGGAGTGGTGATATCGAAGGCAACATCAACCCCATCACGGTTCTGATGAACAGCAACAAGACAATTACCGCGAATTTTGATGTCGCCGAAGTTGTGCCACCGCCACTCTCTGATGACTTCAACGCCTGCACCCTCAATACCGAATTGTGGTCATTCCAAAATCCACTTGATGATGGAGATTACACCACTGACGGAACTCAAGCCACATTGATCGTGCCGGAAGGCGTCAAACACGATCCCTGGAGCGGCAGCGGAAGTTCGCGCACGAACAATGCAATTCGTATCATGCAGGACGCAGATAACAGTGACTTTGTTATTGAGACAAAGCTGACCTCGCAGCTAGATGGAGAAAGCGCCAATCAGATTGTTGGTATTCTGGTCGAAGATGATACTGATACATTCCTGCGCTTCGATCTCTATACGGATGGGGCTATCAGCGATCCGGATTTGAAGTCGTTCATTGGTTACCTTGACAACGGAGCGCCGGCTGTCAAGAAATCCGGTCGAGACGATGATTTTGACGGTATGCCGAGCTACTCAGCTCTCTATTTGCGAGTAGAGCGCGTTGGTGATAACTGGACCTTTAGCTATCGATTCGACGATGGTGCATGGGTAGTTGTGAAGACAGTTACCCAAGTACTTGCTGCCAAGAAAGTTGGTGTGTTCGCCGGCAATGCAACGTTATCCCCTGAGTTGATCGCCGTATTCGATTACTTCTTCAACACTGCCGCTCCCACTACGCCGGAGGATGCTAAGGGCTACGAGCTAGTCGTCAATACTGAGGGACAGGGGACCGTTGCCAAGTCACCGGACAACGGTGCCTATGCTTGTGGCGAAGAGGTTACACTGACGGCGACGCCGGCTAATGGCTGGAAATTTGCGGGTTGGAGCGGTGCAATTAACGGTCTCACGAATCCGCAAGACTTGGCCCTTGACATGGGTACAATTGTAAACGCGCGGTTCGAGGAGGACGGCGCCCCAGGTGAAGAGTACACGCTGGCCGTCCAGACAGTGGGTGGGGGCAGTGTTGTAAAGTCGCCCAACAAACCTTCCTACCAGAGTGGTGACAAGGTAACGCTTACCGCCACAGCCAATAGTGGATGGCGGTTTGTAAGTTGGAGTGGGGGTATTTCCGGCGCGATAAATCCCTATGTGCTGGAAATCACGACAAACACCACAGTTGTTGCTGCGTTTGAACAGGAATCAACCACGCCGGACCAGTATACGCTAATAGCCACCACTAACGGGGCCGGGACAGTCTCGATGGTACCGGAAAAGCCGACCTACAATTCCGGCGAAAAGGTTCAACTGACTGCAACACCGGCGGAGGGCTGGGTCTTCAATGGGTGGACTGGCGATTTGCCGACTGGGGTCGATAATCAATTACCAACGATTCAGGTAACTATGTCTCAGGATCGCACGTTGACCGCGCACTTCAAGGGGGAATCTAGCGACATGGATATCTATCTGCCGTTCATTACCAAGAAGTAGATCCCCGTGCGGCGGATACGGACGTGACTTTCCGTATCCGTCACACTGTTATTTCAAGTCATCAAACAGATTGTGGTTCGTTGAAACAGTGTCTGTTCGACGGACGAAGATAGAACTGGTCGCCAAGCTGTGTTGGAACCGATGCATCGGTTCCAACACAGCTTGGCGACTTTCTATTGCCTAGCACTATGCCGTATGTCATCGCAGAATCGTCTGCAAGATCATGATCAACTGGCAGCCGTTTGGCCGAAGGAAATAGTAAGGCGGAGCGATTAATCATCGGAGTCGCGCATACAGCCTGAACATGGACGTAACTTCTGTGGTTTGCGGGGCGTTTGTCTACTATGCAGGAACGGTCCTATGTTTCTCAGATTCGGTTTCGCCCGGATAACTGGGAACCAGCTGAATACGGATTCGTCGTTAGGTCGCGGTATATGGATATCTCTACTGGGCTACCCTTTCCGGGCTGGAAACTGAACATTCGCACCCACTGTACATGAGCTGGAGTATTTCGAAGATGAGCACGTATCGATCGATTTGCAGTGCGGCAATTGCAGTTGCATTCACCGTCATGGCGCTGGCCATGCCGGCAAAAGTGTTGGCCGGCATTTACGATGACGAGGGCGAGGTCACATACAAAGAGTATTGGGTACCGCATGAGAATTGGCCAAGTTATGTTTTGGACGATGCCGAATGCAATCCGCTTTATCGTGAATGGTTTATTGAAGCCACGCGTCGCTGCGAAGCACAGACGACCTTTGATCTTCCGGACGATGTCTCTAGTGCATTAAGAGCAGAGATTTATCTCGATCTCTGGAGAGCTTATGTTGAGCAAGCATCTAAGTTCAAGCTCAACAACAGCCAACTCTATAAAGCTGATGTTGGTCTTGACTGGAGCCGTACGCCCTATATCGGTCCGATTGATCTTGCCGATATCGAACGGGATGCAAACACGTTTTTACTGCCCAAGACACGTCCACATCATACACATGATATAGCCATTCGGGTCTATTACGACGACAGCAATCCAATCATACCTGGCCCCGGATCAGATGTGACGGCGCCAACTGGCCAGCTGCTCTCAGTACGGGGCGACGACGGCGCAATTGATGCTGCCACCGGCGGTACGCTGACAGTTGACGGCGATCAGGTCACACTGACGGCCGAGGTCGATGCAGACGCAGCTTTTGTCGAATTTCACGGTTACTATTTTGGATATGATGAAGACAATAACGGCAAGTACCTGGACTGGCACAGCCGGGGTCGTAACAACTGCCATCCCGGTGGGGCTCGCTTTAACAAGAGTGGCGGTATTGAATATCGCTGTCCATACGGCAACCCGGATGGCGGTCAGTATGGCACAATCGACCATATCGGCACGGTCAAGACCACCGGCGCCGGCCAATATTCGGTGACGTGGGACGTCTCAACGGTTGTCGATCAGGATGATGTTCGTTTCAAGATTCGCGTGGTTGATGCTCAAGGGAACGTCCGTGACGCCACGGCGAGATACCGCCAATTTCGATCTGGTGCGTAGTCGCCCGGTCGTCTCCTTCTTCGATCGGGATTTCCGAGATACCGGGCTCAGCATTGAGCCACGTGAAAACATAACTCAGGAGATCCGCAACATCGTACTTCCCAATGGGATCACTGATTTTGAGGACCCCATTCTCGTCCATAGCTTCTGGAATCGCGCCCGAATCCAGATCAACCTCGGTGGCACAATTTGGCCTAGCTTTCCGGACGACGATACATGGCAGTTATCCCGCAATGAGTTTAGCGAAAGCTGGTTGCAGGCTGGAACCAATCAACTGCTCTATTATCGTGAGTCGCCCACCTTCATTGAGAAACCTGGCCCCATGTTCTTTATGCAGCGTAAAGCCAACGTCGGCAGCGATAATGCACCACCTACGGTCTACAATCATGCGCCTACGCGTGGTGAAGTCGATGTAGATGTCGATACCAACATCGAGTTTCAACTCTTCGATGGGGGGGCAGGCGTCGACAAGAGCACAATACAACTCCAGGTCAACGGCGTGACCGTAACACCGACGATTATCGGCAGCAAGCACAGCTATTTCGTGCTGTACAATCCATCATCCGATTTCATTCAGGGCGCAGATGTAGCAGTTGCCATCGATGCCTGTGACCTGGGTGGACGTTGTATGAATCAGGACAGCTATACCTTCACGATCTTCGCCCCCCCTGTCGCGTCGGACGTGGATTCCGATGATTTTAACCGCTGTAGCGATCCGCAAAACAGCAATCTTTGGATCTTCCGCAACCCCCAGCGGCGATATCGTGTATGAAGTTGATGGTGAACACTTTGTCATGACCATTCCGGCAGGCAAGACCCACGATCTCTGGAAAAACAACAGAGATGCCGGCCGACTGGTTCAGGCCGTCACAAACGGAGACTTCGACATCGAAGTCAAGTTCTACACTTTGCCGGACCCACTACTGCGGAATCAGATCCAGGGGATCGTTGTCGAGGAAAGTGCAGACAAGTTCCTACGCTTTGATGTCTCCAGTGACGGCTCAGCTGTCAAGATTGGCAGTTATCTAATCAATGATTCTACCGCCACATCGCCCGGTGGTACGACGATCATCGACACCTCCAGCGGCTATGAAGCGTTCTATCTCAGACTCTCAAGGACCTCTAATAACTGGAAGGCAAGGTATTCCTTCGATAATGACGAATGGAACAGCTTTGCCAATTTTAGCCAGGTTCTCTCGGTAACCGGTGTTGGTGTACATGCTGGCAACGCCGGTGATAATCCGGAATTCACCTCGATTGTCGATTACTTTTTCAATCGAATTGCACCCATTGAACCTGAGGACGAGATTGCCAATACGCTGCCTGACCCGCATATCATCGGTAACGGCGGTGTCGGAAAATTCCCGGACTGCGGCGCACCAGTGACCTTGACGGCCATACCCGGCGCCGCGGATTGGCGCTTTGCTGGCTGGAGCGGCAGCCTGAGCGGAACTGACAATCCCAAAACGCTCAATACCCTCAACGGCGGTGAGTCCATCACGGCGACGTTCAAGCTGGCCCGTCAGTTGACCGTAGTGGTGAACGGGCCCGGTGCCGTCGACAAGTCACCCGATCAGGTCGAATATCTGGACGGCGATACGGTGGACCTGACGGCCTTACCCGGTAAAGATGCTGCATTTTTGGGTTGGAGCGGCGATCTGACTGGCACGGAACCGGGTCAATCGCTGACCATGGAGACCAACAAGATTGTCACTGCGACCTTTGCCACAGTCTACAACCTCGAACTGGACACCATCGGCAACGGCACAGTTACGGCAACACCCAGCCAGTCCGATGGTCTGGCAGAGGGTATGTACTTTGAGAACTCGAGTCTCACGTTGACGCCAGTGGCGGCAGAGAATTGGCGCTTTGCCGGCTGGGAGGGCGATCTCACCGGCGCGGACGACCCGGCAACGACCGTTATAGATGGCAACAAGTCCATCACAGCCCGCTTCATTGAGGTGCGCAAGCTCACGGTCAATCAGGCCGGCAAGGGTGCGGGTTCGATCGACATTTCCCCGCCTAGCATTGACGGCTACTATGAAAAAGGCTCCATCATCACTTTGCAGGCTATCGCCAGCGACAAGGCCCTCTTTGACGGCTGGAGTGGAGACGTCACCAGCACCAGTACGTCGATCCAGATCTTACTAGATGAAGACAAGGCAGTGACGGCCACATTCCTGGGCTTCTTTACGGTGTCGACAGCAGTAAACGGGCAGGGCACAATCACGGTCAATCCGGTCAAGGCTCAATATGTCGAGGGTGAAACGGCCACCTTCCAGGCCTTCCCGACGAACGATTGGGTTTTTGTCGGTTGGACCGGTATTCCCGGCAGCAGCAACCCCGTGACGGTCGAGATCAACGCTGATCTGGATGTTGTGGCGGTCTTTACCGAAAACCCGACCACGCTTACCCACACTGTTGTTGGTCAAGGATCGGTTGTCGCCACACCGGACCGAATGCTCTTTGCCACAAACGAGACGGTAACCCTGTGGGCGGTAGCCGAACAGGGCTGGAAATTCGCCGGATGGGTCGGCAATCTGCCGACAACAGTCGATTCATCAAGCAGCCAGATCGACGTTCTCATGGATGTGGACCGCACCGTTACAGCCGTCTTCGAACGCGAAATGCAAAAGGTCTATTTACCGATGGTCACCAAATAGCATTAGCCTTGCCCCACGCTAGACACTCCGCGTTGTGCCGGGGACTTCCCTGTCCCCGGCCAATCATTGCCACAACCGTAAGATAGAAGGGTAAGAAAATCTGCCGTGGGCCTAACCCGACAGACAGGGATGCCGGTCCCGCGTTCTGCCACGACATTTTGAGAAGAAGGGAAGTAAACTATGGTGCGACTGCGAGGGTGGCTGTTTAGCTTGACCACATTGACGTTGTTGAGCCAGAGCGTAATGGCTCTGGCTGCGCTCCAGCCTGAGCAGGTATGGGTCGCGCCTGCAATTGCGGAACGCCAACAGGTCAGTCCTGTGCCGGTCGGCAGTGACGACGGTGACTTTCCAACATTACTCAATCCGCAACCTTATACGTCACCGTTGGTCTTCGCAGAACAGGAAGATGAGGTCCAGGCTGCCGCAACGGACGCACTGACCATCAACCTGGCGTACGGGAATAACCAGACTTTTGGTGCTCTCGGTATCGGCACTGAACAGATCAACCTGATCGGCTCGGTCTCTTCGGCGGTTCCGGTGACCTCACTCAGCTACACATTGAACAGCGGCTCGTCCGAGGCGCTTTCTCTGGGCGGTCAACCGGACATAGGGATCACAGATCCGAATCCGGCGCCGGCAAATCCACGTCTGGTCGACGACTGGGATTTTAACCTGGAAATTCCTGCTACAGATCTCAACAGCGGCGATAATCAGGTGGTCATCACGGCTGTGGACCAGAATGGCTCTACCAGTCAAAACGTTACGGTTAACTACCAAAATGGCAATAGCTGGCCCCTCCCCTATTTTGCCGATTGGTCTGAGGTCAACGACCTTCAGTCCACCGGCCACATCATTGATGGCCGGTGGGCTATCGTCAATGGGGTTCTCAGGCCACAGCAGATCGGCTATGATCGGCTCGTTGGCATGGGCGACATCAACTGGGAAAACTACGAAGTCCAGGTTCCCATCACGGTTCATGGCATTGATGAAAGCGGCTTCCTGGCGCCGAGCAATGGTCCAGGTATCGGCATCATTGTGCGTTGGCTCGGCCATTTGGACGACACCAACTATACAGGTGACGAGCAGCCCATGCGCGGCTGGCGCCGTCTCGGCGGCGTTGGCTTGGTATCGTTGGGGCAAGCAAAACGGCAATATTGTAGCGGCCTACAACTTGATCGGCGGCAAAGGCCAGCAACTTGGTGATGACACCAGCGCTAAACAGTTGGAATTCGACACCACCTACATCTTCAAACTGCGTGTCGAGACGGTGGCCGACTACCAGGCCTGTGACCCGGATGACGCCGGCAACCCGCGACGAACCTGTTACCGTTTCAAAGTCTGGGAACAGGGGACCGCCGAACCGGCCACATGGGACCTGGTAGGCTTGGGGAATTTTGGGCAGCCTGACAGCGGTTCGGTTGTACTCGTCGCCCACCATGTCGACGCAACCTTCGGTGACGTAATCATCACCAATGTTGAACCGATCACAGACAGCTTCAACCGATGCGAGATCGACGATACGCTCTGGAGCGATTCACTCCCGGCCGGCGCTTCCGTTGCCGCGTCCGGCTACACGGCCGAGATACTGGCCAAGGCTGGCATGTCCCACAATACCGGTTCCGGCGGCAATACTGTCACCTTGGTGCCGCACCTGAGCCAACGTACGAATGATATTGATTTTGCTGTTGAGGCGCGTTTCAATTCGACGGTTGACGTGGACGGACAACAGCAGGGCTTCCTTATTGAAGAGGATGCAAATGACTTTGTGCGTATCGCCTTCCTGCGCGAAGGATCAACCGTGCGCCTGCGCGCACACTCGTTCAGCAGCGGAAACGCGTCTTCGAAGCTCAACGCGGCAATTGCTGCCGGCACGCCATCCTATCTGCGAGTGACCCGCACCGACGATCAGTGGCAGGTTGACTATTCGTTGGACGGCTCCAACTATGTCGACGCAGGTACCTTTAGCCACGGTTTGGCGGCTGTTCGGATCAGCCTCTTCGCCGGTAGCAGTGGCGCCACCGACCATATGGCCAAAGTCGACTACCTACATAATCGTGACTCTTCCACCGATCCGACCGACACGGTTGCCGTCACCTTCGACAGAGTGCTAGCTGGCAGAGATCCATTCACTGGCGGGAGTGTCACCGGCGCGCCACAGTCGCCGACGCCGGGCAACACGAACTGCGGTTCGCCGCTACAACTGACTGCGACGCCGTCCGCCGGCTGGTCATTTGACCGCTGGGAGGGTGTATTCGGCGCCGGCGAAGATGCCGTGATCGTGCGCGAGTTCGGGATGAATGAAGTCATCACGGCCCACTTCGTCCAGGGTGCCTATGTGCTTAAGACAAACGTGCAAAGTAATGGCGTAGGCCTTGGCGGTGCGGTTCAGCGCTCGCCCGACAAACCCCAATATCCGTACAATGAAGTGGTCCAATTGCAGGCCGTCCCCAATCCCGGTTGGCAATTCAGCAATTGGAACGGTGACTTAAACGGCAGCATCGCCACGCAAAACCTGACGATGACCGAAAACCGATCTGTTACTGCTGTCTTCGCGCAAGAAAAATATGCTCTCGACGTGACGATCAGCGACCAGGGCGGTGGCGATGCATCTGCCAACAAGGTGAACGTGGCACCACCCACGACCAATCCGCCGGGCTACATCTATAATGAGAGTACAACCCTCACAGCAGAGCCGGCGTTAGGCTGGCGTTTTACGGGCTGGTCCGGTGACCTAAGTGGGGCGCAGCCGAGCAGTAGCTTGACGTTCACCGGCGATGCCGCCGTCACAGCAACTTTTGCCCAGGACTATTTCAGCGTGGCCATGGAGACGGTGGATGAATCCGGCCAGCCCCTTACCGACGCCACCATCAATCTGACGCCACCGCTTCACGGAGCCGGATATGAACTTGGCGAACGAGCAATTGCCACGGCCCTGCCGCCGACCGGCTGGAATTTCATGCGCTGGGAGGGCGCACTGACCGGCATGTCCAACCCGGCCACACTGACGGTTGATGGTAATGCGACGCTGCGCGCGGTCTTCAAACAACCGGCGCCGAACACGTATTTCCTGGCGGACAGTGTCCAGGGGGGTCAGGGCATAGTGATGCGCGAGCCACCAGGACCTGATTATGGTCCTGGTGAGTCGGTCACCATAACTGCAGAAGCCGCAGACGGCTGGGTCTTTGTCAGTTGGCAAGGTGACGTAACTGCCGACGACGTTAACAAGGCACAGATCGTCGTCGTGATGAACGCAGACAAAACAGTGACAGCCACTTTTATGGAGGAACCGATCGGGCCCAAGATCTATCTGCCGCTACTTTCTACCCCGTAGATCGAGATGTGATCCTGTATTGTCGGTGCGGTCATTTCTGTCGTAAGAACCATGACAGATTACACCTGGAGGCCTGTCCGTCCATGATTCACGTGTTGCGTAACATTCGCTTCGCGTCTCTCGTGTGTCTTATTGTGATCCTTGCCGCCGTTGCTCTTCCGCAGATAATGCTTGCATCGGCAGCCACAGACTCATTTGCCCTGTCCACCGAGATCTGGGGGAACGGAACGGTTCAGATTGCACCGGCGCAGGCATCGTACTCCGCCGGACAGCAGGTGACGATGACCGCGGTACCGGCGTCTGGATGGCGTTTCAGTCACTGGGAGGGAGATGTTCAGTCCACCACCGGCTGGTGGGATACTGGCTGGGATTACCGCGTCCTCATCTCGGTAAACAGTGGCAGCCATACTCGGCTGGACAAACCTGTTGAGGTGAACCTTAACTTCACGCAACTGCTGGCTGAGGCAGGCGGGAATGGGGAATTTGATCCGGGTTCAATGCGGATCATCGAAAAGAATACCTTGGACGCCGTTGTCGCTACGGACGTGCCTCTGCAATTCGATCCGGCCAATGACTATGATGCCGTGGCCAATGCATCGGGAACGCTGATCTTCATGCTCAGCGGGACCACGGCCGTGCAGAGCATTCGGTATTTTGAGCTCTATTTCGATGTGGCGGCCAAGCTTCTGCCTGGGCAATCGGTTCCGGCGCAGGTAAGGCTAACAGACAACGTAACGGATGAAGGCCAAGCTAGCTATCGCATCGAGACTGCAGCCGGCGTCTACTTCTATCACAAGGAGGGGGCCGGTTTCTCGAGCCTGAACGATATCGAGGGATATGACTGGATCGGCTACAATACGGCTGCCGGAAATGCAGGAGCTTTCCGTGGCATTCCCGATCTCGTGCGGCCGGCAGATGGAGGCTATTTTCACCCGGGTGTTGTCGGGCTGACGAGCAGCGTGGTAAGACAGGGACCACTCAGGATTACCATCGAGAGCAGAACCGTCGACGACCTCTGGAAGGTGCGTTGGGAGATCTACCCAACCTACGCCACCCTAACTACACTGAAAGTCAAGTCCGTCTACTGGTTTCTCTACGAAGGAACTCCGGGCGGCGCCCTGGACTCGAACGACTTTGTCGTGCGCTCTGACGGCACTCAAAGCGACTTTGACGACGCCTGGTGCAACGATACGTCATCCTATGTTATCCTGCCGACGACCTGTGCGTTTCCGGGTCCAGACTGGTCCCAAGAATGGCTCTATGTGAGCGATCCATCGCGTGGCACGAGTGGGCGTTCCATCTATTTCGCTCACCATGAGAATGACGCAGTTCTCGATTCCTACCGTCGTGCCTCGGGTGCAGGTGCGATGACGATTCTCGGATTCGGACGCTTCGACAATAGTCCACTTCTTACGGCGACCGGCCAACAGGTCACCTTCGGCTTGACGGAAGGGACCGATTTCGCGGGGGTGAAGAAGGTGGTTAGATCCGCGTATGAGCCGCTAACAATCGGCGTGCAACCTGCATCCAGGCGCAACTCCGCCGGTGCCCAGAATGAAGACAACCCGCTGATCTTGACGATGTCAACCGATCGGTCAGTGACCGCTGTCTTCACGGAAAACCACTATTCGCTTTCGTTGCGGACGGTCGGCAACGGTGTAGCAACGGCGACGGAGCCACACACTTCCCAGGGATACTTATATGGAGACAGTGTGCAGTTGAACGCAACGCCTGCGAGCGGCTGGCTCTTCGACAGCTGGAGCGGCGATTACGACGGAAACACAGCGTCGACTCACCTCACGATCGACGCCAGTAAGAGTATCACGGCAACGTTCTTCCAGGCACTGTACGCGATTGTCGCCAACGCGATCGACGAATCCGGTACGCCTGTCGACGACGGTCATGTGGCGATTTCACCGCCAGAGCAGTCCGCCGGCTACGTATACGGTGAAAATGTGACGCTGCAGGCGTTCTCCACCAATGGCTGGGAATTTGTGCACTGGGACGATGCGCTGACCGGGACAGCATCGACCATGTCGCTGACCGTATCCGGCGATACGGAAGTGACGGCTGTCTTCCGACCTGTCGGAATCAGCGTATCGACACGTGTCGTCGATGAGGACGGTGCGGCGATTGAAGCCGCGGTTACACTCTCTCCGTCGCCATCCCCGGACGGCTATCACTATGGCGACATGCTCACAATCACGGCGCCAACGTTGGCCGGTCGTACCTTCCTTGGTTGGGAGGGCTCAATTCTCAGCGCCAACATGACGGAAGTAATCACCTTGCAGACAAGCATCTCCGTGCGTGCTGTCTATCAGACAAATTTCTACCGCGTGGCAGGAAACGTCGTGGACGAGCAAGGCAGCACTTCAAACCGGGGACGGCTCACCATCAGTGCGCCGGCAGATAGGCGAGGCTACACGTACGGGGAAAGGGCCTCGCTGACCATTGTAACCGACGCAGGTTGGCGTTTGGATCATTGGAGTGGTGATCTGACCGGCAAGGAGCCGGGGGAGACGATTTCGATAACAGGTGATGTCCAGGTTTCCGCCCACATCGCACCCATTCGCTATACCATCACGGTCCACTCTGTTGATGGGTCCGGCGACGTGACCGGCGGTGGCATGATTCAGCTTTCGCCCCCTTCAGAATCGGCCGGCTACGTGTTTGGTGAAACAGTTTCCTTCTCGGCGATCCCGGCTAACGGCTGGCTCTTCGACGGGTGGAGTGGTGCTTTGACTACAACCAGTGGGACCGCGATGCTCGTCATTGACGGTGACATCCTGGTGCGCGCCCACTTTTCGCCCATGATTTATGGCGTTGATCTCTTGGTAGCAGGATCTGGCCGAATTGAGGCACTGCCCCAACTGGATCGCTATCCATATAATTCGGTTGTGCGGCTGACAGCCATCAGCAATAGCGGATGGAATTTCGCTGGTTGGGAAGGAGGGGAGGCCGGCGAGATCAACCAAGACGGCACGATGTCACTGGTCGTGCGTCGTGCTCGTATGGTCACGGCTCGCTTCGTTCCGGGTGGCACCGAGCCATGGAGGGTCTATTTGCCGTCAATTGTGACGCGGCAGAACTGAGATTAGAGAACTACGAGATCTGTGGTCTTGTAGATCATGCTATTCGCGTGACATTGGCTCGATATCTTACTCGCCTATGCAACTGATTCGCTGCGCTCTCGAAGGATTAGCCCGCTACATTCGATTGTTTATCGAACCCTGTACACGAAACTAGGATAATGAGAATGAAGGATTCGAGCCAATACAACCCAGCATCGTACCCGGGCCAAATTCCTGCCAAATCCGTTCGTTGGCTTTGGAGGGTTTTGGCTGCCTTCGTAATCGCTGCGTTCCTAGGGTTGTCATCCGATTGGGCATCATTTGCATTAGCAACTCCAATTCATCAATCCACGCCGACATCGACACCGGCCCCGGTAGCGACGCGCCGAAACTCGTTACCACCGACGAATGATCGGCTGGACCCTGTGGACGATCTGCTGGAGCAGGCCGAGGTAGCAATCGCCGCGGAAGAGTATAGCACGGCCACCAAGCAGATTCGACGCGCGATTGGAGATTGCGGATTTCAACAGCGACTACGCCGGCATGATCAAGCTGCTTGCTCGTCTGGCGGAAGTCCAGGTGTTGAGCGACAATCTTGACGCCGCGACCGTTACCTATAGCGATCTGCTGCTTCTCCAACGCGAGCTTGGTGACATCGGAGGAGAGGCCAAGACCCTAGCATTGTTGGGCTCACTGGCCGATCGCTCCGGGCGCGCCACGGACGCAGTTGAATACTATGACCAAGCTATCGAGCTTGCTGGCGATTCTGGCGATGCGCGTTTGGCTGCGGCCGTTCTGCGTGAACTGGCTGCTGTTGAGGAAGCCTCAGGGCGCGAAAGTGAGGCTATAAAAACGTACGGGCTGGCGATCGAATATGCGCGCAAACTGGATGACGACGCACGAATCGCCCAATTGCTAGGCGATCTGGCGTCTCTTTTGCGCAAGCTAGAGGACTTCGAGGCCTCGAATGCTGTTTTTACTGATCTGCTGGATGTGCAGATGGCAGCAGAGGATCTGGTTGGTCAGGCTCAAACCCTGGGCTGGATCGGCGCAAACGAGCAATCGATGGGAGACGTCGAGGAGGCGCTTGACCGCTATGAAGCGGCAGTTACTCTGGCCGAAGCAGCTGACGATATGCGGTTGGCGGCGGCGGTGCTCCGCGAATCGCGCTCCTTCATGTCGAGCAGGGAGAACTAGGAAGTGCTTTTGACGCCTATGAGCGCGCCATTGCTCTAACCGAAGAAGCCGAGGATTTGGTCCGTCTGGAGCAGCTCCTGGATGCACTTGCGACGCTGCAACGGACGTCGGGCAACCTTGAAAGCTCCAACGACACCTACACCAAACTTCTGGCCGTTCAGAAAGAACTGAAGGATGCGGCTGGTCAGGCCCAGACGGTTGCGTGGATCGGCGCCAATCTGGAAGCCGAAGAAGCATATGAAGATGCTCTGGGCCGTTATGCACAGGCGGCAGATCTGGCGCTGGAAGCAGACGACCTGCGTCTTGCGATCGCTGCGCTTCGAGCCGAGGGTGAATTGCTGCGTACACTGGAGCAATGGGAAGAGGCTGTTGGCGTGTATCGGCGAGCCGTAGATCTCGTCGCCGGCGAGGACAGTGAAAAACAGATCGAACTGTTGGAGCGGCTCGCCGACATACAACGCCGCGCGGAGGACTTTGACGGCGCAGCCGATACCTACGCGCAGTTGCTTGAGTTGACCGGGGAGATTGACGAGCCGGCATCACGGGCGCAAGTTTTGGCGGCGCTGGCCAACAGCAAGGCGCAAAGCGGCGAACTCAATGACGCATTGGCGTTGTATCAAGAGGCGCAGGCGGCGGCAAAAGAAGGCGAGGACGCTATCCTATCCATCGCTATCCTACGCGCAACGGGCGCTCTCTACACCGATTTGGGACAGCCAGCGGACGCGCGTGCGGCCTTTGACGCCGCCCGGGTGGTTGCCGAAGAGATCGGTGACACAGCGAAGCAGATTTCAGCGCTCAAAGATGTGGTCGCTTTACAGAAAGAGAGTGAGGCCTTCTCTGCGGCCATCGCCACCTACGCCGAAATCCAGCGTCTACTGGTGGAAACGGGCAATGCGGCTGGAGTAGCTCAGGTTACGGCCGAAATCGGGACGATGTACGGCAAGCTCGGTGACACCGAAAAACAGGCGCGAATATTATGAGACAGCGCTGTCGCAGGCAATCGCCGCCGGTGACTATGGACTGGCGTCAGCAGTGCAACGTACGCTGGCTGACCGGCTTCGCACTGAAGAGCGGTGGGACGAAGCGCTGGCCGCCTATGAGCAAGCCATAGCCTACGGTGAGCGGGCCGGCGACAAAGGTAGTTTGGTGCGTGCGCTGCAACGCATCGGTGACATCCACCGCACGCGTCGCCACTACGGACCGGCCGCTGAGGTGCTCGCACGTCTGCTTCCACTCCAGAGCGCGCTGGGAGATCGAGATGGTGCTGAGCGTACGCGGCGTCTGTTGTGGCAGTATTACGTCTTGCTCGGACAATATGATAACGCAACTGCAACCGCGACTGAACCAATCGGGTTGTCTACACCCACCGACGGATCAATCGTGCGCGGCGAGGTGCAGATAGAGGGGTTGGTACAACATCCGCAGTTCGTGCGCTGGCAGGTTGATTTGCTGATTGACGGAGACGAAAACAAGGCAACGTATTTAGGACATCGTTGGTCACAGCGCTGGGGCGGCCTACTAACGTTTGATTCAACTAGGTATCCCAATGGCACCCATCGCCTACGCTTGCGTATCGTCCGCGAGGGCTCGAACTACGATGAGTATTATTCAACCATTACGATCGACAATTGAGGGAGTGGGTCTCAAAGTGGGCAAACGATCAAACCTATACCGATCCAGAACTTTGCTCATATCCTTTGTGGGATACGCCAATAGATATCGCTGGCAGGACTCTTCCAAGAGAACGAGACGCAAACTTTTGCGGAAGCATAGCCTGCCCACTAGGTAAACTATATGTGCTGCTACCAGTGTACCGTCTGTGGATTGTCACAAGCCAAAACTTTCGTTCATGTCCCCAATATCCCCGTGCTCTGCAATATTCTTTGGTCTTCACAAGAAGCGGCTCAAAACGTTCCTCGAGTCGATGTACCTCTCGCTTTTTGTGCAAGCTGCGGCCATATCTTCAACCCAGACTTCGACCTGGAGCTGATGGATTATACGCAGGTCTACGAAAACTCGCTCCACTATTCACCCCGCTTTCAAGAGTATGCCGACCAACTCGCCCGTGATCTGGTTGCGAGACATGACCTGTATGGCAAAGATATCGTCGAGATCGGCAGCGGCAAGGGCGATTTTCTCGAGATGTTGTGCGAACTGGGCGACAATCGCGGCTTTGGCTTCGATCCGAGCTATGTCCCCGGCGAGACGGAGCGCGCCAAGACCAACCAGATCACGTTCATACAGGATTTCTACTCGGAGGCCTATTCCCGGCAGGCTGCTGACTTTATCTGTTGTCGCCATACCCTGGAACACATTCCGGATCCGCGTAGCTTCGTGCAGATGCTGCGACGAACCATTGGTGATCGGCAAGATATTCGGGTTTTTTTTGAAGTACCCAATGCCCTATTTACGCTAGAGGGCCTGGCGATTTGGGACATTATCTACGAACACTGTTCCTACTTCACGACCTATTCGCTGGCCACTCTTTTTGCCGACTCGGGCTTCCGCGTCACCGACATTCGTGAAACCTTCGCCGGTCAATTCCTGACCATTGAGGCCGTTCCAGCATCCACTGATACACGTGCCGAACTGGCAGACTGGAACAATCCGGCTCGAATTGTGGACGAAGTCAGGTGCTTTTCCCGACGCTATCAGGAGAAGGTAGCGCGATGAACGTCGTCTGCTGGAACAGCTCCAGAAGACCAATCGGCGGGCAGTCATTTGGGGCGCAGGCTCCAAGGGCATCACTTTCCTGAATGTGCTTGACCCTGGTGAGCAAGTTGCCCATGCGGTGGACATCAATCCACGCAAACAGGGTATGTTTGTCACCGGCACCGGTCAGGAGATCGTGGCGCCGGAAGATCTGATGGATATCCAACCGGATGTCGTGATGGTCATGAATCCGATCTACATTGACGAGATCCGCATGATGGTCGGCGCACTCGGCATTGATGCCGAATTTGTGACGGTCTGATCTGCAACACAATGTGAACAATTCGAGGTAAAACTGATGACGATCAAGTTTGGTACCGACGGCTGGCGAGCCGTTATCAGCGAAGAATTCACCTTCGACAACGTACGTAGGGTGGCCCAGGCCATTGCCGAGCAAGCTTGACACCGGCGGACAGCTTGGCCGTAATGGCGCCGATCCGAATGTGACGCGCCGTCCGGTGATGGTTGTCGGCTACGACACCCGTTTTCTGTCCGACCGCTACGCGTGGGCTGTGGCCGAAGTCTTCGCGGCCAACGGCATCCGCACGCTGGTTGACCCGATCCGACGCACCGACTCCCATGGTCAGCTACGCGATCGTCGACAAAGGCGCCGATGGCGGTGTGATGATCACGGCCAGCCACAATCCGCCTCGCTACAACGGCATCAAACTAAAGGCGGCCTACGGTGGTTCGGCCAGCGCTGAAGACGCCAAAGCCGTTGAGCAGCGGTTGCCGCTGCAGAGCGGCGGGTCGGGCACCGCTGCGCATGCCTTTGGACGGACGCCCTGGCAGTGGGGCCTGGTCGAACGCTTCGATCCCTTTCCGGCCTATGGGGCGCATCTGCGCACGCTGGTCGATTTTGAGCTTATCCGCCGTGCAGCTCCTGCTGTGGTCGTAGACGCCATGTACGGCGCTGGGCGGATCTATCTGCGACGTCTGCTTGGAAGACGCCGGCTGCGAGGTGACCGAACTGCGCGGTGAAATGAACCCGGGCTTCAACGGGATCCATCCTGAACCGATCGAACGCCACCTCAGACCGCTGATCGAGGAAATGGGCGTGGCAGATATCAGATCGGGTTGGCCACCGATGGAGACGCGGACCGCATTGGCGCAGTCGATCCCACTGGTCGGTTCATCGATCCCCATTGCATCATGTCACTGCTACTGGAACATCTGGTCCATGACCGGGGTCTGCGTGGAAGTGTCGTCAAGACGGTGAGCACGACCCAGATGCTGAACCGGCTTGCCGCGCGTTATGGCTTGCCGGTTCACGAAACACCGGTCGGGTTCAATTACATCAGCGAACTCATGCTGGCAGAAAATGTTCTGATCGGCGGCGAAGAAAGCGGCGGCATCAGCATCGCAGGACACATCCCCGAAGGGGACGGTCTGCTCATCGGTCTGCTACTGGTCGAGATGATTGCCGTTCGCGGGCGAACATTGGCGCAGCTGCTCGACGAGCTAATGGATGCGCCCGATGTAGGCCGTTTTTTCTATGCGCGTAACGATCAGGCCGTGACGCCTTTTGATAAAGCAGAGCTGGTGGCCGGGCTCATGCAGTCGATCCCGGGAACGTTGGCTGATCAAAGTCTACAGAGCGTCAGTGACCGTGACGGCGTCAAGTATGTGTTCGACGACGGCAGCTGGTTGCTGGTGCGACCCAGCGGGACTGAACCGGTGTTGCGTATCTACGCCGAAGCACGTCGTACTGAGCAGGTTGAGTGGCTGCTGGCCGCGGGAAGTGGGATTGCTCAGATGCAGATCGCTGACCTGGAATCTCACCGCCCGACCAAACCGGCGTCAAAGAGCTTGGCCGAGTTAAGTCCGGGCTGAAGTCGTTATTGTCTCCACTTTTTCAACGACCACTGCGTCCGGATACTGCTGTTGCAGTTCTTCTGCCGAATTGAAGTACCCTTTCGTGACTTCCTCTGTCGTGTCTGATGGTTTTACGGCTGTAGAATCGAGTTTTCGGTTTTGCAGCCGCTGTTTGTTTACCATCGAATGGCCGGTACAAAAATCCTCGATTCACCTTCGCCAATATTGCCACTGCCTAGTTGCGCACTGGACAATCCAGACGGACATCCTTCTACTGCTTGTGGCAGAGTTGGATAGCTACGTTTTGCCGTGATTTCCGCCGCGATGTACTAGCCGTGGCGAGCTGCGCTTCTTTCAGGCTACTCGCACCATACCCTCGCCAGGACAAGAATCGTTGTCCTCCCACACTTGACGATGAGCTGTCGCCATTGCGGCGATCCGAAACTTCACCTATTCACAACCTCTGCGTAAGGCGCGCCAAGTCTCCATTTATATAACCTTAATTCTTCTTAATGTTTA
Source organism: uncultured Chloroflexia bacterium (assembly GCA_963715415.1). Lineage (GTDB taxonomy): Bacteria > Chloroflexota > Anaerolineae > Caldilineales > Caldilineaceae > JAWKOK01. Next base: position 303,133 of record CAVQSG010000019.1, on the reverse strand, counting down.
GATAATTCTGTAAGGTTAAGGTAGGGTTGTGGATCGGAATTCAGAATTTTCCTCCGCTTTGTTGGGACCTGGAATTTGCTCACGCAGATGCTGAAAGAAGGGAACAGGATGATCGGGAGCATTCGAGTGTGGTTTTTGTGTTTGGCTGCGGTCGCTGCATTCGGGTGGACCACATCCGCCAATGCAATGTCAAGAACTGCCGGACAAGCCTCATCGGCAGCTGCTGACTCTGTACGGCAGATAGGTGTGGCAGAGAATTATCCGCTGGACGAAGTCAAAGTCACGATTGAAGACGCGTCACCAGCTACCGACAGTTTCAATCGCTGCGTGATCATCGACACGCTCTGGAATAAGAGTCTACCTACCGGTGCGGCGCTTTGGGCCACCGGCTACACGGCGGATATCATGGCCGGTGCCGGCATGACTCATGATCCGGACAAAGGCGGAAATAACGTAAATCAAACGCCCCGTCTTACCCAGGCGGCTGCCAATACCGATTTCGTCATCGAGGCACGTTTTCTCTCAACAGTGGATCTGGACGGACAACAGCAAGGGCTTTTGTTCGAACAGGGTGCTGACGATTTCGTCAGTATCGCGATCGGTCGCGAAGGTGTTGCGTTGCGCTTGAGAGCCTATTCGTTCGATAACGGCGCAGCTGTGCCGGAATTGAACAAGCTGCTCACTGCTGGCACGCCGCGATATCTGCGGATAGCCCGTACCGGCAACCAGTGGCAGGTTACTTATTCATTCGACGGTTTTGACTATCTGAGCGCTGGTTCTTTCAACCACAGTTTAGCGGTATCTCAGGTTAGCCTCTTTGCTGGCAGCAGTGGTGCGGTCCAACATACTGCTGTTGTCGATTATTTGCGAAATCACAGTTCCGAGGTCAATCCGGCCGATACAGTGGCGATGACTCTTGATCGGGTGATCGCAGGCCTGGATCCGGTAGATCCGCCTGATGTCGGCACTGTGACGGGTGGACCGCTTACGCCTACACCGGGAAATCCAGCCTGTGGCACACCTATGAATCTGATAGCATCACCGTCCCCTGGATGGGCGTTTGACCGTTGGGAAGGCGATTTTGGGATGAGCGAAGACCCCTCGCTCATCCGGGAATTTGGCTTCGGTGAAAGAGTGACAGCCTATTTCATGCAGGAAACCTACCGTTTGCAGACCCAAGTACAGAGCAATGGCGTTGGCAACAGTGGAGCGGTTGAGATCACGCCGGAAAAGGTCCGGTATCTCTACAACGATAACGTAGTCGTCCAGGCGAAGCCCGATCCCGGCTGGCAATTCTCCGGATGGATCGGGGACCTTCCAGGCGCGAATGCGACTGAAACGATAACTATGACCAAAGACATGTCGGTCACCGCTACGTTCAGCCAAACGAAGTTCTCGGTGTCTGTAGCCGTCATCGGGGGCGACGGTATCGACGCATCCGCCAACAGTATCGATCTGTCGGCGCCTACGATCAATCCGCCTGGATACGTTTACAGCGAAACGACGACAATCACCGCACGACCGGTTTCAGGATGGATATTCACCGGCTGGTCGGGCGATCTGGATGGTACCGAGCTAACAGAGACATTGGTCTTGACCAGCGACGCAACCATCACCGCTACGTTTGCATTTGAACGCTACCAAGTGCTGACCGAGACTGTGGATTTGTCCGGTGAACTTCTTCCCGATGCCGAGATCAAGCTGACACTGCCCAACGATGGATTTGGTTATGTTTTGGGCGAGCAGATTTCGGCCGAGGCATTTCCTCCGGACGGCTGGCGGTTTGTGCGGTGGGAGGGTGCGCTGGACAGTACGGCCAATCCTGCGTCTTTTTCGGTGACCGCTACCACTACCTTGCGGGCAGTCTTTGAGTCATCGGTTGGTCCATTTCGTCTATTCATTGATATCAAGGGACAAGGGACGGTGATCCGTCGGCCGGAGAAGGCTGAGTATGAACCGAACGAAATGGTCACACTGATTGCTGAAGCTGAACCCGACTGGTTGTTCAAGCGCTGGGAGGACGATGTCCCACGTGGTAATCTCAGTAAGACCGAAATACCCATTACGATGGATGGGAACAAGACTGTGACAGCAATTTTCGATAAGTCAACGTCCGCAAGCGAACTCTATCTGCCGCTTATCGTGCGTGACTGAGCCAATGCCACTTTGCATGCGAACTCTTGTTGAATACCCATCCGTACGTGCCATTTCGTTCGCTGACTGGTACAGTCCGGCGCAGATACCGCGGCAGTCAATAGAGCTGCCCCACTCGAGTGGAAGTGCCGGTATTACCGTGACCCTATTTTCTGCCAGGATCTACTAGGGTCGGCCGTTACTGTGCGATCCGCAGACTGAGAATCGCCGAATACCAGAGCAAATATCGCCCAGAAACCCCGACAGAAGTGTGTCTCTGTCGGGGTTTCTGGGCGATTGCACGCCGCCTATTCGACTTTCACAAGTGAAATACTGTCAAAGAGATAGTAGCTGTCGTCTTGATCTGTCGCGCCCAGCCAAAAACGTAGGCGCACGTTATCGGTCGCAGCCGAGAGGTCGACCGAAGTAAACCCCAATTCGTACGTCCGCCAATCCTCGGTCAGGTTCACTGTCTCGTCCAGCCCATAGTTGTTCGACCCATCCTTGTGCTTGTGCACATAGACGTTAATTTCGCGTTCGATGTTGGCCACGGCGGCAAAACGTAGCTGGTAGCGGGTATTGGGCTCAAGAGTGAAACCGAACTGATAGAACTGTACGTTCTTGCCGGCCTTGACGATCTGTACACGAGCAGCAGACGGGCAAGGTCCTGATTCATCGATCTCGACAGATCCTTTGCCGTCACTGTAGAATTTCCATGGCTGGACCGAGGTATCAAATGAGCCATTGACCAGTATATTGTTCTCGACCGGTGCACAATTGCCCGCCGGCGGTCCTGGATCGGCGGTGGGAGTTTCCGTCGGGGTTGCGATGGGCGTCTCTGTCGGTGTGGCTGTCGATTGTGGCTCCGATGTCGGCGTGGCGGTTGCGTCTGGCGCAGGTCCAGGCGTGAAGGTCGGCGTCTCCGTAAAAGATGCAGTCGGCTTGATACCACCACTGCCGAGCATGGTAAGACTGACGTTATCGAACCAGTACGCATCGCCGTCCTGGTCGAAGGGGGGGAACCAGAAGCGAAGACGGCCGTCGTCGCCGGCGATGTCGGTAGAGACGAAGTCGAAGGTGAAGGTCTGCCACTGGTCGGTCAGATCGAAGACCTGCTCTTTGATGCCGTAGGACATGGAGCCGCCGGCCGAGTGGCGGTGGAGGTAGAGCATGATGTCGTGGCCACTGCTGGAACGGGCAGAGAAACTTAAACGGTAGAGCACGTTGGGGACGAGGGAAACGGGATTCTGATAGAGCTGGGTCGACGAGCCGGCCTTGTTGATGTCGATACGGGCGGCGTTGTTGCAGAATCCGCCGTCGGCTGCGGCAAAGGTGACATTGCCGTTGGTGTTGCGTTTCCAGCTGTCGGTGCCGTTCTCGAAATCTCCGTTGGCGATCAGGTTGCCGTCGGGCAGCGCGCGACTGATCGACGGTAGGCGCCGGCGTGTCCGTCGGAGTGGCGGTCGGTTGCGGCTCCGGTGTCGGCGTGTCGGTGGCGTCCGGCGCAGGCTCGGGCGTAAAGGTCGGTGTCGGTTCAGCCGGTTCCGGTGTATTTGTCGGGGTCGCCGTGGCATCGTCGGTCGGTGGGCACTTGCCCGCCTGAAGATTCTGATTGACCTCCGGAGCCGTGAGCGCACGGTTGTACAGCGCTACCTGGAAGATCGTGCCGAGCCAGCTGCGGTCGCCATCAAATTCGTCACCAAACGCGAACCCGTATCCACTGTTCCAACCCCTGATGATTCCGCTACGTGCACCGTTGTAGACAACCGAGCCGTTGACATAGATCGTCTCGTTGCCGTTCGGCTCGTGTGTGAAGACGACGTGCTGGGGATCGGTGGTCATCACATCCGTTGTGACCGCATCCGGGACACCATTGGGACCCGTATCGGACGTACGTAAGCGCACGGCATAGCGACCGCCGTCCTGGCCGAGGGTGAAGTTCCGGTTGTAGGCGTCCCATGAAAAGGTGACTATGCGTGCCGGGCCATCTTGGAGGATATCGGCTGCTGCCAACCACGCTTCAATGGTTAGCTCACCGGTAGCGGACACAGCATCGACAACTTTGATCGGTGTAGAGTTACTAGCCATGCGAGCCGGCGCTGCAAAGGTAAGACCGCAGCTTTCCCCGGCCGGCTGAGAAATTGTCCCCACCTGCACGGCAAGATCGAGCGGCGTCGCGTAGCCCGACTGATCCGGGCTGTTAACACCGTCGAAGGTTGTCAGGGGATAGTAGGCGATCAGGCCATCTGTGACACGGTCGGAAAGCGGCGTATTGGTCGCCGTCGGCGTGAACGTGGGAGTTGGGTCGTCTGGATCTGCCGGTTCCGGCGTGAACGTCGCCGTCGCCGTCGGAACTGGTGTCTCAGTCGGTGTGAACGTGGCTGTCAGTTCATTTGGACTGGTTGGTTCCGGTGTAGAGGTCGATGTCGCCGTCGGAACAATTGTCTCGGTCAACATTGGCGTAGCTGTAGGCGTGTCTTGATCAGCGTGCACCAACTGGACATCGTCAAGCCAATATTCGTCACCAGCGGCGTCATACGGCGCCAACCAGAAGCGCAGCCGCCCGTCGTCGCCGGTTTCCGTCGCTGAGGTGAACGGGAGTTCAAACTGTTGCCATTGTGCGCTTAAGTCGACCTCCACACCGGCGAGTCCGTAGTTCTTCGAGCCACTGGTGTGTTTGTGAAGATAGACCGACATGTCATGGCCGGTGTTTGACTTTGCCGCAAAACGCAGGATATACGCCGTATTGGGCTCGACGACTACACTGGTCTGGTAGACCTGTACGTTTGATCCACTTTCTTTGATTGTCAGTTTCGCTGCAGAAGTACACTGGTATGCATCGCCGGACGTCGCAAACGAGGCTCGTCCATTGCTATGATAGGACCAATCGGTGTTGCCGGTTTCGAAACCGGGATTGGCAATTATGTTGTTGGGAATCGGCGCACACGATCCGGGCGCCGGTGTATTGGTCGCAGTCGGAATGGGCGTGAACGTCGCAGTGGGAATCGGCGTCGAAGGGTCGGGCGTGCCGGCGGAGGGTGTCGGTGTAGCGGTTGGGCGCACAATATTACACACCTGCGACCGGTTCTCATAGAGGACGACATCATCGTGTCCCCAGCCGATCGAGAGGATGTCCAGGTCGCCGTCATCGTCAATATCGATCACCTGCGCGCCGTCGTGGTGTTCATCGCCGGTATAGACTACATGCTCGTTCCACACGCCTCCGGCGCCGTCCACGTTCTCCAGGATCAACATGCGCGCTGTAGTCGAGTTGTTCAGATTGTGCTCGCCGACAACAACGTCAAGATCGCCATCGCTGTCCATGTCAGCCACGTCTAGACTCATGGGACCCACCACAGATTCAGAGATGATGTTTTCCGTCCAAAGAGCATCGACCTGGTTGCCCTGAGCATACCATGCCAGTTTCCCGGCCTTGCTGATCGCTTCATAGCCGATAACGGCGTCAAGCCGTCCGTCGTTGTTCACATCAACCAACCGGTTGCGGTCAGGGTCACCGGCTCCATCATGAAGCGTCATGGTCGTCCAATCGCCGGTAGGGGCAGGGCCCGGCTCTTCCGGTGTCCCCAGGGTGATGGCCAGCGGTCGATACGCCGCGTCAATCGTAGGGGCGGCGACGACGGCGGATACTGTTTCCACGAACCCCAGGGCAAAGTGATTGGGTGTCTGGCTCAGGAACGCATCGTTGCCGTCGCGCCCAAAGCCGAGAATTGTCATCAGATCGTCCTTGGGGCGGTAGGAGTCCAACTCTCCATCATCCTGTTCATGGACGAAGAAGAGCGCACGATCGAGAGTCTGATCGCCCACAAGGAGCCACTCCGGTTGCGGCAGATCGCCTGACCAGCTTTCGCCGGCGAGGTTTGCACTGCCATCGGCGAGCACGACGACATCGTTGGCCGTCTCCAACTCGCCGCCTGGCGTTCCTTCATAGAGGAACCAGTAATCGGCCGCAGCCTGGACAACGGTCAAGCGTGCGTAGGTTGGGTACACTTCCCAAATTGTCTCCCAATTGTTGTCTACAGTTGTCGAGCGAATCGTCGCCTTGAGCGGACCCTGGGCTACGATTGTGCTCGTGACGCTCACTTTGCCGGGATGAAAGTGGCCGCCGACCGCCGGTGGCGCCAGATTCGGTATCCCACGAAACTCTCCGGCCGAACCAGTAGCCGTGCTATACCCGATCCAGTCATTGCCGTCACCGTCAAGCAGGCTGGAAAAGCCGCCGCCCTCTTTGTGGTAGTAGTAGATTCCGCCTGGCGTAACAAGGCGGATGCTGTCGGCTTCTTCATCCACAACCCCATCTTCGACAAGGATCTGCGGTGCGACTGCTGCAGGAGTGAACCCTTGTCCGGTCGTTCCGAAGTAGAGATGGTAGCTCCGCTGGTCTCCTGCAGCCGTAAGACCTTGAAGAGGCCAGATCAGTGTGCCTTTGGCATTAGTGGCGGCATCGTACCCTTCGTTCGGATCGAACTGGAACGGAACAGCGTCGTCGATGATCTGATCGGTGTTGTCGACTTCTACGACACGTAGTGAATCCAAATCGACCTGACCCGGCTCTCCCAGGGCGCCGAATAACGTGGTGAAATCGATGGTCGTTTCGGCGATCTTGTCTGTTCTCAGATATCCGGCCACATCGGCAGTCAGTGGTAGACGGTAGCCCCATGCTCGATCCCACCAGTCATCGGCGATCCTGTCGTTTCGTAGCCATTTCGTACCGAGCAACAGATCAACATCACCGTCGCGGTCGATGTCGCCTTGGCTGATCTCTTCGTCCTGACTGGTTGATGAAAGCGTCTGCCATGGCCATGGCTGGTTGCTGGGGTCGGCCGGAATTGTCAGTGATTGGATACCTTTGTCCGCTCTGTGCCAAGAAAGCGCGACTTCCGGACGGTCGTTGCCCAAGGCTGCGATGGTCACACCTTGAAGAAAGTCTCCATCCGCATTCTGAATGTTATCCAGGATCGTGAAGTTGCCTGAACCGTCGTTACGCGCCCAGACGAACTGATCTCCTTCTTGTATCTTACCGTCGCGGACCGTTCCCAGGATGTCCTGGTCGCCATCGCCGTCAAAGTCGTAGATTGTCGCCAGCTGATTGAGCGGACTGCCGATGACTCTGCGTTGCCAATTCCCGCTCGGCGATCCGGGGTTTCTGTACCACCAGGCGCCACTGGCGACGTCTTGTAGGCCATCACCGTCCAGGTCGGCGGGCAGAACATACACAGCTCGCTCCGGGCGGCTTGTGTCGATGGCATGCCGCTGCCAGTCGTTCAATGATTGCTCGCAGGAAAGTTCATTGATCCAGATGTCCAGGCGCGGTGTTTCCCAGTTATACGGTTTGCCCAAGATATCCAGATCACCGTCGCCGTCCAGGTCGCCCAACCGCGATTCGTGGTTGCCGAAGCCGGTGGCAACCTCGTGCAGGATGAAGCCACCATTGCTATCGCCCAGCCAGATACGGATCTTGGCATTGGAGTTGCCATCGTTGAGACGCATCTCCGCACTAAAAATATCCGGATGGCCATCGAGATTGACATCGGCGATCTCCAGACTGTGCCCATGATCGACCTTGACGTCAAGTAAGTCATTGCCGACCCACCCGTTGTTGAGAAGTTGGTACCACTTGATGAAGCCACTGCCGTCGCCACTCACGAAAACGACTTCAACGCCGCCGCCGGCAACCAACTGGCCTGCCGCGGCGCGCGGTAAAGCGCTGGCTGTCGTCGATGACCTGTGGGGCATAGTTATTGCCGCCTGTATGTTTGAACCAACGCCCGCCGCCGATGATGTCCTCTTTTCCGTCGCCGTCGACATCACCTAGAGCCAGACCCTCATGATCGCTGCCGCTGTTCCAAGTGTAAATTGTGCTGATCGGCCACTGCCCGGACGCTTTGGGATCGGCCGGAATTTCAGCCAGCAGAAGTTGTTGTCCTCCCTGATTCCAGATCACCAGTTCTGCCTGGCCGTCTCCATCGACGTCGCCGAACATCTGATCATGGTGCTTGTTGGCGCCGGAATTCTTGATCAAGCGCCTGGTCCAGCCGACAGCCGGATCGTAAGCGGGATACGGGTTTTCCCACCACCACACCTGATTGCTGCGGTTATCCCCACCCATGATGACATCCAGATCGCCGTCGCCGTCAATGTCGTGATAGGCGCCGCCGGCCTCGATGTCCAATACGGCATCGTCGATCAGATATTTGGTCCAGCCCGTATCCGTCCGTCGGTACCAGACCATAGAAGGACCGGGATCGCGCCGTGCGGCGACCACAAAATCATCGATTCCATTGCGATCAACATCGAAAATCAGCGATGCTGTCTGCTGGACGCTCCCACTCGGTGCAACAATGTCACCAGCTTTACTCGAGAGGTGTGTCCAACTTAAGCTTCCACCGGAAGTTGACTGCGCAGCTTCGACTTCGACAAGAGGTGAGATCGAAGAGATTGCAGTCGTGGTAAGAATAATTGACAGTAAAAGTAGCGGAACGCTACGACGAATTCTCGTTCTGAACATTATTGGTCTGAATTCCATTTGCTTGGTTACTGCTGAGTGCGCTGATTCAGGCTATCATGATGTCGTTGTCAGCGAATGCCGGTGTAATTCACACCAGGTGCTTGCGCCAAAATCAGCGAATTCTGCTAGGTAGCCTCTAAGCAATGGGGACGGTAAGTGCAGATAACTGCGGGGCAGCGAGGATATAAACTTAAGAGAATCTTACAATAAATCTGCGATTGGCGCAATACAATGCATCATCAGTGGTTCGGACGTTTGTCGAATATCGTACCTGATGAAGTTGAGGCAGCCTGACACGGACATCGCGACGAGATGCCGGTCCTACTATCGTGCTATATAGTAGACATCCTTCGATTAGGCCGTCCATCGGCAGCCCAATCGAAGGATGTCTACTATTGATTCTGGTCAGTGACTTCTATTGCCTATGACGTGGAATCTGACAAGGTGGGTGTAGAGGGCGGCTCGGCATTATCCGGCAAACGCACGAAACCTTGCGCGACGTCGTAGAGCACATAGCCATCCGGTACATCGAGCAGCTCCTGCGTCAGGTCCAGTAGCTCTTTTAGCTCTTTACGCGCTTGCTGCAGCGTCTCATTCTTGGCAAGGATTCGGCGCTGCAGTGGTTCTGGGATCGGAATCGTTTCTTCAGGCATGATTGTCTCGGATGTGGCACACTTAAGGAACTACTCGTCAGTATCGAGTCCCCTGATATGTGTGGCATTGGCGTCGACGACGACACTTTGGGTGCCAAGCAAGGTCTGGTCGTCATCCTCATAAATTTCCAGAGTCGTATTAATCAACTGAACGCGGTTCACATCCTTGGCGACAGAGCCGAGTAGCGAACGGAAATCTTTTGCATCACCGTTGGTCGAAGCTGACGCCGCCGCAAAATTGCGCCGCAGGACATGGTCGGCGATTCGATCGTAGGCGGCTTCTGTCAGCACCGCTGCCATCCCTGTGTAGACCTGATGAATGTCGCGCCATTCCAATGTACCGTTTGCCTCGGCACGAACGACGAGGGGGCCATTGGTGTCTGTCTCGGCCCGGGTCAACTGAAATTTGTACCAACCGTTGCCCATCTCAGTTACACTTCCGTTCGGTGCTCTAAACGAGCCTCCATTTTTGGAAATAGTAACGCTCGGTGACTTGCCGGCTGCCGGGGTGGTCGCGTCATCTTGATTGACCAGAAGGAAGACGATGGTGGGAGTGGTGTTGTTCTCAATGATCATGTGATGTCTCCGGGGTTGGCTATTTACAGCACTATTCTGAGCGTCCCGCCATCATTCCAAACGGCTCCCTGAGGCAGGCCGTTGCTGCTGAGTGGCAGGTTGCGCAGCCGTAATATTCGATCCGCACCGCCGCTGAACTCAAAGTCTCCACGCACGTTGACCGAACCGCGCAATTGGATGCGATCGCTTAAAATGTCCACAAAAGAGGCGCTGAGTTCGGCATTGCGTGCACCGGTATGGTAGCGGGTAAAACGTAGATATAGATCTGGTGAACCACCGCCGGCATTGGCGACGCCGAAGTTGATGCGTCCATGCAGTGACGGGATGCCGCTGTTGTAATAGGCCAGCATATCTAAATTCTGGACGTTGTCTGCGGTCTGGTAGGCGTTGACCAGCGCGGCGCGTCCGATGCTCAAAACTTTGATGCTGTTGTTTTCGCCAGGCAGCATCCGCATCGTCAATCCACTGCTGTCCATCTCGATGTTGCGATTTGTGCCGACGACAAAGGCACCTTCATCGCCGATCGCCAGCGTGCCGGCCACATCGGCATCTTCTGAAACTGTCAATCTCGTGGCATTGACTGTCGTGGCCGTGATTAGAGCCGCTTCCAGCGGCACTTCTACCGTGAGTTGGCGTTCGCTGGTCGAATAATAGAAGTCCGTATCGGACGGTACATCGACGTTTCGTCCAAAACGGACGTCACCGTTACGGCTTAGATGGATGTGTGTCGTGCCGTTCTGTCCAAGTCGGATATCGCCATCCGTGTTCAAATCCCCCTCAATCCGGGTATCCGCGCGAACAAGCAGCGTTCCCGCACCCGAATCGAGCGCAAAGGAGGTTCCCTGATCGGTCCCGACGTTCGTGCCGAAGCGAATATCACCGTCGCCGCCGATCTGGGCCCCAATCTGCTGTCCGCCTGGTCGTGTAACGACCAGGCTGCCGGATGCCGAAATTGGCTGGTTCGTCAACAGCTTGGCCCGGATCGTGATCGAATCACTGGCCGGTGCATAATTGAGGGCTGCGCCACCCTGGCGATCGGCTCCAATGTCCAGCGCCCCGTCGGCGCCTACGACAAGATGCGCGCCACCGGCCTGATTGACGTCGGGACCCAGTTTCAAACTTCCGTCCGGTGAGGCCAGTAGTGTCACTCGTCCACTCTCGGTGATGGCGATAGCACCTTCGGTGCTCAGTCTATCGAACAGATTGACCGTGGCGCGGATGGAGAGCGTGCGATCGGCCGGGTTCAGATCAAAGTTCGTGGTCGTAGGCGCTGAAATATTCGTGCCGAGCAGCAATCGTCCTGAGGGGGAGAGTTGTGCAGTTGGCGTAGAGCCGGCGCCAACGCTGCTCCTTGATGCTGTCAGCGTTGTGTCGTGGAGATGCACACCGGTATCGTCGAGGATCGTGTAGGCGGATGCATCTGCATCAAAGGTGTCGCCTGCTACAGCAAGGCCATAGCTTTCTGCGTCAATCTGCGGCAATCCATCCAGCCGGCCAATCCGCAGGCGTGGCGGGGACCCTGTCCATGGTTCCGCGCCAACATCAAAGATGTCGATGTAAGGCGCACCGTCTTCGATACTGGTCAGCAGGATTCGTTGCGCATCCGCGCTGCCGTAGCGGGCGACAACCGTGCCTGCCGGAAAGCGGCAGGGCTCTCCGCTCATCAACTGCACATCATAGGCAAAATGTGTGCCCTGATCGTCTTCGCCCATCACTTTGAGCCAGACATCGCATTCCGTTGCCACAGGCAATCCACCCGGCAACCAGAACTTGTGGATCATCTGGGCCGAAATTGATGCATCGGCCGGCGCTTCGAAACCCGGCGCAGTGATCCGCAGCACGTCGCCGACGTCAAAAATGCTAAGGTGTCTGCCCGGCGGATCGCTGATGTTCAGTGTGTGCCGGCCGACATCGGCAGCGAACTCGCTGCGCAGCACACCGACCGGTGCAATGAGAAGAGTATCGGTATCGACGGAGATAGGTGTACTCATGCAGGTTCTCGATTTCCGTTCCAGTTGGACGTAGAGTGGCGTGACAGTAACGAGCGCAGGGAACGACTGAGGTGATTCCAGTGACAGCTGCGGCGCACCTGCTGCAGTATGATGCGCGTATTCTATCACTGTCGTTCAGCGACGCGCAAGCAATCTGCAAGGTGTACTCCTCTCTTCTTCTCCATTCTCAATTGTTGGCACGACATTCCAAGTCCAATTACAATAGGTCGGAAGTTGTGAGCGCCGATAAACTGGGCGAGCAACAAGGGGTTATTCGTGCGAATTTGCTGGCCGATTGCGGCGAAGGAGAGCGTTGTTGATGGCAAAGTATATTTTTGTGACAGGCGGCGTGCTGTCGGGCTTGGGCAAGGGCGTCACGGTCGCCTCTGTGGGCAGCATTCTGAAAGCGCGCGGCATCAGCGTGGCCACCATGAAGCTCGATCCCTATCTGAACGTCGATCCAGGCACCATGTCTCCCTATCAACACGGCGAGGTCTTTGTCACCGAAGACGGCGCCGAGACCGACCTCGACCTGGGCCATTATGAACGCTTCGTCGACGAAAACCTCTCCAAGCTCAGCAACGTCACCAGCGGCCAGATCTACAACTATGTCATCAATCAGGAACGACGCGGCGACTATCTGGGCGGCACCATCCAGGTGATTCCTCACGTGACCAACGAGATCAAACGACGCATCGGTGCTGGTGGCGCGCGATTCCCACGCCGATGTCGTGCTGGTCGAGATCGGCGGCACGGTCGGCGATATCGAGGGGCTGCCCTTTCTGGAAGCCATCCGCCAGATGCGCAAGGATGTGGGGCGCAACAACACGCTCTACATTCATGTCACCTGGCTGCCCTATCTGGCTGCCAGCAAGGAATTAAAGACCAAGCCGACCCAGCACAGCGTGCGTGAACTGCGCAGCATCGGCATCCAGCCCGACGTGATCGCCCTGCGCAGCGATCATGCGGTCGAATCGGGATGTGCTCGGCAAGATCGCGCTCTTCTGCGATGTCGAACAGGATGCCGTCATTCCGCTGGTGACGGCAGATACCATCTATGCTGTGCCGCTGAGCCTGGAAGACGCTGGTCTGGGCGACTGGATCGTCGAGCACCTGGAACTGACGACAACGCGTCCGGCCGCCGAAGGGCTGGCCGACTGGCGCAACTTTGTGGCAGAGGCCCGCCGTGAGAAACCGGTGCTCAACATCGGGCTTGTCGGCAAATATGTTGAACTGGAAGACGCCTACTTCAGCGTCAAGGAAGCACTCTTTCATGCCGGGCTGGCGGTCGGTCGCGATATCAAGATCCAATGGATCAGTTCCGAAGATCTGGAGCGCGGGCGTGATCTGGCGCGACTTGGACAAGCTGGACGGCATCGTTGTCCCCGGTGGATTCGGCTATCGCGGCATCGAAGGCAAGATCGTGGCCGCACGGTATGCACGCGCGGCACAAGGTGCCCTACCTGGGGCTCTGCCTGGGCATGCAGGTGCTGTGCATCGAACTTGCGCGCGACCTGTTTGACAGCGACGAACCCAACAGCACCGAATTCGACATCAGCACCGAATATCCGATCATCGACCTGATGCCCGATCAGCGGGACATTGCCGACATGGGCGGCACCATGCGTCTCGGCGTCTATGCCTGCCAGCTGACGCCGGGAACGAAAGCGGCAGCGGCCTATCAGCAAGCGGCTTCGGCGAAATCATCTACGAGCGCCATCGCCATCGCTTCGAGTTCAACAACCAGTTCCGGGCCAAGTTGGGTGAGGCCGGCATGATCTTCAGCGGTCTGTCGCCCGACGGTCGGCTGGTGGAGATCTGCCGAACTCGGCGACCATCCGTTCATGATCGGCAGCCAGTTTCACCCGGAGTTCAAGAGCCGCCCCAACAAGCCGCACCCTCTCTTCCGCGCCTTTGTGGAAGCGGCCGCGGCGTTTCAAACCAGTGCGCAAGTTGAGCACAACCAAATCGTCAACGAGTCTGGTGCCGATGTACACACCTATTGACCTCTGGATCGGCAGGCCAAGATGGGCCGGGGTCCGAAGCGGTTTCACAGGCGAGATCTGACTCCGTTGCGGTCCCGTGCGGCCTGCATCGGTTAGGTTGGATAATCTGGCAATTCCACCTCGGTTGTGACATAATTGGGACGATTCTTCGTTCACAGATATAAGAGAGTTTTACATGGCTGGACATTCAAAATGGGCAAATATCAAGCGACGTAAGGGCGCTGTTGATGCCGCTCGTGGTAAGATTTTTACGCGACTGGCTCGCGAGATTCAGGTCGCTGCCCGGGCCGGAGCAGACCCAAACTCCAACTTTGCACTCCGGCTGGCGGTCGACCGCGCTCGCGCCGAAAACATGCCGAAAGACAACATCGATCGGGCGATTCGACGTGGCGCCGGTCTGGAAAAGGACGCCGCTGAGATCGAAGATGTGAGCTACGAGGGCTATGGTCCTCACGGCATCGCCGTGCTGGTCGAGTGTCTGACAGACAATCGCAACCGTACGATTTCCGATGTGCGTCGCGCCTTTACCCGCGCCAACGGGAGTCTCGGCGAGCCGAATTCGGTGGCTTGGCAATTCTCCTCCAAGGGCTATTTCCTGTTCAACCGAGTTGACGATGACGATACTGCCGTCGACTGGGATCCGGATGAGCTTTTCATGGTAGCCCTCGAAGCCGGCGCGGACGACGTCGATATCAGCGAAGATGCTGTCGAGGTCTACTGCGAACGAACAGATTTTGCCCAGGTACTGCAGACTTTGGAAGAGGCCGGGTTTCGGCCTGCTGAAGCGCGCCTGACCATGAAACCCAATACCACATTGGATCTGAGTGTTGACGAGGCGACCACCGTGCTCAACATGATCGAGAGTCTGGAAGAACTGGACGACATCAATCAGGTCTATCACAACCTCGAATTGACGGACGAGGTTGTGGCACAGTTCGCGTGAAGGTCACGTCCCAGATGGCCGGTGCTCATGATGCCAGCATTGGTTCTATCGCGCACTTGACGCAAATCGCTCTGGGCATCGATCCCGGCACTGCAACCACAGGATACGGCGTCGTCGGTCGCACAGCCGACGACGCTTTTGTTTTGCTGGCCTGCGGCGTCATCCGCACGCATCCTGACACGCAGATGCATCTACGCCTCCTGGAACTTTACCAGGATCTACAGTCACTGATCCGTGAATTTCGCCCAGAGGTCATGGCCGTTGAAAAGCTTTTTTTCGGGCGTAACGTCACGACAGCCATCACCGTAGGACAGGCGCGCGGCGCGATTCTGTTGGCCGCAGCGACTGCCGGTCTCAAGGTGGCCGAGTATACGCCGGCGGAAGTCAAGCAAGCGATCACCGGTTACGGAAATGCCGACAAACAGCAGATTCAGCAGATGGTTCAGTATCTGCTCGACCTGCCGGAAATTCCGCGACCGGATGACGCCGCCGACGGAGTTGCCATCGCTCTCTGTCATCTGCAGGCCGATCGCTACCGGTCGATGACCGGTCTCGCCTGACACGGGATAGCCGCAGTTGGGGCGCCTGTCTTTCTGCCCGGCATCAAGAGTTGTCCACAAAATCTCGCCCACGATGAGAGGTGCGATAAACCATGGCCAAGAGTGAGTTTGGCATCGCCCATCAGTGGACCACCGATCGGCGCACACCCGCCCGCTGGATCGCATCCCATGTCACCCGCAACAAGTTTCTAATCCTGGTCGTATTGATCGGCGCCGCCGGCAATGCGCTGCTGGCCGCAGCGTTGCCTATTTTTACAGGCATTGCATTTGACGCCATTGTTACTGATAGCGATCCCAATCTCCGTTTGCTGTTGTGGGCATCGCTCCTGTTGGTGGTGACGCAGGGAGTGCGTTGTGTCCTTCAGCTTGGACGTAATTTTGGCAGCGAGGTATTGGGCCAAAGGCTGGAGCGAGACAGCCGCGAAGAACTATACGGCTCACTGCTCGGGAAGAGCATGGGCTTTCACGATCGGCATTTCACGGGCGACGTCATGGCCCGCGCCACGAATGATGTCCGCGAGCTGGCTCTGATGATGGCGCCGGGTCTCAATCTGGTCATCGGCTCGGCGAACTTCCTGATCATGCCGCTCTTCATCACGCCCGCGATCGCGCCGCAACTGCTCTTGACACCGGTTCTCTTTGCTGTCGGTTACGTGATTGCCATGCGTTGGTATCTACGCGATTTGCAGCCGGTCACCGAGAATGTACGGCGCAGCTTCGGTCTGCTTAACGCCGGGCTGACTGAATCGATCGAAGGCATCGAAACTGTCAAAGGAGCAGCGCAGGAGGAACGCGAGGTAGCCCGCTTCGATGACCATGCGCGCGCGACTTTCGCGATGCGTTCGTAGCCCAGGGCCGGGTAGAAGCACGATTTCTGCCGCTGCTGCTGTTGGGCCTGGCGCAGGGGTTGGCCTTTTGGCACGCATTGGCTCTCTACCGCCAGAGCGTCATTTCTCTCGGCGATGTCGTTGCATACATGGGGATCATTACGCTCTTTGGCTTTCCGGTCTTTGTGTCGCTCTTTTCCTATTCACAGGTCTCCTCCGGTCTCTCAAGCGCACGCCGGATCCTGGAACTCCTGCGCACCAAGCCCGATCTGGATCAAAACGATGCCGGTTTCGACGGCAAGATGGGAGGAGAGATCGAGTTTCGCGAGGTTACGTTCCACTATGCGCTGGGCGATGAGGCACCGGACGGTCCGGAAGACACCGGTGCGGCAAGCATGGCAGAGCCTGGACGTGCAAGCCAACCGTCACTGGGCGGCGTCAGCTTCACCCTCCAGCCTGGACAGACGCTGGCATTGGTGGGACAGACCGGTTCGGGAAAGAGCACAGTCGCCAAGCTCATCAACCGCATCTACGATGCTTCTTCCGGCTCCGTATTGGTGGACGGGATCGACGTTCGAGATCGGAATCTGGCCGCATTGCGCCGGCAAATTTCCATCATCGAACAGGATATCTTTCTCTTTAGCCGCACCATTGCCGAAAATATCGCCTTCGGACAACCCAACGCAACACAAGACGAAATTGTGCAGGCCGCTTGCGCCGCGCAGGCCCACGATTTCGTCATGGGCTTTCCTGAAGGATATGACACAATGGTGGGCGAACGCGGCGTCATGCTCTCCGGTGGTCAGCGGCAGCGGCTTGCATTGGCCCGTGCGTTTCTAACCGACCCGGCTATCCTGATTCTGGACGATTCGACCAGCGCCATTGACAGCGCAACCGAAGACCAGATCCAACGTGCAATTGAGGCCGCCACTGCCGGGCGTACCACCATCCTGATCACGCATCGACTTTCGCAGATTCGCTGGGCAGACAAGATCGTCGTATTGCGCCGAGGACAGGTCGCGGCAGTGGGTTCTCATGAAGAATTGACAGAACAATCGCAAGCCTATCGCGACATCTTTGCACGCTTCTGAACCGAAGACGGTCAGATTCGGCGATGGGCTAGGTCGATCTGTTGGCGTAATTCACGCTTGGCTTCGCTCAGATTCTCCTTGACCTGAAAATAGGCGGCCTCCGAAAAACCCATCTCGCCCGACATCAATAGTACTTCCAGGTCTTCTACGATGCGCAGAACCTTCCCCTCGAGCTGTTCAATGGTCGTGCCGTAGAGTCTCTCCGGTACAAACAAAAACATCACCCACACCAGTAGGTAGCCATACAAAACGATGCTTGACGTGCTACGGCTGACGATGCTCGGCAATCCCAGTAGTGCGATAAGTCCCAGTACGGCGCCGATGGTCATCACTTGCCAGCGGGTGATGGGTCGTGCCTGTGCCATCGTACGCAATGGCTCCTGCAATGGTTTGTAACAACGGATCTTGGACAACCACACGTTGAAGGCATGGCAGTGGGCTAGATTAACCCGGTGCTGGTCATGGCGCGCATAGGCGGTCGACAAGGATCTGCATTCTTCTGAGATGCGGTAGAAATCCGGGCGCGTAAGAGGGGTCGGCGGCAATTTGACGTGTCTTTTGCGCCGCAAACGAGGAGACCAATCTTTCGGTAAGAGTTGCACGAATAGAGCCCGGATCCGGTCCGCTATGACAGAGCTCAACGAAGCATGGCATCCAATGTTAACGCAGCGATGAACAGTATCCCTGTCAGCACTGCGGCATGAACGCCGGCGCGGTAGATCGTGAGACAATCTTCGCTATTCACATACTCGCGGCGGAGGCGCGAAAAGCTGCCCAACATTACCGGCAGAGCTCCCAAAGCTGCCAGCGCCAACAGCGGCAGGTGCGTCAACGTGACGATGAGAACCACACTGACAAAGGCAAAGATTGCCAGCGCTGCGCTGAGATCCAACCCGCGTAGGATGCCGAGGTGTACCGCAAGTGTGCGCTTTCGCGCCAACCGAATCGCGACGATAGTAGACCAAATTCCCGTTGTGGACCACCACGAGCGTCAGCAGACCGAATGGGATCGCTGTCCAGATCGGAGTCAAGCTGATACTTTGCGCCTGAACATAGTAACCTGACAAAACCTGCAGCAAGCCGAAACTCAAAAATATGCCGATTTCTCCCACACCCCAGCCGCGCCATGCCAGGCGCAACGGTGAAAAGATCGAGACAAACCCGATCAATACCTGTAGCCCAAAGAAGAACAAAACCGGCCAACCTACCGTGTAGGTCAACGCAGCGGCGCAACACGACGCCAGCAGAAGTGCCAACCAGCCGAGCATCCGGATCGCGTGGGACGGAAAAAGGCCGTGGATAATCAGACAGTAGCTGCCGACGCATGGCTCAAGACGTCCTGTTTCATCGATCTCGCTACCGCGCCGGAAGTCAAAATATTCGGTCAACATGGTAAATCCGGCGGCGGTCATCAACGCGCCGATTAAGGCGAAGAAGAATGAAACCATCTGAAACGTGCCGAACGACCACCACGCCAATACCATTCCAACTACGACAGGCAAGGTCAGGGAGACCGTCGCCCCGGCGCGCGTCAAAGTAGCAAACGCCAACAGGGCATTCTGCGGTGGAAGATAGAGTTCATCCAGCTCTACCGCTGTCTCCGCTCGTCGCTCGGTCGGTGTATGCAGTGGGTGAGTTGATGTAAAGGTTCGCTCAAATACGTCCATCGTTAGCTATTGTAGCGCCTGCCGGTTAACGTGTCAAAGCGTCGACAAATTTTGTGCATCAAACGTAGGGAGATTACTCGTTGCTCTGTGTTCGCACTCTCCACAGTTCGTAGAGTGCGGTGCCATCACGTTGCCGAAAGATTGCCTCCAGCTCTGTCTCTTTTCCAGCGGACGCAACTTGGATCATGAATACTTCACGACGCCCGGCGAAAACTGTGAAGTCTTGGCTGTGGAGCAGGTAGACATTGTCGGGATTTTCAATAAAGGTCGCCAGTCGCGCCGTGAAATCCGGATCGGGCTCCCGCGGTGATTCGTAGCCAAATATCTCGATGGGACGGACATCCCCTGTGCTCAGAAATCGAACTGGTGCATCGAACCCCCAATCCAGGGCAATGGGTGCACCGAGTCCATTGGAGCGTAGATAGTAGGCGACCTGATAGCTTGCATCCGAATGGTCGGCCAAACCACCGCTACGGCTCAGCGCGCGATGGTAGCTGAACGTCGCCGTCAAGTCCAGCGCCAGCCAGAGAACCATGAGCACAACGACGAGCGTGCGTCCTGCCGCTGCAAATCGAGGCAACTTGACCGTGGTCCACGTGCTGAGTCCAAGCCCGGCGATTGCGATCAGCACCGGCTGAAGCAATGCATAGTGGGTGATAAACAGATCGCTGATGGTGTAGAGGCTAAACAGAATGGCCAGGCCAAGCATCAAAAGCGGTGCGAGCAGTAAGCGCGGAGATCGCCAGACACCCGCTACTGTCGCCAGCAAAGCGAGCCACGGCGCGATCTGATTTCCATAGATGCCACCCAGATACCAAAAATGGGCACCGTCGATGCTCTGTACGATCTGTTGCAGACGGATCGGGATGTTGACCGCCAGGTTTCGATCGGCGACACCGTAATAACTGCGATCCAAATTGTCTGTGATCGCCGACAACGTGCCACCGGTCTGCAGGTTGAAGAGCACCAACGGTGTCAATGGAATCACAAACGCAACAGTCGCCGCGAGGAACGTTTTCCAGGTTAACTTTGGAATCGGTCGATCGGTACGCAACCGATTCACGACCCACCATCCGCCGGCAAGCAGTGCGAATGGAACGACCAGCCAACCGGCCAGGAGCTTGGCGTACAATGCCAGCCCACCCGCCAGCGCACTCAACACGAGCGCGCTGGTAGATCCACACCGTAGCCAGCGGATTCCTTGCCAGATGCAGAAATAGACCAGCGGTTGGGTCACGTTGGTCACGAAGATGCCCTGGCGGCTCCAGAAGATGAAGCTGGGCGAGGCCGCCAGCAGCGAAACCGTCAATAAGGCAGCCAATGCGATTGGCGCATGATGACGGTGGTCGAGTTCGGCGGCCCGGTGTACGTAAAGATCGTGGAGTGCCACCCATTCCGACACGGCGCGTTCCAGGGTCAGCAGGGCAAAGACTCCGGCAATCACTGCAACGGCGCGGAGGTTGGGTACGCCGATCCCGGTGCAGGGCCAAAATCGGTACTGCAAAATAGACATTGAGACTGCCGATGTAGTCCTGTACCATCAACGGCAACCGCTGTCCGAGTACGTTCACCGTCGCGTCGCGGGAAGGCACTGACCGGGGCCCCGATCACCAGTTCCATGGCATTGATGCCCGCTTCTCTGGCCTCGTCGTAATGCAGACCGGGAAGACCTAACTGGATGGCGGCCAGCGCTACGTAGATCATGCTCGTGGTCGCTAGCCAAATGCGCCGTATAGCCGGTGTCATGCCCGGTGGACGAGAACAACCGCGTCGTTTCTTGATCTCAATTGGTTTCTGCGTGGATGTCGGGTTGGATGGATCTACAGTCATGCCGTTCGTCATTCGGCAAATATGTAGACTTCACTGACCATGCTCTGATAGTTCCAACCGCTGGCATAGATCCGAATGCTATTGATGCGGGCTGGACGGGTGTCGGCCAGTAGTTCCATGAGATTGGGGATCGGTATGTATACCAATTGAAAGACGGTATCTTATCGCCGTCGACGATGCGCCAGGTGGGATCCTCCGGCTCGCGGAAATAAAATCCGTGACCCCAGCGCAGCTGTTTGCCGTAGATGTCGGTGTAGGTGATCTCCACGCGGAGCGGAAACTCGGAACTCAGATAGCCGGCGCCGGAGAGGCTCTGGTGCATGAGCCGCACGTCCAGCAGTAGGTGGAGTGAGTCGTAGACGTTGACGTCTTTGTTGATTTCCTGAGTGATGCCGACTTCGTTGGACGCTTTCTTCAGCCTGACGAATAAGATGGGCCACGCGTACGCCCGTCCCGCTCAATGATTCGGACCTCGCCTGGGGTGACGTTTTCGCGGTGGACGTAGCTTTGCCAAGTGTCGAGGACAGGTGCGCTGAAGTCACCGTTGCGAATGAGATTTCGCTCGGCCGTGGTGGGCGCACTGGCCAGTTCGCCGGCCGTCATCCAGGCGTGTTCGCCGCTAGTCAGCACCATTTCGGCGCCTTCCTCGCTTATCAGGCGCGCACTGCCGGCGTGGCACAGTCAGATCGGTGCGCTTGTCGTCGACCGACACCCGGTAGCTGCCTGCATCCAGTGCGATTACCCCATGGGGCGTCGCCAAGTCGATCTTGACCGCGCGCCGTTCGCTG
Source organism: uncultured Chloroflexia bacterium (assembly GCA_963715415.1). Taxonomy (GTDB): domain Bacteria; phylum Chloroflexota; class Anaerolineae; order Caldilineales; family Caldilineaceae; genus JAWKOK01. The sequence continues at coordinate 281,542 of CAVQSG010000019.1, read as the reverse complement.
CCGGTGTTGGTGAAGACACGCATCTGGCCACGTTCCAAATGCAACTTGGCGATCTGTGGTTCGGGGCTGCGCGTAGAAGTAGGGTCGTCGCAACCGTTGAATTTCAAGATCTGTGCTGGGATAGATCTGAATACTGCCGAGAATCTCGTCGCCTGCCTCGTCGTTGATCAACCCGAGTGTGCCTTGCGTCGATTCATCCGCGGCCACGATGCGGCTTCCCGACTCTACATCGTCGCGTGGTGTTGTAACCGCAATCGGTTCCGCATTTTTGGTCGGGTATAGAAGCAATGTACCCAGCGTCGGTTCGAGCAGAGCAGGTTGGCTGATTGTTGCATACCGTACCAGATAGGCCGCCGTGATCGGCACGGCAACCAGCAACGCAACAAAGACAGCAAAGCTGCCGAGAATCACGCCCCAAGCCATCCGCTCGGGATTTACGCCGCCAACCGGTGCCGACATCGCTGACCGCGACGTTGATGCCGGTCTGAACCGGATTGGGCTGATGGCGTGCGAATTTCCGAACTCATCTTCTACTCTTGGTCACGGTCAAGGTTGTCATCCGGCGTTGAAGCAGCGCGGAAGATCGTCCCTGATCCTGCACGGACTCGGTCTGGGCCAACAATTGATCGATCTGTTGAAGCCAATAACGAGCGTCACTGTCGGCTGGATTCACCTCTATAGCCCGCTGAAAAAATGCAGCCGCACGCATCAATTCGCCACGCTCCTTATAGATCAGACCGAGCGAATAGTGCACATTCTGTGCCTGTGGATCGACCTTAAGCGCCTGCTGATACGCCTCGATGGCACGCTCCTGTTGGCGCGGTCCCGATAACTCCAGCCGCCCCAATTCCGCCGCAGCAAGATCGGCCCACAACATGACATTGTCCGGCGTGGCAGAGGTCGCCTGGCGCAGAAGCTTGACTGCTTTGTCCCACTTGCGTTGCAGGATGTATGCCCCACCGACATTGATGGCCAAATCGGCGTCGTCCGGGAGGAGATCCATATAGGACTCCAGCGCGTTTAGCGCCTCGCCCGGTCGATTTCGGCTGAGCATCTGTGCGCTCGTGTTGAGTGCGCTTCGATATTCCGGGGACATGGATGCGGATGTCATGTTGTTCTCCTTGACACGCCAACCTTCGGTAACCTATCCGCCAGATGAACGGTCTCCGGCCGCTCCCGGACGTTAATTGCGGACAATCACTAAGTATAAACCATGGGTGGACATTTCTAGATTCTGCATATTTGCGCCTGCAACCGTTGTTCCGGACGGCGGCGTAAATCGGGCCTTCGGCCCAATCGACACAATTTTGTCGATGTCGTTGCGCAAGCGCCTACCGTCACAAAAGAAACCAGAGAACCAACGAAAGTGTCACCATGCTGGCGACCGTGGTAAAAAATATGACTGTGGCCACCAGGCGCGGCGCTGTGTCGTACTCGGTCGCCAGTACCGCTGTCATGACAGCTGTGGGCATGGCTGCCTGCAAAATGACGACGCTTCGGTCGATTCCGGTCACGCCGACGACCAGACACAGGAGCCACGCTATGAGTGGTGACGCAACCAGCCGTATCATAGCGCTACGAAAAATTACATTTTGTCTCGAACGCAGCGGCGCATGGTAGAGCTGAATACCCAGCAGGATCAACATGCCCGGAATCGCCGCACCCGCCAGCAAATCCACGGCCCTGAACAAGCCCAATGGCAACTCGATCTGCATCCGATTCAGTAGCAGACCCAAGAGCGCCGCGTACAGGACCGGTACGCGGCAGGCTGCGTCCCAGTGCCTGAGGCAACGGCGCCTGGCCGGCAGAAGCCACCACCACGCCGACTGTATTGCTCATAAACGAATTGATGACGTAATAGATCGACCCCAATGCAAGACCGACGTCACCAAGCGCAAAGTAACTGATTGGGATTCCCATGTTGCCGCTATTGCTCACGGCACTTGTCAACGTGATCGCTGCACGGCGTTTCCGTTCTTGGTCAAAGCTCGCCAGCCAGCCGAGGGCACCGGTGATGACGGCGACGCCCATCGCAACGGCTGCAAGCTGTCGTAGCGCAGCGAAGTCGATTTCCATCTGATAGAGACTACGGAAGACCAGCGACGGCGTCGCAAGATAGAATAGGATGCGTCCAAGTGTGCGGCTATCCAGGGGGAGAGTGCGAGCCAACAGGAATCCGGCCGTCGCGACCAGAAAGACGGGCAGGATTGTCCTGGCAAAGACAGGTAGAATTGTATCAAAGACGAACATCAAGCAGGGCCGCGCATCTTTCTCTGCAGACAAGGTCGTGAACGGGTGAACCTATTCCGAGGTGTGTCTTGGAAGATGCGCATGCCACCTGATATCCAGTCGCACACCGATGCGTGCCCATTGCCGCTTGTTCCCGGCCGCGACTACCGCATTCCGGCAATTAGTAGCGACCGGCTCTATCGCGCACTAAACTGAAGGCACTACGAGATCATCTGTATCGATAGAATTGTCTCCGGCTGACTCACTTGCGTTAGCAGGATGCATCACCGTAGACTCCTCAATTTCTTCGTCATCATCAACCGCGAACATTGTGATAGACTTCGTATGCTTCGAGGCTTGGAGCAAAATACTCAATCACATATTCGGGCGGTACACCCATAGGCTGGGCGATCTCATCCAACAAAGCGCGAATAAAGAGGCTACGCTGCGACGGGCGCAACTGCTGGGACAGTTCATCCCAGAGGAGAATGGTGCCGTAGATGCCTTCGCCGGTGTAGTGTAGATCGAGCTTGCCGATGGTCATGGGCTGGTTGTGCCTGTCCAACTGCGCCAGGTCAAAGAGCGCATATTGCTCTGAACTTTGGGTGCGAACCAGACGCTTCAGTTTAAGATTCACGGTGTACTCTCAGCGTGATCAGCCTGCCTACTCTTCGTATTGGCCCAGATCGTCATCGTCGTACTTGCGATGGTGTTCCCACGGCTCAATGTCCCAGTCCTCTTCTTCTTGTGCATCAAATGACGACAGTTCGTCCTCATGGCCCGCGAACAGCATGAGTTCTTCCAGGGCATTGTCGGCTGCCTCAACCTCAACCGGATCGTCACTGAGGCGAGTAGCTTCGAGGATATCGCGTGCTGCTTTGCCACCGATGCTGCCCAGTGCCAGAATGGCCGCCACCTTGACGTCGATATCTTCGTCGGCAATTAGGTCTGTGAGTTCATCTACCGCTGTCTTGATTTCAAGCTCGCCGCAAGCTTGAGCCGCGGCTGCACGCATGGCCGCCGCCGGGTTTTGGAGTTCAGCGCGCACCAACGCGCGCCAGCGGACATCGGCGCTGCGCCCCATGGCGATCAGTGCACTGACCCGCATTTCCTCATCGGACGAATAATAGGCATCTTCGATGATCTGGCGGATCTCGATCTCACTCGAATAGGCCAGGCTCTCCAGCGCACGGCTCCGCACGCGAAATGGCTCAGCATCACTGTGCATAATCGCCAACAATGCTTCCTCCGCGTGCATGGCGAGTGCCGCATCCAACTCTTCCAGCTCGCCCGCAAGTACATACGCACCCAGGGCACGAGCCGCTGCCGCGCACGGACGAGGATCTGGATCGTTCTGTAGGATACTGACCAGAGGGCCGATCAGATCACTTTCCATGTCGGCGTCCGCCCACAGTCCGTCGATGGCCATACGACGAATATCAGGATCGCCGTCACCGAGGGCCACACGGAGTAGCCGGCCCAACTGCAGCGTCAAATCCTCTTCGGCAAGCTGGATTAACTGGCGCACGATTGTCCGACGTCGGTCGACCGGTACTGATGGCCATTCGCGGCGGACCAGAGCGGCCTGTTCGCGTGAGAGGTCGGACAGCACGAACAGATGGTGAAGCGCCAATCCGTCGGGCGTCGCAACCAGGCGGTTGAGCAATTCCTCGACAGTCAGTTCCATCGGTCCGGTGGGAGAGTCGATTCCAGCCAGCCAGGAATCGGCGAGCTGGTCAAACCGGCTGTATGGTTGTTGTTGATCATTGTTGGTCATAGGTTAATTCCAACTGAATCCCCAGACCTCGCTGGGTCTACTCACCGGCATTCCGGCCCCATCGATGACTTCAACATACCAACGCCATTGTCGACCAAATTCCTGGGGTGCCAACGCGCACAGAATACGCTGTCCATATCCCAAGAGGTACGGTTACTGGGGCGGCGGTTGCGCCAGAATCCATATTACATTTTCCGTTCCTGCTCCATCGACACCGCTGACGAAGCCCAGATGCATCACAAATTGATCATCCGGCTGCATAAAAGCAACTGTTATCCAGTTTAGTTGATTGTTGCCGTTGCAGCTAACCGGCGTATTGTTCTCCGGGCTACGCAGCACCGGCGCATCGAGCCGATAGGCAGGCCCGGCAGGTGTAGGTGTCGCCGTGGGCGCCCGTGTCGCTGCCGCTGTGGCCGGAGGCTGGGTCTCAGTCGGGGCCGGGGTGTCGGTTTTCGACTCTGCACTGATAGCGCTGTCCGGGATGAGTAGAATCTGCCCCGGGCGAATCAGCCGCGCTTCGTCGGGCGACATCTCATTCGCAAGCATCAACGCGGCAGTGGAAACATCCAGCCGGTTGGCGATCGAAATGAAGGTGTCGCCTGTCTCAATTGTGTATGTCTTGGGTTCAGGCGTCGGTGTGGAGGTCGGAATCAGAACCAGTTTCGCTGCACCGCTGACGGCAGCCGTAGCAGATGCCGTAACTTCTACAGCTTCAATCCCGCCGATCTGTTCATCGCCGGCTTGAACAGGTCCACCGGTGTCTGATCCGCTTAGCTCTGTCGGCGTTCCTGTCGCGGCCAATATCGCTGCGGACTGTCTGGTCGAAAGCGCCGGCGACGCGGTTACCACAGGTGTCGCAGGCGCTACTGTGCTCGTGGGTCGGCTGGTATTGGTGGGTTGCAACGTCTGTGTCGGTTCCGGCGTGGTAGTGGCAGTGTTAGTAGCTGCGGTAGTCGCAGTTGCTGTCTCAGTAGGGGTCAATGTTTCGGTCTGAGTCTCAACCGGTGTACTCTCGATCAGCTGTTGGTTCGTAGGCCCTGGTTGGACGTCACTGTCGGACTCTGCGTCAGGAAGTGCTCCCGCGTGCTTTCTCGCTGTTTTGCGCATTGGCCGCGGTAATAAGAAGCGTGTCGCCGTCTCCACTCGGGGCGGCCACTTCTTCGACAATGGGGGTCATTTCGAGCGAGAGCTGGGGATCCATTTGGCGGCTTACATCAGTGATCAACGCCATGCCCTGATCGAAGCGATCGTTAATCCAGCCAAACGGACTACTGCCCGTGCGCCGAAAAATCACAAAGAGAAAGAGAACGATAAGCAATGCAGGCGCACCCCATATGAGCCATCTTGACGGCGCCGGATGGAGTTCACGCCCACACGACGGGCAAATCACCAGGTTGGAGGATGCCTTGCTCCGGCAGTGGCGACAGCGGATCGTTTTGGGTTTGCTGACCAGCGGTTCTCCACACTCCCCGCAGACCGTCGCGCGTGTGGATGGTTCAATTCCCCGCAATTGGGGCATTGTTTGGTTCCACTCGTGGCCAATATCGGCGCCTGGGTTGTTGCCAAGCTGCTACCCCTCGGTTCGAGGGACGCAGGCGCGCCGTCACTCGGTTGGTTCGTCATGCAAACGTCCTTTTGTGCGGGGGGAGCGTCTCTATTGGCCGAGCAACTGTAGCCAGTCAATGCTTTCGCGTGCGCTGCGAATGTCCTGCACCGTCACAATAACGAGCAATCCCAGCAACAATACGAAGCCGACCATGTGGACCAAGCCTTCGCGTTCCGGATTGATCCGTCGCCCGCGGAGCGTTTCGACGAGAATGAACAGCAACCGCCCTCCATCGAGTGCGGGTAGAGGCAATAGATTGGTGATGGCGAGCGCTGCGCTCAATACTGCGGAAAGACGCAAGATCGGAAACCAAAGACCGGTGTCGATGGTCGCATTGACCGCGCCGCCGACCATCTGTGCGATTCCAACCGGGCCGCTAAGTTGTGCATCTGACGGCGATAGTTGCCCCATGATGATGGCAAAAGGCAGTTCCAACACGAGCATGATATATTCGACGGTGCTCGTTACGCCCATCCAAAGCGACTGTAGAAACGGCAGCGTGCCCAAGGTGGTGATGGCGCTAATCTGTACGCCGAGTGCACCCTCGCCGGGAGGCGGCTCGATCCGGGGAGTTACCTTTACCGTGACCCATTCATCCCCGCGCAACAATTGCATGCTGACTTCGCTGCCGGCCTTGGCTTTGATGACATCGTTCAGTTGGTTATCGTAGGTGATGACTGTATCGTCGACCGCATAGATCAAATCGCCTGCTTCCATCCCCGCTTGGTCGGCCGGACTACCCTCCGCTGCCAAGTTGACCTGGGTGGACAGAACTGGGATGGTCTCCGTGCCGGCAAAGAGTTCACCGGGCGAAAATGATCCGTCATAGGGCACGGTCAGCATGGTTTCGTCCCGGCTGAGCAAAATCGTGCCGGTCGGTTCAGCAGGCTTAGTGTTGCCCTGGCGAACGGTATAGTCCATATCAGGCAAACCGCTGATCAGCGCCGGCTTTCCGTCCACATTGAGCACGATGTCGCCATTCTGCAGTCCTGCTGCGGCTGCAATGGAGCCTGATTCTACCGACTGCAACTGCGCATATGCAGCCATGGCCGGAAAGCCGGCCATGAAACTGGCGGCAAACAACGCGATCGCAAGCAGCGCGTTCATTGCCGGTCCGGCCGCCAGCGTAGCTGCGCGTGCACCGCGGCCGGCAGCATTGAACGACCCGGGCGACATATCCCCAGCGTCTTCACCCTTCATACGGGCAAAGCCGCCGAAGGGCAATGCATTGAGTGTGAAATCCGTTCCGTCATAGGTGAAGAGCTTCACCAATCTTGGGGGATAACCCAGGCCGAATTCCTCGACTTCAATGCCGTTGCGACGTGCCACCCGATAGTGACCCAATTCATGAAAGAAAACGAGAATGCCCAGTACAATGACGAACGAAATGATGGTTGTCAACATGCGATTTCCTCTATGCAGACGCCCTGCAATCCCTCTAGCCGATACACAGGGGTGGCCGACAAACGCGCGACACGAACAAGACGTATGCGCTCACTATTATACCCGGTGCAAGCTTTTGCCTGCAAATGATCCCGCCAAAACCCGCCGGCGGAACTGTGATTTGATGCACGAGACGCTCTGGAGCACCGGCCAAAAAATCATGGTCTCATCAGCAGAGACTCTGTTCACGATTCCACACTTGGCAGTGTATTGCAGGCGTTGACTTGCTGTTTGTAACGCTTCACCCGTAGATGTGTGTACCTGCCCAAGCATCTGAGTCCGACCTGTCTTGGCTTCTTGCCAGGCCGGTTTCCACCAGCGTTGTACAAAGCGCGTTCGGAATCAGACCGCTACATATCTGCACGTCTAGACCCGGGTTCTGTTTGGCAATCAGCAACGCTTGACGGACCTTGGCGAGCATCCCGCCGGTCACATCTACACCATGGCTTCGACCAAGACCTGTACGGAGTTCCTCGAACAGCGATGGCGTGATGACCGCAATACGGACCGCATCGTCGTCAATCTGCGGGTCTGCGGTGTAGACGCCGTCCACTTCGCCCAAAAGAATCATCTTCGTGGGCTCAAAAAAGGGCGCCAACCATTTGGAAGATCTCTTCCGTACTGACGATGGTGCCACCCCGCTCGCTGTCCAGCGCCACATCCCCGTGAACGACAGGCACCAGACCGCAATCAAGCGCCGCACGTACTGTCTTTTCCGGACCGGCTGTGATGCGGCCATCGAGACAGCGAATATCGACGCTGGGTTGAATGGTCCAGGCCGGCACACCCGCGTCCAGCAGCGCGGTGACCAAGAGGCGGTTGAGCCGGGCCGCGGCATCGGCCGTGGCGGCAAATCCGTACCACTGCTCCGCCGTTTCGACACCGGCGCGCGTGCCGTACCTGCGGCCGACCACATGGCCGAAGCTGCCCGAACCGTGGCCAATGATCAAGTCCAAATCGGGACGCCGGTCGCGTGCGCGTGCGATCTCTGCTGCAAGCCTCTGGATCACATCATGCCGCGGCGTTTCCGCTTCCCGCTTATTCGAAATCAGCGAACCACCCAACTTGAGAAAGATGCAGTCGCGAACCCTCGTCATCGGGCGGTGTCCAGTGCGACAAGCGCTTCACGGACCGTGTTGAGCAGAGCAGCCTCCTGGTCCGGCAAGACGGTGCGCGGATCGAGCAACAGCGTCTTCTGTTGGATACGGCCGACAACCGGCGCTTCCGCCGCGCGCGCAGTCGACGGGCCAACTCATCAAGCCGGTGACACTTCACGGCAAGGAGATGGGTCGGCAACGTTTCACCCGGAAGACTACCGCCGCCCACCGTACTTTCGCCGGCCAGAACATCCGTCTCCGCCAATGCACCAAGTTCACTGTGCCAGCGCCGCGCGCGCTGTTCGAGATCTGCGGTGGTTGCTCCGATCATTTGCCAGATAGGAATCTCTGCCGGCGCTCGACCCAGTTGGTAGGAAAGTAGAGTGGCGTCCAGTGCGGCCAAGGTCATTTTGTCAACCCGTACGGCACGCGCCATGGGGTGACGACGGAGCTGCGTGAGCAGATCCTTCCTGCCGACGATGAGGCCGGATTGGGGGCCCCCCAGCAATTTGTCACCGCTAAATGTGATCAGATCGGCGCCTGCTGCGACGCTCTGCTGCACCATGGGTTCAGCCATAATTCCGAACGCACTGGTGTCGAGCAGAGCACCACTGCCGAGATCGTCGATGACCAATGCCCTCGTATCGTTACCGTTGCGATGCCCATCGCGCGATGGAGGTCAACTCCAGCAGCGTCGGCTCGCTGACAAAGCCGATGCGACGAAAGTTGCTGCTGTGAATACGCATCAGCGCCGCTGTATCAGCGCTCAATGCTCTGCTGAAATCGTGGGCGTGTGTGCGGTTGGTGGCGCCGACTTCCACCAGCCGGCACCCGCTTTGGCGTAGAACATCGGGAATGCGAAAGCCGCCGCCGATCTCGACCAGTTCACCCCGGCTGACGATGACTTCGCGCGGTGCGCAGAGCGCCGCCAGCACCAGGTAGACCGTGGCCGCATTGTTGTTGACGATCATGGCGTCTTCGGCGCCGGTCAACTCGCACAGCCGCGCCTGCGCATGATCGTGTCGACTGCCACGCGTTCCTGTGTCCAGATCGTATTCAAGATTGCTATAGCCTGCAGCCACTGCATTGACGGCTGCCCGTGCTTGTGCGCTGAGCGGTGCACGTCCCAAGTTGGTGTGGATGATGACGCCAGTCGCGTTGATGACAGGGCGCAGCGAGAGCAGACTCGCGGCTGCTAACTGTGTTGCCAAATGCATAGACCAAAGACGGTCATCGGGTGCCCGCGCACCGCCGGCGATGGCGCGTCGCGCCTGCGCCAGCAACATACGCAGAGCAGATGTGGTCGATGAGACGCCGTACTGCGCAATCAACGGTGCGACATCGTCCCGGCCCAGAATCGCGTCGACGGCAGGGAGTTTACGATATTCGTCGTTGGAAGCAGTCTGCGGATTTGACCCTTGTGTCATGTGGCTATTATAGCGGCAGCGCAGCGAAAAATGCAGGCTTCAAGGTTACAGTCGCTTTACAGCTTTGTCGGAAGACGAATTGCATTGGCAATAGTGGTGTATCAACGACCCTTACAGGATGCCGGCAAACAAAAAGAGTCGACTTCTTTAGTCGACCCTCTAATTACTTTTGTGGGCGAAAAGGGACTCGAACCCCTGACCCCCTCGGTGTAAACGAGGTGCTCTGACCAACTGAGCTATTCGCCCCTCCATCTCTTCTGCAGCGAGGATTGTACAGAAGGCTGCATCGGCTTGTCAAAAACGGGCGCGCACCGCCCATATTTGCGCCTTCGCTGGAGGCTCAGGACGGCGGCGCAAATCGGGCCTTCGGCAGTATCGACGAGCGCTTATTCGCCTATCGACACTTTTCTGTCGATGTCATTTTGTAAGCGCCTACATATTTGCGCCTTCGCTGGAGGCTCAGGACGGCGGCGCAAATCGGGCCTTCGGCAGTATCGACGAGCGCTTATTCGCCTATCGACACTTTTCTGTCGATGTCATTTTGTAAGCGCCTCTAGCCTGCAACTGCTGCGCAGGACAATGGCGCAAACCGGGCCTTCGACCGTATCGACACAATCTTGTCGATGCGTAAGCGCCTACGGTTCAGCGACCGGGCGCACGATCATCATGGGAATCTGCAGATGTTGAGCCAACTTCTGGGCAACGCTGCCGAAGATCATGCGGTTGAGACCGGTGCGTCCATGGGTGGTCATGGCAACCATATCGACATCATGGTTTTCGATGTAGCGCAAGATGGCGGTTGCCGGCGACTTGTTTAGCCGCACCACAGGTGTCACTTCATAACCGGCCATTTCCAGCAGATGGACATCTTCCTGCATGGCGCGCAAGACGTCGGCCTCGGAACTTTCCCATTCCTGGCTGGCGTAGATCGGGTGCTTCGCCTCGATGAGATCCATACGCCGGTCGTACATCGTAATGGTCGAATCCGTTGCGGCCGGCTTCGGTGGCGTGCCGACATGGCCTTCCGCCGGATCTTCAACGCGTAGCAGAATCAACTCGTTCTCCCCGGGCGACAAGTACTCGGATCACGTGCGCGAAAACTTGCCGTGCGAACCGTGATCCATCGACTGGAATCAACATTCGATTCGTCTTCATCTTTTTCATCTCCTCTGGTCAAAGCCACGCGCAGGGAAGCGGTCGTCCTTGACCCACAACACATACCGCAAAATTCTCAGCCGTGTTGCTGCGCGGGACCACGATGTCCGTTTCACTCTATATAGTATGCTGGTTCCGGTAGAGTGGATCGAGGGCTGATGGTCCCTACTTTTGTGGGATGGATGTCCTCAACCGCAGCCAACGTGACGTGAACTCCTCAGTTTGGGTCTTCATTTGACGGAATGATCGGCCTGCTCTAGAATCATTCGACTTGGCCGATATCGACGCCTAAATTCGGTTGAAAATCGCCGGGTCGATGGAATCCGTTGACAATTGACGACACCGGCTTGCTCTCTTCGCCATGTAACATCGACGTCCAGTTGAATTTGGCCGGTGCGCTACAGATACCGGAATTTTCCCATGCCGACTTTCGACCACATCGGCATTCTCCACCACCCAAAAAACCGGAATCGATCGAACTGGCCCGCGAAATTGACGCGTTCCTCGCGCGAACAGTGGGCCGCCACCATTTGGCACGAATCGGCCTGGGAGGAAGAAGCGGTTCTGCGCCACCTTCAGACGGTCGACCTGCTGATCACGCTGGGCGGCGACGGCACGCTGCTGCGTGCCGCGCGGATGGGTGCAGCGGCACGGCTTGCCCATGCTGGGCGTCAAGATGGGGCGGCTCGGCTTTCTGGCCGAAATCATGCCCGACGACTGGCAGGAACCCCTGTCGAACGAGTGCTGGCGCGGCGATTACTGGCTGGAAGAGCGGCTGATGGTCAACGCCCGTGTCGAACGCGTGCGGCGAACCAGCCGGCGCCGGTGTGCATCTGCGAATATGACGCGCTCAACGATGTCGTCCTCAGCCGCGGCGATCTGGCGCGTGTGGTGCGCATCAGCGCCGAACTGGACGGTGGCTACCTGACAACCTATACGTGCGATGGTTTGATTGTCAGCACGGCCACGGGCAGCACCGGGTACGCGCTGGCTGTGGGTGGGCCGATCCTGCCGCCGGAATTGGGCAACATCCTGGTCATCCCGATCGCGCCCCATCTGAGTATGGATCGCGCGATCGTGCTGTCGGAGGGATCGGAGGTGCGGCTGCAGGCCTTTGCCGACTATCGGCCCATGTTGACGGTCGACGGGCAAGTGGTCGTGGAACTGCAGGACGGCGATCAGGTGGTGATCGTCGGCAGCCCGCCACAAGGCCCGTTTCGTACGTCATCAATTCGCAGCTACTTCTACCAGACGCTGATGGACAAGCTGCGCTGGACAGATGGACGGAAAGAGTCCTAATGAGTCCCGCCGGGAATAATCTGACAGATAGATAGCCGGTGGTATCCCGAATTGTGTGTAAATTCGCAATCTACCAGAGAGAGCAAGCTACTTTCACACAATTCGTGGTATACCACCTGATAGCCATTGTACTCGACTGAAACAGCTGATTATTGCCGTTGTGGTATTGACACCGAACTAACTGACCGAAAGATTAACCATGACCGCCGAACGAGTAGAAACCGCCATGTCCACCGAGGGTACCCACTGCAAGAACCATCCCGACCGGGAGACCCTGCTGCGCTGCAACAAGTGCGGCGAACCGATCTGCCTGAGTTGCGCGGTGCTGACCGATGTGGGCTATCGCTGCAAGGAATGTATCCGCAGGTGCAGAACAACTACTTCAACGCACTGACCAAGGACAACCCGGTTGCCTTCATCGTCGGCTTCCTGGTCACGGTGGTCGCGACGCCGATTCTCGGCATCTATCCTGGGCCTGCTTCGGCCTCTTTTTCGGCATCATCATCGCACTCTTGATCGGTTCGAGCGCGGGCGCATCCTGGCACAGATCATTCGCCGGTCGGTGGGACAGCGCCGGGGACGCAACCTGCGCTACTTTGCCATGGCCGGCATCGTGTTGGGCGTCCTGATCGGCAGCTTCCTTTCACTGGCTCTTCGCAGGTTATTTCCCGCTACTGACGACTGCCGATGATTGTCTTCGCCGTGCTTGGCTGCTGGGCACCGCGCATCAGACCCTTCGCATCTAACCGAGTGAATCGACGGCAGAAATCCTTGCACGCTCCTACCAAAGGTAGCATAGCCGGATTTCTGTACCGCCGGTACTCCTGCTCAAATCCGCGGACCAGCGACGACGAATCACGCTGAACTAGCTTCCGCACAAGTCGCGCTTTGCCCGCGCCCTGATCGGCGTCGTGCTATCATGCGGCATGATACCCACGCCTACTTGGCACCCCACACCGGGGAGAAGCAACGGTGCGCACGAACTCCGTCTGGCTGCTTGCTCTCTCTGACCCTCATGGTCCTGCTCGCGTTGCACGCGTGCACCACGCGAACGCCCCACCCCGAAGCCAATTCCCACCGTCGAACCGACGACTGAATCCGTTGCCGACCACGGTGGTCGAAGTGGCGGACCGAGCGTCGACCCTGTGTCACTTCGAAGACGCCGCAGACGTAGAGACGACCGGACGCCTGAAGCCGAGGAAGAGGTTTCCGGAGACCTTTCAGTACATCGTGGAAGCAGGACGACACCGTTGCTCGAATCGCCCTGGCGCTTCGGGACCGACACCGCGACCATTCGCCGGCTCAACAACCTCTTCAGCGACGAAATCCAGGTCGGACTGCCGCTTGAACGTCCCCTACGTCGAAGGTGTTGTCGTCCCCGGTCAGCCCACGCCGACCCCCGGCCCCTATCCCTATGCGGTCCAGCCCGGCGACACCATCGGCTCCATCGCCCTCAAGTTCGGCAAGGACATGATCGAGCTGATCGAAGCCAACAACCTAATCGAATCCGACATCCTTTCGGTCGGCCAGGAGATCCTCATCCCTGACTACTCGCCGACCGTGGCCGATCCGCCCAGCACAAGCACCGGCGACGCCGGGATTGACGCGACGGTCACCCATGTGGTTCAAGAGGGCGAAACGTTGGGCGACATTGCCGAACTCTACGGCGTGGACAGCGCAAGCATCATTCGCTTCAACAACATCGCCAATCCCAATGTGCTGCGGCTGGGCCAGATCGCTGCAGATTCCCGGCGTCAACGAGCGGGACGCAGCTGCTCTGCGCGGCGATATCCACGTCGTACAGACGGGAGAGAGCCTGTCGCAGATCGCGGCCCAGTATGGCGTCGATGTGGAGCAGATCATCAGCGCCAACGGTCTCAACAACCCCAACGAAATCCACGTGGGGCAGGAGCTGGTGATTCCGCGATAGGGGCGTTCCCTTGCGGTCGCCCACAACGATAGGCCCTGTTCCGGAATTTTGTTCAGTTGGGGGGAGCAACGATGCGCCTGAACGGACTGTAGCCGGCGCTGCCTAAATCCACGAGCAAGAGACCTTTCGACCTGTAGGACAAGAGAATCATCTCTTCCTACATCGACCCCGCGCACCCTAGACGACCTACCCACCGCCGACGCAGCCGGCTTCAAGCCCGTTGCCGACGTGCTCAACGGTATTTTCCTCAACCCCAACATGCATACGTTCCTCATCCTGGGGCTTTTCGGAAACTGGAGCAGCCAAGACCAGCCTGATCTGCATGCCAGGTCTCTGTCGATGAGCTGGACTATCGTCTGCTCGAAAAGGCCGCAAGCGTGTTGGTGGCGCCTGTGCACTTGTTGGACGTTGAGAGCTGCCTCACTCCAGTCGCGGAATGATCAGAACTTGGCCGGCAGTGAGAATGTTGGGGTTTTCGCCGATGAGCTCGCGGTTGGCGGCGTAGATGACCGTCCACAGCACGTCGTCACCGTAATAGCGGATTGCCAGCTCGCGCAGGAACTCGCCCCCTTGGACCACATGGGTCTGCACCTGTCCGCGCGCAGCGAACTGTGGGGGTGTCGGCAGCTGTGTGGGTTCAGCGCGTATAGTGGTGGCTGCAGGCGGCGCTTCTTGCTCGACGGAGCCCACACCGGGAACCGTGTAGACGACCGGCAGCGACGCGAATCGCTGGCGGTCAGCTTGTAGCGTGTCGGTGAAGACCCAGGCGCGGCGTCCGTCGGCCAGGGCAAACTGTAGCCATGCAGTGTCAAAGGTGCGGGCGACGGCAAAGTGCTCCGACCCCTTGGCCAACTGTGCCAGCGCGGCTGACTCCACGGTCGTATCCGCCCGGGCATTGACCTGATAGTCCAGCGGCACCGTAAATGGAATCCGCCCCGCGACCGCTTCTACAACGGCATTCTCAACCGCAGCAGGTGACTGCACGAAAACGGACGTTGCCGTCGGTGTTGCTGCTGTGGTCGCTGTAGGCCGTGGCGAATTGGTCGACGTTGCTCTTGGCGTCGCTGTGGCCGTCGCCGCGGGACGCGCTGTTCGCGTTGCGGTGGGTGTCGGCGTGTGCGTCCGAGAGGGTGTTGCCGTCGGTGTGCGTGTCGGACTGGGCGTTGCTGTCTGCGTGGCAGTCGGCGCGGTAGTCTGCGTCGGGCGGGGTGTCGCCGTCACCGTAGCGGTACCTGTAGCGGTGCCTGTGGGCCGCGTCGTGCTCGTCGGTTTGGTCGTCGCTGTCTGTGTCTGGGTGGGCGCAACGGTCGCTGAGGCTGTTGCCGTCTTCGTCGCCGTCGAGACTGGAGCCACACCGACGGACTCGATGGTTCCGGCTGTGGGCTGCGTTGTCAACTGCTCCGCATGCGGCGCCGCCCCTGCTGTCGCCGTGTGTCTGTCTTCGACAAACCCCAATCCCGCGGCAATGACAAGACGCGATGAACCGGCCCGATCCGCACTCGGCGATGGGAGGGACGCCGTCGCCTCGTTGGCCGTACCCGGTGTTGTCGTCGGTGTCGGTGACGTAGTCGACGGCGCCGCAGACACGAAACTTCCGGTCGACGCCGGCCGATCATCCAGGTGCTCCAATGAGTTGAGCGCACGCGTGCCGAAGAATGCACCCGCCACAAAGATCAGTGCAAAGGCAAAAGGCAGCCATCGTCTACGACCAAAGGGCGACGTGTCATCGCTGACGACCGTAATCGTGACCGGAAGCCGCGCCATCATGTCGTCCATGTGGACTTCGAGCCAGCCTGTATGGTCTTCATCCGGCGTAAGCAGATCGGTGCGCGCTTCGATATCCAACATCATGGGGAGAGGCTTGGCCGGATGGACCCGTTCGCCCCTGACGATATTGAACCAGCGAGGCGAATCACTGGTGTGAAACTTGAGCGACTGGGCATCGCCGCCGCCGTTGTTGACCTGCACGTGACGCAGCACCGTGTGGCCGTGTAGAACTGCACCGAATTCGAGCTGTTCCGGCCAGAATAAGGGTTGGGGCCGGCGCGTCGATCCGGCGCCTGCTTGTCCGCCCTTGCCGCCAATCAACGCCTCATAGGCGCCATTGATCTGCTTGAGCTTCTCTTCGGCGAAGGCGCGGTCACCCTCATCCCGGTAACGGTCCGGATGAAAGATGCGCACAAGGACGCGGTAGCGCTCCTTGATCTGTTCAGGTGTTGCGTCCGGCGGGAGATCCAGAGTGCGGAAATGATCCGTCATGCTGCAGCTATGTGTTGAATTTGCATGTAAGTTGCGCTGTTCGCACTCAGATGATCGTTGCGCTGACTGTTCATCGAGTTCGACATTGGTTGGCGTGGTTTTGGGCCGACTGCCGGCCGCAAAAACCGCCGCCTACACTTCCTAATCGACCGAGTCGTAACAATCCTTCGTATATGAGACGGCGCAGGCCATCGCTGGATACGCTCAATCTGAGATCGTGATTCCCGGGTCGGTGATGGCTGCAAGGCGCTTCCCGGTGGGGAAATCCGGCAGCCGCGCCGTTCTGTCGATGCACAATGTTGGTATGTACCCGGCAAAGGCAAAGATATGTCGCATTGCCTGCGCCCTCTGTCCGGTCTCTGCGAAAGATTGTGGATGCTGGTATAATGGGCCATCGTCGGTCGCGCACCGCACAAAAAAAACTTTGGGAACATTCTTGATGAAGGGTACGAGCACATCGTCATTTGGCGCTGGTAGAACGCGAATCGCACGACGCGTCCGATTTTTATGAACGAAGTCTGTACCGGGATCTGTTCCGTACGCCGGCTGAAACCACTGTCGTCGACTCTCCGGTGCCGGCGCCGGGCGGCTGGACCGACCACATCTATTGTGCAAGTTCTGAAGCCATGACGCAGCTACCCGACAACGGCGTTGCCTTGGCCTTCACCTCACCACCCTACAACGTTGGCAAGGATTACGAGGGCGACCTGAGCTTTGACGACTACCTGGCGCTGATCGGCAACGTTGCTCGCGAGGTCTACCGAGTCCTGCGACCGGGTGGACGCTACGTAGTCAATATCGCCAATTTGGGCCGCAAACCCTACATCCCTCTGCATGCCTTCTTCTATCAGCTTCACATGGCCTGTGGTTTTCTGCCCATGGGTGACATCATCTGGCGCAAGGCGCGCGGCGCAAGCGGCAACTGTGCCTGGGGCAGTTGGCAGAGCGCCAAGGCGCCGCGGCTGCGTGATATCCACGAGTATCTGCTGGTCTTTGCCAAACAAGACTATTCGCGACCGGACCGGGGTGAATCGGATGTCGGCCGCGACGAGTTTATGGACGCCACCCTGTCGGTGTGGGAAATTCCGGCTGCGTCGGCCCGCCGCGTCGGGCATCCCGCGCCCTTTCCAGTAGAGTTGGCCGAACGTGTCATCCGCCTCTACTCCTATGTGGACGATGTCGTGCTCGATCCCTTCGCCGGCTCTGGCAGCACTTGCGTCGCCGCAGCCCGAAATGGACGTCACTACATCGGCTACGATGTCGATCCTGAGTACTGCGCTTTGGCCGAGCAACGGCTGCGTGACGAGATGCTTGGAAGCTGAAGTCGTACTTCGCTCTGCATGGCAGGCAGCCGAGATGCCATCTCGCCCTATATGATCCCACCATGCCACGTCAAAACCGTGTGACGCCATTGGGAACAGTCATTGCGACTCCCGCGCGTGGAATGCTGCTGGGCAATCGCGGATGTCTACACAATGCAGCAGGGAGCATCGTGCGGAACTTCCAGCTCAAACGCTGGATCTACTGCCTACTCCATTTCAAAGATCGGCGCCGCAAACTCATGCAGCCCGGTCGCTACACCGAGCTTTTCTTCTTGGATGAAGCAACGGCACTGGCGGCCGGTCATCGACCGTGCGCCGAATGTCAACGGAACCGCTACCTCGAGTTCAACACGCATTGGAAACAGGTCACCGGTCTGGTCGACGAAGAGATGCTAGGCGCGGATGACCTCGACCGTGAACTGCACGCCGAACGGTTGGACGCGCAGCAACGTCGGCAGACCTTTGCTGCGATTGGCGCCGATCTGCCGGACGGTGTCATGGTGCTGTGGGGCAAGGAACCGCTGCCGTATTTGCTCTGGCAGCAGCGTTTTCTGTCCTGGATGCCTTCAGGCTACCGGCCTGCATCATCGTCGTTCAGTCTGTCCGAACCTGTGCAGGTGCTGACACCACAGACTGTAGTGGGCGTCATCCGTGCCGGATTTCGACCCGATGTGAAAGTAGGACAATGACTTTTCCGCAGCGGAAAGGCAGATTCGACAGACGATGACAGCACAACCACCAAAACTCTATGCGGAACTGGCCGCATGGTGGCCGTTGCTCTCGGCGCCCGAAGACTATGCCGACGAAGCAGCCTTTTTCCACCAGGTGCTGGACGCTTCCTGCCGCACCCCGCCCCACACCGTACTCGAACTGGGCAGCGGCGGCGGCAACAACGCGTCCCATCTGAAAGCCCACTACAAACTGACCTTGGTCGACCGCTCGCCAGGCATGCTGAGGGTCAGCCGCGATCTCAACCCGGAGTGTGTTCACGTCGAAGGCGATATGCGCAGCGTGCGGCTGGGCCGGCAGTTTGACGCCGTCTTCGTCCACGATGCCATCGCGTACATGACCACAGAGGCGGACCTGCGCCGGGCCATGGAGACCGCCTACATTCACTGCGCAACCGGCGGTGTGGCCCTCTTCGTACCCGACAACACCCGTGAGAGCTTCACACCCTCCACCAGCCATGGCGGCCACGACGGCCACGGCCGAGCCTTACGCTACCTGGAATGGACCTACGATCCCGATCCCGGCGACACAACCTGTATCACTGACTTCGCCTATCTGCTGCGTCAGGGTGCTGACACCGTATGGACCGATCACGATCGCCATTATTTCGGGCTCTTCGGCCGGGACGTCTGGCTCACCTTGCTGGCCGAGGTCGGTTTCGAGTGCCGCACCGTGATCGACGACTATGACCGTGAGCTTTTTGTCGGCGTCAAGTAGCGGCCGAGCGCAGATTGCCAGATCCCCCACAATTGCCGCCGTGTTCAAAGGGCCCACAACCGAGGTTGTCAGGGTTACTGCAAAACCCGACCGGTCTTTCCATCCTGACCGTTCATGGTGAGCAGACGGTGTCGGGCATTCTTGCCCGATCCGCGAGGACCGGAGTTGTGTGGGTTTCTTACTGGCGTCGGACATCCTGCCCGACCTACGGTAATAGGGGGGAGTCCGGTTTCATGGAGCGAGCTTTGCGCTTGAGCGTGCCGATGGCTGCGTCGTCGATGGGAACGGTCGTCTCCAGCGGAGCGTAGAGTTCCTGGCGCACCAGATCGGTGAAGTGCTCGATCTCGACCGGCGGCACGGCCAGATGAACCAGCGCCTGGCGCGTGATCTCCAGCCCGGCCTCCAATTGTGGATTGACCACCTCGTAGACACCCATGGCATGGAGTTCGAGCATCTGATCGTGGCCCTCCGCCCGGGCGACGATGTGGAGATCCGGGCGGACACGGCGTGCGTGGTCGACGATGGCGTGGGTGACGATTGGTCCGGGTGTGGTCACGAGCAGGAGTTGGGCGTCGTTCAGCCCGGCGGCCTCCAGCACCACGGGATGGCCGGCGTCGCCGTAGATCACGGGAAGACCGGCGCTGCGACACTGCTCCAAGCCGGTTCTGGTCCAGTTCGATGGCCACCAGCGGTTGGCCCATGCGCTGCAGCACACGCGCCGCATACTGGCCGACGCGTCCTGCGCCGGCAATGATCACGTGGTCGTGCAGCGTCTCTTCACCGAGGTTGATGCTCTGCAAGGGCTCGCGCTTGAACCAGCGCTCGCTGCAGCCGGTAGAGCGGCGTCGTCGCCTGGGTCAGAAACGGCGTCAGCAACATGGTGACCAGCGCCACGCTCAGAATCAGCGAGTAGAGATATTGGTCGATGCTGCCGCTGCTCAAGCCCGACCCGCGCCAGCACGAAGGAGAACTCGCCCACCTGGAAGAGGCCGAGTCCCACCGCCAGCGGCATGACGTTGACATAGCCGAAGCCGCGGGTGATGACGCCGAAGATCAGCGCCTTGCTCGCACCCACCACCAGCACCAGCAGCACGATGAGACCCAGGTTGGCCCACAGGAAGGCCGGGTCGAGCAACATGCCCACCGACGCGAAGAAGAGCAGGCCGAAGAGATCGCGCAGGGGGATCATGTCGCTCAGCGCCTGGTGGCTGTAGTC
Source organism: uncultured Chloroflexia bacterium (assembly GCA_963715415.1). Classification (GTDB taxonomy): domain Bacteria; phylum Chloroflexota; class Anaerolineae; order Caldilineales; family Caldilineaceae; genus JAWKOK01. The sequence goes on along the minus strand of CAVQSG010000019.1, from coordinate 261,336 downwards.
CGATTCGCTGAGGACGATGCCGGCCACGAAGGCGCCGAAGGCAAAGGAGAGCCCGACCAGGTAGGTGGCGTAGCCGATGCCCAACCCCAGCGCGGCCACAGTGAGCAGGAAGAGCTCGCGCGAGTTCCAGCGGCTCACCATGCGCATGAGCCACGGAATGATCCGCGTGCCAATGACGAGCATCGCGGCCAGGAAGAGCACCGCACCTACTGCCGCCCAGGCCAGCTGCGGCAAACCGCTCTCCAGATCGCTCAACTGGGGCAGGATGATCATGAGTGGCACCACGGCCAGGTCCTGGACGATGAGCATGCCGATCATGACCCGGCTAGAGAGGGTGCCCATACGTCCCTGGTTGATCAGTGTCTTCAGCGTGACCATGGTGCTGGAGAGAGAAACGGCCGCACCGAACCAGACTGAGGCGGTCCATGTCCAGCCCAGCCATTGACCCAACCCGACGCCAACCAGCATGGTCAGCGCCATCTGGATGGGGGTGCCGATCAGCGCGATGTTGCGCACAGGGCGCAGCTCCTTGAGCGAAAACTCGATGCCCAGCGCGAAGAGCAGCAGCGCGACGCCGATCTCCGCCAGCAATTCGATGTCGTGGACATTGGCAATGGTGATCAAGCCCGTGTACGGGCCCGACGGCCACACCGGCCAGGATGTAGCCGATGACCAGCGGCTGGTGCAGGCGCTGTGCAATTAAGCCGCCGATGAGCCCGGCGACCACAATGATGGCAATATCTGCAGCGATTCCCATAGTGCCATGATAACAGCATCCGGGTGAAGCTCCGTAATTCTTCCTCGTTTCTCGGTCGACTTACCGTGTTAAGGGTCCGCTCAAGAATAACTTCCCTGATTTATGTTGCGGATTGGGGGTTGGGATGAATGGTGTAATTCCATTGGCCATTCCATCTGTCGGGTACCAAGTTGACGTCAGCCAGTTGCTTGTCAGAAATGCGGCGCGCTTTGGGATAGTGACGATCATCCAGGCGGCTGTGGACCTGGAGACCATTCCGGGTAGTAGTGGCGGCGATTAGGTCTACGATGACCTGATGCGTGACCAAGGGTTTGCCCCGCCAATTCTGTATGATGAAGGAAAAGAGACGATGCTCAATCTTGTTCCATTTGCTGGTACCGGGTGGCAGATGACAAACGGAAATCGGAAATCGGAGTTCATCGGCCAGCTGTTGGAGTTCGACTTTCCAGAGCCGGAGTCGATAGCCATTGCTGCCGCCCGCATCGGCGATTATCAGGAGGCTCTGTGGCTGGGGATAGAGCGTTTTCCCCAGTTCTCCATACCATGTGCGGATGGTGCAGATAGCGCACAAACTGCTCGGTTTCGCGGTCGAAGCGGTTGAGGCCGCCACTTACCGTGCCGATCCAGAGTGTGCCGGTGCTGTCTTCGGCAATTGTGCGGATGGAATTGCTGGCGATGCTGGTTGGTTGGTTCGGATCATGTTGATAATGAACGAAGCTGCGATCTTCTGGGACATACCTGCTTAGACCGCCGCTCCAGGTGCCAATCCATAGTGTCCCTGTGTGATCGGCATGTAACGCGTGGATGAGATTCTCGCGCAAGCTTTTTTCGTCATCCGGATCGTGCAGAAACACGGTCATCTTGTAGCCGTCAAATCGATTCAGACCGTTTGACGTGCCAAACCACAAGTAGCCAAGGCTGTCCTGAGCAATGCTCCAGACCTGATCCGTAGAGAGTCCCTGCTCGGCAGTGATATGCTTGAAGCGGACAGGGCGCGTCGCGGCCGTTACGAAACGATCAGTCGGTTCGCTCGGCTGATCGTTTCGTGTCTTCATCACGGCGGCCGTGGAATCGTCATTGACCTGGGCCGAGACGGAAGCACATGCGACCAATAGATATACAGTTAGCCAAAATGCCGTCAACAAACGCTGCATCGATCTCGCTAAAATTTAGTCTTGTGGGCAATTACGATATTTGACTACTTATGAAGCCATCGGATTCTTGCGGGGGCGAAATCGGTGCAGATATGCGACCACCGCGCGCTTGGGATACCATGCGCTGCGGAGCATTTGACAAATGTTTGCTGATACAGCGTGTCAAGGGTCTGCAACCCACCGAGGAGCGGAAATTTCGACAATTGTGACATACTCTACCCGCGCGGTCAAAGCCCGCATCGGAATCGGGCGGCACATTTCCCGGTTGGGGCAACAGTGACTTTGGAGAGAGCGGGCCGGCTGCCGCAACGATCGCTATGCTCGGTTCTTCATCTCCGGCACAGACTCCCACGATCACAAACCCATCCGCCAGCCGCCGCCAACGTAGAGCAACTGGCCGGTCATCCAGCGGGCCTGGTGGGAGGCGAGAAAGACCATGACGCCGGCCACATCTTCCGGCCGGCCGACGCGACCCAAGGGTGTGCCCCGTTCGATCTCCCGTTCCGATTCGGGTGTGATGTAACCGGATTGGACGGGGCCGGGCGCGACGATGTTGACGGCAATGCTGTATTTGCCCAGTTCGTCCGCGGCCGAGCTGCTGTACGACTCGATGGCATGTTTGGAGGCGGCATAGCTGACGTTGGCCGGATGGGCGTGGGCGGCGTCGGTGCTGGTGTTGAGGATGCGCCCCCACGTCGCCCCCCGGGCCAAATAGCGCTTGACATATTCGGCCATCATCAACGCGACAGCACGCGCGTTGATGGCAAAGTGCAGATCAAGGTACTCACATGACGACGAATTTCTTCGATCAGTTGGGCCGGCGTCTGAATGTGTAGGTTGCTCTGCAACGTGACTTCCTGAGTAAAATCCTTGGGGTTCAGCGTCGCGAATCTGTCCGCGGCAGCCGAGATGGCCGCGGCAAGAATCGGGGCATTCTTGCCCAACTACGAAAAGCATGTTTTCGCTCTGCCGTCAGGTGGGCAATTGAGCACATCGACAAGATCTGTGTTATCGTCCGCTACCACTGGAACAATGGTTGATGTACGGCCACGAGCCTGACAATCGGACAGGTAGAATTTGTCTGCATCCTGCTGAGAGCAAAACCAACATGGTCAAGCGTAGGACATCCACGCTGCCGATCATCGGCTGGCGCGAATGGGTCGGGCTTACCGACTTCGGGATCAAGGCGATCAAGGTCAAAGTCGATACCGGTGCCCGGTCGTCATCGTTACATGCCTTTGATCTGCAAATATTTGAACGGAACGGCGTAGAGTGGGTGCGCTTTCGGATTCATCCTATCCAGCGCAAGAGCACCAAGACCGTCGAAGCGGAAGCGGCGGTGCTCGAGTTCAGATCCGTGCGCAGTTCGAGTGGAAAAGCAACCACACGACCGGTCATCGTCACCAATATAGAATTGCTCGGCATCACCTGGCCGATCGAATTGACGCTTGCCAGTCGCGACGAAATGGGCTTTCGCATGCTGCTCGGCCGCGAGGCATTTCGACAGCGATTCCTTGTCGACGCCGGGAAGTCCTACTACGGTGGCAAACCAAAACGGAAGAAAAAACCGAAACGAACGTAGGAATCACGCTACGTCGACGAAAGCAGTGACCAAAGGATTCAACATGAAACTAGCAATCCTCTCATGCAGCCCCAAGTGCTATAGCACACGACGACTTCGCGAAGCTGCGGTCCAGCGTGGACACAATGTCAAGGTCCTGAACACGCTGAAATTTGCGATTGATCTCGAACAGGGCGCGCCGGACCTCTATTTCCGTCAGAAACAACTCTCGCACTATGATGCCGTGCTGCCGCGCATCGGGGCATCGATCACCTACTTTGGCACGGCAGTCGTGCGGCAATTCGAGCAGATGGATGTTTTCTGCACGAATCCATCGGCCGGCATCTCCAACTCGCGTGACAAGCTCCGTAGCCTGCAAATTCTCAGTCGCCACCATATCGGCATTCCACAGACGACGTTCGTCCGCGACAAAAAGGATGTACTGCCGGCGATCGATAGAGTCGGCGGCGCCCCCGTCATCATCAAACTGTTGGAGGGCACGCAAGGGATCGGCGTGCTCCTCGCCGAATCGGTGAAGTCAGCCGAGGCCATCATCGAGTTGCTGCAAAGCCAAAAGCAGAGTGTCCTGATCCAGAAGTTTGTCTCCGAGAGCAAAGGGCGTGACATTCGTGCCTTCGTGGTCGGCGATCAAGTCGTCGCCGCCATGCGCCGGGTTGCTCAGGGACAGGAATTCCGCAGCAATGTCCACCGAGGAGGGCTTACCGAGCCCGTGGTCCTCGACGAATTCTATCGCGAAACTGCCGTGCGTGCCGCTCAGATCATGGGACTGCGAGTTGCCGGCGTCGATATGCTCGAAGGCAAAGACGGGCCACAGATCGTAGAAGTCAATTCGTCGCCCGGGCTGGAAGGCATCGAGGGATGCACGCAGCTGGACATCGCCGGTGCCATCGTCGACTACATCGCGGCCCAGGTAGATTTCCCGGAGATCGACCTGCGCCAGCGGCTGACCGTGAGCCGCGGATACGGGGTCGCCGAGATCTACATTCCCGGAGGCTCAGAATACGTCGGCCAATCAATCAGCGAATCCGGGTTGCGCGAAAAGGACATCATCGTGTTGACGCTCTATCGGGGCACGACTGTCATTCCAAATCCTCGTCCGCAACGGCAACTCGAAGCCGGAGATCGGCTGCTCTGCTTCGGCCAACTGGAACTGATGCGTGATCTGATCCCGGCGCGGGCTCGTCGCAGTCGACGGCCGAAAGTGCAGGTATTGCCTGACTTGCCGGTGGCCGAGGAAGTTTTCAGAGAGCCAGACAAATCAGCGGCCGGCTCCATGTCACTGGAAGTAGAGAGAAGCAGCCGTGAGTGAGCCCCGCCAACGAAAACCGATCGACGAGTGGTTTGGCGAAGAGATTCCGGCAGGCCGGTCACGCGACGTATATCTTGCCGTAAGCGAGAGCTACAGCAGCATGACGGTGCGGATTCCGATCCACATTCGCCGTGCCACGGAGCCTGGCCCAGTTGTATTTGTTACGGCGGCGCTGCACGGCGATGAGATCAACGGCACCGGAGCCGTACGCAGGTTGATCCAGGACACGGACTTCCGCCTGCTACGGGGTGCGCTGATCCTCGTTCCCGTGCTGAATCTGCTTGCGTTTGACCGGCACTCCCGCTATCTACCGGACCGTCGTGATCTGAACCGATCCTTTCCCGGTTCGGCCAATGGAAGTCTCGCCAGTCGCATGGCCCGGATCATCTTTGATGAAATTGTCTCCCGATGCGACTATGGCATTGACCTGCACACAGCCGCCGTACGGCGCACAAATTATCCCAACGTTCGAGGGGATTTGACCGATCCGCAAGTGCGCTGCCTTGCCGAATCGTTCGGTTCGGAGATCATCCTCAACGGGAAAGGACCGTCAGGAGGCGTTTCGCCGAGAAGCGTGCGCAGCCGGCTGTCCGACGATCATCATGGAAGGCGGTGAAGTCTGGAAAGTGGAACCGGGCATCGTTGCATCGGCGACACGTGGAATCAAGAACATGCTCCGCGCTCTGAAGATGCTCGACGGGCCCGCGGAAAGCCCGGCCTATCAACTCGTCATCGAGAAGTCAACCTGGATACGGGCCGAACACGGTGGCTTCATGCAGTTCCACATCAAACCGGGCGATATCCTCGACAAAGATCAACCTCTCGCGACCAACACAACGCTCCTGGGCAATGAACAGAGTACCCTTCGCGCACCATTTGACGCGGTTGTAATCGGCATGACCAGCCTGCCGGCGATCAGCCCCGGCGAGCCGCTCTGCAATCTCGGCAAGCTGCCAAAGGGATACAGACCGTCCGAACTGCGACGCCTTCGCGTGGAAGAGGACGGCCTGGAGCAGCGGGTGTCGGAAGAGCTTGCGTCGAACGTTCTTGTCGTCGACTCAACTGCGGGAGCACACAACTGATGGACACGTACTTCAAATATTGGACAACGCTCCTCGTCCGAACATAGAGTGCATTGTCCAGTATTTGAGGCTGTTCCAAGTAAATAAACAACGGTGGCGTAGGGGCGGGTCTTGTGCCCGCCCGCACTCGGCCTGACCACAGCGGGCGGCCGCAAGGGCACGCCCCTGCGCACGGGGCTGATTAATTCTTTGGAACAGCCTGAGTATCTTCTCCCCAAGGCTCCTCACGCAACGACGGTCTACACAGAAGTCCGGATAGTCCCACCCACTAACGTATGATCAGCGGCAGATACTGAACCGGCTTCATAGTCAGCGATCAGATCGATACCCGTGAAACGTCGCCCGCGGCAACGTCACGTCTTCGGCTTCCCACCAGCTTAGTAGCAGTCGGATAGAAGAGGATCTCCACCAGTAGCCGAGTCCACACGAACGAGCCGCGATACGATAGGATGCCGGGATAGAGACCTGTCAGGCGATAAGTACCGTCGAGCATCGATTCTCGACGAGTGGTCCCGGCGTTACGAAGGAATTCTCGCCATCTGCCTAACCCGATAGGCAACTACGCCGATATTGACTCGCGATCGACTTGGAGCCCAGCGGCAACGTCGCACGACCGCTGACCGTCCCGCTCGCACCAGCTCCACCGACGGGTCATGTTACGCGACCGGGCGGCAAGAAACTCCACCTGGCAATCGTAGACAAATTGAGGATCGCTATTGCATCGGGTCGCGTAGACGCCTGATGGATCGGTGAATATGAGCACGGTAGGAGTTGGAGGCAAGCCCTTCAATTCGATAGTGGCCCGATACGTCCGTATCGGCGTAGATGAAGATACTATCGTCCACCGTGTAGCCGTAATAGTACGCGTAGCCCGAGATAGACACGGATACCGGGCGAGGGTGCTCGCGTCGGCGGTAACCGTACCTTCGATGACGCTTTCAAAGGCATCGGGCTCCAATTCGATATCACCATGGTGACACGTCGCCATACGCCAGAGCGTCACGGTCTGTGGATCGTCACTATCCGGTATCGTGTAGGCTTTGCTGAACTAGTTGTCGTCGACTTCGCCGTAGCCGTAAACATATAGTTGCCGGGACGCATGCCCTGCGATCGTATAGGCGCCGGTCTTGTCCGTCGATCGCGGTGAGTAGCCGTCAGCCTCGCTGTAAAGTCCATCGGATTGGCGCTGTCACCAAGCCGAATACGGGCGGCACACCGTCGCGCAGTGTTAACGTACACCGGAAATAGACGCCGCACGATTCAATTCGATGTCCAGGTCGAACCGCACTGCGTACGGCGATAGGGTCACCTCTTCAACCTTGTCCGGTAGACTGGCGTTACGTAGTCGAGGTTCCCTTCATATCCGCCCCGGTATCTGGTCACATGATTGTCGCTCTCGTCGACAAAGCGGAGCAGATAGGTCGCCCGGCGTCATGTCCGTCATGACGTAACGTCCATCGACATCCGTTACGGCATTGCCGACCGTGCGGGCGTAGCAATAGCCGTATGAGCAATCCGTAAGCTGGGCCAGGACACTGATGTGGCGAGTGCTACGCCTGCTCTGGTCGTGCACGCGTCCGCCCAATGTCGCTGCGTCATTGGCATCGCCGAAGACGATATTGATGTTGGCCGTCGTTTCGCCCAATCCGACCGGAATGTCCGTTGCCTCGTCGACACGGGGCACATAGTCGTAAGCGTCTGGCAAGGCCGTCAAACACTCGGTGAATTCGCGATATTGTCCCTGATGGTGCCGTAGGCCTCTGCGCACAGACGGTAGTCCGCAGTTGCCAGCTCCGCGGATGACATAGTCTGCCGGCAGCTGAGCCGTGTCACGTATAGGCCACCGTAGTTCCATTCGCCCGGTTCAACTCGTAGACCGTTACGTTGGAATAGACATCGTCAGTCGGCGCCGATGCAGGCTGTCAGCGACAGCGTCCCGGAGATGCGCCCCCGGGTCCATGGCCGCATCGATACCGCCATGTCGTTGCCTGTCACCAGAGCCGAGGTGCGGCCTCAGTCTGCTGGGCGTTATCGTAGTATTCGGCAGCGTAGACAGTTCATCGAATCCCAAAAGCGGACGTAGTAGGCGCCGGCGCCGAGCAATTCGAAGCGATAGGCCCCGGAGGCGTCGGTCTCTGGTTTCCCGTCTGTTGAATCCTTGGTAATCGAGCAATTCCACGTCAATATCGGCCAGCGGATCGCCGCCTGTATCCGTGACGCGCCGCTGAGGCTGCCGGGGGCATCCTGCTGCGTCGGCTGGTCCTGGGCGAAGACCGTGGCAATACCGAGCAGACAGAACAAGCGCCAATCCGACGGAAACGACGATTTGGCGACTCGCGATAGGCATAATCACCGCATGCGGAAACTGGGCCTTGAGACATGATATCACCTCTTGTCTGTACAGCTTGTGAGACGCGCCTGCCTTCAACGGTATCCCTGTCGAACCCGTCGACGGTTGCCGACGGGATACCACGAATTGTGTAAAAGTGGCTTACTCTCTCTGGCAGATTGCGAATTCACACACAATTCGGGATACCAGCGTTACTTGACGGCACCGGCCGTAATGCCGCGGATCAGCTGGCGTGAGAAGAGGACGTAGAGGATGAAGACCGGAACCATGGCCAGGGTCAGCGAAGCCAGCACCGCGTTCCAGTCGGTGACGAACTGGCCGAGAAACTGTTGCGCGCCCAACGTGACCGTCTTGACCGACTCTCCGGGCGCAAGGATGAGCGGAAACCAGAGGTCGTTCCAGATCGGGATCATGGTAAAGACGGCCACGGTGGCGATGGCTGGGCTGACCAATGGCACGATCAACCGAAAGATGCGGTATTCACTGGCGCCGTCGATGCGCGCGGCATCCTTGAGCGCCTGAGGCACCTGGCGCATGAATTGCTGCAGGATGAAGATGGTCAGCGGCAGCCCCATGGCCGTGTAGACCAGGATCAGCGCCGGCCAGCGTGTTGATCAGCCCCATGGCCACCACCAGGCGTAGAATGGCCACGGTGCCCAAACGGATGGGGATCATGATGCCCAAGGCCATGTAGAGTCCCAGGACGGTATTGCCGGGGAATCGATACTCCGACAAGGCAAAGGCGGCCATCGCGCCGAGAAAGAGAATCAAGAACATGGAGGCGAGGGTGACGATGAGGCTGTTGACAAAATAGAGACCAAAAGTTGGAGCGTTGGAAGACCGTCTCGTAGCCCTCCAGACTGAACGTCTCGGCCGTGGGCGGCAAATAGGGTGACGCTGAAAATCGCCTTGCGTGTCTTGAACGAGTTCATCGCCACCAACACGATGGGAAAGAGTGCCAGCAACATAAAAAGAAGCATGACGAACAGCGAGACGGTTCTGGCCGGCCAATGCTGATCGATTCAGGAGGCTATGCCCTGCCGGCCGTCAAAGCTCATAGGTCGTCACTCGTCGCTGCCACGCCAAAGAGATAAAGCAAGACGCCGGCCAGGATGATCAAGAACATCATGGCTGCGACGGTGGCGCCCATGGTCGGGTTGCCGAGCTGCAGTTGGTGGCCGAAGAAGGTGCGGTAGAAGAGGGTGCCCATGATGTCGGTGGAGAAGTTGGGTCCGGCCAGCGCGCCCTGGGTGGTGTAGATCAGGTCGAAGGCGTTGAAGTTGCCGACGTAGGTCAGAATGGTCACAATGCCCACCGTGGGCAGGATCAGTGGAAATTTGATGCGCCAGAAGACGGTCCACCGGCCGGCGCCGTCGACGTGTGCGGCTTCGATCCAGTTCCTCGGGAATGCTGATCAGCGCGGCGTAGAAGAGCATCATCGGGATACCGATAAATTGCCAGACCGAGATCAGAGAGAGCGTGATCAGTGCCGGCCTCTCCAGCCCCAGCCAGGGCCGGAAGAGGCTCTCCAGGCCGACAAAGGCCAACAGATCCTCGGCGATGCCCCAGAGCGGGCTCAAGATCAATTGCCAGATAAAGCCGACGATCACAAACGACAACATGGTCGGCATAAAGTAGACGGTGCGTAGAAATCCTCGACCGCGCAGCGTCGCGCTGAGTCAGCAATGCGGCCAACAGCAGACCGATTGGATTCTGCACCAGCATGTGTACGGCGAAGAAGATGAAGTTGTTGACCAGCGCGCCCCAGAAGCGTGGCGCCCAGAGATCATCGGTCAACAGGCGGCCATAGTTCTGTAGCCCCACAAAGATCTCCCCATCGCCGCCGGACGCGCTGAAAAAGCTCAGCCGCAACGAATCGATCAGCGGATAGACCATAAAGAGGCTGTAGACCAGCGCCGCCGGCGCCAGGAAGACGACGATGTGCCAAGGAAAACGTTTGCGTTTACGAACGAATGATGATGAATGCATAGCCGGTGAAGCCGCTGGAACAAAGAGCGAGGATTGGCGATCGGGCATCGCTAATCCTCACTCCTGACAGCTTATTGCTGCGGTCCGTACCAGACTTCAAGACCCGCCTGGGCTTCGGCCGCCGCGTCGGCGGGCGAAACCGTGCCGTTCATGACACTTGCGGAGAGTCGCCACAGGTCATTTTCCAGATTCGGCTCGCCGCGAGAGAATCTGGTAGGAGTTGCGGATGGTCGACTCACATTCGCCACGCCAGCTCAAGAACTCCTGGGCCAAGGGATCGACCAGCGCTATCTCGTGGTCGGAGAGCGAGAAGAAGCCGGGAAGCTGGTTGCTGTACAGCTCGGCAAACTCGGCGGTCGTCATCCACTCCAGGAAGGTCAGGGCGGCGTCCCGTTTCTCATCCGAAATGGCCGCGTTCATGCCCAGCGCAATGTCGGTGTGGTCGCTGATGTAGCAGGTATCTCCCGCAGCTTGCACCGGCGGTTTGAACGCGCCCATGGCGAAATCCGCCTGGCTGTTAAACAATGAGATCTCCCAGGAGCCGGACGGATAGATGGCTGACTGCCCTAACGTGAAGAGGTTCTGTGAATCCGGGTAGCTCTGGGCCTCGTAGCCGTCAGGCAGATAGGCAGACCACTTGGCCAGTTCGTCCCAAACCGCCACATATTGAGGATCGGTCAGCTTTTCCGTCCCCTCGATGAGTCCGAGACGTCCGGCTTCCCCGTGCCAATAATTGGGTCCGATGTTCTGGAAACCCATGGTGGCTGCTTCCCACTGGTCGGCGGTGCCCATATCCAGCGCGGAGTAGGCGCCGTCGGCAGTGATGGCATCGAGCAGCGCGTAGAACTCATCGACGGTTGCCGGCTCTTCCAGGCCAAGCTCGGCGAAGGCGTCGGCATTGTAGATGAAGCCGTGGATCACAGAGGCCATGGGCACACAGAAGACATCCGATCCGTCATCGGTGATCCAGGCGCTCTTGGCCACATCGCTGAAGTTCTCAAGACCGGGCAGATCGTTGAGCGAAGCCAGATAGCCTTGGTCGTAGAGCGCAAGGGAGGCATCAAAGGGCCGGCAGGTAATCAGGTCGCCGGCAGTACCGCCTTCCAGCTTGGCATTGAGCGCGGCATTGTACTCGGCCGGCGCGGTGGGCGCAAAGTTCACCTCGATGTTGGGGTGTTGGGCCGTGAACGCCGGAATGATGACGTCCTGCCAGATAGACAGATCGTCGTTGCGCCAGCTTTCGATGGTGAGCGAGACCGTCTCGCCACCGCCGTCGGCGCTCTCGCTGCCGCTCTCCGCGGCCGGCGCCGATGGCGCAGCTGCCGGTGCGCAAGCACTCAACAGCAGGATCAACGTCAGCAACAGGGCAATGGCTGTTTGTCTTTTCATTGTGACTCTCCTTCTGATTTTCACTGGGTGTTTTCTCCAAACTGTCACAGTCACCGTCCATGAACAACCTGGCGGTTTCAACCTCCGGGAGTGACTGTAACCTCTTTGCCGGATGAACTGGTCCCTGTCATCTCCTTGGAGGTCCTTTGGGGACAAGTACTTGTGCGTTCGCTGCAGGTAGAGAAGCCAGAATAGCATCGAGCAAGTCTGTGTGTCAAAGAGAATCTTTCCTCACCCTATGCTATACTTCGAGCATATTTTTGGGCAGTGAGCAGGTGCGACTATTCGCTGCGCACGACTTCAAGGATGCACCTCTACCACAGTATCATGAGGAAAATCACTCTCAGGAGATCAATCCATGGCCGACCAGATCCTCGTCGAGCAAAGTGGGAGCATTTTGCGCATCGGTATCAACCGTCCGGAAAAGAAGAACGCGCTGACCATTGCCATGTACGCAGCCATGACCGACGCGCTGCACGCTGCCGAGTCGGATCCGGCGATACGGGTCATCTTGATTCATGGCACATCGGACTGCTTCACCAGCGGCAACGACATCATGGATTTTGTCCAGGCGCCACCCACCGACGAGACCAGCCCGGTCTTCCGCTTCCTCCACGCCATCGTAGGGGCGACCAAACCGCTGGTCGCCGCCGTTGCGGGACCGGCAGTCGGCATCGGCACGACCATGTTGCTGCACTGCGACCTGGTCTTCGCAGTGCAGCAGACCCGCTTCCAACTGCCCTTCATCAATCTCGGTCTGGTGCCGGAGGCAGGTTCCAGCTTGCTGCTGCCTCGCTTCCTCGGCCACGTACGCGCGGCTGAGTTGCTCATGTTGGGCGAGCCATTCGACGGTGCGACGGCCTTGGAGCTCGGCTTGGTCAATCAGGTCGTGCCGAATGAAGAGGTGATTGCCGTCGCCACAGATGCGGCGCGCGCATTGGCCGCCAAACCACCGGCAGCCATGCGGGCAACGAAAGCCCTTCTGAAGCAGGGCGTACGGGACGCGGTCGAGGCCACGATCGCGACCGAAGGCAAGTTATTTGCCGAGCGGCTGCAGTCACCCGAAGCCGGCGAGGCATTTCAGGCGTTCATGGAGCGCCGCAGGCCCGACTTTTCGCAATTCCAGTAACGCCCTCTCGGCTCACCAACGCACGTCCACTTTACGGCCGCTTTCCGCGCTCTCGATCGCGGCGTAGACCATGGCCAGGCTCTTGATGTTGTCGGTGCAGATGGTCTGCGGTGTTCGGCCGCTCGTGCAGCGCTCATCACGAAGTCGTCGATCACGCCGGCATGGCCCGTGCTGGCCAACGGCGCCGGTGGCGCTTCGATCAGTTGCCGGGTCGGGCGCAGAAGAAGCCCTTCATCGCCGGCCACGACCTCGCCGGCCATCTCCTCCTCGCCGTCCCACAGCGCCGTGCCCTTCGTGCCGATCGCGCGCCAGTCACAGGCCCATGCGGTGGGCATGCCCTGGGCGCACCAACTGCCCCGATAGTTGAAGACAATGCCGTCGCTCATCTCGAAGATGGCCATGGCCGACGCGCCGTGGGCATACCAGGAACCGGGCGGATTCCACTCGTGACAGTAGACGCTGACCGGATCCTGCGCCGGAGATCAGGCGCGCCTGGTCGAACGAATGGATGGCCATGTCGATGAGCAGCACATGCTCCATCTCATCGCGGAAGCCGCCGAAGTGGGGGCCGAGGTAGAAGTCGGCGTTGAGCGTGGTCAGCGCGCCGATCTGGCCGGACTGGACCAGATCGCGATAGCGCACGATGTCGTCGAGATAGCGCCGGTTCTGGATCACGGCGTAGGTCTTGCCGGCGTCGGCTGCCGCCTGCGACCATACGCCTGCGCATCGGCCATGGAGCTGGCCATCGGCTTCTCGCCCAGCACATGACAGCCATGGGCCAGCGCCGTCAGCGTGACGCCGGTATGCGCTTCGGGGATGGTGCAGTCGAAGACGATGTCCGGCTTCAATGTGTGCAACGCCCGATCCAGATCGTCCGCGATCACGACACGGTCCAGTTCGTAGCTCTCCCGAATGGCTTCGGCCTGAGTCGGGACTAAATCGACCAGGCCGACGATTTCGAGATCGCTGCGTGTCGTGGCGTGGTCCAGCCAGGAGCGGCAGATCGATCCGCAGCCGACGAGGACGGCTTTCAGAGACGTTGGTTCCATGGTGGTTCCTTTGCTGGTGGCTGCGTGACAGCCGGATTGAAGCGGGATTCTCCAATGGTATCAGAAAGCCCAGGCTCGTGGAGAACCTGGGCTTCGTGGTTGGACGGAATGCCGCTCTGTGCGTCTACGGCTGCGGGATGGTGCCCGGCGGCTGCGGAATGGTGCCGGGCGGCTCGACGGGCACGGGTGTTGCCGTCGGCAACGGCGTGCTGGTCGGTGGGACGGGCGTATCCGTGGGCGCTACCGGCAGCGGCGTGCTTGTCGGTGGGGCAGGCGTGTTGGCCGGAACTGGCACTTCGGTGGCAGTCGGCGCGCTTTGATCGCCGACCACATCCGATCCGCTCGCGATGCGTGACGCGCGATCGATGGCGCCGTCGGCAACATGGGGGAGATACAGGAGTTTTCTTGGCCGGGTCATCTGGTGGCCCGTTCCCGATATGTCACGGAGTTCCAGACCAAGATCCCCGTACAGATTGTTGTCGTCGTTATCGTCCACAGAAACCTCCACACTGACAACGAATCTATTCGTATTCGTCGCAGAGTCGCTCGTCTTGTAGGTATAGGTTCGGCAATGCGGCTCTCCCTCGACGATACCACCGTCTCCGTCCCCATCGACAGAGTTACCCGAAATGTTCGCTTCAGATTTTACGCCGAAATTCCAGTCATAGCTCAAACCTGTTTGGGGATCGGCGCAGAATTTGAGAACCTCGCCAAAGGACTGTTGATCGTCTGGTTCGACGGTGATCGCGACGTTTCCCGACTTCTTCTCCACCTCGACGTAGGCGATGGTGCTCACTGTCTCCGTAATCCCATCGCTCGTTACATCGACCGTGACATTATACCTGCCTGCCAGTTCGTAGGCATGATCTACGGGTGATCCATCCGTTGATATCTTCCCATCACCGAAGTTCCACTGAAAAGACGCGTCATCTCGGCTGTCCACGCCCAGGACAACAAATGTGATTGGCGTATCAACAGATTTGGGGCTATTGTCGAAGATCGACTTCGGCTGTCTTACCCGTCTCGCTTTGGCAGTGCGATTCACTGTGAGGACGTTGACACTGTTAATCGCGGTCACGGAAACTTCGTAGTCGCCTTGATCGGGATACTTAACTTTGCGATAGGAGAAGAGAGCATCGTCACTCTCAGAATAACCATTCACTATCGCGCCATCCTCTTCTACGACAGGCAAGTCTTTGGGCCACAAGAACGAAATGTTGGTACCAGTCGTTGCCGTTGCCGTCATATAGAGGACATGGTCGAGCTTGGCGTCATTGCGGATCTCTAAGTTCAATCCAGAGATCGACTGATCGGTAATATAAACCCTCCTACCTCTCCGGAACGGTTCCCAATTACAGCCCTCTGGAGGCGAAACTTTGGCTACCACCCACTCGCTTGTCTCGTTCGTCCACATTCGATCAACCTTACCCGTATTCACGGGCAATTCGTCGACCAGTTTATAAACTGCAAGTGCAGCGGTGCGGCCCGTCCCCAGAAACGTCTCATCGTGTTTCTGCCATTCGACTTCCATGCGCGCGTTCGCAGGTACAGGCGCAAACGCCAAGGTGGTTAACGTACCATATGTCGTATATTCGCTTGGGATAACACTACTGGCATCCTTATCCGGCGGAGTACATGCTAGAGGAATGACCTTGATGTTCACAGACTTGACGCCAACCGCCTCCTCAACACCGCGCTGCACTTGTACCGTAACCGTATAATCCCCTGCCGCGGGAAACTTAAAACTGGTCTTCATGTCATACCCAACGCTCAAACCAGCGAAATCCCAAACAACTGCAGTTGGTATGACCGGATCACCGGCAAGGGTCTCTACCACCGCTTCAAACTTGACGCTGTCGCCAACGTAAAGTTTATCTTCATTCTCTACTTTGATCTCGACAGTAAACGATGCATTGACCTCTTCGACAACATTCGGTCCATTGGGAGCCTGCGCGTGACTCGGCACAATGTCAACGGTTTGGGCTTCCACAGTTGAGGTTCGCGGGGGCACGAGGAAGTAGTCAAACGCAGCGAGTCCCAAGATGACAACCAGCAGCATGAGCAGGGTCGTTGGGCGGCGAGGGCGCATTCACTCCTCCTTTTGCGTCGATTGCACCGGCGCGGATGGTTATCCGCGATGGCTTGATGTGCGATGATGTTCGATGAATAGCGACTACGATGGTTGTTGCAGGTGCTGTTGTTGTTGGATTGTGTGCGCTGGTTGTGTGGCTGGACTCAGAGCCCCACTCTGAGTCCAGTATAGCAGATTTTAACTTCTGTTGGAATAGGGTGACCTAAACAAAACCTAATCGACGCGGTTTGGCGGCGCCATCTTTCACTCAAGCGCGGCCTCGTATTGCTGTAACGTGGCCAACTCACGCGGCAGATGCACAGCGTAGGGTTCCCAACCGATCCATTCACCACTCAGATAGCCGGCGTAACCGGCGTCCTTCAGCAGTTGCAGGACAGCATGATGATCGATCGCGCCCGATCCCATGGCGACGTACTCGATCCGATCCGTCGCCAACGTGGCGTCGTGGATATGAACATGCTGCGTCCAGGGTCGCAGCAGTGCAAATGAATCGGGCAAAGAGAACCCCGCCGTCCGCACGGGATGTAATACATCCCAGTTCACAGCCACGGCGGGATGATCCACGAGTTTCATGACCGCGACGACATGGGCCGGATCGCACCAGTCGTCGTGGGTCTCCAGACAGATAGCCACGTTGCGTTCGCCGGCGTGATCGGCCACGGCCGACAGCTGTCGCGCCACACTTTCGATCGCCGCACCACGTTCGATGCCGTCCGGAATACGACCGCCGAAGACCCGCAGCCGCGGCGCGCCGACATCAGCAGCCAGGTCGATGTAGGCATGGGTCTCTTCGATTTGTACCTGCGCGCCTGCCGGATCCGCATAGTGGCAGGAGACAGCCAGACAACAG
Source organism: uncultured Chloroflexia bacterium (assembly GCA_963715415.1). Taxonomy (GTDB): domain Bacteria; phylum Chloroflexota; class Anaerolineae; order Caldilineales; family Caldilineaceae; genus JAWKOK01. The sequence goes on along the minus strand of CAVQSG010000019.1, from coordinate 244,604 downwards.
ATCGAAACTCCTGCCTCGCCCGCACGGTCCATCATGCCACGACGCTCTGCCTGGTTCGCACCGAGTTCCACGCCGTGGGCATGACCGGCACCTGCGCGCGGCTCGATGCCGCCATAGCCGGTGGTCTTGGCGACCGAGAGCATCTCTTCCAAACGCAATTCAGGACAAGAAAAGCTCATAAATGCGTAGTTCATTCAACACTCCTCTTGGTATCTGTCCGAAAATTCTCTGTGTCGATCCGGATGTTGAGAGACGGATCGGAATCCACAACCGAATTTTCGGATAGGTTCTTCTTGCTGATGGTTTACCCGGACGCCAATGACTCAATGGTGACACAACGCCCGCCCGCGGCTGACTCGTAGATAGCATCGGTGACGGCTTGAATCGTCAGCGCCCGGCGCAGATCGGTTTGAGGCGCACGTTGCTTCAGCACTGCACCGGCCAGATCGTTGAGCGGTCCGGCATGGATCGCATCGTTGGAGTCATCGCCTTGCCACAGAATCTCCAGTTCCGATCCCTGCTCTGCGCCGGCGAAAAAATGGACTGCATGATTGTCCTTTCCCGCCGTCATCTTGAGAACCAGTGACCCCTGCTCGCCGATGATCTCCCAGGTGGTTTCGGCCCGTGCCGCCACAAATTCCGCCCGCTCATAGGAGATGACGGTATCGTCGTCACAACGGACGAGCGCAGTAACATGGGATTCTGCGTCCGAATTGGGCGACGCGTAGTGACGAAACGCGGCCGGCACGGTCCACGTCTGGGCAAAGGCCATCGTGGGACGCAGTGTCCAGCCGGTGATGCCCAGCAAGTAGTCGAGATCGTAACAGCCCCAGTTCATCAAGATGCCGCCGCCGTTGAGTGCGCGGCTCAGACGCCAATTCGGCGGTGGCTTCTGTGGCGGCGGCCCGGCCGGCACGATGGCGCGGCAACGGACGACGCGCAGCGGGCCGAGCGATCCTGTGGCCAGAAAGTCGGTGACAATAGGTGCAGAATTGGTGAAGTGGTAACGCGCCGAACAGCATGCGGCGACGCAGTCACCCTGCGCAGACAGCAGTTCGCGCACCTCATCTACGTTGCGGGCCACCGGCTTTTCGATCAATACATGTTTCCCGGCTGCGAAGCAACGCAATGCCGGCTCTTTGCGGTAAGCCGCGGGCATGGCCAGGACCACGGCATCCACGTTGGCGTCATCGATCAGTTGGTCGGCACTACTGTAGGCGGCGGGCACACCGTACTGTGCCGCGGTGCGGTGTGCCAACTCCTGTTGCAAATCCGCGACTGCCGTGAGTTCGATGGCGGGTGAAGCCGACGCTACCTCGATGTGTTTGCTTCCGATCACACCGCAGCCGACCACACCCACCCTGAGCCGGTCGGTCATGCGTGCACCTCCTGTTCGGGCATCCGCCAATTCGCGGCCAGCGTTTCAATCTGTTCTCGTGTCCAGGCACCGTCGGCCACCGCAATGCGATAGCGAAACGCAAGCGTTGTCGCAGGCTCGAATACCAGTTCTTCATCAAACATAAAGGCGAAGCTGGCGCAGGCAAAGGGTGTGTTGCGGACAAACCACTTGGTTGGGTAACGGGGATTGGCCGGGTGATCCAGGAAGATCAAGGTGGACCGATCGTTTGTGCCGTCATGGAGACCGCTGTAGGCAAGCCACGGTGCCCTCTGCCCCATGACTTCGGGCCCGCAGAGGTCGTCACCGGCCAGTACCTCACCGTCCAGGAAGGATCGCGGGCCGCGCCAGAAAAGACCACCGTATCCGGCCATGGGACGCCCGGCCGTCGTGGGCGAGCCGATCGTCAACGGCCGGCCGCTCACATTGGTCATTGAGGTGGCGAAATCGAGCAGCCACATCCCCGACGCGTCGCCAGTGAGGCTGACATCGATCTGCCGCGCTTCATCGATCCACCGTTCACCGGCCTGGGTAATCCAGGTCAGTTGTTCGTCCAGGCGCGCGGTGACGCCGTCACAGGCGACGTCGCGCCATCGCTCGTGGACCATGGCGCCGTTGTTGGGCAACTGGACATAGCCTTGACCGTGAATATAGCTGTTGCCGCCCCAGAAATTCTCGCCCTCGATATGTGTGATGGTCATCTGGATGCCTTTGTGCCAGATGTGATCGTGGGGACGATAGCAGGTCACCTCGTTGCCGGCGAGCGTATAGAGCGGGTGAAAGTAGGGCTTCGGCGATTCCAATTGCGGCGTGTCCGGTCGATAGACGTAGCGCAACAACATCTGTTCGCCGGCAAAGAGTTCGACGGCCTCATTCAGTCTGTGGGTAAGATGCAGCGTCATGACCTTCACTCCTGTTGCTGGATGGCTGGTACTTCACGCCACTGCGGTCCGGAAGCTGTTGTAGGGACCGCTCATACGCCGGTAGAAGGGGTCGTCGGGCGTGATCGAGCCCCGTTGCACCGGCGTCCCCGTGAAGGCCGATTTGTAGAGCGAGGACAGGAACTCGATGGTGTTGCGCGCGTTGGCGCCACTCACCAATGGACGTTGGTCGTTGTCCAGGCTCTGCAACAGCGCGCCCAGCTGAGCGCCGTGGGAAGAGGGCGTCTTGTCAGGGATCGCCTGCCATTGTTCCAGTTCAGATTCCCATTCGGCGCGCGGCGGAATGCTGTAACGCCAATTGTCGTTGCTGTAGCGGTAGAGATGCGTCAACTCGACCGTTGCCCTCTGAAAGTCCAGGCGGATGTAGCTCTCTTCGCGCGGCGAGAGCACGCTATTGGTGATATTGGCCATGGCGCCGTTGGCAAAACGCACCATGGCCATGGAGACATCTTCCACGTCGATGTCGCGATCCAGCGTGCCTGCCATAGCCCGCACCTCTTCCCACTCGCCGAAGAGGAAGAGGAGGAAATCCATGGCGTGGATGCCGTGCCCCATGGAACACCCGCCCAGTTCGGTCTCCCATTTACCGCGCCACGGTACGGCGTAGTAGGCCAGTCCGCGATACCAGGTCGTCAAGACGTTGCCGACCAAGGGGCGGCCCAAGGAGCCGTCTTGAATCAGCCCTTTCAGATGCTGACCGCCGGATCCGAAACGCCACTGGAATACACTGCTGCAGTACTTGCCCGATCGCTGCTCCGCCTCCTCGATGCGATCCATTTCGGCCAGTGACGCGCAGAGCGGCTTTTCGCAGAGCACATGCGCGCCGGCGTCCAAGGCCAGCACGCTCAGATCGCAATGGGTGCCCGGTGGGGTCGCGATGTGGACCAAATCGGGCTGTTCGGCCGCCAACATGGCGGCGGCATCGGTATAGGTTTGCGGAACGTCGTAATTTTCGGCAAAGTCGCGCACCCGCTGATTGTCGACATCGACGGCAGCCACCACCCGGACGCGATCGGCGTGCTCGGTCAACGCCTCCATATGCGAACGGGAGATGCCGCCGGTGCCGATGATGGCGGCGCGCAGTTGTGGTTTGTCGGTCATGGGTCGTCTTGCCTTTCTTGTGGGATTGTCGATAGAGGGGGTATATACATGTAGGTCGAGATGGCATCTCGACCTACATGTGTTCCTGACGCACGAGTTGATTTCGGCGTGAATACCACGACAGAAATTCGGCCATGCTACCTCTGGTAGGAACTGTATAAGTATTTCTGCCGGGATTCACTAGTTGATTTCGGCGTGAATACCACGACAGAAATTCGGCCATGCTACCTCTGGTAGGAACTGTATAAGTATTTCTGCCGGGATTCACTAGGCCATCAGCTGTGCCCGGTCACGCGAGATAGACCATGCCATTGGCTCCCCGCGCAGATAGCGCCCTAACTCTTCCACCATCGTACGTCCCAGACGCCGGCATTCAGTCTCGACACAGCCGGCGATGTGTGGCGTAAGCACCACATTAGGCAAAGCATAGAGCGGGGATTCGGGGTCAGGTGGCTCCGGATAGACCACGTCGAGCACAGCGTAGAGGTCGGGACGTTGCGTAAGCACATCGATCATCTCCGCCTCACGGACGACAGCGCCGCGCGGTGTTGATAAAGGTAGCATTCCGCTTCATCGAGGCCAGGTGTGCGCCCGTGACCATGCCTACGGTTTCGGGCAGCCAGGGCGTGTGAAGCGAGACTACGTCGCTGGCCGCAAAGATCTCGTCCAAGGTGCACAATTCGATATCCAGCGCGCCGGCATCTTCCGGCGTCACAAATGGGTCGTAGGCCCGCACACGAACGTCCAGCTGTTGCAGCCGCTTCGCCACCATTCGACCGACCACCCCCAGCGAAACCAACCCAACGGTGCTGCCGTAGACGCCGGGCACGCCGCTTCGAGGCGGATAGGCGTGTGCCTCGCGGACCGCGCGCATGAAATGCCAGCCGCGTTTGAGTGAAAAAATAATTTCGGCCAGGGTGAATTCACTGACCGGCACTGCGTTGGCGCCGTAGGCGCTGGTCACGGCAATGTTGCGATCCCACATGGCATCCGTGGCAAAATAGCGGATCGAACCGGCGCCGTAGAAGACAGCCTTGAGATTGGGTGCGGCCGCCAGGAGCTCCGCGGTCAGTTTCACCATGCCCCAGCCGGACAGAATCACGTCAGCATCGGCCAACACATCCGGATCGGCTGTCACGGCTGCGGCCGACATTTGCGGTGCGTAGATGTCGACCAGGGTGGCGATGTCAGCCTGTTCTTCAAGACCATAGATGCGGTTGAACGCGTCTTCGTTGAGTACATAGATGCCGCGCATGCATATTCGCCCTATGCCCCCATCCATTCCCGGAGGATCCGGGCATGCTGAGGGATGGCAATCTCCGGTTCTTCGATCTCCGGATGCCATTTCTTCTCCCATTCGGCGGCCAGGTAGCCTTCATAGCCTTGTGCTTGCAACAACTCGATCACAGCCTGATTGGGGACCTCACCCTCTCCCATGAGCACAAGCTGCCACGAACCGTCGGTACGCCGGCGCGCGTCCTTGAGATGCACGTGTCCGACGCGGTCGCCGATAAATTGCCAGGTCTCCTCGATCGACTCGCCCATGCGGTAGGGATGGTGGACGTCCCAGATGGCCTGCAGACGGGGATGGTCGACCTGGGCCAGCACCTGGGCGACCTCTTGGCCACGGCAAAAGGCGTCGTGGGTCTCCAGCATGACGGTCACCCCTGCTCGTTCGGCGTCCGGCATCACCGCAGCCAAGCTTTCGGCCACCCAATCGATGGTCTGTTCGATGGTGGCGCCCTCTTCCACGTTGCCGCCGAAGGTGCGGACCAAAGGTACGTGCATGGCGTTGGCCAAGGAGAGATAGCGGCGCAATTCGTCCTCATTCGCGCGCCCGGACAGAAGGATCCGAGGATGAGAAGCGCGTCGATGCGCCAAGTCCTGCGATGTTCAGATCACGCTCCTGCATGATCCGAACCACCGTCGCCTGGCGGTCGGGAGCCAGGTCAGCGGGGATAATCTCGCCGTCCAGCAGCCGAATCTCCAGACCGGCATAGCCGTTCTCCGCCGCGACATCAGCCGCGTGTTCAAGAGTCCAATTGGGGCAGCCAAGAGTGCTGTAGACGAGTGGATACATGTTGATTTGCCTTCGCTCTGATTTCAGTGGATGGATGGTTTGAGGACGTGGAACAGTCTGATGCCGATTGTACCACATATCGATGCTTGATCATGCCGAGGATCGGTGATATTGTGCGAATCGGCTTGCATGGCAAACGAATCTACAGACGTTCCCGTGGTGCTACCTTTGAAGCTGGAGTCAAGCACAGCCAAGACCACGATGACCGGATTGAGCGTAGCAGTCTTGGGTCCCTTGCAGATCGCAGTCGACGGACAGGCGTTGACCGGCATGCCTGCCGTCAAAGCTCAGGCGTTGCTGGTCTTGGTCTACCCGGCTCTCACCGGGCGCGCCCATTCGCGAGTGATTGTCCGCAGTTAGCCTCCGGAAGGTAGTGGTCTGGAGGTGAAGCCCGCCAATATTCAACTCCCATCCTCGAAGTCCAGGTCAAGTGCCATGGCAACCAACATTGCGCGCGTCGATGTCTTTCCGGTGCGACTGCCGGTCATCAAATCCTTTCAATTTGCCTCCGGTTCGGCCGGCGCGGTCGGCGAAGCCGCACCCCATCTATTTGTGAAACTCACCGACAGCGAAGGCCGTGTAGGCTGGGGCGAAGGTCGCCCGGTGCCCCAGTGGTCCTACGAAACGCTCGAAAGCGTGACATTCACCATCCGCAACCACCTGGGACCGGCCATCCTCGGGCTCCCGATCACCGACCGCTTCATGCTCCAGCGCACATTGCACCGCGCCATCGGACGCGGCCCCAGCACAGGGCAGCCCATTGCCAAGGCAGCCGTAGACACGGCCCTCCACGATCTTTGTGCCCGCGCCGCGGGCATGTCATTACGGGCGTTTCTGGGCGGTAGCAATGACCGCAACGTCATGGCATTGAGTTACACGCTCACCGGCCACGATCGCGCGTCGATCCTCCAGGAAATGGAGGAAGGCGTTGCAGCCGGCTTCCAGCACTTTAACTTCAAAGCTGCGGTTACCCCCTCGACGGACATCATCGTGGCCGAAACGGTACGGGAACGGATTCCAACGGGTGGCTTTGTCTGGGCCGATGCCAATCAGGGCTTCCAACTCCATGATGCGCGACGTGTGGCGCACGCCTTCGAGCAGATCGGCGTCGATCTGTTGGAACAACCGCTGCCCGCGGACCGCATCCATCTGATGCGTTTGCTGCGTAGCCAGACGAGCATCCCACTGGCCGTCGACGAAGCCGGCGTCGGACCGGCCGATTTCCTGGAGTATGTTACCCAAGGACTCGTAGACTACCTGGTGGTCAAGTTGACGCGCAGCGGAGGCATCTGGCCGACGCTCGAGCAACTTGCGATCGCGGACAGCGGCCGGGCTGCCGCCGATCGTCAGTGGTCTGACCGATGGTCTGCTGACCAAGGTCGCTGTCTGCCAGGTTGCGTTGGCCTACGATTTTGCCGGTCCCGCCGCGCTCAACGGCAGCCAGTTCACCGACGAGTCGATGCTCTTTCCCGGCAAATCCACGCTGGAGTTCGGCGGATCCGTACACCTCAACGACGAACCCGGCATCGGTGTCGCTCCGGACGAAGCGGCGCTGGTCGAGTTACGCGACAAGGAGCTTGCCACATGAAGTTGCCGACGAATCCCCTGGTTTCGTCGGACCGCGCCTACTGGGTCTCCATAACGCCTTTCGTTCCGCGCGCGTCCACAAGGCCGGCTTCAACAACTGGCTTCTTTTCGCGGCGACGGTGGAGGCGTTTCTTTTTGTGGCAGGCAAGCCGGACTGGGACGTCATGCGCATCGACTATGCGCTGCGCCAGCATGAGCAGTGGTATCTCGGCGATGGTCTTTACGGAGACAGTCCCGAGTTTCACTTGGACGACTACAACAGCTTCGTCATCCAACCGATGCTGGTCGACGTGCTGGCTGCGGTACGTGGGATCGATCCTGATTGGGATGTGCTGGAGACGCCGATCTTCGAACGCGCCCAACGCTATGCAGCGATTCAAGAACGGCTCATCTCTACCGGCAGTCTCTATCTCTGTGCGTCCGGTCTTCTGGCCCTGGGGTTTGCCGCCCGATGATCGCTTCTGGGCGGACCCTCCTGCCCCTGGACGGCACAAAAGGCATGGTCCGGCGTCGATCTGCCGTGCGACCACGCGATGCGGTCCCGCTCCTGAGATCAAGAATTCCGTCCGGTAACGCATAGAGCGCGGGGCTTGCCGCCGCCCGATCCGGACGACGGCAAGCCCCGCCCCTTCGGCTATCAGGATGTGTTCTCACCCTTCAAAAGCCGGCCTCGACTCTCAATCATCCGTCGTTAAGTGGCCGAACCGTTGGGCCTGGGCCTGCGCGGCGCAGACTCAGTTCGGCGGCCAGAAAGCAATGTTCCTGGTTCATGGCCGTCTCTGTGCGGTTGCGAATGTCATCGGCCAGAAGACGGCCGTAGGACAGCTCGACGTCGGCGCAGTCGATATATTGCACTCCGTCGTGATCGACCAGGAAGAGATGATTCCCGCCCGGCCGGCCGGCGATATCGATATATTTGCGCAGTTCGATGGTGCCGTCCGTGCCCAGAATCACGGTGCGGCCGTCACCCCAGACGCCCAGTCCTTCGGGTGTGAACCAGTCGACGCGAACATAGCCCGTCGCCGCGCCGGCTGCGCCGCCGTTGCCGCGCACGATGACGTCGCCGAAATCTTCCAGCAACGGATGGTCAGGGTGGGCGTAGTTGGCCACCTGCGCAGCAATCACGTCAGCCGCGGAGGAACCGGTGTAGTGGAGGAACTGGTCAAACTGGTGTGAGCCGATATCGACCAGGATGCCGCCGAAATAGGCCGGGTCATAGAACCATTGCGGTCGGGTGTGGGGTCGGTGATGGTGAGGCGCCAGCATGGTGACCTGGATTACATCACCGACCGCGCCGGCCTGCACCAACTGGCTCGCCTTGACCGCTGCCCGCACCTCAAAGCGTTCGGCGTAGCAAATGGAATAGATGCGCCCGGTCTCCGCCTGCACCCGGCGCACCTCCGCCAGCTGCTCAAAGCCCGTGACCCCCGGTTTGTCGACCATAAAATCTTTGCCACTCTGCATAACGCGAACGCCCAATGGCGCGCGGTCACAGGGAATCGACGCGCTGATGACCAGATCGATGGACGGATCGTCCAGGATGGCGTCGATCTCCGCGGCCGGCTGCGCTTGCGGGTAACGCAGCCGGTAGTCGGCGATAGGTCAGATTCAGGCGCATGGACGGCGACCAGTTCCGCGCCGGTGTGAAGCATGATTTCGGTTTGGGAATAGATATGTCCGTGGTTCAGACCGATGGTGGCAAATCGTATCGGTGTGTTGTTTGTCATGGGACAGATTCTCCTGCGTCCTCAAGTTGTTCGTATCGCCAGGCATGCAGCGGCGTAAATACGGTGGGATCCACTTCAAAAGCCGTGCCGAACGGGCGTCCACAACTGAATCGATCCGAACAGCACCGTTCTCGATCTGTAAGGCGGCGAATCCAGCCGCATGGCGTTCGTAGAGATCCGGGTGATTCGTCAGTACCTGGTGCTGTAGCGCCTCATCATACATGCTGAGACCGCGGAAATAGTGGTGTCCGTTGCGCTCCAGATGGCCGATGCCCAACGAAGCGGCCACCGCCAGATCCTGCAGCAGGGCAACAGGCCCGACATTGGAGAGATCTTCACCGCTCAGGATCACCGGCTCGGCCGGATCTACAACTTTTCGCTGCGCCAGAGAGCAACGATTGAGTATGCCCTTGAAGACGCCCTTGCAGTTCTTGTGACTTGTACCGACATAACCGCAGACCAACGCCCTCGACAGGCTCTCTAGGCTAGCGTCCGACTCATCGATGATGATCGGCGGTCGTTCCGTCCATGATAGTAGTGCGTTCCGAGTGGAGTCGGTGAGGGCGACCGTCCGCGTCAACGGCTGTTCGACGAAGATGAGTCGCTCCAGCAACCGTTCCAGCCGGCGTTCTCGGGCCAGACAACTCCACAACTCGCGGAAGGCATCAACTTCAGTGTATTGTTCGTTGCCATCCAATGTCAACGCATGCATCTCGCCGCTACCGTGCGCTCCACACTGCGGCGAACGTTGTCAACCGATCGATCGTGGTCAGTTGGTCGCCGATCTTCACTTTGAAGTGGGTAAGTCCGTAGGCGCGAATCGACGCCTCCAGCGACTGGGGCAAACCATCGTCCACCCGATCGTCATTCGTCGATCTCCCCGTCCGTCAGTGGATCGGTCAACCCAACTGTGTGGCGAGCAATGATGGTCCGAAGAGGAGCGGAGGCAACAGATCGACCGGCGGTAGCCATCCAGATCGCCGCCAATCTCGCCCAAGTGAATCCCAAATAGATTGCTCCTCAGGGCATCGGCAAAGGAGATAGAATTTGCCCGGCAGATGGCGTCGATCAGAGCCCGTTCAACTAGACTGACGCCGAAGTTCCACAGCAGCGGCGGATAGGGCGTTTTCGTCACCCCACATCTGCTGCTGTGTATAGACTTGTCGCCACAGTCGAAAGGTGGACGCAGAGGGCTCCGCGCCAACAACAGGGCCGCCGCATTACGGGCCGACGGCCATCATGTCGTCCACCTCGTCGCGGAACGACTGATCCGGATCCTTGGTAAACCACTTGGGGGCCAGATGATCGGCGGCAACGCCCCACTGTTCCACGCCGTCTACGTCTACCAACAGTCGGACGAACAGATGGGGCAGTGCGGTCATGGAGGCAATACCGTAGCGGAAGGGAAATCGCGTGCGCATGGGACGAACGAAGAGTTCCTGTCAAGCACACGGATAGTCATGACGCCTTATCCCATTCACACTGGGTCGCCAGCGACAACAGTCTAGAGCTGCGTACAAGTACACTGCCTGCAGCATCTATGTACCTGCCTTCAGTTCCATCAGCCGATCGTATTCGGGCAGATTCTTGTAGAATTGATCCAGCGGGAAGCAGCCGGAGATCATGCCGTTGCGCGGCGCCGTGGTGCAGTCGCTGAAGGTGCGGCAGATCTGCTTGCGCTGGAGCGGCCGGCCGTTGACACACGTCGGCCGCCATGTCGGGATAGGAGAGCACCATGCGGCCCAGGCCGACGAAGTCGACCATGCCGGTGCGCACCACATGCTGGCCCACATTGGGCAGCCACTCCTGCAGGTAGGAGTAGCCGGTGCCGACGATAGATCAGGTCCGGGCGCAGCGGCCTTGAGTTGTGGCCGTGGCGTTGATCTGCCGTGCCACGCCGGCCAGCGGATCCTCGGGCGGCTGATAGCCGTCGGAGGGCGGGAAGAGCGCCGGGCGCTGGATGTGCGGGTTGTAGTAGGGGCTGCCGGCCGTCAGGCAGACCAGCCGGATGCCCAGGTCGCTGCAGCAGGTCGAGGAACTGGAGTCGGCTCGTCCAGGTCGATCGCAGGCACCGGTGCCGTCGCCGCCGAAGGCATAGCGTAGTCGCCGCCGGTCCACGACGGGCACGCCGATGCGATCCTCGCCCGGCTGGAAGGGCACGAAGTCGAAGGCGCTGAGGCGCACGCCGATGTCGAGACCGGGCGCTGCGGCGCGGATGCCGGCCACGATCTCGCGCAGAAAGCGGGTGCGGTTCTCGAAGCTGCCGCCATACTTGCCGGGCCGATCGACCGCGGTCAGAAACTCGTGGCCCAGATAGCCGTGGCAATGTTTGATGTCGACGAAATCGTAGCCGGCGCGTCTGCGCGCGGACCGCAGCGGCGACGAAGTCGTCGATCAGCTGCCTCGATCTCGTCGTCGCTGAAGATGCGCGTCGTCCGACGTGATGTTGAACTTGGCGTCCAGCAGCGGATGGCGATAGAGGATGCGCGGCTCCAGCTTGGCCTTGTCGTAGGGGCGGGCGAAGCGGCCGGAATGGGTCAACTGCAGGCCGATGAGGAGGTCGTCGCTGCGGCCGTGGCTGCTCCTCATGGGTGCGCACCAGCGCCTGGCGCAGTTCGGTCAGATCGCTTCCACGTTCTCTTCGAGGATCATCAACTGATTGGGGTTGGCGCGCCCGTCGGGGCGCACGGCAACGGCCTCGCCGCCCCAGATGAGCTTGGCCCCGCTCAGCCCGAAGCGCTCCCAGCGGCGAATCGTGTACTCGGTCGGCAGGCCGTCGGTGGTGCCGTCCCAGCCCTCCATGGGCAGACACGGCAAAACGATTGCCGATGACGCGGTCGCCGTACTGAAACGGCTGGGCCAAGGGCGCATCGGCCCGGTCTCCATCTCGGCGTCAAAGCCCAATTCGATGCCCTGATCGTCCAGATATTCCTGAAAAAGCTGCGGCGTGCGCAGTTGTGCGATTCGTTTGATTTTCATGATCGGTGCTCCTTTGTTTGGTCACAGATGGACACAGATTTCTGAAGCAGACTGCGGGCAACCTGTTTGGCCGACGAGTTTCCAGGAAGATGCGTTCGATGTGACTTATTTCCTATCGGATCGGCCTTACAACCTCTGCAGATGAAAGCCGCCGTCCACGTTGATCACTTCGCCGGTGGAGAAGGGGAGGTAGCCCTCGGCGATGGCGACCACGGCGCGGGCGACGTCGTCGGGCTGGCCCCAGCGGCGGATGGGCGTCAGCCGTCGGCGATCAGCTTGTCGTATTTCTCCGTGACCACGCTGGTCATGTCGGTCTGGATGATGCCGGGCCGAATCTCGTAGACGTTGATGCCGTATTCGGCCAGCCGGTCGGCGAAGAGTGCGGTCATCATGGCCATGCCGGCCTTGGAGACGCAGTATTCGCTCGGCCGGGCTGCTGGCGTAGGCGCTGAGCGAGCTGATGTTGACGATGGCCGGAGTTGCCGGTGCGCCCCCGTCCTGCTGCCGGATCATGGTCTGGGCGACCGTGGGTCAGGAAAAAGGGCCCGCGCAGGTTGACCTCCATGACTTCGTCGTAGCTGGCTTCGCCCATCTCCAGGATGTCGATGCGCTGCGCGGGGCCATGCCGGCGTTGTTGACCAGCAGATCGATACGGCCGAATCGGGCCAGCGTCTCATCCACCAACCGGGCTCGATCGGCGCACGTCGGCCACATCGGCCTGTACGATCAGTCCCTGCCCCCCGTGCCTCGACCAGCGCGCGCCTCGCGGCCGCGGTCTCGTTGCCCCGATAGTTGATGACGACCGACCAGCCCTTTTCGGCCAGCCGAGCGCGATGCCACGGCCGATACCGCGGCCCGCGCCGGTGACCAGAGCGGTACGGTTACGCATGGTCCGCGTCCTTGCCACCGGTACATGTCACGTTCGGGGCGACAAGATGTTGACAGCTCATTCGCCGCGCGTGCCTCCGGTGCGAAATGTTCTTTGTCTGCAGATATCCGTGTCGTGTCAGGTGTTCCAAATAGGCGTCGAGGGCATGACGGTTGTGGGCGCGAATCAGCGTTGCCACTTCTGCCGGGTTGCGGGTGTGGAGCGCAACCAGCAACTCCCAATGTTCCGCCTGGGCTTGGGCAACGCGACGCGCGAAGACATCTTCCAAGCAATGGCGGCGCAGACGTTGCCACTGATCCAACATCTGGTCCATCATCGCCGGCGCCAACGCAAGTTCGGCGCGGGCGGCAATCAGGCGATGCCATTCCACGTTGGCCTGCGACCAGGCGTCCAGATCGTCGACCAACTCGTCCATCTTTCGCAACATCTGTTCCAGACCGGTAAAGTCGCTCTTGACCATGCGTTGACAAGCATGTTGGCTGCAGATGATCTCAAGCGCTTCCAAGAGCGCAAAGATCTCCTCGATCAGCCCGGCATCTATCTCGGCAACATGGGCGCCCACATAGGGTTCGATGACCACCAGCCCGTCATGTTGCAGCTCCTGGAGCGCCTCGCGCACGGGGATGGGGCTGACGCCGAGCCGGGGCCGCGATCTCGTCGATGATCAGACGTTCGCCCGGCGCGCGAACACCACACAGGATCTCTTCCCGCAGTGTCGCGTAGACGTGATCTCGTTTACTGGCGAAAGGCAATGAAGTGGGCATGTAGTTGTGCGCGCCGGTGGATCATATATTATATATGATGGACGAGCGGTATAGTAGCGCGCTTACTAGGCGTTGTCAATCTGGGCATCGATCGGAGGTACATACCACATTTTGGGGATCCCTCAAGGGGATTCGTTTCGTGCTCTCGACTGGCGCCCCAGGGGGAATGGGATGCACCAATCGATCGGGTGGAACGCGTCTTGTACTTCTTCCACGAAATGAGATGCTTCTTTCAGGAAAAGCCTTAGCCGGCCTCGCCAAGAGAAGCGACCCGGTCCAGCAGGATCGCGACCGCAGCCAGCGTGGCTGTTTCCGCGCGCAGGATGCGCGGTCCCAGCGACACGACCTGCCATCCTCGGTCCTGCAATAAGGTAATCTCACCCGGTTCCAACCCACCTTCAGGACCGATGAAGAGCGAAAAGCGGGACGAGAGGCTCGCTGCCGCGGCATCGCCCAGACCCGCCGCTGCCCTCCCGGCCTCTTCCCACGGAACGAGACAGCACTCCTGCGGCGACGGCGGTTGTGCTGCCATGGCCGCCAATTCCAGCGGTGGTTGCAGCTGCGGCAGCCGTCCGCGACCCGGACTGTTCCGCGGCCTCGCGGATGACGGCGCGCCAACGGTCATACTTTTTGAGCAGGGCATCGGCCGGCCGCACGATGCTGCGCGCGCTGATCACTGGTGCAAAGTGCATGACCCCCAACTCGGTCCCCTTTTGCAGCACCCATTCAAATTTGTCGGCCTTGAGGGAACATTGATAGAGCGTCAGCTCAACATGCGACTCGCTCTGCAGCTCGGTGCGGGCAGTGACAACGCCGCGTACTGAGCTTGCATCGATCCGGTCAATCTCTGTTGTATAGGCGCAACCCCGGCCATCGAGGAGCAGAATCGCATCGCCCGCGTGCAGGCGCAGCACACGCCGCAACTGGTGGCCGATGGCGGCCAAATCGACGTGGGACGCCTACGGCAAGGCGTTGATTGGTCAGAAAGAAACGGTGCATGGTGGGGATTACTTGGTGACGACGAGCGCGACCCAGATCGCCCTCCTGCCTGCGATCGACCAGCGTCAGCCCATGACGTTGTGCGGCAGCAATCACCAAATCGGCGCGTTCTTCGATGATACCGGCCAGGATCATGTGGCCGCCGGCCTTCAGTGGCTGAGCCAGAGGCGGGTTGCCGTAGGCACCGTCGAAAAGCTTGGCGAGCACTTCCGCCAGAATGTTGGCGACCACGATATCATAGACGCCCTCTTCGTAGACGGGTACGCTCTCTTGCTCGATCACAAAGCGATGCTGCGGTCCGACGTCGATGCCGTTGCGAGCAGCGTTTTCGGCGGCAACGCGTACGGCCAGCGGGATCGATGTCCGTGGCCAGCAACGCACCGGCGCCCAGCTTTCGCGCGACGATGGAGAGCACACCGCTGCCGGTACCGACATCCAGCACGGCGTCGCCGGGCGCACCAGTTGTTCCAACGCAGCCATGCAAAGGCGGGTGCTGGGATGCAGCCCGGTCCCGAAGGCCATCCCCGGATCCAGTTCGATGACGATGTCATCGGGTTCGGCTTGGAATTCCTCCCAACTGGGCTTGAGCACCACTTGATGACCGACACGCAGCGGTTTGTAGAACTGTTTCCAGGCATTGGCCCAATCTTCGACGCGAACTGGTCGAATCTGGGCTTCGGGGATGGGATAGAGGAGGCTCAGACGCCAAAGTCCTTCTTCGATCCGACGACGGACTTCTTGGCCCCTCTGCCCGGGTTTGATATAGGTCTTGACGACCAGTTTGTGGGCCTGGGCAAAGGCGTCATCCAATTCATAGTCCTCGACCAACTCGAAACCGGTGGCCTCGATGACCGCACCGCCGCCGCCGGCTTCACCGGCCTCGTTGTCTTCGTCATAATCGCCGCCGTTGTAGCGATTGAACAGTTCGCTGACCGCTTCGGCTGCCTCGGTATCGACGACGACCGAGATTCCAGTAGTTCGCATCGCACCGGGTGAGTCCGTCAGTCGGTCGTCAGTCATGGCTGTCCGCCAAAGATCCGGTCAAAGAAGCCCTTCTGTTGCTCCGCCACGCTGTCGCCGAAGGTCTCCGCCAACTTGCGGAAAAGCTCCTTCTGGTCGGACGTCAAGTTTGTCGGCGTCTGCACGCGCGCCGTGACGTGCATATCACCACGGCCGCTGCGCTGCAGTCGGGGAATGCCCATGCCGCGCTTGCGGAAGGTCTTGCCGGTCTGTGTGCCGGCCGGTATCTCCAGCTCTTCGAGTTTGCCGTCCAAGGTCGGGACGTCGATCGATGCGCCCAGCGTCGCCTGGGCCACATTGATGGGCAGTTCCAGGTGGATATCGAAGCCGTCGCGCACGAAGATCGGGTGGGGCTCGACGGTGACCACGACATAGAGATTGCCGGTTGGTCCCCCCAAATGTCCGGTCTCCGCCCTCACCGGCCAACCGAATGCGGGTTCCTTCGTCCACGCCGGCCGGAATCTTCACATTGAGCTTGCGGGTCACACGCACTCGCTTGCGACCGTCACACTTGGTACAGGGCGAAGGAATCATCTCTCCGGTGCCGCCGCAGGTCTGACAAGGCGTGGCGGTGACGACCGTGCCGAAGAGCGGGCTCTGTTGGCGACGCTGCACCTCACCGCTGCCGTTGCAGGTCGAGCAGAGCACCGGCTAGGTCGGCGGCTCCGCACCGGAGCCGTTGCAGCGATCGCAGGACTCCATACGCGGTATTTCGAGTTCTCTGTCCGTACCAAAGGCCGCCTCTTCGAAGCTGAGACGGATGTCGGCGCGCAGGTCGGCGCCGCGGCGCGGCTGGCGTCGCGAACGACTCGTCGTCGCCGCCGAAACCGCCGAAGAACTCCTCGAAGATGGAGCCGATGTCGCCGAAACCGCCGGAGAAATCGCCGTAGCCGGCCGCGCCCTTCCAACGCCGGCATGGCCGAAACGATCGTAGGCGGCTCGCTTCTGGTCGTCATTGAGAACCTGGTAGGCCTCGTTGATCTCTTTGAAATTGGCTTCAGCCTCCGGCGACTTGTTGATGTCCGGATGATATTGCTGCGCCAACCGGCGAAAGGCCTTCTTGATCGTTGCCTTGTCCGCATTGCGGTCCACGCCCAGCACTTCGTAATAATCGCGCTTGCTCATTGCTACTCCCAGCTAATAATCCATGCACAGAGACCGGCCAACAACACGGTTGCGCCGATCAGAGCGGCCCATTGGCCGGGTTCGAATCCGACATGTCGGGCGCTGAAAAATAGAATCGTGACCATGCCGATGGCCAGAATCAGCCAATTCGCCAATACCGGTCTCGTGGTCCAGAAGCGTTTCAAACCGTTCATACCTGTGATCTTCCCGATCTATTCCGGTCGTCGCGATACCGCCCGTGCCAATTGTGCGCGCTCTTGTAGACCCGTCCACAGCACATCGAGCTGCGCATAGAGTTCTGCGAGCGACCCATCGTTGAAGATGATGTGGTCGGCCTGGGTCAACTTGGTTGCCTGGGACGATTGGGCCGCCATGCGCAGGCGGGCTTCCTCGTCCGTCATGCCCCGGGTCTCCATCATGCGCCTCAGCTGAACGTCTGCATGGGACGTTACCACCCAGACCTCATCCGACAATGTAAGCATTCGACCCGACTCGAGCAGTTTGATCGCCTCCACCACCACGATCGCGGCATCAGTCCGGGCGATTTCCCAACGCATCAGTTCGAACGTGGCCGGATGAACGATCGACTCCAATAACGCCAACGCGTCCGGATCCGCAAAGACGGTCTCGCCGAGTTTCGTGCGGTCGATCGATCCGTCTTCGCGTACAATCCCCGCGCCGAACGCGGCAATCACCTTATCGTGTGCCGGTCCGTCCGGCGCCATGGTTTGGTGCGCCAACTTGTCTGCATCGACGACATGCGCACCCTTCCCGGCCAGATAGGACAGAACGGTGCTCTTGCCGGTGGCAATGTTGCCGGTCAATCCAACAAAATAAGGTCTATGGTCAAACGCCTGCATGTTGCTCGCCTTCTACGCAAAGAGCCTACCCGTAGATCAAATGATTGAACGGCCTGGCTCCGGTAAATTCCGGCAGAAATCTTCCGACAGTTTCCAGTCGCGATCGCGATAGAGTCGCCTGATTGATATCGAGGTGTTCACGCCCATCTGAACTAGTGAATCCCGGCAGAAATCCTTATACAGTTCCTAGCAGACGTATCACAGCCGGATTGCTGTCGTGGTATTCACGCCAAACTGAACTAGCGGATGAATGTTCGATGCAGTCTGCCCGCGAATCAGCCCCGGATTATATCATAGGGCTGTAGTCTGAAGAAACAAAGTTGCCTTTCCAGAGAATTTGTGTTTCTCCCATTGTAATGGTTTAATAGCGCCAATGTGAAAGGAACCCCCTTCATTCACAAATTCAGCCAAAAATCAGCTGCAGAACATTCGGAAAACTTGTGCGAATCCACGCACAATTAAGCACGTGCGTTCCACAACAACTTAAGCCTGTAGATCCCTTCAACTTTCACACACATTCAACACACATTCAAGGGGAAACTCGTATGAAACGTATCAACATTGCTCTCCTACTGTTGGCCGTCTTCGCCATGGTGTTGTCGGCCTGTGCAGCCCCTGCCGCTGCGCCTGCCGGCGACACGGCCGCATCTGACGGCGGCGGCGAGGCTGCGGCCATGGAATGCACCGACGAAATCGGCTGCATCGAAGTAGCCCCCGGCGATCCCATCCACATCGGCGGCATGCTGACCATCTCCGGTGCAACCTCCTTCCTGGGTGAAGACTCCAGGGGCGGCATCGAGATCGCCATCGACGACCGCGGCGGCGAACTACTCGGCCATCCACTCGAGCTAACCGTGGAAGATTCGCTCTGTTCTGCAGAAGGCGGTCAGACCGCAGCCCAGAAGGTTGCGTCGGATCCGACCATCGTCGGTGTTATCGGCACCAACTGCTCCAGCGCTGCCGCTGCCGCTCTGCCCATCATCAGTTCGGCCGGTCTGGTCCTGATCTCGCTCCTCCAACACCGCGCCGACGCTGACCAATGCCGACGCCGACGCCGGCGGCACCTGGCAGCCGGGCTACTACCGCACGGCACACAACGACCTCTTCCAGGGTCGTGTCGCGGCTGAGTTTGCCTGGAATGAGCTGGGCGCGGCGACGCTGGCGACCATCCACGATGGCAGCCCCTATGCCGACGGTCTGCAAGCCGTGGCCGCCGAGGTCTTCGCCGAGCTGGGTGGTGAGGTCACCTTCCAGGGCGCGGTCAACGTAGGCGACACCGACATGCGCCCAATCCTGACCGAAATCGCCTCCAATCCGCCGGACGTGCTCTACTTCCCCATCTTCGAGCCTGAAGGCAACTTCATTGCCGCACAGGCCAAGGAAATCGCCGGTCTTGAGAACACCATTCTGATGGGCGCCGACGGTCTCTTCGTCAGCGGTTTCCCCGGCAACACCGGCGAAGCGTCGGTCGGCATGTACCTCTCCGGTCCGTTCGTTGCCGGTGACGGCGTATGACGATTTCCTGGCCAAGTGGGATGCTAAATTCGGCGGCGCGCCGCCCAGCGGATTCCACGCCCATGCCTATGACGCCACCAACATGCTCATGAACTCCATTGAGGCCGTGGCACAGGTCGGCGAAGACGGCACCATCCTGATCGGTCGCCAGGCGTTGCGCGATGCGCTGACCGGCATCTCCGGCTTTGGCGGCGTCACCGGTACGTTGACCTGCGGCGAGACCGGCGACTGCGCCACCGGCGAAGCGCTGGCCGTCTTCGAACTGACCGAGGCCGAATTGGACGGTAACTGGCCGCCGGCCCCGGTCTATCAGCCGTAACGTCGCCTTCTGTCGCCCCATTGTAAGAAGTGGGCGGTGAAATCGACCGACGCTTGACATCTGTACCTGTAGTGAACTTGAGCCAGGGAGGGCATTTATGCTCTCCCTGGCTTGATCCGTAGAGAGCCGGACCACCATTTCGCTCGCTGGAACGGACACGAATATGGCAACAGCAGTAACACAAAAACAAGAGTCGCTTCAGTTGGAGTTCCTTACGACGTCTGTCTTGGGTAGACCTCGTGCTCAATGTATTGCGCGTCACCATCATTCTCCTCGTGATCATCGGCGCCACCAACACCATCATGTCGGGCAAGTACACAGCGGGCCCAATGGATCAGCCTGGTAATGGCCGGCTTGGCCCAGGGCAGCATCTATGCACTCATCGCTCTCGGCTATACCCTGGTCTACGGCATTCTGCTCATGATCAACTTTGCCCACGGTGAAGTCTACATGGCGGGCGCTTTCACAGCCTATTTCGTCGCCGATCTGGACAGCCCGCAACGGTCTACTTGCCAGTGCACCGTTTCTCGCCATCGTGCTCTGGCTGATCGTTGCCGCGCTCGTCTCAATGGGCATCGCCATCCTGCTGGAGCGGATCGCCTATCGACCGCTGCGCGGCGCACCCCGCCTGGTGCCGCTGATCACGGCCATCGGTGCGTCGTTCTTTCTGCAGTACACCTTCCGCGGGTTCTACGGCTCCGGCTTCAAGTCCTATCCCGAAGTTCCCATGCTCAAGGGCACGGTCTCCATCTTGAGTTTCGACATCCCGTTGGTGCAGATCGTCGTCTTTCTCATGGCCCTCGGCCTGATGCTCGGTCTTTACTGGTTGGTCGAACGCTCAAAGATGGGCAAGGCCATGCGCGCCGTCTCCGAGGACAAGGAGGTCGCGCGGCTCATGGGCATCGACATCGACAGAGTGATCGTCTTTACCTTTGCCGTCGGCGGCATTCTGGCCGGCGCGGCCGGCGTGATCAACGGTCTCTACCGGCCACAGGGCGTCAACTTTTTTATGGGCTTCTTTCCCGGCATCAAGGCCTTTACGGCAGCGGTGTTGGGCGGCATCGGCAGTGTACCCGGCGCCATGTTGGGCGGTATTTTGCTGGGCATCTTTGAATCGGTGGGACCCAACCTGGTCCTGGACGGCCTCGGCATCCCGGCGGCCAATCAGTTGAAGGACGTTATTGCGTTCACCATGCTGGTCCTGGTGCTGATCTTCCGACCTCAGGGCATCATGGGCGAGAAGCTATCGGAAAAGAAGGCCTAACATGGATCAGAACATACGCGTCGACTGGCGTTACGTTGTGAACGCCGGGCTCCTCGCCGGACTGTCGGTTGTCTATACGGCCATGATCGGCATGATCGCGACCTTTAGCGAGCGCGATATCGTCGCCGGCGTCGTCTCGTTGGGCGAGCTGCTCATCTTTGCGCCGGCGCTCTTTGCCGGCTTTCTGGTTGTCCGCAACCGGCGGAGCATGTTCCGACCGGGACAGCGCTCCTGGCCGGTCTCGGCGCAGGCTTCATCAGCGCGCTGCCGGTCGTGCTGTTGGTGCTGATCGTCGGCAATTTCGACATTCGCAACATGTTTGTCAATGCCTCCCCCGAGCTTGTGGAGATCCTGACCTTTGGGCGGGGAGTGGCTACCGGTAGCGCCATTCTGGTCGGTGCAGCGACTGTTTTGGGCTTGATTGGCGCCGGTCTCGAGTTGCTGCCCAGGCTGGTACGCAATGCAATCTTCAGTGGTCTGGCCTGGGTGGCCGGCATCGGCATGCTCAGCGAACTGATCACACAGATCTTGCGCAATCTCTTCGGCAACAACGCCGGCGAAAGTGCTCTTCGCCGGCAATGCGCTCAAGCCGATGGTCGCCGTCATCATCTTCGTCATCACCGCAGTGCTCTATCTGGTAATAACGCCCCGCCGCAGCGACGTGACAACGCGTTATCATGCGATGAACTCGCGCAACCAGAGTATCGCACGCGGCGCTCGGCTCAAGTGTGTTGATGATCTTCCTCTTTCTACTGCCCTGCGATTGTGGGCACCTATCTGAGCGAAGTGCTGAACAACGTCGGCCTCTATGTGCTCATGGGATTGGGTCTCAATATCGCCGTCGGTCTGGCCGGTCTGCTCGACCTGGGCTATGTGACCAACTTCGCGGTCGGCGCCTACGTCATGGGCGTATTGACCTCGACCGGACCGCTGGGTCGCGGCGAACTCAGCTTCTGGCTGGTGCTGCCGATCAGTGTGCTGGCAGCTATGTTCACCGGCTTTGTGCTGGCCCTGCCGGTGCTGCGCATGCGCGGCGACTATCTGGCCATCGCCACGCTCGGTTTCGGCGAGATCATCCGCCTGCTGGCGCTATCTGACTGGCTGGCGCCCCTGATCGGCGGCGCGCAGGGCATTCTCTTTATTCCCAAACCGCAGATCGCCTCGTTTGTCTTTGACACGCCCCAGCGGATCTACTACATCATTCTGGCCGCCTGTTTCATCATGCTCTTCATCTCGCTGCGGCTGAATAATTCGCGCACCGGTCGCAAGTGGATGGCCATGCGCGAGGATGAAGACGCGGCCGGCGCCATGGGCATCGACACGACGCTCTCCAAGCTCATTGCATTTACCCTGAGCGCGGCCAGCGGCGGTCTGGCCGGGGCAATCTTCGCCGCCAAGTTGGGCACCATCTTCCCGCACAGCTTCAGCCTGCTGATCTCCATCAACGTACTCTCCATCATCATCGTCGGCGGCATGGGCAGCATACCCGGCATTGTGGTCGGCGCCTTTGCCCTGATCGGCCTGCCGGAATTGTTGCGTGAGTTCTCCGAATACCGCCTCCTGCTCTACGGTGCGTTGCTCATCGTCATGATGCTGACGCGGCCGGAAGGACTATGGCCCTCGGCCGTACGCCGCCGCGAACTGCATGCAGAGATGGACGTGACCCAGGCGGGCGCCGATTAAAGGGGAGAACGTGCGATGAGTGACAACATCCTGGATGCGAACAGCGTTACCAAACGTTTCGGCGGTCTGATTGCCGTCAACGACGTCAACTTCATTATCCCGCGCGGTGCCATCGTCAGCATTATCGGCCCCAACGGTGCAGGCAAGACGACCTTTTTTAACTGCATCACCGGCTTCTACCGGATCGACGAAGGCGACATTGTCTTCGACGGGGAATCGATTGCCGGTCTAGAGCCATACCAGATTACCAAGATCGGCATTGCCCGCACGTTCCAGAACATCCGTCTCTTTGCCAACATGAGCGCCATCGAGAACATCATGGTCGGCCAGGAGTCTCACCTCAAATCCTCCTGGATCGGCGCCATCGTCGGCACACCGGGAACGCGGCGGGAAGAGTCCGCTGTGGAGACGGAGGCACGCCGGCTGTTGGATTTTGTCGGCCTGCGCGGTAAAGGCGACACACTCGCCGCGCAATCTGCCCTATGGCGACCAGCGGCGGCTGGAGATCGGGCGCGCACTGGCGGCCAAGCCCAAGCTCCTGTTGTTAGACGAGCCGACCGCAGGCATGAATCCGCGCGAAACAGCACAAACGACCGACTTCATTCGCAAACTGCGCGACGAACTGGGCATCACAATCTTGCTCATCGAACATGACATGCGCGTGGTCATGGGCATCTCGGAACAGATCACAGTGCTGGACTACGGACAAAAAATTGCCGAAGGACAACCCCAGGAAATCCAGGCCAATCCCAAGGTCATTGAAGCATACCTGGGACGGGGCGCAGCTTCCGGCGCGACGATTCAGGCGCCGGCGGATTGAAGATGGAAGGCATCAGCGCGGCGCTGTCCGCGGCCGGGCGCCTCGTTCACTTCGTGGTTCTTCAGCGCTCTGTTCCACATCGCACTGAGCCCATATGCACCAACCGGAGCAAACCACATGGCCCTCCTTGAAGTCAACGATGTACATGCATTTTACGGCAAGATCCACGCGCTGAAGGGCGTATCGGTCACCGTCGAACAAGGCGAAATCGTCTCTCTGATCGGCGGCAACGGCGCCGGCAAGACGACGACGTTGCGCACCATCAGCGGGCTGATCAAACCGCGGCAAGGCAATGTGGTATTTGAAGGCGAGGACATCGCCCGATACCCGGCCCATACGTTGGTATCACACGGCATTGCCATGGTGCCGGAGGGTCGTGGCGTCTTCTCCAAGTTGACCGTAGAGGAGAACCTGGAGATGGGCGCGTACCACCGTTCGGACAAAGCGGGCATCAAGTCCGACATCGACAAGGGCTACCAGCTCTTCCCCCGTCTGGGCGAACGCCGCAAACAGCTGGCCGGCACCATGAGCGGTGGAGAACAGCAGATGCTCGCCATGGCGCGTGCGCTGATGTCACAACCGCGGCTCATCCTGTTGGACGAGCCGTCCATGGGGCTGGCGCCGGTGCTCGTCGAGACGATCTTTTCGACGGTCGAAGAGATCAACAAACAAGGGGTGACGGTCTTGCTCGTCGAACAGAATGCGCACATGGCCCTGCAGGTCGCCCACCGCGGCTATGTGTTGCAGACCGGCGTAATCGTGCTCAGCGATACGGCTGCCGCGCTCCAGCGCAACCCAACAGTTCAAAAAGCCTACCTCGGCATCGATTAGAGACCCGTCCGTTGGTCGATGGCCTGTGCCACAACGGAGAGACCAACCATGCCAATCCCAACCAGCGCCAACATCGTTGTGATCGGCGGCGGCGTCATGGGCGCCGCCACGGCCTATCATCTGGCCAAGCGGGGCTGTAGAGACATCGTTCTGCTGGAGAAACAGGAGCTGTGGGGCATGGGCGCGACCGGTAAGTGCGCCGGCGGCATCCGCTACCAGTTCAGCACCGAGATCAACATCCGGCTCTCTCAACTCAGCCTGCCCATGCTGGAGCGCTTCGAGGACGAAATCGGCCAGGCCATCGACCTGCGCTGGCCCGGTTATCTCTTCCTCCTGACCAACGACCGAGATGTGAAGAGCTTCGAGCACAATGTGGCATTGCAACACAGGCTGGGCGTGCCCACCGAATGGCTCGACGGCGATGAGGTGCGCCGGCGTGTGCCGTTGCTGGCGGCCGACGACGTGATCGCCGGCACCTACCACGGCGGCGACGGTTTGGCCGATCCCAATGGCGTGGTGATCGGTTATGTCAATGCAGGAAAACGGCTCGGGATAGAGGCGCGGACCGGCGTCGCCGTGACCGGTATCGGCATCAGCAACGGCCGGATCGTTGGTGTGGAGACGACGGGCGGTCCCATTGCCTGCGAGAACGTCGTCAATGCAGCCGGGCCTTGGTCCGCGCAGGTCAGCGCCATGGCCGGCGTGCCACTGCCGGTCACTCCGGTGCGCCGCCAGATGCTCACCACCACACCGCTCCCTGAATTGCCGCCCGATTTCCCCTTCGTGATCGACTTCGCCCAGAGCCTCTACTTTCACCGTGAAGGCGAAGGACTGCTCACAGGGCAGTCCAACCCGGACCAAGCGCCCGGTTTCGACGAGAGCGTCGACCGCCAGTGGGAGTATGTACACCTGGAAAACGCGGTCACCCGCCTACCGCTCCTGGAGGAGGCCGGTATCGCCGCGCGCTGGGCAGGCCTGTATGAGGTCACACCCGACGCGCACCCTATCTTCGGCCCCGTACCGCAACTCGCGGGTTACTACCTTGTGACCGGCTTCTCCGGCCACGGCTTTATGCACGGGCCGGTCGCCGGCCTGCTAATGAGCGAGATTATTCTAGACGGCCGCGCAACGACGCTGGACGTTTCGGCGCTGGACTACGCCCGCTTTACCGACGGGCGCCTAATCCGTGAATACAATGTGATTTGAGGGTGCGTCAGGCGCCGTATCGCACCCTCCTGTCAGATGCCGCAACTTATCCGGGTTGCGGATCGCGCGAATCTCCACGATTTGGCCGTCAACCACCAAGAAGTCGAACACGACCTGAATTTCACCGTCGGCGGGAATCAGCCATGCCGGCGCCCGGTTGATTTCGACGGTCTCCAGCGATACATCGGCCGAACGCTTGGCATAGATGACCTGGAAAAATGCCAGCACCTTGTCACGGCCGGCCAGCGGTCGTGTGGCTGCAGCCACCTTGCCCCCGCCGTCGGACCAGAAACGTATATCCTCGGCCAACAGAGCAGTTTTGGTATTTGGTTCAGGGGGAATGCCATGTTTGACACCATTTTTCAGTTCAGCAGCCTGCTTGTCATGCCATTCTGGTTGCTCATGCTCTTTACGAATTCGGGAGGGCTGCCCTCATGAAGTATGCACGCCGAGCTACGCTGGTTCTGGCCGCGATGGCCTTCACACTCCTTCTGACCACCACTGTCGCCTTTGCAATCGAAACGTGGAGTTCGCGGGGCATGTATGCAGTCCATCCACCCCGAGGCGAGTTTGTCACCGTGCGCGGCGCACGCATGAATGTCATCTGCCGGGGCGAAGCGACGCCGGCAGCGCCGGCGCTGGTCTTCCAGGCCGGTATTGCCGGCGGCGCGCTGGATCGGCTGCCGCTGATGGATGTGTTGGACGACAGCTATCGAGTCTGCGCCTTTGACCGCTTCGGCCAGGATCTGGAGCGATCCGGCGCCGGCGCCGCGTGCCTTCGGCACGGCGGCAGAGGAGTTGCATCTTGCGTTGCGGGTATTGGGGATTGACGCGCCGGTCATCGTCGGCCATTCATTGGGCGGCGCGGTCGCACAGATCTACGCCGCAGAGTACGAGGTCAGCGGCCTCATCCTCATCGACGGCCTCACTCTTGACGCGGCGCCGGTCGTCACCCAGCGACTTGCGTCGTATCAGGCACTGGACTGGCTGGCGCCGACGGGGCTACTCCGTCCCATGGCAGGCCTCTTCGCCGACCGGGCCTACCCCGACGCGCTGCGAGCTGAAATGCGTGCGTTGCGCGGACAGGCGCATGTGCTGCGCCAGATAACAGCAGAGGGCGCGCTGGCCCATGACACTGCCGCGGACGAACTTGCGGCTGCGGAAACCAAACTGACGGCGCCGTTGCTGGTGATTGCCGCCGGTAATAACGGCCTGCCCGAAGGGGCGTTGTTCCTGGCCGGGTTGCGCAGGTTGGCCAAAGATCATCCTTCCGCAACCTATTACGAGATTCCGGATGCATCGCACTACTTGATCGCAAGCCACGCCGAAGAAATCGGTCAGATCGTCGGCGACTGGCTGCGAACCAACTAAACTTAAGTTCCTACGAGATCGATACTTCTGTAGGTCAGGCTATCAGCGAGACGCCTCCGGTATACCAGATAGTCCGGCTGGAAGCCGGACCTACGAAAAACATGATCTCGTAGTGTCTTCAGTTTCGTTGGTTTGGGCGTGAACTAGCGGGCTCGCCATTGGCGATTCGTGAATGCCGACGGTGAGTTGGACACATGCATTACGCGCCGGACAGTGTAGAATGGATGGCATACTACGAATTGTGTATGAGTGGCTTGCTCACTCTGGTAAATCGCGCGTTTACACACAATTCGGGATACCATCGGAATGTCCGTACTAAAGCCGTTCTCAGTCGAGCCACCAGGGGGTTTTTATGCCAACCAACCAAAGGGAAAACCAACACGTTGACGTAGTCGTCATCGGCGCCGGGCTGGGCGGACTGAGCACCGCCGGATATCTGGCCAAGGCAGGTAAGCGGGTGCTCGTGTTGGAACACCACACCGTGCCCGGTGGCTACGCGCACGAATTTCGGCGCGGCAGACTACCGCTTCGAAGTTGCGCTACATGCCATTGACGGCATCGCGCCCGGCGGCTGGGGTTACGAGGTGCTCACCGATCTCGATGTACTGGCACAAGTCCGAGTTTCACCGGCTCGATCCGTTCTACACGGCACACTTTCCCGGCCATACCATCACTGCCCACGCCAACCCGTACCGTTACGAAGAAGAGTTGGTGCGCCACTTCCCGGGCGAAGCGAACGGCATCCGGCAGCTGATCGATGCAATGCTGACCGTCTACCGGGAAGTGCGGCGCTTTCAGCATGGATGGGACGCTTGGCCAACGCCCACCCATGGCGCAGATACCCGCGACACTATCCCCATATGCTCGACGCCATGGGCCAGAGCTGGTCCGACTTCATGGACCCTCACATCACCGATCCTGAGTTGCGGGCCGTCTTCACGTCTTGTGGGGTTACTACGGTCTGCCGCCCAGCCGTCTGAACGCCGCCACCTTTATCCTGCCGTGGGTCAGCTACCATCTCTTCGGCGCCTACTATCCAGAGGGCGGCAGTATGGCCATGAGTCGCGCCATCGAGCGGACGATCCTCGGCCATGGCGGCGAGATCCGCTACCGGCAGACGGTCAATCGCATCGAGATGCAGGATGGCCGCGCGGTGGCGGTGGAAACAAGCGCCGGGCTGCGTGTGGAGGCGGATGTGATCGTCAGCAACGCCAATCCGCGCGATACCATGCTCAGCTTCGTCGGCCAGGAGCATCTCCCTCCCGACTATGCGGCGAAGATTGCAGCGGATAGACCGGCTCTCTCCAATCTGGTCGTCTATCTCGGGCTGGATCGCGGATCTAAGCAAGGGTGATCTGGCCCTTCCACGAGAAATTTATCGCCACGAGCTACGATTTGGAGGCTGACTATCGGTCTGTCATCGACGGCGACTTCGACAACGCGAGCATGGTCATCACCAACTACAGTGTGATGGATCCGGGCTGTGCCCCCGAGGGCGGCATCGGTACTCGCCGCCATGACGCTGGCGCCCTGGGAGTACGCTGACCAGTGGGGGACCGGTGGCAATCTGGACAATTACAGCAAGAACCCCCAGTACCTGGAGCTCAAATCCGACGCCGGCGAGAAGTTGCTGGCGCGGATCGAGCACAGATTCCCGGCATTCGCGGGTCGATCAAAACGATGGAAGTCGCAACACCGGTCACCAACGTGCGCTACAGTCTCAACCCGGGCGGCAGTATCTACGGCTCCGAACAGACGGTAGAGAATATGTATCTGGGCCGGCTCAGTCCGATGACGCCGATTCCAAATCTCTTCCTGGCCGGCGCCTGGACCATGGGTGGTGGGATGAGCGCCGCCCTGCTGGCCGGACAAAGCGCGGCCCAGCGCGTCCAGAGAGCCATGAGCGGTGAGCCTGCAACGGCCGAGGCTGCATCGAACCAGACTGGCGGCTCTGCAATCCGGGATGCACGGCGTCAATGACACAGACTGAAACCTCCGAAGCAGCAGTGGCAGCCACAACCAACGTTGCCATTGGTGCAAGACTACCGTCAAGGACGCTGGTTGCCGCCGGCTCCGAGAGGCAACTGGATCTACACGATCTGCCCGGCCCCGACTCTCCTGGTCTGCCACACCGAGAACAGCACAGGTGCGGTCGCGGTCGTCAGCGAACATGTGCGGGCAACCGTGCCGGACCCGGCCGATCTGCTCATCGTCGCCTGCGTAGATCTGCATCATGTGCCCAAGATGTTTCGGGCCGTCGCCAATCGTGCCATGGCCAAAGCTTACAACACCACCGGCGATCTGCTGCCGGAGGGACTGGATCCGGTCGACCATGTGATCATCACGCCGGACTGGGACGCCGGTATCCGTAACGCCCTGGGCTTCGATGATGTGGATGCGGAGGCTGGTATCGGGCTAGTGGATCGAAAAGGGAATATCGCCGGCGCCTACCGCGGACTTAGTGGGCTCGATGAAGCGCTGGCTCAACTATCGACAATGTAGAAGGAAATCACACATGCCAGACCCCATGAACGCCGTGGAAAACTACAATCAATATATTGGCAATCACTTTGCCGTCGAAGACGAGGCGCTGAAACGAACGCGCGAGGCAATGGCCGCCGGGGGCTGCCCAGCATCGAAGTTTCGGCCAGCGAGGGCAAACTGTTACACCTGCTGGCGCGGATGTGCAACGCGCGCCGTATTCTCGAGATCGGGTCACTGGGTGGCTACAGCGCCATCTGGTTAGCTCGTGCGCTGCCGGCGGGCGGGCAGCTTATCTCGTTGGAGCTGGATCCTCACCATGCCCAGGTGGCCGGACGCAATGTGGCGAATGCCGGACTGTCACAGCTTGTCGAAATACAGGTGGGGCCGGCACTGGAGAACCTGGTACGGATGTCGAACGCCGGTACAGAGCCTTTCGATCTGGTCTTCATCGACGCCGACAAAGAGGGCTATGTTGACTACCTGAACCATGCCGTGCGGCTTGTCCGTCCCGGTGGCTGGATTCTTGCCGATAACACGCTTCCGCCCAGTGTCCTCGAGCCGGCGGCGGACAGCGGCGCTAAGCGTTACAATACCGCGCTTTCTGCCCATCCCGAGCTGGTCTCGATCATTATCCCGATTCTGCGCGATCGCGGGTTCGACGGACTGTCGATCTCTCAGAAGAAAGCGTAGATGAACAAATGCACTCCATCGAATCGTGGGTGCATACCACGATAGGAGGCTTCCTGTGGGCGCTGCCGATGATTTTCTCCCCTGGCGTCCCCGAAATGGGATACACTCCATCTAATTGCGCATAATTGCGAAGATGCCGCGCGTTATGATATAAATTTGAGGCCAGCAGCCATCGATGGAATTTCCCCCTGAGGTTCCAGTCTACACTTTCAGTCCAGAAGATCAATCGAACAGACAGTTCCGAACGCCCTTCATCTACTCAAGGAGACCTATTTGCTATGAGAAGCAGCAAAATTGCTTTTGTACTGATTGCCCTGCTTGTCCTGTTCATTGCGGCCTGCGCACCGGTAGCGCCGGGCGGTGCAGCCGGAGATGGAGGCGGAGCACCGGTGAGTTGTTCCGAGGCCGAGATCACAGAAGCGGACGGCGCCTACGACCTGGGTGGCTGTGTGCTGCGGATTGCCGTTGAAAATGCTTACCAACCCTTCAACTTCATCGACACCGACAGCGGTGAAGCAGTCGGCTATGACTATGATATCTTTGCCGAGATCTGCGATCGCGCCAACTGCTCACCTGAGTTCGTCGAGACCAGTTGGGATGCCATGGTTGCGGTCATGGGTGGACGAGGGCGAGTCAGACACCTTTGACGTGGGCGCTGACGGCATCACCATCACCGAGGCCCGTGGCGAACACGTCGACTTCTCCATGCCCTACATCGCCTCGCAACAGGTGTTGATGGCGCGGCATCGATGAGGACCGATTCGAGCAACCGGCTGACTTCGCCGCCGACGAAAACCTGCTCATCGGCACCCAGCTGGGCACCACCAACTACGATGCTGCCTTGAAACTGGTGGGCGAAGATCGCATTGTCGCCTACGATCAGTTCGGCACCGCGGTGCAGGCATTGATCAACGGCGACGTAGATGCCGTCATGATCGACAACGTGGCCGGGCAGGGCTACGTCGGCGTCAATGCCGATTCGCTGAAGCTGACCGGCGATGCGGTCGAGAGCGAAGAACTCGGTTTCATCTTCAGCAAGGGCAGCGCACTGGTTGTGCCCATCGATGCCACGCTCCAGTCCATGAAGGATGACGGCAAGCTGGACGAACTCTTCGCCCAGTGGTTCGAATCTGAAGAATAGGTGCTCTTCGGCAGAGAGAAGCCGGGCGTTGCGTACAATGCCCGGCTTCTCTCTTTTCTGCAACAGTTCCAACAGACCAGGATCGGCTGGAATCGCATGAGTGCACAGACCACACCCCAGGAACCGAAACAGAGCGGCCGGTCCAAGATGATCGGCCCGTTTGACAGCATGTCCGAGTGGCCGTGGTGGTTGCTGTTGGCTGCCATGATCGCGGCCTACATCATCTTTCTGATCATCACCGACAAAGAGATGCAGAACACCTTCTGGTTTATTTCGGGCCAGAAGCCGACCGTGCTGTGGGGGGAGCAGGTGCTCTTTAAGGGCATTGCCGTCACGTTGACCGTGTCGATATCTGCCTATACGCTGGCGATGATCATCGGCATGACGCTGGGTCTGATGCGCACCTCTGACAATCCGTTCTTCTATAATATCTCCTCATTCTACGTTGAAATCATACGCGGCATCCCCATGCTGGTGCTTGCTGCTCTACGTCGCCTTTGCCCTGACACCCATCATCGTAGGGTTTCTGAATGCTCTGGGCGTTCCGATTACAACCCGCGATATTCCGGGCGCAACCCGGGCCGTCATTGCGTTGGCTATCGGCTATGGCGCCTTCTCGGCGGAAATCTTCCGTGCCGGCATCCAGTCCATCGAACGTGGCCAGTATGAGGCCTCGCGTGCGCTGGGGATGAATTACTTCCAGACCATGCGCAAAGTGGTGTTGCCCCAAGCTATTCGCCGGGTGTTGCCGGCATTGGGCAACGACTTTATCGCCATGGTCAAAGATTCGTCGTTGGTAGCGATCCTGGGTGTGCAGGACATGACACAATTGACACGCCTCTATTACAGCGGCAACTTTCTGTATATGCAGTCGCTCACGATGTTGGCCTTCATGTACCTAATCATGGTCGTGATGTTGACACGTCTTGTACGCTGGATGGAGAACCGACTGCATCGCGCCTATCGTGCCTGACGGCGACACTCATCCTCGCAATTGAGGCTGTGGAATCTCAATCCGTCATCCTTTGAGTTCGCAATTCGTTTATGGCGTCTCACCTTCCATATTGCACGAGCAACTCTTCGCTTTCGGCTCAGGCAATCTCGCATGAAAACCGACATCAGGTTGACGCAGCGGCTCTTGTTTGACCATAATTGAGCGAACCTACAGGTGCCAGGCGATATTCTGCAAGCCGGCGTTTGACTGAAGAAAGATGGAGAAAAGAAACGGACCGGGTATGTACGCCGAGGACGGCTGATAGGTGCAGGGGAATTCGAGGGGAGGGCAATGCCCGACGCCACTAGGGTGCCACGGACGAAAGGCGGGTACAAGCTTCACGCCGCCGGTGGGGCGTCCACGCACCTGCAGCCACAGGAACGGAACGACCCACCCGACGCCTATCGTCCAGCAACTTACTTGGCAGCGGACGCAGCAGGAGGTGCCCGCTACGAGCACCTCGCTGAGATCAGACAAGGTCGAAACGATCAAGATTCATGACCTTATCCCACGCAGCCACGAAGTCACGCACAAATGCCTGCTGAGCGTCGTCACACGCGTAGACTTCCGCAATGGCTCGAAGCTGGGAGTTCGAACCGAAGACGAGGTCGACGCGGGTGCCGGTCCACTTGGACACGCCCGTCGCACGATCGCGCCCCTCAAACACATCCTCGGATGTGGAGGACACCTGCCACTCCGTGCCCATGTCGAGCAGGTTCACAAAGAAGTCGTTGGTGAGCGCCTCCGGACGATCGGTGAAGACGCCATGTTGGGCCTGTCCGACATTTGCATTCAAGACGCGCATGCCGCCGACGAGAACCGTCATCTCCGGTGCAGTCAGCGTCAGCAATTGCGCCCGATCGACCAGCAGCTCCTCTGCCGATACGGTGGATTCGGTTTTGAGATAGTTGCGGAACCCGTCTGCGGTCGGCTCGAGCACGGCAAAGGAGTCCACATCGGTTTGCTCCTGCGACGCATCCATACGTCCCGGCGTGAAGGGTACGGTTACATCGTGCCCGGCGTTCTTCGCAGCTTGCTCAACTGCTGCGCAGCCGCCGAGGACGATCACGTCAGCAAGCGAAACCATCTTCCCGCCGGACTGGGCGCTGTTGAACTCCTGTTGAATCCCTTCAAGGGTTTCGAGCACAGTCGCCAATTGGGCAGGCTGGTTGACTTCCCAATCCTTTTGCGGCGCAAGACGGATGCGCGCGCCGTTCGCCCCACCGCGCTTGTCGGAGCCGCGGAAAGTTGCTGCCGAAGCCCAGGCGGTCGAGACCAGTTGGGAAATGGACAGTCCTGAGGCGAGAATCTTGCCCTTGAGAGCGGCAATGTCCTGCTCGTCAATCAATTCATGGGTGGACTTCGGGGACGGGGTCTTGCCACAGGAGCTCCTCCGCAGGAACCTCCGGGCCGAGATAGCGCGAGCGGGGGCCCATGTCGCGATGCGTCAGCTTGAACCACGCCCGGGCAAACGCATCTGCGAACTCATCGGGGTTTTCGTGGAAACGCCGCGAGATCGGCTCGTAGATCGGGTCCATCCGCATCGCCATGTCCGCCGTGGTCATCATGGTCGGAACCCGCTTCGACGAATCTTCCGCATCCGGCGCGAGGTCCTTGTCGGCCACGTCCTTCGGCGTCCATTGCCAGGCGCCAGCGGGGCTCTTCGTCAGTTCCCACTCATAGCCGAACAGCATGTCGAAGTAGCCGTTGTCCCATTTGATCGGATCAGGGGTCCATGCACCTTCGATACCGCTGCCGATGGTATCGGAGCCCTTGCCGCTGCCAAAGCTGCTCTTCCAGCCTAGGCCCTGCTCTTCGATGCCGGCGGCTTCGGGTTCAGGACCGACAAGCGCCGCATCGCCCGCGCCGTGGGATTTGCCGAAGGTGTGTCCGCCGGCGGTGAGCGCAACTGTCTCCTCGTCGTTCATCGCCATGCGTGCGAACGTCTCTCGAATGTCCCGGCCTGACGCAACCGGATCCGGCTTGCCGTTTGGACCTTCCGGATTGACGTAGATCAGACCCATCTGAACGGCGGCAAGAGGATTTTCGAGTTCCCGGTCGCCGCTGTAGCGCGCGTCTCCGAGCCACTCGGTCTCAGGCCCCCAGTAAATGTCCTCCTCGGGCTCCCAAACATCCTCGCGCCCGCCGGCGAAGCCGAACGTCTTGAGTCCCATCGATTCGATGGCGCAGTTGCCGGCGAGGATCATCAGGTCGGCCCACGAGATTTTCCGGCCGTACTTCTGCTTGATCGGCCAGAGCAACCGGCGCGCCTTGTCGAGGTTTACATTGTCGGGCCAACTGTTGAGGGGTGCAAAGCGTTGTGTGCCGGAGGATGCACCACCGCGGCCGTCGCTGATGCGGTACGTGCCGGCGCTGTGCCACGCCATCCGAATGAAGAGCGGCCCATAGTGGCCGTAGTCGGCCGGCCACCAGTCCTGCGACGTCGTCATCAACACCTCTAGGTCCTTCTTCAACGCATCCAGATCGAGGCTCTTGAACTCCTCGGCGTAGTTAAATTCCTCACCCATCGGGTCTACCAATGGGGAGTTCTGAGCGAGAATCTTCAGGTTCAACTGATTTGGCCACCAGTGTTGGTTAGCCGTGGAGCCACGTGCGTGAGATCCGCCCATCACTGGGCACTTGCTTGCGCCATTCATATTCTCACCGTTCATATCTTCTCCATTCGTCTTCTGCATTTCTTGACCTACTCCTTATTCAAGGATCATAAACTTTTTGCAAGTGATGATGTGGGTTTACAGTTCGCGCAGACCACATCGTATTCGACAACATCGATCCGCAGTGAGATGCTAGCTGTTGCTTCTTACCTGCTTCCTACCAGAGGGTGATGATGCGCTCTTCCTGCGTGCGGAGCTTTTCGCGGTTGCTGCGTAGAGCCATCATGACCGAGATCAGCGCGATCGCGCCGAAGACGATATAGGGCCAGGGCGAGAGCCTGTTCACCCCCAGGATGAGAAACAGCGCAAAGGCACTGGCACCAACAGAAAATGTCGCCACCGAGGCCATGCGTGTCCACCAGATCAGAAAGGCGCCAATGATCCAGACCATGCCGCCGACCAGAGGCGAAAGCGCCATGGCCGTTGCGGCGCTGGTGATGCCGCCGGCGCCTCCCTTAAACCCGTTGAAAACCGACCAGTTGTGGCCGATGACGGCCATGCCGCCGGCCAGCGCCGCGGCCAATTGCCGCGACCGTCTGGCGCAAGACCGCCTCGGCCACACTCATTGCACCCGGATCGGGGAAATATGTGTGGAAAAGCCACCGGGTGATCCAGATTGCCACCGCGCCTTTGATCGCATCGCCGAGGATGGTTGGTACGGCAGCTTTCAGCCCGGCTGCTCGCCATGCATTGGTGCCGCCGGTCCGGCCGCTGCCGACAGTACGAATGTCGACGCCGTAGAGACGGCAGACCCACAGACCCACAGGAATCGCGCCGAGAAGATAGCCGATAACGGCGCCGATCGGGACGATAATCCACATCACTAAGTCCGTCCTCTTCTGGCTGACACAAACGCGAAATGGTTGAGATCAACGCCCGACCCTCAAAGCACTGCCGGCTAATTGAGTGTGGTATCCCGAATTGTGTGTAAATTCGCAATCTACCAGAGAGAGCAAACCACTTTCACACAATTCGTGGCATACCACCTAATTGAGTGTAGACAATGCCTCCAACGCAGCGTCATAGTCCGGATGCTGTGCGATTTCCGGCACATACTCGACGTAGCGCACGATGTCCTCCTCGTCGATGATAAAGATCGCGCGTTGGTCGAGTCGTAGATCTTCAATTGCCGTACCATACGCTTGCCCAAACGCCATGTCCTGGTGGTCGGACATCATCCGTACACGATCCACGCCGGCGGCGCCGCACCACCGAGCCTGGGCCATGGGAAGATCCGCACTGACCGTAACCACAACAACATCATCGCCGAGACTTCCGGCCTCTTCGTTAAAACGCCGCGTCTGCATGTCACAGATACCCGTGTCGATGCTCGGTACGACGCTGACCAGTCGTACCTTGCCGCTTGTCGAGCCCAATAGCAGGCTGCTCGATCCAAAGCCGTCGGCCAGAGTGACGTCCGGTGCTTTGTCTCCTGCCGACAATTCGGCGCCTGAGACGACAAACTGGGTTGCTCCCTTGAGGGTGACAGTCCGGCTGTTCATTCAATCTCCTTGATGACCATTTGGTGAATAAGGTGGGTGATGGGGAGGATGGACAGCCAACTGTCGTTGGCAGCCCGTGATGTCAGGCACTCTCTTCGGTTGATCCCAGCGTCGCAGGCCGAACAACGGGAATCGTCGGTTCGGTTTGGCTCGGCAGCGGCAGAGAGACAGGGGAGTGGGCGCTCGGGCCTTGAATGTTGAGTTCAGCGTGCAGCAAGACGCCTTCGTCCATGAAAAAACTGTTGACATTCAGTGCACCGAAGACCTGGCTGCCGGCCAGCAATTCGACACGGTATGCATTGATGGTTCCTCTGTAGATGCCACGAATGCTGACCGTCTTGGCCCGAATATCACACTCGGCATGCGCCGTCTCGGTGAGGATCACATTTGCCGGCGTCTCAATCTGTCCGCCGGTCACCGCGCCATCGATGCGAATACTGGCGTCACACTGCAGATTGCCACGGAACGATGCCCGTGGACCGATGATGACCTCAATCGCATCCGGTTCCGGTCTGTTGTAACGACCAAACACGGTCTCTCCTCCTCAACTGCAACCGGTCGGCGCAGCCCTCGTACCAATTTACACAAATCAGGAAAGAATCAGCTTTTCCGAGATACTGGCGCCCTTATAGATGCGGTAGATGATGTCGGCCAGCAACGGTGCGATGGACAGCACCTCGATCTTGTCATGTTGCTGCTTCTCCGGCGGCACTGTCGATTGTGTTGGTTACGACCAACTTTTCGATCCGGTCGTCGGCCTGCAGACGTTCCAGAGCACTCGGCAGCAAAACGGGATGGGTAATGGCGAAACAGGCCTTTCCTTTGGCGCCGCGCTCGTAGAGTGCGTCCACCTGTTTGAGCACGCTGCCCCCGGCCATGACATCATCGATGATGATCGGCCGGCGCCCTTCGATATCACCCACGACATGGGTGGTCTCGGTCATGCTGAAGCTGGTGCGTCGTTTGTGCATCACCACCAGCGGCAGGTTGAGTAGTTCGGCATAGCGGCCGGCCATGCCGGCACGTCCGACGTCCGGGCTGACAATGGCCGCATTTTCGAACTCCGGCTTGCGAAAATACTCGGCCAGCAGCGGCAGCGCGGAGAGCGGATCGACCGGCACTTTGAAAAAGCCCTGAATGGCCCGGTTGTGAATATCGACATAGACCACCCGCCGTGCGCCGTAATACTCCAGCATGTCGGCCACGACCCTGCGCACTGATCGCCTCGCGGCCGCGTGCCATACGCTCCTGGCGGGCGTAGGGAAAGTAGGGAAAGACCACGCTGACACTGTGCGCACTGGCACGGCGGAAGGCATCGAGATAGAAGATCAACTCCATCAGATGATCGTTGACCGGCAGCCGAACAAGGCTGGACGATAAAGATATCCTGATCGCGCACGACCTCGTCCATCATGACGTGGATTTCACTATCGGGCAGAGCCGTTGTGGTAGCCTTGCCAAGTTCGACGTTGAGAATCTCTGCAATGCTGCGGGCCAGGGCCGGATGCGCCGAACCGGTGAAGATACGGAGAGGATGATAGGATTCAACCATGATTGCTCAGGCTTTCCTTGTTGCGCTCGCTGGCCTCTACCGTACCCTGAATCGGGCCGTGAGAACAGTCTCTGCTGGGCAAACAGCGGCCGGCAGAATCAAGTGTGCACAACCTCATGTTGAGGAATCATACCGGCTTCACACGCATTATATGCTAGCATATTAAGAGGGTCAAAGTTTGGCCCGATTTCGGGCCATCTCACCTGAAAGTTTCGTGACCACCATGCAAACGCTCTTGATTGCAACGCACAACCGGGGAAAGCTGCGCGAATATCGCATGCTATTACGCGATCTGGACCTAAATGTCATCAACCTTGACGATGCAAATATCGGTTTCGATGTCGAAGAGACCGGCAAGACCTTCCGTGAAAATGCCGTACTCAAGGCGCGCACATATGCCGAGGCCACCGGCTGCGATCACCTGGGCCGACGACTCCGGGCTGGAGGTCGATGCGCTGGGCGGTGCGCCAGGCGTCTACTCTGCCGCGCTATGCCGGGCCCGACGCGACCGACGCCGATCGTTACTGGAAGCTTTTGGCGCGACCTAGCGACGCTGCCCGGTGCAGCGCGGACCGCGCGTTTTCGCTGTGTAGTGGCCTTGGTGCTCGGCGACGGCAGCGTGTACACCCGCGATGGCACCGTCGAAGGTCGAATCGTCGATAGGCCGCGTGGCAACGACGGCTTCGGCTACGATCCGGTCTTCCTCTTGCCTGAATTGGGTTGTACTATGGCTGAGCTGACACCCGACGTCAAAAATCGCATCAGCCATCGTGGTCTGGCGGCGTCGCAAAGCCAAGGTACTGCTTGCTGAGCTGCTGGGCGGCAAGTAATTGGGGGTGGCGATAATAATTCGACAAATTGAAAAATTCGACATTTGGGTCTACAATACTGCACGGTTAAGTGTCGTTGCCTCGTTTGCGCCTGCAAACAATTGTGCAGGACGGTACCTGTTTGTGCCTGCAACAATTGTGCAGGACGGTACCTGTTTGTGCCTGCAGCGTTGTGCAGGGAAGCGGCCCAATTGCGTCTCCGTTGGTTGTGCAGGACTGCGGCCTGATTGCGCCGGCAACGGTTGCACATGACGGCGGCGCTCATAGGGTCTGTGAGCGTACCGGCAAAGTTATGTCGATGTCGTTTGTGTACGCGCCGAATCGCGTGCTCACACCAGTCAATTTCACGGCGACAAGATGCGCATGGCAGCCAATCAACTCGCCACGAGGCTGCACCTCACCAAACATGCTAAAGAAACTGATCAACCAACCGGACGATGTCGTCTACGGAAGCCTGGAAGGGCTGGCCCTTCCCATCCCGATCTGCTGCACGTTCATTTGCGCCCAACTTGTCACAACGCAGTCGACGCCCCCGTCCACGGCAAGGTCTGCCTCATCAGCGGCAGCGGCAGCGGCCACGAACCGCTCAACACCGGCTATGTCGGGCGTCGGCATGCTGGACGCGGCCTGCCCCGGCGGTGTCTTCACCAGCCCGACGCCCGATCAATATCTGCGGCGACTCATGCCGTCTACGGCGGCGCCGGCGCCCTCTTCATCATCAAGAACTTCGCCGGCGGCGTGCTTCAACTGAGCATGGCCATCGAGCTGGCCCAGGAAGAGGGCTTCGACGTCGAGACCGTGCTGATCAACGACGACGTCGCCGCTGGACACTCCCGGCAATCGTCGGGGCATGGGCGCAACCGTCCTGGTCGAGAAGCTGGCCGGCGCGGCTGCCGAAGCAAGGGCGTCCCCTGGCAGACGTCGCCGCGATCGCCCGCGCGCGTCATCGACGAGTCTCGCAGCATGGGCGCGGCGCTGACCAGTTGCACCGTGCCCAGCGTGGGCCATCCCATCTTCCAGCTGCCAGTGGGCGAACTGGAGCTGGGCGTCGGCATGCACGGCGAGCGGGGTCGGCGGCGCATCGCCTACCCCGGCCGGCCGAACTCGCCGATACTCGCTGGTCGGGCCGATCATCGCCGATCTCTGGACTCCGCGCCGGGCGACCGGGTGATGGCCATGGTCAGCGGACTGGGCGCCACTCCGCAGCAGGAGCTCTACATCGTCTTTCGTCACCTGTATCATTTGCTGGCAGGCGTTCGGCATCCCGTGGAGCGCCAATTGGTCGGCAACTACATCACCAGCCTGGACACGGCCGGCTGTGCCATTACGCTCATACGGCTGACGCCGGAACTGACGCGCTGTGGGATGCGCCCGTTCGCACGCCGGCGCTCTGGTGGTAGGCGCCCCGTGACCAACGACTGAGTCGATTGTCGTCGACAGAGGGCCGGTTACACTGGCGCAGCCGGTCGTGCGTCGACACCAGCGGTTGGATACCTTGACACTATGAGTGACACCGTCACACTGGCCCAGTTTCCGACACTGGCTGGCTTGTACGCCGCGCGGATCGAAGAGCAGGAAGATCTGCTCACCGAACTGGACGCCGCCATCGGCGACGCCGACCACGGCATCAACATGCAGCGCGGCATGCACCAGGTGCGGCGAGCGGCTGGCCGCGACGCCGAAGACCAGTCCGCAGACGTAGGCCAGTCTCTTGCGCACCATCGCCATGACGCTCATCAGCAGCGTGGGCGGCGCGGCCGGTCCGCTCTATGGTGCCTTTTTCCTCCGCGCGGCCAGCAACATCGATGGCCGGCTCGCCGTCGACGCCGGCGGACTTGCCGGTCATGTTCCGCAACGGGCTGGAAGGCGTCAAGCAGCGCGGCAAGGCGCAACTCAACGACAAGACCATGATCGACGCGCTGCGAGCCGGCAGTCGAAGCGCTGGAGGACTGCCGTCAGCTGCGGGCGACACGGTCCGAGGTATGCGCCTGGCGATGCCGTCGCCGCCGAGCGAAAGCGGCATGAAGCACACGGTCGAGTTGGAGGCGCAGCAAGGGCCGCGCCAGCTATCTCGGTCC
Source organism: uncultured Chloroflexia bacterium (assembly GCA_963715415.1). Taxonomy (GTDB): domain Bacteria; phylum Chloroflexota; class Anaerolineae; order Caldilineales; family Caldilineaceae; genus JAWKOK01. Next base: position 204,181 of record CAVQSG010000019.1, on the reverse strand, counting down.
GCGCTCCATCGGACACCAAGATCCCGGCGCAACCAGCACGTTCTATCTGATCCGAATCTGCCGCGCTAGCGCATTGGGGGGCCCAGCCAGGAAATAGCCGCACTAACCGCATGCAGTCCACGAGGGCGTGTTCGACGTAGAACAAGACGGTCGCTTGGGCTCGCGAGCTCCATTTCTGGTCAATGTCGGCGACCTGGACAGCGGCGCCGATCGCGTTGCGTTTGCTGCGCACTTCGACCCGAAAGCAAGAGGGGTCGGGACCGACAGTAAATGACGTTTCACCTAGGAAGCGTGCACAAGGTATGGCCTCGTACGTAGGCGCAATCGACTCCGGCACGACCAGCACGCGCTTCATGCTGTTCGACGACGACGGCACCGTTGTCGACTACGACCAGCGCGAACATGAGCAGATCTTCCCGCAGAGCGGCTGGGTCGAACATGACCCGCTCGAAATCTGGGATGCGAACGCGTGCAGGTCATCGGCGCGACCCTGGCCAAGGCCGGCGTCCCGGCCGATGACATCGCCGCCATCGGCATCACCAACCAGCGCGAGACCGCCGTGCTCTGGGACCGCGCAACGGGCAAGCCGGTCCACAACGCCATCGTCTGGCAGGACACGCGCACCGATCGCATCTGCCGCCGAGTTGGAAGACGCGGGCCATGCCGACATCTGATCTATCGCAAGACCGGTCTGCCCCTGGCCACCTACTTCTCCGGCCCCAAGATCCGCTGGCTGCTGGACAATGTGCCCGGCGCGCGCGCCCAGGCCGAGGCCGGCGACCTGCTCTTCGGCACCGATCGACACCTGGCTGATCTGGAACTTGACCGGCGGCAAGCACATCACCGACCCGACCAATGCCAGCCGCACCATGCTCATGGACCTGGAGACGCTGGACTGGGACGACGAACTGCTGGACATCCTCGGACATTCCCGCGCCATCTTGCCCGAGATTCGCCCCAGCAGCGATCCAGACTTCTACGGCATGACGCTGGCCACGGGCCGTTCCAGGGCGAGATTCCGGTCTGCGGCGACCTGGGCGACCAACAGGCCGCCACCGTCGGCCAGACCTGCTTCGATCCCGGCGAGGCCAAGAACACCTACGGCACCGGCTGTTTCATGATCCTCAACACCGGCGAGCGAGATCGTCCACAGCCGCAACGGGCTGCTGACCACCGTCTGCTATCAATTCGGCGACCAGCCGACCGTCTACGCGCTGGAAGGCTCGATCGCCATGGCCGGCGCGACCGTACAATGGCTGCGCGACAATCTGGGCCTGATCGAGAACGCCGCCGAGACCGAAGCCATCGCCCGGCAGCGTGCGACGACAGCGGCGGCTGCTATTTCGTGCCGGCCTTCAGCGGACTCTTCGCCCCCTACTGGCGCAGCGACGCCCGCGGCGTCATCGTCGGCCTGACCCGCTACGTCAACAGGGCCCACATCGTGCGCGCCACGCTGGAATCGATCTGCTACCAGACGCGTGAAGTGCTGGAGGCCATGAACGCCGACAGCGGCGTGCCGCTGCAGCGGCTCAAGGTCGACGGCGGCGCCACCGTCAACAATTTCCTGATGCAGCTTCAGGCCGACATCCTGGGCGCCGAGGTCATTCGGCCCCAGGTGGCCGAGACGACCAGCCTGGGCGCCGCCTACGCCGCGGGCCTGGCGGTCGGCTTCTGGCCCGACGTCTGGACAAGCCTGCGCGCCAACTGGCAGGTGGACCGCACCTGGCAGCCGCAGATCAGCGCCGAGGCGCGTGCATGCCGGGTACGCCGGCTGGAAAAAAGCCGTCGAACCGCACCTTGAACTGGGTCGAGGATCTGAGACAGTCGTCGTGGTCAATCTTGTCATTGTATCCCATTGCCATCAACTCGCCGCAGGCGTCAAAGAACTGGCCGACCAGATGGCCAATCGGGCAGATCGCATCGAAGCAGTCGGCGGCATTCTGATCGACGATGGACCCGCAGCTTGGGTACCGATGCCGTGCGCATCAGCCAGGCGATCCGTGACGTCTGGACGCCGGACGGTGTGCTGCTCCTGGTCGATCTGGGCAGTGCCGTCCTGAGCGCGGAACTGGCCATCGAGATGCTGCGAGCGAAGAACTGCAATCCAACTGCCTGATCAGCAACGCGCCGCTGGTCGAAGGCGCGGTTGTCGCCGCATCTGGAAGCCAGCGTCAGCCACGACCTGGCAACCGTCAACGAGGCAGCCGAAGCAGCCAGCCAGTACCCGAAGGTCGCAACGCTGATAGACCATGACTGAAGCCGTCGCTCGCCAACGTCACCATCACACATCCGCTGGGTCTTGCACCTGCGCAAGAGCAAAGACGTCGTACAGGTGGCCAACCGCTACAGTGCGCGACATCACTGCACGAGAATCTGACGCGCGAATCACCCGTGGTCGATGCCAAGAGCATCCTGCAGTTGATGCAACTGCAGGCGCGCCAGGGTCACACGCTGCAGATCTCAGGCCGACGGGCCTGATGCCGCGGCCGCGATCTGGCCCTGCATTGACCGCTCTTCGAACACGCGTCTACGATGTGCCGGATGCGTCATGACAACCACCTTCGCCGGCGTGCCCGCCGCGCCCGGTGTCGGCATTGGGACGATCTATCGTCTACCACGCGCCGGACGGCAACATCGACGTACATCTCTCGTACCCGCACGCTGACGGCACGACCGTGATGCCGAGCCGAGTGGCAACAATTCCTCGTGGCGCAGGTCGCGGTGGAAGTAGAACTGGCCCATGCCGGCGCACAGCCTCAACTCCGGTCGCGCAGACATCTTTGCCGTGCACCAGTTGATCCTGCACGACACGACCCTCGTCGACGCCGTTCGTGAGCGCCATCCTGTCGACGGCCGCGATGCGCGCCCACGGCCACCTACAGGCCGTCCAGAATATCGCGAGACTCTTCGGCGAGTTGGACGATGAGTACTTCGCCAGTCGTGCCGCCGACATCCTCGACATCGGCCGGCGGTTGCTGACGCCACCTGGGCGTCGACTTGCCGACGGATCCGCTCCACGATCTGCCGGACGGCGCAATTCTGGTTGCCCACGACCTGACGCCGTCGGACGTGGCCGCGCTGGCCAACCGCACGAGTGGCCGGCATCGCCCTGGCCGAGAGCACGCCGACCGCCCATTCCGCCATCCTGGCGCGCAGCCTGGGCCTGCCGCTCGTCTGTGGGCTGGGGACAGCATCCTCGACTTGACCCACGGCAGTCCCGGCCATTCTGGACGGAAACCAGGGCAGCCTGCTGATCTGCGCCAGATCGCCGACGAGGAGATCGCATCGCTTTCCGGTGCTTCTGCAGGTCCAGGAGCAACAGCGCCAGCTGCGCCTACGATCACGCCCACGAGCCGGCCGTCACCCGCGATGGCGTCCGCGTGGCCGTCTACGTCAATGCCAACAAGCCGGATGACATCGACCAGATCCGTCACATCGGCGCCGACGGCATCGGACTGCTGCGCACCGAATATCTGTTTCAGAACCGCACCGCTGCCGCCGTCGCCGAGAAGAACAAGTCCGAGGTCTTTCACCGACTTCGGCCGGAAACTGAGCGGCAAGCTACTGACCGTCCGCGCGCTGGACGCAGGTGGCGACAAGCCGGTCGACTTCATCCATGCACCCAGGAAGAGAACCCTTTCCTCGGCAAACGCGGCATCCGTCTGCTGCTGGCTCACCCCGAACTGCTGCGTGACCCAATATCAGCGCACTGGCCACCGCCGCCAATGAACTGCGCCCGGATGTACGCGTGCGCTTTATGCTGCCGATGGTCAGCACGCTGGAAGAAGTTGATGCCGCCCTGGACATCGTCGATGACGTCCATATGCGAACTGTTCGGCGGCCCGCAGCGCCGGCGCAGCGACATTGAGCTGGGCGTGCTCATCGAAGTGCCGTCCGCCGCGCTCATTGCCCGCCACCTGGCCGAAATGGTCGATTTCTTCAGCATCGGCACCAACGATCTGGCCCAATATGTGATGGCCAGCGACCGGACCAACAGCCACGTTGCGCAACTGGCCGATCCGCTTCACCCGGCCGTCCTCTACATGATCCGCCACGTTTGCGTGGCAGCCATGCAGCGGGAACTGCCCGTTTCGCTCTGCGGAGAGATGGCCGGCAACGTTCGGGCCATTCCATTGCTCTTTGGTCTGGGCGTCACCGAATTCAGCGTGCCGCTGCCCGCTGTGCCCCTGGTCAAGCAGGTAGTCCGTGAATGGAGCAGTGCTGACTGCCGCGAGTTGGCCGAAATGGCACTGCGCTGCAATAGCGCTGACCGCGTGCGCGACACTGCTGACGCAGGCAACGCCGGCACTGACGCCACACCTCCATGTCAGAAAAAGCGAGATCTTACGCATGAAACAAATCAAGACGGAAATTCTTGTCATCGGCGGCGGTTCGACCGGAACCGGCGTGGCCTGGGACGCAGCATTACGCGGCTTCAAGCACGATCCTGGTCGAAAAGCGCGACCTGACCCACGGAACGACCGGACGCTATCACGGTCTGCTCCACAGCGGTGGCCGCTACGTCGTCAAGGATCCGCGCAGCGCGGTCGAATGCATTCAAGAGAACCGCATCCTGCGCCGCACCCACACCCATTGCATCGAAGAGACCAGCGGCTTCTTTGTGGTCACGCCCGAAGATGAGGGCGACTACCCCGATCAGTTCAAGGCCGCCTGCGACCGCCTTGGGCTGCCTTGCACAGAAATCTCCGTGGCCGAAGCGTTGCGCCGCGAACCGCTGCTCAACCCACGCGTGCAGCCGCGTCTTCGAGGTGCAACGACGGTGCGGCCGACAGCTTTCTGGCCACCCATGCCACCGCGCAGGCCGCGCGTGAGGCCGGTGCGCACGTACTCGTCTATCACGAGGTCGATCGCGCTGCTGACCGACGACACCAACGGCTGGCGGCGTGTCGTCGGCGCGCAGGTACGCGACCTGGTTGCCCAGGAAGAGATGATCATCCATGCCGACATGGTCATCAATGCAGCCGGCGCCTGGGCGGGCCAGGTGGCTGCGCAGGCAGGTGTTGTCGTCAAGATCATCCCGGGCAAGGGCACCATGGTCGCGATGAACCACCGGGTCGTCAACACTGTGCTCAATCGCTGCAAAATGCCCGCCGACGGCGACATCATCGTGCCGATTCACACGGTTGCCGTCATCGGCACCACCGACGAAAAGGTGGTCGATCCTGAGTTGTCTGCGCATCGAACCATGGGAAGTGCAACTCATGCTGGACGAAGGCGACAAACTGGTGCCGGGCATCAGCAAGGCACGGGTGCTGCGGGCGTGGGCAGGCGTACGCCCACTCTATCAGGAAGGATTTTCCGGCGAAAGTCGCGATGCCACCCGCGCGCTCACCCTGCTCGACCACAGTCAGCGCGACGGCGTGGCGCGGTTTTCTGACCATCACCGGCGGCAAGTGGACCACCTTCCGGCTGATGGCCGAGACCGACCATGGACACCGCATGCCGGCAACTCGGTGTCACGCGGCCCTGTCGCACGGCGACACACGCAGGTGCCTGGGCGTCGACCAAGGTCACTACTGGCTCGGTCACCGGTTACACGAAGTGGAGGAACATCGTCTACAGCCCGAACTCGTCTGCGAATGCGAATTGGTCACCCGCGCCATGCTCGAACACGCCGTGCGACGGAACCCAACCATAACCCTGGACGATCTCCGCCGCGACGTACGGCTGGGCATGGGTCCCTGTCAGGGCGGATTCTGCACCTATCGGGCGGTCGGCATCACCCACGAGCTGATCCACCGGGACGGAGCCGACCACGCGCCTGACGAGAGCGAGGCGTGGGATGTCGCGTATATGCAGTCACCCGGGCACATGGCAACTCGAGCCGGCACTCGCAACGGGCCGAGTAAGCGCCGGCCTGCCCATCTCCTCAACCCCAATCTGCTGCTCAATGACTTCTTACAGGAGCGCTGGAAGGGACTTACTCCGGTTCTGTGGGGCCAACAGCTCAAGCAGGAGCGCCTCGACGAGTTGATCTATCTTCACCTCATGAACGTCGACCATCTGCCGCCTGATGATGCGCACAGCCCCCTAACCGATTTTTACCGCTTTGACACGACTCCGGGCGGCACGGATGAATCGTCCGGTGGTAGCGCCTCGGCGGACAAAAGCCGAAAGGCGGACGCAGATGCTTGATTTGCTCGTCATCGGCGCCGGGTTGGCGGGGCTGAGCGCAGCCCTGACCGCTGCAGACCACGGCCTGCGCGTGCGCGTCGTCGCCAAGGGATTAGGAGCGATGCACTGGTCGGCCGGCACAATCGATCTGCTCGGCTATCTGCCGGGTGACCAAGCAGCCGGCGCGGTCGAATACCCGTTGGGCACGCTTGATCGACTGCCCGCAGAACATCCGTACAGGAGGCTCTCTAGCCGACAGATCCGGGACTCCATGGCGGCATTTCAGACCGCACTAGCGTCGGCGGGGCTATCCTATCAAGGCGAGAGCGCCGACCGTAACCAACAACTGCCGTCGCCGGTCGGTGCGGCGCGGCCGGTTTGGCTGGCACCCTCCGGCCAGCGTGGGGCAACCTGGACAATCCCATGCCCATGCTGATCGTAGGCTTCACCGGCATGCGCGATTTTTATCCTGAGCTAATCGCCGACAACCTACGCAAGCAAGGACAGGTCGCACGCGCGCTCCAGCTTCCGTTGTCACTGCTCACCGATCGCCATGACAGCAACACGGTACAACTGGCAGCGGCGATCGACAGCCCCCTCGTAAGAAAACGCCTGATCGCGGCCATCAGACGGCATACGAAAAGAGGTGAGCGCGTCGGGCTTCCGGCCATATTGGGGCTGAATGAACACAGCACGGTCCTACAGGAACTATCGACCGAACTCGGTGTGCCGGTCTTCGAGATACCGACGCTGCCGCCGAGCGTACCTGGAATTCGTCTCTACACCACGTTGCAGAGAATGCTCACCGCGCGCGGCGTTCGGGTCGAGCCGGGGATGGAGGTCGTCGGGTTTCAGGCTGACGGTGCGACGGTACGTCATGTCGAGACGGAAACCAGCGCGCGTCCGTTGCGCCATCGGGCTGCGCACTATCTTTTGGCTACCGGGGGTGTGCTCGGCGGCGGTTTCGAGAGCGACCACCGCGGCCGTATCTGGGAGACGGTCTTCGACCTGCCCCTCTCCATGCCCCAGGACAGGAAAGCGTGGTTCAAGCCGATCTTTTTGGACCCCGGCGGGCAACCGGTCTTTCGGGGTGGTGTCGGTGCGAACGCGGCCTTCCAGCCGGTCGACCGTGACGGCACCGTCGTCTTCCATAATCTCCGCGCGGCCGGCGCTGTATTGGCCGGCGCCGACGGTATTCAGGAGCGCAGCCTCGAAGGCATTGCGATCGTTACCGGTGTAGCTGCGGCGGAATCCATCGTCAAAGAATGTCTACAGACGGCGTAGGGTGTGCGGCTGCACCGCACCTACGCCGTTGAAGAGCGGATCAAGCTGGAGAGTACGCAATGCACGGTATTTCCTGGCAGTCGGTTGACCATTCGCTGGACGAGTGTATCAAGTGCAATATCTGCACCAGTTACTGCCCCGTCTCCGCGGTCACTGACCTCTTTCCCGGTCCCAAGTATGTGGGACCACAGGCACAGCGCTTCCGCGAGATAGGGCAGCCTCGCTCACCCGACCATTCGGTGGATTACTGCTCTGGTTGCCGCGTCTGCAACGAAGTCTGTCCGACCGGTGTAAAGATCGCTGAGTTGAACGCCCGGGCCCGGGCCCAGATCGCTGCGCAGAAGGGCATTCCGCTGCGCAACAGGCTGCTCGGCCGCAACGAGTTGTTGGGCAAGCTGGGCAGTGCCATGCCGGGATTGGCCAATCGTGTGCTGCACAACCCGTTCAGCCGTATCGTTGCCCAACAGGTCTTGGGGATTGCACGCCACGCACCGCTGCCCAAATGGAGTACGTCGGGTACATTCGGGCGCTGGATCAAACGAACTGCGGGTAGACGCCTCAAATCCGAGCGGAAAGTCGTCTATTTCCACGGCTGCGCCACCATGCACTACGAGCCGTTTGTGGGCAAAGCCGCGGTCGCAGTCTTGGAGCACAACGGCTTTGAGGTGATCGTCCCACCCCAAAATTGCTGCGGTCTGCCGATGCTCAGCAACGGAGAGTTCGATGCTGCCGCCAAATATCACCTGAACAACGTTGCCCACCTAGCAGGTTATGCACGGGCCGGGTATCCGATCATCGGCACCAGCACAAGCTGCACCCTCACTCTCAAGGAAGAGGCGCCCGAACTACTGGACATGCACGACGACGCGTCTCTCGTCCTCAAGATGGGGACATGGGACATCTTTGAGTGGCTTGCTGGAGTTGCACGACGCAGGCGAGTTGCGCACAGATTTCGACCCACTACAGCAAGCGCAGACCATGACACTTCCTTACCACGCTCCCTGCCAGCAACGCGCTCATCGCGTCGGCAAACCGGCGCTCGAAATCATGGCCCTTATCCCCGATCTGGATGTACGCGAGAGCCAGGCCCGCTGCTGCGGCATCGCCGGCACATACGGATACAAGCGCGAAAAGTACCAAATCGCCATGGACGTAGGACAGGAACTCTTCTCACTTTGTGCGCGACCAGGGGCATGGTGTCCGCTATACTGCCTGCGATTCCGAGACCTGTCGCTGGCAGCTGGAACACGGCACCAATATCCCCAGCCGGCATCCCATCGAAATTGTGGCCGCGGCCTACGGACTGTATGATCTCGAACAGCGGGAATTGCGCGGAGAACTCGCCCGGTGAAGTTGCTCATCATCGGTGCCGGCGCTATCGGCTGCCTGGTCGGCGGCAAGTTGGCACGGGCAGGCCACACCGTCACCCTCGTCGGTCGCCCGCGCTTTGCACAAGTGGTTCAGCGCGACGGTCTGCATCTAAGGGATGAAACGGGCGATCATCGTATCGAGTCGTTGCGGCCGGCGGGAAATGTGGGCGACGCATTCGCGAATGTTGATGCCGGCGTAGAATACGACGCAGTGATCCTCACCGTAAAAAGCTATGACACAGCGACCGCGCTCGACGAGTTGGACGCGGCGAGGCCCAATTGGGCGATGGCCGCTTCACCGGTGGTGAGCATGCAGAACGGTGTCGGCAACGAAGAGAGATCGCAGCCGCGCTATGGGCCGGCAGCTACGATTGCCGGCACTTTGACTACGCCGGTGTCCGTACCGGAATTAGGGGTCATCCAGGTCGACAAACCTCGCTATTCCATGGGTATCAGCGCATGGGTGCAAGGAATGTACACGCGTCCAACCACCGCCCTGGAACATGCCCTGGGAGAAGCCGGATTTGACGTCAAGAACTACGCCAACGCGCGCGGCATGAAGTGGACCAAGCTCCTGATGAACATGTTGGGCAACGCCACCTGCGCCATCTTAGATGCGCCGCCGGCACGGGTCTTCGCCGACTCCGGAATTGTCGACATTGAAATTGAGGCGTGGCGAGAGGCGTTGGCCGTCATGGATGCCATGGGCATTGCACCGATTGCATTGGGGGGCTATCCATTTAACCTCCTCGCGCCCGCCATCAGATATGCACCGAATGGTACCATTCGCACCGTCCTGCGCTGGATGATCGGCGGTGCACGGGGCGGCAAGATGCCCAGCCTTCATCTGGATCTACACGGTGGCAAAGGTCGAAGTGAGGTCGGTTGGCTCAACGGCGCCGTGGTGCGCTGCGGCCGGGAGGTCGGTATATCGACGCCGGTCAACAGGGTGCTGACAACGGTTGTCGGTAGCTTGCTCGTGGACGTGAACGCGCGTAGCGACTGGAAAGGGAACGGCGCTCGACTTGTGGAATCCGTTCATGAGGAAAAGAAGCGGGCAGCGAATTCCGATTGAGTCTCCAAGGCTTGCGATGTCCCGGCCGTCACACCCTCACGTCAATTAACCCGCGTGGCTACAAACGCGATCAGCAGCAGTGCCACGCCCGCAAAGACCGCAAATTCGACCAGCACACGCTGTGTCAGTCTGTTTTGCAGCCCCTGTTGTGCAATCCCCGTCAACATATAGAAGATCAACAACAGCAAGAGCCCACCGATGAAGTTGGGCAGCAGCCAGTAGTTGAGCGCCCACGTCACCTGCCCGAGGATCAAGCCCACAATGACGCCGTAGCTGATCACAAGGCTGACGCGATCGGTGGTGCTGCGCAATAGCTCGACGGCCAACAGGACGGCCGTGGCGGCGATCAACGATCCGGACAACAGGCTGCGCGTTCGCGTCTGGTAGACAAACAGGAAGAGCAGCAACGCAGAGCCGTAGGCCAGCGCGTCCAGAATCAGTCGCGCACGTCGATAACCGGGCTGACCTGCCTCAACCGTTGCGTAGAGGCAGAAGAAGGCCAGCGCAATCAGTCCGCCGCTCAACGGCAACACCAGCACCTGCACGAGTCGGCTCGGCGCCAACGGCAGCAGTACGACGGAGATGATCATCAACGCCATGGGCAAAGCCCAGAAAGCCCACGTATGGCCTCGGCGATGTGAGATGCTGAAACGGGGGTGAACAGAGACCACGCTTTCGGCGCTCGCCGCCGACACGATGGCCAGGAAAAACGCGGCGACCGTCATCTCGCCCAAGGGTATGCTGACCGGCGACCCCAGAGCTGTAAAGGTCAGGATGATGGTCGGCACGTCCAACAACAGGCTAGTCCCCAGGCAAAAAACGATCACCCATGTGGCAACGCTGATGCGATCCCGGTAGTCGACCTGCACAGGACGGCGCGTTTCGTCTCTATGCGCGGCACGGAGGCGATCCGGACGCAATCGTTGAAGTTGCGCGCTCCAGTTGTCGGACGGTAAGATACGCATGTTAAAATTGTCGCCTATCTTGCCCGCAAGCGCAAAGTGGGCGACAAACAACCAGCGACGATTGAGCGCCATGCAGAACTGCCACCACACCAACTTCGACATTGCCATTCGCGGCGCGAACTCGCCCTACGCCGTCACGGTGCGCTTTGACGGCCAGAGCGCAGAGGGCGTCTTCGAAGACGATGTCCACGCCGACTATTGGCAAGCGGCATTGGCCCAACTTGCCGATGTACAGACAGTGCCCGGTGCAGAGCTGATCGCCGACGCCGGCAGTCGCCTCTATCATGGGTTGATGGCAGGCGATGTACAACGTCTGTGGATCCGTGCAGAGACATTGAGCGGTACGGGAGGTGTCCGTCTGCGATTGGCGCTCCATCCACCGTTGGTTGCGGCCCTGCCCTGGGAGCTGCTCTATGACGCCGACCGCAATCAACTCTATGCAGCTGACACACGTACGCCTCTGGTGCGGACACACACCGACGCCCGTTATCTCGGTCGCGCCCGATCGCTACGGGCCCAGATGCCGTTGCGCCTGCTGATTGCAGCAGCTGATGATCCGCTGGGCATGCTCGATTTCGAGCAACATCTCGACCAGATCGTACAGACGCTGGGCCCATTGGCGCCGGCGCGGCTACTGCTCCGCACACTCACCGGCCGCTTCGATGTGCTGGATCTGGCAGCGGCAGCCCGCGAACATCAAGCCGACATTCTGCATATCATCACGCATGGCCGGCCTGACGGATTGCTGCTCTGGCACAATGACGAAGCAGCGCTGATCCCGGCTGGCGCCCTGCGCGTTGCGCTGGACAAGGTGACAAGTCTCAAGTTTGTCTTTCTGAGCGCCTGTTTGGCCGGCCGCGAATCGGATCGAACGCCTTTTGCCAGCGTCGGTCCACAACTGTTACAGTCCGGCATTCCGGCAGTTGCAGCGATGCAGTTCGAAATCAACGACGATGACGCCGGACGTTTTGCCGCGACGTTGTATGAGGAGTTGCTGGACGGCTCGTGCCCCGGCGCAATCGACGTAGCCGTCAGTTACGCCCGCAGCAACCTCTATGCGCTGCAGCCGGACCGCGTCAGCTTCGGCACCCCCGTCCTGTGGCTCAACGCGGACGACAGCCGGATCTTTACCCCGGATGACTTCAGACGCGGGATGCAGTCGCTCGACATGGTGACCAGGCAGGACGACGCCCCTTCGTCAGCCGGACTGCAGAGCGGCGACAGTGCCGACGAATACCGTCGCTGGTTAGATGCGTTGGAATCCACACTGCCACCGCTCAAGTTCCCGGTCTCATGGTCGTTCCTGGCGATGGATTGGCAGACGGGAACCCAAGAATTTCATGACGCCCTCCACCAACTGGATGCGTCCAACAATACACCATACCAGACCAGTGTCCAGGTGGAGCGAATGCGTAAACTTCAGGATGACCTGGCCAAGCTGGCCAACAATATCCATGAACATGCGATCGGCAATCGTTCAGATCAGAACCCCGCTTGACCCCAGCTCTTATCGTCATTTCTATTGAGATATCCATCTATTGTGGCTACGATTTCGTCTGGTAAACCGGCGTCGACGCTGGCCGCCGGTCGGTACCTGCTCTCTGCCAAACGCGATTCGTTGCGTTCAATGGCGGCATTAATACGGCTGGCTATCTCGTTCCTGCTCGTCTGCACAGGTGTGTATTTGGTCGACAGCGGCGCAGAGTACGGACGTCAGCAGGGATGGGGACTGCAACCAAATTCCGTGGCCACACTCGAACTGCCCGGTCCCGGCATCAACATTGACCTAATGGACGTGGAAAACCCTGCCCGCCGCGCGGCGCTGGAAAGATTGCAGGCACATGGTTTCGGCTGGGTTCGCCAACGCGTGGATTGGGGAAGAATCGAGCCACAACCCGGCATCTACCAGTGGGAGGCACTGGACGCAACGTTGGACGAGATAGTTGCTGCAGACCTGACGCCACTGCTGGTATTGGACGGCAGCCCGCCATGGGCGCGTGCCCCGCAGGATCGGCAACCGACGGCCAACCCGCTGGCGCCTCCGGCCGACCCGACCGACTTTGCCCGCTTTGCCCGATCCGTGGCCCGACGCTACGGCGATCGGCTGCGCTTCTATCAGCTTTGGGACGAACCAAATATCGCCCCCCATTGGGGCAATCGACACATTGAGCCTGTCCACTATGCGCAGCTTGCGCGTCTTGCCGCGGAAGCCATTCGTTCTGCGGATCCGGACGCGATCATCGTTGCCGCCGCTCTGGCCCCCACCACCGACCGCGGCCACACGGCCATGGATGAGTTCGCATTTTTCGAACGTATGATCGCGGCCGGCGCGCTGGATGTCGTCGATATGTTGGCGATTCAGCCGCTGGGTTTCGGCTACCGGTCCGACGATGCGCACCTGGCCGGCGCGCGTCTGAGCTTTCAACGTGCGGCGGCGATTCGACGACGGCTGGTCAGCGCCGGTGCCGATGATGTCCCGCTTCTGGCCGTGCGCTTCGGCTGGAATCGCATGCCCAACTCGCCCTGGAGCACTGTTTCGCCGGACAATCAGCGGCAATTTGCGGCCGATGCGGTGACCATTGCGCAAACGCAGTGGCCGTGGCTCTCCAGTCTGGCATGGGCCATCGATCGGCCGCAAGCGGCGCCCGATGATCCCATCTGGGGATTTGCGACGGACGACGAGCTTCTCTCTGCGCTGGTATTCGGGCCCCTGCCGACGACCCATATGAGCCGACAGGAGAAGTCTGCACCCTTGGGGCTAGTTCTGGTCGGGCTGGCGGCTATCGCGTTCGGGATTTGGCGTGGTCGCGCCGCCGCACGGCTACTTCCGTGGGCGTCGTGGTCCAGGCACTATCGGGCGCGGACCTGGCCTGTCCATCTTCTCTCGTGGTCGATCGTGATCGCAGCGTTCTATTTCGCGACATTTCCGCCGCTGGTCCTTTTGCTGCTGGGCGCGGCCGCATGTTTGATCAGTGCCGTGCCCCGTCACGGGCTGTGGCTGGCACTTGCGCTGTTGCCGCTACATATCTATCACAAGGAAATCACGTTTCTCGGCGGTACCCTGTACCTGCCGCCGACCCAGGCCGCGGTGCTCGCCATGCTCCCCTTTCTGGCGTCTCAAACGCGTCAGCTCCGCCACCAACGTGCCCGTCTGCAGCCGGCTGATTGGTTGGCACTCGGGTGGCTGGCACTCGGCGCGGCGGCAGGAGTAAACGTTTGGCATTGGCCCGCATATTGGACGGGGCTCGCCGATCTGGTTTTGACGCCGCTTGCTCTCTATTTGGCCGTCCGATTGCTGACCGGACCGGGCACCGCTCTCTCTCGGCGCGAGCTCACGCATGCAACGGCTGCGATTGTCCTCGGTGGGATGCTCGCAGCGCTCATTGGCCTCGCGCACTGGATGATGGGCAGCGGCACCACCGTCGACGGCGTGCGCAGGCTGGTCGGCCCCCACTTTTCGCCGAATCATACTGCGCTCTACCTCGAACGCACTCTCCTGGCCGGTGTTGGTCTATGGGTAGCGTTGCGGATTGCCGATGGTGCCACGGTTCGTCTAGGGTTGGCGGGGATTGGGTTGGTCCTGTGCGCGCTGGCGCTGATTCTGACCTTTAGTCGGGGTGCGTTGGTTCTGGGAGTGCCATTGGGCGTGGCCAGTTTTGTCTTTCTACTGAATCCCGACAGAAATCCTCGTTCGGTTCCTACCAGAGGTAGCAAAGCCGGATTTCTGTCATGGTATTCACGCCGAATTGAACTATTCACGCCGTCTGCGTATGATCGGGGCTTTCGCAGATGGATTCCGGCTACAGCGTTGATTGCCGCAGCGCTGGCGGCCGGGCTGCTCTTTCTGCTGTTTTTTGCACAACGTGCAGGCAACAGCGCGACCATTTTGAATCGGTGGACAACCTGGCTGACCACGCTGGAGCTCTGGCGCGCCCACCCCCTGCTGGGCGTAGGTCCGGGTGGATTCAACTGGGTGTTTCCCGCGTTCATTCCAATCGCGTCGTCGATCGACCCCGATCTGCGTCATCCGCACAATCTGTGGCTGGAAACCATGAGCATGTGGGGGATTCTGGGCTTGGGCTGGCTGGCGTTCCTACTCGTTGTAGTGGCGCAGGCGGGCAACGCGTTACGACAGGTACCGCCACCAGCTCCGTTACGATGGCTGGCTGCCGGTCTGCTGGCAGGGCTGGTGGCGGGTCTGGCCCATGCACAGGTCGACGCCTACCAGGCGCTGGCCGACATTGCCGGATGGAACTGGGCGGCAATCGGGCTTCTGGCAGGCGCCGGTTGGATACGGGCGCATTCGGCGTCGTAAATGTGAATTCGGCATCGGATACAATGGAGATCAAAGAAGCCGTTCTACATTTTGTAGAACGGCTTCTTTTGGGAAAAGGGGAGAGATAGCTGAGTGAATGTCCGCAACGAACTTCCGGGCGGCAGCTTCAATCTGTCTGCCGAAGGCTGCAATATCCGGCTTGTTTGCGAACGGTGACTTATTCAAGCATGACGTTGATGTTCACATCTGCACCGGGTGCAAGCGGCAAAATGACGTCGTTGATGAGCTGTGACAACGCCGGGTCGCTGAGCGGTGAATCCGGCGCGAAAGCCGCGGCCAAGTCCAGAGCATTGGATAGTGACTCAGCATCGTAATCGATGGCCAGCGCTTCCTGTCCGCCCAGGGACACGATCAACTTGTTGTCCTGGGTCGCGATGTTCATGGTCGATGCATTGCTGGAATCCATCAAGTCGAGCAACTGAGGCGGCAATGCGGCGCCGTCGAGCGGGACGCCCAGTGCAGCCAGATCTTCGGCGCCCAACGTACCGATCGATTTCAAGGCACCACTCTTGTCAAAGGTGGCATCCAGGTGGACCGTAGGTGGTGTCATATCACCCATCGCCGGCGGCTGCATGGTCCGGTCAACTTCTCCGGTCTGCGCTTCGCCACCGGGCAATACCAGGTTCGCAGTCAGCCCTGAGGTACGAACCAGGTTTAGCACCCCTTCGACAGTTTCCGGACTTTGACCGGCAGCTGCACCGGCAATGCCGGCGATGGCAGCGATGGAAGCGTCGTTCCAGGAAATGCTGGGCAGTTTTGCACCGTTCACTGCGGCAAATAGACCGTCGGCGTCGACATCCACGTTCACGCTGCCGATATTGGCGCCCTCCAGGGTGGCCAATGTGGCGTCGTCAAGGGTACCAGCCGGTGCCAAGGTCAATCCATATGCGGAGAGTGACCCGTCGTCGGCAACAGCGACGTTGACATCAGGCAATTCCAGTGTCCCGATTGGCTCGCCGGTAAATGATACGTCGGCGTTTACATCAAGACCGGGAAGCATGGGCACAAATTGACTGACGGTGTCGACCATGGCGGCATCAACCGGCAGAGCAGGCAGCAACTTAGTCAGCGCATCCAGGCTTTTGCTGTCATAGGCGACGCTCGGCAACGGTTCTCCGTTGATGGAGAGATTAACGCCATTGGGCGTCGTATTGACGTTGACGCTATCGATGCCCAGTGACTGGAGCATTCCCAACGTACCGGCATCCAACGAAGGCAGCGCTCCGCCGGCTGCAGCTGCAAGGGCACCGGTATCCAGACCGTCGATAACCAGGTTACCCGCTTCATCGAAGGCAATGCCGCCGATATTCATGGAAAGCGGATTGTCCGGAGCTGATTCCTGTGCCACGGTGGTCTCACCACTCCAGCGTTCAACGGAACCGGTCGACGAAGGCAGGATCAACTTGGCGCCCAGGCCGATTTTGCGCAGCCACGGCAAATACCGCGAAGCTGCCGGGGGCACCGTCGGCATGGCGCCCAGGACATTCTGTAGTTTGTCGGTCGATGCGGCGTCCCACGCAACGTAGGGCAGATCTTGGCCGTTCACATAGACATGAATGCCGTTGTAGCCGATGCGCGCATCCAGCTCTTCTACTCCGCCGGCGTCCATCTGTGCCACAAGCGCCGGATCGAGCACCTGGCCAACGGGAATCCCGTATGCGGTCGCCGTGCCGTCCGATTGGATGTTCACCTTGGCTGACGGCATATTGAACCAGACGCGTCCGGAGTCGCCACCATAACAGCCACCCAGGGCAAGACCTGCGAGAATAGATACCAGCGCGATTGTCAGAATCCTGGTTTTTGGCTGCATTTGCAGGCTCCTTTTGCGGAAACGATTTGAATCGCAATATAAGATCGCAATTAGAAATGTTGGTTCGAACGGTGCGTAAGACAGGGCATCGCGGGATCGACGCCGCTCGCTGATGACTGGCGACAATCATACAACAACTTATTTTGGCGCACAAGCAAACAAAACCGTCCGGAACCGAATTATTAGCCGTACGACAGACGTCGTTGCAATGCCTGTGCCATGGCGCTCTGATCGCTCCACGGATATTCGTCTTCGCCAAAACACATGCTGCGTTCATGTCCCTTGCCGAAAGCAGCAACCACGTCGCCCGGCCGGGCCATATCCACGGCATACTGGATGGCTTCGCTCCGATCCGGCACGATGGCGACCTTGTCGACAGCGGCATGTTCGAGTGCACCGGCAGCGATGGCCCGGTTGATCCTTGTCCAAGCTTTCGGTGCGGGGATCCTCTGCGGTGACGACGGTAAAATCGGCCAGCCGACCGCTCACCTTGCCCATCAGGTGCCGCTTCTCCCGATCGCGCGAGACCGGCACTACCGAATATTGCGATGATACGACCTCCGGCATCGTTCTGGTTGACGACGGTGCGCAGAACCGTCAATGCCCGCTCCAGGCTGGCCGGCGAGTGGGCAAAATCGATCAGGGCGAGAAAGGGCTGACCGCAGTCGATTCGCTCCATCCGACCGACTACGCCGCGGAGCGCGAATACACCCCGTTGAATCGCCTTGGGCATCACTCCCAACGACAGCGCGATCGTGGCCGCGGCAAAGGACGTTGTAGACATTGTATTCGCCTACCAGATGCGAATGCAGTGAAAACTCGCCGTTCCACCAGCGAACCGTGAAGCAGGTGCGATCCGCACCATAGACGATGTCGGAGGCGGCTACGTCTGGCCTCTTGCGTGGGTCGAGTCCGTAGGTGCGGGTCAGAACAGACACGTCAGATCTGCTTTGCTCCCGATCGAGCACCGCGAGCAGGAAGCCGCTGCTGCCGGGATCGTCGGCATTGAGGACAGCCAGGCGCGGGATGTGGGGCTTGGCCGGGGAAGCAAACAGGGAGCGGAAGAGCAAAGCTTTGGCGGCCAGGTAGGCTTCGCGGCTGCCGTGATAATCCAAATGTTCGTGGGTGATATTGGTGACCGCCGCCACATCGAATGCAACCGCCGCCACACGTGATTGGGCTAGACCGTGGCTCGTGCTCTCGACAACGGCGAATCGACAGCCGCTGTCACGCATCTGGGCCAAGAATCGTTGCACCTGGGGCGCGTCGGGTGTGGTCACATGGAAGCCGGTATCCTGTTCAACGCCGCGAATGCGTGCACCCACAGTGGTAATGACACCGACACGGCCTGCAGAGCCCGACTCGTCAGTGGTGGCCGCCGTTAAGATTGCTTCGAGAATGGTGCTGGTAGTGGTCTTGCCGTCGGTTCCAGTGACACCGACGACGGTGAGAGCATGGCTGGGAAAATCATATAGAAGTGCTGCTGTGCGGGCGAGCGCCTGCCGGCTGTCGGTGACTTGCAAGTAGGGAACGGCGGTTTCGCCGAATGCAGCTTGCGCACACAACTGTGAATATGAATGCGTACCGACTACGGCGACTGCACCCGCCTCGACTGCGCTGCGGATAAATCGGTGGCCGTCGACGTTGTCGCCCGTGACGGCGACAAAGAGCGTTCCCGGCGCCACAGCCCGGCTGTCGTGGGTCACATGGTCGAATTCGACCAGCGCCACCCGGTCAGCCAGAGACGAGTCGGTGACAAGCGTCTCGTGCAGCTGCGCCAATGTGGCCATATCAAATGTCTTTGGGTCCGCGGATAATCGAGATGCCAGCACCAACGATGACCAGCGCCAAGAGTGCGCCCATACCGACAAAGACCGGCGGCAAGTTATCGTAGGCGACCGCAATCGAATCGAGCGGCGTCGGCGTGGGCAGCGGCGTGACCGTTGGTGTAGCCGTATCTGCCGGCAGCGGCGTCGACGTCGGCAGCGGGGTCTCTGTCGGCGGAAGGGTCGGCGTGGCGGTCGGTGCAAGGGTGAAAGTCGGAGTCAGCGTCGGCAGCAGAGGCTCGGTAGTCGGAACCTCGATCGAGAGCACAGCATCCGTGGCAGCCGGCGCCGGCTCTGTCGTCGACTGGGTAACTGTGACCGCTGCACCGGCGGTGATCTGTTCGGTGGTGCTCAGGACGACGGCATCGGTCACGGGGACCGTATCGGTGGGGAGCACAACATCCGGCAGGTCGATGGTCAAGCTCAACGGTGATGTGCTGTCCACGGCCGCCGTTTCCGTCGGTGGTGCGCCGACATCGAGAACCGATACAGGGGTTCTGGTCGGCGTCAGCGTGCGCGTTGGCGTTGGCGTGCGCGTCGGCGTGGCGGTGGGAGTCGCGGTCGGAATCGGCGTCTCTGTGGGTGTAGGTGTATCTGTCGGCGTTGCTGTATCCGTTGCTGTCGCCGTGGGTGTGGATGTGTCGGTCGGCGTGGCGGTTGCGGTGGGTGTCGGCGTGGCAGTAGCCAGGGCAGCACGTACGTCTAGCGGCGGCATCTGCGACAGGGAGGAGAAGGTGGCGCCTTCATCGTCACTGCGTAGAACCCAATCCGTCTCGGCAGCGGCGTAGATCGTGCGCGGCGCTTTCGCTGTGTTGGCAACCGCATAGATGACGCCGGTGTACTCCGCGCCGTTGACGCTTGCACGCGCCCATTTGGTCTCCCGACCCGACCCAGAGACCGGTGTCGGTTCCGGCAACAACTTGTGAACCGGTGTGGGCAAGGCTGTAGACGAAGGTGTTGGGGAACCCCTCGACCCGCGTCCAGGCTTCGCCATCCGTGGATCGAAATAGCCCCTGTTCCGTACCGGCATAGAGCACGCGGTTGGCAAGGTCTTCGACAAAGCCATAGACAATCGATGGCGTCGGAAAGGACTGCACCTGTTCCCACACGGTCGTCCCCGGCGGGAGCAAATAGAGCCCGTTGTGGGTACCGGCCAGCAGGTTATTGCCGAAACGGTAAACTGCGCGCACCCGACGTCCTTCGCCGACCAGTCCGTCGCTCAGCTGTAACCACGTCTCGCCGTCATCTTCACTTCGATAGACACCGTCGAAGCGGGTCGAGACATAGAGAACCGGTTTGCGCAGTTCGATGGTCGTATAGAGATCTCCGATGGCGCTGTTTTCGTTTAGCAATGCGCGAAAGTTGGGAATCTCGGTCCAGGTGCGGCCCGCATTCGTGCTGCGAAAGAGATAGCCGAAGCCGCCATCACCGGCATAGACCGTGTTGGCCTGCTGGGCATGGAAAGCAAGGCCCGCCACACTGATATTTTCGATAGCGCCCTCACTGGACTCACGCCAGGTCACGGCGCCGTCCTCAGAGTGGTAGATGTTCTTGGGATCGGGTGCGTTGAGCGTGCCCACGAGCACGAAGTCCGGTTTACCCGGCTGCACGACCAGTGTAATCGGGGTGTTGCGCGTGGGCACAGTCTGCGCTGTTGCCAACGCAGGAAGCGCCCACACGGCGAAGATCAGCAGAAAAGGGAGGGTTCGATGGCGACAGCAAATCAAGCGTCTCATAGTCAAGGAAAAATGTAACACAGTCGAGCATGAACCGGCAATGAGCGGGGGGAGAATGATGGCATTGGATGACTGTGCAAGTTGGCATTCGTCCAGCAACAAGCTGCGCGAGCTCGCTCTCAGATGCCTACTTAGGCCATTCCAAAGAAATAGAGACCCCGATCTTCCTGGAAGTTCACATGCGGCGATACAGCGCCACGGGGGATGAAAACAAGAGAGCCATCTGTGTTTATCTGTGGCTAATTTTCAGGGCAGCTGACGGCGACACAACCTGTTTGGCCGAAAACACTCGGCCTGACCACAGCGGGCGGCCGCAAGGGCACGCCCCTACGCAACCGGGGGACTTAATTCTTTGGAACAGCCTTATCCGCCAAAGACCTCGCGCAGGTTGTCCCGCACCATGAGCATGACCAGGCCGACAAGGGCCAATATCAATGCGAGCCACCAAAATTTCAACAAAAGAATGACCAAGGTCAGCAATGCCAGCGCCACCGTCAGTCGCACGAGGAAGATAGCCAATCGATTGCGCGTCGCCGCTTCGATGGCGCCGAAGAGTATCAAGATACCGACCAACCAAAGCAGCCAATTGACCGGTTGTACGTAGATCACAGCAGTCACGAGCAATAGGATCAAGCCACCGCTGACTGCCACCCAGAAAAGCTGAAGTTTTCCCGGCGGTGAAATGGTTGGCTGGGGGATGTGTGCATGACGAATGTGTGCGCGCGGCGAACCGAAGTCGCCAACGCTCAGCTGTAAAAATCTAGCCGTGGCAGCTTCAGCCGTCTCCTCAATATCGGCAAGTCGTCCGATGCCGGCGTTGAGTTCGGCTTCCGCATCCAGCAGCTGCTGCCTGCGGCGAAGCTGGAGTCCGCTCTGGTACTGGGATTGCCGCAGCGCGTCAAGTTCGATCTCGATTCTGCGTACAGACACGCGCAGAAGACCGATCTGTGCCAATAACTCTGTTTTCTCGTGGTCAAGCTCGCTGATGAGCTCCTCCAGACCGGATAGCGCCTGCGCCGGCGGCGGCACTTTATCAAGACCGGCCCAGGCCAATACAGCATTCCAGGATTGTCGCACACTGCCGTCACGTTGGTATTTTGGTCCGGCCGGCGCTCGTTCGCCACCCAGGGGATCCCAGGTATCCAGTCCCCAAAGCCCACGGTAACCGTCGACCCAATCATCGGTATCATCGATCAGGACGGGCGACCAGTGTTCCTTCTGACCGGGGCCGATCGTGAGGCCGTCTCCACGTGCGTAGTCGACAAACGGAATACTGAACAACGACTTCAGCGCTGCATTAGGATTAAGCACCCCGCTCTGGCGCAGTGTCCGGGTCCAGAACCGTTCGAGCGCGCCGCCAATACCACGCAGTGGTGCAAGAAAACCGGGCTCTACCTGCATCAAGTACTCCCCCGGCCGAAAATAGCTTGCGTGCGATCCTGCACCGGCGTAGATGACGGGATGCGAGCCGTCCACCTTCTCCAATTCCGGATCGTCCCAGCGCCGTCGCAGGTCGTCACCGCTGAAATCATGTGAGGCATAGGCGACCCAAAGCGGAGTCGGCTCGTTTGTTGCTCCGGTGAGTCTACTCTCCTCCGCTGCTTCCGGCTGATCGGTCTGCGCGTCGTTGAGATAAATGAAAACCTGCTCCCAATCCGACTCATGGTCATTGACACCGTGAAACGAGGAGCGCCAGTCGTTCATCACATAAAAGAAGAGATAGTGCAGCACGATGTAGCCGCCCCGTCGCACAACGCGTCCGTAGTAGACGCGACGAGGATCATCTTGCAGAAACTGTCTGTATTGCTGCTCGGCCGCGGCGGCAGTACCGCCCGGCACTCGGCCACGTACGAGCAGCGAAAGGTCAAACAGGCCATCGATAATCCGGTTGACCAGTCCGACACGCTGCAAACGATCGGGATGTTCGAGGATCGGACGGGACGAGCGGAAGCGCCAGCGCTGGTATTCCGTGGCTGACAGAGGTGCAGAGACGTACTGCAAATAGAGCCGGCTACCCAGAGAAACCGACCGGTACGAACCCAGAGAATCGGGCGTCAATTGACCGGGAGCGACAAGCTGTTTGGACTCGCGTTCGGAGTCGGCTGACCAAAGCGAGCAGCGAGCCAGGTAACCCTCAATAGCACAAGGAAAAAAGAGTTCTCCGGCGGTGAAACGGACCACCGGTTCGTATTTTCGCAACAGATCCAGATCGTTCATGAGCTTTCGCCGGCGGTGAAATGGTGTAGAGCAGGTTGAGCTGACGGTTCGAAGAGGGCTTTTACCTCCTGCTGGTTGAGGTAGAAGACCATCAGCACGTTGAGGAGCATCGAGATATAATTCGGTCGTATGGCAACGAAGTAGATGAGGTCGATGGCCATGGAGAGGGCGAGCACGATCATGATGCCGTTCCACGCCCAACCGCGAAAGCGCCAGAGACCGTAGATAATGACCGGGGTAACCGCCAGGTTGATGCCCTGGATGATAAAATCCCGAATCGTCAGATCAACGGGCGAGTCAATCGCTATCCGATCCAACTGTGGAGCGATGACAACGATTAACAGCCCCAGAACGAACGACAAAACGACTCGTAGGATCAGCAGAAATATGATGGCCTTGAGGCCAAACGGTCGTCGTCTGCTGTTCGGCGTGCGATCTGCAGGTTGGTCATTGGGCGAATTGGAACTGCTGTTGCCCATGTTCAGATCAACTCCAAATATGCGTCTTTCAGGATGCGTTTCATAATGGCCGCTATCGCGTCCATTGTCGATTTTTCAGATCGGTGTGGCCACGGCTTCCGTGACCGTCACATGACGTGTAGCCCGTCCAATTCACGTTGAAGAATGGTTGAATCTGTAGTACCATTCCATTACGTATAGTTATCGATGCATTAGCCGAGCATCAGTGCACGGTAAGCATACGGATGTCGGACAAACTCAATCATCAAAGTCAAGGAAAAACACCATGGGTTTTGAACTATTTTGTGCAACATTGATCGCGTTGTTGTTTGGGGTCTTCGTCTGTTTCACCGGGTATCGATTCTTCTTGTTTTTGCTGCCGATCTGGGGCTTCTTCTTTGGCTTCGGCGTCGGCGCCCAAGCCGTGCAAGCACTCCTGGGTGAAGCATTTCTGGGTACGGTGACGAGCTGGGCCGTCGGGTTCGTGGTTGCGGTCATCTTTGCGGTGTTGTCGTATCTGTTCTACATCATCGGTGTGGCCTTTCTTGCCGGTTCGCTGGGCTATGGGCTGGGTGTTGCGCTGATGGGGGCGATTATGCCGAACTTTGGTTTGATCACCTGGCTGGTGGGCATCATCCTCGGTGTCGTGATCGCCTTTGTGACCATCTCCTTCAACCTGCAGAAATATGTGATCATCATTGCAACCGCATTGGGCGGAGCGGGATTGGCCATTGGCACGCTCTTACTCGGCGTAGAAGGCATGGCGCTCGCCGATGCCACCTCCGCGCCGGTTCGGTCTCTGTTCAGCGGCAACCCGCTCTGGAGCATCATCTTCCTGGTGATGGCGATTGCCGGCATCTTCGTCCAGTGGCGGGCGAACCAGACATACAATGTTGAGCCATACGAGAACCGCATCTAGACCGATAGCGCCTTCCAGGGAGATCGGACCGTCTATTTCTCTGGAATGGCCTCACGTGACAGGCATCGGTGGAACGAATCGCCCGCGATAAGCCGGCATGGTGCCGGTGCCTGTCACGCTGAACAATGTCATGAACTCGTAGAACCCTCAGGTCAGCCAGGGTTCTACGCTGGAATGTCCGTAACCCTCTGACTCCCACGAAGCGCTCACTTCTCGTGTTGCTCTTGATCTGCCGGTGCGATCATATGGATATCGCGCTGCGGGAAGGGCATCGAGATACCCGCCGCGTCAAACCCGGTCTTGAGCCGCTCGGTCATATCCCAGAAAACCGGCCAATACTCTTCACCCTTGACAAAGGGACGGATGCCCAATTTGACGCTGCTGTCGTCCAGGCCGAGAACCACGATCTGCGGAACAGGATCTTTGAGCACGCGAGGATCCTGCTGCAGAATATCGAGCGCCACCGCTCTGGCCTTTGCGATGTCGTCATCGTACCCGATGCCGATCTCCAAATCGATGCGCAGTTCGGGCAGTTTCGAGAAGTTGACCACTCCGTCCGATTGAATCCTGCTGTTTGGCAGGACGGCGACGGTTTGATTGCCTTTGTGGATGACTGTGCTGAAGAGTTGAATCTCAACCACCTTGCCTGAGACCCCACCGGTTTCGATTACGTCGCCGACCTCAAACGGCTCGAAGAGCAGGAATATCACCGTAGCGGCAAAGTTGCCGATAGACTCCTGTAGTGCAATCCCGAGAATAACCGCAACTATGCCGACAGAGGTGACCACGGAGGTAGTCGGCACCCCAAGAACCGTGAGCGCGAACAGAAACGCGGCGAACAGAATCCCGAAGTAGAGAGCCTTGACTGCCAGTTCCTTTAAGGAGTCGGTCAGCGTGGTCTTCGCAATCAGCGGGTAGGCCCATCGGCACGCGCGTCGAGCCAGCCAGCGTCCGGCGATCAAGATCAGAATCGCAGCACCGAGACGCAGTAGTAGAGTGAGTAGGATAGACTGCGCGTCTCCCAAAGCTTCCATATCCAATATCCTTCGTGGATGAAGGAGCATTCATGTTTAGCCCGGTTTAAATTGTATCTCGCGATCTGCAAAAGACAAAGGGACACCAAATTATCGGGTGCACACCACATTTTGGGGCTGCCTCAAGCAGGTTCGCTTCGCACTCTCGACCGGCGCCCCGGGAAATAGGATGCATCCCAAATTATCCCGTGTATGCAGTCGCCAAACTGAATGAATCGGCGGATCCACCCGACGACCATCTCGATCCGGGTCGCCGGCAATGCGTTTGAGCCGTGCAGGCAAGCTGATTCAGGACGTGTGCGTTTGCTGCCGGATCGTCTGGTGCGCTATTATGTTCCAACCCTCCGCGATCATGAACCACGTCATCGATCCTAAGGCCCGCCTACGCGGTCTCTTCGGCACACTATGACAAGGATTCTTGCATGTTCTGGACCATGATGTCAGTCGCTTTTGTTCTATATATATTTGTCACCGCATTTTTCCTCATACTGGAAAATCGTCGACCGCAGTCCACCTATGCCTGGTTACTGGCATTTGTTCTGGTCCCGATTGTCGGCGTTCTGTTCTACATCTTTACCGGCCGCGGCTGGAAAGCCTTCAGCCAGGAAAAAAAGTTGGCCCAAAATGCGATCGGCGCCGACTTTGTGGAAAAATTGCGCAATCGTGTCCTTGGCGCTGAGCAAATCGCCACCCTGTTGGCCACGCATGACAGCGACGATTTCAGCGCCAATCTGCTGCGCCTGGTTGCCCACAACACCGGTTCGGCCCTCACTGCCCATAACGACGTCGAGATATTGCAGGACGCTGACGAGTTTTATCCTCGACTGCTGACAGACCTACGCAATGCCCAGCATCATATCCATCTACAATATTACATCTGGACCGACGACGAGTTCACGCACGAAGTGAAAGATGTTCTGATCGAACGTGCGCGGGCAGGCGTTGAGGTGCGCGCGTTATACGATGCCAGCAACAGGCCCATGCTCGGCAAGGGATATATGGAGGAGTTACAGGCCGCCGGTGTCCAGTTTCTGCCCTACATGGCCTATAACACGTTACGCTCGCTGCATTTGGCCAATTACCGTTGTCATCGCAAGATCACTGTCATCGACGGCAAGATCGGCTATTTAGGCGGTATGAATCTGGACAAGGAACAGATCGCCGGTGTGGCATGGCCGCGTTGGCGCGATACGCAAGTTCGTATATATGGAGAAGCTGCGCTGGCGCTCCAAATCGTCTTTCTCGCCGCTTGGGACAATACGACGGAAGAGAACGTAGCAGATCTGATCCCTTATTTTCCGGATCTGTCGAAAGAGGTGTCCGAGCTGCTGCCGGTACAAATCACCGTATCCGGTCCAGATTCACAATGGCACGGCATTCGACAGCTCTACTTCTATTTGATCGTATCGGCGCGCAAACATGTGTACATTCAGTCACCGTTCTTCATCCCGGACGAAACGATATCCGAGGCCATGAAGTCCGCGGCGCTGGCCGGTGTGGACGTACGGATGATCTGCACGCCACGCGGCCACAAGTACCAGGTTCCCTACCGGGCTGCCAATACTTACTTTTGTGAGCTAGCGGAAGCCGGCGTCAAGATATTCCTCTACGACGACGGATACTATCACGCCAAGACCATCAACATGGACTCCCTGGTCTGCACCATCGGGTCGGCCAATATGGATGTACGCAGCTTCGATCTGAACTACGAGATTAATTCTGTCATCTACGACGACAAAATCTCGGCCGAATTAGGGGCGGATTTTCTGGCCGATCAGGCGAACAGCACGCCATTCGATCTGGAAGAGTACAATTCGCGCAGCGTGTGGACGCGTTTTGTGGACTCGATCTATCGGCTGGCATCGCCGGTGATGTAATTTTTCGTCGATGACAATCCCGGCCAAATCCTGAGTAGCCGGATTTGCGTTGTGGCGTTGTCGCCGGACTTTAATAATGAGGAGCCTATTTTGGCAGACGAATCTGAAACGAAACAACTGGCGTCGGGCTTCACGAGCAGCCTGCGTATCCTGCTGGTGATTGCCAGCATTGCCGTCACGATTCCGGTCATGCGTGAGTACTCGTCGCTGGTCAACAGCTTTGTCCTCGCCATGATCATCGTTATGACGATGTCGCCGATTATGAATTGGATTCGTGCGCGTGGCGCACCCAACGGCCTTGCCTATCTGCTGACACTCTTGTTCACTCTAGTGCTGACGACAATGCTCGCCTTTGCGACGATCACGGGGTTTACCAAGATGCTCGACGTGATCAACCAGTACGGCGGCTCCATGGAAACCATCTTCGCCAACGTGCAAAACCGCCTTGCTGCTCTGGGGGTCGATACGCAGGTGCTGGCCCAGGAGATCGATCCACAGCGGATTCTCGGGCTACTCAACTCACTGATCGGTGCAGTTCTCAGCGGCATATCGTTTGTGGCGCTGATCGCTGTGATTATCATCTTCATGTTGGGGGAAGCACTGACGTTCCCTCAGAAGCTGGAAGCACAACTGGATCTGAATAGCCCCTTCTTCCCCCAGGTCTACTCATTCAGCCAGACCATCCGCCGCTACGTCACAATCACAGCTGCGATCGGTGCGGTCAGCGGCCTCATCGTCTGGTTTGTACTCTGGATGTTGGGCATTCAGTCAGCTGCCCTTTGGGGTCTGCTCTACTTCGTCACCAGCTTCATACCCAACGTCGGTTTCTGGATCGCACTGATTCCGCCGCTAATCATCTCATCTCTGCAGTTCGGACCCGGAATGGCGTTGACCGTACTGGCCTTTTACTTGATCTTTAGTGCAATCGTCAACCAGGGAATCCGCCCGACCTATATGGGCCAGGGTCTGGATTTGTCGCCTCTGTGGGTGATCCTATCGCTGATCGTCTGGAGTGCGATCTTGGGGATGCCGGGCATTATTATCGGCGTACCGCTGACCGTAATGGTCAAGGAGCTGCTGTTGGAAACCAGCCCGGATACTCGTTGGCTCGCCGGTCTGATGGGAACCGGAGATTCAGCCGATCGCGATGCCGTCGCCACGCCCGACAATCAGGGCGACGCCCTTTGACAAAAAAGGTAGAGCCAAGTACTCGCGTTCAGGCGCACGGCGCGTGAGCCGGCCAACGCCCCGGGCATGCAACAGCCCCGGGCAAGCGCTACCAGAACCATTTCATGAATCCCAATAAAGGACAGCTGTGAGTCATCAGCTAGAGAAAACCGAACCATTGCGTTGCGTCGTCACCGGTGTGGGCGTCGTCAGCCCGCTGGGCTTGAGCGCACAGGCAAGTTGGGAAAGTCTGCTTGCCGGTCGTTCCGGTATCGGACCAATCACGCAATTTGACCCGGTTCATATTCCCGTCAAGATCGCCGGCGAAGTCAAGGATTTCGACCCAACAGTCTACATGACCAAGAAGGACGTGCGACGCAGTTCCCGTGGCACGCACCTTGTCGTGGCTGCCGTTCGGATGGCGTTGGCCGACGCGGGGTTGCCGGAACCACTGCCAAATCCGGAGCGAGTCGGAACGGTGATCGGGACCGGCGCCGGCGGTCTGGAGATTGTCGACCGTGAGTTGGCCAATCTGCGTCAACGAGGATTTTCACGCGTGAGCCCCTTTGCACTCACCGCCTTTCTGTCCAACATGCCCACCTATCATGTGAGCTTGGTCACCGGTGCCCACGGCCCCATCAATACAGTCGTGGCCGCCTGCGCGACCGGCGCCCAGGCCATTGCCGACGGCGTCGAGTTGATCCGGCGTGGGCGTGCAGATATGGTGGTCGCCGGCGGTGTGGAAGGGCTGATTCACGAAACATCCATCGTCAGCTTCGCCCGCATGGGCGCTCTTTCACTCCGCAACGACGATCCGGCATCCGTGTGCCGCCCTTTCGACCTCGAACGGGACGGCACCGTCCTGAGCGAAGGCGCCGGCATCGTCATCTTAGAGCGGATGGACCACGCCCGGGCGCGCGAAGGCACATATTTACGGCGAAGTCGCCGGTCATGCATCTTCGTCGGACGCCTTTCACGTGGCCACGCCCGATCCTGAAGCCGGTGGTTCGGTGCGCGCCATTCGTTGGGCGCTGGAAGACGCAGGTGTCGAGCCCGATGCGATTGACTATATCAATGCCCACGGCACAGCAACTCCCATGAACGATGCGCAGGAGACACTGGCCGTCAAGACGGTCTTCGGCGAAGGCGCGTATCGCGTACCCATCAGCAGCAGCAAGTCAGTGCTGGGTCACGCATTGGGCGCAACCGGCACCATCGAAGCGATCTTCTGCCTGTATGCACTGCAGAATGGTGTCATCCCGCCGACCTGGAACTACACCACACCCGATCCGCAATGCGATCTCGACTATGTGCCCAACGCATGGCGACGAAGCGAGTTGACGACAGTGCTCTCCAATTCATTTGCCATGGGCGGCCACAATACCTGTCTCGTGCTGCGCAAAGCGTGAGAACAATCGTGAAGGAGTTCGATCGTGCACATTCAATCCGATTTGACGCCGCAGGCGCTGTTGCCCAAGATCACCAGGTTCGCCGAGCTGGCAGGTCCCAAAATCCTGTCGCTGCACGAGAGCTGGGATCCCGGCCGGGGTTCACCGGTGATCACGGCGAATGGACAGTATACATCGCGCAGCTGGACAGACTGGACCTCCGGCTTTTTCATCGGGCTGGCAATTCTGCAATATGACCTCGTCGGTGACACCACATTTCTCGAAATCGGGCGCGCCAAGACCCGGCTACTCATGGCGCCCCACGTCTCCCATCTGGGTGTACATGACCACGGCTTCAACAATGTCTCGACATACGGGAATCTGCGGCGACTGATGCTTGCGGAGCGAATCCCGTACGATGCATATGAGCTTCACTTCTATGAGTTGGCCCTGAAACTGTCCGGCGCGATTCAGGCTGCACGGTATTCGACCACCAATACGGGCAAAGGCTACATTTGTTCGTTCAATGGCCCCCATTCGCTCTTTGCGGACACGATCCGTTCACTGCGGTCGCTGATGCTGGCCCACCAGCTAGGCCATGTCCTCATGGGGGAAGGGGAGGAGCGGATCGACCTGCTGCATCGCGCCCTGGAGCATGCGGAGACAACCGCGGCCTTCAATGTCTATTTCGGCAGCGGCCGCGACATCTATGATGTGCCGGGTCGGGTGGCGCATGAATCCATCTTCAACACGCGAGACGGCCAGTATCGCTGCCCCAGCACCCAGCAAGGCTACTCGCCCTTTTCCACTTGGACCCGGGGTGCGGCCTGGATCATCCTGGGCTATGCTGAACAATTGGAGTTCATCCAGACGATCGATGATGGTGCGCTCGAAGCATTCGGCGGCCGTGCCGGGGTCGACGAAGCATTTCTACGGGTTCTACGCGCCACATGTGACTACTACATCGATCACTATTCGTGCAGGGACGGCATTCCCTTCTGGGATACCGGAGCGCCTGCGTTGACGCAGCTGGGCGACTATCGCCGATCGGCTTCGGATCCGTTCAATGACTATGAACCGGTCGACAGCTCGGCGGCTGCCATCACAGCGCAGGGCTTGATTCGGCTGGGTAGAACGCTTAGCCAACGCGGCGCGGAGACCGAGGGGGCCCGCTATTTGGGGGCCGGCCTCACCATCGCCGCGACGATCTTCTCCGAACCCTATCTCTCCACAGATCCGGATCACCAGGGGCTGCTGTTGCACAATGCCTACCATCGACCCAACGGTTGGGATGCCATGGCGGAGGAGCGAAAGGTGCCCAGCAATGAGTCGTCCATGTGGGGCGACTACCATGCCATGGAGTTGGCGCTACTGATCGCGCGGATGGCCGAAGGGCACTATCTGACCTTCTTCGACTAGGTTCCGTTGACATTTGGTCGTAAACGTCCCCGGCACGCACCGGCAGCACGTGGATCACCGGAGAAGCGCCGGTGCGTGCCGGGGACGTGAAACAGCCGCCTTTGGAGTAGATTTCGAAATGTCAACGAGACCTAGTCAATCCCGGCAGGAATCCTTGGTCAGTTTCTACCAGAGTGACGTAGCCGGATTTCTGTCGTGGTATTCACGCCTAACTGAGCTAAACCGACAACGCTACGAGATCATGAGTCTGTAGGTCGGCGCATCCCTGCCCGACCGCTCTCTACCTGACTGATCGTAGTACTCCAACCGTGTCGGGCAAGGATGCCCACCTACGTAACTCGTGTTTTCATGGGGATTTCAGTTTAAGGCCGATTTTTCGTGAACTCCAAGGTGATTTCTGCGGCAGACGCCGCCCGACTAGTCGATGACGGCGATTTCGTTGCCATTCAGGGGTCGGGCGGCGGCGTGGCCGAACCGGGCTTACTCATCCGATCGATTCGCGAACGGTTCTTGGTCGAGTCAGCGCCCGGGAATTTGACGCTCTACCACGCCACCGGCATCGGTGACCGCCAAGGAGCCGGTGCCGATTATTTGGCGCTTCCCGGTCTGGTGAGACGTGATATTGCCGGTCATTTGGGCATGGCGCCCAAAATTGCGCAGATGATCAGCGACAATGAAATTGAAAGCTACAACTTCCCCCAGGGCGTACTCTCGCAGATGTACAGTGCCATTGCGGCACGCAAACCCGGCGTATTCTCCAAAGTAGGACTCCATACCTACATCGATCCCCGTCTCGAGGGGGGAAAAATGAACGCGCGCACTACCAGAGATCTGGTGCGTGTGGAGTACCTCGACGGTGAAGAATGGCTCTTCTATCCTCGTTTCCATATCGATATCGCACTGGTGAGAGGAACCACAGCCGATCTCAAAGGCAACATCACGTCGGAAGAAGAAGCCGCCATCCTCGAAGGTATTTCCATTGCGCAGGCGGCCAAGGCATGTGGCGGCATCGTCATCGCACAAGTCAAGTATCTGGCCGAGACCGGCTCTCTCGATCCACGTCAGGTGCGGATCCCCGGCGTTGTCGTCGATCATGTGGTTGTGGACAGCGATCAGACACAGACCTGTCTCGACGTGTATAATCCGGCCTTCTCGGGCCAGACACGGATTCCGCTGGAAAGCCTTGCACCGCTTCCGCTTGGTGTCAGAAAGGTCATCGCCCGCCGTGCGGCGCGCGAACTCTTCCCTGACGCAATCATCAACCTCGGCTACGGCATGCCGGACGGCATCGCGGCGGTGGCCGCGGAGGAAGGAGTGCTGGAGAGCCTGACATTTACAGTGGAACAGGGCATTGTGGGCGGCACGCCGGCGGGGGGCGTGATCTTCGGCGTTGCCTATAATCCTGAGGCGATCATCGGTGAAGATTTTCAGTTCAACTTTTACGACGGCGGTGGACTGGACATGGCCTTCCTCGGCATGGCGCAGGCGGATCGGCACGGGAATGTCAACGCCAGCAAAGTCGGCAAGATGTTGGCCGGCTGCGGCGGTTTCATCAATATTTCGCAGAATACCGGCAAGGTCGTCTTTTGCGGCACATTGACGGCCAAGGGACTCGCGTGCGAGATCGGGCGTGGCCGGATCAGCATTCAGCATGAGGGCGAGATCTGCAAGTTCGTGGAGAAGGTCGACCAGATCACCTTTAGCAGCCACTATTCCAGGTCCACGAGCCAACAGGTGCTCTACGTGACCGAACGGGCTGTCTTTGCGCTGCGTCCCGAAGGGATCGTATTGACGGAAATTGCGCCGGGCATCGATCTCGAACGGCAGGTCATCGAGCGGATGGGCTTCCGACCGCTCATTGCTGACGATCTCAGGACAATGGACGCCGATATTTTTCGGTAGACACCGTTACTCCAGCAGCTCATCCGCAATCGTGAATCTTGTGTTGAATCGCCCCAAATTGCTGCTACAGGATCAGATTGTCCGCCTCGGGTAGCTCGTCGACGACCTCTTCCCAACGCTCCCCTTCGATATATGTCTGAACCAATCGGCATAGTGCTTGCCCTGTTCGTAGTCTCTGGTGCAGCAACAAACCAGCCGGGTGACCGTTTCATCGATGGCGGCCAACAACTTGGACCTTACTGCCCGCAAACAAGCGTTGCTCCCACGCTCGGCCATTGCTGTACTCGTGAGATATTCGCATCCAACCTTACATTTCTCACGAATTTCCTATATTGATCCGCATATTTCTCTCAACCTTACCGATATTGTTAGTGTTTTGTAATACAACAGACATTCTTGTAAGCATACAATAGGCACAGATGTAAGTGAAGTCTGCACGCTCATCTGGCCTTCTTCGGTACTCTCATGAGCGTCTGCCACCACTGCCCCTTGCCGAAACATCGTTTTGTGAACCTCAAAACTAGGACATTGACAGCCTAATCGAATAGTGGAAGCCGCAGTCCGCGCGTTCACTTCGCCGATTGTTGGGCTTCCGATGTTTAAATTGTGTGTGATTCTTTCTGCGTACTTAAGCGGAAGATCATACCGAGTCTTTCCCTGGAGCTATCATGAGTCGTATTCAAACCAAACTTACTGAAAGCAAACTTTGGCGCCGGCTGTTTAGCATGGTGATCATGTTGAGCATCGTCCTACCCCAGAGCGGCATAGCAGCAGTCTCCGACTCGACCTTCTACATTGAACCTACATTGTTCTCTTCCGCCACGGCCTCCCTGTCAGTGATCGTGACTGGGCAAGACGCGAAAGCGGCTGCGCGTGCCGTGCAACGGGTCGGTGGCCAAATCACCAGCGATCTCTGGCTGATCGATGCCGTGGGCGCCGAGATTCCGGCGGACCAGCTTGCCACGCTGGCCGCGATGCCGGAAATCGTCTCCATCGTGGACAATAAGAGCGTCGAAGGCGCCTCCAGTGGCCCTCATTGCGATCCGGAACAGACTGCGTCCCACGGCCCGTGTGCGAGCCGCCCAGGCTGGGTCAGCGACCGGCGGGAAAAGAAGGATCTTCGTCAACTCGACGACAAGCAGGTCGCGCCCTTCCTACGCTTGCCGGACGGAGGACTCGTCGCGGTTGCCGAAAAGTCGAGCGTAACCTATCTGAACGCCGACGGTAGCCAGCGCCAACACATTGACAATCTGCCGTTCACAAAAGATGACGACGGCGCCGATCGTCGGACCGGATGGTTCGTTATTCTTTACCGGCGAACTGCCCGATGACCCCACCCATAGAATCGTTGTCTTTGCCCTTAACCCCGATGGCAGCACCCGCTGGACCTCGGCCAAGAAGGAGTATGTTCCCGGCGGATGGCCGTTGACTTTTCGCGAGGTTATGTCTACATCGCGTTGGACAAAGCCAAGATCCACGTGTTGGATATCGACAGCGGCAACAAGCTGGTTGAACTGAAGCCGAACACGGACAAGCCCGGCTATGTCACAACAGCGCCGATCGTCGATACAGATGGTACGGTCTATCTTCAGACTAGTGGCGAGGAACCAGACAAAGACGACCGCAGAGGAAATCTTCTCGCGCTCAATCCAGCTCAGTTTTTCGCAGACGACAGGGCGTTCGATTGGCGTTTCGTCGCCGAGCTTGACGGCATCAATATTCCGTTGGAGTACAGCCCGGTTTTGCTTGGTGACCGTATCTATCTAACGAGCCGCAAGGAACAGAAGGTAATTGGCATCGCCGCGTCGGACGGCAGCCTGCAATTCACCTTCAATTTGCCTGCCAAGCCGGAAGCCCAGCCGATAGCAGGCGCCGGCAATCTCTTGTTGCTGCCGGCAGACAAGCACCTTTACGCCCTAAACACCGATGGCTCGCTGCGTTTCGACTTTGCCGTAGCTGATGGAAAATTCGAAAGTACGCCGGTTATTTCGCCCGATGGCGCAACTGTATACGCCGCGGCAGAACAAGTATTATACGCACTCGACATAAACGATGGCTCTCTGCGGTGGCAACGTCCCCTGCAGGACACGATCAAGGGGAGCCCCATATTGGATACCGATGGCAACATCACCGTCGGCAGCGATGCCAAAGAGCTGGTGGTCGTTGATCCCGCAGGGCGTACGCTTACTCATCTGCACTTGAATGAGAAATATGTGCAGGCAGCAGCCCTAATAACAAGCCATACTCTGCTTGTCCAGGCGGGCGACAAGGAGTTGGTCACGGTCGGCATGATGTCCGAAGTTTGGGACGGCCGCCCCGATGCCGAACCGGCCGATCTCAAGCGCGAGTGGCATCTGAGCAACGCCGTCGCCATCGATGTCGGCGCCGACGTCATGCACGAGACATTGCTGCCCGATGGCAGCCCGATTACCGGCCAAGGCGTCACGGTCGCCGTGGTGGACAGTGGCGTCTACTTCAGCAACAGAGTCAAGGATATCCTGGGCGCCGATCTCGATGAACAATTCCTCGGTCAGGTGGATTTCACACGAGCCGGCATCTGTATGGACGGCGGTGTGCAATACGACACCTACTGTCATGTCTCCAAAGATCATAGCATCGACCCCTATGGCCATGGCTCGCATGTGGCCGGCATCATCTGGAGCCAGATTTCCGACTACAGCACCGGGGCGTTCATGGGCATTGCCCCGGAGGCCAGTCTCCTGAGTGTGCGCGTGTTGGGCGAGAACGGCACCGGCAGCTACGAGGATGTCATTCAGGGCATTCAGTATGTGGTCGTCAACAAAGACGTCTACAACATTCGGGTCATGAACCTGAGTCTGAGCGCCCATGCGACGACCCCCTATTTTATCGATCCACTTAACCGGGCTGTTGAACAGGCCTGGGCCCATGGCATCGTCGCAGTGGCTGCGGCTGGCAACACTGGGCCTGGCGCATCGACAATCACGGTGCCGGGCAACGACCCTTACGTCATCACTGTCGGCGCGCTCGACAGCAACCGCACCCCCGGCTATTGGGCCGACGATATTCTCCCCAGCTGGTCAGCCAGCGGACCGACGCTGGATGGCTTTGCCAAACCCGACGTGCTGGCGCCGGGCGCGAACATCATCTCGTTTATGTACAACGACGCCAAACACCCCGAAAAAGCAGCCAAACTGGCCCAAGATCATCCAAACTACTCGCGCACCAGCACTCTCTTCAGGATGCACGGGACGAGTATGGCCACGGGTCTGACCTCCGGCGTGGTCGCGTTGATGCTGCAGGCACGGCCGGATCTCACACCCGACCAGGTCAAGTTCCGGCTGATGGCTACGGCACAACCGGCCTTGACTGACGATGGTCAGCCCCTTTACAACATCTTCCAGCAGGGCATGGGCCGTGTCTGGGCGCCGGCTGCCGTACTGAGCGACGCCTTTCCCGCCGATGCCGCCGCCAATACCGGCATGGATATTGAGAGCGATCTTGCCCACAACTGCTGTTCGAGTTGGACCGACCTAAACGGCAACGGCAAAGTCGAGGAGGGCGAGATTGACCTAGCGGAATTGGCCTGGCATTACCAGGGTCCTGTTCGCCATGCCGAACTCTCGACCGGTGACGGTGAGAAAGTAGCCAACCTATTTTATGTGACGGATCCTAATGGAGAAGATTGGGGCATGGGCGTTGCCCGCGCCGCCGACGGTACATGGATGGATCTGGACAGCCTCAACGACCCCCGGTTGATTCGCACCGACACATCTACCTCCTGGAACGACGATCTGACCTGGTCCGGCGGCATGTCCTGGCCTGGCGGCTGGACCTGGAGCGGCGGCTGGACGTGGTCCGGCGGCTGGACGTGGTCCGGCGGTTGGACGTGGAGTGGTGGCTGGACGTGGTCCGGCGGCTGGACGTGGAGTGGTGGTTGGACGTGGTCCGGTGGCTGGACATGGTCTGGCGGCTGGACTTGGAGTGGAGGTTGGACGTGGTCCGGCGGATGGACATGGTCCGGATCCTCTGATCTTGAGGCCACATCGATTTCCACCACATCTTGGGTAAATGACGACGGCACTGTGGAATCTCTTGCCACTGAAGAAGCTGCCATCCTCTATGCAGCGGATCTCGACGGCGTCGGTCTTCCCGATGAAAACGAGTGGCAAGCTCACACAACGATCGCGGTCTATGACAACAACCGCAACCCTGTGGAGGGCGCAGAGGTCCAAGGGGTCTGGAGTTTTGGCGTCAATAGAAATTGTACGACAGGTAACAATGGACGCTGTACAGTAATCAGCGGCAAGCATGATGGTGACAATGTTGGCATCCTCTCTTTCACCGTAACGGGCATTGACCACGACACGCTGGTTTACGAAGCATGGCGCAATCAGGATCCCGACGAAGACAGTGATGGGACAACCGTCTCTGTCCAGCGGCCTGAACCGATGTCTATGTCCGTGGTCGATCTCGAAGGTGTAAACGGCATTGACAGCGACGAATGGCATACCGAAGTGACGGTTGCTGTGTTCGATGCCAACGAACTGCCCGTGGTGGACGCTGACGTGTTCGGCGCTTGGAACTACGGCGAGTCTGACGACTGCACGACCGACGGGTATGGACGCTGTAGTCTACTCAGCGATAGGTTTCAGGGCGAGGAGATGGACGCCATCAGTTTCGTCGTCAACCATATCGCCCACGAAGAAGCGCTGACGTGGGCGTACGATGCCACAAGTAACGGCGATGAGGACGGAGACAGCGACGGCACGACCATCACAATGGACCGCCCGGTTGCCACCGCGATCTACGTTGTTGACCTGGATGGTCAGACCAGCACAAACGGCAATGAGTGGCACACCAACGTGACTGTTGCCTTGCAGGACGCAACCGGAATTCCAGTAGCAGACGCTGAGGTCTACGGTTCGTGGAGCTACGGTCAATCAGTCAACTGTACGACCGATGGCGCGGGGCAGTGCAGCCTGGTCAGCAGCGAGTTTGAGGCTGACGAGATCGACGCCATCGGCTTTACAGTAGAGCATATCGCCCACGAAGAATCGTTGACGTGGGTATACGATGCCACAAGTAACAGCGACGAGGACGGCGACAGTGATGGAACGACCATCATCATGGCACCCCCGACGCCCACGCCCATGTATATAGTTGACCTGGACGGCGCCGGTATAAAGGCCAGTAACACCCAATGGAAGGCCACTGTCACGTTTACCGTGCACGATGCCGACCAACTGCCCGTAGCCGACGCGAAGGTCTATGCCACTTGGGGCTACGGCAGCTCAACCGATTGCACGACAGATGCCAACGGCCAATGTAGCCGGACCAGTAGCAAGATCAAGTTTGCCGATTCAAGCACTGTCTCTTTCGTCGTCAATGAAATCACCCACAATGAAGTAATGGTTTGGGCCTATGACGCTACCGGCAATACTGACCCGGACGGCGACAGCGACGGCACAACGATCTTCGTCAACAGCCCGGCAGTTGTGGCAAGCCAAGTTGTGTCTGAGGATGTGTCCGGAAAACCAGAATCTCCTACGACTTCAGGAACGAACAGACTCTATCTGCCACTCATCGTACGCCAGTGAGTAAGTCCGTTCCAAGAAGATAAACACCGGTGGCGTAGGGGCCGCCCGCACTCGGCCTGACCACAGCGGGCGGCCGCAAGGGCACGCCCCTACGCCACCGGGGGACTTAATTCTTTGGAACAGCCTAGTCCAGCGAAAGGAATTGCAGTGTTAGCTGACCCCACCGCAACAGCAGAAGCGACGTCGACAAGAGAGACGAATTCGGTGGATTGGGTGCTCTACTACACAGGCGCAATCACGGCAATTGGCGCCTGTGTCACTCTCTTTGCCTTTACGCAGCTAGCCGAAAACTGGTTTGGTCTCCTGCTCTTTCGCGCTTGCAGCTGCCTTTGTCGAATTGACGAGCGTCGAGCTCTACGTCAACAGCCACAGTAGGATCTCTGTCGCCACCATGATCGGCATCGCGGCGATCGTGGTCTTCGGTCCGGCGGCGGGCGCGATGACCCATCTCACTAGCGGAGTCATGACAGCTGTGACGACCAGCTTGCTGCAAAACCAATCGCTGGAGGACGGCAGTCGAGCGTCCTTGCTTCAGCGCATCGCATTCAATACGAGCATGCTGGTCATTGCCGCGGCATCAGCCGGATGGATCTACATGCTGGCAGGCGGCGATACTACAAACGTGATGCGGCTGGGGAACGTCCTTCCGCTGATACTGGCTGTCACCGTCGACATTCTCATCAACATCCTGATCTTGATGGGTGTCATTAAGCTTCAGACAGGCCGGCCATTGCTCGATATCTGGCGCCAAGAGTTTGCCTGGGCCGTACCCATTGCACTTGTCGGCGGCGTCATTGGCGGCGGCGGACTGGCCCTGGGCTTTACGCTGTTGGGAGCAGGCGGGCTGGCAATCTTCATGGTGCCTGTGCTGGCAACAGGGTATGCTTTCCGTATGTATGTCGGAAACACGCGCACCTATGTAAATCAACTCGAAGTTCTGAATCAGACACTGGGCAAGATGAATCAGCAGCTGGACATATCGAACTTTGAGCTACTGCAGACCTTGGGCGCGGTTGTCGACGCCTTTGACATCTATACATACGGTCACTCCACACAGGTTGCCGTTTATGGTCGCGCCATTGCCGAGAGCATGGGTCTGTCAGATAACTGTCAGGAGAAGATCCTACACGGTGGACTGATTCACGACGTAGGCAAGGTTGGCGTCAAAGACGCCATCATCGGCAAACCGGCTCGCTTGACAGATGACGAATACGAAGCTCTAAAACGGCATACGGTCATCGGCGCCGAAATCGTGGGCCAAATGACCGGGCTGCAGGAACTTGTTCCTCTGACTAGAAGTCACCACGAACGTTGGGACGGGCGCGGTTATCCCGACGGGTTGAAAGGAACCCAGATACCATTGGAGGCGCGCATCTTGGCGGTAGCGGACAGCGTAGACGCCATGCTATCCGACCGGCCCTATCGCGCCACCCGCGGCGTTGAGGACGTCATCGAAGAGGTCATCCGTTGTTCCGGTGCACAATATGACCCGGAAGTCGTCAAGGCATTTCTGGCTGTTTACGAGAGCCAGGGCGCTGAGTTCTTCATGAACTCGGCGACGCGAGTGGACCGCGCCCTGGCGCGCAACGGGATCGTCAAGCCGCCAGGTGATCTGCGCTATCTAAAAAAGAGCATGCTGGCTACAAAACTCGCCCACACCGCCAATGAAGCTGTTGAGAGAGAACTAATCCCACAAACCGGATCGTAGGCGTTCAGAACGCACTGCACAAACGCAGGGTCCACAAGGCATCACCATTTAAACGGTACGGTGCCCGTCTCGTCGAGTTCGTAACCCCACTGATCGATGGTAAGAGATCAGTCACACATCACACTCATGTCGGCCACTCACCTGTCTTGAGAAATGCCAGATGCTCAGGCGCCATCCGCACATCGGCGGCCTGCATACTGTCGCCCAGCTGCTCCACGGTCCGACAGCCGACTATGGGAATAGTCGTAAACGGCTGCGATAGAAGATAACCGAGAACAATCTGGGTAATGGACAGTGAGGTCTCAGTTTGTAGCTGCTGTATCCGTCGGTACCGGGCCGCATTTTCGGGCAAATCAAAGCGAGCGTCTCCCCCAACCCCGGCCGCTGCCGCGCCGCGCGCCATTTTGGAGAATAGTCCCTGGGCCTGCGCTGAGTAGGGAATCGCCGCCAGGCTTGTCTCCTGATGAAAACGCCGCATTTCCTCATCCATGGCCACCATGGTCGTATCCGAGATCCGTCTGAGGTCGAGCGCCGCCAGACTCCATAACATCTGATTCCCCACGAATCCCGGCAACGCGTGCGCAGCGGCATGGGCCTGCGCAGCCTTGATACGAGGCAGCGTCCAATTGGAGCAACCGTAGTATCGAATCTTGCCGGCTCGAACCTGGGTTACAAGACAGTCCAGAATCTCGGCTACCGGTCGGCTGACGTCGTCCCTGTGAAGCCAGTAGAGGTCAATAATATCGGTCTGAAGATGCCTGAGGCTGGCGTCCAGGTCGCCGACAATATCGACGGGCGCGAGACGAGAAATATGCATGGTCGCCAGGTCAGGATGTGCGCCCTTGGTTGCCAAGACGATTTCCTGCCGATTTCCGCGTGATTTTATCCAACGGCCGATGGTCTTTTCGCTGATGCTCGACTCACCCGGCAGCCAGTTGGCGTAGACGGCGGCGGTGTCGATGAAGTTGCCGCCCAATGCGGTGTAGCGGTCCAGAAGAGCAAATGAAGTGTGTTCGTCAATGGCGCTGCCGATGCTGCCCGTCCCGAGACAGATGACGGCGGTGCGAAGTTCTGTATTAGGGATGTTTGTGTAGTTCATGTTGGCGGTGTGTCCTGAAATAGGCTTCCAGCATGTAGAGAGCGGTTGGCATCGGCCCCAGATGCCACAGTTTCCAATTCACTGTGTGAACCGTAGCGCGAATTCGGCTTCTGTACAGGCGTAGACATCGTCCAGCGTAACGCCGGGCATGAGCGCCGTTAGCGTCAGACATCCGTCGACAAACTTGAAAACGGCCAGATCGGTAATTACGACATCGACGGCGCCCAATGCTGTCAGCGGCAGCGTGCAGGTCGGCACGAGCTTGGCCAAACCATCGCGGCTCGTATGGGTCATGGTCACTATCAGCCGTTTGGCCCCGGATGCGAGGTCCATCGCGCCGCCTACGCCCAACAAAGGTTTGCCTGGGACTGCCCAGTTGGCGAGGTTCGCTCGCTCATCCACCTGCAGACCGCCCATAATCGCCACGTCGACATGTCCACCACGGATCATGGCAAAGGAATCAGCGCTGTCAAAGTAGCTGCTGCCGGGCAGCGCAGTGACGGGAACCTTGCCGGCGTTGACGGGGTAGTCCATCGCGCCGCCGGCTGTCGGTTCCGGCCCCACCCCGAGCATCCCGTTTTCCGTATGCAGGATGATCCCGTGCTCAGGCGTAATCAGATCCGCCACCAGGGTCGGGATACCGATGCCCAGGTTCACCACGTCGCCTCGCTGCAATTCCGCCAGCGCAGCGCGTGCCATGTTCAACCGTTTCTCATCTACCTTCTTGGCGCTGCCGGAGACGGACGCCGATGAGCCGAGGTCATCCTGGGTCGTATGTGCCTGAACGAGATAATCCACATAACAGCCGGGCGTGTGAACCTGGTTTGGGTCGAGTTCGCCGACCGGAACGATCTCTTCAACCTCGGCAATCACCAGATCGGCGGCCGTCGCCATGGTGCGATTGAAGTTCTGCTCGGTCATGCGGTAGACGAGATTGCCCACTGCATCGGCTTGCCAGGCGCGCAGAAAGGCGACATTCCCGCGCAGCGCAGGTTGAAAGAGATATTCCTTACCGGCAATGACCCGCGTTTCACGGCCGTCCGCCAACACCGTACCGACAGAGGTGGGCGTGAAAAACCCACCGAGTCCGGCGCCTCCTGCACGAATGGCCTCGGCCAACGACCCCTGGGGGAGGAGTTCAACCTGTATGTGTCCTGCTTGCGCGGCTTCGACCACTTCCCGGTTGCTGGTAAAGAATGAACCGATCGCCTTCCTGATCTGTCCGTTGCGCAGCAGCCGTCCGCCACCCAGACCGGCCTCCCCGACGTTGTTGCCGATGTAGGTGAGGTCGGTCACCGGCGTCTCGGCCAATGCATGCAGGAGATGAACCGGGTTGCCCGTCATGCCGAAACCGCCGACCAGGATCGTGTCGCCGGATTTGACGAATGTGGCTGCTTCTTCCGGTGTGATTTGGCGCACTCTGCTCATGATTCCTACCTCACCAATTCGATAATGGTCGACTCGCCCTGCCCTACGCCGACACAAAGGGTGGCGAGACCATAGCGCATCGGCTGCCCATCCCCTGCACGACGCTGCATCTCATGGATCAGCGTGGTCAAAATGCGTGCGCCGGAACAGCCCAGGGGATGCCCCAATGCAATTGCCCCGCCGTTCACATTGGTGATCTCTTGACGCAGGCCGAGCTCGCGCAGCACGGCCAGCGACTGTACGGCAAAGGCTTCGTTGAGTTCGGCGAGATCGATGTCTTCGATGGTCAGCCCAGCGCGCTGTAGGGCTTTGCGTGTGGCACTGACCGGCCCCAGCCCCATCACGCGCGGGTCCACGCCGGCCGCGGCGGAGCAGACCCAGCGTGCAAGCGGTCGGAGACCCAATTCATCTGCCTTCCTGCGCGATGTCAACACTATCGCGCAGGCGCCGTCGTTGAGTCCGCTGGCGTTGCCCGCGGTCACTGTACCATCTTTGCGAAAGACCGGGCGCAGACGGGCGAGATCTTCGCTAGCTTGTGGTCAATTGAAAGCCGGCGTTGGTCCTGGTGCAACGGGGATGCTCATCGGCGTCCACAATAACGGGGTCACCACGCCGCTGGGGGATGGTCACCGCCATCAATTCCGGAGTGAAGTAGCCCTGGTTCATGGCGTGGACAGCGCGCGTCTGGCTCTGGAAGGCAAATGCATCTTGTTCTGAACGCGTGATCTCGCCGCCTCGAATGTCCCCGGCACAGCTCATCTCGTAGATGTTTTCGGCGGTTTCGCCCATAGCCTCTAGCGGGAACAACGCCTCCATGGCCGGGTTGGGGTAGCGCCAGCCCAACGTGGTGTCATAGGCCGTGGTATTGCCGGAGGGACCGAATCCAACCGGATTCTTGGGCAACGAATAGGGTGCGCGCGTCATGCTCTCGACACCGCCGGCCACATAAACATCACCTTCTCCGCAGATTATGGCACGTGCGGCCTGGTTGACAGCAGTGAGTCCGCTGGCACAGAGGCGGTTGACCGTGACGCCGGCTACGTGGACGGGAAGACCGGCCAGCAGCAACCCCATACGTGCGACATTGCGGTTGTCTTCGCCGGCCTGGTTGGCGCAACCCATGTAGACTTCTTCCACCAATGCGGGATCGATGGCAGCACGGCAGACCGCTTCTCTGATCGCCAGACCGGCCAAATCGTCCGGGCGCAGCGCAGAGAGTGCACCACGGATGCGGCCGATCGGCGTGCGAACTGCGCTCACGATGACGGCTTGATTCATCGAATAGTCTCCTTCTCACAAGATCGTCTGGTGGCGGTATCTCGGCACGGTCGAGAGTCACCTACTGCAGTCGATTCCTGAACCTGGTCGACGCATCACCAGGGGCA
Source organism: uncultured Chloroflexia bacterium (assembly GCA_963715415.1). Lineage (GTDB taxonomy): Bacteria > Chloroflexota > Anaerolineae > Caldilineales > Caldilineaceae > JAWKOK01. The sequence goes on along the minus strand of CAVQSG010000019.1, from coordinate 160,064 downwards.
AGTGCATCTGACGAACTTACGCCGGGCAACCGGATGCATATTCGCATGCTGCGCCACAGGCGCCGTCAATACAAAAAATGCCGGCAGCATATACACGCCGCCGGCATTCTCCTGATATCAATTCGATCGCTATAGGCTCAATGTCAGCAGGTACCGCGATCCATTGTTGGCCCAATCGATGACGCTCTGTGGGTAGAGCCCGATCCAGAGTGTGGCCACGACACAGAGTAAGATGATGATCTGCACCGGAATCGCGGCGACAAAACGACGGCTGAGCAGCGATGCACCTCTCGCGCTCTTCCGCTTCAGTATCTGCAGTGAAGAACATGGCACGCACGACATTCAGATAGTAGAAGGCGGAAATGCCGACGTTGATCAGGGCAACCACGACCAGCCAGAAGTATTGATGCTGCACCGCAGCGCCGAAGACAAAGAACTTGCCCATGAAGCCGCCTGTGGCCGGAATACCGGTCAGGCTCAACAGGAAGATGAGCATGGACCAGGCCAGCGCGGGAGCACGTCTGAACCAGTCCGTTGTAGGCGCTGATATCGCTGCTGCCGGTGTACTCCTCCACCGCCATGCACCACCATGAAGGCGCCGACGTTGGTGAAGAGATAGGCAAAGAGATAGATCAACAGGCCGTTGAGGCCGTTCATGGTCAACGTATCGAGATCGGCCTGGGTGCTGGAGACGACCGAAACCAGCCCCATCAGAATATAGCCGGCCTGCGCCACCGAACTATAGGCCAACATGCGCTTGACACTGCGCTGTCGCAGCGCCATCAAGTTGCCTGCGCTCATGGTCAAGATGCTGAGACCGGCCAGAATCGGCACCCATTCAGCCCGGAAACCGCCCAGCCCGACAAGCAGCACACGGGCCATCACCGCGAAACCGACGGCCTTGGAGGCTGTGGACAGATAGGCCGTGACCGGCGTCGGAGCGCCATCGTAGGTGTCCGGCGCCCACTGGAAGAACGGCGCCAGGCTGGCCTTGAAGCCGAGTCCGACCAAGGTCATCAGCGTCGCCGGAATCGCGACCAGCGCAACATCCTGATTATCGGCGAAGCGCCTCGGCGATCTCGATCCAGATTCGAGTGAACCGCTGGCGCCGTAGAGCAGGCTCATACCGTAGAGCATGATGGATGAAGCCACCGAACCGTAAAGGAAGTACTTGACGCCTGCCTCAACGCTGCGCCTATCGTCGCGCAGGAAGCCGACCAGCATATAGCTGGTGATCGACAGAAACTCGATGGCCAGAAAGATCATCAGCAGGTTGCCGGCGCTCGACCGCCACGCTCATGGCCAAGGTCACGAACAGAAAGAGCGACCAGAACTCGCCATGGCCACTGGGTGCGGTGATTGATATACGAACCGCCGGCAACCGCCACCAGCAATCATGCCGACAATGACGGCGATCTTCAAGAAAGCGGCGAACGGATCGACCACCATCATAGACGAGCGCGGTGTGTGGCGTCATACCCATCTGGAAGATTGCGCCGATCAGCGCGCCAAAGAGGAACAGGATGGAGATCATCATGTAGCCAAGCCGAATCCACCGTCGGCTTGTCCTGCGAACTGAAGGCAGTATCCAGCAATAGGATCAGCGTACCGCCCATCAGCAAGATGATCTCAGGCAGAATCGACCCAGCGAGCCAACTGCAACCTCGGTCACAGTGAGCCCCCTTGCCTAGATGACATTCTTGACGAACTCAAGCAGTTCCACCGCAGAGCGGTTGAAATAGTTCAGAATCAGCGTCGGGATAAATGCCCAGAATAAACATACCAATAATCAGCGGCCAGAGCGTAATCTTCTCGAATGCGACCATATCCGTCGGGCCGTCGGCATGTTCGCCCTGCACCGTCGTCCAGTGGTCCAGTTTGCTCGGATCATATTCGCCCAGGAAGACGTTCTGGATAATGCGCCACAGAATGTAGACAGCAGTCATCACGATGCCGATGACGCCGAAGGCCGCCCAGAGCGGCACCAATGGCGAAGGCGCCTCGGAAGGTGAAGAACTCAGCCCAGAAGCCGGCCAGATCCGGGCAGACCCAGGCTGGCGAAAGCGGCCACCAGCATCATACCGTAGAAGTAGGGCGTCTTGGTGGACAGACCGCCGAATTTGGAGAGGTCACGGGTGTGTGCACGTTCATAGATCACGCCGACCAAAAGGAAGAGCGCGCCGGTGATGATGCCGTGGTTGAACATCTGCAGCGTCGCGCCGTTGATGGCCATGGCTGCGCTGTTCGCACATCCTCGGATCGGCCAGCATGGCTCTCGCCGCCCTCGGTATAGCCGAAGCGTGTAGGCCGCCGCGCCGATGCCCAGCATGACATAGCCCATGTGGCTGACCGAACTGTAGGCAATCAGTCGCTTCAGATCGGTCTGGGCGACACAGACAAACGCGCCGTAGACAATGGCAATGGCGCCCAGAGCCACAATCCACATCGACCAGTAGTTGCTGGCCATGGGGAAGGTCGGCAGGATGATGCGCAGGAAGCCGTAGGCGCCCAGCTTCAGCAGCACGCCGGCCAAGAATCACGCTGCCGGCCGTGGGCGCTTCGGTATGGGCATCAGGCAACCAGGTGTGGAAGGGGAAGCTGGGCACCTTGAAGGCGAAGCCCAGGAAGAAACCCCAGAAGGCCAGGCTCGACAGCAGCAGCGCCTGATCCGCCGGCAGGTCCATAAAGGGTTGGGCAACGGCCGCCTCGATAATGTCGAAGGTGCCCGTGGCAAAGTAGGTGCCCAGAATGGCCAGCAACATGGCCACCGAGCCGACCAAGGTATAGATGAAGAACTTGATCGAAGCATAGTTGCGATTCTTGCCACCCCAGATGCCGATGAGCAGGTACATGGGCACCAGGCTGATCTCCCAGAAGAGATAGAAGAGCACATAGTCCAGCGCCATAAAGACGCCAAACATGCTCAACGCCAGCATGTGGAAGGTGACGAAGTACTCCTTCACCCGTGTGTGGATCGTGCCGGCGCTGTAGTAGACGCTCAGAGTCATGAGCAGCGCCGTCAGGAAGATCAGCGGCACGCTCAGCCCGTCGACGCCCAGATGGAAGTTGGCCTCCAGTGACTCGATCCAAGGCACATTCACTTCAAACTGCATGCCGCCGGCTCGAAATCATAGGCGGCCATCAGGTAGATGCTAAGGCCCAAGGGCAGCAGGCTGGCAAGAATCGAGCCCCACTTGATGACCTTGTCGTTCCTGCTGAACATCGTCAAGATGGCAGCAATGCACCGGCCAGATCAGAATCGATCGGCAACAACCATTGATTAAGGAATTCCATGGATAGCTCCTCCGCAGACCCTTGTGTATTGGCGTTCAAATAAACGTTCAGCGTTGCTAAGAAATCCGGAATAATTGCTATCCACGGGCCGACCAAGTCAGTCGTCGCCGACCAACTGTGATCCGACAGAGTTCTGCAGCACGAGTAGCGTGCCGACTGTCAGCATTCACGCCGTGACGCTAAACCAGCGTCAAGACCAACGGCAACGCCTCAAGCAACAGCCAGATGGCAATCGAGACCGCCAAAACCAGCAGATAGACCTGAACGTGACCGTCCTGCGTGCTGCGCAACGACACGCCGAGACGATCGGTGATCGACGCAACACCGTTGACCACGCCGTCAACGACCCACCGGTCAAAGGCCGCCCTGAAGACCGACGAGCCAGATGCCGATTCGCCGATCAGGTTGACGAGCGGGTCGATGATCCATTTGGCGTCGACCCAGTAGAGGAACTTCGACAGGCCACGGGTGAACGGAATGATCGTGTAGTTGATAGAATTCGTCCACATAGTACTTGTTGTGGAAAAGAACCCAGATCGGTCCCAACCATCTTGCGCAACGGATCGATCTGGCCCTGCGGCAATCCCTTGCCGTAGACCAGATAACCGAGACCCAATCCGCCGAGGACCACCACAACGACACGAGCAGCGTGACCCAAGAGAAAGCGGCATGCGCCACATGCAGTTCGTAATACTCGATGTATGGCTCGATCAACCCTTCCAGAAAATTGGCGTGATGCCGCCAAAGACCGGGAAGCTGTCCGGGATGCCAAACCAGCCCAGCGCGATGGCAAAGGGCGTGATCAGGATCAGCGGCCAGGTCATGCTGCCGACACTCTCCGGCGCATGCTCCGCCCCTCGGTGCGCGGTTTGTCCAGAAAAGTGAGTCCGATCTGGCGCATGGTGTAGAAGGCTGTCAGGAAGGCCGCCAGCGCCAGCGTCCAGAAGACAACCAATTTCGTCTCGTACCCCAGGCCACTGGTCAGAATCTCATCCTTGGACCAGAAGCCGGCCGTCAGGAAGGGAAAACCGCTCAGCGCCAGGCCGCCGATGATGAATGTCCAGCCGGTGCGTGGCATGCGGTTCAGCAGACCGCCCATGTTGCGCATATCCTGGGGATCTTCGGGATCGAGATTGCCGTCGCTCCGTTCCACAATGGCAGGATGATGGTGGCCATGCCCATCGTCGTGCGCGTGTTCATGGGCATGATGGAAGCCGTGCTCCACACCGTGGATCACGCTGCCGGAACCCAGGAAGAGCAGCGCCTTGAAGAAGGCGTGGGTAATCAGATGGAAGAAGCGCAGCGGTGTAGGCGCCGATGCCGATGGCAGCCACCATGTAGCCGAGCTGGCTGATGGTCGAATAGGCCAGCACACGCTTGATATCCCACTGGGCCAAGGCGATCGTCGAAGCAAAGAGCGCAGTAAACGCGCCGATAAAGGCCACAAACTGCATGACGCCGGGCGACACCTCGCCGGCGACGAGGAACATGGGGAACATACGCACCAGCAAGAAGACGCCGGCCGAGACCATGGTCGCCGCATGAATCATGGCGCTGACTGGCGTCGGGCCTTCCATGGCATCCGGCAACCAGACGTGGAAGCGGGAACTGGCGCTCTTGCCGACCGTACCGAAGAAGATCAAGATGGAGACCAGCGCGATCACCGGCACTGTCAGTCCCCAGGATCGGCAGATTGATCATCGTGTGGGCCAGATGTTCCAGATTCTCGCTGGAGAGCAACGTCTCAAAGTCCAAGACTGCTCGGTTCACTGTAGACATAGAGCAACATCATGCCGACGAACATGATGGCATCACCGACGCGTGTCGTCATAAACGCCTTGATGGATGCGGCCCTTGCCGACTGCCTTCTCATACCAGAAGCCGATGAGCAAGTAGCTACACAGGCCCATGATCTCCCAGAAGATGAAGAAGGTGATCAGTGAATTGGAGACGACCAGCCCAAACATGCCGGTGGCAAAGAGGCTGATATAGGCCATGAATCGGCTATAGCGCGGATCCTTGTGCTGGGCGTAGGCCCGTCGGATAATCCTCCTTGCGTCAGATGAGCGGGAAAGGTCATGTAACCGCTGGAATAGATGAAGATCATCAGCATCAGGAAGGTCGACATGAAGAGCATCAAGCGCATTGGCCGGATCGACCTGATAGCCGATGACGATTTCGGTCGTCCCGGTCGGAATCGTGAAGAGAGTCCCAAAGAACGGGTGTTCGCCGAAGTGTTCAGTGGAGAAGACGGTGAAGGCAATTGGCCAACCCAGCAACCAGCTGATCGCTGCACCGCCGATGGCCGTATATGCGCTCACCGTCTTGTTCCGAGTTGAGGAACAGGATGATGGCCACAAAGGCCAGAAATGGTGGCACCGGCACCAACCAGGCCAGATTAAAAAGCCTTCCATTGCTCAACCTCGTTCCGTTTCTGTGCCGATCAAACGGCAGAGAATTGCTCGGCAAAATTAAGTCCTACTCAGACGAACGATTCGGCGACAGGTCGTCGGAAGCTATGAATAAGGTTGCCGACGCCATAGCCGACAACGGCGCCGATCAGCGGCAAAGAAAAGAAAATAGAGATCGTTCGACAAGCCGATCAGCGGTGCCAAGTGCAACAAACAGAGCCAAACCGGCCAGCGCCGTCAGTCCAAGAAAACGTTGTTCGGACTTGCGCTGTCTTCGCCTCTTCCAGCAATTCGGCAGCATCCCGAAAGTTAGGCTTGTGCTCGACAATTTCCTTGAGTGCATGGGCGGCACCGGTATAATTGCCTGCCTGCATCTTCTCCATCGCCAAGTTGTACAGAAACTCGCACTGTTCGTCGAGTGTGCCGGTTAGCAGTTCCTTGGGCATTCGCGCCGTTCAGATTCCAGGTCAGCGTCCAGGTAAACACTAACCTCGCAACAGGTCCAGTTCGTCCAGATTGACAGTCTTGCGACTACGATAGACCGAGATAATCAACGCCAATCCGACCGCGGCTTCGGCCGCCGCAATCGCAATGACAAAGACGGCGAAGACCTGACCGGCCAACTGATCGACGGTGTCGCCGTAGCGCCAAAAGGCCACCAAGTTGATGTTGACCGAATTGAGCATCAACTCAATGCCGATGAGTACGGCGATGGCGTTTCGCCGCGCCAGAGTTGCATAAAGACCGCAGCTAAAGACAAATGCAGCCAACGTCAAATACCAGGTTAGTGGTACCATCGCGACATTACTCCAGAGTCCGAATCCGATGGTGAAGACGAAATGTGTGATTGCCTGAATTACTGATCATCGCGTGCCAGCAGAAGGGCACCGGCCAGGGCAACCAGCAGCAACAACGCCATCATCTCAAAAGGGAGCAAGTAGATGGTCACAAAGAGCTCACCCAGCTTGGCAATGATCGCCTCACCGTCGGCTAACTCGGCACCTAGATGCGGCCATTCAACATTGTTGACGATACCTGCGGTCGCCAGAAAAAAGAGCAGTGCAATCAGAAGCGACGCCAGCCTCTGCCGATTGGTGGATGCCGTACGCCCGTACATCATGCCGCGCGTCAACATGATGGCGAAGGTAATCAGTGTCGAGATCGCGCCGACATAGACAAGAATCTGGCTCACAGCCAAAAACTCAGCCTCCAACATCACAAAGATGCCGGCGACACCAAAGAATGTGGCAACCAGTCCAAGTGCGCTGTGAAACAGATTATTGACAATGACAGTGAAGAGCGCCGCCGTCGCAACCAATCCGGCAAGCAACACAAAGACGACCTGTTGGATAGTCGGCAACTGCTGAAGAAGTTCAGTTAGATCTGGCATGAAGCGATCCTCTGTCAGTTAAGTGTCCATCCAGGACATTTGGTTACAGAACGCAACAGGAAGAAATTTGTGCTTAATCGCCGGAGATAACCGGCTCCATGGTGCCGACGAGCGACGTGGGTTCAAAGGCGCGCTTGGTGCGCACATCTTCTCGCTGTAAATAGTGGCCCAATATATTGAGGACGAGGCCAATGACCACAATATGTCCGACAAAAATGGCGCCTATCTGCATCCAGGTCGGCGGCAAAAAGCTTCATGACCAGCATCTGCCAAAGGATCAGGACGAGCACCAACGGCACCAGCACCTTCCAGGCAAAGGCCATCATCTGATCGACACGGATACGCGGGAATGTACCCTTGATCCACTGGGTCACGATGTAGACAGCAAAGACTTTGGCCATGAAGTAGAAAAAGCCCAGGAACGGCAACTGGTCGACAAACGGCCCTTGCCATGCGCCCAAAAACAGCATGACGGCAATCGCCCCCAGGAAAAAGCTGTTCAGGAACTGGGCCAGAAAGAACATGGCAAACTTCATGCCGGAATACTCGATGTGGAAACCGGCAATCAATTCCGACTCAGCCTCCAGCAGGTCAAAGGGCGTCTGTTCGGCTTCAGCCAGCGCGCTGATGAAGAAGATGAGCAACGCGGCCGGCATGACAAAACCGAACCAGCCGAGGCCAATGTTCCAACCGAAGATATTCAGCGCCTGCGCTTCGGCGATAGTACTCATGCGCATACTGCCGACCAAGAGCACCGGCATCAGCATGGCCAACACCATGGGAATCTCGTAGCTGAGCAGCTGCGCGACGACGCGGAAACCGGCCAACAGTGCGTATTTGTTGTTGCTGCTCCAACCGGCCATCAGCGCAGACATGATGCCGATGGATCCGAACGCGACCAGAAACAGCACACCGACATTGATATCCGCACCGATCATCCCCGGAGCAAACGTAATCACAGTGAGGGTCAGCAGAACCCCAAACACATCCAGAATCGGCGCCAAACTGTAAGAAACGTTATCCGCATTGTCCGGCCGAATATCCTCTTTCGTCAGCAGCTTCATCGCATCAGCCACCGACTGAAAAAGCCCATAGGGACCAAGCCGATTGGGACCGATACGATCCTGGATGCGGCTGATGACCTTACGTGTAATCCAGATCAACAGCAGAGCCAGCACCAGTGCACCGTTGACGAGGATAAACGCGCCGAGGAAATAGGTGACAAAACGCGCAGCCGCTTCAGGCGCGCCGAGGTTTACCTGAAGCTGGGTTAGCCACTCGCTCCATTCCCACATAGTCCGGGTTCCTCCCTAATGCCTAATAAGAGATGTCGACTAGTTCCACTCGAGTGCGCCCTTGCGCCATTCCAGAACCAGGCCCAAGAAGCAGAATGACCACGAATGTCATCGTGGCCAGGACAGAAAAGAGCGACAATCGTTGGAATGCCACGGCAATCGGGAAGAGGAAGATCACTTCGACATCAAAGATCAGGAAGATCAGACCAATCAAATAGTATTGTGCACGGAACTGCACCCAAGTATCGCCAATCGTCTCGACACCGCTCTCGTAGGTGTCGTTCTTGACGGCATTCGGTTTACGCGGGCCGAGGAAGTGACCGATGACAACTGCAGCCAGTGGCACAATAAAGGCAATCGCGCTGAGAATCAGAATAAATGCATACTGCTGAAGCATAGTCTAAGTACTCCCGGTACAGGTGGTCGTGAAGACCAAAGTTGATATTTGGTCGTATCTAGCGACGGCGATCGAAGATGATCGCACCATTGTGCTGCGATGCCAACTTCAACTGACAGTCGAAAAACATCTCGTCCTTGGAACGCGTCCAAATGCTTCCCACAACATGTGGGCAATTCGATCTATTGACAACAAAACCGCGTAGCAAAGCGGTCGTAAAGGCAAGGGACTCAAGGCATTTGTGTAGAAAAGTACAAATGCCGGGCTATCATAGCACACCCCTGATTTGATGCGAAACTTTCGCCGGTGTTACACACACACTTTTGTCGACGACAGCATCAATCACCCCGCAATTGGGCATACATCCTAATTGCCGTCTGATCGCCACGTGATCATCGCCACTCGTTGCCGCCACAACTCATCTGAATTGCGCCGGGCTTTGTAACGAATTACACAAGCGAATGGGCGCCATTGTAGCATAGCCCACAATCTCACTCAAAAAGAGCGATCAGAAAATGGCTATCGACTCATGCGCTGTCGATCGCCGCTCGATTGTAGAGCAATGTTAGACGGCAATGAGCTGGTCCCGGCGCCACTATGTACCAATTTTCACAAGGAAACCCGCGTAGAATTGACAGCCAATATCGCTCGTGATAAAATCTACAATCGGCATCAAAATAGTCTGGCAATCCTTTCTTTTCCAGCCTAACTTTGATGATTCTTCATGCGATATCCGAATGCGATATCCGACGAATACGAAGCCTTAACGTACAGCGCTGTGCACGCTTGACTCAACATATTCGATGGTCGATATCTCGACCAAAGTCGAAGTGTTGGGTCAATGTTTTCTAATGAGTTTTCTGCAGAAACACTCCGAAGGAACCAGCTTGTGTCAGGTGACTATTTACCTCTGCTGATTTTAATTTTGGTCGCGTGCGGATTTGCCGCCATCGCCATCATTTTCCCGACCCTGATGGGTCCGCGACGCGACAACAAGCAGAAGCTTGAGCCGTATGAATCGGGCATCATCCCCTTCGACGACGCCCGCCGTCGCTTTCCGGTCAAATATTATCTGGTGGCGATGCTCTTCCTCCTGTTTGATATCGAAGTCATCTTTCTGTACCCGTGGGCCGTGGTGCTGCGTGATCTGCGTGTTTTCGCTCTGATCCCGATCAGCTTCTTTCTGGTCCTGCTGATCATCGGACTGGTCTACGAGTGGAAAAAAGGCGCCTTGGATTGGGAGTAGGTTTTGCGCCTGACTGTGCTGGAAATTGTAGAGAGAACAGATCAAGAGGTAGCGAATGGGTCTCGAAGATAAGATTCCCGAAGGTATTCTGACCACCAAGCTAGAGAAACTGGTCAACTGGAGTCGCCAGAACAGCACCTGGCCATTGCTCTTTGGCCTGGCCTGTTGCGCGATCGAGATGATCGCAGTCGGCACCGCCCGGCACGATATTGCCCGCTATGGTTCTGAACTCTTCCGTGCCAGCCCACGACAGGCCGATCTGATGATCGTCTCCGGGCGCGTCAGCAACAAGATGGCGCCGGTCATCAAACGCCTGCACGATCAGATGCTGGAACCCAAATGGGTCATTGCCATGGGCATCTGCGCCAGCGCGGGTGGGCCGTTCAACAACTATGCCATTATCCAGGGCGTGGACAAGATCATCCCGGTCGATGTCTACGTTCCCGGCTGCCCGCCGCGCCCCGAAGCACTGCTCTATGGGCTGGACAAACTGCGCGAAAAGCAAGGCAGAGAAACCTTCGCACAGTATCGACAGGCAAGCGGGTCGACGATCGCGTTGCCCATGGATATTGAGGCGCTGGACGCAATGGGCGCCAAACCCAATGCGTAGCGCTCATCCAGCATTGCCCTGTCACGTTGGGAGAATCTAATGCTGAATGTTTCGCCTGTCTTCCGCGAATACGAGACATTGCCGGGCCTCAACAATCCGGCTTTCCCCACAGCCGCGCCCCTTCCGACCGGATCGACCGGAGACACCGAGCGGATTGTCGAACGCTTTGGCGACGCCATTTTGGCTGCCGGTGAGCACAACGGTCAGCAGGTCGTCTATGTCAAGCCGGAACAGCTACTCGAAGTGGCCGATTTTGTGAAGACCGATCAACATCTCGCCTACGAAGCGCTCATCGACGTCTCTTGCGTTGACCGGTCCAAATTGCCGATTGCCCGCGATGAAGCACGATTTCACACGGTCTATCAGCTTCGTTCTTATCTGCGCAAGAAACAGCTAACCATCGTTTGCCCGCTGGAAAACAGTGAGCATCCGGTTGTGCACAGCCTCGTTCCCGTCTTTGAGGGTGCAACCTGGCCGGAACGCGAAGTATTGGACTTGATGGGCATCACATTTGACGGTCATCCCGACCCGCGCCGCATTCTTATGCCCGAGCATTGGCCTAACCACCCTCTGCGCAAAGAGATTCCCTTGGGCGGCGAAGAGGTTCCCTTCACGCTGACCTGGGATGATCCCCAATTTTCGAACGCTGGGCACACAGATTCTGCCTGCGGTGAGTGTCGCGCCCGTCGTTGCCGCCCGGCATGAATCGCGAAAACATGATCATCAACATGGGTCCGCACCATCCCAGCACCCACGGCGTGCTGCGTCTGGTCGTCGAACTGGACGGCGAGACGGTGGTCAATATCGATCCGGACCTGGGCTATCTGCACAGCGGTTTCGAAAAGACGGGCGAAAACAAGCGCTACAAAGACTTTGTCTACTACACCGACCGCATGGACTATCTGTCGGGCATGAACAACAACTTCGGCTATGTGCTGGCCGTGGAAAAGATGCTCGGCCTGGAGATTCCGGAACGCGCGCCAGGTTATCCGCGTCATCATGGGCGAGTTGCAGCGCATATGCATCGCACCTGTTCTGGCTGTCTACCCATGTGCTCGACGTCTCCGGCACCGGCATGAGTCTGCTGATGTACGCCACCCGCGAACGTGAACGGATCCTCGATCTCTTCGAGATGGTCTGTGGCGCTCGTCTAACAGTCAGCTACATTCGTGTCGGCGGCGTCTGGAAAGATCTGCCCCCGGCATTCCTCGAGAATCTTGAAGCGTTCCTGAGTGCTATGCCCGGGTACATCGACGAATATGAAGATATGTTGACCAGCGGCCCACTCTGGCGCGAACGGCTGGAGGGCATCGGACGCCTGAGCCGCGAGGAGGTCATCAACATGGGCTTGACCGGTCCCATGTTGCGCGGCAGCGGTGTCGATTGGGATCTGCGCCGAGATATGCCCTACGGCGGCTACGAAAACTATGATTTTGTGGTGCCGGTCAGCGACGAGCGGCGATTGCTACGGCCGCTACCTGGTGCGCATGGAAGAGATGCGCCAGAGCCTGCGCATCATCAAACAGGCGGTGGACAACCTGCCCGATGGCCTCTACAAGAGCGAGGACCGCAAGATCAGCTTGCCGCCGCGCGCTGAACTGGACGTCAGCATGGAAGCACTGATCCACCATTTCAAGCTGGTGACCGAAGGATTTCATGTGCCGCCCGGTATGATCTATCACGGCATCGAGGCCAGCAAGGGCGAACTAGGCTTCTTCATCTACAGTGACGGCTCCGGCAAACCCTACCGCCTGCATGTACGTGGTCCCAGTTTCAACAATCTCTACGCCATCAGCCAGATGAGCCATGGCCATATGCTCTCCGATATCGTGACCAATATTGGGTCGATCGACATCGTACTTGGGTAGAAGTCGATCGATAGGGACTGAAACCTGAGAATGGTTCTTATCGGAATCAGCTACGCAGCAGAAATTCAGAAGTGGATCGACTCTATCCGCAAGGCCGGCAGCGTTCGGCGATCTTGCCGGCGCTCTACGTGATCCAGCGCGAGTTCGGCTACTGTCCGGTGGATGCGCAGAACGAATTGGCCGCGATGCTGGACCTGGAACCGGCCGAAGTCGGCGCGCGTGGTGGACTTCTACCACATGTTCCACACCGAGCCCAAAGGTGAGTATCACGTCGAGGTCTGCACCAACGTGCCCTGCATGTTGCGTGGCGCCAACAAGTGCATGCACCACTTCGAAGAAACAGCTGGGCATCCACCATGGCGAGACCACGCCGCGACGGCAGATTTTCGCTGGATCACATGGAATGTCTGGGTTCCTGTGGCACGGCGCCCATGGTCTCGGTGACCGACCAGAAGACCGGCCAGATCCGCTATTTCGAAGAGCTGGACTCGGCCGAGGATGTCGAAAAGGTCATCGAGCTTACTCGGCAGTGGCAAGGGCTTCAAGACGCTGGAACGGTGGACGCCAGAAGGCGATCCGCGTACCGAGCGGCAAGGCGGCCGGTCCGTACATCAACGAGGGCATGGAGCCACGTTATCCTGATGGCACGCGTCAACGAGCCGAACAGCCACCGCATCGACACCTACTGAGGCGACGGCGGCTACGAGACCGCACGCCGCGTCCTCACCGAGATGCGAGCCGGCGACGTCGTCGAGCAGGTCAAGGCCAGTGGCATCCGTGGACGTGGGCGGCGCCGGCTTTCCAACCGGCGTCAAATGGGGTTTCTTGCCGGCCGATTCGTTTCCGCGCTATCTGGTGGTCAACGCGGACGAGTCTGAGCCCGGCACCTTCAAAGACCGCATCATCATGGAGTACGACCCCCATCAGTTGATCGAAGGCATCATCCTCAGTGCCCATGCCATTCAGGCCGAATCGGCCTTCATCTACATCCGCGGCGAGTACTATTTTGCCTATACACGTCTGGTTGAGGCCATTAAAGAGGCCAAAGCCAAGGGCTATCCTGGGCAAGACATCTTTGGCAGCGGCAAGAAGCTGGAGATTGTGGTACATCGCGGCGCTGGTGCCTACGAGTGTGGCGAAGAGACGGCGCTGCTCACCAGCCTGGAAGGCTATCGCGGTCATCCGCGCATGAAGCCGCCCTTTCCGGCGGTCGAGGGTCTCTACGCCAAACCGACCATCGTCAACAATGTCGAGTCCATCTGCAACGTGACCCACGTCATGCGCCACGGCGTCGACTGGTATCGCCAGTTCGGCACCGAGAAGAGTCCAGGCATGCGCATCTTCTGCCTGAGCGGCAATGTCAAACGTCCGGGGCTGTACGAACTGCCCCACGCCACGCCGTTGCGTGAGTTGATCTACACCTGGGGCGGCGGACCGCAGGACGACAACGTGCCGGTCAAGGCGATCGTGCCCGGCGGCCTCTCCATGAAGTTGCTGACGGCGGATCAGCTTGACACACCGCTGGACTATCGAATCGCTGGTGGAGGCCGGCTCTATGCTCGGCTCGGCCGGCGTCATCGTCATCGACGAAAACGCCTCCATGGTCGAAATGGCGCGACGCACGCTGAGCTTCTACCGCGAAGAGAGCTGCGGCAAGTGCACGCCCTGTCGCGAGGGCACAGGCTGGTTGGAAGAACATCCTCATGCGCATCGAAGCGGGCGGCGGCCGCATCAAGGACATCGACCTGATGGAGCACATTACCGAGTTCATTGCGGGCAAGAGCTTCTGCCCCTTTGGCGATGCCGCCGTCTGGGGTCTTCAGAGCAACCTGAGCCAAGTTCCGCGGCGAGTTCATCGAGTTGATCGAGACGACCAATCCGGATGAAATGGGGCCGGTCATGCCGATTCGCCCCATCTACCGGCCGGATGCCGGCAGAGTCGACGCCAGCTGCGCGACAGTACGCTCGGCGCCGGCTTGGCGACATCGCCGGCTGAACCATTGGTCTCCATCGACGTGCAGTCGGTCGACGAGCACGAGTAACGGTCAGATGCTTTACAAGGACATGACCCTATGTCTGATTTGGTAACGCTGACCATCGACTGACCGAGACGGCAGCGTTCCGCCAGGGCACGCTGGTCGTCGATGCGGCCGCCAAACTCAATATCGAGATTCCGGTCTTCTGCAGCCACCCCAAACTGGACCCGGTGGCCTGCTGTCGCATGTGCCTGGTCGAAATCGAAGGCCCGCAGCGCGGTCCCATGTTGCAGACGGCCTGCTCGGTGCCGGTGCGCGAGGGCATGGTGGTCCACACCGAGTACAGAGCAGGTGAAGGACGTCGCAGGAAGCCAACCTGGCCTTCATCCTGCTCAACCACCCGCTGGACTGTCCCATCTGCGACAAGGGTGGCGAATGCCCACTGCAGGACCAGACCATGCGCTTCGGTCCGGGCTTCAGCCAACTGGTCGAGCCCAAGCGGCACAAGAAGAAGCACTACCACATCTCCGACACCATCGTGCTGGACCAGGAGCGCTGCGTGGTCTGCTGGCGCTGCATCCGCTACCTGGAAGAGTGGGAAGACAAGCCGCAGCTGGCGCTCTTCGAGCGCGGCGGCGAAACGCTCATCGACATTCAGCCCGGTCAACCGGTCGACGCCAAGACCAGTGGCAACATCATCGATATCTGCCCGGTCGGCGCGTTGACCAACAAGGTCGCCCGCTTTCAGTTTCGCCCCTGGCAGATCGAGCGCACGCCCAGCATCGACCCCCACTTTTCCACCGGCGACAACATCCGCATCGACACGCGGAGCCTACAAGATCCGACGCATCGTCGGCCGCGAGAACATGCAGTCAACGATCAGTGGATCGCGGACAAGACCCGCTTCGCCTACGAATGGGTCAACAGCGAAGAGCGGCTGACCATGCCGCTGGTGCGCAAGAGACGGTGAACTGACGCCGGCCACCTGGAAAGAGGCGTTGGAGGCGGTCGCCGACGGTCTGCCAGCGGCCAAAGCACGACCACGGTGCCGGCGCCATCGGTGGCATCGGCAGCACCAAGCTGAGCAACGAGAGCAACTATCTGCTTCAGCGCTTCATGCGCCAGATCATCGGCACCAACAACGTCGATCACCGCAACGGCGGTGATGTAGCGGCTCTGCCCACCGGACTGCCGGCGTCTGGCCGATCTGATGAAGCCCCAGTACGGTCCGAATCCCACAGGTGTGACCTGGTCTTTCTGCTCGGCATCGACCCAGCGAGGAAGCGCCGATTCTCGATCTGCACCTCAAGCGTGCCATGCGCCGAGGCGGCGTCAAGCTGATCGTCGCCCATCCGCGCAAGATCGAACTGACCCGCTACGATGGTCCCTACCTCGGCTACAGGCCCGGCACCGAGGTCACGCTGCTCAACGGCCTGACCCGGTCTGGCACTGGAAGCTCGGAACGAGAGCAAGAGCCGTGTGGCGCAAGATGGTCGAGGATGCAACCGATGAGGTCCTGGCCGATTTCTGTGGCGTCGACCCGGCCGCCGCGGCTGAAGCTGCCGCCACTGCTGGCCGGCAGAGTGACAGCGCGCTCATCTGCTTATGGTCCCATGGCGACCAAGGGCCCGACGGCGGCGAAATGCTCGACGGGCTGACCAATCTGGCCATGGTGACCGGCCACTACGAGCGGCTGGCCTACATCGGCCTGGACGCCAACAGCCAGGGTTGCCGCGACATGGGCATGCTGCCCCATCGCGCTGCCCGGCCATGCCCCGCTGGACGATGCGGACACCCGCGCGCAGTTGCGGCAAGGGCTGTGGGGTGGCGAGCTTCCCGGCGACAGCCGGCAAAACCTACGAGCAGATGCTCAACGCCGCGGGCAGTGACATCGGGGCGCTCTACATCATGGGCGCGGACCCGGCCAGCGAACGCCCGGCCTGGGCCGACAACCTGGACAAGCTCGACTTCCTGGTGGTGCAGGAGCTCTTCCTGACCGAAACCGCGCAGAAGGCCGATGTCGTGCTGCCGGCAGTCAGTTGGGCCGAACAAGATGGCACCTTCACCAATGTGGAACGCCGCGTCCAACGTGCGCCCAAGGCGGTGAGCAACCCGGCCAGCAAGGCCGCGCCGGACTGGATGATCCTGGATCACCTGGCCTCCCACTTGGGTGCCGACTGGTCCTACGCCAGCGCCCAGGGCGTCACCGCAGAGATCGCGCATGCCGTGCCCATCTACGCCGGCATCGACTGGGAGAGCATCGGCGATCACGGGTCTGCAGTGGGACGCAGCACTGGTTCGTCCGCGACCGGTCTATCGCAAGGCCGAGCAAGCGGCAGCTTCGGTCGCCGACTGACGAGTATCCGCTGGCGCTGGTCACCGGCACCGTGGCCTATGACGGCGGCAATACTCTTCCGCCTGACCGTGACCATGAGCGAGATGGCGCGCGGCGCTCGGTTGTCGCAGCGCTCAACCCGGTCGATGCCGAGGCGCTGGGCGTTGGGCGACGGCGCCGATCGTCGATCGCGTAGTCAGCGGCCACGGCACGCTGCAGGCCCGGATCAGATCGAACGAACAGGTCCAGCCCGGCACGGTCTGGATTCCCGAGAGCCTGCCCGGCGCTGCCGGTCGGCGCGCTTGCTGACACGGTCGGCCGACAACAGGCGTGCACGTCATCGACCGAGCTGATGTCGTAGTCAGAGCGGAGTCGGCTGGATCTGGAATTGGCAGACCTGCGTAGGCCGAGTAAGTTCGGGCAGCGGCAATCCGCGAAACGATTGGTGCGTTGCCAATGCGAACGGTTGCGATACAGACAGCATATCGTGCAAGCTGACATCAGTCCACTACCAAGTTGGGACTGTCGCTATGGACTGGTTCAATCTGATCTTGATTCCGCTGCTGCGCTCGGTGGCGCTGATCATCGTGCTGCTGACGGGTTTTGCCTATCTCACCTGGTATGAGCGCAAGCTGTTGGCGCGCTTTCAGGTGCGCTATGGTCCCAATCGCGCCGGCCCCAAGGGGCTGCTGCAGCCCATCGCCGACGCGGTCAAGGCCATCTTCAAGGAAGAGATCATCCCCGACCATGTGGACAAGCCGATCTATCTGCTTGGTCCCGCTGCTGGCGCTGATTCCGGCGCTGGTCATCTGGGCCGTGATTCCGGTGGCCAAGGGCGTGCCGGCCATGGCCGACGTCAACATCGGCTTCCTCTGGATTCTGGCCATTGCCGGTGTGGAGAGCTACGGCGTTGATCCTGGCCGGCTGGAGCAGCAACAACAACTACTCGCTGCTGGGCGCGTTGCGCTCATCCGCGCAGATGATCTCCTACGAACTGCCCCTGGGCATGTTTCTGGTTAGCATCCTGATGCTGGCCGGCAGCTTCAGCCTGGTGCACGCTGGTGGAGACGCCGCGGGCCTGGTGGGAGTGGCTCTGGCTCTGGGCCATGTTCCCGCTCTTCTTCATCTGCATCCTGGCCGAGACCAACCGCAGCCCCTTCGACCTGCCGGAGACGGAGAACGAACTGGTCGCCGGTTTCCAGACCGAGTATGGCGGCATCAAGTTTTCGCTCTTCATGATGGCCGAATACATCAACATGATCACCACCAGCGCCATCATGGCCACGCTCTTCTTCGGCGGCTACCGGCTGCCCTTCGGCATTTTGAGCAACGTGCTCTGGATGGGGCCCTTTGTGCTGGCCTTCAAGGTCATCATTCTGCTCTTTCTGTTCATCTGGGTGCGGGCCAGCATCGGGCGCCCGCGCTACGATCAGTTGATGCGATTTACGTGGAAGATCCTGCTGCCCATCGGCATCGGCTACATGATCATCACGTCGCTGTTGGTGATTGCGTTCAAGTAGCTGGACCGCGGATGACGCGGATTGAGTGGATTTCGCTGATCATAAGTAGAATCCGTGACTGATCCGCCCGATCCGTGTCATCCGCAGTCGTATCGAGGAGATTGTCTAAGGAATCCAATGGCTCTGAACGAATTTTTCAAAGGTGCAGTCGAAATCGGCAAGGCGATGGGTGTCACGCTCAACCACTTGACCAAGAAGCCGGTGACGGTTGAGTATCCGCGCGATGCGATGCCCGATCTATCCGCGTTTCCGTGGCAAGCACGAACTGCGTCGCTACGAAAACGGCATGGAACGCTGCATCGGCTGCATGCTCTGCGAAGCGGCCTGTCCCACCGGCGCCATCTATGTGGATGCCGCGGAAAACGATCCGGAGCACCCGACCTCGCCCGGCGAACGCTATGCCAAGGTCTACGAAGTCAACCTGCTGCGCTGCGTCTTCTGTGGCGACTGCGAAGAAGCCTGTCCGACCGAAGCCATTGTGCTGGGTCACGAATTCGCCATGGCCAACTTCAACCGGCGAGATTTCATTCTGACCAAGAAGAACTGCTCAATCCGGGCTACCCAATGTGGTGATTCGTCCGGAGTAGCCGATAGACCGCGGATGCGCGATCGGCGGATTTTCGCTGACAACAGGAAAATCCGCGTTCATCCGTCGATCCGCGTAATCACGGTCTACTTTGCAGGTAACGAGGATAGCATATGTCCTGGGCGGCTCTTATTCTTCATCCTGGTCGGCGCCGTGAGCCTGGCGGCCGCCGTCGGCGTGGTCACCAGCCGTCAGCCGATCCATAGTGCGCTCTTTCTGCTGACCCACTTCGTCACGCTGGCCGTGCTCTACATCACGCTGGAGGCCCAGTTCCTGGCGGCCATTCAGGTCATCATCTACGCCGGCGGCATCGTCATCCTGATCCTCTTTGTGATCATGTTGATCGGCAGCGAGCCCATCGAAGGCGAGCGACGAGCAGCGACCGTGGAGCCCCTACATCGGCCTTGCGTTGGGGCTGGTGCTGGTCGGCCAGCATGATCTACTCGCTGATGGCGGCCTTCGACAGACGTGCCGGCCAATCCGGACGGGCTGGACGGCGGCCGCCCTACGCGGTCGGCATGACGCTCTTCACCCGCTACATCCTGCCGGTGGAACTGGTGGCGGTGCTGCTGCTGGTTGCGCTGATCGGCGCGCTGCTGGTGGCCCGCCAGCCACAGCGACGAGATCGCGGCAGTCACACGGCGACGCTTGAGGCGACCGACAACGTCGGCGTGGCTGCCGACTAACTGCCGGCGCCACCGGACAATTGCTGAGAATCCGCTACGCGGAGGAGGCACCGTGGTTTCAGTCAACCTATACCTTGTTCTGAGTGCCATCATCTTCGTCATCGGCGCGGTCGGCGTGCTGACCCGGAGGAATGCGCTGATCATCTTCATGTGTGTGGAGATGATGCTCAACAGCGTGAACCTGACACTGGTTGCCTTCAGCTACCAGTGGGGCAATCTCAACGGCCAGATCTTTGTCTTTATGATCATGGCCGTGGCCGCAGCCGAGGTGGCCGTTGGACTGGCCATCCTGATCGCCCATCAGCGCCATACCGACACCACCAACATCGACGAAATCAACCTGCTGAAGTGGTAAGCTACCTGTTCCGGTCAGTCACGAGGACGATCTTATGTTTGATTTAGCCTGGCTACTCTCTGCTCCTTCCGGCAGCCGGGGTACTGATCAACCTGTTTGTCGGCCACCGAATGAGAAACACGGCTCATCGGCTGATCGCCAGCGTTGCCGTCGGCCTGTCCTTTGTGCGTCGGTCTGGTGCTCTTTGGCCACTGTTGCTGCTGCCGGGCGAAGAACGCGAGATCACCGTCGCGCTCTGGGACTGGATCACCATCGGCGCCTTCAGCGTCGGCGCCACCTGCTCCTCGACCCGCTGAGCCTGACCATGGTGCTGGTGGTCACCGGCGTCGGCACGCTGATCCACCTCTACTCCATCAGCTACATGGCGGATGACGAGCGCTTCCAGCGCTACTTCGTCTACCTGAACTTCTTCATCCTTGCCATGCTGATTCTGGTGCTCAGCGACAACTTCCTGGGCATGTTTGTCGGCTGGGAAGGCGTGGGCCTGGCCTCCTTCCTGCTCATCGGCTTCTGGTTTGACCGGCGCGACGACACCTACGGCTACTACGCGGACGCCGGCAAAAAGGCCTTCCTGGTCAACCGCGTCGGCGACTTCGGCCTGATTGTGGCCATGGCGCTGATCTGGACGTCGCTGGCACGCTCAACTTTCTTGGACATGGGCGATGCCGTCCATCATCGACGGATTGCCGTTGGCAGCGGCCAACATCATCTGCCTGCTGCTGCTGCTTGGGCGCCACCGGCAAGAGCGCGCAGATTCCGCTCTATCGTCTGGCTGCCCGACGCCATGGCCGGCCCGACGCCGGTCTCGGCGCTGATCCATGCCGCGACCATGGTGACGGCAGGCATCTACATGATCGCCCGCACCAATGCCCTCTGGCACGACGCCGCGAGCTGCTCGATGACGGCGGCCTGGATCGGTGTGCTGACCGCCTTCTTCGCCGCCACCATCGCCCTGGTTCAGACCGATCTCAAGAAGATCCTCGCCTACTCGACCATCTCGCAGCTGGGCTACATGATGGTGAGCGTGGGCGTGGGCGCCTATGGTGCCGCCATCTTCCACCTGACGACCCATGCATTCTTCAAAGCGTTGCTCTTCCTGGGCGCCGGCAGCGTCATGCACGCGACGCACGGCGAACTGGACATCCGCAAGATGGGCGGTCTGCGCCACAAGATGCCCATCACCTACTGGACCTTCCTGATCGGCGTCGCGGCGTTGGCCGGTATTCCGCCCCTCGCCGGCTTCTTCTCCAAGGATGCCATTCTGCTGGGCGCCCTGGTTGAAGCGCCGCTGCTCTACATTCTCGGGCTGGCTCACAGCGTTCCTGACGGCAGTCTACAGCTTCCGCATGCTCTTCCTGGTCTTTTCGGGCAAGCCGCGTGACAAGGAACTGTACGACCATGCCCACGAGAGTCCTCGCATGATGACCATGCCGCTGATCATCTTGGCCGTGCTGCTCGATGCTGGCGGGTGCTCAATCTGCCCTTCCTGGTGAGCATGGAGCACTTCCTGGAGCCGGCGGTCGGCCATCACATCGAGCCGTCCACGGCCCAGGAGTTGCTGGCGCTGACCTTCAGCTTCGTCGTCGGCATCTTCGGCTTGGTCATGGCCTACTCGCTCTATCGCACCGACGAGAACTGGGTTTCCCGGCGGCGGCAGCCCTTCGCCGTTGGAGCCGGGCTGGAGAACGCCTACTACGTGGACGAGTTCTACACCACGTGCGATCGTGAACCCGTTGCTGGGCCGTGGCCCGCTGGTTGGCCCAGCGTCTTCGACCAGAAGATCATCGACGGCGCGGTCAACTGGGTCGGCCACTCGATCCGTCGACTTGGGCGGCGCACGTGCGCTATCTGCAGAACGGCAAGATTCCGACCTACGCGCTGAGCATCTTTGTCGGCGTGGTGCTGGTCGTCATCTATCTTCGTTTTCATGGTTTAGCCGCTAGCCAGAAGTCGTTGTGACGGATCAGATCCTACGGTGCCATCCTGGTCGCCACGGGAGTCATCTGGCCGGACATATCCTGCAGAGGATAGACATTATGACGTTTTCGATCCCATTATTGCTCTCACTCATCATCTTTCTGCCGCTTGTCGGCGCGATCGTGGTGCTGATCGTCCCGAACGAGCGGTATCGAAGTATACGGCGCTGAGCTATCACGCTGGTGATCTTCCTCATCAGTCTGCTGCTGCTGGTCGGCTGGCAGAACGGTGAGGCCGGGATGCAGTTTGACGAGCGCTTTGCCTGGCTGCCGCCTACATCGAATACCATCTGGGCGTCGACGGCATCAGCCTCTTCCTGGTGCTGCTGACCACGTTCCTCATGCCCATCGTCATCTACTTCAGCAATCTCTATGTCAAAGAGAAGGTCGGCCCCTATCTGGCGCTGATGCTGGTCTTGCAGACGGCCATGACCGGCGTCTTCCTGGCGCTGGACATGGTGCTCTTCTTCCTCTTCTTCGAGATGAGCCTGATCCCGATGTACTTCCTCATCGGTCTCTGGGGCGGGCAAATCGGCTCTACGCCACGACCAAGTTCTTCCTCTACACCTTTGCCGGATCCGCGTTGCTGTTCGTCGGCATCCTGGCGGTCTACTCGGCCACCGGCTACGGCCGACATCGTCGAACTGCCCGGCGTGCAACTCAGTTCGCACTTCCAGACGTGGGCTTTCCTGCCTTCGCCATCGGCCTTCGCCGTCAAGGTGCCGATCTTCCCGCTGCACACCTGGCTGCCCGACGCCCATGTGCAGGCGCCCACGGCCGGCTCCATCGTGCTGGCCGGCGTCCTGCTGAAGATGGGCACCTATGGCTATGTGCGCTTCGCGCTGCCGCTCTTCCCCGAGGCAGCGGCCGAGTTCGGGCCGGTTATCGCCACGTTGGCCGTCATCGGCATCCTCTACGGCGCCATGGTTGCGCTGGTGCAGAAGGACGTCAAGTCGCTGGTCGCCTACAGTTCGGTGGCCCACCTGGGCTTTGTGATGCTCGGCATCTTTGCGCTCAACGAACAGGGCATCAGCGGCGCCGTGCTGCAGATGGTCAACCACGGGCTGAGTACCGGCGCGCTCTTCCTCATGGTCGGCCTGATCTACGAGCGGCGCCATACCCGCATGCTCGACGACTTCGGCGGCCTCTGGAAGAGCGTGCCCATCTTCTGCGGCTTCTTCCTGGTGGTCATCATGAGCAGCGCCGGTCTGCCCGGGCTGAACGGCTTTGTCGGCGAGTTCACCATCCTGCTCGGCATGTTCGAAACCAGCCGATCTTCACCGTGCTGGGCGCGTTGGGCGTGATTCTGGCGGCCTGGTACCTGCTGACCGCCTTCCGCAAGATCGCCCAGGGTCCGATTACGAATCCGGCCAACGACGCCGAGTCCCTGAAGGATCTGAACATCCGAGAGATCGGCATGTTGGTGCCGCTGGTGGTGCTCTTCTTCATCATCGGTCTCTTCCCCAATCTCTTCTTTGACAAGATCAACCCGTCGGTTGAAGCGCTGACCGCACAGATGGCCGCAGCAGCAGTCGGCTGATCGTTCGTCCAGGCGGACGAGGCGGCGAACGCCGAGCCTGTTCTCAATTCTTTGCGGAGGCGCAGCGATAGCCATGCCTGAATGTCAAGATCGCCGATTTCAACCTGAGCGTCCTTCTGCCCGAATTGATCATGGTGCTCGCACCGTTGTCGTCATGTTCGTCGACGTCTTCACGGACGCCGAGAACCCCACCGGACGCCGGGCCCTGCCCTGGATCGCCCTGGCCGGCGTGATCGTCGCTGCTGGATCTGCGTGCGCCAATGGAATGCCGGCCGCTCGCCTTCCAGGACGCTGCCATCTCCGACCCCTTCGCGCTAGGGCTTGCGCCTGATCGTGCTGGTCGCGACCGGGCTGACGATCCTGCTGAGCGTCGCCTACATCCAGCGCATCAACAAGCAGATGGGCGAATACTACGCGCTGATCCTGCTCTGCGCCGTCGGCATGATGCTGATGGGCCTGGCCACCGATCTCATCATCCTCTTCCTGGCGCTGGAGATCTTCTCGCTGGGCCTCTACATTCTGACCGGGATCTACCGCAAGAGACGCGCGTAGCGCTGAAGCCAGCATGAAGTACTTCCTGCTCGGCGCCTTTGCCAGCGCCTTCTTCGTCTACGGCGCCGCGCTCATCTACGGCGCAACCGGCAGCACCCAATACAACGCCATCTCCGAGATGGTCGGCTCCGGCGAGGCCGATCCCACTCTGCTCTATCCCGGCATCGCCCTGCTGATTGTCGGCTTCGGCTTCAAGGTCAGCCTGGTCCCCTTCCACATGTGGACGCCGGACGTCTACCAGGGTTCACCGACGCCGGTGACCGCCTTCATGAGTGCGGGGACCAAGGCGGCAGCCTTTGCCGCGATGATCCGTGTGCTGGTGGTTGCGTTGCCGGCGCAGCAGGCCAACTGGGGCTGGATGCTGGCACTGCTGGCGGTGTTGACCATGACGCTGGGCAACTTGGCAGCCCTGCGCCAGACCAGCCTCAAGCGCATGCTCGCCTATTCGAGCATTGCCCACGCCGGCTACATCCTTGTCGGCCTGACGCCGGGGACAGACGGCCGGCGCCAATGCGGCGCTCTTCTACCTCTTCAGCTATGCCTTCATGAACATGGGCGCACTGGCCGCGGTCATTGCGCTGGAGAACATCGAAGAGAGCGACGCCATGCAGAACTACGCCACCGGTCTCTCCAAGCTGCGGCCAATGCTCGCCTTTGTGATTGCCGATCTTCATGTTTGGGCTGAGCGGGCATGCCGCCGCTGGCCGGCTTCTTCGGCAAGCTGCTGGTCTTCCAGGCCGCGGTGGCCGGCGGGTGGGCCTGGCTGGCCGTCTTTGCCCTGCTCGAGAGCGTCGTCGGCGCCTACTACTACCTGCGGGTCATCGTCGTCATGTACTTCAAGGAGCCGACCGTCGAGACCGATGCGAGTCCATCGGGCTCGACCTCGCGCATCCTGGCCGTCGGCATGGCCCTGGCCGCGGCCTTCACCGTCATCATCGGCATCGCGCCGGGGATGTGGACGAGCCTGTTTCAGACCGGGCTGGGCAGATTCTAAAATAGTGAATTATCGAATGAAAAAAAATTGAGATGCCGGAGCGCTCTTCCGGCGCTTTTGACTTGCCTATTGCCACATAGCAGTTATTTCACGTACAGTTCTTGCGGATCGTCTCTAGCAGATCGACGTACGCTGTCCACCTCTGTGCCAGTTTCGAGCTTCTCTTGATGGCACGATGTTCGTCCGAGGCGGATCGGTCAGTGTGATCTGTGCGGCGAGCGCCCGAAGTGCGGTCGCAGGCCAGCGGACAGCAACCCAACTGAGAGGGATGGCAAGTTGGCCATCAGGAGTTCGAGTGGCGGCTTATCCCAAATCGTCACGTAGGGCATGCGCATGCCCCAGCGTTGCGCCGTCTGATAGTCGACATCAATAATCCAGTCACGCGCGAGCAACATGCCAACATGTTGGGTTGCGGCAGTATCAATCACGTGGTACGGCCCCTCTACGTGCGAACCGTAGAACTGGAGCCAGACTTTGCGATTGATATCACCATAGCGCAACATAGCCACACGGCCAATACATTCCGCACAAGGCTCGATGTGGTCGAATTTCCTGCGGCTCGATTCACAATGCTCCATCACACCGGGATTGTAATACATGGCCTTGCCGCTAACCGGGAGAGGGCGTCGCGTGTAGGAAGGTTTGAGCAACTCCCATGCCGCCAGCGCAGCGCACTTGCCGCGTCTGCCGTGATGCAGCGACGCATCACGTTCGTCCGACGAATTGTCGGTCTTCGGGTGAGGTTGCGGCACGAGCATTGACTGCGCCGTCGGCTACGGCAGAGGCTACGCTCGCTTCGGATCGGTGGCGGGACAGACTCTGCCGCCGTCACATCGGATTCTTCGCGAGCAGGCATACATCGACGGCGGCACTTCCGAGGGCATCTGCACCTCATGCTGCCGTCGTACTCAGTAGGCAACGTCGCGCTATGACATCTGGTCGTCGCGCTGATGTCCTCCGGGATCGAGAGTCCTGTGGCAGAATCTCCCGACATCGATTGACTGCCGTCAGATTCGAGGCGCCGCGATATCATTCGACGGAAGACGATCGGGTGCCGCATCAATCGACGAGGATTGTCAGATCGTCACGCCCCTCCTCGACCTGGTCGGCGACTTACATCCTGTCAGTCTCGCACTTGCGTCGAAGAGCATCCGCCAGTCGCAGCAGCAGAATGCGATGCCGGCGGTGGATACCGCCCTGCTGCCAGTATCAGTCAGCATGGTCCTCACAGCGATACGCACACGCCGGCAGTCCTTGTTCGCACCGATGTATCGAGGGGAACTCCGTGTGTCTGACGACAAGCGGACCAGGTACAGCCTGTGTGTTGGCTTAATACTCCATCTTGCGATAACGCATGGCCACGCTCTCGGCCAGACCGATAGCAAACATCATCGACATAAGACTGCTGCCGCCATAGCTGACAAATGGCAGTGTCAGGCCGGTCACCGGCACCAGGCTCAGATTCATACCGACATTGACAAAGACCTGGAAAGAAGATGAGTGCCGCCACGCCCGTGGCAATCAGACGGCCGAAATGATCCTGGGCCGGTCTGCAATACGCAGCAGTCGCCAGATCACAAAGAAAGAGCAACATCAAGATCGCAGTGTGCGAACCAACCAGACCAAGTTCCTCAGCGATCACGCTGAAGATGAAGTCCGTATGGCGCACACGCAAAAAGTGAAGTTGATTCTGGCTGCCAAGTCCCCAACCACGCCCCAACCACCCTCCTGAACCGACCGCAATCATGGCCTGATTGATGTTGAATGCTGCGTCCGGATTGCCTTGCGGATTGAGGAATACCTCAATCCGTTCAAGCATGTAGCCTTGGAGCGTGCCCCACAGAAACGGCACCACCGCAAGGGCACCCGACGCCCATGAGGCCGATCTGCCAAAGCGAATCCCACCCACCAGAAGCAGTGTGCCGCCGAGAAACGCCAACGTGACGGTCATGCCGAGGTCAGGCTGCAGATAGACGAGCGCCAAGGGGAAAATCAGCAACAGAACTGCCGGCAACAGATAGGGCAGACGGTGCATACGGTCGTGAAACCAGCTCAGGTACCAGGCCATAAAAATGATCAGCAGGAACTTGCCGACCTCAGTCGGCTGTACCAAGCGTGCCGCCGACGCTGAGCCAGCGCACCGAACCACCCTGGTTGACACCCACCACCAAAACGGCCACCAGCGCCAGAAAAAAAAGAATGCAGGTGGCGCCAGCAGTTCGAGGTTGCGATAGTCAAAGAGTGCCGCCAACATCAGCATGACAAGACCGAGACCCACAAAGAGCAACTGGCGTGACCAGTAATTCGCTCAGGTCGATCGTGGTGATGGTGGCGCTGTAGATCATAGCAATACCGACCGGCACAGAACAAGCACGGCAACTCAGCAACAACCAGTCGAAATTTCTCCAACCTACATGTGACATATGATAGTTTATGATCCACCAAATGCGGCCGAATAGGCGACGAAACCCGGATTCCGTCCGGAAAATCCATAAGCGGCACATTGTCGCCCATGATCCGCTGTGGCGATATTGAGATACGCCTGGCGGGCGCTGACGCGCTTGTCGAGTACAGCCGGCGTTCCGCGATCGGTGGTCAGAACAATCGATCTATCCTCCGGCACAACGCCAATCAGATCAACGGCCAAGATATCCAGGATATCATCGATATCGCGCATGTCACCGTTGCGCGACAGCTTGGGATTGTAGCGGTTTAGGATCAATCCCGGTTGGCAGTTCCGAATCCCGTTCCAGCAAGTAGATGACCTTATCGGCATCGCGCAGCGCACTGACATCCGGCGTCGTGACAATCAGCGTCTGATCAGCCGGTGCAATCGCGTTCTGAAACCCGTGCTCAATTCCGGCCGGCGAGTCAATGATCACGTAGTCGGCCAGCTGGCGCAGTTGGAACACAGAGCCATCATCTGTTCAGGCGTGATGTCGGACTTGTCGCGAGTCTGCGCCGCGGCCAGCATGAAGAGATTGTCCACCCGGGTATCACGCACCAGGGCCTGCTGAAGCCGGCAGCGTCCCTCGACGACATCGACCAAATCGTAGATGATGCGAGTTCTCCAGGCCGAGCACCAGATCCAGATTGCGCAATCCGATATCGGCATCAACCGCGATGACACGTTTCCCAAGCAAGGCCAATGCGCAGTTGCAATATTGGCCACGGTCGTCGTCTTGCCGACGCCGCCCTTTGCCGGACGTCGCTGTGATGATTGTACCAGGCATTGATACTACTCAATCCTGCTGTGGTGGCGGAACCGACCATCAGAATCGATGGTCGAACCCGGAATAGATGTGGACTGTCAAGCCAGCGCTCACGGCAAAAGTACCGATCGAAAGCCACGGCGTGCCTCGTGCCATGGACGGACGACCAATCTCCCCTCAACGATATAGGCGATCTCCGGCTGTTTCTCGACTCACGTGACGCGGATCTCGCTGCCCCCTCGTCATCGGTAGAAATGCCAATATACGCCGCGATTCGTAGCTGGGTTGGCTCCAGCTGCTAACGCCGCGACGATCGCATCCGGCATCACCCTCCGAGCCGGCGTGAGCAACGCCGCGCAAACGTCCCCAGACCATACATCACCAGCGCTGACCACCTGACCGCCCGGATTGACATCGCCGACGATCACGACGCTCTCGGTCTTACGCAGCACCTGTCCGGAACGCAGGTTTCCACGGAAAACAAAGTAGCTTTGGACCGACAAATTCGAATCGGCAGTAACTGCCTCGAGCTTATGGTCAGTGCCGAGTGCCGTCATAGGAGGCTGCCATTCCCAGCTCACCGCTGACTCAAACGTACGTTCGGAGCTCGTGCGAATCGAGCCGAGCGTCAACCCATATTTGGCGAGCAGTGTCCGCAATGTGTCGAGTTGCAACTCCGAGAGCCAATGATCGCCCAGGTTCAGCGTTACACTGCCACCGCGAAAGAAATTGGCGGCCTGGTCCAGACGCGCACCAAGTTGGCGACCAGAGACGGCCATTCGCCGCGTCCGATCTCGATCGTAACTCCATCGGTGCGACCTTGTATCGAGATTCCGCCGCTGCTGATCTCATGCGACGAGTGAAACTCGTCGATCACCGTGCAGAAGTGGTTCCGCCGCAAGTTCCGAAGCTCTTTTCCTTGGTCCGAATCGGAGGCGAAGTTACTACATCGTCGACGGCTCGTGCTGAAACTCCGATGCCGCATCGGCAGTCTGCTCCGGTCCAGAGTCTTGCTCTGTATCGTCCATACTGCTTCCCGGTTCTGTGTTTGGCGCGCCCTCCAACCGCACGGCTGCCTGTCGCCCTTCAGTAACATCATCTAACAGATTCGCCACTTTGGTCAACATGGCGTCGCCATCTGCTCTGGTCGCGCCGCTCTTCTCTGCATTGCCGCCCGACTCCTCTGTTTGCCGGCGGCGTTGCGCGGCTGCGTCTGCAGCGGCTGCCACTTCCGGCCGTTTCGTTGGCTGTCTCCATCGGTCATTAGGATTACTCCAGAGCCGGATCTAACGATCTCCACCGGCTCACTTTGGCTTAATTTCGTGTCGATCCGCGAATCAGGGCGCCCGACAGTTGTGACGGTCAAGTGACGGCAAAACTCGTTGTTCTCGCAATCGACTAGTCGATCTCCTCAGCTATTGTCCCGGATCATCGGCCGCTTCTTCGATCGGTCTACTCTTCCCGCGGGCTGATTTCCGTGAAATAGCCTGCGAGATCTGCTGCGTGACGGGTACTGCGGCTTCGGAACCTTCGCCGCCGTCATAGACAAAGGTCAGAACGGCAATTTCCGGATCCTCGTAGGGCGCATACCCGACAAACCAGGCATGGGTCGGCAGATTGTCCTCGTCATCACGCCGACAATCTTCCTCTTCCGGGATATACTCACAGAACTCGGCCGTGCCCGTCTTGCCCGCCACCGTCACACCGGGCACCCGTGCATTGGTCGCCGTGCCAAAATCGCTGTTGACTGCTGCCCACATCCCTTCCTGCACCAATTCGATCAATCCTGGGTCAACGGGCAGATCCCGTTTGACGATCGGCGCAAAATCACGCTGCAGACCGCCCGTGGAGTCGACAACCTGGTAGACAATCTGCGGCTACAAGCAGCGTGCCGCCGTTGGCCACCGCCGCAGAGGCCGACCAGCACCTGTAACGGTGTAGACAGGAGATAGCCCTGGCCGATGGCCATGTTGTAGCTGTCGCCCGTGGTCCAGCTTTCGGCATAGAGCTGTCGCTTCCACTGATCGTCCGGCACGAACGCTTCGACCTCGCCGGGCAGGTCGATACCGGTCGATTCGCCATAGCCAAAGAGCCGTGCCCACTCGGCCAAGGCGTCTGCTGGCCCAGCCCTTCGAACTCCGCCTGGGGATAACCGCCGCCGATCCAGTAAAAGAAGATGTCATTGGAGAGCGCCATCGCCTGGATCACATTGAGCGCGCCATGGACAATGCCCAATTGGTGGTTCCAACTCACAAACTCCTGGGCTTGGCTCAGGTCATTGGGAAAGAATCGATTAGGCAGAAAATGGGTCCGCCGTCAACGACGGTCGTTCTTCCACTGATCACGTACTCCTGCAATGCGGCAGTCGCCGGCACCATCTTGAACGTCGAGCCCGGCGGGTAGAGACCGCCAATTGCGTAGTTGATCAGCGGTCGGCGTTCGTCCTTTTCAAGATTGAGATAGTCCTCATCGATTGCTTCCGCAAAAATATTGTTGTCGAACGAAGGCAGACTAACCATGCCTAGAATTGCGCCGGTCTGCGGGTTCATGGCAATACTGACGCCCCAGGGTGCGTCCCGCTCCTCCATCATCGCCTGTAACTCATTGTGACATCACCTCCTGAAGACGACGGTCGAGATTGAGAATCAGATTATAGCCTGGAACCGGTTCGATCACCTGTCCGACAGTGCGCATTTCACGCCCAAGAATATCGACTTCCATGTTGGTGAAGCCGGGCAAGCCGCGTAGTTCGGTCTGGTAGGCGTACTCCAAACCGCTCAACCCGACACGCTCATTCGGATTCGAGTACCCGTTTGCCCGATAATCGTCTTCCAGAGCAGCCGGAATCGGCCCCATGAAGCCGAGAACATGGCTGAGCAACTCGCCATAGATATATTCGCGTACCGGTACTTCGCGCACCCGTACGCTCGGCATGCGATAACTCTCCTCGACAATTTCAAAGGCCGGGATACGCTCTACCAAATCCAGAATGGGCACCGGCTCGGACGCACTACCCTGTCGCCCCAGTTCGACGGCGCGTTTGACCAGCGCAACCAAACCGGTCATCGGCAGAGGGTTGGAAATGTCCGGAATCAAGACCGGATTCGTAACCTCAAACGGTTCGCCGCCGTCGGCCGGCGTTACGAGCTCCGTTGGACCGGTCACCAACACATACTCCAGGTCAACGCCTACATCTTCGACAGTTTCAGCGAAGTCAACACGACCAAGGCGTCGAAACATTAGCTCACCGATGCGCACGGCAATCTCGTCATCACCATTCGCGTCGAGCAGGTCGAGAATGCGTTCAATCTCTGCCGCCGTCTCATCGATCCCGGTGTCGAGATCGTCCAACGGAATGTCATCAGGTACCACGGATATCTCAAATGACGGCCGGTTGCGAACCAGGATCTGTCCGGTCTTGTCGTAGATGACGCCGCGGGGCGCCGCGACTTCCTCCAGGCGAAAGCGGTTCGCGTCCGCATTCCCCCGGTACTCCTCGCCTT
Organism: uncultured Chloroflexia bacterium; assembly: GCA_963715415.1. Classification (GTDB taxonomy): domain Bacteria; phylum Chloroflexota; class Anaerolineae; order Caldilineales; family Caldilineaceae; genus JAWKOK01. Next base: position 128,318 of record CAVQSG010000019.1, on the reverse strand, counting down.
GGACAATCTGCAGTTGGAATAGGCGCCCAACAAGCAGGACAAAGGCGCACACCACACCAAGGCGCAACAGGCGCATGACCAAACGCGAGGCGTCTGGATGCTCGAAATCTTCGTTCGAATTGCGGCTACGTCTACTGTCATCAAACATTTGTATCTCAGTGTTATAGGGACGCCATTGATTCAGGTGTTTCGGGAACCCGGTTCAAGATTGGCGTCAACAACAACATCAATGTCGTATTGTAGGCGATTGACGGTACGACTACTTCCTGGATCGTGGGCCAAAACGGCAATTGATGCTGGAGCGTTCCCAGATCGAAGGCGGCGATGACGGTGTTCACGAGTTGCAACATGCCCATATAAGTCAGACCGTAAACCAGCGTTCCCAATGCCGCTGCAAAGAGCGGAACCAACAGGTTGAAGCGAGAAAAGGTCGTATGGCCCAGCCCCGCCACGACAACGGCAGCCATCAGTGCCATACTGGAACTACCCAGAGGACCGCCGCTAAAAACATCCAGAAAGAGGCCCCCGACAAATGCCCAGACAAGACCGGCCCTCGCCCCGTAGAGCAATGTCCCAACCAAGAGCAAAAGCAAGACAAAATCCGGTTTGACATTGCCGATCGTGAGTCGATTTGCCGCCGTTGATTGCAGCAACGCGGCCACGATCAAGAGCGGAACCATCAGATAGTAGAGAATCCCCGCGACCCACGATTCACTGACCCACCGGTTGCTCGGCTCCGGGCTCTGCCGGCGCGGTTTCTAACGTTGCATCGTCTGTAACCCCAGTGGGCACCTGCGGCGCCAATAGGTCCGGCAAGTCTTCCAGCGGATCGAAATTCGTGACCACCATGACTAATTCCAGCGCGCCGAAATCGACTGTTGACCGCACCACCGCCTGTTGAAACACGTCGATATCACGCTGGCGAATGTCGACAACTTGGCCCAGCGGGATTCCTTTGGGAAAATTGCCGCCGAGCCCTGATGTCAGGACAATTTCACCCCTACTGAAGAGACCGCCTTGTGGTATGTAGTCCATCACGAGATCCCCGCTGGGCGAACCGCGTACCACGCCGTTGAGACGACTGCTCTGCAAAAGTGCATTGACGGAACTACTCACATCCGTGATCAACAATACCTTGGATGTCGTATCCGTCACTTCGCTGATACGCCCCACAAATCCCAGATCCGTCACGACCGGCATGCCGACTTCGATTCCATGCTCGCTACCCAAATCCAACATGATGAAATCGAGAAAATTGTTGCTCTCCTGGCCGATGACGCGGGCGACGATCTGTGCACCGCGCAGTTCCAGTCCGGGTCGTGTTTCAGCAAACGCAAGCATGGACCGTAATTGTTCATTTTCTCGCTCGACTTCGCTGAGTCGGAAATTCTCACCCAGCAGATTCGAATTGATCTGCTCCAACTCGTTGTTGCGCTGACGCAGGGAACGGACATCGCGGACAAAATCGGCTCCGTTGGCCAAGCTTTCGGTTGCGCCGGTCGCACCGACCTGCGCCGGTGAGGTCAGTTGCGTGACGAAGCTCTGCACGGGTTTGAGGCGTCCGGTCTGCTGTAGTGCCATGAGAACAAAGGCTCCCAATACGAGGATTGCCAGGCGAACAGCAATATCGCCAACAGACCTATACCGTCGATCAGTGTTGCGCATAAGTGGGTAAGCGTTACGGGGAACCAATACTGCCAAATTCAATTGATTCGCGAGCTACTATTGACATTACACAGTCCTCGTCCGGAACTTGTCGGCGAATTCCGCCTTGATGCCAGAAGGCGTGGTGAGAATGTCAACAGAACGTGGCCGAATCTAACGGATCGTCGTCTTGCGCTGCATGCTGGTCAGCGTTTCACGGTAGAATTCCGGCTTTTCCAGAATCATGCCGGTGCCCACCACAACTGCGGTCAGGGGGTTGTCCGCCACGTAAACGTGCATGCGCGTTTCGTCCTGCAGGCGCTGCGCTAAACCCTGCAGTAGTGCACCGCCACCAGCCAGCACAATCCCGTATTCCATCAAGTCGGCCACCAATTCCGGCGGCGTTTCGTCCAACGTGCCTTTGACCGAGTCGATAATAACCTGGGCGGAACCCGACAATGCCTCCCGAATCTCGACCGAGCTCACCTCCACCGCCTCCGGCAGGCCCGTAACCAGATTGCGACCGCGCAGAATCATCGTCCGCTCCCGCTCCATGGGATATGCAGATCCGATCTCAATCTTCGTCCGTTCGGCCATGCGTTCGCCGATGAGTAGATTGTACTTTTGGCGGGCATAATTGATGATATCTTCATTCATTTCGTCGCCGGCCACGCGGATCGAACGTGAGACGACGATACCGCCCAACGATATGACTGCGACTTCCGTTGTGCCGCCACCGATATCCACGATCATGGAACCGACCGATTCTGTGACGGGTAGACCGGCACCGATCGCGGCAGCCATGGGCTCCTCGACCAACCCGGCTTCGCGGGCGCCTGCGCTGATGGCTGCATCACGCACAGCCCGTTTCTCCACCTCTGTCACGCCCGACGGAATGCCGATAACAACACGAGGACGGGCCGTTCCAAAAGCCCGATTGCCATGGACCTTGCTGATGAAGTAATGGATCATCTGTTCGGTTACGTCGAAATCAGAAATGACACCATCCTGAAGAGGCCGAATCGCAACAATGTGCGAAGGCGTGCGGCCGACCATCTCTTTGGCTTCGCTACCGATTGCTTTGATTGCGTTGCGTCGCCGTGCAGACTTGTCGATGGCGACAACCGACGGTTCGTTAATGACGATGCCGCGATTCTTGACATGAACCAACGTGTTGGCCGTACCCAAGTCAATCCCGATGTCAAGCGAAAAGAGCCCCAATAACCAGTCAAAAGGGTTGATCATGCGCCTGCTCCGGCTGGACCTGTCCAAAACCGGTTTGTCCGGCACGGGAACAAACTAGTGAATCCCGGCAAAATCCCTTGTACGGTTCTTACTAGAGGCAGAGACCCTGGATTTCTGTCGTGGTATTCACGCATAACTGAACTAGGTGGATGCGCGTGGCGGCAACCCCTTCCTGTGGCTCCAACTCGACTGACAAGACTCGAATCAATGATTCGATTTTCGATCACGACAAATCGCACAATAATGCCTATAGTGGTCCATGTGAATGGCCCCGATTTCGAAGCCAATAATTTCAAGTTTTTCTGCGCAAATGTACAGATAAATTACAGCGCAGTATACCATACTCGACATGGGCACAAAAGATATCGCACTTCTCCGGGTGCATACCACATTTTGGGGCTTCCTCAAGGAGATTCGTTTCGTGCTGTCGACGGGCGCCCCGGAAAATGGGATGCACCCCACTTCTCCTGACCTAAGTCGATACGCCGGTGACTCGTCGACCGTCGCAGCGGTCGTGCGCAGAGTTGCCCTGGGGTGGCAAAAAAGCGGATGCGTGCTCAGTGGTTGTGATATAATCGCGGTCACTATGCAAGAGAGTTCAGACTCATGTGCTGAGCGTACCGTTCAGGCACCACTCATCGGTAAATTGGCTGCAAATCTGGATCATCTCGGACTGGGAACGGGCTCGATGCCGGCCCGCAACAGTCGAGAGATCGATCCGGATGTCTTGATCGACGTTGTCGTTGGGGTTAGTGGCGGCAAAGATAGCCTTTGTCTACTCTGCGCACTGAACGCTGTAGCTGCCCCGCGCGGGTTGCGTCTCCATGTCGCGCATCTCGATCACGGATTGCGCCCGGAATCAGCTGACGATGCCGCCTACGTTGCACAGATCGCCACAGAACTTGGATTGCCTTACCACACCGACCGCATTGCGTTCGACCTGCGCGACAAACATGCCGGCGGGCTGGAGAATGCAGCTCGACGCCATCGCTTTGAATTCCTGTTCCGCACCGCCATCAACGTTACCCCCACGGATCAGATTCCCATCGTTGCCTTGGCCCATCATGCCGAAGACCAGGTTGAAACGATGCTGCTGCACTTGACCCGTGGTTCGGGTTTGCAGGGCTTGGCCGGTATGCAGATGGATACAGTGATGCAACACAAGAATTTCTGCGCCGGTGACGGTCAACCGGACAAGCAACCGGTGAGGGTTATTCGCCCACTCCTAAATGTGGACCCATCTGATGTGGCCGGCTATCTTGTCAGCCAGGGACTGATGTGGCGTGAGGACAGCAGCAATGCCGACGTCACATTTGCACGCAACCGTATCCGCCATCACGTGACGCCTGTGTTGCGTACGATTAATCCACGACTGTCTAGCGCACTCGCACGTACGGCTTCGCTTCTGGCCGCCGAGTGGGACCGAATCCTCGCCTTGGATAAGGACGCCATCGACACTGTTCTGATCGAACCGGGCACAGTCGCAAAACTGGACAGTACACCGGCGTTGTCCAGAGTGTTGCTCGATCTGTCGACATTCAACGGCCATGACAGAGCGACCCAGCGCGGCATCTTGCGCTTGGCGTGCCGATCGGTGCAACACGCGTCCGAAGGCGGACATGAGCCCACGGTCGGCCTATCTCACATCGAAGCATTGATCGAGGCAGCGACCGAATCCAATGCCACGGGTCCCCATCCCATTGTCGGCCCGCTGCACTGGTCTATCGTCGGCGAGCACTCCGCCGGCAAGGCTCCGGTACTCAGCATTCATCTTCGCGATGTGCTCCCGATTGCACCTGCACATCCTCTTTTGGAGCCGAGCGACATGCCGCGGCCAATACCGGACAACGGCGCCGTTGACATCACGGCACATCAATTCGGTGCAGATGGCTGGATCCTCCATTGTCGTTTGCTGCCGGTGAACGCGATACCCGGAGACTGGCGCAGTCTGTCGGCCTGGGAAGGATGGTTTGACGCCGCGAAGCTACGAAAGCCGGCGCTGGTTGCACCGTCCGCCGGACTACGCTTCAGGCCACTTGGGCTTCAGGGTCATCACCGGTCTGTCAGCGATGTTTTCACGGACGCAAAGATCCACACCACGCTGCGGAGCCGCTGGCCTCTCGTAGTCGATCAGGAGTCGGGATGCATTCACTGGCTTTGCGGGTTGCGTACATCCGAAGAGAGCAAGGTCGTCTCAACGACCCTGCGTGTCCGCCGCCTATGGTGGGAACACGCGTCTATGCAACGATTTGATACCCACCAAGGAACTCGCCGGTGCGCGCCAATGTCAAGCCCCTAACCCACTGGATCATTTACAAAGGATATAGAGTGCGCTTCTCCAATCGCAGTGCAGCTGAAGTCACAGGAACGTTGACCACGCCGAACGGTCTACAGTCGTTCCGATATGAGCCCGACTCCATGCTGCTCCATCTGCCGGATCGGAGCATCACCATCAACGAGTATGGCTGGGAAGTCGAGAAGCCGCCGCATGATTGACCATGGCAGCGCTGTAGTTCTGAAAGCCGGTCGGGGAAAACCGGTGCGGCGAGGCCATCCGTGGATATTTTCAGGCGCTGTACAACACCTGCCGGCGGCGGCAACCGACGGCGGGATCGTCGATGTCCTCGACCATCAAGGGCAATGGCTGGCGCGTGGCTACCTGAACCGCAAGAGCCAAATTTGCGTGCGTGTCCTTACCTGGGACATGAACGAACCGATCGATGAAAGGTTCTGGCAGCGCGCGCCTCTCAGCGGCTGTCGACGCGCGCGCAGGTCTAGAGACCGCAGGACATACCACATATCGCCTAGTGCATGCGGAGAGCGACTTCGTACCCGGGTTGACGGTCGATCGCTACGGCGATTATCTGGTCATACAGGCCGGCACGTTGGGTATCGACGTCCGCAAAGACGAACTCGCAACCATCCTGCAGCAGCTGACCGGCAGCCGGGGCGTCTTCGAGCGCAGCGATTTGCCATTGCGTCGCCGCGAAGGGCTTGACGCTGCACAGGGGTGTCTATGTGGCGATACGCCCGCAGGGCTAATAGAGGTACATGAACATGGCCTCCGCTTTCTCGTCGACGTAACCGGCGGCCAAAAAACCGGCTTCTATCTTGACCAAAGAGAGAATCGTCGACAGGTTGCCGCGTATTGTAGTGGAAAACATGTGTTGAACGCATTCAGCTACACGGGTGCATTTGCCGTCTACACGCTGGCGGCCGGCGCCACACACGTCACCGATCTGGATGTCAGCGTTCCCGCACTTGAAATGGCAGAGCAAAACATGCTGCTAAACGGGTTTGATCCAGAGGCTGTCAGTGAGAATATCGCCGGCGACGTATTTCAGATCCTGCGTGACTGGCGGGCACCGCGCACCGCGCACCGTCGCTTCGATGTCATTGTTCTGGATCCGCCCAAGTTTGCCCAGAGCAAACGCAGCGTTGATCGCGCACTGCGTGGCTACAAAGATGTCAACATGCTGGCCATGCAACTCCTCCGGCCCGGCGGGATTCTCGTGAGCTTCAGTTGCAGCGGTTTGGTGGACGCGCCTCTTTTCCAGAAGGTGCTATTTGGTGCAGCCCTGGATGCAGATCGTCCAGTCCAGATCCTGGAAAGATTGCACCAGGCCGCCGATCACCCTGTAGCGATTACTTTCCCGGAAGGCGAATACTTGAAAGGACTCATCTGTCGCGTCCTATGAGCGATCACCTCGAGCGCTTTTTGCGGCAACTGAAGCGTGACCTCAATGCTCCTTTGCCCGGGCGTACAGCGCAATATCGTATGGCGCCGCGCCCCCGCCCTGGCGCCGAAATACCGAATGACGCCGGCACCGATGCACGCCAGGGTGGAGTTCTGCTGCTGCTCTATCCTTGCGATAGTCATTTATTCATCCCATTGATCTTGCGTGCGACTTACCGCGGCGTTCATAGTGGGCAAGTTGGTCTTCCCGGCGGAGGCTATGAAGAGATCGATGCCGATCTTCAGGCGACTGCTCTGCGCGAAGCCTACGAAGAGGTCGGTGTACGCACAGACGATATCGCCGTGCTTGGCCGGCTGACTACCTTGTACGTCTTCGCAAGCAACTACGTAGTTCACCCATATGTAGGGTGGACCGACTACCGCCCCCAATTCCACACCGATCCATATGAGGTCGCCAAACTGATTGAGGCGCCACTTGGTCAATTGCTCGACCCAGCCAATCAGCATGAAGAGGAGTGGAAACTGCGGACGCGACGCGCTCTGGTTCCCTTCTACACGATTGGCGGAGAAATCGTCTGGGGGGCGACGGCGATGATTCTCAGTGAATTGCTCTCGTTACCCGGCATCGCTGCGCTCACGCCGCACGACACGACGCAGGTCTGAAGTGGCGCGCTTCAAGACTCAGCCGTTCATAGCCACCATCGCGCGCCAGGCAACCATTGTAAGGTTGATGAATTGGTTTCTTCGCGGGGCATGTTACGATCTCCGGCTATGAGTACGGAACAAACAGAGTCGAGAACCGTGCAGTCGACGTTCCCGGCAGTGCTGGATACACAAGAAGATCCCGGCCATCTGCGATGGGGTTGGCGCATTGTCCTGACCTTACTTCTCCTGACCGTTCTGGCGTTGATCGGCATGCTGACTGCGCACTCCAAGGCAGAAGCCGGACCACATGCTCAGACCGTCAGCGATCCCTTGGTGCTGGCCTTCTACTACTCCTGGTTTGACGCAACCACCTGGTCCTACGACAAATTGAGCGATCTGCCGGCAACGCCATATGAGAGCCGGGATCGCGGCGTCATGGCGCGTCACATCGAGCAGGCCCAAGCTGCCGGGATTGATGCGTTGCTAGTGGCCTGGTACGGACCATACGGTGATTCGAACCAAACCGAACCGAACTTGACCGCCTTACTGGACGAAGCTGCGGCGCGGAACTTCAAGATCGGCATACTCTTCGAAACCGATTCCCCATTTTTCGGGGGCGTGGGCGACCTGGCTGCGGCTCTACAACATGCACAGAGCGTCCACTTTCCCCACCCGGCCTATTTGCGCGCCGACGGCAGACCAATCGTCTTCTTCTGGCGTCCTCATAGTTACAGCATCGATGCGTGGCGCAACATACGCAACCAAGTCGACCCCGGCTACCGCGACTTGTGGATATCAGAAGGGGTCGATACCGGCTATCTCAGTGTATTCGATGGTCACCACCTCTACAGCAATACGTGGAATCCACCGGCTGATTTGGGCGCAATCAATCAGAAATTCGCCAATTTGGTGTCCACGGCGCAGAATCAATTCAATGGCGAAAAGCTATGGGTGTCAACCGTCATGCCTGGGTACGATGACTCACGCATCCGCGGCGGCTACGGATTTGTACGCAGCCGGGAGGACGGGGCGTATTATTCTCGGGCGTGGGAGGCGGCCATTGCCAGCCGTCCCGACTGGGTTGTGATTACGAGTTTCAACGAATGGCCGGAAGGCACCTATATCGAACCAAGTGCGGCGTTCGGCGACCGATATTTGCAATTGACCCGCACATGGAGCAGCAGATTTAAGTCCGGGCGAGATGTTGCGGTCGCTCCGGTTGCACCGGCCGCGACTGCACTTCAATTGGACGCATCTTCGGTTGCCGAGCCTACGACGCCCACGGCATATGTTGACGCAGCGCTCGTAAATGTACGCGCGGCGCCGACACTGGACAGCGCCGTATTGGGAGTTGTGCCTGCAGGGGCTGACATACCAATCGTTGGGCGGGATGCCGAATCGACTGCCTGGTGGCAGATCAGATATAACGGAGATTCCGGTTGGATCTTCGCTGACTTGGTGCGGGCAGTTGGACCGCTGACGGATGTGGACATTGTTGCCTTCGATCGACCAGCGACAGATAGCAGTGCGGGTGCTGACGAAACAGGCTCCGCCATAGCTGTGCGGCTCCAATCATCCGCGGTTATGAGTTCCCCCCTGCCAGACCCCAATCGAGTGTCGCTCAGGCCCGTGCTCTCACGAGGTCCCTAGTGAATCCCGGCAGAAATTCCTATACAGTGACTACCAGTGGTAGAGCAGTCCGATTTCTGTCGTGGTATTCACGCCGCAATGAACTAGGACAGTTCCTACCAGAGTTGCATAGCCGGATTTCTGTCGTGGTATTCACACCGTACTGAACTGGGAGGCAAGACGATGTCCGTTGAACAGGGTGTCCACACGACGAAACTAACTCGTTCGCTGCATGACGACATTGACCGCGTTCTGATCGATGGTCCGACCATCCAGGCCCGTGTTGGGAAACTGGGCGAGATATTGGCCAGCGAATATGCGGAACAGGATCTGCTGCTGGTTTCCGTGCTGAAGGGCAGCATCGTCTTCATGGCAGACTTGATTCGTGCAATCCCCATTCCGCACAGCATCGACTTCATGGCGACCAGTAGTTACGGCGCCGGCATGGAAAGTAGCGGCGTGGTCCGCATCTTGAAAGACTTGAACAAACCGATCGAGAATCGCAACATTGTGCTTGTCGAGGATATCATCGACAGCGGCAATACGCTGAAGTATCTTGTCGGGCTTCTGCAACAGCGTAAACCCGCAAGCCTGCGCATCATGACCTTGCTGGATAAGCCGGATCGTCGCGAGGTCGATGTAGAGGTAGATTGGACCGGCTTTGCTATCCCCAATGAATTCGTCGTGGGCTATGGTCTGGATTATGGCGAAATATACCGCAACCTACCCTACATCGGCGTCCTCAAACCCAGTGTATATAGCGAACCGAATGCTGGCTGATACCGGCATACAGATGTCGAATACCAGGTCAACAGCCCGGGGAATACACAGCCGATTCGTACGAATCATCTTAACTCTGGCTGCTACGCTACTTCTTTTTGTCGCGCAGTCGGTTGAGACCGCCCACTCGCAAGACCAGCCCGGAACATACATAGTTGCTCCAGGCGACACGCTGGCAGAGATTGCTGTAGCTTTGGGTGTGCCGCTGGAGATCCTCGTACAGGTGAATCAGATTGCCGATCCCTCCTACATTCAAGTGGGACAGGTATTGATCGTCCCGAACCCGGATGGAACGCTGCCTGTGGCAGCGATTCAAACCGGCACCTTGGCGGCGAGGCCGGGTGAGTCCCTCGGCCAGATGGCCGATCGCTTCCGTGTGAAGAAGAGCATGTTGGCCCAGATCAACGGACTCGACAGCAATACGCGTCTCTTCCCCGGCCAGACGGTCAAGATGCCTGTAGATGCCATTGTCGAACAGGGTGTGCGCTTTGGCGCCGTGATCGACGCCGAACTGCCCAAAGCTGTGACCCAAGGGCGCACGACGTGGTTCGAGATCATCACCGATAGGCCGACCGAATTGGACGTCTCGTGGAACGACCTTCCGGTTCCCCTGACGCCCGTCGGTAGCAATCCATTGCGACAGTTCGGATTTGTACCCGCACCGGCGCTGATTCAACCGGGAATTTATCCTCTAACGGTCGCCTATTCGACCAGGCGCGGAATACGCGTCTCACGCACTTGGCCCGTGGTCATCGGGCCAGGGGCCTATGCAACGGAATCGATCGTTCTATCTGACGAAGTCAACGATCTGTTGGAGCCGCAGACGGTCAGCGACGAACTGGCACTGGTTGCGGGGATCTGGTCACAGGCAACGCCTGACCTTCGAATGCAGGGTATTTTTCAGCGTCCGATTGGCGAAGAATTCGAAACAACCAGCCCCTTTGGCACCAGGCGTGCATATGGCGGTGGGCCTGTCAATGGCTACCACTCGGGCCAGGACTTCAGCGCCCCTGCCGGTGTCGCGGTGGTGGCGCCGGCGCCGGCTCGGGTAGCAATGGCCTTGCCGATCAATGTACGCGGCAACGCGATCCTGCTGGACCATGGACGAGGTCTATATACCGGATATTGGCATCTAAGCGAATTACGCGTCAGCGAAGGGCAGGAAGTAAACGCGGGAGATATCATCGGGCTGGTGGGCACAACAGGGCTCAGCACCGGAAACCATCTACACTGGGAGATGAGGATCTACGGCGTTGCCGTAGATCCGATGCAATTTCTAGAGACCGACATGACGCCTGAATAGGCTGGTTCATTTGGGCGTGAATACCACGAGCCAGATTGGTAGTCCGCATAGTCTGAATGCACAAAACAGCACCAAGTAGATACACGACAGAACGCGCGTCTACTCGGTGCTGTTTTCACTCTACGATCGATGCGCAGCCAATCAACACAGAACGAAACTGGTGCCGTACCGTGTTTATTCCTCCGTGTCATCGTCCTCGGCGCCAACCAGCTCAGGCTCAGCCAGTTCGCCGTCGAGAAGCTCCTCTTCCTCTTCTTCTTCTTCTTCCATACGAATCGCAATCATATTGAAGACAACTTCATCGCCGCTGGTCAGATATTCGACACCCTCAATCTGCGGCAGATCCGATACGAGCACTGCCTGTTCCAGTGTAAGATCGGTAATGTCAATCTCAATCTGGGCCGGGATGCTGGCCGGTAACGCCTCAAGTTCAACCTGGTCCAGAGCCTGCAAGACCATCACGCCGGCCACAAGCGCAGCAGGCTCGCCAACGCTATGAATCGGTACGAAAACCTGTTGCTTCTCTAGCATGTTGACAGCGTAAAAGTCAGCATGAATCGGACGATGATTCACCGGGTGACGCTGCACTTCGCGAACCAGAACATTGTGCATCTTGCCATCCTGCACCGTAACCTCGACCAACTGGGTAGCACCACCTGCATGGAGCGCGCGCTCGAATGTACGCTCATCTACCTGCAGGTTGAGGGGTTCCTGCGTCGCGCCGTAGACGACGACAGGGACAATACCCTGGGCGCGCAGTTGTTTCACCTTGCGTCCGGTCACTTCACGGCTCTCAGCCGATAGCTGCAAATTCGCCATTCCAACAACTCCTCTACTCATCCAATCGCTATGTCGACCATGATTGCATAGCTGTCAATTACTGTTATTCGGAAACTTGTTTCTCTGTTAACCGGACCGATTTCTGCGCGGTAGCAAACGGCGCACAAGCAACAACGCCAGAGCAAAACCGGCCCCGGCGGCAGCGGCAGTCGCCGGTGTGAAGACGGACTGCACCTGACCATCCATCCGTGTCGCCGTCACGAAGACCGCCCGCACATTGGCGGCATGGATGTTCCGCCCGACCAAGATGGAACTGGACACATCGGTGAGCGTCGCATCGCGCGTAACCACTACTCCAAGTACGCTGTCGCGGGCATCAATGGAACCGGCCCGGACCACCCCGGCTGCCGACTCCTCCATGTGCAAGGCGCTGGCGTGCATGGTCCGCGCGGCGGATTGCTGCATCCGCACCTGTCCGCCTTCCAGACGATCAACCGAAGACTCACTGACCTCCAGCAGCTGACCAGGCAACCCCTCACTCATCTCTGCGGCAAAGTCCTCTAGAGGATTTTCGTTTGAATCGTTCTGCAGTTCACTCACGCAATATTCTCCGTCTCCAGGTCGCCGGTAAAAGGCGCGACCCTGATTATATCGAAGGCGCTGCGCGGGGTCAATTTTATGGGCGGAACAAATGGCAACGTGCTAACGCCTGCGTTGGGTAACGGACTCCGTAGCATCGACATCAGAAGGTTGTTCGCGGGCGGTTTCTAAGCAGGGCACACCGAACTTTGGGCGCGACTCGTGCAATGATACCATGCCTGCTATGTCTACGAACATGACCGCTCCATCACCTGACGGTGAGCGATATCGAGGTCTCGGAACTCTGTTCGGCATCGCGGGGCTACTCTGTTTTGTCGCTGGATTATTGTGGCTGGCAATCATTCCACCGGCCCAACCACTGGATCTCCCGGCACCCCAGCCGCATGCAGTGCTGGTCTCGGGCGAAATTTCACGCATGGACAGTCCGGCGCTTTCCTATAGCGAAAACTGGACTGTGGATGCCCACGGCGCTGATCCTCCGGAACCGGCCGGACCGTGGACGGAACCTGCCGGTGACATCACGTTCTCCTATTCGGGTGATGAGTTGGCATTAGAGGTTGCGCAAGGTGACTACTGGGGTTTCTTCTACACCACCGTCGACGGTATGCCGGCGAATCGGCTTCCGGTTATTGCGGGAAATACCAACAGCCTGGGAGTGGAAGCGGGGTACAAACCACTCTATGCACCGGAGCTTCAACAGGATGGGAGACCATCGGCGCACTGGCTGACAATCCACCGCAGTACCACTGGTGGACCGCACGAGGTGCGCATCGAGGTCTGGCGTAGCTGGCGGCAGTCGCCGTTTCGTGCGCTTGCAGTCGATGCCCTGCCCCCACCGCCAATCCCGGTTTGGCCGGGAGTACTCTTATTGGTCAGCGGGATCGGATTTTGGTGGTCGTGGTTTGCCGTCGGCTGGCAGAAGGCTCGTGCCCTGGTCGCAGGTGGTTTCGTCCGGTTGTTTGAACGAAGAGGATTCGACGTTAGCGAACCGCGCAGCGGTTATATGCGCAATCAGACGGCCGCACTCATTGCCATGGCGATGATCGGCATCCTGTTCGCGGCAACTGGATCCTTGACCGATCGGTGGACTCTCGGCGCAAGCGGGGTCGCCATCATCGCGCTTGCGGCATTGGCGCGTCCCGCCCTGTGGATTGTCGCAGTCGTCGCGACGCTGCCATTTTATTTTTCGTTCACCGTCCCGCTGCTTCCGACCCGAAACGTATCGCTCATAGATCTCGGTATCGCCGGAGGGGTCGTGATCCTCGCCTTGCATCTGTTAATGCGCCGACCTTCCTCCGTTCCACGTCTGGTCTATCCGTCGACCAGGTGGAGGCTCCTGTTACCGGTGGCTATCGCCGGTTGGGCGCTGGTGTCGACATCAGCGGCTCGCTATACCGATGTCGCGCTCGACGAGTGGCGCCTCGTCTTTCTGGCCGGGGCGCTGTTCGGATTGACTTTGAAAGGAGTATTGTCTACAGCGCACGACCCCATCGCCGACCGGCAGCTGATCCTCTGGGGTTGGTTAGGCGGCAGTCTTCTTGTCGCCACGATCGGGCTGTGGCAATTCGCGGCCGGCTCAATGCTCGTCCAAGCGGAAGGGGTACAGCGAATCCGAGCCTTTTACGGGTCACCCAACAATCTGGCACTTTACCTGGAGCGTACACTGGCGGTATTGCTGGCGTTGGCGTTGTTCGGCAAGAGATCAACTTTGCGATGGCTCTTTCTGGTCGCAGTCTTCGTGCAAGCGACGGCGTTGCTCCTCACCTTCAGCAAAGGGGCGCTTTTTCTAGCCGCTCCCGCGATGATTGTCGTGCTGTGGCTGGGCGGGAGTCTACTGTTACGCAGTCAAGGCCGTTCACTTCGACCGCTGTGGATTTTGGTGGGTCTGGCTGCATGCGGCGCCATAGCCGTGGCGCCTTTTCTGGGTGCGGAACGTTTTGCCGGGCTGTTCGATTTGCGTCAAGGGACTGGTTTCTTACGTATTCAGCTCTGGCGCAGTGCGTGGCAGATGGCGCTCGACCACCCGGTTTTCGGCGTCGCGCCGGACAACTTTCTTTACCATTATCGTAGTGACTATATCCTGCCGGCAGCATGGCCGGAACCGAACCTAAACCACCCCCACAATTGGATGCTGGATTGGTGGACGCGGCTGGGGCTACCGGGGCTGGGGTTGGGGTTGCTCTTCTGGGGAGCTGGTATTGCACTATTGATCAGGCGGTTTCGATATGGAAGCGGACAAGACCGTCCGCTGGCCTTAGGCTTCTTGGCAGCCGCGATCGCGGCGCTGGCGCATGGTACGATCGACCTGAGCTACGCATTGCCCGACTTGATGATCGTCTGGATTCTGTTGTTCGGCCTGCTCGAACATGCGCCGCCGGGAGCACCCGACGACTAGACTGATAGCGCAAAACGAACATCAGTTTGAACGCCGGGCGATGAGCACTGGCAGCATGTATCGCCCTCGACGGGCCGGCATCATGCCAATGGCTCTCACTCTGGGCAACTGCTCAAGGCGCGAGAAAAAGCGACAGAGATTCCGTCGCCCCATCTGCTCCCGAATCTACTTCAGTTACGGATAAATTCGTCGAATCTTCTCGGCCAACGTAATACTGTTCATCTCGCCGGCCCATACGTCACGGATCACACCATTCCGGTCGATAAAGAAGGTCGTCGGCAGTCCCCGAACATTGTAGAGGTCTGCCGCGTCGAAGTCTGTGTCCATGGGCACGGTGAAGGTCAAACCAAGTTCGTCGACATAGCCCTGAACGATCTCCGCTTCTTCGCCTTGATCTACGCCCACTATCAGGACACGACCGGCATACCGCTCCGAGGCCTCCTGAAGTTCAGGTAATTCGCGCTGGCACGGCCCGCACCAAGTCGCCCAGAAATTGAGCACGACTGGTGTCCCACGCAACTCTGAGAGCGAGAACTCGGCGCCATCCAAGGTCGGCAACACCAGATCCGGCGCCGGATGATCGACAGTCGGCGCTGGGTCTGTGCCCAGGGCAACACCATCCACCGGCGTTCGGCTTAACCACAACCACGCCACTCCTGCCACCAACGTAATCAATGCAATGCTGTGCCAACGATTGAGCTTCATATTTCACCTCAGCGTAGGTCAAGAATCCGCGTCGCCCGTTCGTTCGTTCGCCCGCTCGTTCGACTCTGTGGCGTCCTCACCCGCTGCGCGGCTTGATGTTTCGGTCGAAAACGCTTGTGTGGACGCATTGGAGCTCAAAACTCGTTCCAACAAACTAGGCTTATGACGGCCAGACAAAACGGGTTTGCGGCTCGGCAACGTGCCGTCGTCGAAAAGAACACCGTCATCCATGCGCGAAATAAGCCATGGGAGGCCCCAGGTGGATGCGTTTCGTTCTGCCACAAGGGCGGCGCGTGCCTCAGCCATGGCTACGGTAACCGGGCGAAATGAGGAAACTGCAGCAAAGAGTTCATGTAAGAAGGCAAGCGTCAGGTCGTCAGCAAAGCGAACGGGAAGTGCGACAGCCGCCGGCACCCCACGCGGAATCAAGTCCGCCGCAAGATGACCGGCAGGGTGCCGTGGATCAAATTCTTCGGTGAAGGATTGAATCGTAACCAAACGGGTGCCGTAGTGATCGCGCAATATCTGGCCCAGGTGTCCACCGTTGATCGGCCGCCCGCGTCCCATTTCGTCTTCGAGCAAAAGCCGCCCCTCACCTGTTTCTTCATCGAACAAAGTGTGTCCACAAAAGTGAATGATGTGATAATCCTTCTCGCGCAGTTGTCGCCGCAAGTCGAAGAGAGTCGGTTTGCGCAATCGTTCGATGAAAAAGCGACCGTCTACAGCAAGGTAGTCCAACGTGTCGATCAGTTTCAGCCACTCACGATCGGCGTCAAACTGGGGATAGGTCTCGGGCTCAGCCAATACGACCAACATCCGCAAAGGACCGGTGATTGGCAAGGGTCGAATGCGATGCATGAGTCGCGTATAGCGCATCATCGGCGAGTGAACAGACAACGCCGGGAACTCGCGCCGCAGCGGATCATACAGATATTCCCAGGGTAGTGCGTTGTAGTCGCGGGCTTCCCCCAGATGGAGCCGTAGCGTCAGGGAGCTCTGTTGCTGGTAGGCGCGGCGATAGCCGGTGTGCAGACGCTCGGCAAGTTCACCGGGAAAGAGTGATTCAAACAGGCGCGTCCCCATGGCTCGTGCAGCGTCCCATTGCTCCTCGCCGGCGACCGAGTAACGGTTACGGTCCGATTCCATGAGTGCGGACCAAAACGAACCCAGACTATCGTGTGGGGGCGGAGCGCTGAAGATTGCGTGGTCGAGGAAAGGCGAGACAAAAGGCGCATTTGCCTGGGCACCGTCTGAGTCCACCACACAAACCTGATAGCCTGAATCGGTGCGTTCAAAAACAACATCGGTGGCATAGGACTGCGCAACAGACATAGATCGATTGTACCGGGTGCAACGATGTGGCGTCAAAGCCTGGTTGCCGCGGATTTAGGAATTCACGCGGCTGGCGTATAATTGCGACAATCGTCTGTCAACACGCCCAGAGACCATCCAATGCATGTACTGATCACCGGCGGCGCCGGATTTATCGGCAGCCACCTTTCGAAAACTCTCCTGGACCGAGGCGATAGAGTCTCCGTTCTCGACAACCTGAGCACCGGTTCATTTGAGAACATCCGAGACCTTACTGCAAATCAGCGCTTTCACTTTGCCATTGAAGACCTCAACAATGCGCTGGTGTTGGACAGGTTGGCCAGCCAGGCCGATGCCATCGTCCATTTGGCCGCGGCCGTCGGCGTGCAATTGGTGGTTGAACGGCCGACCGAGACCATCGAGACCAATGTGCTCGGCACGCATGCTGTGTTGCTGGCCGCCCGCCGCTATCGCTGCCGCACCCTGATCGCCAGCACCAGCGAAGTATACGGTAAGGGCGTGCGCATTCCTTTCCACGAAGACGACGACCTACTGCTGGGCCCATCCAGCCGCAGTAGATGGTCATATGCGGCCAGCAAGCTGCTGGACGAGTTTCTGGGGCTCGCGGCCTACCGGGAATACGAACTGCCGGTTACCGTGACCCGTTTCTTCAACACCGTCGGGCCAGGCCAAACAGGGCGCTACGGCATGGTCGTCCCCCGCTTTGTCCAACAGGCGCTGGGCCACGAACCGATCACCATCTTCGGAAGCGGTGAGCAGACCCGCTGCTTCTGCCATGTGATCGACACGGTCCACGCACTGTTGGCACTGCTGGACCATCCCGAACTGACGGCCGGGGAGATCTACAACGTCGGCAGTACGGAGGAAGTCAGCATCAACGGCTTGGCCGCTCGAATCGTCGAACGCAGCGACAGCGCCTCCGTCACCGTCTACGTCCCCTACAGTGAGGCCTACGCGCCGGGCTTTGAGGATATGCAGCGGCGAGTGCCGGATACGCGTAAGATCAACACGGCAATCGGATGGAGTCCTAGACACAAGCTCGACGAGTATATCTGGACGACGTGATCGCGCTTAACGGTCAAACAGGACCACAGTATGATTGCGTATCGCCTGCATTGATCGGCGCGAACGTGCAAGGCTTCGTTGGCGACCTCTTGCACGCTTTTCTGTGGACACAGCCCACGAATGAAATCAGTCGCAATTGTGAAATAGCGGTTCGGGTAACAGGGAGAATATGGATGTTGCGAGAGCCACACAAGTTGCGCCGGTCGACCAGGTTGCGTCCGGTTGATGGTCCACCCGATCGCGCTGCTGGTCTTGTTGCTCGTCGTTCTACTTACGGCACCCAAGGCTGGTGCAGAAGAACTTGCGCCGGCCACGATCTCGCACGACCAAGGCGGACCGGTCGACGTGCGCGGCGTCGTCACCTATACCAATGCGTTCTTCACGCTCGGCACGGCAGCGCCGATGGTCATCCTGGAAGATCAGGCCGGTTTTGTCGACCGCAATCGAAGGCTATATCCTGCCGGTCGCATCGCAGACACTGGGCCAGATCACCTCCGACTTCTACACCTCACCCTTTTCCTACACCATCTCGCTGCCCATCCAACCTCAGGGGTCCTTGCGCGATGTAGACCACGATGACGTGGACGATCTCGGCGTCATGATCTTTGCCGTCGCCTACTGGACCAATATCTTCGGCGATCCATTCCTGGAAGAGCGCGATCTCTTCGGCGGCGGCTGGTCAACACGCTACGCGTCCACCCGGGTGAGTGACGCGCCGAAACCAGTCGCGAGATCGTCGGCGGCAAGCTTCTTGTCTATGCGCCCGACGAGAGCAGGGATTTCCGTCCGCAGTTCGGTGACGACCGTCGCCTCTTCACCGAGGACGATCCGATCGTGCGCTGCCCGAGGGCTACACGGTCGTCGATCTGGAGACCGATCCCTTCACCTTTGATCGCTCCCGCCATCCGATCATCGATCTGATCGAGCCGGAGACCGCGCCCTGGTTGACTTTTCTCACGCTGGACTACGCGGACGGCATTCGATGCGCTGGTCGATCTGCTGCGCAGGAGTATGCCTTCACCGAATACAAGCAGATCGACTGGGAGGATCTACGCGACGAATTTCGCCCGCGTTTTGCCGAAGCGGATAGCGGATCAAGACAGTCTGGCACTTCCGCCGCGCACTGCGCGATTTCTCCTTTGCCATTCCCGACGGCCATGTCAGCGGGCCTTTTGTGGTGGAAGACTTCCGCTGGACACGACCGGCGGCGGTCGGCATGGCCATCCGCGATGTGGACGATGGTCGGGTCATCGTCAACTATCTGTTGGACGGCGGGCCGGCCGCCGAAGCCGGTCATCGAACTCGGGCGCAGAGATCATCGCCATCGACGGCGTGCCCATCGATAGCATATGTCAGACGAAACTGTCGCTTACTCCGCCCCGTTCAGCACGAGCACTTCGCACGGCTACAGAAGCTGCGCTATGCCGTACGCTCGCCGCTGGGCAGCGCCATGACGGTAACCTTCCGCAACCCGGTGCAGCGCAGACGTGGAGACAGCGATTCTCACGTCGTCGGCCGAGAATGAAAGCTTCAGCAGTTCGTCGTTCAACGTCGGGCTGGACGGCTTCGAGCTGCCGCTGGACTATTCGATCTCGACAGCGGCTACGGCTATGTGCAGATCTACAGCTTCTCCGACAACGAACTGCTGACGGTCCAGCTGTGGGAGCGCTTGATTCGTACGCTCAAGGACGAGAATATTCCCGGTCTGATCATCGATATGCGTCAGAACGGCGGGGGCAGCGGTTTCCTGGCCGATCAGATGGCGGCGTACTTTTTCCACGAAGCATTGGAACTGGGCAACACGGGCTGGTATGCCGAGAGACCAGGACGATTTCTATTTTCGACCCGCGCACGGTAGAGCGATTCTACCTGCCGCTCGGCGATCTGCGCTACGACGGCGCGGTCGCCGTCCTCACCGGCCCCAACTGCAGCAGCGCCTGCGAGTTCTTCACCTATGATATGACGCTGGAAGGCACGGGCAGCGATCGTCGGTCAATACCCCACCGCCGGCATGGGCGGCAGCGTCGACGCGGTGCTGATGCCGGAAAACGAATTCTTCCAGTACACTGCCGGCCGGGCGTCGTCGACACGCAACGGCGATATCCACGTCGAGGGCAAAGGGGTGGCGCCGACGATCCGGGTGCCGGTCAACGAGCAATCGCTGCTTCGGCCGCGGAAGACCCGATCCTGGCGGCCGCGGTGGAGTATCTGGACAACCTGACCGCGATCGACGTGATCGACGGCGGTCCGCTGGCCATCGGCGACGTGGTCTCCGGCCGGCTCATGCCGGGCAGTACGCGTGCGCTATACTCTGGCACTGACCGCAGGCGACGTCATCGGACTCTTCCTGGAGGACGGCACCGGCCGGCTCGACACCGTGCTGCGCGTCTACGATCTGGCCGACAATCTGCTGGCCTTCAACGACGACGACGAGAGCCGAGAGACCACCAACTCCGCCATCCAGCGGCTCGGCATTCCGGTAGATCTCACGCTTATCGTAGAAGTCGGCAGCTACGAAGACGGCAAGGCGGGAGATTTCACGCTCAGCGTGCTGCCCGGAGAAAAGTTGCTCACGACCCTGGAAAGCGACGACATACCTGCGGGTGAAGAGGACGGCCGCGCAGCGGGTATGGATGCAACCGCGGATGAGGACGAGTTGCCCGTCCAGGAAACGCGAACGCGAGTCAAGCACTGTGCGGGCCACCATAGATGAACAACGAAGCGACAGGTCGAACGAAGAGATTGATGATGCCGTCACCATCACAGCACCGGAGACTGGCGAAGCCTTCGCAACGACGTCTTCAGAGGAGTTCGGGGACGAGCAGCCGACAAATAGCATCGATACAGCAACGATACCGGACGAGGATGAAATAGAACAAGAGCCGGGAGTGGTCGAAGCGCCAACTGCCTCGACAGTGGACGAGTCGATGCCAAGCGCCGACGTTGAGGCAAACGCTCTAGATGCTACGGTCAAGACATCTGACGGCTCAGCCGGGACGCCGGTAGTGGTGCGCACATTCGGCGCGCGGCTAAGCGTGCGTAGCGGTCCAGGAACTGACTTCCAACGGCTCGAATACATTCAGGACGGCAGCACCCATCAGGTGCTTCGCATCAGCGATGACGGTGCCTGGCTACAGATCCCTCTGCCCAGTGACCAGGCCGGTGCCGTCGGTTGGATTTCTGCCGACTTCGCCCAACCGGCGAAGACGACGTTCGAAGATAGGTAAGGACGGGACTTGAGAGACAAAGGTTAATATTACTCCTTCACGGGAAGAACCAGATCATAGCGAAAGTCGGTCAAATTGATCAGATCCCCGGACTCGGAAAACGCCACAGAGTCCTCAATTCTCACTCCGAACCCACGGTCCGGGTAATATAGTCCCGGTTCAATACTGACCACATGTCCCGGGCTCAGGAGCGTATTGTTTCCCGCGCCATGGCTAAGGCGTGGTTCCTCGTGGATGTCCAGCCCGATTCCATGCCCCAGAGAATGGACATACCCATGCTGTGTCCCCGGATGACTGCGCGCCGTTGGATGACCCATTGCCTCGTAGTAGTCGCAGACCATGGCTTGTAAGTCACGACAGGGCACACCCAGGGCTACCGCGTGCATGGCGCGATCGAATATCTCCTTGGTCTGTTCCCACGCCTTCCAAACGTCGTCGGTCGCGTATCCGAGACTCCACGTGCGTGTCATATCGTGGAAGTAGTTGCTCTCCACCTGCGGAAAAATATCGAAGACGATACTCTGCCCAAGACGCAGCGGCATGGAAAGATCGCCGCGGTTGTGAGGCACGCCGGCATCCCGTCCTTGTGCAAAGATGTGGTCGTGATCCTCATGCATGCCATGTGCATAGATGCGTGCACGGACAAAGGACTTCACATCACCGATGGTCAATGCCTCGCCGTCACTCTTGACGACTGTTTCGAGCGCGTCTGGTGATTTGCGATGAACTCCCAGGTTTCGCCGACGACCATCGATGTCAAGCGACCCGCCTCGCACAATTCGGCGATCTCCCGATCGTCTTTGGTCTCGCGGGCGAAAGAAAAGAGTGAGTCACCATACTCGCCGACGAGTTCGGTGTCTGTCAGCCGATCCTGCAGATGGTTGAAGAGCACGTATGCTTCGCCGGCATCGACTTTGCCTACGATGCCAAGACGCCCCGTCATCTGATGGTCCTCAATGATCTGCCTCAGGATATCTACGTCGGCGGCCAAACGGTTGCCCTCATGTCGCTGCAGAAACGTATACAGATTGTAGTGACTGTCTCGATCGACAAGCTTGAGACCCGTCGATGCCGCGGTGTCGCGTTCCATCGCACCATGGATCAGGGTCAGTGGACCACCCCGCCGCTTAACGATGATACGCGCGTTCCAGTTGTGCGCCGCCGGTGAGATAGTTCATGATCTGGTTACCGTCTGAATTTCCGGTCACCAAGTACCCATCCAAATTTCGTTCTTGCATGAGGCGATCGAGATCGGTAATCATAGCGACTCTCCTGAAATCTGGGCAGCAATAGAGGTTAACTCGGGCGTCGAGCCACCACAACGTCTGTGGGGCGTGATAGGTGTGGACCATGGGAATGTCGCTCTAGAAGCTCCCAACCCCAACTCTGAACTTCCTGCTGCAATTCACCTATTTGCAGCAAGTAGGATCGATTTGCAGCAGGACGTTTCGCCAATCGATGCATGTTATAGCTCTCGGCAACCAGCAACCCACCCGGACGAATCGCTGTCCGCATAGACGGCCAAAGGTCACGATTCAGAAAGAAAAAACAAGAGAGCAGATCGTAACGATGTGGTTCCGGTCGCCACACATCCAGGTCCACTTGCAGGAATTCGCAGCAGTCCGCGACACCAGCGAGTTCCACGGCCGCGCGAGCCAGGTCAAGCGCGACATCGCTGGCATCGACACCCGTGGCACGCCAACCGCGCAGTGCCAGCCACAGGACGGTGCCGCCGGCTCCGCAAGCCAGATCAAGCGCGTTGGGTCGGAAACCGGCTGTCGATCTCTCTGTTGCCAATGCGTCCACAAACGCGGCGTAGGGCGCCAAACGCAATGCAGACGGACCAGCTTGCGGGCCAAGTCCTTGTCGATATCGTTCGTCCCAGTGTTTTGTGTCTTCTCTACTCATAAATACAGCGTACTTGCTCCGCTCTGTTTCGTCAATGACAACTGCTAACCTAAACTGACGGCGCTACGAGATCATGAGTTTGTAGGTCGGCGCATCCTTGCCCGACCGCTCTCTCCAACCTGACTGATCGTCTCATCCCGACTGTGTCGGGCATCCTTGCCCGACCTACAAAAATGGTGTTTTCACACGGATTTCGGTTTCGTTCAGTTCGGCGTGATTACCTCCGCAGAAATTCAGGATCTCTACCTCCGGCAGAAACTGCACAAGATCTTCTGCCGGGATTCGCTAGGGTAAGTGACAGGAGTCATCGATTGTCACATAGCCGACAGATGGACGCGGTGCATGTCGGTATCCTGACAACACGCTTGTGCCATATTTCTCAAACGGATCGTGCCATGATTTTATCAGAGATCGAAACAGACGACTTGCCCATTGTTGTGCCTGCCGTGGCAGAGGACGAAACGGCTGCGAAACCGGAGCCGACCGGACAATCTGATCGGCGCGTGATTATCGAGTTGCAGAACCTAAGCAAATCCTATACGGAAGGCGTCGACAAACGCATTGTTCTGGATGAACTCAATCGGGTATTTTATGCTGGAGAATTTGTCTGTCTACTGGGTAAGTCCGGCAGCGGGAAGAGTACTCTGTTGAACTTAATTTCAGGCATCGACGCGCCCAGTGCAGGCGACGTCATTGTCTTCGATGACGCCGGCAGTGTTGTGATCAACCGGCTAAACGAACACAAGCGAACGCTTTTTCGGCGCAGAAATATCGGCATCGTCTTTCAATTCTTCAATCTCATCCCGACGTTGACCGTGATGGAGAATGTGACATTGCCCATGGAACTGGCCGGCAGCACGAACCAGCGCGAACACGCAGTTTACATTGCTCGATCGCGTTGGGCTTGCCAATCGATCGGGCACCTATCCCGACAAGCTCAGCGGCGGCGAACAGCAGCGCGTGGCCATTGCTCGCGCACTGGCCCACGATCCGTTGCTCATTCTGGCCGACGAACCGACAGGCAATTTGGACGAAGATACGGGTGATACGGTTCTGTCACTGCTGTTGGAACTGACGCGCGATGCCGGCAAAACCCTGTTCATGGCCACCCATGCCCCGGATGTATCGCTTCTCGCCGACCGCGTGCTACATCTGGAACACGGTAAGTTGGTCAGCGATCGTGTGTGGCGTGAACACCATGCAGGGACTCCATGAAGCATCCGTTCTCCCTTCGCACCGTACTCCGTCTTGCCTGGAGGCACGTCAAACGGCGTCCATTGCAGAGTCTTTTCTTTGTGCTGGGCGTGGCCATCGGCGTGGCCATGATTATCGCGATCGATCTGGCCAATGGGTCGGCGACCCGTGCATTTGAATTGGGGACCGAAACCGTGGCCGGCCGGGCGACCCATCAGATTGTCGGCGGACCCAACAGATTAGACATGGAGCAGTACGCGGCACTGCGTCGCGACTTGGGCTATCGGCTAAGTGCACCGATTGTGGAGGAATACGTTGTTGCTCAGAACCTAGATGGCCAGCCCATGCGGCTGCTGGGCGTCGATCCCTTTGCGGAGGCACCGTTTCGCAATTTTCTGGGTAGCGCCGATAGTGACGGCCCCACGCCGGACTATCTGGGTGATATGCTGATGCGGCCTGATTCTGTCCTGATTAGCACCGCTGTAGCTACCCGCTACGGGCTGACGACCGGCGATGAGGTGTCGGTCAAAGTCGACGGCCAATATACATTGTTGGAGATCATAGGACTGCTGGAGCCGGCCAATGAACTAAGTCGCCGTGCACTGGACGGACTGCTGATCACGGATATCTCTACGGCTCAAGAAGTGCTCAACCGAATCGGCAAGCTTGACCGGATCGATCTCATCCTACCTGAGGGCAGCGATGGTTTGTCCGTGCGCGAATCGATCCGCGCCATGTTGCCGGCTTCGGCGCGCCTTGAAGAGTCGGCCGGTCGTCGCGGCACCGTCAACGAGATGACTGCGGCTTTCCGGCTGAACCTGACAGCGCTCAGTCTTTTGGCCTTGGTGGTCGGCGTTTTCCTCATCTACAACACGGTCACTTTCAGCGTGATTCAGCGGCGCCCTGTCTTGGGCAGTCTACGTGCGTTGGGAATGACCCGGCGGGAAATCTTCATGCTGATCTTGGTTGAAGCCGGTATACTCGGATTGCTCGGAACAATGCTCGGTCTGGTGTTGGGTGTGCTCCTTGGTCGAGGCGCTATCCAACTCGTCACCCAAACGATGAACGATCTCTTCTTCGTTGTGGCCGTTCGCGAAATAGAGGTCCCCACTGCCACACTTTTCAAAGGTGGTGTTATCGGCATGTTGGCGGCACTGGTTGGGGCGGCTGTCCCGGCGCTGGAAGCCACCAGTGTCGTGCCGGCCGGTGCCTTCCGGCGAAGTGATGTCGAAGAACGCACACGCAGGGTCTTGCCGTGGGTCAGTATTGGTGCAGTCGCCCTGTTGCTGATTGGAACTGCGCTGCTGCTGCCGGAATGGAATCTGATCATTGCGTTCGGTGGTCTCTTCGCCATCATTATCGGCTTTGCGCTGCTGACACCGCTGCTTACACTTGGGCTAATGCATGTTATCCGTTGGCTGGTTCAACGTGCAGGTGTCATTGAGCGCATGGCACCGCGAACGGTTATCCGTTCGCTGAGCCGAACATCTGTTGCAGCAGCGGCACTAATGGTCGCGGTCAGTGTCATCATCGGCGTCGGCGTCATGATCGGCAGTTTTCGGAACACCGTCGAACAGTGGCTCGACGATGTTCTTCAGGCCGACATCTTCATCTCGCCACCGAGTCTCTCGGGCAATCAGGTCGATGGCATGTTGACACCAGAGCTTGTGGAGAATATTGCAGCAAGACCCGGCGTTGCCGGCATCGCCACAACGCGCGGAATTGATACGGTTGTGGTGCTTGAGAACCGCAGGGAAACCCTGCCGATTCGACTCGTCGCGCTGAGCGAAGATTTGGCGGGTGAAGACCGTCGCTACCGGGCTGCGATTGGGGATTGGAAGGCGACCTGGGAAGCAGTCGAAGCGGGCGGTGCCGTCATCAACGAACCGATGGCACATCGCTACAGGTTGGGTGTCGGTGACGCCGTGACCGTTCAAACGGACCGCGGTCCACAGAGCTTTCCGATCGTGGGGGTAAGCGTGGATTTCGACGTGAACGCGGTGCTCTTCCTCCACGATCCGATCTACCGCCAGTTCTGGGAGGATCAGGGAATCTCGGCGGTCGGTCTGTTTGTTGAAGATGGATATGACATAGACGCGACAGTAGATCGGTTACGCGCTTCGTTTGCGGGAGAAACGGAACTCCTTGTGCGCTCGAACCGTGGCACTCGACTCAATGCACTTGAGGTATTTGACCGTACCTTTGCCATTACGGTTGCGCTGCAGTTGCTGGCCACGCTGGTAGCGTTCATTGGCATCCTGAGCACGCTCATGAGCCTGCAATTGGAGCGCATGCGAGAAATCGGCGTGTTGCGCTCCAACGGTATGACCAGGCGTCAACTTTGGCGCCTATCGCTGTTCGAGACCGGGCTCATCGGCGCCAGCGCCGGAATCATTGCCATGCCTACCGGTTTCGTGTTGGCTGTGATCCTCATCTATATCATCAACCTGCGCTCGTTCGGTTGGACGTTGGAGATGGAGTTACATCCAAGCGAATTTGGCCAAGCATTTTTGGTCGCGTTGATTGCCGCACTGATCGCCGGCCTCTATCCGGCATGGAAGATCGGCAATACACAGCCGGCGACCGCGCTGCGTTCAGAATAAGTCAGCGCTTCTACGCCATCAGCATCTGTTCCAACTGATCTGCAACTTGGCCATTGACAGGAACGTCTGCGCGGTTCAGGCGAATTTGGCTGACAACTCGTCGCAGTAGCCCCGGATTGACCTCAGCCAGCTTGCTCGTCATATCGAACCAAAGTTCGCAGAGTTCTTGATGCTCGTTCGTGGCCGCCGCGACCGCGATTTCCGCCGGCGAGGAAGTGCCCGTACTCGGATTTCCCATGCTCAGCCCCAATTCTCGCCAGGCATTCACCCAGAAGTAAGAGAGCATCGGATTGATCAGGCCGCGCATGCGACTCCAGAGCGGGTCGTCTTCCTGGACCAGTGAAAAGAACGCTAGATAGTAGGGTCGTGAGCCACGGTAATTGCGATGAATTTGCGACATCTCGCCCGCCTTGACCGATGCATATGAGGCGATATACCAGCGGAGATCTTCGAGGGTCGCGCCCGGCACACCTGCTTCGACTGCGTCCCACTGCAGGCGGCATGCACACAGATAGCTCCGCGCCGAAGCGGCGAAATCTTGGGAACGCTGTAGCATGGCCGTCTTGGCAAGCGCACGGGCTTTATCGATGGTGCGCGGCAAGTTGTCCGGCAGCTGCATGTGAGATATGTCGTGAATCACAGTATCGAAGAGAGGATCTTCCTGAAGTGGGATTGCGCCCGGACCGGGTAGTACATACCTGCCATTGCCTGCAGCAATCAGGCGCCGTTCAGCCAGATCGTCCAGGAGGCTGGCTATGTACTCTTCCTGTTCCGGATCATTAAGCAGGATGGCGGCCAACTCCGTAGCGTCAATGTCCAGCCCTGCGTTGACCACAGCGTAGACAAAACCGGATTCGGCCCGGTGAATAAAGGCTGCTTCGCTGTCGATC
This sequence comes from uncultured Chloroflexia bacterium, assembly GCA_963715415.1. Taxonomy (GTDB): domain Bacteria; phylum Chloroflexota; class Anaerolineae; order Caldilineales; family Caldilineaceae; genus JAWKOK01. Next base: position 100,676 of record CAVQSG010000019.1, on the reverse strand, counting down.
TCATCCGCCAACCACACGGGCACATGAACCGATGCAACTTTGCCGCGATAGTCAAATCCGCGCTGTCGGAAGCCCATTTGCCAGATCTGCCGCAGCGTTGTCTTGCTGCGAATCAGGCCCTGGGTCTCGTAGCGGGTGCAGAGTTCCTCGAGTAACTCGTCTGTGGTCCGCTCACCGGGCCACGCGCTGAGTTCTCGATAGATGTCGCGTAGAACATCGCGACGGGTAGAGAAGTCAACCGAGGTCATTTTGAGTCGATTGAATATTTGTTTGTACTGCACACGAAGCGACGGTTTGGAGAGCGCCGGGTCGAAGGAAAGGAGATTTGGTTCCAGGTCGGTGCGTTCATTCGCATGCCCGTTTTGCACCGGCATCGAGCGAACCGGTTGCATACCGCTGACAACGGGTGCGTTGGAATCCTTGGGCGTCACAAAAAGTTGCATGTCATTGAGATAGAGGCTAACGGACTCGGAGTAGGTCTCTAGCCAGGCACGAAACTGTGTGTAGCCGAAGTTGACCTCGTTAAAGGTGGGATCGAGCAACTGCATGGTCGCTTTGAGTTCAGAAGCGGGCACGGGCAACTCGCCGCGCTGCACGTGCAGGCGTAGAGCCTTTTCCAGCAGGTTGCGCGCTGCCTCATAGCTCGTGCCGGTTGACTTATGAATTTCGTCCTGTGCATCAAGGATCGATTCCAGGTAGACAAATTCATCACATGCACACGCTAGAAGTGGGTGAGTCACATCGCGGGGCCTATGCCCAACGTATACTTTCCGTATTCACGCAGCTTGCTGACCAGCGGGCCGAAATCGCTGTCTCCGGAGACAATCACGAATATCCCGACTTGATTGCGCGTGATCGCCGTCTCGAAGGCGTCGAGAGACATACGAATATCTGCTCGATTCTTTCCTACGCGTATGCTATAGATCTGGACCAAATCGACCGAATTGTTCATCAGGTCTTCTCGGTAGCGTGCAAAGCGGCTCCAGTCTCCATAGACACGTTTGATGACCACCGGCCCACGAATCTGCAAATACTCGATCAGCGGAGTCAATTCAAGATCGAGAAATTCCTGTTCCGCCCACAGGGCGACATTTTCGAAGTCGACGAAAACAGCAATCTGGTTACTCATTAGAGTCTCCTGGTCATTTGTGAAGTAGCGCAGACTATCACCACATAAAATGGGAATGAGGCCTACCCCTGGCGTCAATTCTAGCATATCGGCTGCATTAACGGGATGTTGAATTCAAACACTTTGCTAATGGAAACCATATATCTCACTTATAGGAATGGGGTACAATGAATCTTGCGAGAATGAAAAGCGCGTAATATGAACTGGATTGTTACGACATCGAATTCTAATTGGCCACAAATGTGAAGCCAAGACTTTGAGCAAGTGGCGTAACGTGATAAAAACCACTTCTACGCAGACAAATCGACCAGGAGGCCGTAAGCGAGATGGGTAAAATTATTGGAATTGACTTGGGCACCACCAACAGCGTCGTCGCTGTGATGGAGGGCGGCGATCCGACCGTGATCGCCAATGCGGAAGGGAATCGTACGACACCATCCGTGGTTGCCTTTGATAAGAACAGCCAACGGCTTGTCGGAATCACGGCAAAGCGTCAAGCAGTCGTGAACCCGGAAAATACGGTTTATTCGGCGAAACGTTTGATGGGACGTCGATTTGACGACGTTGAAACCCAGCGCACGGTGAAGATGGTTCCCTACAAAATTGTCGAGGGACCGAATCACGACGCCCGCATTAGCGTTCCGGCGAAGAACAAGAGCTACACGCCGCAGGAAATCAGTGCAATGGTGCTCGGCAAGCTCAAGCGTGATGCCGAGTCCTATCTGGGTGAAGAAGTCAAGCAGGCTGTCATCACCGTGCCGGCGTATTTCAATGACAGCCAACGACAGGCAACCAAGGATGCCGGCCAGATTGCCGGTCTTGAAGTGCTGCGCATCATCAATGAACCGACAGCAGCAGCCATTGCGTATGGCCTTGACAAGAAGAGTGACGAAACGATCCTGGTCTTCGACCTGGGTGGCGGCACCTTTGATGTCTCCGTACTGGAAGTTGGAGACGGTGTCATTGAGGTCAAATCGACCAATGGTGATACGCACCTGGGTGGAGATGATTGGGACGAGCGCATCGTTCGATGGTTGATTGATGAGTTCAAGAAAGACCAGGGCATTGACCTAACCCAGGATCGTCAGGCGGTGCAGCGCTTGCGTGAGGCAGCGGAAAAGGCAAAGATCGAACTATCGAGCATGCCGCAGACGGAAATTAACTTGCCGTTCATTACGGCGGATAGCACAGGGCCTAAACATTTGCAGTTGACGCTGAGTCGCAGCAAGTTTGAACAGTTGACGATAGATTTGGTCGAACGCTGCAAGATTCCATTCCAGAGCGCACTCAAAGACGCCGCTATCTCTTCATCGGAGTTGCACGAAGTCGTATTGGTCGGCGGTTCGACCCGCATGCCTATGATTCAAGATCTTGTGCGCAGTCTAACTGGTAAGGACGCCCACAAAGGCGTCAATCCGGATGAAGTAGTAGCTGTTGGAGCGGCGCTGCAAGCAGGCGTACTTGGTGGTGAGGTCAGCGACCTATTGTTGCTCGACGTGACACCTCTGAGTTTGGGTCTGGAGACCCTCGGCGGCGTGATGACGGTATTGATCCCGCGCAACACGACTATTCCAACCAAGAAGACGGAGATCTTCAGCACAGCGGCAGACAACCAGACTGCAGTGGATATTCATGTCTTGCAGGGCGAGCGGCCGATGGCGAACCAGAATAAGACTTTGGGCAATTTCCGCCTGGATGGAATTCCCATGGCCCCACGCGGTGTACCGCAGGTTGAAGTGACATTCGATATCGATGCCAATGGCATTCTCCATGTAACGGCCAAAGACAAGGCCACCAACAAGGAGCAGAGCATAAAGATCACGGCGTCGACCAACCTGTCGTCGGACGAAATCGATCGTCTGGTTCATGAGGCAAAGTCTCACGAAAGTGAAGATCAGGAAGCTCGGTCGTTGGTCGAGGCCCGTAACAATGCCGACAACCTTATCTACGGGACCGAAAAGGCATTGAGTGAGTTGGGAGACAAGGTTCCGGCCACAGATCGTGGCCAGATCGAACAGATCGTGGAAGACTTGAAGGGCGCCAAGGATGGCAGCGATATCAGCCGGATCAACGGATTGATCGAACAATTACAGCAGGCTAGCCATGCTCTTACCCAGCAGATGTATCAGCAAGGTGATCCCGAGGCCGGCCCCGACGTCAGCGGAATGGACGGTGAGGGAGGAAACGGTAGCGCCGAGACTGGCGAAGACGATGTGGTTGAAGGTGAATACCGCCAAGTCTAGTACAGGCTTGTGTAGATGCCACGGCAGCACATTAGGGCCAATCTACTCGGGTAGTTATGGCAGAATCACCGTGGCCCACTCTGAGCCGGGATCCATGAGCTGGATTTGACGGTCGGGGCCAGATGATGAATCTGACGCAGCGCCAAGCGGGCGGGGCAATGGCTCCGCCCGCTTTCTCAATAACCGAGGCATTGCGCGCCCTGATGAGCGCATTCCGGCCATTGCTTGCCTGTTACCGGGATGATGAACAGATAAAGAGGAGCGAATCAAGGTATGGCAGGATATTATGACCCGTATGGTCGCAGCCGCCCATCGCAAAGGCGTACGCCAACGTTAGAAGATTTTCAGACATTGACGCAAGCGTATCAGAAATTGCAGGAGCAGCACCAGAGTGTGGAGTCACTTCTTCAGCAGACAATTGATGCTGTGTCTCAGAATGCAGATCGCGTCAAACAACTCGAGCGAGAGTTAGAAATCAAGAACGATGCGCTCAGGCAGCAAGGACAGGCGCTAAAAGAGACTGAAAGCGAATTGGTTTGGACCCGAGCCGCACTCAAGCAGCAAGGGGGGGTAGAAGAGGCTGACGATACAACGTGGAAAGAGCGTTTTCAGCGGCTACAGGCAGATTTTGACAATGTCCGCAAACGGTCAGAGCAACGATTTGAGAATGAACTATCCAGCGAGCGCAACAAAATATTGCTGGACATGTTGCCCCTAGCCGATCACCTGGATATGGCACTGGCGCATGCCGGTGCGCTGGAGAGCGACCAGGCGCAACAATTTCTGGAAAATATCAATGCGACCCGACACGCTTTTCAGGAGACCTTGAAGAGCTACGGTGTTCAACGAATTGAAGCGGAGAACGCCCCGTTCGATCCTAATCAGCACGAAGCAGTAGGACAGATCCCTTCCCAAGACGTACCGGAGGATCATGTAGCACAAGTTATTCAACCGGGGTACATGGACAGCGCCAGACTTTTGCGCCCGGCCAGAGTACTGGTCAGTTCCGGCACGGCGGAAGAGGACGCAGATCGAACCGAAAGTGAAGGTGACAATGGAGTATAAAGATTATTACCAGACGCTAGGCATCCCGCGCAACGCGGATGAAAAAGAGATCAAAAAAGCGTTTCGCAAGCTTGCCCAACAGTATCATCCGGACAAGAATCCCGGTAATCAAGCGTCGGAGCAGAAGTTCAAAGAGATCAACGAAGCATATACTGTGCTCTCAGACGCAGACAAACGGTCGAAATACGATCGCTTTGGCTCGCAGTGGGAACAATATGGCCGCATGAACGGCGGGCCGGGCATGGGTGGCGGTATGCCTGGAAGCCACCAGGTGTCACCTGAGGAACTCGACGAGATCCTACGCCAAATGGGTCTAGGAGGTATGCGAGGCAGCATGCCTGGCGGCAGCCAAGGCGGCGGGGGGTTTTCAAGCTTTTTCGACGCCCTTTTCGGAGGAGCCGGCTCACAGGGAAGCACTATATATGGGCGCGATCCCTTTGGTGGCCGTCAAACCGCCTCGCGACCCTCTGTCACCGAAGTGCCTGTCAAAGTCACCCTGGAGGAAGCATTTACAGGGACAACGCGCACGCTCGAAAGCACTGACGGCTCACGGTTTGAAGTGACTATACCCAAGGGTGTAAAGTCCGGATCCAAGGTGCGCATGCGTGGTGCCGGTGGACATGGCGACATCGTGCTTAGAGTTGAGGAACTGCCACACCAGCAGTTTCGGCGCGAAGGCGACAATCTGCGTGTATCGGCGTCCGTTGACCTATACACGGCAGTTTTGGGTGGTGAGGTTGAGGTGCCAACTCTGGAGCGGCCGGTTTTGTTGACGATTCCGGCAGGAACCCAAAGTGGTAAAACGGTTCGGCTACGGGGGCTAGGTATGCCAAACCTCAAGAACCCCGACCAGAGAGGCGATCTTCTGGCCGAGATTCGGGTCGGTGTGCCGACGGATTTAAACGAGCACGAACGAGCGCTATTCGAGGAACTGCGCACAGCAAGAGCATAGTCAATCTCGGCGCAAATAGAGCCACGTTTATCTTGTCGCTTCCACTCGAGTAGTCTGGCTCTACCCTGACATCGGTGTGATGTAACTTACAGAGATCAAGAGGTCCGGCCCACCGCAATGGCTGGACCTCTTCGTTTCCGTCAGCTTGCTGATGGAGTGGGATTTGCCGATCCGCCATCATATGGGTAACCATGGGCATGGCTTCTCGAAAATTCAGTCAATTGCCGGAGATAAGGCGGTGAGCGGTAATGAATCGTGGAATACTCTATGGACTTGCAGCCTACAGTATTTGGGGGCTATTGCCACTCTACTGGAAAGCACTAGCTGCCGTGCCGCCGCTGCAGATTTTAAGCCATCGCATGTTTTGGTTGTTAGCCGTCGTTCTGTTACTGCTTATCTGTCGACGCCAATGGAAATGGCTGACAAGCGTGGGAAATCTGCGACTCATTGCCGTTTTTATTAGCGCTGCTGTATTGCTTGCCGTCAATTGGTTTGTCTATATTTGGGCAGTCAACACCGGCCGAGTGATTGAAACCAGCCTGGGTTATTTTATCAACCCTTTGGTCAACGTCATATTGGGCGTGCTGTTCTTCGGCGAAACACTGCGCCTGCGTCAGTGGATAGCAGTAGCCCTGGCAATCGTTGGCGTCACATATTTGACCCTGAACTTCGGATCTTTGCCCTGGATCGCGTTGACTCTGGCCTTTAGTTTTGCCTTTTACGGTGTTCTGAAAAAGCGTGCCCCGCTAGGTGCCCTAGAAGGACTCTCTCTGGAAACAGCGCTGCTGGCGCCGGCGGCGTTGACGTATCTGATTTGGGTCCACGCCAAAGGCACAGGTGCGTTTGGATCCGGTAACGTTGCGATCGATCTTCTACTGATCGGCGCCGGCGTCGCAACTGCAGTGCCGCTGCTGTGCTTTGCGGCGGCTGCCCGACGCGTCCCACTGTCGACCCTTGGGTTCATGCAATATCTAGCACCGACACTTCAGCTAATTTTGGGCGTTCTTGTCTTCAAGGAACCGTTTACGGCCGCTCGTCTGGTCGGTTTTTCGTTCATATGGGCAGCGTTGTCTCTGTATTCAATCGACGGCATGATCGCGTACAGAAGACGCCTGCAACCGCAGTTCTCCAATTAGCACAGAAAGGCTCAGGCGGATCTGCATGTCTATCCATGCGGCTTTGCGTTGGCGTCTATAAAGAAAACCATACAGGAATCTGCCCCAGAACAAACATAGTGCTAACATAAAATCTGTGATCATCTGACATTTTGGCGCGAAGCTATAGATATCAATTGCCAATTGTGCATTTGTATCGATTTACAGCTGTGTTCCGACTGTTTTGTATTTCTGTCAGGAGGTCATACTATGACAAGCATAACCCAGTGGGATCCCTTCCGCGAGATGATCGGGCTACGCAGCGAATTAGATCGTTACTTTAACGAGCCGTTTTTCAACGCTCCACGACTTTGGGATCGGGATCAAAAAGGCACAACTCTTGCCCTAGATGTCATCGAAGACGAAGATGCGTTTGTCGTTAAGGCATCGGTTCCGGGTGTTGCGTCCGAAGAGATTGACGTGACACTGACGGAGAATGTTTTGACGATCAAGGGTGAGACGACTGCTGATCGGGAGATTGACGAGCAGCGCTATCACGTACGCGAACGACGGTGGGGAAGTTTCTATCGTAGCGTCACACTACCCGTGACAGTGGAGGCCGACAAGATCGAAGCGCACAGCGAAAATGGCGTGTTAACTCTTCGATTGCCCAAGGCCGAGGCGGTTAAGCCCAAAAAGATCGCAGTGAAGAAAATGGTGACGGCGTCATAGGGTGTCGACCACTCTCCAGCCACCACAAATATTCTTCCGGAATCGCCGTAGGGATGGAAATCGTCCCTACGGCGATTCCGGAATTGGCCTGAAGCCACTCACGCGGGTCAGACTTTTTTTCTGCACCTCCGGCCAACACGCGCCGAAATATCAGCTGGGCATTGTTCATAGCTCAAGAGCTATGAACAATGGTCGTCACCCCACGGCGGATCGATAAATTTCTCAGATTCCACGCCCAGCACATCGGCAACACGCGTGATGTAGTTGAAATAGGCGATCACCTGTGTAGCGTCATGGATTGCAGTGTCGTCAAAGCCCTGGGCACGAAGGCAATCCAGGTCTGCCGGTGACATCGCATGCTGGCATGCTGTCAACTCGATTGCAAAGGAACAAAGCGCTTGATCGGCGGTTGAGAGACCAGCGTTCCTCCAGTCACCGCGGGCAATTGCATGAACAAAAATATCGGCTTCAGACGGAATCAGGTCGTGGATCTCGGCACGGAGATCGTGAGCGTGGGCTTGCGTTCAGTAATTGCAACCAACTTCTGCAGCAACGACGGTAGCCAGCAGTTCGCGTTGCCGGCGAGTCAAGGGAGAGCGACCATGCATACCGAACATCTCCCGGGTTTCCGCGCCTTTCTTGAAGGCTTTTCCGGCTGGATGGTAAATAGGGCGTCGGCCGAGCGGAACCATGATAGCCCAGAAGAGAATCTGTGAGTCCAGGTAAAGGGCATCTGCACTTATTCCGGTGTCACGTATGCCGCCGTGATACCGCCGTCGACGGCAAAATCGGCACCGGTTATGTACGACGATTCATCCGAGGCCAGGAAGAGCGCAGCCTGTGCCATTTCCTTTGCCTCACCAAAGCGCCCCATTGGCACATGCACTAGGCGTCGCTGTTTCTTCTCATCAGTATCCAGAAACTTCATAAGCAATTCTGTCCGCAATGGTCCTGGACAGAGCGCGTTGATGCGAATGTTTTCGCGCGGATGTACGACGGCCAGTTCGCGTGTCATGGCCAGTACACCGCCCTTGCTTGCAGTATAGGCAATTTGTGGCGTTGCCGCGCCTACCAGTGCAACGAATGAAGCCGTGTTGATAATCGAGCCGCCTCCTGATCGCCGCAGAGCGGGGACGCCATACTTGCACCCCAGCCAAACGCCCTTTAGATTGATCGCCATCGTCAAATCCCAGATAGTCTCCGCCGTGTTGACCGCGTCGTCATCTAGGCTGTGCATAATACCTGCGTTGTTGAAGAGTATGTCTAGCTTGCCAAAGATTTCTTCTGCATGACGAATCATCGCTTCGCAATCCGCAGCTTTTGAAACATCCGCCTGAACATAGGTGGCTGTACCACCGGCATTACGCAAATCGACTACAGTCTGCTGTACCGTTTCCGCGTTGATGTCGACCGCCACAATTTCGGCGCCTTCTTGGGCAAATAGACGGCATGTCTCTCGGCCAATGCCGCTGCCGGCGCCCGTAATCAGTGCTGTTTTTCCTCGCAGTCGCATGTTTGACTCCCCGCGGTTGTAAGGTTTGAGACATTCGAATGATCGAACTTCTCGGGCTAGATGATCAAAGCCACGGCAACGTCCAGGCGTGAACAGAATCGTCAATCAGCCGCTGCTGGAGCCGAATACCCCATCTAGATTCGCTCGAAATAACGCTTGCGTTCCCAATCAGTCACAGCTGAATCAAAGGCCGCCTGTTCGACGCGGAAGAAATGTGTGTAATGTTCCACGACGTCATCTCCAAACGTACGCCGCGCAAACTCGCTGGTCTCGAACAAATCCGTAGCAGCACGCAGTGTTCTAGGAACGTGAGGCAATTCTTGCGCGGCATAGACGTCGCCCTGAAACAGAGCGGGTGGTTCAATCTCATTCGTAATGCCATCCAGCCCGGAAGCCAGCGCGGCAGCATAGACGAGGTAGGGGTTGCAGTCTGCCCCCGGCACGCGTGATTCGATGCGAAGGCTGTTGCCTCGACCGACGACTCGAAAGCCTGCTGTACGATTGTCGTAGCTCCAGGCAACACGAGTTGGAGCCCAAGAGCCTGCTCGGTAGCGCTTATAGGAGTTAACTGTTGGTGCAGAGAAGACCATCAGGTCTGGCGCATGCTTGAGCCAACCGCCCAAAAACCAACGAAACTTATCGGAGCATAAAACGGGGCCGAACTGATCGCGGCCGTCGAAGGCGTTACTCCCATCTTTCCACAAACTCAAGTGTATATGACAACTTGATCCGGCGCGATCTTCATGGACCTTGGCCATAAACGTAACACTAACACCCATCTGATCCGCCAGTTCTTTGAGGCACTGCTTGTAGACGGAATGCCGATCCGCCATGGTCAATACGTCGGCGTATCGCACATTGAGTTCATGCTGGCCCAGTCCCCACTCACCTTTGGAATTTTCGATTGGAATGCCGGAGGCCTTGAGATGACGACGCACAGCGCCGTTGAAGTGCTCTTCGCGGGCGCCTTGCAGAGCATGATAATCTTCAATATACCAGCCGGCCGGCTCCAAATCGGCATACTCCTTTTGTGCTGCGTCCCGATACGCGTTGTTGAAGATGAAATACTCCAATTCCGACGCTGCGAAGATCTCGAATCCGGCCGCCAATGCTCGATCGATCTGCGTACGCAGAAGAGTGCGCGGTGCGTACGGCACCAGTTTATGACTCTTCTCGTCCAGAACATCACACTGGACCATAGCAGTGCGATCGAGCCAAGTGGCAACACGCAACGTGTTCAGATCGGGGACAAGATGGAAGTCGCCGTAGCCACGTTCCCAGTTGGCATATTGATAACCCGGCACCGGCTCCATCTCCATATCCACCGTCAATAGGTAGTCGCAACCGTGGGTACCGGAGTGCACTGTATCGGAAAGGAAATAGTCGGCGTCGAAGCGTTTGCCCATGAACCGACCGTAAAGATCGGTGAAGACTACGAGTACCGTATCAATGGCGCCGCTCTCGACGATACGGGTCAGTTCTTCAACGGCCAGCATGCCGGTGCTCGTCAACACAGAATCGATCTCCCTTAAGTTTTCTTTGCGTATAGAACTGCACAATCGATGCCAATCCGATTGGAGCCAAATCAAGCGGATAACCAAATCAAGCGGATAAATTGTATGCGTGAACGCGACCGTAGCACACTCCGAATCGCCGTGTCAAGCAGGTTCGCAGAGCAAGTTTACCTACCAGAATTTGACCTAAATATCTGACGCGTCTATAATCACAACCCTGTGCATGATAAGCGACGCCGCATATGTCTCTTGCAGGATAGGTGTCAGAAGATTCTGGTAGTGCCATATGCCGGCGTAGCTCAATCGGCAGAGCAGCTGTCTTGTAAACAGCAGGTTATCGGTTCAAATCCGATCGTCGGCTTTGCTCGAATGTCTCCGATGTCGGACGCAGGTGGGAATGGCCGGCACAGTATGTTTTTTGGGCGGGTGCCCGAGTGGACAAAGGGAGCTGACTGTAAATCAGCCGGCTGACGCCTACGGTGGTTCGAATCCGCCCCCGCCCACTATTAATCTGACATCCCACATAGGATGATTTGCCCACATAGCTCAGTCGGTAGAGCACATTCTTGGTAAGAATGAGGTCATCGGTTCAAGTCCGATTGTGGGCTCTCTCGGAAGATTCAGCGTATGGACTGAATCCATGCTAACAGCAGTAACTGAGACAGATCTTGTGCAGCCGCCCTTAGCGTCTATGGGCGGCTAATAATTGATAGGGCTTAAGTGAAAATTGCCCAGTTGGACTTCAGCTAGACTGATTGAAGGAGAGAAGGATGTCGAAGGCACAATTTGAGCGGACGAAGCCGCACGTGAACGTAGGGACGATCGGTCACATCGATCACGGGAAGACGACGTTGACGGCAGCGATCACGAAGACATTGTCGTTGAAGGGTTGGGCGGATTTTTCCAAATTTGACCAGATCGACAATGCGCCGGAAGAGAAAGCGCGTGGGATCACGATTGCGATATCGCATGTGGAATACGAGACAGAGAATCGTCACTATGCGCACGTGGATTGTCCGGGTCATGCGGACTACATCAAGAACATGATCACGGGTGCGGCGCAGATGGATGGAGCGATCCTGGTGGTGGCAGCGCCGGACGGCCCGATGCCGCAGACGCGGGAGCACATCTTGCTGGCGCGGCAGGTGGAAGTGCCGGCGATGGTGGTGTTCATGAACAAAGTGGACATGATGGATGACGAGGAGTTGTTGGAGCTGGTGGAGATGGAGCTGCGGGAGTTGTTGGACAGCTATCAGTTTTCCTGGCGACGACATTCCGATGGTGCGGGGGAGTGCGTTGCGGGCGTTGGAGTGTGAGAGCACGGATCCGAATGCACCGGAGTATGCGCCGATCTGGGAGTTGATGCGGGCGGTGGACGAGTACATTCCGACGCCGGAGCGAGAGACGGACAAGCCGTTCCTGATGCCGATCGAAGATGTGTTCAGCATCAAGGGACGCGGGAACGGTGGTGACGGGTCGCATCGAACGTGGTGTGATCAAGCCCATGGAAGAAGTGGAGATTGTGGGGATCAAGGACACCCGCAGAACCACGGTGACGGGCGTGGAGATGTTCCGCAAGTTGCTGAGTGAAGGTCTGGCCGGTGACAACGTGGGTTGTCTGCTGCGAGGCATCAACCGTGAGGAGATCGAGCGTGGTCAGGTGTTGGCCAAGCCGGGCAGCATCACGCCGCACACCATCTTCAAGGCGGAGGTCTACGTGTTGAAGAAGGAAGAAGGTGGACGCCATACGCCGTTCTTCAAGGGCTATCGTCCCCAGTTCTACATTCGCACCATGGACATCACCGGTGCCATCAGGCTGCCGGATGGCGTGGAGATGGTGATGCCGGGTGACAATGTCAACATGGATGTCGAGTTGATCTCGCCGGTTGCCCTGGAAAACGGCTCTCGCTTCGCCATCCGTGAAGGCGGTCGCACCGTCGGTGCAGGTGTCATCACCGAAATCATTAAGTAAGAATTTTGAGGTAGCGGCCAAAACTGAGGTACAATATAACGTCGTATCCAGGTTTTGATCGCTACCGTCGTTTTCATAGGCGAGTAGCTCAACTGGCAGAGCAGCGGTCTCCAAAACCGCAGGTTGCGGGTTCAAGTCCTGCCTCGCCTGCCTGACATGACCACCGGTTACGTAACCGGTGGTCGTTTTCGGCATAAGACAGTCGAACGTTTGCGAGACTATCACCATCTGGTTGTAATGAACGAGAAAGATTATGACAAAGACGAAGTCTGAAAACAGGTTGGTCCGCTATGTCAAGGATACTCGCGGCGAAGTTGCGAAGGTAACCTGGCCAACGCGTGAAGAGGGCATTCGCTTGACTTGGGTCGTCTTTGTAGTCACAATGATTTCGGCCATAGTGCTGTTCGGCATCGACTCGCTATTCGGAACAATTATCGGCTATATCATCAGGTCAGTCTAGTGTTTATCAGCCGGACTCATCAGACTCCAGAACGGCAGGATCGGTTACCGGCATCGATGCAACACAGCAGTGTTCGTGCAGTGTATTGGCCGTAACGCCGTTACAAATTGCGAGTTTCTGTTAAGCGTAAATCTCATCGTCCGGCTTAGACTGTATGCAACAGTTTGACGGTCAAAGGTGACATCAGTCGCGACGATGAGCGAGGAGAGATAGATGAGCGACGAGATCGAAGATCCCCAGTCCGTAGCGGCCGACTGACGAAGAATTGGCGGCACTAGATGCAGAAATTGCGGCCCAACTTGACGCCGAGGCCGAAGAAACCGGCCCAATAGCGGAATGGTTTGTTGTCCATAGCTACTCCGGCATGGAAAACAAAGTCAAGAAAAACATCGAACATCGCGCTGAGTCGATGGGAATGACCGACCGAATTCTGGATGTGGTCGTGCCGACCGAGACCGAAATTGAAATTCGCAACGGTGTTCGTAAAGAAGTCGAGCGGCGCGTCTTTCCCGGCTACATTCTGGTCAACATGATCATGGACGAAGACAGCTGGTATGTCGTGCGCAACTCACCCGGTGTCACCGGTTTCGTGGGCATGGGCAACAAGCCGACCCCGCTACGCGAAGACGAAGTCAGACAAGATCATGAGCGTATCGAGTCTGACGAACCGCGCTCAAGGTCAACTTTGAACTGGGCGAACACGTGCGGATTACCGGTGGCCCGTTTGCAGAATTCAACGGTACGGTAGATGAAATCTACCCGACAAGGGTAAAGCCAAAGTACTTGGTCAGTTTTTTCAATCGGGAAACACCGGTTGAAGTAGATTTTCTTGCAATTGGAACGGGATGTAGCTAAACAGCGAGTTACCAACTTTACGTAGCGCTGACGAGTCAATTAGCTGGAGCTTGGGAGCTTCCGGTCGCCAGCCGCATGACAGGCGTTCACCAAGTCCAGAAGGAGTAACGACATGGCAAAGAAGCTGAAGGCAATGGTCAAACTGCAGATTCCAGCAGGTAAAGCCAATCCTGCGCCGCCGGTCGGCACTGCTCTTGGCCCGCACGGCGTCAATATCATGGGATTTCTGCAAGGAGTACAACGCGCGAACCCAGAACCAAATGGGCCAGATCATTCCGGTCGAAATCTCCATATTCACGGACGGTTCGTTTACGTTTATCACCAAGACGCCGCCGGCTGCAGATCTGATCAAGAAAGCCGCCAAGTTGAGCAAAGGCAGCTCAGAGCCGAACAAGGACAAAGTTGGTTACTCTGACCCGGGATCAGGTGCGCGAGATCGCTGAAGTCAAGCTAAAAGATTTGACCGGCGTGTCAGTTGAAAGCGCGATGTTGATGGTTGAAGGTACAGCGCGCAGCATGGGTGTGACAGTCATAGACTGACACTTTTGCACTGCGTATTCAGTTTCTATGCAATATCAGTGGGAGGGAGCAATCCCGCCGGTACCACGGAGGAATCTTATGGCACGGCACAGCAAACGCTTTAACGACATCGCAGGTAAGGATAGATCGTCAGAAGGAATACGAGCCGGAGCAGGCGGTTCAGTTGGTCAAAGAGTTGGCCAACGCCAAATTTGATGAAACCGTCGAACTCCATCTACGCATGGGTGTTGATCCGCGTCACGCCGACCAACAGGTGCGCGGCGTTGTCACGTTGCCGGAGGGGACAGGTCGTGAAGTACGTATTCTCGTTTTTGCCGATCCTGACGGACAAGCTGCGGCCAATGATGCAGGAGCCGACTTTGTCGGTGCAGATGATCTGGCCGAGAGAATCCAGGGCGGCTGGACCGATTTCGACGTGGTGTTGGCGACGCCGGATATGATGCGCGTTGTCGGAAACTTGGGCCGCGTCCTTGGTCCACGTGGTCTGATGCCCAGTCCAAAGGCCGGCACAATTGTCAATGCAGACGATCTGCCGCGCGTCATCAACGAGACTCGCTTGGGCCGTGTCGAGTTTCGTGTTGACAAGACATCGAATATTCATGTACCGATCGGCAAAGCCAGTTTCAGCAGTGACAAGCTCATACGCAATTTGGGCACACTGATGGAAGCGATCATGGCTGCCAAACCGACAACGCTCAAAGCAATCTATATTCGACGTGTGACTCTTACCAGCACGATGGGGCCAGGCATCAAAATCGACTCGGCGATGGCCCAACTTATGTCAGCGGACTGATTGGGCGTTATACCGCACGGCAAACTATTGCCACTGCTGACCTGGCATCGTCATCAGCAATGCGATTTGCCGGTTGATGTCAAGCAGATGCGTATTCGATCAAAATTCGAGCGGAGACCGGCGCTGTTAAACTGATGTGATAACCCATCCATTGCACCCGTTTCAGTAGACTCGGCGACGATTTTTGTGTTCAGTGATAACGAACGCGGTGCAAGTTGGTTCACAATTGAATAAGCCCTACCATTTGGTATGCTAGAGACAGCAGGCGCCACTCGCTTAATTGAGCAAAAGGCTCGGCCTGCCGAGGCGATGATACAGTAGAGGTGATAGCTCGGCTGGTTTTGAGCCGTCGTTTCCCTGTGTTGTTAATGTGTTCCTCACGCCCTCATGTCGCTAGCATGAGGGCGTTTTGTATTGATACTCAAGAAAGGAGGAATGTCTCTTGGCAATTACACGTCAAAAGAAGCAAGAGCTTGTCGCCCAGTACAAAGAACAGCTCGAGCAAGCGTCTGCGGTGGTTTTCACCGATTACCGCGGTACATCGGTTCCGCAGATTCAGTCCCTGAGAGCAAAGCTGTCCGACAGCGGAACCAAGTATGTTGTAACAAAAAATTCGCTGCTCAAGATTGCGCTTGCCGAGGTCGGTTTGCCTCAGCCCGACGAACTGCTTGCAGGTCCAAACGCCGTCGCTTTTATCGGTGAAGACATCGGGCGCGGGGTGTCAGCGCTCAAAGATCGGATCAAGGCAGAAAAGATTGTAACAATCCGCGGCGCAATCATGGATCAGTCTGTGCTCGATCAGACAAGCGCCGATGCTCTGGCCGATTTACCGACCAAGGAGCAGATGCTTGCAATGATTCTGGGTACAATCAACGCGCCGGCTGGTTCGCTTGTTCGAATGATCAACGGCCCTGGATCAAGTCTTGTTCGTGTACTCAACGCACACGTCGAGAATCAGAAGAACGAAGCTGCATAATTCATCATGCGGCGGGAGGTCTATCCTCCACGTTCTGAGTTGTAGCTGAATATGCAAAATAGAATTGATAAAGGAGATTTCGTACCATGGCCGATCTACAGGCGATCAAGGAACAACTGGATGGTCTTACCCTGCTCGAAGCTGCCGAATTGGTGAAACTATTGGAGGATGCGTGGGGCGTAAGTGCCGCTGCACCGATGGCAGCAATGGCCGCCGTAGCCGGCGGTGCTGCCGCCGCTGAAGCGGAGGAAGAACAGACCGAGTTTGACGTGATTCTTAAAGATATCGGTGCAAAGAAGATCAATGTCATCAAGGCTGTACGCGCGTTGACGAGTCTGGGTCTGAAGGAAGCCAAGGAATTGGTTGAAAGTGCGCCCGCCCCTGTCATGCAGGCTGTATCTAAGGAAGCTGCCGACGATGCCAAGGCTAAGCTTGAAGCCGAAGGCGCCGCCGTTGATGTGAAGTAGAAGTAGATTTCGAATAGCAGAAAAAGGGTAGTGACTCGAAATAGAGTCACTACCCTTTTTTTGTTGTCAGTAAACGGCTCCTACACCTGCTTGTTGTCCCCCACCCGACGGAGATGAGACGAATCACAGACCTCCCTGTACCGTAAAGTCCACTGCAGCGCCGGTTGCTTAGGGAGCCAGTGTGAGATCTACTAGCGCCTCGTCTACCGTCTTCTCACCTGACATGACCCCCTGCTGTGCTTCCTGGAGACGGTGCGCGAAATCCCGGAAAATGTGTCCGGGTGGAATCACAGCGACATTCTCTTCAGACAGTTCCTTCAAGAACCGATTATACGGTTGTGTCATATCCCAGGTTTCCAGAGCCGAACGCGTCGACGGCATGAACGACACAAATTGGGACCATGTACCCTGTACAGACGGTTCGAGTAGCGTTTGGATAAACTCCAGCGCTTCCGTATGCCGCACGGCATCGTCGGTCAGCACGGCAAATACCCAAACTGTCGCCAATGCAGCCGGATTGCCGTCATACGTCGGTACGGACTGGAATGAAACAGTACCAAGTACGTCACGCTGGCCCAGCAAGAAAGCTGAATCTGAATCAGCGATTGTGCCCGCGTGATCGGCATACGCACGCCACACCGCACCAAGGTCCGTAAGTGTCGTATTTTCCGACGGTATCACATCGGACGCGCGACCATCACTATAGAACTGCAGCAGGCGCTGCAACACGACCGGAGAGGCAGCAACGCTTTCACCTAACTCGGCGCCGGCGGCAACATAGTGTGCGATGAGTGAACTATTCAGATTGTTCTCTGTTGATGCCCCCTGAAACAAGTACACATCATCACTCGCCAGAAGATCATCCCACGAAGCAGGTGATGGGTAGCCGAGGTCACTCACCACATGCGTCATTTGAACTGCATACGGTACGCTATAAAGCTGGCCATTATAGCTTGAGGCTTGGATGGCAAACGGGAAAAAATCGCCAAGTTCATTTACCACATCTTCATCTAACGGTTGAACGAGCCCCAGGTCTGCCGCCTGCCACAGTTGATCTGATGACAGCATTACTACGTCCGGCAAGATTGCCGGTGCAGCCTGCTGAGCACCACGCAGATAAGGCAGGATAGCTGCCGGCCCGTTTTGAGTTTTCGGTAAGATTTCGACTTTTGCGCCCGGATTTGCCTGCATAAACTGTGCAGATGCGTCACTCAATATCTGCTGCGCGGAGGAGAGCTCACCCGTTGCTAGAAAATCCGGCGCCCAGATTACAAGTTGGCGGTCTGGATCAGCAGCCGATTCTTCGACGACCAAGGAATTTCCCGGTACATCTGTGGCTGTCACTTGCGCGACGTCAGAGAACTCGGGCATCTGCGTAGTATCCGCTAGGCGACAAGCAGAAAGTCCAGCCACAAGCATCAGGCAAAGGCCAATTACGCGCACGATATGGCTGTTTAAAACTCTTGATATGTGACGAGTGAAAAAGATTGGGGACAGGAATCCGCAACGAGAATAAGGCAACAAAGCCAATGCCTTCCTCCTATACGCCATGCGACTATACGTCACGGTCGGTACCCGGACAAAATCAGACTTCTCTGCCACTGGCAGTTCCTTATGGTCGGCGTTGATGCATCTCTGCCAACACTGACTAGCGACGATCCGGCTCATGCTCGTTGATGCCAAGATAGCGCGTATTATAGCATACGTTGAGTTCTCACCCTTTGACCTCCCATGGTTGGGCAACATACACGGGGGGACCAGATGGGGTAACGAGTCGTCATACCCCAGTCCAGAAACCGTATCAAAAACCGCCGTGAAATCCATCCATCAAGTGTATCCGGCATCGACCGAGTTACTGAGTAAATTGAGCAGAGCAAGAAATTCGCCGATGATTTGCTCACTGTTTCTGCCGCATGATAGAATGCTTGTCTATGGTACCCGCCCCGAGAACTGATCAACAGTCACCCCTATGGCCTATTTTCGGTCATGGCTGGGCAGTCGCATTGCTGCGCCATACACTGAGCGCCAAGCCAAATGCACGCGGTCCGCTGCCACGCATATCTATTCACGGGTCCTCGACATATTGGCAAAACGACACTCGCACACTTCCTCGCACAGACGTTGCTCTGTACGGTAGGAAGTGATATTGCCTGTGGTCGATGCCGCGCTTGTTGACTCATGGAACACGGTAATCATGTCGATTTTCGTTTCGTCCAACCGATCAATAAGGATGGAGAGGTCGATCGAGCCAGCGGTATACTGCGCGTCGGACAAGCGGTCGAGATTATTCGCGATGTATCAACGCATCCGGCGGAGGGACGCTACAAGATATTTCTGCTCCAGGATGTCCATCGGGCAAACGACAATTTCACCAACAAGGTGCTCAAGACGCTTGAAGAGCCCGCTCCACGCGTAATCCTACTACTGACAGCCGACGATCGGAGCAATTTGTTGCCAACATTGGTGAGCCGGTGCCAGGTTCTGCCCTTGCGCACGCTAGACATGCCGACAGTATGTGCAGCGCTCGAGAGCGAATGGAAGATCGACGCAGAGCGCGCCGAACGATCGCGCGTTTGGCCAACGGATGTTTGGGTTGGGCTGTACAGCAAGTAGACCGGTCCTCATTTTTCGATGAGCGCAATGATTCCTTGTCTACACTCTTATCTTTGGTCACATCAGCACGCACGGTCCGGCTGGCTTTCGCCGAAAGATTGGCAGCTCAGCGGGATATGCCGGCCATCTTCCAACTGCTCGATCTATGGATCACGTGGTGGCGCGATGTGATGTTATTACAGACCAGTTGCAAAACGACGGTCTGCAACATTGACCAACTGCCCATGCTTGGCGAACATGCACAGAACATTTCGCCGGCAACTGTTCGTCAATACCTGATATTACTTAGGCAGATCGACAGGTATTTACACCATACAGTCAATTTGAGGCTGGCGTGTGATGTCTTGCTCCTACAGCTTCCTCACATCACTGAATGACGCCCATCTGTTAATGTGATGTTAACCATAATCGCCAATCAGGCTGCCATGGTGATATAATCGCCATGCACATTAATAATTGACGAGAATAAGGACATTGTGTCTATCAGGCAATGTTGCGACGTACGCATTCCGTCACGACATTGATCTGTTTTCAAGAGATTCGTGCTGGATCGCAGGATGATCAGCCGGCCAGCGCAAAAGGAGAATGCACCATGCCTACAGTAGTTGGGGTTCAGTTCAAACCTGTTACAAAGGTTTATCACTTTGACCCAAATGGCTTGCTAGACCTGGTAGCCAAGGACTACGTGATTGTCGGCACAAGCAAAGGGCATGAGATTGCACAAATTGTCCAGCCGCCCTACGATATTGGCGAAAGCGAAGTTGTGGGTGACATGAAAAATGTGCTCCGTCGCGCCACACCATGGGATCTTATCCAAAAAGATCTCTGGGAGCACAAGGAGAAGGAAGCTCTTGCCATTTGTCGAGCAAAGGCAAGCGACCATAACCTAAACATTAAAGTTGTCCGATGTAACTACAACTTTTCTGGAGGACGGTTACTGGTCTATTTTTCTGCCGAATCGCGCGTGGATTTCCGATCGTTGGTGCGCGAACTAGCGCGGATATTCCGCACCAGAATCGAAATGCGCCAGATCGGTGTGCGCGATGAAGCAAAATTGCTCGACGGCGTTGGCAAGTGTGGGCGACAGCTCTGCTGTACAAGTTGGCTACGCGAATTCACCCCGGTGAGTATACGCATGGCCAAGAATCAACAACTGCCGCTCAATCCGGATGAGATTTCCGGCGTGTGTGGACGTCTTCTATGTTGCTTGTCTTACGAAGATGAGTACTATAAAGAGCAAAACAAGAAGATGCCTAAGTTGGGAGCTGAAGTGGTGACGCCGCAGGGGATTGGACGTGTTCGGCACCTACATCCGATCAAGGAATCGGTGACAGTAATGTTGGAAGGTCAAGTTCTAACCGAGTTCGCGGTGACGGATTTGCTAACCAGTAAAAGCAACAGCAGATCCGGATGCAGTACCTGTGGTGGCTGCACCACGAAGCGACGCGCAGGAGCTGACGAAGCGAACGCAAGGGCGAGCAACGAACACAATTCGCGTCGCAATTCAAAGGTCGATGAACACATCGATACCGCGCAACAGCCGCAAAAAAGCAATTCCTCTAGCCGCAAACGACGCCGACGACGCAACAAGTCAGGAAATAGACCCAGGTCGCAATAATCATTACATGTGGGGGTGGACCGCTTGGTCCGCCCCTCATCGCTTTGGAATGCAGATACACACTGTCTGCATTGGCCTTTAGCCACGACCGCAACGGTCTCCTCTACGCGGCGGGAAGTTTGTGCGGATATGGTCTTTTCAAAGGAGGGTAGGTGTGAAAGAATATTCAGCTTCTGCGATGATCCACGCAACGCCAAATGTCATCTGGTCAATTTTGACGGATGCCAAAGGCTATCCGGCTTGGGATCCGGGAATGGTGCGTGTTGAGGGAACAATTGCACTAGGAGAGAAAATCACAGCCTATACGAAGATCAGTCCAGATCGCGCTTTTCCGGTGACAGTGACAGAGTTTGTCCCAAATCAATCCATGACCTGGACCGGTGGCATGCCTATGGGCCTGTTCAAAGGCGAACGTACCTTTACGTTGACACCGCAGGATGCGACTAGCACGAAGGTAACTGTACATGAAGTATTTTCCGGGCCGTTATTGCCGATATTCGGCAGGTCCATCCCCGATCTTACGGCATCATTTGCAGACTTCGTTAATGGACTAAAGGCACGTGCCGAAACATCGGTCTGAGGATTGGACAAGGGGGATGCGACCAGCCAAAGCCAATGTTCCGCTTACAGTTTCAACTGTCGCATCCAATTCCCAGTTACACCATCGATCGGATCCTCGTCTGTAACCTGATCAGGACAGTACGGAAACCTTGTGCGATGATAGTTGCGCACTTCGTACCGGGATCCACAGCGATAGTTCGAACCGGCAATCATTCCGGGACTGATTTAGTGCCGTTTACGTAGCCATTCAAGATGGGTTGGAGCGACGAGGGACGCTGAAAGATGGCTATACGAACAGCCGTTCGTTCGTTGCCGTCAATGTCGACCTCGGTAAAGCTTGGCACGACTGCCAGATCGATATCGTCCTGCTCCAGATAGCCACGGGCAATCGCAATGGCTTTGACAGCCTGGTTTACTGCACTTGCACCAATGGCTTGCATCTCTGCATAGCCATGTTCCCGCATAACCCCAGCAATTGCACCGGCAACCGCCGTGGAGCGAGATTGGGCAGAGACTTTGATTAATTCCGACATTACACTAAGGCCTCCTTTGCCATATCACAGTAACGTTGTCGTCAGATAGTGAGTGAAGTACGCGCTCCCTTCGGCTGCCTTCAAACCACATCCTAGATGACGGAGGCCCAGAGGAAAGGATACGCCCAATACTTGGCTAACTATTCCAAAAAAGTTGAGCGCTTTTAGTCAGTTCACGCAGAGATTATGTAAATATTATGTCATTTATTCAGTTGGAATTACAAGAGGGGTTGCTTGCGTCAATCATTGCAAGCAACCCCTCTTGGCCCTAGATGTATGGTCTGTTTCGGCAGAATCGGCTGTCTGAAATCGAACCGACAGCGAGTAAACTACAAGGCTCTCACCGAATTTGACTCGACTCGCCTAACGTCGGCTACTTCGCATATTCGACTGCGCGTGTCTCACGCACAACGGTAACCCGAATCTGACCTGGATACTGAAGATTGTCCTCGATTTTCTTGGCAATATCCCGACTGAGTTGGATCGCGTTCAGATCGTCGATTTCATCCGGACGCACCAGTACGCGGATCTCGCGACCTGCCTGGATAGCGTACGTTTGGCTCACACCATTGAAGCTATTGCCAATATCTTCCAGTTCCGTTACACGCTTAATATAGGTCTCCAGGCTCTCGCGTCGGGCGCCGGGACGGGCGCCACTGATGGCATCTGCAGCGGCAACAATCACTGCCTCCACGGACTCCGGTTCCACTTCTCCATGGTGACTGGCAATGCAGTTGACAACAGCCTCATTTACGCCGTAGCGTTTGGCAATTTCCGCACCGACAATCGCGTGGGGACCATCAATTTCATGGCTGACAGCTTTGCCCAGATCGTGCAGCAAGCCGCCCAAGCGGGCAATCTTGACGTTGGCGTGGAGCTCACTGGCCATGATTGCCGCGATGTGGGCTGTTTCCACCGCATGATCCAGCTGGTTTTGTCCATAACTGGTGCGGAATTTGAGCCTACCCAACAGTCGTCGTATTTCACGGTGTAGCCCTTGGGTACTCGTTTCGATCATTGCCTGTTCGCCGGCCTCTTCAATGATCTTCTCGATCTCATCCGTGGCCTTCTGCACTTCTTTCTCGATCCGCGTCGGGTGGATACGACCATCAGCGACAAGCTTGCTCAATGCCATTCGAGCAACTTCACGTCGCACCGGATCGAAGCTGCTGATGATAATCGCTTCCGGTGTATCATCAACCACCAGGTCCACACCGACGGCCTGCTCAATGGCGCGGATGTTTCGACCTTGGCGCCCGATGATCCGTCCCTTCATTTCGTCAGAAGGCAAGGAAACACTGCTGACCGCGTATTCCGATACATGATCGCTGGCAATCCGCTCGATGGCCAAGGCAACAATTTCTCGCGCCCGCCGATCGGCTTCATCCAAAGCTTCGGCTTCTATCTCGCGAATCGTGCGGGCTACTTCGTTTCGTGCAGTTTTCTTGACTTCCTCTAACAGTACGTCGCGCGCTTCATCTTGACTCATCTGTGCAACACGCTGGAGCTCAGACGACCATTCTTCCTCCATCTTATCGAGTTGTTGCTCTTTCTGATCGAGCCGGCTGGAACGTTGGTTGAGCTTCCGGTCACGATTCTCCATCTGCTCCAAACGACGCTCGGCAGTATCCAGGCGATTCTGCAGGCGTTCTTCGATGCGCTCAAGTTCCTGACGCCTCCGCTCCTGCTCGGAGTCCATGGCGTTGCGCCGGCCGACTTCCTCCTCTTTGATCGCGAGTTGCATCTGTTTGACCTGCGTTTCCGCATCCGCGATGATGCGAGCAGCCTGCTCCTCCGCGCTCATACGCATATCGATCTGGCGCTGTCGCTCCGCCGCAATGCCGGCTTCTCGTCCGCGTGAGCCGGCGAGATAGGCAGCGATTCCTGCAACTACAGCAGCCACCAGAAGGATCAGAAGGATCGCAAGCCAAAGGCTAATTGTCCCCATTTTATGTCCTCGTTCCGGTGATAGTTATCTTCAGAAAACTTTGTTCCTACAGGCGCAAACAATGGCTGTTCAGCCGGTGCGCTGAATACTGTCATGTCAAAATCTATACACCCACTTAGGGTTGCGTACGTTGGGCCAACGAAAAAACGCCGTAGCCAATGCTACAGCGCATACAAACAAGTGTCGTTTGAACAGAGTCACAGGTGCAATCACCAAATGTGCTATCGACGAAGGCGTTGCACAGACGGATGTGTTTTCGACTTGATCACACCTACGGAATCGCTTCGACAGGAATCTGCAACGTACGATCGGGAAGGCCGGCGCGTTCACGCACTAGGCCGTCAATTCTGTTAGCGAGTTCCTGGTGCTGACGCAGAAACTCCTTACTGGCTTCACGCCCTTGGCCGATCAGATCGTCATCAAACCGATAATACGCGCCGCGCTTGGAGATAATGTCGTATTCCACCCCCAGGTCAATTAAGTCACCCACAGTACTGATGCCTTCATCGTACATAATGTCGAATTCGGCAATCTTGAAGGGTGGAGCAACCTTATTTTTCTTGACGCTTACACGGGTTCGGTTTCCAATCACATCGGTTCCATGCTTGATAGCCTGGATACGTCGGACATCAAGACGAACACTAGCGTAAAACTTGAGAGCCATGCCGCCTGTCGTTGTCTCAGGATTCCCAAACATAATTCCGATCTTCTGGCGGAGCTGATTCGTGAAAATCAGGCAGGTGTTGGTCGACTTGACAGCGCTGGTCAGCTTCCTCAACGCTTGACTCATGAGCCGAGCCTGTAGCCCCATATGGCTGTCTCCCATCTCGCCTTCAATCTCGGCTCGCGGAACCAATGCCGCGACACTATCAACGACGACCACATCCATTGCGCCCGAACGAACCAATGCTTCCGTGATCTCCAATGCTTGCTCGCCGGTATCCGGCTGGCTCACGTAGAGTTCGTCAATGCTCGCACCGATCCTCGCCGCATAGCGAGGATCCAATGCATGTTCCACATCAATGAACCCACAGATCCCGCCACGTCGTTGTGCTTCGGCAATCACATGAAGACAAATTGTCGTCTTGCCGGAGCTTTCCGGTCCGTAGATCTCGATAATTCGACCCTGAGGTACACCGCCGATCCCAAGTGCTATGTCCAGGCTTAAGCTTCCAGTCGGAATCGCCTCTACGTTGAGCCGGGTCGCTTCACCAAGTTTCATAACAACGCCATCGCCATATCTCTTATTTAGCCCTGCAAGGGTTGTTTCCAAGGCCTTTTGGCGACCGTCATTAGCCATCCTCTGCTCCAAACCATGTATGCTAAGGTACTGCTAAGCATAACTGCTTTGTATGCGGAACTATCTTTTTGATTCGTGCACAGTGTACTTGAGATAGACAATTATTGCAAAAGAGCGCCGAATATTACCTCTCGAAATCTCCGCGAAATTCCCTTACGAAAAGAGGTCCACCATCTCGATCAGTGGACCCCAACTCAATTTGCGGAAATACCTTTCGTAGTAAAGCCCGACAGACACATTTGAGCAGCCGGATTGAGCTCCACTCGTCGACTGGAACCGCCCGCAGCTGTCATGAGTCTTTGCACCGAATCCGGCTATGGCGACAACGGCTGGTAGACCTTCTCACGTAGTGCCATCACCAGATCGCGTAACTCACTGTTCTTGTTTAGATCTTCGGCGATGCGCTTCACACCGTGACGTATAGTCGTATGATCACGCTTGCCCAACAGAGTGCCGATCGCAGGAAGCGACAATCCATTTTCCTCACGTAACAGATACATGGCGATCTGACGTGCGAGCGCCAGATTCTTCGGACGTCGCGGCCCTGTCAATTCTTCCATGGTGAAATCGAAATGTGCAGCCACAATCTCGATAACGTGCGCAGGCAAACATGGCGTTAGATTGGGGGACAGGGTATCCAACATTGCTGACGCATCGTCATAGCTCAATATCGGACTGCGCGTCCCCACGACCAAGGACAGTTGATTGAGTGCGCCTTCCAGCTCGCGAACATTGCTGTCTACACGCTCAGCAACAAGCATGAGCACATCATGGGAGACGCTTAATCCCATCCGCGTCGCCTTGGATTGGAGAATCGCCACGCGGGTTTCGAAATCCGGCCGTGAAATGTCCGTCAACAAACCACCTTCGAAGCGGCTGCGAAGGCGTTCTTCCAGCGTCGCAAGAGCTTTTGGTGGGTGGTCACTACTCAACACAATGTGACGATCAGCGGCATACAATTCATTGAACGTATGGAAGAACTCCTCTTGAGTGCTCTCCTTGCCGATGATAAACTGGATGTCATCAATCAGTAGAATGTCAACGCGTCGATATTTCTCGCGGAAAGCCTGCGTGCTTTGGCCGCGAATTGCCTGGATGAGTTCGTTGGTGAATTTCTCCGAGGAACAATAAAGCACCTGTAAGCCCTGTTGCTCGGCGCGGTTGCCGATTGCATGCAAAAGATGGGTCTTCCCGAGACCAACGCCACCGTAGATAAACAACGGGTTGAAGCGCAACCCAGGGTCAGAGGCAACAGCTTCGGCCGCAGCATGCGCCATTCGGTTATGATTGCCGACCACAAAGCTATCGAACGTGTGCGTCGGATTGAGCTTCAATGCCACTCGACCGTTGGGGGCATCGTAACGATTGTCGCCGGCATTCCTACTATCAAACATCGAGCGTCTTGAGCCGGCGCCGGGCGAACCAGATGACCAACCGCCCGCTGAAACATTGGAATCCGCGTTTCCATGCAAGGAATAGGTCTGTTCGCTGGGCGTTACTTGGCGTGCCACGATCTCTGCCGAAGCATCACCCGAGTGGCTCAAGTCGGCAACACGCTCGGACGTTGGCCTGGCCGACTGGTATAGCGGCAGTTCGCCGAGGTCACGGCCATTGGCGCCCGGTTGCGATTGCACAGTGAACTTGATGCGAACAGTTCGATTCATGATCGAACGTAACGCCCATATTATCCGGTTGTAGAGTCGATGCTGCAACCAATCAGCGACATACGACGTGCGCGCCGCTACGATGAGTTCGCCATCTTCAAATGCGATTGCCCGAGTGTCCCGAACCCAGGTGTCAAATTCATCACGCTTAAGCATGATCGATAGCTCTTCTAAGACCCCCCCCCACACCTTGCCGATGTCGGGCAAGTCCTTGCCCGTGTTTTTGCTATGTGTGGCGTGTGCAGGTCCAAGTGCGTTGTCCACGATTTCAGCGTCGACTGGTAAATCAGGAATGGATTGTGATTCGGCACGTGATGCAGGTGGCGTGGCAACTATTCCGCCGTAATCGTCCGTATCCGACAACCAGAAGGAATTCTGTGTCAACTGATCCGGCGCCGAAGTATCGTCTTTTTCTGCTGTGTATGGTCGATTTCCCTCCGCCTGTTCCTGTGTCTCGATCTGGTATCGGTGATCGCTTCGAAGACCGCGATTGGGTTGATAATTCTGATGTCCCGATGAATAATTCTGATTCCGATCACGCCATGATGTGTACGACCCGGGTTTCAAGCGCACATCCCTCCATTTGTGCTGTATGCAGCCGGACCATTAAGGCTTATTCGACTGCATAACAAATAAATCCAACAAGATTGCCAGAATAAGAAACATGAATTCCGAAGCAGACAAATAGTTGCAAGCTTCAGCAGAACCTGTTAAAACGTTCGATTTTGCTCAGTTCAGCCCCAGTGGAGGATGCTCCCGTGGGCTGGTGGGGTGATGCGAACTTTGCATCATAGCGGCTCTTCAGCAAAAGTCTCAAACTGCCTGGCGGCATGAGCCAAATGCACGTGGCTTGGGGGCGCTGAATTGCGACTGTGTACTCCAAAGTGTAGCAAAAATCGACAGGTTTGGCAATGCGATTTCGCCGCTGGAGGAGGACAAACTTGGAGAATTCAATGCTGAATTCATCATCAGAATAGATGTTCTACGCTACATCTTGTCGATAGAATATTTGTTCTCACAAAATAGCAATTTTCACAAAATTTCTTAAGCAAATATCTTTAAGGTTGGAAATCCAATTGCAAAAACAGCGTCGATCGTCCCATAAATTTGTCCACAACGTGGAGAGCGATTTTCCAGAGAGAAGTCGATTTGTCAACAGACTTATCCACAATTGGGGTGGTTTGCAGCGATCATCGCTCAAAAATGAGAAGTTGTGCATCGATCCGATAAATTGTTGGTCACGCTCTGCAAAAGCCAAAGCCACGCAGTAAATCCGCAGTCGTCAGCACAGGTGGACATCGAGATGCCACACGATTTTATCAACTATACGTTGCATGTCGCCGACAGCACATGGTCCCGACGTTCTTTCTTACGCGGCTGGTGGCAGATATACGGGAACGATCCGCGGTGGGCACCACCTTCATTTCGACAACTCAGTTCGCTCATAACACCCGAACGACACATCCATTTTGATCGAAATACCGCTCATCTTATCCATCTGGATGCTTTCCGGCGTCAACGACGAATCGGCCAACATGACAGCATTGCCGACGGTCTCAGCCTACCCGGCGCAATCTTTGAAGAACCAGTCGGCGCTGCCGCGCTCATCTCCGATCCAAGACGCAGTGACCGCACCGCCTATCTGGCACTACTTCGCACCATCAATAGTGAAGACGCAATGGAACGTTTGTTCCACACCCTATTTGAATACATCCAGCAGCTTGGTTGCCGCAGAGCCATCGGGCCTGTAGGGCTGTCTCCCTTTCTCAATACTGGGGTGCTGCAGGATTATTTCCATCTGACACCACCGCTTCATACCGCGTACAATCCTCCCTACTTCCCTGAGTTGCTTGCCCAGGTGATGCAGCCTATTCGGTCACAACGTCTTTTCCGCATACCCACAGCGACGAGAATAGATGGCTGGTCCTCACCTCAATCTGCCGAATATACGATCGTTTCGCGTCCAATCGCCGAATTGAGCGGTTCTCTGTTGCCCCTTCTTCAAGTAGCATGCGATGATGGACTCTTCTTCCCACTTCCTGATGAACACGAAGCAGAATATCTCTGCCACATTATCGGCGCCTTCCCAAGCCATTTACGTGTGGCCGAGCGCAACGGGACGCCACTCGGCTTCACGCTTCTTCAGGCTGACTATGCGCGACTACTGCGTCGTGCCAAAGGAAGTCGCAATCCGATTCGGATGCTGGCACTTAAGGTTGGCATGCATCGTGCTATCTCAGACGGTCGCATCATCTTTGGGGCGGTAGCGCCGCAGTTTCAGGGGCAAGGTGTGGGCAAACAGCTTCTGGCGGATGCGCTCACACAAGCGCGTCGTCTGGGCTGGCGCAGCATGGCGATTGGTCCGCTCACCCAGACATCAGCGGCAGCCGGTTTCCTGACCGGAGCCGGGGCCGTTGCGCAACAAAAGTATACGCTCTATGAAATAGAGCTATAGGCCATGCTTCTACTGATAGCTGACGGAATAGTCGATGGGCACGACGCTAATCCACAGTCGTCCCGGCTTCAATGCAAGCTCGGAACCATCGGCTGCATAAAAGCGTGGCAGATCGCCACGACTGTCGCTGCGCCAAACTGCCTCGAAGGCCTTTCCATCGCGGAAAACAATCGCGCGGCCACTTCCAAATAGGTTCAGCCGGATGCTTAGGCTCCCAAGCGAATCCTCTACGATATCGGTTACCTGATGGGGAACATACTGGACGATCACGTTCTCGACCGCAATCTGGGCACCGGTATTGCCGTCCAGGTGTGGTGTGCCGCCCAGATTGCGCAGATAACGTCCACTTCCGTCGTCAAACCGATAACTAACCTGGCTACCCGTGCCGGTCGGATATGGTATTGAAACCTGGCGAGCGGGCGCACCACCGGATGCGCTGCCGAACGTGAATCCACGCACGGCCGCCGGTTGCTGCACACCCCACTCATCCAGCCAGCGCATCAGTCCGGCCGTTGAGGTGCGAAGGCGCGTGCGGTAATCGCTGCCCACGCTGACTGAATACCTCGTATTGGATGGGTCGTCCAGATCGATGTCCAGATACGGAAAAGGCGATTCGTGCTTGAGGGTATAGCGCACCCGATCACTGGCGCCGGAACAAGCAAGGCCGGCATCGTAGAGTCCGCCGAGATAGTAGTTGATCAGCCGCGCGCTACGCACCGGCCCAATTTGTCCAACATCCTCACCGAAGAAAACCCCACTAAAACGCGTGATGCCAAAGCCTTCCATCAAATATTCATACATGACGTCTGCCTGACCGATTCCAAGCTGAGGGCGCGCAGCGTAATCGTTGTTGATGCAGACGATAACCGGACGCCGGGATGCCCTATCGCCGCCGAGCGACAATCCGGTGAACGGATTGACGGCACCCGGCGCGCCAAACCCGCCCAACCCAGGCAAACCCGGCGCCGGTGCAGCGGCCAATGCGGCGGCTTGATCCCGACTCGATGCCGTAGTCGAGCCACCGATCGCGACCGGGGGTGGCGCGGGTCCTGCCTCCACCGGCACCGAAGCCAACGAAGCTGACGGCTGAATGAATTCCGCGCTGAGCCAGGTCTCCACGGCTGGATCGGCTGAAATGCAGCAGACGCGCAGCCAACTACCTGCCTGATCCTGGGCAACGAGTGTCAGAGTCCGGTCACGGTTCGACTGGCCGACCACGGGGAAATTTGTGCCGGGGCCGCCGCGCACGTTGACCAGATCCGCCGTAACGGTACCCGAGGGTGCGCCGGTGAGTGGCTCGACGGCAGCGATACTTGCCGACGTCTCAACGTCCACGAATTCGGCATTGATCCAGTAGTTGCTCGCGTCGTCGTCCACGCAACAGATCAACAGCCAAGCCTCGTCAGCTGATATCTCAAGCACCATCAAGCGCTGACCACCCGAAACCGTTGCCACAACTACTCCATCCTTGCTCGGATTCGCACGCACGTTGACCAACGCAGCGGTTACACGGCCAGTCAGCGGATCAGTCGGCTCTAGATCCGGCTGCTCCGTTGTAGCAGTTGGGACGAGAATCGGTGCTACATCCTGCACTTCGGGCCCTAAACCGGCGGGGTCCAATTCCTCAGAATCCGCTTCAGAATCCGCGGGTACTGGTTCATCAAGCAAATCGATTATTTCTGAGTCGGCCTGGGGAAGCGTGGTCGGTGACGCAACGACACCGACCATAGGCTGAACAGGCACGGTTTGGGAATCACTCTGACGGTTGCACGCAACAAGAAGCGGGATGATTAAGGCCAATGCAACAAGACGCCGCAGTGCAAGATATGTTGAGAAGCTGGGCATTCCGGCTGCTCTTGCAGGGTTCGAGTATTCGATTTGGATTGTCGCCACAGGGTGACAGGCTCCTTTTGCCGCCATCATACTGGCCCGAGTCGGCCTCGTCAAACCGCGGACGGTCTGTCTGAAATCAGGATCCGAATACGGCGTAACCGTGTGAGATTCCGATAAATGAGGCAAACGATACCTCTCCCGTTGAGACGATTGGCCGGGAATAGTGCCCAACGTATAATGTAGAGATATTGAGGATAGATCTACCGGTATATCCCGCCGGAAACGGTCGGACATGGGAATCCCCTCCATAGTCGGCGGTTACGCTGATTATTTCTATCGAGCCATCTACGCCAAACGGTACAAAGGATAAAGAGATACATCATGAATCTAATCAGCCTGCCGGTCCTTATCGTCATCGTTATTCTCGTGTTGTTGCTCGTGCGTTCGGCCGTCAAAATTGTGCCTGAGTACGAGCGGGGCGTCATCTTCCGCCTAGGCCGTATTCAGGCGTCCAAGGGTCCAGGCTTGTTCTTCATCATCCCCATGGTCGATCAGATGCAGCGCGTAGACATGCGCGTCGTAACACTTGATGTGCCGACTCAGGAAGCGATCTCCAAGGACAACGTGACAGTCAAGGTAAATGCAGTCTGCTACTTTCGGGTGATGGACCCAATTGCAGCAGTCATCAACGTCTCCAATTATCTGCTCGCCACGCAACAGATCGCCCAGACGACGCTTCGCTCCGTTTTGGGCCAGAGTGAATTGGATGACCTCCTTGCGCAACGCGACAAGATCAACCAGAAGTTACAGCAGATAATTGACGAGCAAACCGAGCCCTGGGGTATCAAGGTGAGCGTCGTGGAAGTCAAGGATCTGGAACTGCCCCAGACCATGCAGCGCGCCATGGCTCGCCAGGCCGAAGCCGAACGCGAGAAACGCGCCAAGATCATCCATGCCGAAGGCGAACTCCGGGCAGCCGAAGAACTCTCCCAGGCAGCCCGTGTCATGTCGACGGCTGACGGTGCGATGCAACTGCGCTATCTACAGACGCTTAACGATATTGCCGCCGAACACAACAGCACGATCATATTTCCGCTGCCCCTGGAACTCTTCCGCGGCTTCATGAGGGGTGTAAACGCCGCATTCACCACCGACGGAGACGCATCCTATGATGAGTCACCAGCAGCCGGCGCGGCAGGAATAGCGATGCGACCGCAACGAATAACCATCGACCGGGAAGTCGGAGTCCTGTACACGAACTGGGCTGACGGGCTGGAGGGCAAGTATCCTCTCCGCTGGGTACGCGCCAATTGTCCCTGCGCAACCTGCCGCGAAGAGCGACGAGAAGCAGCAGCAGAAGAAGACTTGCTGAAGCTGTCTGCAGGTCCGCTACCGAGCACCAAAATAAAGAGTGCTGAACTGGTTGGCAATTACGCCGTCCGGTTGGAATGGACAGATGGACATGGCTCCGGCATCTATGCTTTTTCGGCATTGCGCGATATCGCTGAAGCTGTGAATGAGGACAGTTCGGAGCTGCCGCCGCTGGACATTATTTGATATAGCAACGGATAACATCTGCGTGGAAACGTCACTCACACTCTTCAAAATTTTCGGCATCAAAGTTCGCGTTCACTGGTCATTCCTCTTGATTATCGTCTACGGCGCCTTCATGTTTCGTGGACGCGGTGACAGCCTATTCGAAGGCGCCCTCTACGGAATATTGGTTACGCTTCTGCTTTTCGTCTGTGTCACATTACATGAATTCGGCCATGCTCTGGCGGCGAAATATTACGACATCAAGGTGCCGACCATCACGTTACTACCGATCGGTGGTGTGGCCAGCCTGGAGCGTATGCCTGACAAGCCTTATCAAGAATTGGTCATTGCCGTTGCCGGGCCGGTGGTCAATATTGTCATCGCAGCATTTCTCTTTCCGATCGTTGCCTTTATGGTTGGCATGGACATGAGGAACGGCGCCGAGCTCCAGGACCTGTTGCAGTGGTTCCGCACCATGCTACAACCCGGGTTTGTCAATTTACTGATCTATCTGTTGGTCACCAATTTACTGCTCGCAATCTTTAATCTCCTACCGGCATTTCCCATGGACGGCGGTAGGATCTTGCGAGCAGTGCTGGCAATGGGCATGCCCTACGTAAACGCAACGCGAATCGCTGTATTTGTCGGCCGCCTCATGGCCGGTCTTTTCGCCGTCTGGGGAATCATGGGCGGAGGCATCTTTCTCCTATTGATCGCTTTCTTTGTCTATATCGGTGGCAGCTCAGAACTCGACGCCGTGCGCAGTCGCTCGATATTGCGCAAGATCCCCGCCTTGCGCGCTCTGACACCGGCGGCGGTCAATTTGTATACATCGGAACGGCTGAGCCGTGCCGTCGATATGATCATGAGCAGCCACCAGACTGACTACCCTGTGCTAAATCTGAGCGGACAATTCGTCGGTGTTCTGACCCGAGACCGACTTGTAAACGGCCTACGCGATACAGGCGCTGAGACACGCATCGTAGACGTGATGTTGCCGGCCGCTGAGGTGCCAATCTGCCGGCCGAATGAAATGTTGGCCGAAGTCTGGGAACGAATGATCCAGAGAAATAGTCGCGTCGTGGCAGTGATGGAGCATGGTGTGTTCTCAGGTTTGATTACCTTCGACGACATTAGCGAAGTCATTCGGGTCATTGGCGCGGCTAGCGACGGCAGCCGTCGTCCACCCGGCGGCTCCTCAACATCTACCACGGCCGAAACCACATCCAATGCCGGAATTTAAGACGGGAACGGGTGTTATTCACTTCGAAGTGTTGAACGCCCGCTCGAACCCGGAGGCCGCAACTCTCACACTGCTTCATAATTTTATGAGTACAGGCCGTGCAGCTTGGGGGGCAATGGTCGATGCGCTCAATGATCAATTTCGCATCCTTCTTCCCGATCTGCCGGGGCACGGCCGATCGGTGGGCCACCCCGCCAGCTTTCACCACAATAGCATCGCCGAACAACTCGCACAATTGATGGCCCAAGTGGGCGCAGCCGATGGCCACCTGGCCGGTTGTAGCAGCGGAGGGATGATTGCACAGTTGATTGTCCATCACGGAATGGCAAATCCGGCCACGCTGACACTGGTTAGTACCACATATAGCGTCGAGCGTTCCACAACGGGGGATGGCGCACGTCTGACACCGGAGGACTTTCAGGCCGGTGCAAGCTGGATGGAGGCTACCGCACGCCTGCATGATCCGTTCCACTACGAGGGTTACTATAAGGAGATCGTCCTGGCCGGGTTTCGCAGGCTCAACGGACGTACGGCAATTGACCTAAGGCTCGAGGCACTTCAATCATGGCACCTTCCCGTCTGTCTCATCCATGGCCAACGGGACGAATTCTTTCCCGAGACGATTCCCCAGCGTATGGCAGAGGTCTTGTCGGAATCGGAATTGCACATCATTCCCGCCCAAAGTCATGCGCTCATCTTTCAACAACCGTGGAAAGTCAGCGAAATCATGCTCGATTTCCTGAGTCGGCACCCACGATATCCATCGGGCAACCAATGAACCACCATCCACATAGGCAATCATCATGACTCGTTCACGACCACTCATCATCGCGCCATCCATTTTGACCGCAGACTTCGGTCGACTGGCCGAACAGATTCGGGCGGCAGACACTGGCGGCGCAGACTATGTTCATCTGGATGTAATGGACGGACGGTTCGTGCCCAACATCACCTTTGGCCCATTGTTGGTGAGCTCCGTGCATTCGGCGACTGAATTGCCCCTAGATGTACACCTGATGATCGAAGATCCGGATCGGTATTTGGCTGATTTTGCCGAGGCCGGCGCCAATCTACTGACTGTCCATGTGGAGGCTTGCCGGCATCTGCATCGCACCGTCCAGCTAATCAGGGCATTGGGCTGTCGGGCCGGCGTCGCGCTCAATCCGGCGACACCCATCGAGAGCGTGCGCGAAATTGCGCCCTTTGTTGACATGATTTTGGTCATGGGCGTCAACCCAGGCTTCGGCGCGCAACGCTTCATCGAAACAACCACCAGCAAGCTTCGACGCACACGTGAGTTGCTAGATCAATTTAACCCGGTCTGCGATCTGGAAGTAGATGGTGGAGTCGGCATGCACAATGTCAACGACATCGTGCATGCCGGCGCAAATGTCATTGTGGCGGGAAGTTCGGTTTTCAACACGACGCAGCCGATTCGAGACAATATCATCGCTCTACGCGAGGCAATTATCTAGATCGAATACCCCCTCAACATGTCGTGGGAGGAGCGTGCGCATGCGATCGCTCAATTCGAGCGCGGACAAGCTCTGCCCCGGCTAGATCGGTCCGAAGAATAGAACGGCTTGAAAGACAAACGGCAATACAAATAGTATGCTGTCGATTCTATCGAGCATTCCGCCGTGTCCTGGAAATATCGTACCGCTGTCCTTGACGCCGACCCGCCGCTTGACCATACTCATCGATAGGTCGCCAAAGAAGGCAAGAACACCTGCGCCCAGCCCGACGGCCATCCCATGAAAAACACTGATGGGTAATGGCGCAAACCACGCAACTGCCCCACCCACGGCCGCTGCACCGAGCCAGCCGCCAACGGTGCCTTCCCAAGTTTTCTTGGGGCTGAGTCGTGGCCAAATCTTTTTGCGACCGACAGTGACCCCGACAAAGTAGGCCATCGTGTCATTCGCCCAAGTGACGAAGAGACCAAAGAATATCCACCACATCCCATTCGGCAACATGCGCAACGCGGCCATCTGGCCGATCATGATGCCCAGATAGATTGCTCCCGTTGCGGTGGCCAGTGTCATCGAGAGCGGGTTTTCTTCCTGAAACAGAGCCAGAACAAAGGTCAAGAAAAGACCCACGGTCAGTACGGTTAAAAGGGGAAGAACTTCCGGCCGTGTCACTGCGAAGATCAATGCCAGGAGCCACCCAATCCCTAACCATGTTGTCGGATGATACCCTCCCTTGGCCGCCATGCGGAAAAACTCGTAGCCGCCAACTGCCCCCATCAACAGGAAAAGGGTTAAGCTCCAAAGTCCACCCAAGAACATCGGGATTGTGACGAGAATGACATAGATTAC
This sequence comes from uncultured Chloroflexia bacterium, assembly GCA_963715415.1. Classification (GTDB taxonomy): domain Bacteria; phylum Chloroflexota; class Anaerolineae; order Caldilineales; family Caldilineaceae; genus JAWKOK01. Next base: position 64,746 of record CAVQSG010000019.1, on the reverse strand, counting down.
TCCAACGAGGATCCTGGTTTGCATGGAATGAGGTTAGTACACTCCGGCCTAAATACCACGGCAGAAATCGAACCGTTCTACCTCCAACGGAAACCACCGGTGGATTTCTGCCGGGATTCACTAACCATGAGACAGCGGTTCCGGTACCAGACCGACTTCTGCACCGGTCAACCCAGAGAAAATGGGGACATTCTACGGATTGACAACGCGCCCAAACCGTCGTTCTCGTTGGCCAAATTCGGCCAAGGCATTGTAGAGTTCGATTTCGTCAAAATCGGGCCAATAGGTAGGTGTCGTATAGTACTCGGCATAGGCCGCCTGCCAAATCAAAAAGTTGCTCAAGCGCCATTCGCCGCCAGTCCGCACGATAATATCGGGATCGGGCAGATCATGATAAAGGTATTTACTGAATAGCTCTTCGGTCAGCGATTCCGGGTCAACACCGTCCGCAATCACACGTCGAATACCGTCCAAAATTTCAGCACGACCACCGTAGTTGAAGGCCACATTCAAGATGATACGGTCATTGTCTTTCGTGAACTCTACGGCATGGCGGATCTGCTTCTGCAGATGTGCGTTGATTCCATCCATCCTACCGCTGTGCAAAATCCGCACACCGTTGCGATGCAAATCTTTGAGCTGCCGCTGAATGGTCAAGCCCAACAAACGCATCAGGCCACTCACTTCGTCCGGCGGACGATGCCAGTTTTCGGTCGAAAACGCATAGATTGTCAACACTTTGATGCCGTGCTCAACACAGCTTTCCAACACGCGACGAATATTGTCCACGCCAGCCTGATGACCCGCCAAACGTGGCAACCCCCGCGCTTGGGCCCAACGGCCGTTGCCATCCATTATGATGCCGATATGATGCGGTGCAATCGGTAGTAGCTCGTGACTATTGTTCCCTTTGCGGTTCACAACACTTACTCCTTACATCACCAACATACATGTCTCACACGGACCGGCATATGCACAGCAGAAAGATTGACGGGACTGTCTTCAAGAAGAGACCGTCGCGGTGGTCTGTAAAATCGCCTGACTTACACGCTGCCGGTCAATCGTATCATGGTGGCAACCTATTCGTAAAAAGCGGGGTGAGTTCTGACTCACCCCGCTTTGTAGTTCCTCTTCGTAAGTACCTAGACCCGAACTGCAACGCACCTGCAATCCCGCCAAGTGACAACCGATGCGTCCATTCTAGACAATCAATCATGCCCGTTCTCTTCCACTCGGGGAAATGGACACATCAGCAGACCCTAGTTCAGCTCAACGTGAATACCACGACTGGAATCCGGCTATGCTGACTCGGGCAGGGACTGTACAAGGATTTATGCCGGGATTCGCTAGATGGTCATGATCTCTTTGTCTTTGTCGCGGGCAATCTCATCAACCTTCTTGATGTAGTCATCGGTCGTTTCCTGGACTTTTTCCTGTGCACGCCGAGATTCATCTTCAGAAATAATACTTTCCTTTTCGAAGCCTCGTAAGTCCTGGATGTCGTCGCGTCGAATATTTCGCATTGCAACGCGTGCCTCCTCAGCCCGCTTGCTCACCAATTTCGTCAACTCACGGCGTCTGTCCTCGGTCAGAGCCGGAATCGAGAGTCGGATCTGCTGACCGTCATTGTTCGGTGTAAGCCCGATATCCGACAACGCAATGGCTTTCTCGATCGCCGGGATATCATTGGCGGCATATGGCCGGATCAAAGCGTCTGTGCATCCGGCACCGTGATGGTTGCCAGTTGTTCCAGCGGCGTTGGCATGCCGTAATATTCCACCGAACAGACGTTCGACGAGCGAAGGTGATGCGCGACCGGTGCGAATCGCCATCAGATCGAGCCGTTCAAGAGTCAATCGCCTTCGTCATGCGATCATCGGCATCAGACAGCATTTCTTTAATCATCGTCTATGCTCCTCCGCGCTCGATGCGGCTTTCCCACGCTATTGACCTGTCAGGCAACTGAAAATCGCATCTGGGCGCCAGTGCCGGGGAAGTTATCGTCAGCAGCGAATATTGTAACAAAGTTCACCGGTTCAAGAAAACGACGTCGAATCCCACCTGGTGAGATCGGCACGAAGTAAACGATCGTTCATCAGTTGGCTCAAGCCGACACAAGCGTGCCGACCGGTTCGCCACAGATGACCTTTTCCAGCGTGCCTTCGTGCCACAGATTGACTACATAGATCGGCAGGTCGTTGTCCATGCACATGGCCATGGCTGTGCTATCCATCACGCCGACGCGCATGTTGAGCGCTTCAATATAGGTCAAGTGGTCATAGCGCTTGGCGTCGGCGTTGGTCTTGGGGTCGCTGTCGTAAACCGCATCGACTTTGGTCGCTTTGATCAGTACTTCGGCGTCGATCTCCATGGCACGCAGCGAGGCGGCCGTGTCCGTGGTGAAGTAGGGGTTGCCGGTGCCGGCGCCAAAGATAACCACGCGGCCTTTTTCCAGATGTCGAACGGCGCGTCGCTGGATGTAGGGTTCGGCCACAGAACGAATCTCGATGCCGGTCAGTACCCGGGTCGGCATGCCGATTGCGCTCGAGGGCATCCTGCAGAGCCAGAGCGTTCATCACCGTGGCCAGCATGCCCATGTGGTCGGCCGTAACCCGTTCCATGCCGTGGTCAAGTCCATCCTGTTTCCCACGCCAGAGATTCCCGGCGCCGATAACGACCGCGACCTGCACGCCCAGATCGACCATCGACATGACTTCTGCGCCAGAAACTCCGCCTGATGTGGGTTGATGCCGAAGCCACCTTCGCCTGCCAATGCTTCACCACCCAATTTGAGCAACACGCGTCTGAAACTTCAGATCAGCCATAGTGGATCTCTTCTCCTTGTGTACGCGTGACGCGAACCTTCTGTTCAACAATGATCCAACTGGAAAATCGAGAGTGTGTCCACAGTGTGTAAATGGGCAAATCCTGCTTCGGTGTCGGCTTTCACCGACACACCTTGTGGTGTGCACGCAAAACTGCCCAGCCGATCGGCTGGGCAGTGCTTGGACGATTAGCCGCCGATCTCCATACGAGCGAATCGGTTGATCTTGATATTTTCGCCGAGTGCTGGCGATAGTTTCCGTGAGCAAGTCCTGAATGGTTACATCCGGATCCTTCACGAATGGTTGTTCCAGCAGACAACCTTCGGCGAACCATTTGTCCAAGCTTGCCCTCCACAATCTTATCGACGATGTGGGCAGGCTTGCCCTCGTTGGCCATCTGCTCGCGGTAGATATGCCCGCTCCCGTTCCACATCGTCGACCGGAATCTCGTTCCGGCTCACATATTGAGCGGACTGATGCCACCATGTGCATGGCCAGATCGTAGGCAAGCTGCTGGAACTGCTCGGTGCGGGCCACGAAGTCGGTTTCACAGCCGACTTCCACCATCGCGGCCATCTTGGCGCCGGGATGGATGTACGTGCCGACCATTCCTTCCTTGGTCTCGCGTCCGGCCTTCTTGGCCGCTGTCGGACAGACCCTTCTTGCGCAGAATCTCGACCGCCAGTTCGAAATCGCCGTCGGTCTCGGCCAATGCCTTCTTGCAGTCAAGCACGCCGGCGCTGGTGGCCTCGCGGAATTCCTTGACCATCTGGGTAGTAATCTCAGCCATAGTTTTCGTTCTCCCTGTCGCTTTGGCCGATCTCAAAACAGCTCTGTCTTTGAGATTCTCACTGTCTACTTTCATTTACGCCCTGTTCGGGCGCATCTCTGTCGTAGATAGTTCCATCAAGAACAAGGAACACCCGGCTGAAGTACCGCAATCAAACTCGGTCTTTGCAGGTCGGACATCCTTACAGCCACGGTCGGCGCACCATGGCCAGTCAAGATGGAGGGCGGTCGTGACAACGGGGATGCCGCGCTGGCTATGTCCTCGTCGGCCTCTGTTTCGTCTTCTGTTTCGTCTTCTGCAGCGACAATTGCTTCTGCAACTGCAGCTTCGGCTACCGCTTCTGCCTGCTACAACGACAGGTTCAGGCTCTGACACCGCTTCAACAAGCTCAACGTCATTCTCAACTACAGCGACGCCGTCATCGCCAGTATCTTCATCCTCGCCCGCGCCCTGCAACTTAGCCAACGTACTCGGCCCCAGAAACTGCTCGTTGGCGGCCAATTCAGCGTTGCTCATCTGGCCGGTGTCGACCATGTCGACCTCGCGGATACGCATGCCCTCAACCGCGGCGTCGGCGATAATGCTGACGATCAGTTTGACGGCGCGAATCGCGTCATCGTTGCTTGGGATGAGATAATCAACTTCGTCTGGATTGCAGTTGGTGTCGACCATGCCGATAATCGGCACATGGAGCTTGTTCGCCTCGCGTACAGCCAAGTCCTCCAAATTCGTGTCGACCACAAAGACCAGTTCAGGCATGCGGGCCAAAATCTTCAGCCCACCAAGCCGCCTGTTCAATTTCAGAACCTCGCGATCGATGCTCAACTGCTCCTTCTTGGATAGATTGCGAAATTCACCACCATCGACCCGGCGCTCCATCGTGAGCAGGTAGTCAATGCGCTGCTTAATGGTTTGCCAGTTGGTCAACGTGCCACCCAGCCAACGTTGATTGACATAAGGCATATTGGCGCGGTCAGCCTCCTGCTGGATGGCCGCCTGGGCCTGACGCTTTGTGCCGACAAAAAGCACCATTCCCCCATCGGCGACCGTGTCACGGACCAAATTGTAGTAGTCATTGAGACGCAACATGGTCTGCTGCAGGTCGATGATATGGATGCCGCTGCGTTCGGTGAAGATATACGGACGCATCTTCGGGTTCCAACGGCGGGTGCGATGTCCGAAGTGGACGCCGGCCTCGAGCAAGTCCTTCATGCTTACAACGGATGACATTCGATAGCTCCTCGTGGGTTTTTCTTCCGCCTCCCTCATCTCGCTTCACAACTGCCAAATTTACAGAGTACCTATCCGAAGAGATTTAGTAGGAACGACCATACCCGCTGGAGGGAATGTCCGGCCCAAAAATAGACGGATAAGCACAAAAATAGCCTGACAGCACCCTGCGTGCGATCCGAAGGCGTGTTCAATAGAAAAAAAGAACCGGTGGCACTGTTGCACACCAATTGCTGATTGTAACACACAAAGAGGTTCGGCCTCAAAAACCGGACGCCAATCCCGCGCGTAGCATTGGCGTCCGGCAACGTGAATTGGAATCGCCTCACCGTCGGCGTAAGAGATAGGCCCCTGCTCCGGCGGCTTCAATCTTGTCTATCGTATCGTACGTTGCTGAGAACTTGCTCAATAGGTCGTTTTTTTCGGTCGCCATGGTATGAGAGATGATCAGCCAAAACTGTTCGCCCTCCATACCCGGTGTTGCGAGGATCCGCTCAACCTTTTCTTCAGGCGACAACGATCGTATCCACTCTCCATAGTGGACATTGTCGTCGACACAGTATGCGACCGGCTGTCCTAGCCAGCAGTCCCGATACCATCCAGGTGGGATTTTCGTTGCACCATTCGATGGACTACCTACCTGACGTTCCAGCTGATAGCGAAAACCGGGCGCGGCGCCATAGTATACATATGTCGGCGTCGCAGCGGACCCTTGCCGCGATGTAGTGGGCGGCCACGGTACGCAAATCCTCCGGCGCCTCCGCCGGCGCCATAAGCGCCAATACAGTAATGCCGAGCAGAAGTACGGCTCCGGCCACCATGCGTTGACGCCAAAAGACCGCAAGGCCGACCGCAACAAATGTTATCAGCAGCGGTGTGAAGATCAGAGAATGCCGCGTACCTGCATAGGGATAGAGGCCCAGCCGGCCCGCTCCATAGTAAACGCTCCAGCAGCTTAGAAGCCAGAGGACCACATACGAGCGCTTAGGAGATCTTGCTTGTTCGACCACCCCGACGGTCAACGCCACCAAGATGAGGAGTGCTGCCACCCACTGAAGAATCACCCATCTTGTCGGATCCGAAATGGTCCCCGTCAGTTGATACGCGAACAGGGATTTGGTTTCGTTCAGGATGGTGAACGCCTCTTGACCTAGGGAAGTGAAAGCAAGTTGGAAGGCACCCGTTGTCGGTCCGCGAAACAGCTGCACAGGAATCCAAAACAATGCCAGGGGCAGAATCAGACCCGCAAGCGCCACGCAGGCAACTATTGGCCTGATAACCTGCCTCAACCCGCGCCGAAAAATGCTTTCCAGGACGATTGCTCCCCCCACGCCAAAGAGAATAAAGAGGGAGCCGTAGTACGTGTAGACACAGGCGAGGCCCGTAGCTACCCATGCAATCCAATAGCTCCATCGGTTCTTACGCCGGGCGTGCAACGCCAACAGCAGGTTCAAAGTAAGCACAAATCCGAGGAGCGCATATTGCCCAACCTCCTGTGCAAACCGGATGCTTGGCGGCGCAAGCGCTACGAGCAGTGCGCCAAGCGTGCCCGCCATTTGGCTGTGGACTTGTTTTGCGAATGCGAACGTCGCGGCAACAGCGAGTACGCTGGCGATCAGAGACGGAAAACGAAGCGTGAATTCATCACGCCCCAAACCCATCCAAAAATGTAGCAATGCGGAGTAGAGTGGTGGATCCTGTAGGGATTCCCGGACGGCCGGTAGCAGGTTGTCAGACGAGGATGTCGCCACCCAGTATTCCATTGACTCGTCAAACCACAAGGGGTTGAGGTCTAACGTATGGATCCTGAGCAGAAAGGCGCCAAGAAGAATCAGTAGAACGGCAACGCGATGTCGTAAGATCGTCGACGTCATCATGATCTAGAGCATCAGACGGCCCGACACCGCTCATGTCTCGTCTGTATCAAAATCGACGAATCGATAGCCGAGACCACGTTCAGTAAAGATGTAGCGAGGATCTGACGGATCTTCCTCGATCTTCTTGCGCAGGTATGTAATATAGAGCCGGAGGAGATGGTTGTCATTGATATACTCGTGGCCCCAGACCTTGGTCAACAGCGTCTCGTGTGGCACAACCCACCCGGCGTTTTGGATGAGATGATAGAGCAATCGATATTCTGTCGGCCGGAGGTTTATGCGTTCGCCGTTGACGATCACGTCGCGCCGCTGTAAATCCACCTGTAGCCGTTCGTCGATCGTAACAATCTGCTGATCGGGCCGTCCCGGCTGCTCAAAACGACGTAGAACGGCGCGAATGCGGCTGGAAAGTTCGCGCGGGCTAAATGGCTTCGTCACATAGTCGTCGGCGCCTAAATCCAGACCTCGGATGCGATCTTCTTCATCTGAGCGCACAGTCAACATGATAACGGCCGCATCGCTCATCTCGCGGAGCCGCTTGAGCGTCTCGAAGCCGTCAAGACCCGGCATCTCCACGTCGAGCAATACCAGATCGGGGTTGTAGTCGCGTACCTTCTCGAGGGCCTGGAGGCCGTCGTTTGCCTCCAGGGTAATGTAGCCCTCAAGATCTAATTCATCTTGACGAACCGCACCAGTGCGCGGCTCATCATCGACAATCAGAATCGTCTGCTTCGGCTGTTTACTCATCGCAGGCATCATTCACGTTGAATGACTACATCCCCAAGGTCCAAAGCCTCACCGGCCTCAACCGTGAGATAGAGGAACGACGTCTCTTCGTCAGGCACGATATAGGAATCGACCGGTGTCCAGAGCACGATACCATATTCGCCGGGCGGGACATTGAGAATGGCAAATTCGCCTTGGTCGTTGGTCAGATCCGCTTGGGGATCCCGATCCGGAACCAACCCGATGAACTTCACCTCGATCTCGTCGCCGCTTTCAGTGGTCACGATCGTCGGTTCGACCGGCGCCAAATAGATGATGCTGGAAAGGAGAGAACGCGCGCCAGGCGTCTCCGCTATCAATCGGCCGTAGACGATTCCACTTTCCTCATCCGGCTCAGGAATTTCAAGTACTCTCGGGTTCGGCACAGCCAGCGGCGAATTAGGCTGGGCCAATGGTGAGTCCGGCTGGCTCAGTGGCGAGTCCGGCTGGCTCAACGGCGAATCAGGCTGCTCGGCAGCCGGCTCAGTTGCCTCGGGTTCGCCGCCGGCATCTTCAGCAGCCGGCGGTTCCTCGGTTGGCTCCGTGGGTTGCTCGGTTGCTTCCGGCGCCGCCGTGGCCTCGTCCACCGCAGATGGCAGTGTCGGTTCAGGCGTAGGCGTGGCATTTCTACCGCCACAGGCCACCATCAATCCGGCCATTAGGAACGCAACAAGAAACGGTAGTTTTGGCGTTTTCTGTTTCACTGGTGACATTGATGTTCTCACATATCAGTCTGCATCGGATTCCCAATTGCGGTCATTCTGCCAAGAATCCGTCGAGATGGCAATTGTACAGCACTCAGACACAAAATAAGGAGTGCCATTTGGCACTCCTTATTCTGACAAAGCCAACCTACAGCTTTACTTGTTGATGCCGTTGTTGGTGGCAAACGGATCGCCGGAGGCCGTCCGGGCCGATCACCGACAGGTTGTAGATGCCGACGATGGGCTGGCCACATTCCACATCAACGCTACCGTTGAAGTTGGTCTTGTTGTTGGTCAGCACCTGCTCGGCAAAGACCGACTTGGAGCCGTTGGCCGGCAAGCGGTCGTTGACCGAGTCACCATTGGAGAACTTGTAGGTGCAGCTCGTCGGCTCGTGCCGGTCGTATTGGCGATCTGGAAACCACCGTGGAAGCTGGTCGGTCCCAGCGCCACGATCTGCGGGAAGGACATCTTGATGCGTCTGCTCGCCATCCGGCACGCCGCCGTAGGTCGAACCCTGACCGATCAGCGCCGGGCTGCGCTGCCGCCACCGTTGCGGTTGTCTTCGTTGGCCGTGCAGACGATGCTGCCACCGGTCGACGTCACCATCGCGCTACCGTAGCCACGGGTGATGCCATCCAGCGCACCGTTGCCGGCCGAACCCAGGTAACCGCTCCAGGACTGGCCGACGCCTACGCCGCTCTTGGAGAGCGTCTCGGTGACGGTCGCATTGGTCTCCTGGTTGAGGAAGGTGGCCGTCATGGACATGTCCGTGTTGCCGGGACCGATGTTCTGGCACGCCCAACCGGAGGTGTAACCCACACCAGACAGGTTCTTGGCCAGGCGGGGCAGGAACGCCTTGTTGCCGCCGTCGAGAAAAGGTGTTGAAGCTCAGCAAGCTGCGCGCTGTTCTTGTTGTACAGCGCCACCGCGCCGGCCAACGGCGTGCTGCCGTCAGCCGCCTCGAAGATCGCCGAACCGATGAAGCTGCCGGGCAACTTGCCGTCGTCCTGATAGAAGACGTGGGACGCATTGGCCTCGATCTGGACAGCGAATCCGTGGCCTGCTGACCGCCGCTGGAATTCAGATACTTGACGTTGACGGTCACGGCGACTATCGCCGGCATTCTGAATGGCAACATACGAGTTGAAACCGCCGAGGTGCATTCACGACCTGGGTCGCGTACTGGGTCGGGCCGGTCTTTCACTGGAGATACCTTCGCCCGTACCGACACGGCGGGTGCCGCCGGTGGTCTGGGTATTCACGGAACAACCTGCCGGCTCGCCGGAACTCACCACGGCCGAACCGAGGAAGCCGCCGCCCAGGCCGCGGATATTGGGTGTGAACCACTGCACGTCGGTGTCGAAGTTTGGCTCACTCAGGGTGGTGGCCACCTTGCCATCTGCGAATTGTAGAACGTGATCGTGAGGTCGTCGATACGCCGGTCAAGTTCACACACGAGATACCGGAACCGTAATCGCCGCTGGGACCCTTGGGCCTGTGCCATGCCGGCAAAGCCAAACAGGGCGAATCGTGAGTGCCAGGACCGGTACGACAAACTTGAAGAATCGAAGATTCATGCTGGTGCTCCTTGCTCAAACTGAAAGTGCATCTACATAGATTTAGGTAACGATGCGTGATAACAATTGTCTCGCTGTCTCCGAGAATACACCCGCCCAGACCACCGATCAATCCCGATTTCGGTGTATTTCTTTCACGAACTCCATTTGGGGTATTCGGTCTGTTTTCTCTCTGGTAGCGACGGATCGAGCCACGTGACCACGCTCAATCCCAGCAATTCGCTCAAACAACGCTCAGCCGCGTGACAATGCTGACCACCACGGCCAGGCTGAGCGGCAGCAAGCCCACCAACAGCAGCGACATGGTCGCCTCACGCACCCCAAGCCCAACCGGCACGACGATGACCAGCAGGCTGACGACGCCGCCGACCGTCAGCGCAAAGAGACACTGCCAAAGACCGTCGAGTGGAACCGGGTAGAGCGCCCGCGCGAAATACCAAGTCGAGACGGCATAGAGCAGCCAGCCGATCACGGCCACCACAATCGTGGCCGCCATCCACCATCGCGAAACCGCCACCCGAGTATGCAATCCCATCGGCGACGGGCGATCGGGAGCCAAACCTGACGGCGTCTCAGGAGACGTCGTTATTTCAACGGCGGCAGGATCGGTCGCGCCGAAAAGAGCGTGGCTTCTTTCCGCTCTCTCGCTGGAAAGTTGGACCACCTTCGGTAGAAAGACGATCAAACCGACGATCAATGCGAGTGCCCCCCACCCAATGAGCATCCAGAGCCACCGCGGCAAATTCCAATCCAATGCCCACTCTTGTCCTAAAATGACGGCCAGCAGCGCGGCAATGAGTGCACCCACGCCTAGGAGGATTCCGACCTCTGTCGGCCATCGCGCCGGCCAGCGTTCGTGGACGCGCCTGTGTCTCCCGACTCATATAGGCTTTGCTCATGTAGTGCCAACCATAACCGGGGATATACTTGGTTGCACTTGAGGTCACATGAATGACCATGCTACGTCTTAGCGAGGAGGCAATGCCGAAGCTACGCTGGACACAATACCAGACCACGCTCCCGAGCAGATAAGCCGCCACAGCAAAGACCTGGCCCAACAGCGCAAATCTCCAATCGAGTTCGGCGACATGAGGACGCACCTGGACCCAGCCTGCTGCCAGAGCCCCGAATAGAAACCCTCCGGTGAGCAAGACCACCGTCCCGGCGAGAATGCGCTGCACTTTGGGTCGGCGCGACCATGCGACCAGCCGACGAACAACCGTGAACAGACGGCGAGACCACTGTGTACTCATGGAGTCGGGCGACAGATGTAGAGAAAGCTGTAGGAGAGGTTGAAGGGCGTAATCGGAGACAGCAACGGATAAACGATCTTGCGCGGGAAGCGCCGGTACCAGGCCCAATCAGCCGCCGATCGTGGAAAGATCATGTTGTATCTGTATGTGTGTACCACTCGAAAGCCGTTTTCTTCGATCAGGCTTTGCCATTGTCCGGCCGTGGCAAATCGCTCAATCTTCTGCTTGTGGCTAACAGGGTATCCGGTGCGCCATACGTGCCACAAAATATCCAGCAAGTAGTAGCTATTGGGCAAGACGAGCGCCACAGCCCCGTCCGGACGGAGAACGCGCCGCATCTCAGCAAGGCCATGTACCGGAGATACAAAGTGTTCCAGACTGCCGATATTGGTGGCGTAGTCAAACGATGCCCGTTCGAACGGTAATCGTTCTCCGTCACACAAGGCAAAGGTATCTACCTCAGTCACCCGTCGCGCGGTGGCAATGGCAGCAGGGGAAAAATCTACGCCCCACCCCTCCAAACCGCGTCGCACGGCCAACTTGGTCAGATGGCCTTCGCCACAGGCAACATCGAGCAAGCGGCCCCATGAGACCCCTACTTCGGTTCGGCCTGAATACCGCGAGAGAATTCCCGCTGTGCCACTACTGGTAGGAGCTGGTCGAGGGTATCTGCCGGAATTCACTAGTTTGTCCAGCACCCAAGCATAGAAACTGTCGGTATCGCGCAGACGTCCCACATCTTCATAGTTTCGGTTATAGGCATCAATGGCCGAACGTCGAACGGTTTCGACATCCTCCACCTTCAGCCGTTCGTCAACATCAAGTGCCATCTGCGGCCTCACTGTAGGCTTGTCGATAGACGTTCAACGTTGTGTAGGCGACACTCTCCCAAGAATAGTTCGAGGCGTGGGCTGGGCCGCGTCGACGCAATTCGTCCTGCAGTCGCGGCTGCGTCGTGATCATGGTCAAAGCATTGGCCAACGAGTGCACGTCCGTCGTGTTCAACATAATTGCAGCATCGCCGACAGCTTCACGCACAGCCCCTCCGCGGCTCGTGATCACGGGCGCACCACATGCCAATGCCTCTAGCGGTACGATGCCGAAACCCTCATGCCGCGACGGAAAGACCGTCACCTCCGATGCGGAGAAGATCGCCGGCGCGTCCGCGTCCGGAACCGGGCCTGTAAAGATGACATCCCGCCGTAGACCTCGCTGTGTGATGGTGCTGTGGAGGGTTTCATCGCGCGATTTGGCATATTCCTCCCCCACCAGAACAAGCTTGCCTGGATAACATGATTGGCGGCGAAAGCGATCGTAGGCTTCAACGAGTAAGTTTAAGTTCTTCTTGCGATCGATGCGCCCAAGATGTAGAACAAAGCGCGCAGGCAACCCGTATCGCCGGCGCACCCGCACTACTTCATCGCTCGACGCCGGTTTGAAGTGCGATGAGTACGCGGGGCGGATCACACTGAGCTTTTCCGGCGGCAACGCATAGAATCGCATCACGTCGTCAGCAGTGTTCTGCGAAATTGCGATCACACGCACGGCATCGTCAAGCGTACGCGGTTGAATGTACCGCCAGTAGAGCACATCGAGCCGTGGAAAAAGCTCCGGATATATCAGCGTCGTCATGTCATACATGGTGATTAGGGTCGGAGGTTTGACGCCAAAGACACCAAGGTTCTTGATGAAGTGCACCAAATCGTAGCCGGCGACCAATTGCGGTAACCGAAGCTGTGCCCATAGTCGCAGCGCCAGCCGATTTTGCAGGCCGACCACATACTGCCGAAATCTACCGCCATTGGTCGGTAGAGAAGGCTCGGACCGGCTCAGGAATACCAGATATTCATTTTCCGAATCGACTGTCGCCAACGCCTTGAGTAAATTTAGCGTCGCTGACCGCCCACCTCCGAAATAATGAATCCCCAACGCCTCAATTGCAATCTTCATAGGCCCGTCTATCGCTCGATGGCAATCGTATACCGAAAATCACCGTCATGTCCGTTCCGATTTCTCTGCCCAGATCTATTCGCCCATCGCTTCCCTACGCCGGGCAAGCAAGAACTTCATGCCGTCGCTATTGCTACGGCCTGCGGTCCGCCAGCGCGCATCTACTCCATAGAGCGTTTCAGCCAGATTGAACCGGTTCAAAACCGCCGGCCCGAGCAGCGGAATATAGGTTCGATTCAGCAAATAGTAGACCGGAACGACATCGATCACATCCATTCCATGATTTGTCAACACTGTGCGATACTCGTCCAGCGTTCTGAACCGCGCGTGTCGCGCCGTCGGCCATAATGAGCGCACAAAAGTATCGGAGACCAGCAGATGTCCACCATGGCTGACATGGCGACACAAGTTGCCCAGGGCACGCACAAACATCACCTCGTCTACCACATGGTAGAGAACGCTAATGCAGCTCACGAGATCGAAGCGACCCTGGACAGGCAGATGGGGCGCCGCCACATCACCGACTGCAAAGCACTGGGCGGGAAACATGCGCTGCAGATGGTGGATGCTGGACACAGTTATGTCGAGCCCGACGACAGCCCTTGCCCCTCTATCCAGCCAGTTCCGGACGAAATATCCGTTCCCACTCCCGACATCCAAGGCACGTCGATCTTGAAGATCGACGCCCCCCGTCTCAAACAGAAGGGCGACACAGTCGCGCTGCGCGGCATAGAGCCAATCGTTGTAGGCCACACTGAAGGCGCGATGGCCGGTACCGCGCAGGCTTATGTTGCTTGCCAGACGCGATTCCCAGTAACGTCGGGCATCAAACTGATCAGTGCTCACGCCTGCCTCCGTCATTTGGGTGATATACCACGAATGAGTAAGAGCGGCTTGCTCTCTGTGGCAGATTGCGAATTTACACACAATTCGGGATACCACCGTCATTTGCCGGCAATCGCGAAGATGTCGTTGCAAAATGCCCAGCGAAAGGGATAGACGTCCACAAGGAACTTCATCCCGCGCCGCACGAGCATATTCTTCTCGTAATCGTAGCTCTGCGTCGACTGCAGCCACACTTTCGTCTTGAAGCCGCAGGCGTTGAGCGCCTTGCGCAGTTCGGTGGGCGTTTGTTCGTTGACATGTACATCCGCGTACGCCCAACGTGCCCGTGGATCAGCAGGAAGACGTTGCCCCCGCAACCGCTGTAGACCGCGGTAGGCGGGATATCCGTAGCGGTAGTACCACAAATTCGGCATCGTATGAACGATCAACCTGCCGCCCGGCTTGAGCACGCGGTGAATTTCTCGAAACGACCGCTCTAGTTCGTGCGGATAGAGATGCTCTACAACATCTAACATATATGCGACGTCGAAGTAATCATCCGCCAGCGGCAGGTCGAGTGCACTGCTGCGGAGCAGACGAATCTGCGCACGCAAGTCGACGTGCTCGGGATCATCGAGCGATTCCTGGGCAAGGTCGAGCGCTCCCTGGGCATAGTCAAAGCCCCAGGCCTCGGCTCCCGCGCGTGCGGCATGTAGCACAACCTCGCCCCGGCCACAACCCACATCCAATACGCGCACGCCGGGCTTCAATGTCACCAGTCCGAAAGGGATCTTGAGCCGCAACGGCAACACTCGCCCCCCGGAGTCGACAAACTCCTGGTAGCCGTCACAGCAATTGATATAGTAGTCGCGGGTATAGGTTGTCGACGGAATCGCGCCACCTGAGGTGCTTTCCGTTCTGGTCGTCTCAGGTGTCGCACCGGGTGAAGACGTTGTCGGTTCGCTCATGCTCGTTTGACCAAAATCCAGTTGAAGTTGGGGAGAAAGGGCTGTGCAGCGTGCAGAATGGGGCGTGGTAGACGACCAACCCATTCCAGCCTTCCCAGCTTGTCGCCGACGTCGTATCTGTTCGGATTGACCAACATCTCCACCGTGTAATCACGAATCTCAAACGCCGACCAGAGCCTTCGGAGCCTCCAGAAGCTGCGCGGCATCACATCATAGACCGAACCGCGGCCAAACAGCTGCATATAGCCATCGGCGCCGATCTGGGGCAACCAGGACAAAAAAGGCAGCCAATAATGTTCCTCGATCACCGCAAGCCGATTCGGCCCACTAAAGAAACAGACGCCACCTGGCCGCAATACACGCCATACTTCGCCGGCAAGAAGCTGCTGACGAGGTGCATGCTCATAGACCTGTGCACAGATCACGAGGTCAAATTGCTCGTTGTCAAACGGCACCGAACTGCCGTCGCCGATCAAATAGCGAGCATTGTCGACAGCATAGGCCGCAGCAACCCCTACTGCCGGGCCGTCGAAATCCAGACCGGTCAGCTCGGCGACGTGAGGTGCGATTCGGTTGCTGATGGCGCCTGTGGCGCAGCCGATATCCAGTGCACGGCAAGTTTCCAGACGATCACCCATCACATCACGCACAATCTCGACGATTTTTGCGGCTTTGGACGCGCGCGTCGCATAGCGTATGTCGGCATTTGCGTCTTCGCACATGATCTGTTCGTCGGCCTCACGGTCGCGTGTCTTATCCATCGATCACCGTCTTGACCAGCACAGGACCGGCCTGCTTGTCCTTCTCGCCATCGCCATACATTGAGACAAAGATTTCGGCCACACGGGTCCAATTCAACTCATGGCGCACGCGCTCGCGTCCGGCAACACCAAAAGATTTCTGTACTCCTATATTGGTCAAGACCAGGAGCAATGCGTCGGCCAGTTGGCGGACATTCTTTTCCTCTACCAGCAGACCGGTTTTGCCGTGGCGCACAGCCAGTGAAATTCCAGCCACGTCGCTGGCCACCACCGGCCGTTCAGCTGCCATTGCCTCGAGAATCGTGGTCGGCAAACCATCGACATTCCCACCTTCGTCGCGCACGGAAGGTACGGCGAACAAGGTGCTTAGGGCATGGTAACAAGGCACGTCGGTCCAATCGACATTTCCGGCAAAGATGACGTGCTCATCGATTCCGAGATCGGCTGACAGCGCGCCAAGTTCCTGACGCTCCGGCCCGTCGCCGGCGACGATGCAGCGCAAATTCGGTGCATGTTCAACGACCAACGGCAATGCGCGCAACAGGTATTCGATGCCTTTTTTGCGCACCAACCGTCCCAGGCTAAGGATCACCGGTTGCCCGACGGCGATCCCCGCACGCGTACGCAAATGCGTTATGTTGGCACACGGTTGCGCAAAAATCTCAATATCGGCGCCCCAAGGAATCAGCTGCATCGACGCCGGCCTTGCGCCAAGCGTCTCCGCACGGTGCGCCAACTCGGGGCTACATGCCGTCACACCTCGTGCAACCCGAAAAACACGACGGACCAGAGGGTGCAGGAAGGTGTTCTTATCGGCAAAAA
Organism: uncultured Chloroflexia bacterium; assembly: GCA_963715415.1. GTDB lineage: Bacteria > Chloroflexota > Anaerolineae > Caldilineales > Caldilineaceae > JAWKOK01. The sequence continues at coordinate 48,396 of CAVQSG010000019.1, read as the reverse complement.
AGATATCCGACCCATGTAGGCTGATGTAGAACGGCGTGTTTAGCAAAGTCGACACCAGTGCAGCCGCCGGCCCATTGGGCACCACCCAATGGGCGTGGATGGCGTCGAAACGTTCGCGACGAGCAAGCCGCCAGAGCGTCCAAGATTGGGTCAACACAAAGATCGGCGCCAGCACATAGGCCAGGAGCCGCAGCCGTTTGTCGCTGCGCATGGCCTGGGCATAGCCCATGATGGCCAGCCCATCGGGCCATATGTAGCGAAAATGATGGGGGATCACCGTGCCGGCAAACGGACGCACGTCCGGATGATATGGAGCCAGAACGTGAACTTCATGGCCAAGCTCCGCAACGGCTTCGGCGATCGAGAGCACGAAGCGTCCGGAACCGTCGGTTGCAGTCCGCGGAAAGGTAGAGGCCACAAAACAGATCTTCACAGCGCCCTCTACTCGCGACCCTGACTGCCGGCCAGTACGGCCCCTTGGGCTGCAGCCGGCGGCCCGGATCTCTGCACAGCGTTTGGGCCCATCCCACGTGCATCGAATCGCCCAACAGTAGCTCCGGACGCAGACACCGCCTGTGCGTGGGCAGGACCATCAACATCCAGCCGCTTGACACGATAGAGCGTCTCTTCCATGATCTTCCGGTTAGCCCCGACCAGATCCGCCACCAGACCGATCAAGAAGACCATAAAGCCGATAATCAGAAGAATGGCCGTCAAGATCAGCGACTGAATGTGGCCGCTGCCTTGGCCGCTCATGTAAAAGAAGAGGAATCGAATGCCGATGAGCAGTCCGCCCAGCACCGACAGCAGCCCCAACGTCGAGAAGACCCGCAATGGCCGATAGAGCATATAGGCGCGCACTATTGTGACGGAAGAACTGGAGATGAAATGCGACATACTGCGCATAAGGCGCGAGGGGCGGGTCGGCGCGTTGGTGTGGACCGGCACAAACTCTACAGTGGCACCACGCGCGCCGGCCTGGATGAGAGTTTCCAAAGTGTACGAATAGGTGCTCAACACCAGCGTACGCATGGCAGTCTCGCGGGTGAAGGCACGAAAACCACTGGTCGCGTCCGGCGTCGAAACACCGGCCGCCTGCGAGACAACCCAACTGCCCAGCCGTTGCATGGCACGCTTGAACGGTGAGAATAGTTCGAGTGTGGCAACACCCCGATCGCCGATCACCAGATCGGCACGGCCATCCAAAATCGGTTCGACCAAAGTTACGATGTCGCCGCCGTCATACTGGTTGTCGGCATCGGTGTTGACGATGATGTCTGCGCCACGCTGAAGACAGGCATCTAGCCCAGTGGCGAATGTATTGGCCAAACCACGATTGGTCGTGTGTTGTACAACGTGGTGAACGCCGACTCGGCGAGCAATGGAGGCTGTTTCGTCACGGCTGCCGTCGTCGATGACCAGATACTCGATTGTGTCGATGCCGGGTATGGCACGCGGCAACGCATCAACTGTCTGCGGCAGCGTGTCGGCCTCGTCATAACATGGAATCTGGATAATAAGCTTCACAGAGTCTTTGCCATCCCTAAAGAAACCGCTCATTTCTCGAGCTGAAGCCGGTTCTGTCTAGTGAATCCCGACAGAAATCCCTGTACAGATCCTACCAGAGATAAGGTCGCCGGATTTCTGTTTCGTAGACTAGCGTGCCGCGTCCGGTCCATCCCCTGAACGGTTGTCATCGCCGTCGCGCGGGCGTCGGCCGCTGAACAGATTGCCGAAAAAGAGTTGGCGCAACATCCCCGGGCTTTCAACCTTGTCCGGCGCGACGTCGACCTCGTTCCAGCGATTGTATTTCACACCGGCTTCCCACTCGAGCCGAGCATCGACGGCCTGCTGTAACGCGACCAGCAGAGGTTCTTCCTCGCCATGAACGCCGTTTCCGCTTGCGCCGGCGACCGACGCGCCGGGGTCGGCCGCGCTCAGTAATTTGCGCCAATCAGCCAACTCGTCCTGAAGTTTGTCCAATCGAGTGAGCAGCGCACTCCGACTGGAGAGCAGACTGGCATAGAGCTGTTCGGCACTGACGCCTGTATCCGAGACATTGCCAAAACGGCGCCCAGCCAGCCGTTGCGACTCTGCCCAACCCGGAGAGCTGCTCAACATGCGCATCATTGCTACAGCCAAAAGTTGGGGCAGAACCTCCACCCCGGCGACAATGCCGTCATGCTCTTCCGGGTCAAAATAGAGTGGCTTGGCGCCCACCCGCTCCACAAAGTCACTGGCCAGCCCGATGGCGCCAGGGTCTGTCTGCAGGCTCGGCGCCAGGCAAAAGACGATCTCCTCAAATAGGTCCACGCGCGCAGAGGTCGAATCCGGATCGGTCACAACCGGATGAGCAGCCACGAAGTGGACACCTTTAGGCAAATGTGCGTCTGCAGCGGCAATCGCCGGCATCATGTTGTGTACACATGCCAAGACCAGATTGCCCGGCTTGAGATCCTCACCGATGTGCATGAGTGTTTCCGCCACTTCGGCAACCGGAATCGCCAGCACCACCAGATCGGTTCCCTCGACAGCATTGTGCAAATTCCAATCCGTCCGGTCGACGGCGCCGGCTTTTTTTGCCCGATTGTTGCGCGTCGGCTCCTTGTCGTGGCCGACAACATCAAAATCCGCCTCCTGTCGGCGCAATGCCAGCCCCAAACTGGTCCCGGTCTGTCCCAGTCCGATGATGGTAATAAACGGTCGAGCCATATCCCTATTCTCCCAAGTTAATTCCGGCTATCGGCCCACTGCAGTGCGGCGAGCAGGGCCGCCCGTTGCGATGGCTCGTCGCACGCGTCATGGTCTTGATGGTGCGCAATGAGCCAGCAGGTCAACTCGGTACAGCCCGCGGCCGCAGCCCATGCCGCGCCGATGGCCGGGTGTTCGAGATGAACGTACAATGCGTACCGCCAACCCAACGCAGGATCGGCGGCGGCCATCTGTCGGGCCCAATCGACTGCCAACCGCGTCCAGCAAGACCAACGGACCTCGCAACCACACATTGGTGCGGATACCGGCCTCTTCGGTTGCCAGTTTGCCGACATCGTGCAAAAGCGCAGCCGCTGCCAAATCCGGGTCGTCAAAGCCCCGTTGCCTCAGCGCAAACAGTACATTCAGGCTGTGGTGCTGCGCATCGATAGGCAGCCGCAGGAAATGAGCAGCCGCGTCTGCAGGCAACAACGCAACCGCAGCCGCGCGGTCTTGATCGCTGACCTGTGCAGAAACACCTCGCACAAATTGGCGCACACGGTAACGAACTCGAGCGAGCGGAGGAACGCTTCCATAACCGCTGCGCTCAATTCCTGTGGCGTCGGACCATGTCGGCATGCTAGTACCCGAGGAACCAGCCCATGATTGCACTGGTTGGAACCGTGATCAGCGACGGAAAGAAAAAAATGACAGCCATCATGATCAGGAAACCATACTGAGTCAGCCGGCGACGCAGCGCAAAGGTGTCCCCGGGCAACAAAGCAAAGAGCACATGCGAACCGTCCAATGGTGGGATAGGCAACATGTTAAAGACAAACAGCAGCACATTGATCTGAGCAAAAAAGAGCAAGAACTGGCTCACAAACCTACTCTGCACAATGTCGGCCCGAAAGATCACAACGCTGACCAAAGCCAGCACCAGATTGCTCAACGGCCCCGCAATCGCAACCAAGATCGAGCCCCAGCGCGGATCGATATCGATGTTGCGCGGATTCCACTGCACCGGTTTCGCCCAGCCAAAGCCGACCAAAAAAATCAGGACTGCGCCGATGGGATCGATATGCACCAGCGGATTCAGTGTATAGCGTCCCTGCCATTTCGGCGTATCGTCGCCCAGCGCAATGGCAGTTGCAGCGTGGGCGAATTCGTGGATGGGCAGCGCCAGGAAGACGATTGCAGCCGCAGCCATCAATCGCGATGGGTTCAACAGGTCGCCGCCACTGGTCAACAGCCAATAGACGATCAACACGCCCACGACGCCGATGACGATCTGCTGATTGCGGGACAACGATCTCCATCCCCGTCCTATCGATGAATTTGAACGCATTCGGTGATCTCTCAGGTAAAGTAGACGACACGTGACCCAGAAACGTGTGTCAGTCCAAAATGACGAAATTCAGGCCATTATAGCACGCACCAGAGTGAAGACCCGAAAAACTGCCGACTGGGAGGCCGACCTATTCTTGTCCCAACGCCCTACCTGGTACACTGATCGAAACCGACGGCCGATGAGTTTGGCTCAACTTTGCACAATTCGGTGCAATTGCGATGATCGAGAGTACAGGCAGTACCAGTCGAGTCGAGGCCGGGTCTTCCTGAACAATCCGATCGACCGGCCCTGAAAGGGCAGATTTTTCCATGTCCATCCTGAGATCACGACAACGGACATCGCTGCGCTTCCGCATTCTCCTGGTTGCGGTCTCTCTGCTCCTGTTTCTGGCACTGATTGCCGCCTGGACGCTCAGGAATCGCACGCCTTCAGCGGATCTAGGTCCCCAACAAGTCGTCGTCACGACCAACACCAAGGCCGGCATTCACACGCGCCTGACCGACGAGGTAGAACCATGGAAGATCAAACGCACACTCGAGATGGTGCGTGAAATGGGTGCGCCCTGGGTGGTCGAGTACTTTCCCTGGGCCTACGTACAGCCGAAACCGAACACCTGGAAATGGACCCATTCGGACCAGGTGATTCAACACGCGAATAGACAGGGTTTGACGATGATCGCCCGACTGGGCTATGTGCCTGAGTGGGCCAGGCCGGAAGGAACGACACCGCTCTATCTGGACGAAGAACATTTTGCGGATTTCGGCCGTTTTGCGAGCGAGTTTGTCACCCGCTACGACGACGAAGTCGACTATGTCATTATCTGGAACGAGCCGAATCTCGCTCTGGAATGGGGGTATGCAGAGGTCGACCCCGCCAAATACGTGGAACTGCTGCGCGTGGTCTACCCGATGATCAAGGCCGCCAATCCCCGCTTACAGGTGCTGGCCGGTGCGCTTGCTCCGACATTGGCGCCGCCCGGCAGCAAATGGGGGATGAACGACCTCGATTATCTACAGGCCATGTATGACCACGGCGCAGCCGGCTATTTCGACATCCTGGCTGTCCATGCCTACGGTTGGTCCTTTCCGCCGGACGAACCGGCCGCACCTGATGTGATCAACTTTCGGCGCACCGAGCTATTGCGCGATATCATGGTTGCCAACGGAGATGCCGGCAAATCGGTCATGGTTACCGAAGGTGGCTGGAACGATCACCCGCGCTGGACACGCGCTGTTCGTCCCGGCCAGCGCATCGAATATACCCAGCGCGTGTACGAAATTGCCGAACAGGAGTGGCCTTGGCTGCAGGCAATTGCGCTCTGGGCCTTCCGCTACCCTTGGGACGCCAAGAGCTATCAAGACTATTTCACCTTTGTCCGCACCGATTTTGAGCCGAAGCCCATCTACCTGGAGCTACAGCGCCAGCTACTGGGAACAGAGTAATGCCGCCCACACCAACCCACCCACAATCCGAAATGGATTCGCCTCACGCACAGCGATCGGAGTTCCGGAAATCCGGGCGCAACCGGAAGTTAGCGCTTATCGCCGCCGTGGTTGCAGTGCTCCTGGTCGTACTGCTGTTCACCCCCAACAGCCCGGCCGGTCGTCTGCTGCACCAGGACACAACCTGGCGGTCCATGCAACAGCGCAAGGTCTGGCGTGTAGGCATGGATCCCAGTTTTCCGCCGTTCGAGATGTTGGGTGATGACGGAGTTGCCACCGGATACGATGTGGATCTGGCGCGCCAAATTGCCGCATCATGGGGTATGGACGTCGAAATCGTCGCCATCGGGTACGATAGCCTGTTGGATGCGCTCTTGACGGACCAGGTGGACAGTATCGTGAGCGCTTACCCCTACGACCCTCGCTTGACCAAAGATATCGCCTATTCGGAGCCCTACTTTGAGGCCGGACTCCGCCTGGCGGCACCTCTCGGTTCGTCCATCGTGTCGACCGATGATCTTGCCGGCCGGACTGTGGCCGTAGAATGGGGCAGCACAGGTGACATGATCGGTCGGCAGCTGCAACGTGACGGCGTAGCGCTTGAGCTTCTCTCCTTCGCGACCCCCCAAGAAGCCATTGATTCACTGCTGGACGGCAGCGCCGATGCGCTTTTGGTCGACAACGTAACGCTTCGGCAAGCACAGGGCAACGGCGCCCAACTTTCGGCAGTTGGCGCTGTGCTCGACGGCACGCCCTATGTCATCGCCATGCCGGTGGAGGCCTATGACCTGCACCATTCAGTTGCCGCGGCAATGTCAAAATTGCACACAGATGGTATGATGTCAGCGCTAGAAAATGTCTGGTTTGGTCCAGCGTCCAATGCACAACCGGCCGACGATTCAGCACAAGACGCAGCGTCGCAATTGCAGACGACCAGTCCGTAGATCGACCACCCCCACCAGTTGACGTTCGCCGGTCGGATGTCCTGCGGGCATCCATGCATCATTGCGAGTTCACAACGGAGTAGACCATGGCCGGCTCCTCAGCATCAATTTCCTACATCACGCCTCGCAACCCGCAACAGACTGTGATCGCGCTCTGCACGGACAGCCATTTTTGGCCGAGCGGCGGTGACTACTTTGGTGGCGAAGGAAATCTGCAGCTGTTAGGCGATACGCCGCGAATATTGACCGGCCTGCAGCGCTCGTTGATCGATAATCGCCCGGACGTGGCAATACATCTGGGAGACTTTACCTCCGGAGGCGGTACATATGCCATGTCAGAAACTGAGTTTTCCGACGCGCTCGGCATCGTGACCGACACGCTTCAGGAATTGCCGTGCGCAACGTTCGGATTGCCCGGCAATCATGACTGCCCACCCGGAGGCGGCAATTGGTCTCGTTTCGAAGAGCTGTGGTCGCTTAAGCGCGGTGGTGGTGTTACGATCGATACCCCCCACGCCCGCCTTGTTCTGGTCAACTCCCAGGGGCATTCGGACGAAGTCATCCAGGCGGCGAAGCCTCATGACCCGGTCACCGGCTGCGTATGTGCTGAAGAACTGGCGCGCATCGACGAGGCACTTGCCTCGGCCGGCAGTCTGCCCGTGATCGTCATGATGCATCAACTCCTACGCCCGTGGGCGGGACCGCGACCGTGGGCTCACTACTACGGTGTCGAGAATGGTGCGGAGTTGCTCGAGATACTTGGGCGTTACAACAACGTGCGCGCAGTATTCCAAGGGCACGCACATATGCTGGATGTGCACGACGCACCGCTGGGCGACGGCCGTACCTGCTTCATTGTCACACCATCGCTGGTGGAATATCCGATTGGCTGGCTTGGTCTGACGCTGACCGATTCGATGCTCATCTCAAGGCTCTGCTCGCTTCCGTTCCCTGAACTGCGTGAGCGTTCGTGTAGAAGTGGAACGGGACAAGCATGGCGCAGCGGTCGAGCGGAATGGCATAATTTGATGATCAAGTTGCGATGAACAAGCAATTTTCATGAACGGACATTGCTCGTGAATCCCGACGGGAATAATCAGATAGATAGCCTTCGTACCCGGCTGATACGGCTGATTATTGCTGTCGTGGTATTCACGCCCAAGTGAACTAGTTGAATACTGGAGGCGAGATTTGAGCCCTGTTGCTCCCCTTTCTCATGACAAACTCTGCCGGTGCTGTGATCCCGATCACTTCGAGTTCGACACGACGAATGATCTGGAAGATCTCAATGGCTTCATCGGCCAAGACCGGGCCATTAGCGCCGTCAAGTTCGGCGTCAGCATCGACCGCCACGGCTACAATATCTACGCTCTTGGGCCCACCGGTGCAGGAAAATATACACTCGTCCGCAAGTACGCGGAGGAGCGGGCCAAAGCTGAATCAATGCCGCAGGACTGGTGTTATGTCAACAATTTCGACCAGCCATACATGCCCAAAGCGCTGCGGTTACCGGCCGGCAAAGGCAAACAGTTGCGCAACGACATGAACCGGCTCGTCGAAGATCTGCGCCGGTCACTCTCCTCCGCTTTTGAAAGCGAAGAGTATCAGGCCCGGCGCCAGGCCCTGGAAGCCGAATTTCAGGAACGCCAACAAGAGAACCTCATGGAGTTGCAGGAACAGGCCAAGAATCGCAACCTGGCAATGGTGCGCACCCAGGCCGGTCTGGTCTTCGCCCCCATGCGAGATGGAGCTGTGCTCGATCCCGAAGAGTTCGAGAAATTGGATGATGAGCAGAAACAGCGTATCCAAAGCGAAATCGAGGTCATGCAGGATCAGCTGCAAAAGATGCTCTATCAGGTACCCGGGTGGGAACGGGAGTTCCGTAAGCGGCTGCATGCGCTCAACCACGATGTCTCCCAGTTCGTGATCGACGATCTGCTCGGCGAACTTCAGCAAAGTTACCACGACCTACCGGATGTTCTGGGCTATTTTGAGGCGGTTAAGACCAATGTAAGTGAGAATCTCGGCCAGTTTCTTGCCGGCGACAAATCGGGCAACGTTCAGGAGAACGAAGATCCGTGGCCGGCGGCTGCGCCGGCCAATCCGGGGCTGCGCAACTATCGTGTGAATCTACTGGTTGAGGGCGACGGCGGCGAAGGAGCGCCGGTGATCTACGAAAGCAACCCGTCCTACCTCAACCTGATCGGCCGGGTCGAGCAAATGGCCCAGATGGGCGCACTGGTCACCGATTTCACCCTGATCAAGCCGGGCGTACTTCACCGGGCCAACGGCGGCTACCTGATCCTGGACGCCGTCAAGGTGCTGACCAGTCCGTACGCCTGGGAAGGACTCAAACGAGCCCTCCAGTTTCGAGAAATTCGCATCGAATCGCCCTGCAGATGTTGAGCCTGACCAGCACGATATCGCTGGAACCGGAGCCGATTCCGCTGGACATCAAGGTTATCCTCATGGGCGACCGGCGGCTCTACTACCTGCTCTCTGCCTACGATCCCGATTTTGCCGAGCTGTTCAAGGTGGCGGCCGATCTTGACGATCGAAGTCGTGCGCAACGACGACAACCAGATGCTCTACGCCCGACTTGTGGCACCCTCGTCCGCAAGGAGGAGCTGCGTCCCTTCGACCGCAGCGCCGTGGCGCGGGTGATCGACCATAGCGCCGCGCATGGTTGGCGATGCCGAACGGCTTAGCACCCATATGCAGGCCATCGTCGATCTCGCTGGAAGAGGCCGACCATTGGGCCGGCGAGGAAGCCGGAGATGTGGTCACGGGCGCCCATGTGCAGCAGGCCATCGACGCCCAGATCTACCGCTCAGATCGGATACGCGAGCGCTTGCAGGAAGAGGTGCTGCGCGAGACCATCCTGATCGACACCGAGGGTGCAGTGGTCGGCCAGATCAATGGTCTAGCCGTGCTGGGGATGGGTAACTTCGCCTTCGGCAAAGCTCCGCATTACGGCCACTGTCCGGCTGGGCCGGGGCGAAGTGGTGGACATCGAACGAGAGGTGGCGCTGGGCGGTCCGCTCCACTCCAAGGGCGTGCTGATTCTATCCAGCTATCTGCGTGCCAAGTATGCAGCCGAGGAACCGTTTTCTCTGGGCGCCAGCCTGGTCTTTGAGCAATCATACGGCGGCGTCGACGGCGACAGTGCCTCGTCGACCGAACTGTACGCGCTGCTGTCGGCCATTGCCGCGTACCCATCAAGCAGTCGCTGGCGGTGACCGGTTCGGTCAACCAACTGGGACAGGTCCAGGCCATCGGCGGCGTCAACGAAAAGATCGAGGGCTTCTTCGATCTCTGTCACGCCCGCGGTCTCACCGGCGATCAGGGCGTGCTCATTCCCGCCAGCCAATGTCAAACATCTCATGCTGCGCCAGGATGTGGTCGACGCCGTAGAGGCAGGGCAGTTCCATATCTACCCGATCGAGACCATCGACCAGGGCATCGAAATGCTGACCGGCATCCCTGCCGGCGACCTCGTCCAGGATCCCGAAGACGAAGACGCTGCTGTTTTTGCCGAAGGCTCGCTCAACCGGATGGTGGCGGATAGGCTGGCGGAAATGGCAAAGAAGCAAGAAACGAAGGAGACCTCCGAAGAAGAGGACGACAGGGAGAAGAAGAAGCGGGACGTGCAGCCGGCACCGACTGACGATGACGGCGACGACCTGCCGGACGATCTGCCCGGAGACCTGTCGGATGAAGGCCCGGATGACCCGTTGCCGGATGAAGGCTTGCCCCATTCAGCGGGCAGAAGGACGGGAACATGAGCGAACAGTCCTCGTCGACCGACGCTGTCCAGAACGTCGAGCGCGTGCTCGTCGCGTTGGACGCCTCGCCGCACAGCCTCTATGCCCTGAAGGCAGCAGCGGAACTGGCGGCCTTGCTGCAGGCCGAACTTCAAGGTGTCTATGTGGAAGACATCGATCTGGTGCGACTTTGCGGCTTCAGCTTCATTCGCGAGATCGGCTCCTATTCGGCGTCGATGCGCCCTCTGGACACGCGTGCGATGGAGCGGCGAGTTTCGCGTGCAGGCGGCCAAGATCCGCCGCACTGTCGCACAGACCGCGGTCGCGGCCAATGTCAACTGGACCTTTCGCACCACACGCGGTGCGGTTACCAGCGAATTGCTGGCTGCTGCCGAATCAGCCGGCATGTTGACCATGGGTCGCGTCGGGCACTCCATGGGCAAGCGCTTCGGCTCAACTGCCCAGAACGTCATGCGCAACTCCATGCGGCCGGTAGTCGTCCTCAGCGATGAAGAGCTGGCCTTTCCACCGATTGTCCTCTACGATGCGACACCTGCCGCCGACCGTGCCCTGCAACTGGCAGTGACCTTGCTCCGTCACCAGGAAGAACCGTTATTTGTGCTCGTTGCGCCGCTGGCGGATGAATCGCGCGCCGACCGGGAACAGCGCGCGCAGGCCATCGCCGGCCGTGTCAAGGGTTACGGTCTCGACGTCCGTACCATCGTATTCGACCAGGGCGAGGAAGGTGATGCAGAGCCAACCGGTGAGGAGAGTGCAGTAACTGCAGATCCGACAGCAGCCGAGATTGCCGATGTCATCAACAAACTTGCCCGCGGGACGCTGATTCTTCCGGCGGCATGGGCCGAGTTGTTGAATGAAGTGCGGCGATCGGCGATTGTGGTTCCCTGAACACCTTTCCGGAGACAACCTCCGGGCAAGCCAAAGCGCTCTGCCAAACATTATTCAACCGTGACCGTACCGATCATCACTTGCCCATCGCCACGCGGCAACGATTCGACCGTGGTCACCGGCAGGCGGACAGCACCCCCGCTGCCGCTCGCGTAGAGTCCGGTCCACAGTTGATACTCTCCTGCTGCCAGATCTGGAGGCAGTTCCAACGGAAAACCGGAAACGATCACGTCATCCCGTTGCCAGTGCGAGGTCGGAAAACGTTCACCGGCGGGCGCCTGGTCGTACCCTGCGACGCGATGGCCGTCTGCATCCAGCAGGTGGACGAACGCCGTATAGTCGGTGGCGATAGAGACGACGGATTTCCACATGAGTGGGACCGTTAGCGTCGTCCCCGCAGTCACAACCAACTTGTCGGCACTTGCCGACGGGATCCCCACCAGATCGATCACATTCGAAAAACGGGCTGCGGCCTCCTGCAGATCGAACTCGTCCAACTCCGGCGCACCATGCGGCGCGACAACCACACTGCCGACAAAGGGGGTGATTTCGTTTCCCTGCGCGTCGCGCGCAGTCATCGGCGTGAGCGGAGCGTGAGCGACGCCGGGATTGATGAAGCCGACGTAGAGATCGGCCAGCAGAGGTGAACGGTTGTCAACCGGCCCGCTGATGCGCAGAAGATAGGGATCGGGATAGATTGCATTTGTCCGCCAAAGCGAGACCGGGTTACGTCCCCAGCCGGGGTGGGAGGTAATATTGGCGATCTGCTCTCCTTTTTCGTCCAGCAACTGTACGAACAACTCCCTGTTGCCCACCGATCTGGTGCTGTGCATGTAGAGTGTGACGGGCACATCGTCACCCGGTCGAAAACGCGCACCGTCGACAATGAGTGCGTCCAGACGCAGTTCTCCGGCGTCACCGTACTCGATGTCAACTGAAGTTGCCTCGTCCGGTATTGCGGCTGTTGGCTGTGGTTGGCGGTAGGAAGACGGCAAGAGACTGGTCAGGCTCGTCACCGACATGGCCACCATCACTGCGGCCAGCGCGATCCAGATGCCGGTTACAATGCGCGGAGAAAGCAGGTCAAGCCACGCCGTTAGCCCCAACGCCACCATGATGCCTATGGCCGACAGTGCGGGCATGAGCAGACGTCCCTGACTTCCGGTGGCCTGTACCATCCAATAGAACATGAGTAGCAGTGACAACACGATCCAGAGAAGCAGCATGAGTCGCACGCGCCGATCGGCGCGCTGCCGCAAGCGGAAGTTCTGTTGAGACAAAGAGATAGAGAAGACGATGCTTACGGCCGCTGCGCCGAGCAGCGTGATCACATCCATCAACAGGTAGAACCAGCCGGGTAAGAGAATGTTGAACCAGCCGAACAGCCCCCAGAACGAATAGCGCAGACCGCGAAATTCACGCCAAAAGCCCCCAAAGGTAAGCGGATCGATCCGCTGCCCGTTGATCTCCAGCAGGTGTGAGATGCCGAGCCAGTCGCCGTAGAGCGCGTAGTTGCGCCAATACCACCAGCCGGCCACCAACAACGCTGGTAGCGCGACCAACGGGAAGATGCGCAGTGGGAGCCACCTATCCTGTCGCTGCCACATGATGCCCACGCCCACCGCCGCGGCCAGCAAGAAAAGCCCCAACCCCTGAAGCTTGCTCAACGCCGCGATCCCCAACAACAACCCGAGGACAATCCATTCCCAGGGCAGAAGCGCTTCTTCGGTGGGGCGTGCGAGCAGACGAGCAAGCCAGTAAATCACTATTGCAGCCGCAGCGATGATCATGCTGTCGTTGGAAAACGACGCGCTGATAAAGATAAATTGCGGGATAAAGGCGACGAAGAGAATGGCCGTGATGGAGAGCGCGAGATGGCGCGGGTTGATGTAGGGTGGTGTGGCCAACCGCGCGGTAGAATAGGTACAGAAGAGCGTGATCACGCCGAGAAGCAGTGAGAGCCAGCGACCGACATGCAACGCCAGGTTGGCGCCGACCAGCGGATGGCGAACTCCACTGTAGAGCATAAAGTTCTTGTTGCCGGGATAGAGCGGGTCACCAATGTTGGCGCGTGGGTTGCGCACAGCCAACGTCTCGAAATCGCTCTGGTCGATGCCCGCAGTCAACCAACCGGCGAGAAGATAGTAGAGCGGCGCCTGGCTACCTTCCTGCGCCCAGGGACCGGTCTCTTCAGCCGCCTGTATGGGCAAGCCGTTGCCCTGGGCAATGTGGCGCGCGAATGCATAGTGAAACGGCTCGTCAGGTGTCTCGAAGGGCGGCACGATCAGACTGAATCCGATTCCCAACAGGACAAAGAGGACGACCGTGATGGCCAGGTTCATCCGTTGGCCCGGCAGCTTGCGGCGTACACGTTGCGTAGATGTCATTGTGTCACTTCTTCGGAAGTCGCCGGCTGGAAGGGCAAGACCGCGGTCACACCGTCAGCGTCGATCTCGCCGGCAGCCGACGAGGTCACCGGCAGCTTCTCCAACGTTTCGGCATCGTAAACCTGTACCGTGAGGCGATAGTCGCCGCCGGTGCCCGTCAGATCCGGCAACGGTGGCGACAGTTCGCTATATTCCTCGATGGTAATGTCCGTGTCCCAAAAGTTCGTCGGGATGACGCCGTCGTACGGCTCTCGTTCCGTCACGGCGACGGGCATCCAACCGCCGTTGCCGTCAGATCGCTCCAGACGTAGGATATACTTGTAGCGGCGGTCGGTCTTGGCGGCGGTCTGCCAATAAAGCGTCACAGGCACGGCAATCTCCGGTGCCACATAGGGCCCCGGATCGTAGGCGTACAACCGGATCAGATCGCCGTAGAGAATGTCCGTCCGCTGTCCGCGATTCCCAGGGGGGCCGTGAATGACTGGTGCAGCTTGCAGATAGAGCTTGGCGTGGAGTGACGAATGGCTAAAAAATGTGATGTCGTCCAACCGAAAGAGGTTGTCATCCAGCCAATTGTCGACCTGGTTCTCCAGATCATCGTAGGGATGGGTGCCGGATACAAGAAACCAAGTGCGGTGATGGTCGGCGGTCTCTTGCTGCAGTAGCGCCACCGACTCGTCCCACGGCTTGTGCAAGAGCGGCATCCCGAAGACGTCAATGCCATTGGCGCGCACCTGCGGATCCGTCATATCGGCATTGGGTAGATAGTAGGCAAAGTGGCGCCAGGAAAATGGAGGCTTGATGATGACCAGATCGCCGGGCATAATCCGTCCGTCCAGGTATTCACCCAGACGGTGCAAATCGTCTTTGGCATACTCTTCTACCGTGAAGTAGTTGACTGTGCTGTAGCCGGCACCGACCAACAGAAGCGCAGCCAGCGCCACTCCGACCCAGCGCTGCCATTGGGTAACAACGGCCAGGCCACCTCCCGTCAGCAAAATAAAGCCACCACCGATCAAGCTCAGGTGCCGGGCATTCATATAGACGGGCTGAAATCGATTGATTAGCATCACTACGCCCGCCGGCAAGAGCACCAGCGCAACCGGCACCCAACCCTGCTCACGCCAACTCTGTTTCGAGCGCAAACTCCACCCAGCACCCAGCACAAGCAACACACCGAAGACCAGATCCAGCCACCAAACCCGTGTGATGTCCACGCTGAGTCCCAAGCTGAATGCATTCAACAGATCGGGGGCAAGCGTTTTCAGCCGGACAGTTGGGAAATTCGCCCCGCCCCCCTGGCGAACGACGATCTGATAGGCTGCAACTACGCCGATCAACGTCCCCACGACAAGCATGGAGCCGGCCAGCGCAATGCCCAGTGAACGATTGCGTCCCCACAACCACTGCACCAGAATCAAGGCGTGGATGGGCAGCACGAAGACCGCATAATAGTGGGTCGTCAACAGCATGAATATGATCGCACCATAGCCCAACCACCAACGCCAAGTCGGCCTCTCGACCGTGCGCAGCAGCACGTAGGTGGCCAGCACAGTCAGCATTGCCCACAGCGCGTAGGGCCGTGCTTCCTGGCCGTACCAGAGAAAAAACGGGCTGACTGCCGCCAAGAGACTACACCAGAAGGGCGCGGAAAGCGGCAAGACCACGCGCCGCACCAACAAGCGTCCAAGGACATAGATGGCGGGAACCAAAAGCGTTGCCGCCATGGCAGACACAAAACGCACCGCAAATTCGCTGGAACCGGCGGCCCGCATCAACATGCCCTGGAGGAGAAAGTAGAAAAACGGATGTTGGTCGATGGTCAACAGAGACGAAACGCCGTCGACCATGGTCAACCGGCCCTGCAACAACGGCCAGAGCGCTTGTTCGGCCCGCTGCACGCTCAAACTCTCGTCCCACCAGAGCGCCTTGGCATCCAACCCCCACATGACGCGGCCGAAGGCCAACAGGATCAGTGGCGGCAGTGCCAGACGCATCCACGATGCCGTCCATCGAGTCATGGGACGATGACCTCGGTCAGGGACACGGCACCCTCTGGATAGACTTTCCCATCCGTCTGGGCGGGCCGCAACCGTCGCCCGCCAATGGGTTCGTAGAGACCGACCAAAATGCGCAGAGACTGCCCTTTCAATCTAGACGGCAACGGTATCCGGTGCGTGTCGGTGATCACTTCGCCGGGCAGCCACTCGTTGGTGCCATAGCCGCCCGCCGGCTCTGCATCCGACTGGGCGACGATCTCGCCTTTCTCGTCGATGACATGGACGAAAACCTTGTGGGGGACGTCCGCCGCCCCGGTTGGGGCCACCAAGGCCTGCCAGATTAAGGTCAAGACCAGTTCACTGTTGTCGTCGACAGTTTCGAAGGTTAGATTGTAGCCGTGCAGCCCGATCAATGCTTCGAATAGAGTATCGATCGGGTTGACCGCATCGGGCAGTTCATAGACTCGGTTCGATGCCGCAATCTCGATCTCTCCCAACATCCTCTCCGCATCTGCCGTCACTACCACAACTTCGTAGCGTCCCGGCGTCGTTTCCGGCGGGATATGGGTGCGCAGCCGGCGGCAGATCAGTTCGCCGTCGTGCCATGATGCACTGGGCGCTACCGCGACCTCACCCGGAGCCGGCTGCTGCTCGTCAGTGCCGCGGCGCAGCGAGATACTGAAATTGTCGTCGGCGTGATCGGGTCCACCGGCCCACAACAGATCGAGCGTTAAAGGAGAGCCGGACTCATATTGTACGGAGCGAAGATCCGCACCGGCAAGTGCCAGACCGGAGTCCGCGGGGTCCGACAGCACGATCGACGGTGCGAACCGGTCAGCCGGATGCGATTCGACGGGCAGCGTAAGGAAGCCGGCCAAGGCACTGTCACCTGCCATATCGGTGCGTTGCATACGGGCGTTGTCGGCCAGGTATTGGTACCAGCCGACCTCCACACGCACGGGTTCGCCACCGGCGCAGAGATCGGTAATCTCGGGCGCGTAGCGGTCCACGACTCGATCACCCACCGTCCAGTAGGGTGTGCGGTAGCTGCCGTTGGCGGGCAATTTGTCTGCCTGTCCAATCCGCCTGCCTTCTTGGTCGACAAGATGGACGAAGGTGGTGAGATCGCGGAAGGTCTCCTGATCGCTACGCCAAAAGAGCGTGAGTTCGGGATCATCTGCATCACTCCGCATGCCCAACAGGGTCGGCGCCTCAAAAAAGTGCGCCTCAAACTCCTCCTCGGGCGCCAGTCGAGCCGGCCAGTCCGCTGCCGCCCCGGCCGGCACGCGCACGACGGTGATCAGGTGATTTCCGTATGCATCCGTCAGATCTTCCAATTGCGCTGTGGACCATAGTGCCGCGATCTGTTCGGCACGCTCATGTTGTTCGGCAGGAAATCCGTAGACCAGGCCCAGCCCGACCGGCGGCAACACGACCGTTTCGCTGGTGTCGATGGAATCGATGCCCAGTTGCCCACGCAAATAGTAGACGGTGGCATGCTTCTCGCCCCACAACTGCGAGAGGAAGACCCGATTGTCGCCGGTCAGTTCCGCCAGGTACTCGAGCGCGTCGAGTTTGTCGGCGTCGTAGGTGTAGTAGACTTCCTGCGCCCGGGCGAAACGGACAAAATAGTCATTCACCGTTGAGCCGGCGCTGAAGAGCAGAATGAGCGCCGCGAGCGCAGGTCCAAACCAACGCACCGGCCGTTCCAACATCGCCAGCCAGGTCAGCCCCAGCCCGGCGGCGGTGAAGACGGCGGGTTGCGCGGGCAACGCACGCGAGTAGTTCGGTGCGGCCTCGCTCAACACCGACGGCAGCAACATGAACAACGTCCACAGGGCCAATAGAGAGAGGGCATCGAAATCGGGATCGTCAACACGTCGCAACCGCCATACCCAGAGCACCAACCCGATGACAAAGGGCACGCTCATCAGCCAATCGAAGACCGGACGTCCGGCCAGGTTGTGGGTCCAGTCGGTGTCACCGGTCACGCTGAACATGCCGGCGATGCGCAGCAAGTTCCCGACCAGATGGGACAGGGGCCGGCCACCGCTCACCCGGTCGGCGAAGACCGATACTTCTGAAGCATGGCCCAAAAAGAACTCGGGATGTTGCACGAACTCCAGACCCAGGGGCAAGAAGACCAGAAAGGCGACCACACCAGTGATCAGCAGTCCGCCTGCGCTTGAATCGACGTGCCAGCGCCGTCGCTCCGGCCGTCGTAGCAAGATCCAGATGACATATGCGATCAGGATGACCGGGACGAAGCGACCGGTGGGATGAGCCCAGGGTGTCAGGCCGACCAGCAGACCACTGACGGCATAGAACCATAGGCGTCTGCGGCGGGTCGATGCATGTCCACCCAGCCAGAAAAAGAGAAAGAGACCGCAAAGCAGGAGCGGCATCAAAATGACGCGGATGCCATAGCGGCTAAAGTGCACATGCCACAGGTTGATGGCCAGCACCAGCGCCGTGAAGCCGGCCACAAAGCGGCTGTTGACGGCGATTATGCGGCGCAGCATTACATAGGTTGCCGGTATGGCCAGAATTCCTACCAGTGTGGAAGCCAGTCGTAGCGTGTAGACGTTGACCCCTAACAGGGCGCCCAGCAGCGCCTGCCAGTAGGTATAGAGCACTTCGCGGCCGCCGTTGGCCGGGAGAAAGAGAGGGTAGTTCCCCTCCAACACCTGCCGGGCGTCGATGGCGTTGAAGGCCTCGTCGAATTGAAAGCCGGGCGGAATCTCGCCGAGTTTGGCTAGGCGGAACATGGCAGCCAGAAGCGTCACTCCCGCCAGGATCAACCAGTCTTTACGTGTCCACATAGGTGATGGATTTTATCATTGATCGGGGGTTTTGGTCGCAATTTCATTCAGCCATGGGTAATGCGTACGACCGTGACAATCCCGACCAGCCTGATGCAACGCAGTCAACGTTTCTTGGATATGGGAATAGTTCCGAACCGTAACGCGCTCATTGTTGCTGCTTTGGAACATTTCTTGACAGAGCTGGAACGCCAGGAAATCGACCACCAGTTTGCCGCCAAGGGTGATGATGACGAGTATCAGACATGGAATGAACAAATGGCCGAGTCGTTTGGCGCAAGTGATTGGTAGGCGCTGCAGCTGGCGGAAAAATCAACGTGAAGTTCAACCGCGGGGATCTATTTGATGCTCGGCTCGATCCAACGGAAGGGTCGGAACAGGCCGGGATTCGACCTGTCGTGATCGTCAGCCGCAATGCCATCAATCAGTACAGTCCTGTCATTGCGATCGTCCCCTTGACGTCAGCAACAAATGTCAAGCGCTCTTATCCCAACAACGTGTCGATCGCACAAGGGGAGGGCGGCTTAACAGCTGACTCTGTGTTAATGGGGGGCAAGTCCGTGCGATTGCAAAGTCGCGTTTGTTACGCAGGCGAGGCGAGTTGTCGCCGAGTACCATACAACAGATCGACCAGGCGCTGCGCATCGCGTTTGATCTTTAGTGCAGTGATGGTCGAAGAACGCTGTGTTCATGCCTGATTGAAAGTCAAACCATCTGCAGATGACCCAGCCGTACCAAGCAGGGCGTCTCTAAAACGGAATCAGGAATGAGAATAGTGTTTAGGGTGTGGGGAGAATGTCAACCCGGCCGAGTGGAATGTCCTGGCCGGCAGCGGTCTCGACGGCGATAGCGGTGACCGGATCGTACAGCCGAAGCGTCACCTGATAGGGACCGGCCGCCAGGTCGGGTGGAATGACCACGCCGCGGCGATCCTCTGCCGGTTGACCGACGATCCAGACATTGGTGGGGGCAAAGCCGTTTTGTGGTACGTAGTCACGCGCCAACGCCATGGTCCCGGCAGCATCTCTCAGACGCAGGCTAAACTTGTACTCCGGTGGCGGGCTGGTGGTCATCCAGTGTGTCGTGACCCGCAACAGGTCGCCCGCCGCCAGCGGACCGGCGCTAATCTCGGCGCTCTCCAGAACCAGCGCATCGCCGATATCCAGGTTGAGCGAAGACTCGTTCATGGCAGGACCAGGAAGACCGTAGCGCACGACGCGAATGTCGTTGTGGTTACTGGGAGCGCCTGCCCAACCGTTGATCGCCATCCAGACCTGCACCGGTCCCGGCGGGTGAAAATAGAGAACTTCCCAGGCATCATCGTGACCGGCGGTAGCCTCACGCAACGCGGCGTCGACCGTTTCCCAGTCGGCGTCTTCAAGCGCACGCAGATCGTAGACCTGGTTCGGACCACTGTAGTAGTGCAGAAAGACCTTTTCCGGATCCGGGCCGTCCACCAAGATGACGTCATCCGGCGTCTCTTCCTGTTGAATCCGCCAGGCCGCGCCGCGGAAGTCTGGCTTGTGCAGCGACTCGTCGGTATACTGCCGGTAGAGCGCAACTCCGTTGGTCCCCAAAAGCAGCGCGATCGCGACCAGCGGCGCGACCACATTCTCCAAGAGGGTATAGGTTGCCTGCCCCCCGGTTCGCGCCATGTGTGGGGCGACAGCCCGACCAAACCGCCGGCCACCAGCACGAGCAGCGGTACCGACAGCGCAATGGCATAGCGTTCGTGATAGTCCGGGTTTCGCAATACGTAGGCCAGAACGGCTGCAAGCGGGATCAACAGCGCTGTCAACAGCAGCCACGAAGCGGCCGGCCGCACCCGTCGCCAGGCCAATATGCCGACGAGAGCAAGCAACGCATAGAGCATCGCTAGCCAGGTGCGTACCGGAGCCGGCATCGCCGCGCCCACGGTAAAGGCGGAAAGAAAACGCCGGGGAATTTCAGCCGGCTCCCCCGGATGACGCCAGCCGTCGAAACCGGCCAAATCAAGCGCCCGCGGTAGCCAGGGCAAAAAGAGCAGCAGGACGACGGCGCCACAAGCTATCCAGCGCCCTGCTATTCGCCAATCGCGGGTGACGGCTAGCCATCCGAGCACGAAAACGGCATGGGTGACCGGGATGAGGAAGCCGTAGTAGTGCAAATAGATCGACAGCGTAACCGCCGCAATATAGCCGGCAGCGACTGCCCAAGGGTGCACCGCCGGCGCGGCAATCATCCGCCAAAGCAGCCAGCCGGCCGCCAGACTCGAGAACAGCAGCCAACTGTACATACGCACCTCTTGCGCATACCAGAGTTGAAAGCTGTTGGTCGCCATCAACAATGCGCTAACGACGCCCATTGCCTCGGCGGTATTCCGGCGCGCGGTGCCTATGGAGAGGTCGGCCGCAAACCGGAAGATGAGCGCCACGGCCAGGACACTGGCCCAGAGGGAGAAGTAGCGCAGCCCGAAGTCCTCGCTGCCGGTCAGCCGTATCCAGCCGGCGAGCAGCACAAAATAGCCCGGCACATGTTCGACCGGCATCTCCGCCAGCATCCGCCCCAGCGGCAACGAACTCCGCAACAGGCTGATGCCTTCGTCACTCCAGAAGCTCTGTCCATCGAGCCGGTGGGCGCGCAGAAAAAAGGCCAGCAGGCTGACGGCAAGCATGGCGATCCGCAGCGGTTGGAGCCTCGCAATCACGTTTGCCTCAGGAGGTCAGTGTAGAGATCGAGGTGGCGTTGCGCGATTGTCTCCCAACTGAAGAGGGTGCTGCGCGCCGCGCGCGTTGGTACGTAGGGTGTCGTTGAGCCAGGGGTTGTCCAAAATCCGTGCTACCATGCGCGCGAGGGCCTGATCGTTGCCCGGCGCGGCGTACATGAGGTCGCGCTCCATTACCAGTTCGGGCAGGGGCGTTTGCGGTGTGGTCGTGACGATCGCGCAGCCATTGGCCAACCCCGCCATGAGCGTTCCCCGGCGCAGACTTGCGCCGTCTTCGTAAGGCATGAGCAACACGTCACACGCGTTCAGATCGGCGCCGACTTCGCCGTCAGGTTGTCGCCCGGTCCACTGCACCCGGTTCACCAGCGTCAGTTGGTCGATCAGGTCTTCGACTTCCTGCAAATAGGCGAAGTTGGTCGGATCGCTGGCGCCGACCCGTTCGCCGATCATGAGAAGCCTGGCAGCCGGATAGTCGGCAACCAACCGATGAAACGCACGAACCAGGGTCAGTCCCCCCTTGCTGCGGTTGAGAAAGCCAAAGTATGCTATAACGCGATCTGCATCACCATAGCCGCGCATCGCGCGCCGTGCCTGCCGCTCTGCAGGTGTCAACGTCACACCTGCAATGTTGCTGCCAATGGGAATATTCTCCAGGCAACGGGGCTTGGCCTTTGCCAA
This sequence comes from uncultured Chloroflexia bacterium, assembly GCA_963715415.1. Lineage (GTDB taxonomy): Bacteria > Chloroflexota > Anaerolineae > Caldilineales > Caldilineaceae > JAWKOK01. The sequence goes on along the minus strand of CAVQSG010000019.1, from coordinate 26,704 downwards.
CGCAGACCGGTCGCCGTCGTTGGTTACGATGACAAGATCGGCGCTGCCGGCCGGCCGTTTGGTCACCCAACGACGCAATCGCTCGCCTGCCTTGGGAAACAGGTATGGAACCAGTAAGTCGTGATAGGTCCAGGCGACACATGTTCCTCTGCGCCAACTCCCGGGCGCAAAGTTGATCGCCGGATGCATGCCAAAGGCGGCAGTCTGATATTGGACATGAATCCAGTCGGCGTCCACAGAACGGCCGAGCTCGGCGACCTGCTTATGCATGGACCAACCCCACCTATCGATCACAGGATGCACCGTCACATCGGCCGGCTGTGCAGACCGATCGGTGCCGACGGTCCGGCTGGTGACGATGCTGACCTGTATGCCGCGAGCCGCCAATGCCCGTGCCAGTTCTGCGGTATAGGCGCCGACGCCGCCGTCCATTGGCGGATATTCCCCGGTAACAAACAGAACATGCATGGGGTTATTCCGTCAGTCGTTTTTCGAGCGAGTAGCCGCGATAGTGCAACTCGTCAAAGCCTTGTTGGATCATCAGACTGTTGGCTGCGTATTGATCCATGGCGACGAACGCAACCAGTTGACGGAGGCCTTGGATCTCAGCGTCATTGATCATACGGTTGACCAGCCAACGCCCCAGGTTATGACGACGCCAACGTGGCTCAATCCAGAGCGCGGCCACTAGACCAATGGGGATGATGCGGTCGCCGTCCAGACTGTTGGCCCTCACCAGGCGCGCGGCGCCGAGTCGTTCGGCGCGCCGATAGAGTTCGTAGCGCCGATCGTCGGTACGGCCACGGTAGACCAGGCTAATCTCGCGCTCGGAAATATACTCTTCTACGGGATGCAAGAGGTGCCGGTGCAGACAATAGTAGCGTTCGGTCAGGCGAAAGTCATTGGCCGTCAACAGCCGCACGTGCTCACCCCAGATCACCGGGCAACGTCCCGCCGCCGGCCTGAAACGTGCGGTATCCGGTGCTTAAATGAAAGGCCTTGACATGACCGACGCCTTTGGTGCGCCAGAACGCCTCGGCCGCCTCCAGCAGGCCAGAAAATGCCTCCGCCACCAGTTCCTCGCGCTGCGGCAGCGTAAAGAATCGGAGCAGACCCAGGGGTTCGTAGTCGGGCAGGTCGAGGTTAGCCGAATCAAAACCGACGGCGACGTCGATGGCGGCTATCAACGCGCCGCCGCGCCATGCCCCCAGGCAGATGTTCTCCTGCCAGCGCACGGGAAAGACTGTTTCCGGGCGGCTCTGTAACAGCTGGTTGCGAATCGTCTCCAAATCCATCGGCATGGAAAACGGCGCCCGGTTGAGCAGAGAATTCACCAGCGGCTGCAGCAAGGACGCGTCAGACGCACTCACCGGCCGGATCGAAATCTCGGGTACGTGGGGGATCATGGCGGAATCCGTTCCTCGAGCAGCGCCTGGAGTTCCTGCTGCTGTTTTACAGCCGGGATGATGATGCTATTGACGTCGTCCAGATCCAGCATACCGCTTTCGCGCCGGGGATGGTACAGAACGACCAATGCATTGCCACCGCGACCGCTCTCGGTCACACTCATTATCTGCCCGTATTCGGCCTTCTGTGGCCTGGCCAGCGGCATCTCGACAAGCACGGCACTCTGGGTGAGACAGATACACGCCAGGGCCTGGCGTCCGAACCAAACGGCCATCGCCAGTGAGGACGCACAAAAAAAGCCTTCCCCGCTCAACAGAACCGACGGGTCAAACGATTGGCCGGCCCGCGCCGGTGCCGTCAGTGACCATAGAAATGCACCTGTCATCACCAGGCCGACCACCGCAAGCAGCAGATAGCGAGGGTGTGGGCGAAAACAACGCTCAGGTTCTGTACGTAGGGTCGCGTCCATCTTCTATCCGCGGCTCGATCCGATTGGAGGAGATACCGGCATCACTCACCCCGATCCAAATGCGCATACCGGTCGGAGACCCGCCAGGGTGCGACTGCCGGTTCAACCATCCGCGTCCAATTCTCGACATCGCACCAGCGCGCTTGAATCGCGCGCCGTTTGTCCAGAAACTCCGGCAAACGGCGCAGACCGGCCAACCGACCGCGGATCAGGGCGTGGTCTCTGCGTTTGGTCCAGCCGTAGATAGATGCCATGCCGTCATATGCGACAATGGCCGGCGCAGCGTGCAGCAACGCCGGCTGCGGGTAGTTCTTGGCCAGCAGCCATATTTTATTGCGCCCGAGCAGAAAACTCTTGAATGGAGATCCCTCGCCCGACGTGGCAGAGTGTGCATGCAGCAGCCGTGCACGGGGTTGATAGAGCGCGCGCCAGCCGGCAAGACGCGCGCGCCAGGCCAAATCTACATCTTCCAAATATGCAAAAAAATCATCGTCAAATCCGCCGATCTCCTCGAGCATGTTGCGGGCATAGAGTGCGGCGCCACCGCAGGGGCCGAAGACTTCCTGCACTGCGGTCTCGCCGGGATCGTCCTGCTCACCGCCGCACCGGTCCCAGGCGATACCGGTAGAGTCCAGGGCGATGCCGGCGGAATTGATCACACCTGGTCGGTGGGCGAAGAGCATCTTCGACGCGATCATACCTGCGCTCGAATCGCCTTCGGCGGTGGCCACCAAAAGTTCCAGCCATTGGGGTTCGGGCCGGGTGTCATTGTTCAACATGACGACCCACCGGCTCTTCCCAGTGCGAATGCCCTGATTGCATCCCGGTGCAAAACCGATATTGGCGCGATTGCGGATGAGTTTTGTGGGTACGTTGTAAGCCTGTGCAAGCTGGGGAATGGCAGCAATTGAGCCGTCAATTGAGCTGTTGTCGATCAGGATCAAGGTGAAATCGCGTAGGGTCTGCTGCGCCAGACAGCCATAGAGACCGTGCAGATGACGAAGTCCGTTGTAGTTGAGCACGACCAGATCGACGGCGGAAGTCTTCATGTCACACATTGCAACAACCAGAAACGCTACGGCCTGTGACTCTACTTCAGGGCAAGGGTTCAGGCAAATCCGGTAGCGCGCTTCGAAACGCAAAAGCGGGATACACAGTCGGTGTGCATCCCGCCTCATTCCGATTGACTCCAGTGGTCTCTTCTCAAACTGACGGGGTGGGCGACCACAAGGGTACGCTCCTGCTCCCCCATTGTAAAGAGGACTTCAATGGGTCAATAGAGTGCCTCACCCATAAAGCGAGCACCTTGGATGGCGTCGCGGTACGCGCGCAGGGCGTCGCCACTTGAATCGACCGAAAAGCGCGCATTCTTATACCAGGGCGGGTTGAAGTTGTGCCAGACGACGGCCCGCAGGTTGGAATGGGTTTCCATGCGGGCAAAGGCATCCGAGATCCACTCCGCCTTGTCGCCGCCGTCATCCTCAACCGAGGCATAGTCGGCCAACATGACGGGCTTGTCCGGATATTTGGCGGCCATGTCTTCCAGCACTTCAGCAAACAGCATGTCGAAGGTATCCCATTCTTTGCCGCTGTCGCTGCTGCTGGCGCCCCAGTTGTAGCCGACCAAGCCGATCCAGTCAACATAGTCGTCGCCGGGGTAATAGTTGTGCATGTCATTCCACGGTTCAACCGGATAGCCCTGATAGTTGGGAGACCAGATCCAGTAGACGTTTGTCGCTCCTTCGCGACGGAAGAGATCTACAATATGACGGTAGGCCTTGACGAACTTGTTTGTGTCGCGATTGTTGCAGCCACCGGCCCACGAGTATTGGTTCAGATTCATCTCATGACCCCAACGGAACAGAACGTCGTGGTCGTAGTCGCTTATCTGTTGGGCAAATGTGCGCAGGTAGGAATCATGTTTGCCGCCGATGATGCTGTCCAGATTCCATTCACTGCTTCCACACCCCAACGGGTTGCTCCCCGTGGCCGGCACCGACATAAAGGTGAGCATGGGGGTGGCGCCGCGTGCGCTGATTTCACCAAAGATGACGTCGTGTCCTTTGTAGAAGTCTCCAAGCGGCCAATGTGTATAGTAGTGATAGATGCCGTGACCTTTACCTACTTGCGCTTCAAAGTTGTCGATCAAAGTGCCGTAATACTGCGGACTTTTTTGCGGCTCAAGGTAAGCACCCAGCACCACGGACTGCTGTACGTGTTGCACAAACGGGAGATAGATCGTGGTCTCACCGGCGTTCAGTGCGTGTGTCGCGCCTGACGGCGACTCTTGGCTAGGGCTAAAGGCGTCAATGGAGGTCTGCAATGTCCGAGCCTGTGCCACATCAACGCTTGCCAAAAGAATTGCGGCAAGCGCCAAAGACAAAACTAGGAATCTCGAGGCATTTCGGATCATCTCCGCGCTTATACTCCTATGGGTGACAAAACTTGCAACTGCCTTAAGGTTTATTGTTGTGTGGAAAGGATCAAACGGACATAAAAAACATCTAACACTAGACTAACAAAGCGCATGCGTCCGCGCTTTATGGTTGCTCGCCAACCACGCTACTCGACCACTACAGAGGGCAACCGCGCACCCTACGGACACCCAGCGCAACAGGTCAGTACACACGCCGTTGGCGATGCGTATGGATGGAAATAGACGTTTGAGAGGATCGGTGCCAAGCGATTTGCGGCAGAAATCCCTTTACAGTTTCTGCCGGAGATAGAAGCTCTGGATTTCCCCGTCGGCGAATTCACGCTGGGGCCTACTAGTTCACGACCCAACGGATGAACTGCTTGGCCTCCGCCCAGAGCGCGCCGGGGCCCTCGGTGCGCAGAATGTGGAAAGCCAGCTGCAGCCGTTCCACCCAATTCTTGGCGACTCCGTGTCCAGCCTTTGCGCCGGGCAACACAAGATCGCGAATCTGGTCGATCTGTTCCAGGCGTTGGCGGGAACGCATCGGCTGCTGGAGCACATCAAGCCAAAGCCTTTGAATCCGCGCGGCGACATCTGACCATTGAAACCGTACCTGGCGCGCCAGTATGGCATCGACCTGACGGCGGGCGGCCACCGAGTCCTGAATGACAAGCCACACGTGCGACGCGGCCTCAGCCGGTTCGCTCGGCAAATAGAGGACCGCGTCGCCCAGCACCTCCGGGAGCGAAGCCACAGGGGCAGCCAGCGTTGGCGTGCCGGCCAATGCAGCCTCGAACGGAATCAAGCCAAAGCCCTCAGCTGTAGACGGATAGAGCACGACCGCAGCATTCTCCAACAACCAGCGTTTCTCGGCCTCGTCGACCACACCTATATTCAAAAACCGTTGCGCCGCACGCGGGCACTCACTGAGCGCGACGGACTCCTCGGCGTCCGCTCCTCCTATGGACACGGTAGGTCCGGCAAAGACCAGATGGCCGGCCCAGTCGTACTGCTGGAGTAACTGCTCAAAGATGCGCACGGCATGGGCGCGGTTTTTGTGTTTGAAGTTCGTACCCAATACGAACAGAAAGCGGCGAGACTCGAGCCGGTCCGAGCCGGCCGGACGTCGGGCGACGTCGCGATGGAAATGATGGTCGACGCCGTTGTGGGCAATCACGGTGCGGCCGGAGGGGATATCGAGGCCTCTACGCCGCGCATCGTCGAAGACATCCGTGCTGTTGAACGCGATGCCGTCCGCATAGGCGAAGGCGAGCTCCGTCACGTGGCGATAGCGTTTCCATTCGGCATAGCTTCGCTGGTAGGCGGGATTGGCATAGGCAATGAAGTCCAACTGCATGATGACGTAGCGATGCGCAATCGTGCGTAGGCACCACAAATCCGCGGCGTTGTTGACCTGGCACGGTCGAAAGACCAGATCAAAGTAGGGCCCGGCCAGGTCGTGAAAATCCGAAATCGGACGCACCGCGTCCACATACTGAGCCAGTTCGGCCTGCAATTCAGCAGGCCAACCATCGCGCACAAGCACCGTCATCTGTTCGGTGCGTTCCGGCAGCAGAGCGAGCGCGCGGATCAACTCCAGCGAAACGACGCTGGTGCCTGTCGTTGTCGGCGCCAGATAGGTCGCGTCTATGGCGATACGGTGGCCACGCAATGAGCGTGCGGCGCGATCCAGCGCTTCCGCCAACGGGCTGGTCGGGTCCAGGGTGATATCGGCAACCCAGGCACGATACCAGGGATACCGCTTGTTGATCAGGGCTTCGTGATCGTCCTTGATACGCTTGCGTTTGGCCTGTCCTTCGGCCGAAAAGGATTTGGCGCCGGCATGGAAGATGAAGAGGTCATCGGCCGCCACATGCACAAAGCCCATGGTCACGGCGCGCTGGGAGAAATCGACCTCCTCGCCATAGCCGGGTGCGAAAGCAGTGTCCAGAAAACCGAGAACATCCAGCGCCGAACGGCGGACGTAGGTGCAATGGCCTATGGCGGTAGGCAACAAAGGGTAACGTCTGTGGGAAGCGGCCTGAATTCGCGCGTCCGCTTCCTGGACCGAATAGCCGCCCTCGATCTGTTCCACCGGCCGATCGCGGAAGGGCACGGAAACCATGCTGCCGTGGTTGGTCAGCGGCGTTGCCGTCGCCACGGTTGTCCCTGAGTATGCTGCTGCACGAAGCCGCTCCAACCATCCAGGAGGATAGAGGGTGTCGCTGTTGACGATGACGACATCCCGGCGCACGGCGGTCTCGAAGCCGAAATTGACGCTGCCCACAAACCCACTGTTGAACGGTTTGCGGAAGTAGCCAAACTGGGGGCCAAAGCGTGCTGCGTCCGTCAGCGTCGACGCAACGTTGGGGTCGGTGCTGGCATCGTCAACCAGCAAGACCGGGACGGTGCTATCGATGGTTGCGGCCAGGCTTTCGATGCACACGACCACATAGTCCAGCGCGTTGAAAATGGGAATCACCAGCGCCGGGCTGTCAGGCGGAAACTCGGCCAGCCACGCCCTTGCCTGTGATTGCAGAGCATTCAGTTCTAATTTGGGTGGTGCGGCGCTAGAGATCTTCGTTCGAGTCATCGCAGGATTGGCCGTCTATTCCCTTGCTTACACATCATCGTTGCTCCTCGATGCGATAGATTTCCAACTCATACACGGAACGCCGCAGCGCGGCGGGCGCGTGATCGTAGGATTGCTCGAGTTGGGGTGTGTCCCAAACAAACTCGCCCAGGTGGACCAATTCATCAGCGCCCAGGACGGTCGGCTGCCCGGCCTTGGCGACGAGATAGACGCTGTGACCACTCTGCTGCCAACGCTCGATCTGCCTCAGCAACACAGGCAGATCGAGCGCATCCTCCTGCAGGTCAAACGCCGCCAAGCCGTGCAGATAGTTCAGCGGCGTCCCAAAGATCACACCGACGCCGACCGGTGCATCGTCCACAAAAAGCAGAATGCCGTCATCGGCAAAGTGACCGGCGAGTTCCTCGATCTGAGCGATGCCGCCCTCAAAGTCGGCCTGCCGCCATATTAGCCGGTTATTGTACAGCAACCAGAGCAGAAGCGCGAGCAAGAGAGTCCCGGCCAGCACCTTACCCCAACGGCGCAACGCCCATAGACGAACTAGTCCGTAGGCAGCAGCCATCATGATGAAGGGCACTGTCACCGGCACGTAGCGCCGCATACCGTAGATCAAGACCGGATTGTTGAGGATGTTGTAGAGATAGAGGACCGTGAAAGAAGCACCAACCACCCACAGCGGCCAGATCTTACGCCACGGCTCGCCTTCGAGCATCACGGCGCCTCCGAAAACGCCTAGAATTATCGCCGGCGGCGTGATGAACCAGCCGAGCCGGATCAGATTCAAATGATTGGTGAGCGGGATGTCGGTGCCCGTATACCAGTAGGATGCAACGATGGTCTCGCCGAGATAGGGCCGGACGACATAGCCAACGATGGCCATCAGCACCAAAATCGCAACAGCTACATGGCGCGTCCTGACGCTTGCGGCGATTGCACGTGCCCAGGTCAACAGGCGGCGGCGTTGCGCAGTCAAAAGATAGAGCAAGACCAGAGCGAGTAACAGCGCGACAGATCGCGACGATCGACAGCTGAGACCACAGCACCCGCAACACCGTCCCGTAGGTGTAGAGCGTATAGGGGCGCGAAAGAGTAGTGCATGTGCCGCTGCATATCCTGTCGATAGAAGCAGCGGGATCCAGAACCACAGTTCCTCACGTGTCCAGCGTCGGGTCAGCAGCAGCAGCAAGGCATAGAGCAACGGGAGCAGCAACACGAAGATCATGTCGATACGCGCCATAAAGAGCGCTCCGATGGCAAGACCGGCAATCAACCCCCAAAGCGCACGCAGCGGTCGCTCGCGGACGAATGCGGTGAACGCCCAGAGCATGAGCCAGACGAAATATTGGGCGATCAGCTCTGCGGTTGGATATCGGGAAAAATAGACCTGCAGCGGAGTGACGGCCAGCAAGAGCGCGGGCAACCAGGCCCAGCGCGCACCGATCAGCTCGCGTGCGAACATGTATAGAGCCCAAATGCCGAGGAAGGCCCAAAACGGATTGACGGCCAGAGCAGCTCGCACACCGCCGATTCCGGCAGCAAGAGCAAGCCAGAGTGGATGAAGGGTAAAGAACTGGGGAATAAGCAGATCAGGCTGGGTGTCCGAGCGGTAGAAGCCGGGATAGAGTACCGATGTCACATCCGACTCCGGCGGCAGAGGGCGAAAAAGCGCCGTATTCAGCGCCGGGTCCAGTTCGGCCAACATTGGGTCACGAATGAAGAGTGCGCCGGTCCGCGCGATATTGGCGCCGATATTCACATAGACGCCGGCGTCCGCGCCGCCGGTGATGAATTCGTGGGGTCGTAAAAAGAGCACGGAGCAGAGAAGCAAGAGCAGCCCCAATACCGGCCATTCGTACCTGGAGACAGCGCCGACGTGCCAGCGAAGCTGACCACGCCTCGCCACCCGGAGGCCGACCGCGACCAGCGATGGTGAACAGAGCGAATACCACCGACCAAAGGCTGAACCATCCGATCTCTACCAGCACAATGCCGATGAAGCCGGCGACACAGATGGCCAACGCCAACGCAGAAAAGAGCGCTTCAAGCAGATCGAGCCGGCGTGCCGGCGCAGGGTCGATGCGACGAGAGACCAGGCTCGTCGTCAGCATATAGCCGCAGGCAGCCAACGCCGCCAGCAACATCATGGTCCGGAAAACCCCAGGGAACGCGATCATCGTTCCGATACTGTCGCTTGTACAGCGGGTCGTCCGGCAGCGGCAACGATCGCGGCGGCAAAGTCGATGTACTGTTGTGCGACTTGCACCGGGCCACAAGATGACGCAATGTAGGCATGCGCAGCCTGTCCCATCTCTGCAAGCAACGCCGGCTCGGCAAGTAACCGGCGCAGCAGATCGCGCAACTGGTCGGCTTCGTGCTCGTCAGGATCGATCTTGAAACAGGCGGTCTGGGGCAGTTCCACAAACGCATCTACATTGGAGACAAGGGCCGGCTTGCCGGCCGCCAACAGGCTGAGCAGCGCGGCGGAGGTCTCGCCTGTGGTCGGGTAGCGTAAATTTACGCCCACATCGGCGGCGGCCAGATAGGTCATGTATTGATCGCCGGTGACAAAGCCCGTAAAGCGAACGATATCCGATAGTCCCAGAGCCTGCGCCTGCGCCTCGACGTCGTAGCCCTCCACCACTTCGCCGACCACCGCGTAGCGCAGTTGTGGATAGCTGGTGCGCAGCTCGGCAAGTACAGGAAGGACGCGATCGATGCGTTTTGTCCAGGCGGCATAGCCGAACGAAGCCAACAGAAAATCATCTGCACTGTAGCCGAGTTGTGCTTTGGCATCCGTGCTCGATTGTGTTGCGGTCGGGGGAAGCGTTACCGGCTGATTGACATGCCTCACCCAAGCACGCGGGCAGCGGCGGCCGACATAACGACGTGCGTACTCACTGTGCACCAGCACACCGAGGCTGAGTTGGGCGATCCGTTCTAGCAGCGGATAGTGGGCATCGTCGCGCAGACCCGGATCATCCAACAGAGCGAGTCCGGCTGCACTTCCGCGCATCCCATAGGCAAAGCCCATTTCGCGCAGATACGCGGCCGTGCGGCCGCTCTGCACAAAGAGATCATCGTGAAAGGCGTAGAGGTTGAGATCGTGCAGGACAACCAATCCGGGGTTCTGCAGTGCAGCCGCATAGATCTCCCTATGATAGCGAACATTGTTGCCCATCTGGTACAGACAGAGGTCCATCCGCTCCGCATGCTGTCCGCCAAATGACCGGATTGCGCGCGCGGGCAGCCCAAACTGCCCAATCTTACTTGGATCGTCTGTAAAGAGTGAGATGTCGGCAAGTCTGTATAGATGCGGCAGGAGGGTGGCGCTGTAGTCGGCAATGCCGGTCCGCGCCGGTGGGAGTGGAGAAAAATAGGCGATGCGCATGGATCAGGACGCATCCGTGGGACCGGGACGAGTTTCCGCGGCGATCAGATTCGCGTTGGCGTCGCTCCAAGCGTGCGAGCGCAACCGCCAGCTCACCTGTGCGACGGGCCAGTTCAGTGACGTCGCGGTCGTCGTCTGTCTTCCGCTCGCTCAGCGCCTCGAGCAGGAGATGGGTCTCCTTCAGAATCTGATAGGTCTCCCGCTGAAAGCCGGTTAGCTCCTCCAGCCTCCGGTAGAGCAACGCATTGTAATCGTTCTGCTGTTGTAGGAGCGGGCGCACATACCAGGTGGTGGCGACGTTGTTCCAGGTGTTGCGAATCCAGGTCAAGAACCGGCCGATTACTGGGGCATGGGAGATGAGCGGCTGCTCCGTCACATAGGAGGCAGCGTGCAGGCGGCGTTCGGTCTCGGCCAATTGCTGCAAACTCTCCTCACTCAGCGCGCGCGCCGCGCGCGCATAGGATAAGGTATGGCCATTGCCGGCGCTGTCAGCCAACGCGACCAGGTGTGCAGCCATCTCGGTCTGCTGTGAATTCAGTTCATCCAACTGCGTACCTCCTTCCGTGCACCGGATCGTCCACAATTGGGGTAGGTCGTGAAGAACAGCGCGATAGGCCCGCAGCAATGCCCTTCGCTCGCGATGCGAGCGTTCCTGCAGCCAGCGATGCTCGGCCTTTACTGTGTCTGCAAGGAGCACCTCAATGGGTGCGTGCTTGAGTAGAAAACGCCAGCGGCCCGCATGCACCTGTTCGAGATAGAACTGACTTTCCTTTCGTGTTGTCACTGCCTCATGATGGACCGCCGGTGGTGTCGGTGCGTAGACAACACGATAGCCGGCGTCACGGGCACGATAACAGTAGTCGACATCTTCGTAGTAAAGGAAAAATGTTTCGTCAAAGCCGCCGATCCGGGCAAAGAGTTGGCGGCGGATCGCGAAGGCGGCGCCAATCACGTAGTCGACATCCATGACGGCAGCATGGCGGCGAATGTCGGTCTCGCCAGCGCCGATATGTCTGGACCACCCCTGAGGGAAGTCGATCCCGCCACCTGCGTGCTGGATCAGATCCGCACCGGGAAAGCGGAGCAGACAGCCGGCCACACCGATGGTGGGATCGGCGACGAAATAGGAGACGAGAACACGCAACCAGTCGCGCGGAACGACGACATCGGGATTCAAGACAACGAGGATATCGGCATCCGATGCCTTCAACCCAAGATTGTTTCCGCCTGCGTAGCCAAGATTGCGTTCATTCGCGATCAGGGGTAGCGACGGAAAATTCGTGCGGATGTAGTCCACGGAGTCGTCGCTGGAGCCGTTGTCGACCACCAAAAGTTCGACATGGGGATAGTCGAGCTGTTGGAGCGCGCCCAAACAGGGATCAAGATACTCTTTGCTGTTCCAATTGAGAACGATGACTGTGACCGACGGCTCGGCATTCATGACGGAATCGTAACTGTGCCGGTGAAATGCAGGCAATAGTTTGCGCTTTGAGGGAAACTCTTCAGGCTGTCCGAGCAACCACGGAATCGGCTATGTCATCAGTTGTGCCGGTCTCACTTGCCTCCTGGCGACCCTGACCACCGGAAAGGTGGCGCCAGGCAGCCGGAATATGAACGACACCTTCTTCCTGGTGCAAACCGGTGGCACGCACTTCAAACTCATACATGCGGTGATGGTGGTCCAACGCTTCGCTTGCCGTCTGGTTGTAGATCGCCGCGGTTACGGCATAGTGGCCGGGATTCAGCGGCAGGGCGTCGATCGCATATTCTACAATGCCGCTGCCGTCAATCCGGGCGATGTCGCAACCGGCCTGACGTGAATTTGGACCGTTGACATGGACACCGTCACGGCGATGGAATGCCAGTCCGAAGACCGGTGTAGGCACAGGTTTGCTCGTTTTGTAATGAATGCGCAGCCGCACTTTGTCGCCGGTCATGAAGTACTCAGGCTCGACATCGCTTGCGTCCAGCAGTTCTACCTTGGTAATCACGGCATCGCCCGTTCCCCAACGCTTTTCGCTGTTGTCGAAGTCGAATTCGCGGTCGAGCGTCCGGCCGTCACGTGTACGGCGCATCTGATAGTATCGATCGTTGGAAAAGGCAAGATATTCATCCACAACCTGGGACGCAACACCGTCGGCGCGCAACAGCCCGTTCTGCAGCCAGACAGCCCGGTCGCACAAGCGTTCAACTTCGGCCAGACTGTGGGAGACCAGAACGATGGCGACCCCATTGCCCTTAAGCTCGTGGATCCGTTCCAGACATTTCTGCTGGAAAACCTGATCCCCGACCGTCAATACCTCGTCCACTACCAAGACGTCGGGATCCGTGTGGATGGCAACGGAGAAGCCAAGGCGCACGTACATGCCCGACGAATAGTGTTTGACGGGTGTATCGATAAAGTCACCGAGTTCAGCAAACTCAATGATACTGTCGAGCTGGTCATGCATTTCCGTGCGCGACACGCCGTAGACCGAGCCGTTCAGAAAGATATTTTCGCGACCAGTGAGATCGTGGTGGAAACCGGCACCCAGTTCAAGTAACGATGCGATCTGACCACGCAGAGTGATCTTGCCACTCGTCGGTTCGAGGATGCCGTTGATGAGCTTGAGCATTGTGCTCTTGCCCGACCCGTTGGGCCCCAGAACACCGACGCTGTCACCCGGATAGATTGACAGCGAGACATCACGCAGGGGCCAAAAATACTCCTGCGCAGAACGGCGATTCTGAAAGATTCGAATGAACCCATCCTGAATCGACCGTTGCTTTTCTCTGTGGAGGCGAAACCGCTTGGAGACATTGTTCAGTTGAATGAGCGGTTGGCCCCGCTCTGTACGACTCTGTGCCATTTTGCGATTATAGCCTCATACGAGACCATTGCCCAAACATCGGCAAGTTATCGCAGTTTGTGCCGGTGTCAACACTCAGTCTCCATCTGCCAACAAATTCCCGATAATCCCTCCGCGAAGTGGTCGGCGAGATTCCACTGATTGAAGTGGTTTCGGCCACCTTCCGGAGGGTATTTCCTGAGGAACACGGAATCGCCCTCAGGTTAATCGACAATGGGCAAGTAGACCTTGTGATTTGCGAAGAAGACGTACTTGGGGGCTGTATCATTGCTCTCGTCGACATCGTCGACGTCTCCGGCGGCTTTGGCGCTGACGAAGATCTGATAGGTGTCGGGCGCAACATCCGGCCATGCCATCGTGACGGTTTTCGTCGCACCGCAGCCGGTCAGCGACAGCGTCTGGGTATCGCCAATCTGCGCGCCACCGTCGGCCGGATCACCGTCATAGAAGGAGATCTCAACCGGCTGTTCAGCCTGCAGGTTTCCGCTATTGGCGATCTCGGCATGGATCGTCAACTCGGTCGCGCCGTCAACAGAGAGCGGCGCAGACGGCGTCGTATAAATTTTCACGGGGAAGAAGTCGACGGCCGCATCAATGGCGCCGGTGTAGGCGGCATAGTTCTCGCCCATGGGTGACCGCTGATCCCCATTGTCGACATCGAATAGGAAGCCGTTGAAGCCCTTGTCATTGGTGCTGTACCAACTCATATGTTGCACCAGCCGGTTTCCGTCGGGCGGGTAACCGATTGTGGCGTTGGTGGCGCCGCGTAAATAGTCGAAGGTCGCATCCATAAACGTATTTACACGCTCGGCTGTGAATTCCGGATCGTAGTCGTATCCTTCCGGCACAAGCACACCATACTCTGAAAGATAGAGGGGCACATCGCGATAACGGTGCGTATACATCCAATTGCGAAATCGTTCGATCTGCTCGACAAAGAGTTCGACGCTGTCATTCTCCTGGAGATCGATGTCGAGTCCGATCTCGTCATCCATGCCCGGCGGAATTCCGGCGCCTTCGTTGCCTAGCTCCGGCAGAATAAAGCCGTGGATGCTCCAACCGTCCAGTGGCATCTTGGCGGCATACTCTGCGCGGTATGCATCCAACACCAGATCCAGATAGCGTAGCCGCAGCTCGCTGGCCTGCACGATCGAGCCCGGAAAGACTTTGGCGGTGGGATCGACGGCCTTGATCTTGGTATACAGCTCATGATAGGCCCGGGCATAGATATCGGGCTCGATGTCGTCCTGGTAGACGCGGCGGTCCGGCTCGTTGCCGATATACCAGACCGCAGCCGGATTGGCGGCAATTGCGGCATCCAACACCGCGCCGGAAGGGGTATAGGAATACCCTTTGTTGGCCTTCTGCTTCAGGCGAATTACGGGGACGTAACGGATTCCGTTCGGCCGTTGCGGCGCGGCGGCGGCGCCGTAATCGATATACGAACCGGATCGAAGCGATGCAAGGTCGTAATCGGTAATGGATGAAGTCGCTGTCTGATGGTGGTTGACGCCGAAGCGACACAGCAGCGCGTTCTGCTGCGACGAGGAGGTTTGCACCTGCGCCTCAGCATATTTCGGGCAGAAGAACAGGGCTGCTGCGGCCGTGAACAACGCTCCCGCCAGGAGCGGTACGCGCTGGCATCCATCTTGACAGAGACGGCGTAGATTGACATGGAAAACGCATTAGGAAAAACCCTTACTCGCGAGACAAATGGTCAGACGCCGAATATCGTCGGTACAACTATTTCGACGTCGAATTGATTCTATTCGACAAAGGGAACATAAAGCCGGTGGTTGGCAAAAAAGGGAATATAAAGCCGGTGGTTGGCAAAAAAAACATATTGCGGCCCGATGTTATTGGCCTCGTCGATGTCGCCGGTGTCTCCCATGGCCGAAACACGAACATAAATCTCGTAGTTGCCGGGTTCGACGTCAGGCCATACTTGTTTGGCGACGACAGTATCGCCGCAACCCGACAGAGAGACTGTTTCCGCCGTCCCGATCTGCCGGCCGTCTTCATCCGGGTGGCCGGAAAAGAAGGTGACCTCAGCCTCTTCCGCGACCTGGAGATTTCCACCATTGGCAATCTCAGCATGGATCGTCAAATCCACAACTCCACTGCTGGACAGTGGAGCGGAAGGAGTGACAAAAATCTTGGCCGGAAAGAAGTCGACGGTGCCTGTCATTGTGGTCGTATATGCCGCGTAATTGTCGCCCATTAGCGTACGTTCGTTGTCGTTATCGACATCAAAAAGATAGCCGTTGAACACTTTGCTGTTTGTGCTAAACCAACTGAAATGCTGCACCAGGCGATTGGCGTCAGGCGGAAAGCCATATTGCTCACTGGAGGCGTTGAGCAGGTAATCAAATGTCCGGTCCATAAATGCGTTGACACGTCCTTCTGGAAAATCTTCATCACCACCAAAAAGACCCTTTGGCATCAACACACCATATTCCGAAAGGTAGAGAGGTACGTCACGATAGCCGCGATAGAACATCCAATGCCTAAACCGTTCAATTTGCTCGACAAAGATGTCGAAGTTGTCATTTTCCTGAGGGCTGATGACCATACCACTATTGTCTTCAAGACCAGGAGGAATACCGGCGCCCCATTCGTCCCGCTGTTCGTTGAGGATGAAGCCGTGGATGCTCCAGCCGTCCGCTGGTAGCCTGGTGCCGTACTTTGTCTGATAAGCCTCCAACACTAGATCGAGATATTTCAGTCGCAATTCTGTAGCCTGAACGATCGAACCCGGGAAGACTCTGGCCGAGGGATCGACGCTCTTGAGCTTGCCATACAGATCGTGGTATGCCTCGGCATATACGTCAGGTTCAATATCGTCCTGATAGAATCGTCGGTCCGGTTCGTTGCCGATATACCAGACGGCTCCGGCCGATGCTATTGTTAAGATCAACTATAAACCCAAAGAGCTTTTTGTTCATGATACAATGGCATATGAATTTGGTATGCTCGAGCAAGATATAACACCTAATGGGAAGGAAACTGTGAATCAAAATCTTAGATGCATTACAGTATATAAAAAACAGGATGATGGAAATTGGAAATTTTTTCGATGGTTGGCTCAAGATTAGTGCTTTGTATACATTTAACCAATTAATGCTTAATAATCTGTGACAGCAATCTTTTAATTTAAATAATACTACGACCACCTAACACGGACAATATGGGTAAGTTGTTCGTCACAGTTTTTGCTTTTGCCCCTGCACTCACGACAAATTTGTAATGGTGGTTTCACCCGGATACGCGCATGTGTACCCAATCAAAAACCTGACATGCGGATTTTAGGAGCTATCGGGACTTAAAACTACAACGCCTAACCGCCTAAAGAGAGACATTTAATCTTGACAATAAGATTCCTCTTTTTCAATAATAAAAAATGTAATATCTTTCAAATCAAAACATAATCAGTTTAAGCATAAAAAGACAATTCCATGGAACAAGAGATTATTGATCAGGTAAAACTTGTATTAAACACCTGGAATCCACTTGGCAAAAATGCAATAAAAATTAAAGATCTAAACGAGTATGAAACTGAAGCTATTGATATACTCTTTTTCATAGAGACTGAAATAACATCAAAAAGGCCCGTGGAGGTGAAGAAAAAAATTCAAAGACTTATTAATGAGATCATTTCTGAGGCTTTTAGGATTGACCATAGACAATGAAGAATGCAGTATAGCAGCAGAAAAGATATACCAAATAGTTTATAAAAAATAAAAACCATTAGCATGGCATTCGTTCCAATATCGATCGACAAGTATGTAAAATTACACATGAAAAGTAATCCCTCTGAAAACGAAAAGATTCTCAGAGTACGATTAGAGGCTGCACTTGAAGCCTACAAAGAAGGTTCAAAATGTCATTGCGGAAATGATATTTGGGTTATAGGCTCCGCTCAAACTGGGAATAGTTGTTTTACCTGCATCACTGGAGAGAGTCATCCAACAGGTGATTATGAAATTGATACGGCACTAAATAAAACAGATAGTAAAGGCCGAAAACATATTGATGACATGGATGTTACAAAGATTGCAGGCATCTTCACTGATGACGGATACGAAATCAATCCAGACCTTATTAAAATTCCTTCTCTCTGTCTGACATGCTTAAAAAACTACGAACCTGGATTGGAGGATGACATTTTATGCAACCTAAACCGGCATGACCAGAGAGACAGCGACAAGTTTATTTGTCATGCATTCGAAAAATTGTAACCCTGACAATAAAAATCAGAATTTACTGCATGATTAAAGTACCAGGACTTGTGTCGGCGGACGGCGCCACCAACGTTTACTCCCTCAACCACCGGGCTGTCAGATTGTCTAAAAACCTCCCATGATTGTTAATAACCTCAACCTCAGCCTCAACCTCAACCTCTGTCCCATAAAAGACAAACTGCCGTTATATTTAAGCAATAAGCGGTCCCGACTAAAGATTAATTGACTATTTGCCTAAATATAACGCACAAAATCATAATGTCCCTTCAATCAAAGTTCACTTTTTACTATCTTTGCTTCAATAATATCACGATCATGTTAACAAGAGACAAAGTAAGAAAGACAGTTGACAGGTTACCTGAGAATTTTACAGTTGACCAAATAGTTGAAGAACTTGTGATTCTTAATCGGATTGAGGAAGGACTTAAAGATATCGAGGATGGTAGAGTCTTTACAACAGATCAAGTTAAGAAAGAGCTTAAAACATGGTTAAAATAATCTGGACTCAGAGATCCCTGACAGATTTAAAATCTATTGCTGAGTACATCTCCCAAGACTCAATAAAATATGCTTCACTAACGCTAGAGAGACTAATAAATGTAACTCTATATCTTGAGACAAACCCCCGAATTGGAAGGATGGTTCCTGAAATGGGAAGAAAGGACAAATTCCGGTCGGTCCTCGGTTGCGTTCCCACATCGCGAGGACATGTCGGCAGCCCGGGCAAATCCGTAATCGACCCTAAAGTCTATGAGAGCGGGTTTAAAAGCATTTATTCAACTTTCGGTACCGTTACTAATCATGCTACCTTGACAAGGTCAATGGGCCTACCGGGATATGATTTTTAAAAATAAAATTTAGGAAAGATTCATTTAAAATATAAATTAGAATTTTCAATAAACGGGAAAACAATCACTATTGAAAGTTAACAACAACCATAAAAACTTTTGTTGACGAATCTGTTTTGTACATTTATTATATTAAGTTGGAGGTTAGGTTATGAAAAAAGTATTTAGAGTGAATGAAATCATGTTAATCGTTGGCCTGGTGTTGACAGGCTTGTTGTGTGTCGCATATGCGGGGAAGGCTCCCGGAAACGACATTGTATTGAATGGTGCGGATGATAAAGAAGTAGCCCCGCTTGTGTTACAGGCGCTTGACTATACGGAGAATCCTGTTGATATTCCGAATCCGGACAGAGGCTTTGTCAAAAGCAATGATGACCATACTTCTGATGGTCCTTTAGTTCTTCCGGTAAGCGGCAAAGTGGCGATAAGTCAATGGACAGGTAACCCATGGATTATGCAATACAAATCGCTTACGTTGGGTGGAGTTAATCCTGGCAGACCAGTTGTTACTACCAATGTTTGGTGTGAGCCTGGTGTAGTTCAATTCTACATTGACTTGCGTAACTTTTCATCGCGGTCGCGCCTCAATAATACTGGTACAATCACGTACGGAACAACTCAAGCCATAACAGACGATGCGCTTGCTGTATTAAGAGAAGCGCTTCTGTTTGTGAGAGAAAAAACCAACTGTACCGTCCATCTCCGCCCAACTTATGACGGGATGGGTTGGAGTTATAGATGGCAGATATGACACTGAACCGGAAGGAATGTGTACTGTAGCAGGTTTTGAACATTTGACCTGGATACAATATCATCTTTGGCAACTTAAGCCAATTTTCCATGAATTCGAAGACATCATCATGGCTGTTAAAGCGGGTATCTTTGGCCCATGGGGCGAAATGCACTCATCAACTATGTCACGGGATCCGGATGCCAATACCATGCTTTTGAATGCGTTGCTGGATGCTGGTTCCCGCTTCGCGTTCAATTTTAGCACATGCGGGCGGAGTTCGTGGCATGGTATAACGTTAAGTATGGGACCAATATAGGCTTTACAATTTAGACGCCATGCCGGTCCGTAAGCAGCTCGACGCAGAACGTTTTGGTATTTTGCAACGATAGCTATCCGCGGCTCGACGCTGGAGTGACAATGGCTCGGTATCTTCGAAGGCGATTATGATTAATGAGCGATCGGTAATTCTATGATCGTAACAGGTTTTGAACCTGGTCAGAAGTCAAAACAATTTCTATGGTGGTGAATTAGGTGGAGGTAGTTCTGACGATGCATATCTTTATCCCTACTCCTCCGGCGCTTATTATAGAAGCCTGCTTATTGCCAAACAACTCATTTGAATATGCAGAATGGTCCGGACGGTCGGATGATAAACTCTTGGAGTATTTTGTCTATAATGAAAGAAAAATGTCACTAGACCGTTTACATTCCCACATGAATAGAGTAAGAACTCGTAAAACGGCAATCTTTGACCCGGTATATGACGGCAGAAACGGACTGGAATATTTCCGCGACAGAATGGGCTACCGGTTAGTGTTGCGCGAGGCTAAGGCAAGTGAATGGGTAAAGCAGAATGGTACCCTGAGGTTCGAAGGAAAGATCCAAAACGTCGGCTTTGGTAATATAGTAAACAAGAAAAATGTGTCGGTTATTCTGAAATCCAAAGCCGGTTCTAACTCTTACACGGCGCTTACGAACCTTGACGCAAGGGATTGGCGGCCTGATGAGTGTGGAACAGCAGGGCAGACAATACCGCTGCATGGCGTGATTTGAACTTCTCAATTAATATGGGCGCATTTGGTGAGGTGCCTCCTGGGACTATGATATTTACCTGAAGATCAATGATCCTAAAGAACAAAGCGCTAACAAGCGTTGTATACGGTTTGCGAATAAGGGAAATAGTTGGAATGCTGACCTTGGTGCAAACTTAATTGGTTCGACTACAGTTGCCCCATAGATTTACATCGGCAAAGGCGTAACCAAAAGAGCGTAGGCGGCAACTGTGCTAATCCGACTACTGGAAGTATCAGGCACAATTAACCATATTTAATAAAACTGATTTTAATTTTGAGTTTAATTACTCTTCCAATAATTTCTTTCGGACAAATAAGCGAAAAGGAATGTGAGAAAACTATTGAATGGATTAATCAAAACCCAACTGAATCAAGAAATAAGGAATTTGTATCAAAATCATCCGCCTTAATAACATTTCAGTTTCATAATTACCCTGACTTTCCGATTAATGTTAACGGTATTCACGCGACCTGGAAAAAGAATGCAAAAGGAACATAGAAGTAATGTGGCTTTTAAAGTGCCTAAAACCTGATCATAACACAATTTCCAATTTCAGGAGAGACAACCCGAAAAAGGTTAAGGCAGAGGTTAAGGCTGAGGTTATGTCGTTTTAAAACTCATACCTCAACCTCAACCTAGCCTCAACCTTTGTCACATAAAAGACAAACTGTCGTTATATGCAAGCTGGTACCGGCTTAAAACAAATGAAAATTTAAAGATGAACGAAGGTTATTAGACAGACTGCCGTTAACACAAATATTTAAAAACAAGGCCGTTATCCATCGCGCCTTAGTTAATATGTTTCGCCGCTACAAGATAGTTACTGCACATATACCGGGACCTGCCTGCGCTCGACTGATAATCGGCCCTCCCGCCGTAATCTGCCAGCCTCTGTTAATTAATTAACAATACTGCTATATGTGGTCAGTTTTACCTTCTGCCGCAATCACTTGTCATTTTTTATAGGTATAGGGGTGCGTTTGCTAAAATTTGTAATCTTATAGTTACATGCCGTGTTTTGAGCTATCCCTCTGGTATTATTGATCCTATAGGTTTTTTCTTATTATGCCACTCCTGTTAAATATGGCTGGCTGTTTTTCATTACACACAGGAAGCGGAGTAGCTTTATTATCAGTGTCAGGCTATCGGGGAGCATCCTTTCGGAATGATGAAACGACAGTGGGGATTTAGTTATATGATTTATGAGATTGAAATGCATTCTTAATCAAAAAATCCTGACTAACCTGAGATTCCTGGGAATTAACGGGCCGAATTGTGAAATGCCTTACTCAAATGCTGATAGAATACTCCGCCAAATCTTTGCGGTTCCTTCATCCGTAACATCCAAGGCATTATTATATTCTGAGTGATTCCCTTGTGCTTCCGGTGTTACCATTCGGACAAAGACAAAATCCTTGGTAGGGTCAACTATACAGATGTTATGAAATGCTCCCAGAAAGGCGTATCCTGATTTGTCCACACCTTCAAAAATTCCGTTGGTGTTTACAAACATTTGCCATCCGTAACCACGACGACGAAAATCATCCTGACCTTTGGCAACGGGGATTTTAGATAGCAGGGGATCATTGACTATGGCTTGGTTAATAAAATCTTCACTGAGTAATTGTTTTCCGTTCCAGCGGCCCTTGTTTAAATAGAACTGCCCAAATAAAGCCAATTCACGCGCACTGATCAACACACTGCGCCAACCCAGACAATCTCCTTGACGGGAGCGGAGCCAATCCGCTTCCATTATACCAATTGAATTAAATATGCGTTCACGTAAAAGGACAATCGGTTGCTTGCCGGATAATCTTTTTACGATAATCGATAGGGCATGAGAAGTAGCTTGTTCATAAGACCAGGCTGTTCCAGGTGGCCTTTCCATAGGCCAATTTAGCATCGCATCAGTAGGATTAGGTGAATTGACAAATCCTTTATAATCCAGCTTTAATCCTGAGGTCATGGTTAAAAGATTTCTTATCGTAATTTCTTTTCGCTCATCATTAGCCCATTCGGTTAGAATGTTGCAGGCTGGGTCATCCACCTTTAGTTTTCCATCATCTGCCAATAAACCGATGGCTGATGCTGTAAATGCTTTTCCCGCGGAATAAATGTCAAAGCGTGACTGGGGACCAAAATCTTTCCAATAATATTCCCAGACTAATTTGCCCTTTACGAGCAAACATGCTGCGCTGGTTTTGTTCGCGCCTAAAAGTTCGGTTAGCTCCTGCTTTAACACTTCAGATTTCATGCCCATTTCTTCCGGTTGAGCGACTTGTAGTTTTGTAAAATTTATTTGTCCTTTATCCGGACATGAGTTTTGATTAGTATCGCGTTTCTTCGTACATGCAGATGCTAAAATAAATAGGACCGATACGAAACAAATAAGATAAGAATGTAAACGATTCATTAGGTATTCCTGGTTTAGTTTTATGCTGTTTCAATCATAATTTATTATTAGAGGCAGGTGCTGCTGTATCTGAATGAAATAAACGATCCTTGATTTAAGCACATTGTTTGCACATTAACGACATTGCTCACCTGACGCTGGGCGAGCGACGCACAGACCATTATGTCAAAATAATGGAAGTTTAATCGCCGCACATTTTTTCCGGATTTCATAATACGCCCAGCGTTCGGGTGCACCAAATTGTCAGGGTTGCTCATTTTGAAATAATTAAATAATATTTTCAGTATATCTTTTCTTTATGGGGTTATTTCCTTGTTTATTTTTCGACTTCTTTCTTATTGGTATGCAGAAATATAAATGTACTACATACTATACAGAAAGGCAAGAAAAAATATTTATTCACAGTATAATATGACATATATTATCAGATCGTACCAAAATGCAGCATAATACTTAAAATTGACAGAAATACGCGCATATAATTATAGCTGAATAAAATATCCAAAAAGGCATAAAGCAGCCGCTTAAGACAGCTTTTTTCCGGCTATCGTTCCGCAACAGGAAATTTCCAGGTTCTCTGGTGTTGGCTTTAATCAAATGAAAATTTACCAGTAAAAGAAGGTTAATAGACAGACTGCCGTTATGGGTTTCTTGTTTTTTGGTATCTTGAACAATGGATTGAATTTATCACGGTTAGACATATTTATCAAAGAGTGGATAAGGTGTCATATCCTGCTCATTGCTTTGATCATTAATATTTATGCTTTACAGTTAAGTTAAAAAGCCATTTAATTCACATCAATTTGCAAAACAATTTACTATGAACAAGATTTTAGTCACCGGAGCAACCGGGAAAGTGGGACAAGTATTTATTAAGCGAATAATAGAAAATCGACAGTTTGATCATTTTAAAATCCGGGCTTTCTGTCATCAGCGGAAAATGGACACGAATGAGCGACTGGAAGTAGTACATGGTTCTATGGACAACAAGGATGATGTAATGAGAGCCCTGCAAGGCATTACCCATGTATTGCACCTGGCCACCTCCAAGGAAACTCCCGACACCATCATGGACATTGCCGTGAAAGGACTGTTTTGGTTATTAGAGGGCTGTCGCACCAATAAAGATTTTCAACAATTTATTTTGATAGGCGGGGATGCATCAGTAGGACATTTTTTCTACCCGCGGACTGAACCGGTAACAGAGACTCAAAATCACAGTGCCTATCCGGGTTGTTATGCCTTATCAAAAGTGATGGAAGAAGTGATGCTGGAGCAATACTATATCCAGTATGATTTCAATGGCTGCTGCTTACGTGCGCCGTGGATCATGGAAAAGGACGATTTTAAGTACCATTTATCATTTGGGGAAGACCTATTCGGCGGACCAGTATGGCGCGATTTAGTGGGGAAAGAAAATGCGGAAGTTTATCAAAAAGAGGGCACGATCCCGGTGATGTTAGATCCGGAGGACTAACCTGTGAAGCGTAACTTTGTGCATGTAGAAGACTTGGTGGATGCCATCTTGTTAAGCATTGACAATCCCAAAGCCAGGCAGCAGACCTTTAATATTTGCATGAATGAACCAGTCGATTACGGGGAACTGGCCACGTACTTGAGAGAATCACGGCAACTGCCCAGTGTGGAGGTAAAGACCGAATATTTTAGCACCTGGCTCGATAATAGCAAGGCCCGGTTTATTTTAGGCTGGCAGCCTGAATATGACCTGCGGAAAATGACCGACGCTGCCTGGAATTATGTACGGGCGGAAAATGATCCAAGAAAGGTCTGGTATCCCGGGTAACAATTGTTCGATATTCGGTAATCCTTGTTCGTCATTCCTTGTTCGGTGTTCGTTTTTCTTCGTTCCTTATTTTCATCTCCCTTTTTCTCATCATACAGGCCGGAAAAGGCTAAAAAACAGCCTGTTAGATTTGCATTGCCGGCACACCTTCGCCGCGAAGAAGAGATAATTGAATCTGAAGGAATTGATGAAAACTGAATCCGCAATAACTTAGAAATAGTTGTAACCGGTCAGACACCTGCTGTTTTTTCCAGGAGAAACTCTCTCGGAAAAATTGGATGAACTGGGAATGGGTCCAAAAGAATTCGCTGTTCGAACAAGGAAACCTGAAAAAATATATAAAATTTTTAAATTTTTCTCCCTCGCGCCGACGTATAAATAATTACTACAACAAGACAAACAAGAAAATAATCAAACAAAAAAGATTCTTATATCGAGATAGTTATCTGGCAATGAGACAAATAAATAAGGACTGGCCCATAGCACGGACAATGGTTAGTTGTCCAGCCTTCGCCACCTCCTTCGCGTTCCGCTTCGGTCTTCTGTCGTCGAAGTCGACCTGTGACCGACGAAGACGGAGGACGAGAAGCTATGGTTAAATTCCCCGGGCTTGCCCGGGAAGAAAGGGTAAAGGGTTTGCCCTGTGGTTTAATACCATTTATTGGTATCATTAAAATTTATATTTTTGCAATTCAAATATTTAAAATATTCTAAAACACTACGATGGATATTCCTTCAAAATACGAACCAGGGAAAGCAGAGAGCAAGTGGTACAAATACTGGATGGAGCATGGATTTTTCAAGAGCACTCCTGATGAGAGAGAGCCTTATACTATTGTTATTCCTCCACCAAATGTTACAGGAGTCCTTCACATGGGTCACATGCTTAATAATACTATCCAGGATGTATTGGTACGAAGGGCAAGGATGCAGGGGAAGAATGCCTGCTGGGTACCTGGAACAGACCATGCCTCTATTGCCACTGAAGCAAAGGTAGTAGCAAAGCTTAAGGCCGAAGGGATTGAAAAACGTGATCTTATCGAGGGAGGAGTTCCTCAATCATGCCTGGGAATGGACACATAAGCATGGTGGTATAATCCTGGAACAGCTTAAAAGACTTGGAGCATCATGCGACTGGGATCGTACACTTTTCACGATGGATGAAAAGAGATATGATTCGGTCATAAAGGTATTTATCGACCTGTTCAACAAAGGGCTTATTTACAGAGGTGTAAGAATGGTTAACTGGGATCCGCAGGCTATGACTGCTGTTTCGGATGAGGAGGTAAATTATAGTCGATGAAAAATCAAAGCTCTACTATGTTCGTTATAAGATAGTTGGAGAGGATGGATATGTGATGGTTGCAACAACCCGTCCGGAAACAATACTCGGAGATACAGCTGTCTGTGCAAATCCCGGTGATGAGCGCTATAAACATCTTGCAGGGAAAAAAGGTTATTGTTCCAATGGCTAACCGGGAGGTACCTTTTATTTTTGACAGTTATGTTGATCCTGGAGTTTGGAACAGGATGCCTTAAGATCACTCCTGCTCATGATATTAATGACTATGAGATCGGACTCAGACATAACTTGCCATCAATTGATGTATTTAATGAGAATGGCACAATCAGTGCCAGGGCCGGTTTGTTTGTTGGAGTTGACAGGTTTAAAGCAAAAGAACTTGCTGAAGAAGGAGCTTCAGAAAGAGTGGTAACCTGGTTAAGGTTGAAAATTATAATAATAAGATAGGCCGGTCTGAACGTACAAATTCAGTTATTGAACCAAGGCTTTCTCTCCAGTGGTTCCTGAAGATGAAGGATCTTTCGCAACCGGCATTGGATGCTGTTTTAAATGATGATGTAAATATTCATCCGGCAAAATTTAAAAACCTTTACCGTCACTGGATGGAGAATGTACACGACTGGTGCATAAGCCGTCAGCTGTGGTGGGGACAGAGGATACCTGCATGGTATTATGATAATAATGAATTTGTTGTTGCAGAGAATATTTCTGAAGCCCTTGAACTAGCAAGGAAAAGGAGTGGTAATCACTCCATGAAAGAGACCGATCTGCGACAGGATGAGGATGTCCTTGATACATGGTTCTCCTCATGGCTCTGGCCGATAACATCATTTGATGGTATCAATGATCCGGACAATGCGGATATTAAATACTATTATCCAACAAACGATCTGATTACAGCTCCTGAAATACTCTTTTTCTGGGTTGCCCGGATGATCATTGCCGGTTATGAGTATAAGGGGGCAGAAACCATTTGACAATGTATATCTTACCGGTCTGGTTCGGGACCAGCAGAGGAGGAAGATGTCCAAATCACTTGGGAATTCACCGGAACCACTTGACCTTATTGATAAATATGGTGCAGATGGTGTAAGAGTGGGAATGTTATTATGTTCCCCCGCCGGTAACGACCTGCTTTATGAAGATAGTCTGCCTGAACAGGGTGA